>NZ_JMCG01000001.1:1200000-2400000 GCF_000764325.1 Vibrio navarrensis | reverse complement strand
TTAAAAACCAACCCACTTTGTTCGACATTAAGCTCTATGGGCTTACTTTTCTTCGCCACTCTCACTTCCTCCACTGCCATTGCCAGCGAGAAGCTATGCGCCATCTATCCGCACCTGAAAGATTCCTATTGGCTATCGGTTAACTACGGCATGGTTTTGGCGGCGCAAAGACTGAATGTAGAGCTGCGCGTTTTGGAAGCCGGCGGCTACCCAAATGTCACTAAACAGCAGCAACAACTTCAGCAGTGTCGTCAATGGGGCGCACAGGCTATTTTACTCGGCACGGTCGACTCGCACGCATTCTACGATGATTTGCAACGCTGGAGTGGCGAGGTGCCTGTTTTCGCCACCGTCAATCAACTGGTGCTCGATGAGCATCAGCGACCCCAGCTAAAAGGCAGCGTTGGTGTTGATTGGTATTGGATGGGATATCAGGCTGGGCGCTATTTGGCAACAAAACATCCTGCCGGCAGTGGCGTAGTTCAAGCCGCGCTGCTACTTGGTCCAAGCAACCGCGGCGGAACCAAACCCGTCGAGCAAGGCTTCAACGCCGCTGTTCAAGACAGTGATGTTAAGGTGATGGTTCATCTTTCTGCCGACAATGACAAAGAATTACAGCGTAACTTAGTGCAACAAGTGATTGAGACACAAACGGTTGATTACATAGTCGGTAGCGCAGTTGCGATTGAAGCGGCCATCAGTGAACTGCGCAGCAGCGGGAAGTCACAACAGATAGGACTGGTGTCGACTTATTTGAGTCACGGCGTCTATCGCGGCTTACTGCGCCACAAAGTGGAGTTCGCCCCGACCGACCAAATGGTCAAACAAGGTCGCTTATCCGTTGAACAAGCGGTGCAATTTTTGCGCAGCGCCCCTTATAAGCAAACGTTAAGCCCTGATATTCAACCGTTAACACCCGACACGCTTGAGGTCTCAACTATTGAAGACTCTTTATCACCATCCGCATACAGGCCGACTTTTCACGTTAAAGCAGTTGAATCCCAACCTTAAGTTATGCTTAATAAGGACAAACCGAATAGGGTAATTCAAACGGAAAACTTTGATGCAAAAAACGACTCGTACCATGCCTGCGCACAAACATATCGCATTGGTTGCGCATGATAACTGCAAACCAGAGCTGCTGCGCTGGGTAAAAGAAAACAAAGAAAAGCTGCAACGCCACTTTCTTTATGCCACTGGAACCACAGGTTTTATGCTGAGCAAAGAGACAGGATTGGCGATCAAGAGCATGATCAGTGGACCTATGGGCGGCGACCAACAACTTGGCGCGCTGATTTCTGAAGGGAAAATTGACGTGCTAATATTCTTCTGGGACCCGCTTAACGCCGTCCCCCATGATCCCGATGTAAAAGCGCTACTGCGCATTGCCAGCGTGTGGAACATTCCCGTCGCAACTAATCGTGCAACGGCCAAGTTTCTCTTCGCTTCGCCTTTGCTAGAGCAAGAAGTGGATATTGAGATCCCTGATTATCAGGCTTACCTTGCCGAACGAACCTGAGCAAAGAGACTGTCACTCCAAGCTGCCGCAACGGCAGCTTTTTTGTTTGTCCCTTGATAGATTGGAGCACTAGGTCAACATATTGACCAAATAAACGTACTTACATCAAACATATTCAATAAACTGTTTTCATTTGGTTAACAAGTCTATCAATGAGGCTTTATGATGAGCATTAAGCGATTATTTTCATATTATCGCTTTGGCTAGGAAAGGACCAATAATGAAAAAGATAACCAGAACACTTCCATCAAAGAAACGTATTGCGCTTGTCGCTCATGATGGAATGAAGCACGACCTGCTAATCTGGGTTCAGCGAAATCTCAGTGCATTGCAAAATCATCAACTTGTTGCCACCTCAACCACCGCGCAATATTTATCGATGAACACACCACTACACCTTGAGAGATTAAGCAGTGGCCCGATGGGCGGCGACCAACAAATCGGCGCGAGAATTACCGAAGGAGAGATTGACGTCTTAGTGTTCTTCTGGGATCCGCTCGACGCGCATCCGCATCAATTTGACGTCATTGCCCTACTCAGATTGGCAACGGTATGGAACATTCCAGTGGCCACTAATCCGTCATCGGCCGATCTCCTGTTTGGCAACCATCAACTTGGCGAAGTGATGCCCATCACCATTCCAGACACGCCAACCTGTGTCTATCAACAAAGGTAAGTGCAAAAATCAGGACTGTTTGACCACAGGGTAAGCCTCCTCGACCAGTTCCTGAACAAAGCCCGAACCTGAACCATTGTGTGTAATCCACACTTTCTCCCGAGCGCGGGTCAACGCGACATAGAACAACCTGCGCTCGTCAGCATAGGCAAAATCATCACTAGACAGCGTAAGCGCATTGTTGAGGTGCAACTGCTTTTTCTTGGCTGGAAATTGCCCTTCATCGACGCACAGTATTATCACGTAGTCTGCCTCTTTGCCTTTGCTGGCATGACAGGTCATAAAACGAATATCAAGCTGCGTGAAGCGCTTAATCCAATCGTCACACAGATCGGGCTTGTGGTAATGGTTACGCCCAAGCAACAAAACCGATTTGTTGCCTTTACTTTGACGATTCAACTGATCAAGGATCTTTTCTACTGAGTTACTTGGCGCCGTATAAACGGCTTTCTGCTTTTGTTGCTTAAAGCTGTTCAACTGCTTTTTCAGTTGGACAGGATTTTGCTGAATAAAACGGTTAGCCACTTCGCCAATCATATTGTTGAATCGATAAGTGGTGTCGAGCTGGTGCACTGTCGAGTGAGTAAAGCGCGCTTGAAAACCCGTTGTCAGGTCCACACTCGCGCCAGCAAATTGATAGATGGCCTGCCAGTCGTCCCCGACCGCAAACAAGGATGCTCCCGGCTGTTTATTGGTTCGTTGACTCAACGCCTCCACCAGAGCAAGACGATCTGGCGAGATATCTTGATACTCATCCACCATAATAAAGCGCCAAGGAGAAACAAATTTTCCTTGTTCCACATAGCGGGTTGCGCGGCTGATCATGGTCGGAAAATCGATTTGGTTGCTCTCTTTAAGCATTTTCTGCCAAGCAGTGTAACAGGGCCAGCACAGCGCCAACTCACTGTTTAAGCGCGTATAGTCTGCCAGCTCCACCAACCGCTCTTGTACCTCTTTTTTGCCAATACCGAGCGCGGCAAGTTGTGAAACTTGATTTTCCAACCATGAGAGCAACTTAGGGTTTTCAGCATGACTCCCCAGCTCATCATCACCAGTTAAATAAGCGATAGGCCATTTCGAGAGATGTTTCTGCCAACGTTTGAAGTTGGTCGGCGTCATCCAGTGCTTCTTCAACCAGTCGACACACCAAGCCATGCGCAATTTGTCATCCAACGCCATCGGGGAGATTTCCACTGGCGTCTCTTCAACTTGATTGACAATCGACAGCCCCAGTTGATGAAAGGTTGATACGTTGGTTTTCTCCGCTGCCAAGCCGATTTTATCCCGCAGGCGTTGGCGCAGCTCGTCTGCCGCCTCACGGCCAAAAGCCAGCATCAAGATCTCTTCATCCCTCGCCTGATGACTTTGCAATAAATACGCAACCCGAGCGGTCAACACGCTGGTCTTGCCCGACCCCGCTCCCGCGAGCACTAGGTTGTGATCATCGTTAAGCAAGACTGCATACTGCTGTGAGATGTTTAATGGCGAGGATTCAATTTGATTGAACAGCACTTCCCAGTTGGGTCTCTCACGCTCAAGCCATGCTTGATTGCGTTCGAACAATTTTTCAGAGCCGTGACGCAGCCACTGTTCTAGCCGAGCGACGCGTTCAGGAAGACGCAATTTCGCTTCCTCAAGCGACATTTTCATTTCTGTCAGTTGCTCGGTAACCTGATTTGCCCATGCCTCTAATGCCGAATGAGGCAGATAAGCCGGAAGATGTTCAAGCCGGTGTAACTCGTCTTCCCAGTGCGGCAGATACTGGCTCAACTGGCGACATTGCTGATTATGCCACTCTTGATAACAATTCACCGCTTGACGCGCAAAAAGCCGACACTCTGGCCAAGGCAAGCCTTGCACCAGCCAGCTCTGTTGACGACCATCCACTTCGTGGGCAAAAAATTGCAACGCTCCCCAAAATAGGCCACGTTGAACCCTTACCTGACCGTTCCATACGGTGAAAGGAATATGTTCCTCACTGCCAACCGACGCGAGCAGCAGATGGTTATCGCTCAATTCAACATGATGATACTCATTCTGGATAAAAAACTGCGCTGTCTGATTGGCGGTTAGTAACATGGACAAATTGCTCTCGGTCTCATTTTTGCTTTGCTCGGGTTATACCATGATGACACTAGAAAATGTAGCCAATCATCCCCACACTGGCAGCCAAAGCACTGATTGGTGGATTCTCCAGCAACTGCAACTTTTTCTGTGTCTAAGTCATAATTCGTGACCTTTGTTCTGTTACACTGACAACCACTTCGTTTTAGTCAATGATGCACAGGATACGTGTGAAATTCAGATCCCGGCTTCGCCATTTTTGGGCAAACAAAACCATTAATTACAGTGTGCTGATCCTACTGACGCTGCTGGGGGTGGTGATTCCCGCTTGGTATTATCAACAACATACCTTGATAACCCCGTTAATTCTTGGCGTTATTGCTGCTGCGCTGGCAGAAAGCGATGACAGCTTTAGCGGGCGGATCAAAGCTCTCATCCTCACCTTTGTCTGTTTTGCCATCGCGGCCTTTTCCATCGAACTGCTTTTTGCCACTCCTTGGCTGTTCGCTATCGGGCTGTTTATCTCTACCTTTGCTTTCATCATGCTTGGTGTGCTGGGGCCCAAATACGCCAGCATCGCTTTTGGTTCACTCCTGCTGGCGATTTACACCATGCTGGGCGCGCATGAGAGCACCAATATCTGGTTTCAACCCCTGTTATTGCTGTCAGGAGCCGCTTGGTACTACCTGATGTCGATGATTTGGCAGATCCTCTGGCCAATGCAGCCCGTGCAGCAGAGTTTGGCTATGGTCTTTAGCCAACTCGCCAATTATCTGGATGCCAAGGCCAAGCTGTTTCATCCGGTCACTAATCTCACTCCGCAGCCGATGCGAATTGAAGCGGCGAGACTCAATGCCCTGACAGTAACTGCGTTGAATAACTGCAAAACCACTCTGCTTAGCCGTTCAAAACGCGGACACATTGACGGGCCGAGCGATCGCTTCCTTAACATCTA
Organism: Vibrio navarrensis; assembly: GCF_000764325.1. NCBI lineage: Bacteria > Pseudomonadati > Pseudomonadota > Gammaproteobacteria > Vibrionales > Vibrionaceae > Vibrio > Vibrio navarrensis. The sequence continues at coordinate 2,394,786 of NZ_JMCG01000001.1, read as the reverse complement.
CTTTATTGCTCAGGATATCCACGAGCGGGTAAGTTCAAGCCACTATCGCTATCAAGATCTGGCGCTGCAGTTTGAGCGCTCTGACGTTCTCTTCCGCTTCAAATATCTACTCGAAAGCCAAGCCAATGCATGCCGAGAGATCGCCGAATCGCTGCGCCTTGGCAACGAATACTCTCACAGCCAGGTGTCGATTTTAGCCTTGGCTGAATTGCAAAACGCATTAGGCTATTTACAAGAGCAGAAAAATCCTGCTTGGAACAGGTTACTGGCCCAACTTAACTATCTGTTTAATAACTTGGCGACAGTGGAAAAGCAGTTCAACAACATCAATAACCCCGACGCAGAAAGACCAGAAGAAGGGGTATTAGATGACACCAATCCGCACACGCTCAAAGCCATGTGGCAACGGATTCAGGCCAACATGCACCGCGATTCGATGCTGTTTCGCCACGCCATTCGCATGGCAATTGCTCTGACTGCGGGCTACGGCATCATCCAAGGAATGGGGATTGAGCGCGGCTACTGGATTTTGCTGACCACCTTATTTGTCTGCCAGCCCAACTACAGTGCCACTAAACAGAAGCTGACAGCTCGTGTAGCAGGCACGTTTGCTGGTTTGCTCATTGGCGTACCCCTGCTTACTTTTTTCCCTTCGCAAGAGAGCCAACTGGTATTTATCGTGGTATCTGGAGTGCTGTTTTTTGCATTTCGCATCAACAACTATGGGTTTGCCACCGGTTTTATCACCCTATTGGTTCTTTTTTGCTTCAACCAACTCGGCGAGGGTTATGCCGTGGTTCTGCCACGTCTTGTTGATACCTTGATTGGTTGCGCACTTGCGGTTGCGGCAGTGGTTTGGATCCTACCCGATTGGCAGTCACGTCGCTTACACAAAGTAATGGCGGATGCTGTGGAAGCAAATAAGCAGTATCTGCTGCAGATTATTGGTCAATACCGAATAGGCAAAAAAGATAGCTTGGCCTATCGAATAGCAAGACGCAACGCGCACAACAGCGATGCCAACTTATCTTCAGCAATCAGTAATATGCTGGTCGAGCCGGGCAAGTACCAAACGTCGGTCGATGAGAGTTTTCGTTTTCTCACCCTTAATCACGCCATGCTTAACTACATTTCAGCGTTGGGAGCACATCGCACGCGTTTAGATGATGAAACCACACATCAACTGGTTTTAGATGCGCATCGTGTCATTCATCAACATTTGGATGCACTGCAAGCACAACTTTACCACCATAGCGAATCTTGCGAATTAGACATCAATAATGAAGCAGAGCTCGATAGACGTCTGAGCGAATGGCGTGAGGATGATGAGAGCAGTGCGCGTATGGTTTTGCAGCAACTTCATCTTATTTATCGAATGATGTCAGAGCTGCACTCTTTGGCGAATAAATTTGCCGTCCGAGTCGATAAGTGAGGCGAAAATCAAGGCAAAAAATTTCACTCTCGCCTAAACGCTTTCTGACATTTTTCGGACAATAAAACATCGTTCAATAATTATAGTGCTATTCATACCTTTAGCTTAAACCGCAATTACCCGAAAAGGACGTTGAAAAACGGAGGGTTAACAACATGAGTAGCACTGATTTTGAAAAACTTCGCGATGCGTTGAAAAAACTGTCTCCTTTGCAACTGAAACGCTTGCAAGGAGAGATTCAGCAGGCATTAGTAAAACGCAATGCTGATATTCTAAGCCGAGAAGAGCGTGATGCGCTGGCTAGGCTTTTTGCATAAAGAGACCTACGCTAAAGAGACCAAAGCATAGTTGCCAGATTTGTCAAATCGCACTACCCTTGTACTAACAGGTTGGTTTTTATTCAGGTGCATAATGGCGATTTCAGGGATTCACTCAGGATATCAAATGATTCAGCAATCCAACCGGATGGCTGAAGATGCTGCTGTTGATCTCAACAAAAATAGCCTACCTTCTTCTGCTTCCTCTTCTTCGGATCCCCTTGCTTTCAACCGGGTGGATACAGAAAGCAAACCCGCCGAGAGAAAAATAGAAAGAGCAAATTTTTCTGCTGATCACACGGATGCGTTGATGAAGCTCAACCAAGCTGCACGTTATAATCGTATCGGCGCGACGGTTATCGAACGCAACAACGACGTCATCGGCTCTTTGCTTGATATCCAAGTTTAGTATTTTTTATTCCACTCCCCCCATCAGATACTCCACAAAACGCAAGCAAACAGCATAGGTACAAAGGTGTATAGCTGTTGTGTACCCCTCCATTTTCGTTGCAGTGAAATCAGCATAGGACTGGTGAAGAACATGAAAAGTAGATAGAAGATTGCGTAGCGCTCTCCCAGCCAAAACAGAAAGAAAACGTTAAGCAAAAAATGGATCAATATATTCTTCTTACTAATCTTGAGCTTCAAAGCCAATAAGATCGAAAATAAAGCAGCTATCAGCAAAAACATAACACACCAAATGAGAATAATTATCGTTATATGAATTATACGCTCCACTTGTACTCTGTCTAGCTATCGATTTAATAGGCGTCGGCTTATACATTCCCTCAAATTATGACCAAACGGATTTAACCCTGTTATTGAGTATCTTCTTTCTAAACGTTTGCGTAATCGCTAACCTTCTCTTAACCTTGATTTGAGGCTTTCATCACGGAATTTCCATTGATATAGTCAATGTAGACAAAACAAGATTAGACCATTCGAGGCACGGAGCTTCCTCACTTATCTCAAGAAGAGAAGAATTGGTACCGACATATTCGGCAAGATTTAAGAGGGTCAAATTATGGAAATGAATATGGTTGAAATTCTAGGCTACGCGGCTTCAATCATGGTGGCGATTTCGCTAACGATGAAAGACATTGTGCGTCTTCGCGTACTTAACTTTATCGGCTGTGGACTGTTTACTGCCTACGGTCTGATGATCGATGCATGGCCAGTGGTTGTCACCAACGGCTTTATTGCATGTGTCAACGTGTACTTCCTTGCGAAGATGCAACAGGAAAAAAAAACTCTGACGCCTGAGAAAGCCTAACTGCCACGGCAAGCGAATTAGAAAAGCCCCTGACACAAGTTCAGGGGCTTTTGTTTCCAGCCATGGTTGTTAGTGATATCGCTATTGTTGGATAACTGGTTAATTTAGCAATCTTGCCAGATAAGCTCTATCTCTTCGCGGCGAGAAAACATCTGTACGTGCGAGGCGATCGTCGCTTTTTGCCTCTCCAGTTTTTCTTCATCTTCCGCACAACAAATAATGGTTAAGCTCGATGTCCCTTCATCCACTTGCATCAACGAGGTCCCTACAGGGAAATTCACTTCACCTTGACATTCATCCCATTGGGCGGGGACTTTTCGCGCAAAATGACGACAAAGAGTCACCAGATATTTGCCCGCGTGCTTAGAGAAAATACGCGTTTGTTGTTTTAGCATGCTTTGCTCACTGGCTGGGACAAAACGAATTGTCCCAGCTGCGTTGGTTATTTAGGTTGTTAGAATTGGTAGGCCGCAGAAAGTTTGATGTTTCGGCCCGGTTCGTAGTCGTCTAAGGTAAATCCTCTGGCAACCCCAGAGCGAGACGCGTGCGAGGTGTAGGTCTCATCAAACAAATTGTCGATACCAAAGGTCACGGTCAAACCATCGACTTTCTGTGGGATCCACTGCGCGTAGAGATTGTGAGTGTTGTACCCCTCTTTCACTGGTGCGCCAGCCAAGACATTATCTTCCTCAAGTACCAACATTGAGCTCCAACCCAATAGCACATCCCATGACGCTGCATAGTAATCTAGGTTAAGTGCGATACTATCACCCACATCCATACTGCGGCCATTTGCCGCCGCAACCGCACCGCCAGTCTGCTTATTTTTGATGTCCGATTTAGCGTAGGAAAGCTTACCGTTGAAAGCGTCATAACCGTATGAAACGGCCGCTTCGAATCCTTTGATCTCCACATCAGCCATGTTGTAGTAAAGATATGACGTTGTCGCCTCATCGTATGCTTCGGCTATATAGTCATCAATATCGGTTTTAAACAGCGTCAGATTGGCGCCAAACGCGTGTTTATCGACACGCTGACTAAATTTCACACCACCTTGCGTGTTTTGCCCGGTTTCCGCTTTAATATCATCGGCGAGGTAAGCAACGTCTTGATAGGCAACAAAGGTTTCCATCAGTTCAGGGCCTTTGAACAAGGAGCGAGTGCTGGCAAATACGCTCCAAGCGTCGCTTGCTTGCCACTCGGTGGCTAGAGCCCAAGTCACATCATCAAACTTATGAGTTCCCGTTGTTGCTTCACGTTTATAGTCGTCTGAGCGCAGACCTGCAGTGATGGAGAAACGTTCCGTCAACCAAACTTGATCCTCCACAAACAGGGCAAAGGACTTGGCACTTTCTTTCATAAATCGCTTTTCGCCATAAGACGATGACGAGGTTTTATCCATGTAGTCAAAGCCGTATGTCAGCGCATTTCTGCGCCCAGCTAGGTCAAAATTCGACACAAACTTCGCATTTAAGCCATCGTTTTGGTTTTCCGCCGAGTTTTTGCTGACTCGGTTACCTGGCCATCTTGGGGCCATACCGGATTCGTCACGTTTGATCTTGGTTTTAGTGGTGTAGAGCGTCACTTTGCCTTGATGTTTGTCACCGCGCAGTTCATAACCCAACGTCACCGTATCACGGTTGTACTCCGTCGGGATCAACTTATCCTGAGACAAGCCTTGGTTTGCACCGCCCGACATATCAGGTCTTGGGCTGTAGTCGCCCTCATCACGATACAAATCGTAGCTCAGTTCCAAGCGATGCAGATTGCTGATCTCATAGCCTAACTTACCGAGAATATTGTAAACATCACCCGCGCTGCCAAACGTGGTGTCGCCATTTCCGTCTTTGAAATCATCTCGGGTCACATAATTGGCATAGAGCATGTAATCAAGCGGCTCACCAAGCAGGCCGTAAAGTGTCACTGATCTCTGCTGGCTGTCATTGCTGGCATAGCCGCCATACACACGAACGCCAAACGACTCGTCATAGCGCAGCAAATCGCGAGCATCTTTGGTTTCAAAATAGACTGAGCCACCTAGCCCGTTTTGGGCAACAGAGTTGTTCCCCACTTGAATCTCCGCCGCTTTTAAGATGTCTGGGTTGAGCGTTAAGTTACCAACGTGGTGAAACATGTTGGCATGTTGTGACGCACCGTCCAAACGAATATCCAGATCCGTTTCCCCAAGACCACGAATTGTGATGCGCTGGTTCACGGAGTGCGTTCCACCAACATCCACGCCCGGGATCTCGCGCAGCAGATCCGACATATGATCCGCTTGCTTTAGTGAGATGTCGTCCGACACCATCGATTCTGTGTTGCTGGAAACGTGCGTTCCCCAAACGACAACGCGTTCATCACTTGCATTTTCTTGAGCAAAACTGTGCCCTGACATAATCAGACCGATTGCCAGACAAAGAGCAGAAGGTCGAAATTGACGATTATGACGTTTTTCCATTTAAAAGATTCCAATTTAAAATAGTGTGATAATGATAATAATTCGCAGTTATGATAAGTTTCATTTCTATGAACAGGAAGCGGATTTGCTTATGCAAAATCGCCTTTGAGTTATGAGGAAAGGTCAAAATGGCGCGAGTGGTAAGAAATCGAGAAAGAAGAAGAAAAATTGCCCTAACCGAGCAAATTGGAGAACCAGGTCAACAACAAATTATTACCAAGGGGAACTCTGCCAATACGGTACTGGTTGAAGGCCAGTTTCTCAACTACCGCTATGCAGATGCGATCGCCTTGCAAGGCAGTATCAGCACCGAACTCAAAGAGAGCGAAATCGTCTCAACCGCGCAGCCGTGCCTGAACTTGGTGTTTTTGCTCAGCGGCAAAGTAAAATTTGGTTTTGATAACCGCGAGTTTGAGCTCTGTGCTGCTGAACAGCCAAAAGCGATAGTGATCAATCTAGCCCAACCGACCACGTTCAGACGCACTCTGCTCGCCAACAATCAGATCAAAAAGCTCAATATTGCTATTCATCCCGATTGGTTAAAGCACCGTTTAAGCGGCGACGAACCGATTGCTCACTTTCTTTCGCATCATTTGGCCTGCTGCGAACTGCCTTTTGCAGAAAACATGGCAAAAGCCATCAGCACCATCCTCGCCATGTCGGTCTGCGGCTCTTTACAGCAAAAGCTACAACTGGAGTGCCAGTCTCATTTGTTGATCGCACAGTGCTTAAATTTACTGAATGAGCAAAACTTCGAGCGCCCTACTTCAGAGCCACATCATGACTATCACAAAATCGAACAGATCCTCTCTTACATTGATGCAAATTTGCACCAGCCGCTCGACCTGACTCACTTGGCCAAGCGCTTTTCCATGAGCGTGTCCAATTTACAACGCCACTTTAAACAGGCGCTCAACTTGACCATCAGCGGCTATATTCGTCATCGCCGTTTGAACATTGCCAAAATTCAGCTTGAACGTGGATTGATCAGCGTCACCGAAGCAGCGTATGAGGCGGGCTACCATCATCCATCCAATTTCACCAATGCCTTTAAGCGTACATTCGGCATCACTCCCAATGAGATTGCACAAAAGCCACTACTCAGTACAATCAAGGGAAACAGCGCAGCCTGAGGTAACGATGAATATTGGTGCAATTGCAAAGTTAACCGGATTATCAAGCAAATCGATCCGCATGTATGAAGAGAAGGGGCTGATATCGCCGCCGCTGCGCAGCGATTCAGGCTATCGCGAATATGGGGCAAAACACATTCAGGAACTCAACCTCATTTCTCGTGCTAAACAGGCAGGGTTTTCGCTGCAAGAGTGCAAGGAGTTTGTGCAATTGGCCGAGAATCCTGAGCGAAAGAGCAGCGAAGTCAAAGCAAGAACCAAAGAAAAACTGGCTGAAGTGGAACAGAAAATCGCCCATTTACAGGAAATCAAGCAGCAACTGGAAAGTTGGATCACCGCTTGTCCAGGAAATACCGACAGCCACTGCCCGATTTTAGACGATTTGACGCGCTAAGCTAGGCGTTCAATTCGAGTGGGTTCAAACGCGTTGAACCCACGGACAGAGATCAGTAGTAGGTGCACATCCGTTTGCCTTGCTGCTCAATGACGTGAAAGGGCGTTTCGTAAATCTGTTCGAGAACCTGCGCTTGGATCACCTCATCAACCGGACCATTTGCCACAATCTTGCCCTGTTTGAGCGCGATGATGTTGTCTGAATAACAGGAAGCAAAGTTAATATCATGGATAACCACCACCACCGCTTTGTTCATCTCTCTAGCTAACTGACCAATCGTTCGCATGATTTGCAGCGAATGCCGAATATCGAGGTTGTTGAGTGGCTCATCGAGAAACACATAGTCGGTATCTTGCGCAATTACCATGGCGATAAACGCGAGCTGACGCTGGCCACCGCTGAGCTCATCCAAATACTTGTGCTGGATCTCTTGCAAATCAAGGTAGGCTATTGCTTGATCGATCTCCTGTTCATCTTGGGCGGTTAAACGCCCGCCACAGTGGGGAAAACGGCCAAAGGCGACCATTTCGCGAATGGTAAAACGCATGGTAATGCTGTTGGCCTGACGTAACACCGCCAATTTTTTCGCCAGCGCTTTGGTGTCCCAGTCACTCAACTCTTTGCAATCAATGAACACTGAACCGCCATCGCGCTGTGTCAGCCTAGAAGCCATTGAAAGCAATGTACTTTTACCTGCGCCATTCGGGCCAATAATCGAGGTAACTTTGCCTTTTTCAAACTGCGCACTGGCCTTATCCACAACGGTTTGTTTACCAAAATGTTTGGTGATTTTTTCTAAAGTAATCATAAGCTTTCTTAAACAATACGGTTACGCAGCAGCATGGAAATAAAGTACACGCCACCGATAAAATTGATGATCACGCTCAAGGTGGTTTGAAACGCCAGTACATTCTCCACCATCCATTGACCAACGAGCAGCGCACACACCGCGAATAGCGCGCACCCTGGAAGCAAAATCGTATGGCGATAGGTACGGAAAATCTCCCTCGCTAAGTTCGTCACCAACAAACCAAAGAACATGATTGGACCAACCAGCGCAGTGGAGATAGCAACCAACAGCGCACTGTAGAGCAGCACGCGCTTGGTTACACGGTCTACATCAATGCCTAGACTCACCGCGTTGTCTCTATCGAGCCAAAAGACATCTAACACGCGGCTCATTCTCAACAGCAAGAAGGTCGCAAGCAACAACATCGGCGTGACAAACAATACCAAACCACCATCAACATGGTTAAAGCTGGCAAACATGCTTGCTTGCACAGTGGCAAAATCGTTCGGGTCCATGATCATCATGAAAAAGGCGGCCACGTTAAAAAACAGCTGTCCAAGGATTAAGCCGACCAGCAATAACGTGATCAAGTTGCGTTCACCGCGTTGAAAATAAAAGCCAAACAAAGCGATGGAAAACAGCACCATCACCACGGCGGACAGCGTGAAGTTCAAATACACATTGAGAACGAGATGGCTAACGGTGCCAAAACCGACCACAATCAGCGTTTGAGTGAGCAAATACAGATTATCGAAGCCTAAAATGCTCGGCGTTAAGATGCGGTTGTGTGTGACGGTTTGAAATACCAAGGAAGCTTGCGCAACCGCAATCCCCGCTAAGATCATCGCCAGCACTTTAGGGAAACGGCGTGAAAGGAAATAGTGATAATTATCCACCGTTAACCCTTTACCAAGAAACAGCACAGCGAAAACCAGTGCGATGAATAGCATCACCAAAAGCTTACTGCGATCAGACACGCTGCTTACCTCCGAGTAACAGATAAATAAACACACCGCCACCAAGAATGGCAATCACCATCGAAATTGGTATTTCATATGGGAAGATAATCAGACGTCCAAGAATATCGCAGCACAAGACGATCAAAGCGCCATACAAGGCGGTAAGCGGAATGTTGCGGCGCAGATTGTCGCCATAAAAATGGCTGACTAGATTTGGTACGATCAAGCCCAAAAACGGCAGCTGTCCGACAATCATCACCACGCTTGCGGTCATCACCGACACCAACAGCACACCAATCACCACCACTTGCTGATAGTTGAGTCCAAGATTGATGGCAAACTCTTTTCCAAGGCCAACGGCAGAAATACGCGTGGCATAGAGATAACTGAAAATGGCAACAGGCACAGCGATATACAGCAACTCGTAGTCGCCCTGTAACAGGTTGGCAAAGTTTGCGACCGACCAACCAGAGAGATTCTGCATCGCGTCATATTTGTAGGCGATAAAGTGGGCTGCCGATTCCATGACGTTACCGAAAATGATGCCCACCAGCGGGACGAACACGGCGTTCTTAAACTGAATGTGCTGGATGACAGAAACAAACATCAAGGTGCCAACCATGGCGCTACCAAACACCATCAGCCAACTGTTGCCATGGCCAAAAAGAACCAAACTGAGCACATATCCGAACATAGTGCATTCAATCGTGCCAGAGGTGGATGGCGCAGCAAAACGGTTTTGACTTATCTGCTGCATGATTAGGCCAGCGATGCTCAGCCCTGCACCAGAAAGCAGAATGGCGAGCAAACGAGGGATTCGACTGGTAAACAATAAGTTGAGGGCTTCTTCATCGCCAGCGAGCAGCTTTTGGAGTGAGACATCGCCCACTCCAACAAACATTGACGCTAAGGCGCAAAAAAACACAACAAGCAATAACTTTTTCAAAGTTAACCTCTGCCTGTGTGGATTAAAGATTCACGGATTTCTTGATGTCAGCGATCATTTGTTCGGTCGCCGTCACACCAGCAATCGAAAGGTACCAGGCATCGAGATCCAAATAGGTCATACGTTTGTCCTGAAACGCTTTAGTCGACTTGATGAGGGCGTTGTTAAACTCCTGAGCTGTTTTGCTTTCACCTTTGTTGACTAACTTGTCGCGGTCAATGATGAACAGCGTGCTCGGGTTCGCTTTACTGATAAATTCATAGGAAACCAGATCACCGTGACTGCCCGTTTTTAGCCCCGCCACCGTCTCTTTGAAACCAAAATCTTTGTAAATCGCTTCAAAGCGTGACTCAGAACCGAATGCCGTGATATTGCCACCAGAGCTCATCACCGTCAGTGCATCGCTCTGATGCTGCTCGTTATAGGCATGCAGCGCTTTAAACTGCTGGTCAAGTTGCTCAATTTTTTGCTCAACTTTATCGCTAATAGCAAATACTTGGCCGAGATTACGCCACTGCTGCTGCGTACTTTTCCAGTAACCTTGTTGTTGGTCGACTGCAAATACCACCGTAGGCGCAATTTCCGACAACTCTTTGTACTTAGTCGCCGCGCGAGGTCCAACAATAATCAGATCCGGCTTTTGCATGTAGATGGTTTCAAAATCCGGTTCAAAAAAACTGCCTGCAGAAACAAATTTCGCTTGCTGATATTTACTCAAGTAATTCGGAATGACCGACGCTTTCGCCACGGCAATTGGTTCAATGCCGAAGTAGTCGACCGCGTCCAATGCACCGTTGCCGATCACCACAACCCGCTGTGGCACTTTGGACAAAGTAGTTTTGCCCATTTGATGTTCAATGGTAACTTCATTTGCTAAAGCCGTTGTAGAAAAGAGCCCAGTGACTAAAACCATACCTAAGTAGTTTTTCATATCATAAACCTTAATGAGACCGATTATCATGCGCGTTGGCAATATACAGATTGTCACACGGATATTCAACTCATCTCTTGCCATTCAGGAAAACGGTGCGGTTTCCTACTCTGCAAAGTAAACAAAAGGAGCGACTGTCGCGCAGCTACGCTCCTTGATTGTACCTTGATGTTGCTATTCGCCTTTTTGTCGTTTAGCTATAGGGAATTAAGGTGTAACGTAAACATTGTGGTATCAGTACTGTCAACCAATAAACCAACCCCGCAGAGATCCAAAAGATATTGATCCAACTTAGACGAGAGTTCGAGATGCCTTTGGTATCGCCCATAATGTCATTGATCATCTTCTGCAAAAGATAGAGTGCCCGACAGGCAAACGGCAGGCTTATCACACTAAGATAAAATGAAGAAGGTAGCCCGATACTTTGCTGAGAGAGTCGATCGCCGATTCGCCCGAGCAACACAAAAGCGATGTATTGGCTGGCTAGCCACCCCATCTCTTTGAGGTAGTTTACTCTCAGTTCCGGCTCAAGAGATGCCACCATACGCTTGATCAGCGAGGGAAAAAACAGAATATCCAAAAGTGCACGTGGAAATAACCATATGCTTACCTGATTATTTTTTTTAAACCCCCACCAATTCTTGTAACACCAATAAAAGCCATAAAGACCAAATGTCGCAAGATAGAGTGTGATAAACTTCCCCTTAGAGACTATGTAAAAAGAGCGAATAAACGATTGTTGATGATTTGTTGTAGACATTTTATATTTCATAGTGATTATAGTTATATTAGGCTCAATATTTCCTCAACTATTATAAGCAATGCAATTACATTACAACCGCCCATAAAATGTTAAGTTTCATGAAGATAACTTCATAACTTTCATTATATCCACTCTTATGATCAAGTCAGCAATATAATTGTCATTCGTCAATTAATTAGTATAGTTTATGTAATATCAACACATCTTGCAGTAGAGTCACCTTATATAATAAGAAAAGTTAACATTATTTTCTAATTGTTTTATCCGTAATAGATATGACATTATCCCCATATCGTAAACGGTAAAAATCCGTAATAACAAAATAGCGCATTAATTAAACTTCATCGCTGACTCCAGAAGTGGACCCCGCTGGTTGGACACATAAGCTCATTTGTTAAGTGGTTGACCCAGCTCATGCTGCGTATCTTTGCCTACCGAAGTAGGCCTCATCAGGAGTGAGGTTATTCAGTCCTTGATGGTTACGCTCTTCATTATAAAACACCATGTAGTTGCCGATTTCAAGCTCGGCTTCACGGGGCGTGGTATAAGCCTTTAAGTAAACCTCCTCATATTTCAGGCTTCGCCATAATCGCTCAATGAAAACATTGTCAACCCAGCGGCCTTTCCCGTCCATGCTTATACGTATGTCATGTTCAATTAACTTCTGTGTGAACTCTGTGCTGGTAAACTGGCTGCCTTGATCTGAGTTAAAGATATCAGGTGGCCCATAATGCTTCAGCGCTTCCTCAAGCGCTTCGATACAAAAACTCGTGTCCATGGTGTTGGATAGTCGCCAAGCCAGCACTTTGCGGCTATACCAGTCGATAATCGCAACGAGGTACAGGAACCCCTTCGCCATCGGGATGTACGTGATATCAATCGCCCAAGCTTGGTTTGGGTAAGTGACTTCGATATCACGCAACAGGTAGGGATACACCTTGTGTGCTTTGTTAGCCAGCGTCGTTTTGGGCTTGGGATAAATCGCCCCAATCCCCATATCGCGCATGAGTCGAACAACACGCTTACGATTAACGCTATGGCCCTTTTTAGCCAGCTCAGTTCGAATGCGCCGACTGCCCATAAACGGATACTGCAGATGAATTTCGTCAATCATACGTCGTAACGTGATCTCCTCAGCAGAGAGTCCGATGGGCTGATAGTAAGCGGTAGAGCGAGCAATATTGAGCAGCTCACATTGGCGCTTTATCGGCAATGGGGTGGATTTAACCAGCGAACTCTTTCGCTGGGCTCGGTCTAACGACCGAGCACTTTGGCCAAAAAATCATTTTCCATGGTCAATTGACCGATCTTGGCGTGAAGTTTGTCCACATCTTCGGAACTCTCTTTTCCTGAGTGATTTTCGGTGGCAAAAATCATGGCTGCGTTTTCAAGCAGCTCCTTTTTCCATGTTGAGATCTGGTTAGCGTGCAGGTTATATTTCTGAGCTAGCTCAGCGACGGTTTTATCGCCTTTAGCGGCATCGAGAGCCACCTTAGCTTTAAACTCAGGAGAGTGGTTTCTACGTTTTCTAGTCATAATCTGTCCCTGTATTGTTGGGTACTATCAAAACAGATCGACCACTTAAAGTCATGTCCGAAAATTGGGGGCCACTTCTTCCATTCTGACATTGGGTTGACCTATGGGTGAGCAATGATTAAGATCACACTTTTAACAAAGTGCAGCAAAAGAGAAGCCGTAAACTCAGCGATCAACTCTGCTTTATCCTTTTTGCAAAGACTTTGTTCCCCACTTTTTATTGCAACCTTTTATAGAGAATGAACATGTTACATACCATCAAGCGCGATTGGTTTTCCAATGTGCGAGGAGATTTGCTGGCAGGCCTCGTGGTGGCCCTAGCACTCGTGCCGGAAGCCATTGCGTTTTCGATCATTGCAGGCGTCGACCCGAAAGTCGGCCTTTATGCCTCTTTTAGTATTGCGGTGATCATCGCGTTTGTTGGCGGACGTCCGGGTATGATCTCAGCGGCGACCGGAGCCATGGCACTCGTTATGGTGACCTTAGTCAAAGAACACGGCTTGCAATATTTGCTCGCAGCCACCGTCTTGACGGGAGTGATTCAGATCATCGCTGGCTACCTGCGACTGGGTGATCTGATGCGTTTTGTTTCCCGTTCCGTCGTCACGGGTTTTGTTAACGCGCTGGCTATTTTGATTTTTATGGCGCAATTGCCGGAATTGACCAACGTCACTTGGCACGTTTACGCCATGACCGCCGCTGGCCTCGGAATTATTTATCTGTTCCCGTACGTGCCTTATGTCGGCAAACTGCTCCCTTCGCCTTTGGTATGCATCATCTCCTTAACGGCAGTGGCCATCACGTTTGGTATTGATGTGCGCACCGTTGGCGATATGGGTGAACTGCCCGACACCCTGCCGATTTTCCTTTGGCCAGATGTGCCGATGACACTCGAAACGCTGATGATCATTTTGCCTTATTCCTTTGCATTGGCGATTGTTGGCCTGCTTGAATCGATGATGACCGCAACGATTGTCGATGACTTGACCGACACCAGCAGCGACAAGAACCGCGAGTGCAAGGGCCAAGGTATCGCCAACATTGCAACCGGTTTTATCGGCGGTATGGGCGGCTGTGCCATGATCGGCCAATCCATTATTAACGTGAAATCGGGGGGCCGTGGCCGTCTGTCGACCTTCTGCGCGGGCCTGTTCCTCATCATCTTTGTGGTGTTTTTGAGTGATTGGCTCAAACAGATCCCAATGGCTGCGCTGGTTGCCGTGATGATCATGGTTTCGATTGGTACCTTCTCATGGAGCTCAGTCAAAGAGCTGAAAACCCACCCGCTGTCGACCAATATTGTGATGATCGCTACCGTCGCTGTCGTAGTCGTGACTCACAACCTAGCCATCGGTGTGTTTGTCGGCGTACTACTAGCCTCTCTGTTCTTTGCCAATAAAATTGGCCGTTTCATGGTGGTGAAAAGCCAACTGGCTGAAAATGGCGAAGAACGTACTTATCAGATTGTTGGACAAGTCTTTTTTGCCTCTTCAGATCAATTTTTGCAATCGTTCGACTTCAAAGAGGCTCTGGAGCGTGTCACTATCGATCTCTCTGCGGCGCATTTCTGGGACATTACGTCGGTTTCGTCTTTAGATCGCGTGGTGATTAAGTTCCGCCGCGAAGGCACCCAAGTGAATCTCATCGGCATGAACGAAGCCACCGCGACCATCGTGGATAAATTTGGCATTCACGATAAACCAGAAGAAGTAGAAAAACTCATGGGCGGACATTAAGGAGCACATCATGACCCATATTATCGCCTGTATCGATGGTTCAACTTACTCGCAGTCTGTCGCTGAGCTCGGCGCTTGGACGGCGAAAAGCCTTAACGCCCCGCTCACCCTGCTGCATGTGCTCGACAAATCAGAGCAAGAAACGACGAGTGAGCTGTCGGGCAACATCGGCCTTGGCAGCCGTGAGTACCTGCTGCAAGAGCTGATGGAACTGGATGAAAAGCGCGCCAAAGTCGCCCTACAGCATGGCAAAGCGCTGCTAAATGATCTGCAAGAGCAACTGCACAGCTCGGGTTTGCACGATGTGACTAAGCTGCAAAAACATGGTCGTTTGTTGGAAACCTTATTGGATTTGGAAGCTGAGACTCGCGTTTTGGTGGTGGGCAAGTCAGGCGATTTGCATAAAAACGACACCTTAGCGATCGGTTCACAACTCGAAAGCGTGGTTCGTTCAATCAAAGCTCATATCCTAGTGGCAACAGGCCAGTTTGTGCAGCCAACCAGCTACTTGCTGGCGTTTGACGGCAGCGAAGTCAGCCAGAAATTAGTCGAAAAGGCGCTTAAGACTCCGCTCCTTGCAGGAATGGCTTGCCACTTGATCATGGTGGAAGATGCCAACGATAAAGCGCAAGCGTTTAACCAAGCCGCGGCGACATTGCGTGAAAGCGGCATTGAGGTCACGCAAGCCACTTTGCAAGGCGACGTTCATCGCGCCATCTTAGATTATCAGCAACAGCATCAACTGGGCATGATTGTGATGGGCGCATACGGCCACTCTAAATTGCGCCAGTTTTTCTTAGGCAGCAATACCACTCGGCTGCTGGCCGAATCTCACGTGCCAATGTTACTGATTCGTTGATGCTCCAAAGCCTTGTCCTCTGACAGGGCTTTGTTCTTTTTCTCGTACGCTTTTCTCCAAATAACTAAAATGCGTTCTGTAACGCGTTTTTTGTTTTTATTTCATCAGAACTCGGTATAGTACGCGCCCCAAGACGCACTTTTTCCACGCGAGGTTTGCAACGTGACGACTCCTTTTTCTACCTTACCGCTCAAAGATGAACTGCTAGTAACGCTCGATTCTTTAGGCTACACCGAGATGACGCCAATTCAAGCGCAAAGCCTGCCGTCGGTCTTGGCGGGAGAAGATGTGATCGGTCAGGGCAAAACTGGCTCGGGCAAAACCGCAACATTTGCCTTGGGCTTATTGAGCAACCTCAATGTGCAGCGCTTTCGCGTGCAATCCTTGGTACTGTGCCCAACACGAGAACTCGCCGACCAAGTCGCCAGTGAAATTCGCACGCTGGCGCGTGGCATTCACAACATTAAAGTGCTAACACTGTGCGGTGGTATGCCAATGGGGCCGCAAATCGGTTCACTCGAACATGGTGCCCATATTCTGGTTGGCACACCGGGACGCATTTTGGATCACATGTCCAAAGGACGCATCAACTTAGACGAGCTCAATACGCTGGTATTGGACGAAGCTGACCGCATGCTGGAAATGGGCTTCCAAGATGCCATCGACGCCATCATAGATGCCGCGCCCAGCCAGCGCCAAACCTTGCTGTTCAGCGCCACTTTCCCGAGCGAGATCGAAACCATCGCCGCCAAAGTGATGAAACAGCCGAAATGGGTCAAAGTCGAATCGACTCATCAGCAATCAACCATCGAGCAACGTTTCTATCAACTAGAAAGCACAGAAGAGCGTGACGATGCACTGGAAGCATTGCTTCTCACCCATCGTCCAGAATCTTGTGTGGTCTTTTGCAACACCAAGAAAGAAGTGCAAAACGTGACGGATGAGTTGCACAATCGCAAATTCAGCGTGATCGAGCTACACGGTGATATGGAGCAGCGCGAACGCGAACGTGCACTAACCATGTTCGCCAATAAGAGCATTTCAATTCTGGTCGCTACCGATGTGGCGGCGCGTGGACTGGACGTTGATAACCTCGATGCGGTGATCAACTTCGAGCTGTCACGCGATCCAGAAGTGCATGTGCACCGTATCGGCCGTACAGGTCGCGCCGGTTCGAAAGGGATTGCCATCAGCTTTTACAGTGAGAAAGAGCTGTATCGCATTGAACGCATTGAAGAATATATGGGTATTGACGTGCACCCGGCTAAGTTGCCGCAACCTGAAAATCACAAACCCTATTATCCAGCGATGCGCACCATTCAGATCCTTGGTGGCAAAAAAGAGAAAGTACGCGCTGGGGATATTCTCGGTTCATTGACCAAAGAAGCGGGCATCGATGGAAAATTGATCGGAAAGATCAATATCCTGCCGATGGTCTCTTATGTGGCGGTCGACAATTCTGTGGTTAAGCAGGCCGAACAACAACTGCAAAATGGCAAAATGAAAGGGCGTAATTTTAAAGCCCGCATCATGAAGTAGTGGTCTGAACGACTTCTTGCGCCATGTCTTGATTTTCATCACCGCCGAACCTTTCGGCGGTGTTTGTTTTTTGCTTGTGGCTTTGGCCTTTTTTGTTTAAACGCCAAATTAGACGACTGGTCTAATTTCATCTATAGTGCTCAACATGAACAGTAAAACTTCCGATACTCGCCAGCAAATCCTCAATGTTGGCTACCAACTCGTCGTTAACCAAGGCTTCACCGCCGTTGGCCTTTCCCTGTTGCTCAAAGAAGCGGGCGTACCCAAAGGCTCGTTTTATCACTATTTCAAATCGAAAGAACAGTTTGGTCAGGCTCTAATTGAAAGCTACTTCCAACATTATCTTGCGCAGTTAGAAGCAATTGTCGGCAACCGCGCGCAATCAGGCTACCAGAGTTTGCTTGATTACTTTTCTCGCTGGTTAACGGTTGAACAAGGGGTTTGCAACGCCAACCGTTGTCTGGTGGTAAAACTCAGTGCAGAAGTGTCCGATCTCTCAGACAGCATGCGCCATGCGTTGTCTGTTGGCGCACAGCGTGTGATCGCCACCTTGGCCGAGGCCATCCAGCGTGGTATCGAGGATGGCTCCATTGAGGTTGCGGATGCCACAGCCACCGCGCAGCAGCTCTATCAGCAATGGCTTGGAGCAAGCTTGCTCAATAAATTAATGCAAGATCAACACCATTTAGAACACTGTTTGGCCTCCACCAAACAGATACTGCGCGTTCAGGCGTAACCAATCCGTATTAACCCGTCCCACTGTGGACGGGATTTTTTGCAACCAACACTAGACGACTGGTCTAATAAAAAAGGAAAAGACATGGCTCTCTCTACAAATCGTCAAATCGTCCTCGCTTCACGCCCAGTGGGCGCACCGAGCGCGGAAAACTTTCGCTTAGTTCAAAGTAATATCCCCTCGCCCGCGGTCGGAGAAATCTTGCTTCGATCGGTTTATCTGTCTCTTGATCCTTACATGCGCGGCCGCATGAGCGACGCTAAGTCGTACGCCGAGCCAGTGGCGATTGATCAAGTGATGGTCGGTGGTACCGTCTGCCAAGTCGAGGCCTCACAGCATCCAGAATTTGAAGTCGGTGAATGGGTGTTGGCGTACACCGGTTGGCAAGATTACGCCCTTTCCAACGGTGAAGGCTTAATTAAACTCGGCAAAACACCAGCCCATCCCTCTTACGCGCTGGGCGTTATGGGTATGCCGGGCTTTACTGCCTACATGGGTTTATTAGATATCGGCCTGCCCAAAGCGGGCGACACACTGGTGGTGGCTGCTGCAACAGGCGCGGTTGGCTCTATGGTTGGGCAGATTGGCAAACTCAAAGGCTGCCGCGTGATTGGTATTGCAGGCGGCGAGGAGAAATGCCAGTTTGCCAAGCAAACCTTAGGGTTTGACGAGTGTTTGGACCACAAAGCCGCAGATTTTGCCGAGCAGCTCGCTCGCGTGTGTGATAAAGGCATTGATATCTATTTTGAAAATGTCGGCGGTAAAGTGTTTGATGCCGTCTTGCCGCTGCTCAATAGCGGTGCGCGCGTGCCTCTGTGTGGACTCATTTCACAATATAATGCAACCTCACTGCCTGAAGGCCCGGATCGCATGTCGATGTTGATGGCGCAACTACTGATCAAGCGCATAAAGATGCAAGGCTTTATCATTTTTGATGATTACGCCCATCGCTACGGCGAATTTGCTGCGGATATGTCACGGTGGTTGGCCGAAGGTAAGATTCATTATCGTGAGCATTTAGTGCAAGGTTTAGAAAATGCCGCCGACGCCTTTATTGGCCTGCTTGAAGGGAAGAACTTCGGCAAGCTGGTTGTGCAAACCAATCAACCACGCTAGGAGACGATGATGATCACCTTGCATCACCTGAATAAATCCCGCTCTAAACGTATTATTTGGCTGCTGGAAGAGCTGGGCGTTGAGTATCAAATCGTCCCGTATCAACGTGATAGTGTCACTTTTTTAGCACCGCCCGAGCTGAAAGCGATCCACCCACTGGGTAAATCGCCGGTGCTTGAAGAGGATGGTCAAGTGATCGCCGAGTCCGGCGCCATCACAGAATATCTGATTGGTAAACACGCCGCCGAGCGTTTAGCACCAGCCAAAGAGAGCAAGGAATACATTGAGTATCTGCAATGGTTACACTTTGCCGAAAGCTCCGGTATGTTGCCCTTGCTACTGAAAGTGTTTCTCCTCAAGGACGGGGCAGAAACCAAGTTCTTAGCACCGTATGCAGACAGTGAGATCAGCAAGATACTGAGCTACGTAGAGCAAAGCCTCCAAGGCAAAACCTACCTTGTGGCCGAGAAGCTGACTGGCGCCGACATCATGATGTCGTTCATTGTTGAGATCACCGCACAGTTTGGTTTGCTGACGCACTACCCGAATCTGGCGCGCTACAGCGAAACGCTCGCCGCCCATCCTTGCTTTCAAAAAGCGCAAGCGCTTGAGCTGCAATACCAGTAGCCAAGCACATACTGCCTTTGCCAGCTGCACTACGGCTGGCTTTTTTATGCCTCTCGCTCAAGCAGAGCAACGGATCTTTTCGCGTTGATTTAACACAGTTCTCAAAGCATTCGGTATAGTAGCGTCGGTAAATATGAACTCCAGAAGAGGAAGCAATGAAAACAACACTATTGGCCCTTTTAAGCCTACTAACCCTTTCTGCCTGTACGGAAGTCGGTAGCAAAAGTTGGTGTGATGAGATGCGCGAAAAACCCAAAAGCGAGTGGAATACGCAAAACACCTTGGATTTCGCCAAGCACTGCTTACTCAACAATGAGGTTGGCAGCCAAAGCTGGTGCGAAGATATGGACGAAAAATCCAAAGGTGACTGGACAGCGAAAGAAGCGACCTCTTACGCCAAGTATTGTGTGCTCTAAGATTATCGCGCTCAGCACCATCTCGGCACTGAGCGCTCAGCCACCGTCAATGTGCAGTCTCGGCTGGTCGCCGTGTGCGGATAAATGGAACACCTTGTTCATCAAAGAGAACATCCGATTCAACCTGATACAACTGATGGATAAGTTCAGATGTTAACAGCTTGCTCGGGTGGCCTTGAGCGACCAACTCACCTTGCTTCATCACCAATAAGTTGTCTGCATACTGTGCTGCCAAGTTTAAATCATGTAATACCATGATACTGATGTAGTTTTTAAGTTTTGTCTGCTTGACCAAATGTTGAAGTAAAACATGCTGGTGATGCAGGTCTAAAGCGCTAACAGGTTCATCGAGCATAACAATTTCGGGCTGACGCATTAACGCCTGGGCAAACAGCACCATCTGACACTGTCCTCCACTCAAGGTTCTTACATCTCGGTGAGCTAAATGCTCAATGCCTAAACTGCCCAAAATGGCAATGCCATCATGAAGCATAGCATCATCAATACGCATGCTTAACGCATCAAGACGTCCTAACAAGATCACTTCAATGACCGTTAAATTGACATCCAGATGAATATCTTGTGGCATGTAACCAAATCGAGCGCGCCAACTGCTAAGTTGCTTCTTGCATAACGAATGCTGATTAAAGAGGATTTCGCCTTGATCTACGTTGACATCACCAAAGAGTGTTTTTAGCAAGGTACTTTTTCCCGTGCCATTCGGGCCGAGTATCGCCGTCACTTGACCCGGTTTGAGAGTGAAACTGACTTCTTTTGCTAACGTTAACTCGCCAAAGCGCACGTGGAGATTCTTGACTTCAATCATCTTAGCGCTGCCTCCCAATGATCAACCAGAAAAAGAAAGGAACACCAATAATCGCCGTAACTATGCCGATCGGAAAAAGTGCACCCGGGACGATGACTTTGGACAATACCGACGCGCTTGAGAGTAGAAATGCCCCTACGAGAAAGGAGAGCGGCAGATAGAAACGTTGGTCCTCTCCAACCAATATTTTGGCGATATTCGGCGCAACAATTCCGACAAAACCAATAATACCAACAAAACTTGTTACAGTAGCGGTCATGACAGCGACGATGAAAAGCGTTTTTAGGCGTAAGTGAGTGATATTCACGCCTAAACTTTTGGCTCGTTCTTCACCTAAACGAAGCGCCGTCAGCTTCCATGCATCCTTTAGCAATATTAAAAAGCTTATGCTGACGACCAAAGCCGTGATGGTCAAATTTTGCCAAGTTGCTTTGGATAAGCTGCCAAATAGCCAAAATAAAATTTGCTGACTTAACTCTGGCGAAGAGATGAACTGTACCAGCGAAAGCAATGACTGAAATAAAAACAGTAAAGCTATTCCCGCTAATATCAACTGTCCAGTCCCTACATGGCGAACGGAGGCTAAAGCAAAAAGAAAACAAGCCGAAATCATACAAAAAATAAAAGCCCCAAGCGGCACCGCAAAATGGCTATTGATGCCTAATGGCCCCAAATAGAGCACTAATGCCGCTCCAAAACCAGCAGCTGCGGCCATCCCTAAGGTATAAGGACTAGCCATAGAGTTGTTCAGCAGCGTCTGCATCTCTGCCCCACCCACACCAAGCGAACCACCAACAAAAATGGCCATGAGGGCGATGGGCAAACGCAAGTTTTTTACAATAACTTGCGTAGAAGGTTCGACTTGGAATGGCAGCCCAACCCACTCTAAAAGCGTATGTAACACTGAAGTGACATCAATAAGCGAAGGGCCTGTCATCAAATCAAGCACAAAAGAGCTCAACAGTAAGAGACCAAAGGCGATCAGCATAACGCTGCGACGGCGCTCGCTTTTACGTTGTGCCAGTACGATTTGCTGGACCATTTCTAAAGACATGTTTACAACCTACCAATCCAAACAAACCGCGCTTTACTCAAAAGAAGCGGGGCAAAACACTGTCACGTAGCTCATTTTTCACGCCCCAATCGGCCATTAGGGCTGAACGGATGCCGAGTTGACGGACCAAGAAGAGATTGTGGCTTTTACTTTCACTTACCATTTATTCAATAACTTATTGGTTTGAAAAACATCCAATCAAACTTATCTGTGCCGAGAAAATTGTAACATCAGGTTTATCAATAATCATTAAAAACGTGAATCAAAATGAGAATGGTTTGCATATTAATTGAACATATTCCTATAATGCCAAGCCTTCACCACAGGCCTGTTAAAAAAAAACGAACTAATAAATGAATAGGATTGTATATGCATCAAAAACTATTGATGATCGCTTCGCTTGTGTTTAGCTCCGCAGCGTTCTCTGCTGTGACCACTGTGACTGATATTCTGGGGCGCGAAGTCACTTTCGACGCGCCAGCGCAACGCGTGATCGTTGGATTTTACCCTGAGGATTACATGGCGATTGGTACAGAAGCGGCATTTGATAAGGTCGTTGGAATGTCAAAGTACATTTGGCAAGCTCGGCCAACAAATTGGGAGATGTACGTTAAACACCGCCCTTCTTTAGACAAAATTCCTGAGATTGGCCGAGTAGACACCAACGCCTTTTCACTAGAAAAAGTGATCAGTTTAAGCCCTGATTTGATTATGCTCGCTGATTGGCAATATAAGGCACTCTCTAACGAAGTGACTCGATTGGAAGAAATGGGGATTCCAGTGCTTGTGGTTGACTATAATGCTCAGACCATTGAGCGACATGTAAAAAGTACCCAATTAATTGGTGTTATTACTGGGCAAACAGAAAGAGCCGAAAAAATTGCTCAAGACTATGCGCAAAATGCAGCCATGATCACTGAGCGCCTAGAGAAAGCCAACCTGCCAAAACCCAAGATCTACACAGAGTTCGGCGCAAGCGGCATCAATGACATCGGCTATACATTCGGTAAGAACATGTGGGGAGCTATCGCAACCACTGCGGGGGGAGACAACATCGCCACCCCTTATGTTGAATGGTGGGGCCAAATGAACCCGGAACAAATAATTGCCAGCAATCCAGACGTCATCGTCATCACTGGTTACGAATCTGGAAGCTCTGATAGTTCAATGATTATTGGTCAAGGCGTTGCTGAAGAAAAAGCGCAAGCAGCGTTGCAAGGCTTCAAACAACGTCTTGGCTGGTCCACGCTCTCTGCGGTGAAAAACAACCGCATGTATGCCGCTTATCACGGTGCCTGTCGCACCATCATGGATGGCGCCATGATTCAATTTTATACCAAGGCGCTCTATCCAGAGCTGTTTGCCGATCTCAATCCTAGCCGGGCTTATCACGAGTTTTACCAGAAGTATCTTCCCGTCTTGCCGGAGGGAACCTTTGTCACTCAGCTTCGCTAACTTGCCATGTCTCGATAAAGCGAAGCTTTCCGGATAGAAAATATTCTTTTCACCTCATACTGCATCCATGCCGTATGAGGTTTTTCTCTTTTGAGCTCACTCAGATACGGCTAGAGAAAAACTATAATGAAAAACTGGAGGTTAATTTTGATTGGCCATCAGCCATAGCTTCCAGATTAACTGCCGATTCAGCCAATTTTCTTGAGAACTGAGCGTTTTTACTGGACAAGCTTTGTATACTTTCAATATTACCTGCGACAAGAGAAGTTAATTGATTATGAACATCGGTTTTGATAACAACCTGATGACTATTGGCTTCTACAACGCCCAACATGTGATGGATCTTTGATAACACATTCCCTACCTCTAACGTTTGATTTTTACAGCTCTCCATTGCAGCATTAGAGTGATTAATAAGTGCCACCGCTTGTTGGGATTTAGATTGAAACTGCCTAACTATCTTTTGAATGTAGTTTGCTGACTCTGCAGACTGAGAAGCCAACAAGCGAACTTCATCTGCAACAACAGAAAAGCCTCTTCCTTGTTCACCAGCACGAGCTGCTTCAATCGCTGCATTTAGTGCAAGCAAGTTCGTTTGTTCTGAGATACTGGTTATCGAATGCAAAATGGTTTCTATATTTCGGCTTTCAGAATCAAGTTGAACAATAGTCTCGATAAATAAGAGCATATTGTCAGATAACTCCTGCAAAAATTGGAGATTTTTCGCCATCGTGTCCTGACCAGAATGCGAACTCTCAACGGCATCTTGAATGGTTAACAGAGTTTGCCTAGCGAAAGTGGTAATCTCTTCTACAGAGTGTTCAATTTCTGTCATTACATCCGCGACGACTTGCGTCTGCTTTGTTTGCTCCAGCACGGAATAATTCAGTGATTTACTGATGTCTTGATTTTCAACCGATGCGAGATTCAAATCGTTTGCTGATTCTCGTATCTGGGCAATCATAATAGCGAGATGATCGATAACAGAATTAATTTTATTAGATATGGCACCAAATTCATCGTTCTGTGAGTAACTTACCCGAACTGATAGATCTTTTTCTTCTATGTTACTAAGTGTGGAGTTAACGGCTTTACTGGCTTTGGATATCATACGAGCAATGCTTACACCAATTAAAGTAGAAATAACCACAGAAAAGATCGTAATAAGTATGATATAAGTAAGCGAATATTGATAACTACTGAGTGACTTATCATAATGAACGCGTGAAAGATCTTGGGAATATTCCAAAAGAGAATTGATGATAGTAACTTGCTTATCAAGCATTACTTCTATCATATTTCTCGATTCAAAAAGATCTTCACTCTGCCTGACTAACCTCATGTGCTCTTTGACAACACCAGTATCATCAAAAAGTTGCTCTTCAAGTGTTGATAATAGCTTTTCATTATCCTTATAGTGTGAAATTTCACCTAACTTTAACTTATCAATCGCTTCAGCTAATAGCCTTTTTCTATTATTTAATCTATGCTCGATCGAACTGAACTCTAGCGAATCACGTAAATAAAAAAGGTAATCAACCTCACTGGATATAAATCTGACTTGATGAAGTAAGCCAGATATGGACTCTTTGACATTTATTTTTGAAGATGAATTATAACTTTCATTTAAATTGTTATAAAGCTCTGACAAAAAAACTCTGAAATCTATCTGTTGAGCAATATTATCATTTTTATCTGTCAGATATATTTTAAACGAACTTAGTAAAGCTCGCAGTTTGTCAATCAATAGTTCGCTGTAAATAACACCTTCTTCTATTCTATCTCTGAACTGTTCATCATCTGAGGATAATGTTTCTACCTTTTTCAATTGATCTCTATAGTAATCTATTTTTCCCTCAATTTTAGATTCAAACTCGGGAAGTTCATCAACATATTGTGAAGAAAAGAAAGGGGTAAGTGCACGATTAATGTCTAGCAGTTTGATATTTAAATTTGACGATTCCATCATAAGTGGAGTTGACGTCCTAGTTAGAAATTCAAAGTTGGAAATTAGTCTCTCATTACTGACTATAGAAATAGCAGAAGACACTATCATAAATAGTATAATAAAGAAGAATCCAGCATAAATTTTTGAAACAAGAGAAGACATCATTCGCAACCTAAACGTTTTATAATGGGTATTCTAGATACCCATTATTTTTGAGAAAAATCACTGATTGGTTAAAAGCCTCTTACCACCAAGCTTCGAACATTGCACCAAAAGTCGCGGTATCTAAATTGCTTGATTTCATTTGGCCTGTCGATGAGTCAAAGCCGATGTACTCATTGTCTGCTTTGCCGATTGTCGCATAGAAACGCAACATAGGACGTGCACCAGTCTTTGAGCTAATAGCAATATTCTGTGAAAGTGTTACTTTCCAAGAGCTATTTTTTGCATCAACATGCTTGTAATCAACTAAACTGAAGCCAGTATCCAACCATGTTGAGTTCATATTATCCCAAGCATAAGTGGGGCGAACAATTACGTTGTAGTTTACTCTGTCATTAAAGTCAGCGACGTCTAGGGACTGATAGGCTGCCAAGTATTGAACACCAAAGTCATTGGAGATTTCCTGCTCACCGTTAAAGCTGAATAATAATGCTTTCTGGTCTTCGGTCATATCGAAAACACTGTCTTTGGCATTGTCAGAATAACGTACAATCAACTTGTGCTTTCCGGCAGAAATCTCCCCACCTACTTGGTAAGAATCAATATCGTAATAAGGTTGTTCCTTCGCTTTTTCCGAAGCAAAACCGTAGTTTGCGTACAGAGCAAGATCCGCTAGACCAAATATTTTCATATCATGCAGTTTCGTGGTGAGTGCATATTTTCCGCTATCACCAACCATGTCGCCTTCTACCTGACCGACAATACTCATATCGAGCTTCACTCCGGCTAAGTTTAGGTTGTAGAAGCCTCCACCCTGTCCGTCGTGCATCATCCAAAAATAATCGTTAAGATCGGTCTGCGCTCGTTGATGAAAATCGCGGCCAGCCCACACTCTTAACTCCGGCTGTGAAGAGACGAAGTTGGTAACACTAGCGTAGGTTTTCTTGAGTTTAACCCCACCCGTAGTGGCCCATGAAGAGTCAGAGTAGTGATCGAACATTACAACAATATCCCATCTCGCGCCTTGTTCTCCGGTGAATGTTCTGCTTAGGCTAAACTCGCCGCCGTTGTTTTCATTCCCGAGCCTGCCTGTTGCATTGCCATTCAATGCCCCGGCTGTGTTCACAGTTTTTTCATCGCTACCTTGAAATGCTGCACCATAGCGGGCGTAGCCAGAAAAATTAAACCCCTCGACATCGGCAGCATAAATAGACGCTGAAAAAAGAGGAAGAGTCACAGCAATACAAGTAGGAAGGAATTTCATTGCTTTCATTTCATTATCCTTAATATTTTACTTAAACTAATCGCGCAAATTTTTACCTTTATTAGGTAATAAGATATTTTGAATTCTGGGTATAGTTAGATAACAATGCTATTTAATACATTGTTTTATCCATAGATAGATAAATAAACCAATCTGCAATAAATAACTCCGACAGAGTTATTTTATTTCTTCACAAGCCCGAGAGGCGTCAAAATCACTAGGGATTTTCTTTATGGCAACATTAGTAAAACTAAAGTCTAACCCATTCATACTATCCCAAACACCCGATAGGTATATGGCTTTATTAACAGAAGATAGATTCTCAATCGGTATTAATGATGAAATCGGAAAATGGCATCGATGCCATGCCGAGCCCTCTGGGATAAGAGATTTGTCGATAGTCATAAATCGGCCAAAATCGACACTACTGCCATCTATACGAAGTTGGATGTTATCTGAGTCACCGTAGCTTGAGATATTTAGATCAATGGCTAAGAGATTCTCTGAATAGTTCGATAGGTCGCTATTTGCATCATCTTTACCTAAGAAAACGCCTCCATTTTGCGAAAATGCAGCATGAACAATCTGATTGGTGTTTTCTACATTTGCTCCGAAACTGTTTACGGGATACATTTCGCTCAAATCTTGTGCCCCGTTCTTATTTCCGAAGTAATACAAAGCAACTTCATCTGTTTGTAAACTCGGAATAACCTCAGCAGGAGTATCACTATCTTTAGCAACGTCACACGAAACAGGATCAATGGTCGGTTTTTCCTCTTTCAACTTATAGATTATGTCAGTAATTTCATAATCAAATTTCTCTTTCACATCGAGGTGAAAAGGCGTAGCGACGCTTTTTAGATCTATCTCTGTCGCTCCATCGACTGGTTTCATGCAGTTTACCGGAATGGTTACGCTTGCCCACTTGCCTGACTCCGTAAGAATATTTGACAGTTGCAAGCTACTTCTATTGGGCCATTCATTATCGATTGAGACTGAAAATGACGACGGAAACGCACTTTTCGGGCGGATTTTAAACGCTATGTAACCTGAACTGTATTTCTCCAAATTAAGTGGGCTGTCTGATTTGATCATATACATGCCACTGCCATTTCCGGAAACTTGGACATCAGCGGTGTCTCTTTCACCATTGTTGTTAATCAGCACAGCACCGATACTGTTCATTGAAACCTGTGCACCATTGACCTGTGTAAGATTCCAATTATCTTTTTCAGATTGTATCCAGGAAGTAAAGCTCACATTTGCTTGCGTTCCCAATAAGATCAGTTCTTCACTTTGTTTTACTTCTAGACTTTTAATTTCTTTATCAAAGTCACAACCAACCATTGAGGTAGACAAAATAGATAAAATAATAACTTTGCCATTACATGATTTCATAATTTCTACTCTATAAAAAATATAATTTAAAACAACTTGAATTATTCCCAGGGTGTAACCTTAACATTGCGATACTTTGCATAAACTGGAAGCCAATTATAAGAGCTAGGTGGAAAATGACGATTGGCACTGATCCAGTTGTTTATAAATAGCTGCATATAACTGCTCACCTTGGCATTTGCACGCCGAACTTGAATCCAGCTATTGCTATTTCGGTTGAAAACTTCCCAAGTCACACCATATTCATCAATTGAAAATGCGTATTTCTCCATATTCCAAATAGATAGTCCATAACGTCCTAAATCAATATCAACAGGAGATTGCTGCCCCTTAATCCATATATTGGTATGCAATAGGTTGGTTCCTCCCATCAGTTCGATATCAACTTCGTAATGGCTTTCCCTTCCTGATTCGCCAACATACGTGAAGAACGAACTGATCGTTCCTGGAACTGAACCCGCTTGCATTTCAACTTCATAACGACCCTTGCGCATATATGCGTATGTACGCATCTCTGCACAGGTTTTAAACCCGTTGTCGTGTTTCGCATGAAGTATGAGAAGATCGTTTTCCTTCCAGATATTTCCAGAGCTCCAAGTACAGTCGAATTCGCTTCCTTGGTTCTTCCAACCATCAGAAACAGACCACTGAAAACCACTCCAGTCCATTGCAAACGCACTGTTAAAAAAAGCAGTGCTGGTCAAAACAGTAAAAATAAACAGTCTAATCAGCATAATCCT
Organism: Vibrio navarrensis; assembly: GCF_000764325.1. Taxonomy (NCBI): domain Bacteria; kingdom Pseudomonadati; phylum Pseudomonadota; class Gammaproteobacteria; order Vibrionales; family Vibrionaceae; genus Vibrio; species Vibrio navarrensis. Next base: position 2,365,978 of record NZ_JMCG01000001.1, on the reverse strand, counting down.
CGTCTCCAATAATTTTAAGTTAAAGCATTTTTATCACTACCACTCTTTGAAATGATTTCTTGTATTACAGTGTTTTCAACTTTAGTGGTTATGAATTTTTTTTGTCTAGATTTGAGACTGGTATTTGTCAGGCACAATAATATCTTTGATCTCAAGTTTGGTCTTGATCACGTTCAACCGATATCCATGAAAAACTTTCTTGGAGTGATTTGAAATAAATCGATGTGCTTTCATCAGAGGTATTAAAAAGATAGCAACACTCACATATTATTGATTATACGATTGAGTTCTCATCGAAAAGGTTGTTATAAGATAGATACCAAATTGCTCTGTCTACTTGTTTATTTATATAAGCACGGCGCTTTTTGCTTTCTATCTTCTTAATTTTAAAGAGGTTAAAATGATTAAAAAACGGTTACTTGTGCTAAATTTATTTAGCTGCAGTTTAATTGCGCTTACAGGTTGTACTGCCGAAACATCCACATCTAGTTTTAATAACACAAAGACTATCAACCTTCTGGCCAACAGCGATTTCTCTCAAGGCGTTGACGGATGGTGGGCGGCGGGAGGCTCGCTAAAAGCGGTAGATAATATCGGTTGCATATCTTTCACAGAGAGTGGAAGTAACCCGTGGGATGTTATTTTAGGTCAATCTGGTCTAGCTCTTAAACAAGGTGAAAATTACACCCTCCGCTTCGATGCCATGGCACAAAAGGCCATTAATGTAAAAACCATTGTCCAACATGATGGCGCGCCCTACACCAGCTATCTTGTCCAAGACATTCCACTTGCCAACGAGTTCAAATCGTTTCATTTTTCTTTTAAACCTTCGGATAACGATGACAAAGTGCAACTGCATTTTCAGATCGGTACTCAGGCACCAACCACCGTTTGCGTTAAGCAGCTTTCGCTAACTGGCCCTGTTTACGAAAAGAAAGTCGATCTGGCCAAAGTGCGAGTGAATCAAGTTGGCTATTTTACCAGCGCGCAAAAGTATGCAACGGTAGCTACCGAAGAAAAGTCCCCCTTAACGTGGGCACTATTGGATGCGAAAAAAGCGGTGATTGCCGAAGGAAAAACGCTACCATTTGGACTCAATAGTGCTTCTGGTGAGCAGGTTCAGCTTGTTGATTTCAGCCATGTCAAATCCTCGGCAAAAGGCGTAGTACTCGAAGTCAACGGTGAGCGAAGCCACCCATTTGATCTTGATGACAGTATTTACCGTGACATGAAGTACGATGCGCTTTCCTTCTTTTATCAGCAGCGAAGCGGCATTGATATTGAGGAGCAATATGTACAACGTGCCGACTTAGCTCGACCAGCAGGTCACAAACCGGAAATTGCCACGTGTTTCAACAAAAAAGATGCAAAAGGCAATAACTGGCCCGGTTGCGATCTATCGCTCGATGTTTCAGGGGGTTGGTACGATGCTGGCGACCATGGAAAGTATGTGGTTAACGGCGGAATTTCGCTCTGGACTCTGATGAATTTTTACGAAAGAGAGAAACTTGCCAAGAAAAATGGCCAAAGCGCGTTCGCTGATGGCAAAGTCAAGATTCCAGAGAACAGCAATCAATTCAATGATCTGTTGGATGAGTCTCGTTGGATGATGGATTTTATGCTTGCCATGCAAGTGCAAGACAATCGTCAAATTTGGGTACCGGTCGGCGATCAATCTGAGCAGCTAACCAACCTTAAACTCACAGCCATAAATGCGAATGGCATGGTTTTCCATAAGATAGCAGATGATTCTTGGACTGGAATGCCTTTGCCTCCTCACAAAGATCCCAAAGAGCGTTATTTGAGTTATCCAACGACTGCAGCGACGCTGAACCTAGCAGCAACAGCGGCACAATGTGCACGTGTATGGCGAGATCTGGATGATAAATACGCGGAGCGTTGCCTGTCGGCCGCCGAAAAAGCCTGGCAAGCCGCCAAAGTGAACAGCCATGTTTATGCATATGACAACTTTGTCGGTTCTGGCCCCTACGATGATACCAAGGTAGACGATGAGTTCTATTGGGCAGCGGCAGAGCTTTTTGCCACCACAGGTAAGACGGAATATAAAGAAGCCATTCAGCGTTCTCCGTACTACTTAACCACTCCGACTGGAGATAGTGAGGCGACCGGAGATCTATATTGGCAAGGGGTGAGCGGTGCTGGGACTCTCACACTGGCTATTGTTCCGAATCGCCTCTCAGATGACGCAGTGCGTAAAGCACGTGCGAACATCGTTGCAACAGCAGATGCTTATCAGCAGGCGATAGCGAAAGAAGGCTATCGTATCCCCTATCAAGCAAGCGAGTATCCATGGGGTTCAAACTCTAACCTGATGAACAGAAGCATTTTCTTAGGTATTGCCTATGACTTCACCAAGGATACAAAGTACGCCCAAGCGATAATGGATGCAATGGATTACATTCTCGGTCGAAACCCGCTCGATCAATCTTATGTCTCGGGTTACGGAAGCCGTCAATTGATGAATCCACACCACCGTTTTTGGGCGCATGCGGCTGACTCTTCTTCACCTATGGTTCCACCAGGTGTGATGTCTGGTGGACCAAACTCGATCAGCTTCAGTGATCCTGTTGCCTCGTCAATGAAAGGAAAATGCATAGGACAAACATGCTGGAAAGATGATATTGGCGCCTGGACTTTAAATGAAATCACAATTAACTGGAATGCCCCTTTTTTCTGGGCAGTGAGTTTCCTTGATGAATATATTCAATAAAGCAATATCATTTTAAATGGCAGACAAGTAGTTGAGAAAATATTCTCGGCTACTTGTTTTTCTATAGGCTGTTTTGTATGGATAAGCTTTTTATCGGTAGCGAGATTTTGTTGATTCTCGCGCAATTAAACTAATAGGCGGCAAGCGGATAGTTTCCGATTCACCACTAAGCAAATTCAATGCACACTTCGCACTAAGCGCTCCAATTTCCTCAAGAGGCTGACGCAGAGTGGTTAAAGAAGGAGTAAAGTACGGTGACGTGGGTAAATCATCAAACCCAATCACAGAAACGTCTTCTGGCACCTTGAATCCATTGTCGTACAATGCTTTTATCGCACCATAAGCACTTAGATCATTTGCAGCGAATATAGCAGAAAAATAGACCTTCGATTTGATCAACTCGACCGTTTTTTCGTAACCACTCTTAATACTAAAGTCACCCTCAAGTATTAGCTTTTCTTTGATATGGATTCCTGCTTCGTTTAGCGCTCGAACATAACCATTATATCGATATATGGCATCATCATGATTTGGCAAACCTTTTATATGAGCTATATTTACATGACCGAGCTGTATTAAATGCAGTGTCGCTAAATATCCACCTAGATTATTATCTAGTGATATTGAACGTATCTTATCTGCAACAATGTTGTAACCTACAGCAACAACGGGAATCGTTTCAGAAATTTTTACTATTAATTTTTTATCAACATTTCCAGAAATAATAATAATCGCATCAACATCACTCTTCATTAAATATTCGAGTGAATACGCCACCAAGCTTTCCTGCCAACTGTTGACTGAAATTAGCAAAGAGTAGCCATGTTTCGCTAGAAGCTTTTCCATGTCAATGAGAATGCTACTCGTATACGGACTATCAGGATTCTGCACGAGGACACCAATCGTCATTGAGCGTGTTTTGACCAACTTATCCGCATACTTTGGCGGCTTATAGCCCAGTTCTCTTATCGCCTGCTCAATTTTTTCTGTTTTATCATTCGACACATAAGAGGTTCGATTGAAATAGCGTGACACTGTACTTTGAGAAACGTTGGCAAGCCTCGCCACCTCATAAGCCGTCGGCATTTTTACTTTATCTGTTCTTTTCATAAAACCACTGAAGCTCACAACCAAGTTAGTATCTTTTTTTTAACATACCACTCTACACTCGCCCAAAACAACAAAAAAGAGGTTAATCATAAAAATCAACCCCTTGTAGTATTGAACTTAACAATATAGATAGGAAAAAATCATGCCCGGCCTAAAATATCGACCCGCAGTGTACTTCATGCCGCAACTGAGCAACCAATGATATAGCCGTTCCAGCGTTTCCTCATCCACACCTAAAATCGCGAGATTCTGCAAAAACGCCGCTTTGCTCGACAGCAAATCATGGCTGACCCGCAGATCTGGCCGAAGTGCCCGATAGGAGATTAAGTGATCTAACCAGTGTGCCGCTACCTCTTTACTCAATAAAAACTGTTTTTGTAACTGCTCACTCGTGACTTGGAACGAGCAGTTAAAGCCTTCAGGAGCGGCAAATGGAATTTTCGCCGAACGGTAAAGGGTGTGATACACGGTATCTAATAGTCTCTCCGCATACTGTTTCTTTCCTGCATACTTAAGCGCCGTGGCCACACTAAACTGGATCCCGCCCCAAACATCTTGAGCTTGAAAAGCATCATGCGGAGAACCATCAGAAAGTGTCATGTTTGCCACCCCCAAGTTAGGGCTATTGCGAAGGAAATTACGTTCATAGATAAATTCCAACGTTCTTTCGATTCGGTCCGCGTGAAATAGACCATCTAGGCCAACAAGTTTCAAATAGGTATCGGCAACCAAAGCATCACCAAAACTGTTGTCTGAGTCCAGAATCATCACTTGATACTGTCGCGTAAACGCCAACGGAGCCGTTGCAAGAAGATTCTGCTTCTTGCGTAATCTTTGCTCAATTCTCGGTACATCACTTTGTTCATCGACTCGATCAAGATAGGTATTCAGTATCGACTTGTCGGTGACTAAATCCCCTGTCAGTACTATCCCTAACTCTTCCAGTGGCTGATAATCTTTTCCGGTTAAATGCTTAGTTTGAATAGGCGTGGCATAAAAATGGTAGTAACCATTTTTTTCATCCCATAAGCTACTTTCAATCGTACTCAATGCGCGCTGAGATTGCTGCTTGTACTCTTCTGCTAAACTAGGTTCTTGCATAATATGCGCAAGCTCTCCCGCCGCTTTGAGGCCAGCAGCCCATAAACTCGCACAATAGATCGAGATGCCATGAGAGGAAAGATTATCGAAGGTGTCATCCGTACCATGAACCAAAGGTAGCGAATCGCCCTCTTCTATAAGGCTCGATAAATAGTGGATGCTCTCTTTGACCGCGAGCCAACAATACTCCACAAGTTGTTTATTTTTGGTTTGTTGATAGTGGCGGTACACCATCAAAATAAATTTAGGCGCTAGATCTTTCCATTCTTTTACATTATGCCAACTGTACGCATCTGGCTTAATATCAAACGGGCTACCTAGATCATGAATAACGGCACCATACAATGCCCGTGGGCCTTCATATTTTGCGTCATTCAGCTCAGCAAACGGCTTGTCTTCGTATTCCCAATATCTCCGTTTCGTGTCGTCGGTTGATAATATCGCGTCAGCAAAAGCTTGCATCACGCTACCATCAAGTTCAGGGAGCAGATACAAAATTGAAAATGAGCCGTAGAAATAGACATCTAATGAGTTGAAAAATGGGTAATCCACACACTCCTTGACCAGAAATCTATTTTCGCAATCCCACACGGTTGACTCGGAGAGAAATGACAAGGTATTCATCGCCATGGTTGAATAACGCTTTGCCGTCTCTTTATCCTGCATGTTCTGATTGGCTAGAGATAAAAAATCATTTTGCTGCTTAACAATTTTTTCTTCTATTTTGTCAAGCTGTGACAGCACCTCTTTTATCATCCAAGTGGCTCTTTGATGTTTAGGAAAGAAATTGGTGTATGCTTTCTCTGTTCTCAAATCATCAAGCCATATCTTGCTATGATCCATCACCTGTAAATAGCGCAGGTCTACCGTTTCACCCGGCTGCAGTTCCACTTGCACACATACCAAGGCAGTCACACTCTCGCGTCCACTATAAATACCGCGATCAAAATGGCTACTAGTGCGTCCTGTTTTTAATGCATTTATAAGCTGGGTTTCGACTTTACTACTGTAGACAGAGGGCTTTACCGTTACCGTTATCTTCCCGGACTCAAGATCGGCTTTTCTAGCGACAACGCCATACTGTACTTCTCCTTCTATATCCGATGAGTAAGGTGAATCGCTGCGTAAACTGGCGCCAATAAACTCGACATCGTCATCCTCAATGTTGCTCTGGCTATGCTTATGTGAAATCGCATTTCTGATCAGATAACATGCCGAATCCTGCACGCCGTGACGGGCTTTTTCATAGGTAGAACCGAGCAAGTTTTCCAGTGGTTGTGCCAGCGTGATCAATTTGGTGCAATCTGATAGGTTGGTGAGTTCAAATTGATTCCAGTGCAGCGGTAATGAGCACAATTTCTGCTCATTTTTCACTATCGGTGAAACCACTTTGCGGGTCACTTTGAGCGTGTCGATGCCTGCATACTGATACTGAGCAATCGGGTACAAGGCTTGGTAGTGAATATTTTCGCTATTCATTGAGCGAACTTGATCGACACTTTTACCGGTAAGAGAGAGACAATCAGCCGAAGCGTTGATGAGCAAACCGTCAAAAAAATCCATCGCAACCAAAAGTTGTGTCATCAGCGAGGTGGCATCTTGCTCAATGTGCTTTTGGGTTTTTTCAGTAAACTCCACCTTCCAACGCAAAAAATTGGACTGATTGTCACTGTAGAAATTCGAACTAATTAGGCTCTTTTTTATTGTTTCGATGGCACGTTCTTCACTCACACAGTCGAGCTTTTGGCCATTAAATAGTGCTGGATAGAAATGCAAAAATCGCTTTAACTCTTCGAGATCTCTTATTGCTATATTTTCGATATTTATCGGTTCCATTACTGAAATGTAAAAATCATTAAAGTTAATGGAACATTCCGAACAGTCAACATAAACACCAGGAATAAAGCTAAAGTTTGGTGTTTCACCTTTGGGGGTAAGGGTAAACGTCGAGCCGATTCCCCCTACTGCCATTCCCGTATTTTCCGGTGTTGTAGATACCGGAGTATACCAAGGTTGAATAAATTCAACTGCGTCACCTTTCGCACACAAATCACGTGCTATTCCATGATAAGTTGTGTATGGAATTTTATTCTTCATAGTTTAAATCCAATATTGAATATTTCATTTCAACTGTTAATATCAATAAAAAATGGAGATATTAACAATGTTCAAAATTAGTAAAGAAAAATTCGGCATGTTCGATAGCATAGTAATTAACAATCCAGAGATAGGTATTGAAATTGAGTTAATTACAGAATTTGGTGCTGTTATAAATAAATTTATATTCAACCACAGCCCCTTCTCTTTTATATCAGGTTATCAAACCAGTGATGAGCTTATAAATGAACATCCCTATTTTTCACGTAGTGCAAAACTCTTTCCTTTTCCAAATCGCCTTAAACATGGTCGTTATTGCTACAAAGGCCATCATTATCAGTTGCCAGCTAATTTTCCTTGGTCGGAACATGCGGTTCACGGACTACTCTATAACCAGCCGTTTCAACTCATTCACAACCAAGCAAGTGAACTATCAGCCGAAGTGGGTCTGCGCTTTACAACCTCCTGTTTGCATCCCGGCTATCCATTTGCTTTTCAAATCGATATTCGATTTTCAATCACCATCGACGGTTTGTTGAGTTGCACCACCACAGTGAAAAACCAAGGAGTCACAGCCATGCCTTTTGGTGATGCTTGGCACCCCTATTTCTCTTTAGGAGCCCCACTTTCAAAATGTTCTTTGACTATGCCTTTTTGTCACGAGCTTGAGCATATTGATTACATGCCAACTGGTCTCACTTATCCAAACGAACAATTCTTACAGGCAACCTCTCTGGATGGCGTTACGCTAAACCATTGTTTTTATTTCGATAATAGTAACCCTATTCAACTGTCCTTACAGCGACAAGACCACGTTGCCTCACTGAATTACCAACAAGATCCCAGCTACCCATATCTTCAGCTTTACACGCCTAACTCCGAAGCATCTATTGCCATTGAACCCATGAGTTGCCCAGCAGATGCCTTCAACCACCATATTGGCTTACTGGAGTTGGCCCCTAAACAGCGCCAGACCTTTCGCTGGCAATGTCAAGCAAATTACCAACCGCGATAACAAGTTGGGAACAAAGGGCATGCAGCATGCCCTTTGGTTTATTAACCCAATCGCACCTCGACCATATGTTCACCCGAGTTGAAAATCGGCGCCTTATTTCCAAGCACTAGCTCGCCGTCGACACGCATTTCGATCACACCTTTACTCACATTCTGAGGATTGCTGACATGAATATGGTAAGTCGCACCGCGAAACTGCCGAGTGAGTTTGAACTCTGGCCAATGACGCGGGATACAGGGATCAATGAGTAATCCATCCATTTCAGGACGAACACCTAATATCCACTGAGTACCAGCTACATACGTCCATGACGAGGTCCCCGATAACCAGGCGTTCCGTGCTAGGCCAAACTGCGGGTGCTCATCGCCAAGGATGTTTTGCGGATAGCAGTAGGGCTCCGACTCGAACTGATCAAGCTGGTTATTTTTCGAAGCAGGGTTAATTTGCCGATAGTATTCGTAGGCACGATCTCCGTTGCCCATCTTCGCTTCAGCAATCATTACCCAAGGATTGGAATGAAGAAAAATGCCGCCATTCTCCTTTGCACCGGGTGGATAGGTGGAAACGCCGCCAAGCTCCGGGTCGAAGCCGTTGTAACCTGGAGTAGATAGCTTAATGCCGTTCACCGTATTCAACTTGTAATATACGGAGTTCAAAGCTTGGGTTGCGCGCTCTTGGGGCGCAAAACCTGAAATAACAGGCCAGCTTTGACCATTGGTATAAATCTGTCCCTGCTGATTTCGCTTTGAGCCGATTGGCTTACCTCGTTCGTCGAAGTAGCGGACATACCATTCGCCATCCCAGCCAAACGAGTTGACGATGCTCTTCATCTGCTCATAGTGTGAGTGGTACTGCTCTGTCAATACTTGCTCGCCTCGTACCTTACAAAGGTCCAACATGTCGAGTAGCGCCTTGCCATACATGTTCGCAACCATCAACGATTCTGCCCCACGCGGCAGATTGACCGTATCGTTCCAATCGGCAAAACCCAGCAGAGGGAGGCCATGCTGCCCAGTGTTGCTTTGGGTAAAGTGAATTGCCCGGCACAAATGCTCCCACACTGGCGCCACTTCCAGCGGATTGCCGCGCTTATCTTTCTGGTAAAAGGGAATGACCTTATCTAGGAAGTCGATATCTCCCGTCTCTTTCACATACTGAGTCACCGCATAGATTATCCAGAGATGATCATCCCCATAATAGTCCGGGCGATCTTCCTCTTCCCTTGAGTCGCCTGCGTTGGCTTCCATCGTCGAAGGGAAAAACTGGTGCATCGCAGAGCCATTGGTATTCTGCACCGAAAGCAAGCGTTCGATGAATTCACGCGCTTCATCGGGCATATGTGCGATAACACCGAGGATATCCTGCGATGAATCACGAAAACCGATTCCACGAGCGCCATATCCTAACTGGTATAGCGATAGGTAACGCGACCAGTTTTTCGTGGTATGGCACTGACGAGGATTGTGCACGTTGAGCATGGAGTTCATAGCCGGATCAGGCGTTTCAACTTGGATGGTGGCCAGATAGCGTTGCCAGAAGCGCGCAAGCTCAGCAAAGGCGAAATCAACCTGCTGGTGATCTCGATACTTTTCCACCATCGCTTTCGCCGCATCCAAACTCGCCATTTGCGTCAATTGCACCACGGTTCGTTCTGTCTGGTTTGGCGCTAACCAGCCGAGTCTTAAGTTGAGAGCGCCGATATTGTCCCCTCGCAAGCACTCATCGTTGCCCAGCTCTTGTTGCTTGAGGGCTTCCGGTTCCGCCCAACTTCCATAGCCCATGTTCCCGATGAATTTCTGCCGATCACCAGAGAATGACGTGGCAGGACGATCAGCCGTCATAATGTTGACAGCGGCGTCTTTTTTCATGAAAGCATATTGCTCTAGCACTGTGTGACCGCTCGCTTGTTGATGCGCTTTTACCATCATGGTTTGAGGAACCCAATCGGCATTAAGCAGCTGTTTCAATGCATCGAAGTGAGAAAACTCAAAGACAGGAACAACATCAAGGTGCAACTCGCTATCCGAGATATTAGTAATTTTAATATCTTGCAGTAATACTTGATCGTCTTTCGGCACAAAAAAGGTGCATTCACAGCGGACGCCATAAGCTTGAGAAATAATTGTGGTGTAAGACAAACCAGTATGATTCTCGAAATGTTCCAGTGGTTTCAGCGCCGGCGTATAAAAAGGGGAGAAAATCACCTCATGCCCTTCTTTATTGCGCACTTTCAGATATATGGTTGAGCCTTTAAAGTCGGAGTTTGGTAGTTGAGCAATATATTTGGTGATGCGATTGAGCGCAGGATCGCCTTTACACAGCAAAACACCACCATTGCTATCCACCAGCCCTCCAAAATTTAAGGTGCCAACATAATTGCACCATTTAATAGGTGTACAAGGCGTTGTTGCCACATATTCTTTATTTTCATCATCAAAATACCCGAATTTCATCGTCACTATCCCTATCTCCTTCACAATGTGAAGGAGTTAAATTGAATGGTTTATAACTGTCTGCTGTATATATTCTAATTAACTGGCTAGTGAATTTTCACTCAACGCGTCAAACAGATGGATTGCATCGAGATCTAAGTACAAGGTTAATTCACTTGTTGTCACCTCGGCGGCTTGCGTTTCAACAATCAAAGATTGTTTAGCTATTTCTGTTTTCAATAAGATACTGGCTCCCAGCAACTCTTTATCTTTAATTTTTACTGAAAATGGTAATACACGCTCATGATCAATATGTTCAGCACGCAAATGAATATCCGTTGGACGAATACCAAGGTGCAACGCAAGATTCTTTGATGCCAACGCTTTAAATCGTTCAGGAAGCGGAATATGTGTTTCCCCAAGTTCGATATAAAATGCGTTGTCTTTACTGATCAATTTGGCATCAAGCATATTCATGGATGGACTACCAATGAACTGCGCCACAAACTTATTAGCTGGGCGCTGAAAAACATCCGTTGGCGTTCCTACCTGAGCCACATAGCCATCTTTGAGTATCACAATGCGATCCGCCAGCGTCATCGCTTCAATTTGATCATGCGTAACGTAAATTGTGGTCGTTTTCAGTTCACGGTGAAGCTGTTTGATCTCTTCGCGCATAACGCCACGCAATTTGGCATCCAGGTTTGAGAGCGGTTCATCGAATAGAAAGACTTTAGGCGTTCGCACCATGGCTCGTCCCATGGCAACACGTTGGCGTTGTCCACCGGAAAGTTCTTTTGGCTTTCTGTCAAGCAGAGGCTCAAGCTCCAACATTTTCGCCGCTTTACGTACTTCAGCATCAATATCCACTTTCGACATGCCTTTCAGCTTCAGTGCAAAGGCAATATTTTCGTAAACAGTCATATGTGGATACAGCGCATAGCTTTGAAAAACCATCGCTAAATCGCGATCTTTTGCGTCGACTTTATTCATCAGCTTATCGCCGACATAAATCTCCCCCGAGGTAATGGTTTCTAAACCAGCCAGCATGCGCAGCGTGGTCGATTTGCCACAACCCGATGGGCCTAAGAAAACCACAAACTCACCGTCATTTACGGTAAAGTCGAAATGCTTAACCACATCAACATCACCAAAGGATTTTTTAATATTTTTGAATTCAACTTTAGCCATTATTGGGTCTCCTTGGCACGCTCTAATAACATGTTTTTATAAGCAATCGCGCTCTGTTTTAATGTTCTTTTCTGAGTTGGATAATCAACGTATACCATGCCAAAGCGCTGTGAGTAGCCAAACGCCCATTCAAAGTTGTCCATCAAGCTCCAGGCGAAATAACCATCGACCTGTACACCTGCGTTAATTGCCTCATCTAACGCCTTTAGATGTTGTTGAAAATAGCGCACACGCTGTTCATCGTTTACTTCACCGTTGAGATAGTGATCGTCACCCGCCGCGCCGTTTTCAGTGATGTAAATAGGCGGAAGATTGGCATAACGCTCTTTTAAACTGAGCAGCAAGTCGGTTAATCCTTGCGGATAGATCTCCCAGCCGATATAGGTGTGTTCACTCTCTGACTGCGTCACCGTCTCAATATCACCACTTTCGTTATAACGTACAACGTTTCTGGTGTAGTAGTTGATTCCGATATAGTCGACTGGTGCTGAAATGATCTCAAGATCTCCTGCGAGTACCATCGGCATGTTCATCAAATGGCGTTCGGTGACAAGCGCTGGATACTCCCCTTTTAAAACGGGATCGATAAACCAGTGATAGTTTTCTGCTTCACTGTATTTTGCCGCTCCAATGTCTTTCTCCGAATGCGCATAGGCAGGTGAGGCATTGAATACCACTCCGTGTTTTGCCTCCGGTGCATTGCGGCGCAGAACCGGCATTGCTAGCCCATGGGCAAGCATAAGGTGATGGGACGCCAGAAAGCCTTCACGTTCCCCCAAAATGCCAGGCGCATGTACTCCCCAGCGGTAGCCTAAAAATGCGGCAACAAATGGCTCATTTAGTGTGGTGTACACATCTATCTTATTGCCAAAATGACGGCTCACTACCTCGGCATAATCAGCAAACTTGTAAGCCGTTTCTCGGTTGAGCCATCCCCCTTTATCTTGTAGATACTGAGGTAGATCCCAGTGATAGAGGGTGACAAACACCTTCATGCCATGAGCGTGACATTCATCGATAATCTGCTCATAGAATTTGAGTCCTTGCTGATTCACCACCCCATCTTGCGGGAGGATGCGCGGCCAGGCGATGGAAAGGCGGTAAGCATCAACACCCAGACTGCTGATCATTTCAACGTCTTGCTGCCACAGGTGGTAATGGTTGCAAGCGATGTCTCCATTTTCACCTTTATCCACTTTGCCCTCTTTTTGACAAAAGGTATCCCATATAGACGGTGTACGTCCCCCTTCTGCAACTCCACCTTCTATTTGATAAGACGAGGTGGCGACACCAAATATAAAATCGCTGCTACGCAATCGCGAGGAATGAGGAAGCTCATATTTATTCATTGTCATAACCTTATAAATCTAACCTTTTACTGCACCAGACGTTAACCCACTGATCATCTGCTTTGAGGCAAATAAATAGGTAACCACTAAGGGCAAAATAGAAATTGTAGTACCGAACATCACCGCTCCCCACGGGGTGTTTGGGATCCCTTGAACACTTCTTAACGCTTGGGTAATCACGTAGTTTTCTGGTGTGGTGAGCACAACAAGTGGCTGCATGAACATGTTCCAGAAAAAGACAAACTGGACGATGGCCAATGTGGCAAGAGCCGGCTTCATCAATGGCAACACCACACTCCAATAGGTTCTAAACTCACCGGCACCGTCTAACTTAGCGGCTTCCAACAACTCCTTAGGAATCGATGCCACCACATGTTGACGCACGAGGAATATTCCAAAAGGTGTGGTGGTAAATGGCAGCCACACCGCCACATGGTTATCCATCAAGCCGATAAATTTCACGATCATGAAGTAAGGGATTAGGCTCAGAACAGGTGGAATCATCATCGAGCCTACCAACATTCCAAATAGAATATTTCGCCCTTTAAACTTGAATACAGCGAATGCATATCCCCCCATACTGCAAAACAGTAGCGAGATGGTTGTACCGATGAAGGCGACATACACGGAGTTAAACATCGCCTGCCAAAAAGGCATGATCTCTTTCAATTTGGCATAGTTGATAGCGAGACTGTCACCAATGGCGAAACTAATGCCTGTTCCAAAAATCTCTGTACGATCCCGAGTGGAAAGCAAGGCTGACCAAACAAATGGGAAAACGGTCACGATGGCGGAGATAATCAGGATGATGGCCAGCAGTATCATCATCATTTTGGTGACCATTTCGACCGCGTTGTCTCTTGATTTATTTACACCAATTGAAACTGCCTTAACCGATTGTGTAGACATCTTAATGCTCCCCTAAGCCTTTTTTACCAAAAAAGAAGAATTGAACTAAGGTACATGTTGCGATAAGGGCAAACAGGAGCCATGAAATGGCCGATGCCGTCCCCATCTCTAACCATTCCCAACCCACTTTGTACAAGTACATAGAAATGGTTAAGCCGGCTTGTCCAGTACCACCGCCACCGCGAGTAAGTACAAACGGTTCTTCAAACAGTTGTAAGTTGCCGATGATGGTCATCGTGACGGCGAAGAAGATGAATGGGCGGATCATCGGCAATGAAATGTTCCAAAACCGACGAAACGCATTGGCACCATCCATTCTCGCCGCTTCCAAAATTTCCTTCGGAATGGTCATTAAACCCGTGGTGTAGAGCACGATGTTAAAACCGGTGTACTTCCAGAAAACCATAATCGCAATCGACGGCTTAATCATGGTGGCATCATCTAGCCAGCGGATAGGCTGAAAATCATTTACCCAGGAAAATGCCCACCCCAGTAAAGGGCTTTCCGCGAGAGCAATCAAAGTCTGGTTTATGATCCCGGAACTGGGCGAGTACATGTTAAAAAAGATCAGTGAAGCCGCGACCGTCGACGTGATATACGGCAGAAAGTAAGCCGAAGTTAGCCAGTGACGTAAGCGCCCCCCTAATGAAACGAGAATGTACGCGACTGGGATGGCGATAAGATGCTGCGCCACGCCAGAGGTAATCGCCAGCCAAAAGGTGTTTTCGAGTGAACGCCAAAGCCACGGATCGGTGAGTGCGACATGGTAATTTTCCAAGCCGACAAAGCTCATCGCTCCCAAGCCTTCCACCGGATTCCAAGAGTGAAAAGAGAGATAAATCGAAAACAGGAGTGGAAAAACCCCAAAAATAGAGAAAATAAGAAGAAACGGCAGAAGAAAAGCATAGGGTGTAAGCGCTTTCAAATTTAGATATGAAAAAATGCGCGCAGCCAATCCTGTTCCCATGACATTGCTTGTTGCTGATTTCATAGTAACGACCTCTTACAAAAGGAGACGCGAGATCACGTCTCCTAATTGAATATGTACTTTTGTTATAGATTGCGAGTTCGACGCTTGATGAGACGCTCTGCTTCTTTAAGCGCAGTTTTGATCTCTTTTCCTTCATCAAGCACTTCCATCAGCGCGTTTTCCAAAACGATGGAGCGAGCGACGTGATCCCCTTTTGCTGGCTGAACAGGTTTAATGTTTTTCGCAACATCGGCAAAAAGAAGCCGCGCTTTTTGTCCGCCTAAAAATGGAACTTCTTGTTGAAACAACTCATCGTCATAAGTGGTGACATTGGCAGGAAAGGCAGCGATCGTTTCAAAGTGCTTTAACTGAACATCACGATCTGTCGTCATGTATTCGATAAGTTTCCACGCTTCATCCTGATGCTTCGACTGCTTAGGAATAGAAAGGAAAGAGCCACCCCAGCTACCGTAGATGCCATCCGGCAGATGTGATACCGCCCATTTACCCGCTGTATCTGGTGCAATCCAGTTATTCAAGTGACCAAGTAACCAAGCTCCTGATAACTGGGTGGCAAAGGTCGCGTTACGAAAACCTTCATACCATTCGTTAGACCAAGCGAGAATTCGACCATCTAGCCCCTTATCACGAATTTTCTTCGCCACCTCAAATGCATGTACAAAACGCTCAGAGGTCACCACTGGATTGCCCTCTTTGTCAAAATACAATCCTTCACCTTCAGGCACTGTGGTAAAGATGATCGCTTGAGCCACATCGGCGGCTGATGGGATCAACTGAATGTTGAGTTTTTTGAGCTTTTCGCCTGCCGCAATGTAGCTGTCCCAATCCTGGATGGCCTGGTTGATATCGATACCTGCTTTCTCGAACAGGTCAGTACGGTAGTACATAACACCTGGTCCGAGATCAACAGGCATACCGTAGACATCGCCGTCTGCGCCTTTTCCTTGAGCCCACGCATACGGGGCAAAACGGTCTTCAAACTTGTTTGCGCCATACTGTTGCGATAGGTTCACTAAACCACCAGAGGCGACAAACGGACCAATTTTTTCCACATCGACAACAATCACATCACCAGCGCCAGACCCAGTGGCTAAGTTAGTGGTCAACTTAGTATGGTGATCACCGTGGTTGTTCATAAGGTAGTCAACTTTAATACCTGTTTTTTTCTCAAAATCAGGTAGCAGCACCTTTAGACTACTATCAAAATCTGGGAATCCGTCGAAGCGGATATTGTTTTCAGCGGCAGCAGATGTGTTAGCAAGTCCTAATAGAACCGCGCTTGTTAGCGCTAAGGTCTTAAAGTTCATGGTCTGTCCTTAGGGTTAGATAGAGTTGAGTAAGTTCTTAACGGAACTTCTTGTCACTAATGACGGCGACAAGATGAAGTTCACGTCGTTCTTCTGGTTATTAAGTTTTTTAATGGTTAACTGCACAGCTTCTGTGCTCATTTCCTCAATCGGAAAATGGATAGTGGTGAGGCGAGGTGTGAGGTAACGAGCAAAGAGAACGTTATCAAACCCCACCAATGATATTTCCTCAGGTACTGAGATCCCTTTATTTTTTAAAACCTCCAGTGCCCCAACCGCCATATGGTCGTTAGAGGCAAATACGGCGGTAAACTTCACATCGCGGTTTAGCAGTTGCTGCATCGCAAGCATTCCCGTCTCTTCGGTAAATCCAGCCGCACAAACCAGTGCTTCGTTGTACTCAAGCCCCGCTTCTTCTAGTGCTAGGCGATACCCCCGTAACCGCCCACTGGCATCTGATTTATCTAGAGGTCCGGTAATACAAGCAATGTTCTGGTGTCCCATATGCAGCAAGTATTGCGTCGCCAGTTTTCCACCAGCCTCATTATCGATATCGATACAGCTGGCCGACATATCAGCGATCACTCGGTTTATGACGACGAGAGGAATACCCTGTTGTTCCAGACTGAGTAAATAATCATCACAGAGATACTGAGTATGGAGAATCAGCGCATCCACTTGACGTCCCAAGAGGAACTCTACCGACTCACGTTGACCTTGTTCAGTATTCGATCCTGCCGTAACCACAGCGTGATAGCCTAAACGCCGCAGTTTGCTTTCAATGCAATTCAACAAACCCGAGTAAAAGGAACTGCCCAGCTCAGGCACCACAATACCAACGCTTCCAGTTCGACTCGACGCTAACGCTTTGGCGATTGAGTTCGGGCGATAGCCTAACTCTTTTATCGCCATCTCTACTTTCACTTTCTTGTCATAACTCACTGGAGTTGTACCATTGATAACCCGCGAGACTGTCGCTTGGGACACCCCTGCGCGCTCAGATACATGCTTTATCGTGATCACCGAGAACCCATCCTTGAAATCGCTTACAAATCGATTATTCAGGATCCATGACTGTGAGATCGTGAGCTTCATCACGAGAAACTGGGCGCTGTTTCAGTGGGTCAGTAATAATTGGAAGTTCTTTAAGTTTTATATCACACCGTGAAATTCTTTCATGAGTTGTCTCTTTTCTCGCTTTAGAGAGACTTGTGCGCTTTGTCTGCTTGTCACACGGTAAGACAATCGGTGTTTTCGAAGGACCAAGAGAGGATAGTTAACCGCAAGTTTATGCGTTTAACTTGATATCGCGGCGCAGGAAAAGGGGGCCACTTGCACCGAAGAGGAGTTTGCTCTGCTTGACAAGGCGCAAGGCGAGCTTGAAGCGGCCTAACTGAGTTTTTCCTCAAGCCAGAGCGAAAAGAGAGCGCGATTCTCACTCTCGCGATGAGAGTGAGAATCGTCGAAGCGTAGTCTAGTTAAGACTGCGCCGCTGCCATCTTCCCTGATCGAAAAAGGGCAAACCTTCTTGCTCAAAACACGCCAGATAGAGCCACTGGTTTTCCACCAGTTGTCTGACAATCGCATGTTGCTTGATGACCGATTCAATCGCTTTTTCCGGCGCATCGATCACCACCGTCAATCTCAACGGCTCATGCCGCCACCGCGAACCGTCATGCAGCGACTGAATAGAGAGACCGATGCGCAAATCACCACCATTGCCTTCAAACACACCCAAACGGCCACCCACCACATTGTGCAGTGTTTTGTTGCCCGAGCCGTAACGACGCGGGTCAACCGTGGACGCGTAATATTGCATATTGATCCAGTTGGTCACCACCATAGGCGCAGTCATGATTTGCGCCAGCAAAGTGGCATCGGGGTCGGCTTCACTGCAATACTCGTGCAAAAACGTGCGGCCATGCAATGGGATGCCGCGCGTGCGCTCTCTGGGCGCGATGATAAACGCGGCATTATTCGCCAGCCCCCATTCCGGGCGGGTTTGCGCCCAATCAACGCTGCGACGTTCCATCTCTTTGGCTACCTTGCTGGGCTGATTGGAATCCGCTTCGAGTCCGATTTGTGGCGCGCGCTCTGCCCTTGCACTGTTTGAGGCAGCATCCAGCGTCGCTTGCAAGTCGCTCAGCTGTTTTCTCGTCGGCTCGTATAGGCTATCGATATCAAACAAGCGCAGAGCCTCTGTAGTGGTATTGTGCAACGCTGCGACAAAATGTGTGCTGTCTGGTATCAACACACCGCGCTGACTCAAGCCTTCACGCACCGCTTGTTGATTGAGTATCTGCGCCAACGCGCGGGCGTTGACTTCACCAGTTTGGCCGCAGCAGGCACCGCAATCCAAGCCAGCGCGCTGCGGGTTGTTAGCGGTTTCACTGCCATGCCCAACTAACAGTACGATCGGCGCTAAGTACTCAGTCAAGCCCATCCCTTTCAAGGCACTTTCTGCCAGCGTAACTTGTTGCTCTGTATCAGCAAGCAAAGTCGGGCGCAGTTGTTTTGTGTTGGCAAGGGAGAGCCCCGGCATAGCCGCGTTTTTGCGCTTCGCTGTCAAAGGCAGCGCCCGTTTAACCAGTTTTCCCACATACCCCAAACCTAACGCTTCCACCAGCGTAAAGGTCGAGGCAGGCATACGATGAAACATCGACCAGCCCGTCTCCCGCTCTAGCGCTTGCTCCCTCTGCTTGGCGATCTTGGCGTCTTGCTCCGCACAGCCTGAGCTGTCACACACGGCAACACTCGGTGCTAACAGGCCCGGCAATTGCGGACGTTTGATTTGCGTGCCAAGCGGAGCGTAGCTGATGAGGAGGCCAAAAAAGCCAGCAAAACTCAAGGTGGCAATCTGATCCGACTGCGCTTCAAGGTGCCGACGAATCACCTCCGAGCGCACATCGATACAAAATGCCGCTTGCACGCTGGGCTGCGATGACACTTTTGTCACTGGAAGCGCCAACTGTTGGCACAACTGACGCTGATAGCTCAGCTCATGGGCACGCTGCCAAATCAGCCGCGCCTCGCTCTTGTGCGGATCATACTGCTGAAAGTGTTGCTGCCATTGCTGCTGCCAGCGCTGCCATACCGAACCAGAATGGCGCGCTTTGTCGTCCACCAAGCACTCCCAACTCAAGCGGATCGCCAGTAAATCAACCAGTGTGTTGTCCTCTTGCTGCGACAAGTTAGCCTGCCATTTGAGATAAGCGCACCACGCTCCCCAACCGCTGACACGATACATCACCGCTTGCAGATAATCGTGCCATTGCTCGGGCGCAATATTCAATTGGGTTAACGCTTGGCGAATTTGTTGTTGTGCGTCTTGCGCCATTTGATTGGCGAGCGCCGGAATGTGCGGCGCTTTCATCAATAGCGCGACACTGTGATCATGGCGCAGCGTCTCGCGCCAACTTTGATAAAGGCCAATGTCGCTGTGAGGATGCCAGTCAGCTTGATCTTGGTCGAAATAGGCAGCGCAAAACTGCGCGATCTGATGGGTGACGGTGTCACACCACGCCGGCTCTTTAAGCAAGTTTCGCTGGCCATCTAAGGTATCGCACAGCAAAGGAGCTGGCGAAGAAAATTCATCGTTGCCATGGAAGGCCGCTAGCGCGCGCTCCCTATTCCATTCTTGGGCAAAACAGGGCGATGCCAACGCGTGGGTAAGATCTTGCGCGCTAATCGCACCGCTCTCCCAAAGTTGACGATAGTAGGCCAGCGGCATTGCCAACGGCGAACCAGCCAGTTTCGCAAGGTGGTGAGCCACTTGGTTGAAGGGCTTGTCAACCCAAGACCAATAAGGGTTGACCGCAATCATTCGATCCAATGGCCAGTTTGGCGCGATACTGTTGCAGGCGG
Source organism: Vibrio navarrensis (assembly GCF_000764325.1). Taxonomy (NCBI): domain Bacteria; kingdom Pseudomonadati; phylum Pseudomonadota; class Gammaproteobacteria; order Vibrionales; family Vibrionaceae; genus Vibrio; species Vibrio navarrensis. The sequence continues at coordinate 2,345,881 of NZ_JMCG01000001.1, read as the reverse complement.
ACGAAATCGCCGAGTGCAGCAGCGCGGTAAAGTCATGTTCATCACGAAGCTGGGCGGTCATATCAGTTCTCCATACGTTGTTTTTTGAGCTTTCACCTGCGTTTGCGCCTGTTCATGGCTGAAAGTGACTGGCCAGACTTTAAAGGTGAAGCGAGTGAAGAGTTCATCCAAATAAAATCCGTTGTAAGCCCACGGATAAAGGCGTTTGACCAGAGCATGATGCGCGTAATGGCGTATTGCCACCTGACCTGCGTAGAACAAGCAGAATACGGCGCAGACAAAGGCCAACAGCATCGGCTGGGTTTGAGCGTGGCTAGGGGCGATGTGGGCAAAGGCGCTGTGCCACAGCAGATAAAGGTGCAAGACGAAACTGCTTTGCAACACTCCCAATGTGATGGCAGGCAGCGATGTCGATGCGCGACGCCAAAACAGCGGCGAAAGGCCAACGATAAGAATCACGCTCACCGCCACAGGCAGGGAAACACTTGGCCACCAAAGTTGCCAAATAAACAAGGTGCCAGTAACCAAGACGGCGGAGAACAGCACTGCACTTATCATCCCTTGGATGGTCTGTGCCTGCGGCTGATAATCTTGACGTACAGTTTGCTCGACCGCGTCGCCCGCAGAGAGGAAGCTGTAGGCTTTATACAGCGAGTGGGCGAGCAAATGCAGCAGTGCCAACTCGTACAATCCAAGGCCAATTTCCATCAGCATAAAGCCCATTTGCGCGCAGGTTGACCATGCGAGGCGAACTTTAATGCTGATGCGCGTCATCATCACCCATCCGGCTAACAGCGCCGTCAAACTGCCGACCACCACCAGCAGGGTTTGCGCAGCGGGGGCCAAACTGATTAACGCCGCCAGCGATATCAAGACAAATCCCCCCATGTTGACCACCCCGGCGTGCAACAGTGCAGAGACCGGCGTCGGCGCTTCCATCACCTGAATTAACCAGCCATGCAGCGGCAATTGGGCGGTTTTTAAAATCGCGGCCAAAGCAAACAGCAGCGCGGCCAAGTTCAATGAAAGAGGAAGATGTTGCCACTGCGCCAGTTGTTGGCTGATGGCGGAAAGAGAGAATGTGCCCAAAGCATGGTAAAGCAAGCCAAGCGCGCCAAGCAGACAGAGATCAGCCAGTCGGCTAACGATAAACTTTTTGTGCGCGACGATTTTGGCCGCTTTGCGATCGCGATAGTGCGTGAGCAAAAAGTGCAAACCGAAACTGGTCGCGCTCCACGCGCCTGCCATCAGTAGCAAGTTGTCGCTCGTCACTAACACGGCAACCGCAAACAGGGTAAACAGCATGGCCCGAACAAACCGCGGTTGCCCTTTGTCGCCGTCAAGGTAGCGTGAAGCGTAACCAACAATCACCCAACCAAGCAGGGCGACTAAGATCACCATCAGCAGATTGAGCAGAGGCAGCGTCACATTGACCTGCGACACGACTAAAATGGGTAAACAAAACGCCACAAGTAGCGCGACTAAGGTGGTGATTCGTGCAATCAGCCAATGATGCTTTTTGCTCATCAGACTAAGCAAAAAGCCACTCCCGTAAACGGCGGCAAACAGTGAACCGCCCAATGTGAACAGCATAAACACTCCTGCTGGAAAAAATAAACGCTTAGGAGAGGTATGTTGCAGCGAGCGAATTGAGATGTAAAATAGATAGATATGCACAAACCATTCTTTAATTGTGAACGATAAAATGCGAACGCTGAATTTTCATCATCTGCACTACTTTTGGACAGTCGCCAAAGAGGGGCATTTAACCCGCGCGGCACAAAAGCTCAACGTTTCCCAATCCGCCTTGTCTTCTCAGATCAAACAGTTAGAAGGCCAACTGGGGCACGATCTGTTTCATCGCCAAGGGCGTGCGCTGCTGCTCACCGATGTGGGCCACTTGGTGCTTGAGTATGCCGAGAGTATTTTTAACTTAGGCAGTGAACTGCTTTCCGTGATGGAAAGTGGTGAGCAGCATCGAGTGCAGCAACTGCGTGTTGGCGCCGTCGCGACGCTATCTCGTAACTTTCAGGAAAACTTTCTGCGCCCGGTGATTGGGCAAAATAACGTCACGCTGGCGCTCAAGTCGTCAAATTTCGACGATTTGCTGGAGCAGCTTCGTGTGCATAAATTGGATTTGGTTCTGTCTAATCGCCCGGTTCCCTTGGACTCCACTACCCCTTGGCGCTGCAAACGAATCGCCCAGCAAGGTGTCTGCCTTGTCGGCCCCAATACCAGCGCGTTGAACGCCCTGCGTTTCCCACAAGATTTGGGCAAAACCAAAGTGATCTTGCCCGGCCCAGAGAGCGAGATCCGCACTCAATTTGATCTCTATTGCGAACAACACGCACTCACTGTCAGCCCTTATGCCGAGGTTGATGACATGGCCATGCTGCGACTTCTGGCGCGGGACTCAGGAGCCGTCGCCGTGATCCCAGAAGTGGTAGTACAAGATGAGATTCAAGCGGGTCTTTTGAAAAACTACGCAACGTTAGAGACCGTCACGGAAAGCTTTTACGCGATTACCGCGAAAAGGCACGTTGAACTCCCCATCTTAAAGACACTTTTTAACCTTCTGGGATGAGCGGTGCCAGTTAACCACAGCGCATCTCGCCCATCGACATCGCTCTGGCGTCAGACCAGTTTGTATTTCAGCCAAACCTGCGAGCGCCAACGGACCGCCATAATGATGCCGCGAAACCATTCGTCGAGGGCTATCGCCATCCATGCGCCAAACACGCCATAGCCCCAATGAATGCCAAGTAAATAGGAGAAGACCACACCCAAACCCCACATGCTAAAAATACCCATCTGCACTGGGAACTTGATGTCCCCCGCCCCTTTCAGCGCCGAGATGAAAATCAGGTTAAATACTCGCCCTGCTTCCAATAAAATGGAGCCCATCATCAGCGACCCTGCCAGCGCGAGAATTTCCGGTTGCTGAGTAAACAGCGTTAAGATCGCATCGCGCATAAAGTAGATGGTGCTCGCCACCGTGACCGAAGAAGCAAAGCCAACCAAGAAATAGAGTTGTACCCGCTTAGTGATGCTCTCTGCCCAACCTTTGCCGATGTAGTAACCGGTTTGAATTTGCGTCGCTTGGCCAATCGCTAAGGCAAACGCAAAAGAAAAGCGCGCGATATTTTGCGCATAGGTAAACGCCGCCAGAGACGAGGTACCCATCTGCACCACAAAATAGACGATGGTGATTTGCGCCATATTGTATGAAAGCACTTCGCCTGCGTTCATGCCGCCGATTTTGAGAATTTTCTTGTAGACCACTTTTGGCACTTGCGCGAGCGAACGCATCGGTAAGACGATGGTGCTGCGCCATAGCAGCACGCCCAAAATCGTCGTGCCGATCACTTGGCTGATCACCGTAGCAATCGCTACCCCTTGCACGCCATACACGGGCAAACCAAACGGCTGATAGAGCGCAATGTAGTTGCCGATGATGTTGAGCACACCGCTGATGAGGTTAACCGTCATGGGCGAGCGCGAATAACCGTGGCTGCGCAAAATAGTGGTAAACACAATACCAATGGTGACGTTAAAGGTCATCGCACCACTGATGAGCAGATACTCTTGAGCGTACTGTTCCACCTGCGCTTCTAAGCCGTAGTAAGGCAGCAAATGCATCGCGCCAAGCACCGCCAACACGCTAAGCATCACGCCAATAACGCTGGAAAGCGCGATACTCGCTACCCCAACATGAGAGGAATCTTGTTCTCGCCCTGCGCCATTGTACTGAGCAATGAGAATCCCGGTACCGCTGCTGACAAAAGTCGAGACAATGATGAGGAAAAACGTTAGCTGGGTGATCACCCCCACCGCCGACACCGCTTTGTCTGAATAACCAGAGAGCATGAACACATCACTGGTGCCGAGCGCTGTCCGTAGCAAAATTTCCACGAGTATCGGCCAAGCGAGCGTTACGATAGACATGCGCTGATTGATATTTTGCGGTTTCGTCATTTTGTTGGCCTTGAATATGAAATAAACAAAACTGCACCACAGATGTTTGTGGTGCAGCAGAATTTTTGATACGCATGAGTGCCTGATTGTATCGAAATTTGCTTCAAAGACACACTAGTTATGAGGTTAAATCCTTGCTCTTCAAAATGTTCGCCGCTGCCGCACCTTTGGGCTGCACATGCCTTCACCGGGTAAGAGAATGGCCAGTTGTTCTACTGTGCGTTGGGCAACAAACGCTTCTAGGCTCGCATGACCTTGGGCGACATCAGCCAATTCAATACCGTGAGCGCATAGGTTGGCGGTAAGTTAGTTTGAATTCACTGTGCCAGATCCACCGTACACTGTGGCATAAACTGATAGCGAGTTTGATAGACGCCACTGGCAGGCACAAGGCGGTCAAACTCACGTCGTGTGGGCACGCAGGCTTAACTTACAGTTTCAAGTGATGTGCTTTGCTGAACCCATGGCGTCGATTTTCTTTACTTGCCGCACACTGTCGCCAAGGTAAATGGTATTACCATGCTTCAAGCAAATAACTGTTTGGGTAACCACTCGTACCGCTATCGTCATTGAGCCCAGTCTGATGCTCTTCTACCCTTTGCCTATCGTCTTTTATCTGCATCTGCGCCAAACCAAACTGCAAAAAGACCTCGATCAAGGGCTACAAACGCTCGAGCAACGCGGAGTGTTAGAGCACATCTACCGAAAGCATTACGGCGCTGCGGTTCAGCATCTTTCGCCAAAAGCACGAAAAGTATTTCACTTAGTTAACTCTCAGTTACCAGAAGAGTGGCATGATTTCACGCCACTTTATCTTTGAGCGGTTGAAATGATAATTTTTCATTATTATTTTCAGAATATTTGATAATTTAACATTTCAGTCATGCTCACATAGACTTTCTCTATCGGTCGTAACCATTAAGAAAATAGCATTTGGAGAAAGTCATGAAAATGAATCACGTCGGCATCATGCTAGGCGATATGAACCAAGCGGTGGAGTTCTATACTCAAGCTTTGGGGCTAAAAATAGTCATGAACAATACAAAAGTGATTGAAGAGCGAGAAACAGCGATCGGTCGTATGTGTATCGCGGTTTTTGGTGAGGGTTTTAAAGGCTTTAACATTGCGCACCTCATCACGACAGATGGTATTGGTGTCGAACTGTTTGAAATGAGAGAACGCCAAGAGCGCCATAACGTAGACTTCTCTCGGCTAGGTATTTTCCATTTCTGCCTGCAAACCGACGATTTTTCAGGTGTGATGGAGAAAGTGATAAAATTTGGCGGGAAAGTACGTATGGACGTGATGCGTTACCATCCAGAAGACGATGCAAGGCCCGCTAAGATGGTCTATTTGGAAGACCCGTTTGGTAATCTCTTTGAGCTTTATTCCCACTCTTATGAAGAAACCTACGCTTCCGATTACGAGTAGCCCACCAAGTACACTTGGCATTACCACTTCAGAGGATTAGCCATTAGCTAATCCTTACTTGTTTCTGCACAGTGCTTCTTTTATGTTGCTTTTTTATGCAGAGCCTTAAAACAAATATGACACCCCCATCCAATTTTGGTTGTATGAAGGACACGTCTATGCTCAATCCAATCTGGCTGAACACGTTCAAAACCTTAGTTGATGTGGGGCACTTTACTCACACGGCAGAAAAACTGCATATGACCCAGCCCGGTGTCAGCCAGCACATTCGAAAACTTGAAGAGCTCTGCGGTCATGCGCTCATAAAGCGAATCAATAAAACCTTTGAACTCACAGAGCAAGGAAAATTGGTCTATGAGTACGCCGCAAAGAGCGCCGACGCTGAAGCACGTTTGTTTGCTAGCCTAGAGTTTGATAATCCATTTGCTGGTGTGTGTAAGTTGTCCTGTTCAGGTTCACTGGCATTGAAACTCTATCCACAGTTGCTGTCGTTGCAACAAGCGCACCTTGATTTAAAGATCCATCTTGAAGCCGCCCCCAACCAGAAAATCTTCAATGATCTACAGACAGATATGATTGACTTAGGGATTGTCACCCAAAAGCCCGACGAAAGGCTATTTCAAAGCACTGTTCTCGGCAGCGAGACTTTATGTTTGGTCTTACCAAAGCTTTATAAAGAGAGTGAAATTAACACCGACTTGCTATGCGATATTGGGGTGATTGATCATCCTGATGCCCAACATTACTTATCCATTTATTTCAATGCGTGTGAGCTAGAGTCGCTGTCGAAGATCAACCTAGATAAGCTGCCAAAATCGGGCTACGTCAACCAACTGAGCCAAATCTTACTCCCGGTTTCTCGAGGTTTGGGATTTACTGTTCTGCCAAAAAGTGCCATCACAAACTTTGTCGATAGCGAAAGCCTATTCGTTGTCCGCCCAAAAACGGAAGTGAGAGAAACCTTATATTTGGTGCAAAAAAGAAACCGCGACCTAGCGCAACGCTACCATACCGTGAACAGCTATTTAGCGCGTATCTTCTCTTAGTGTGGTACACAGACAAACCAAGGAAACAGCACAAGCATAGATTCGAACGAGATGTTCAACAAAAGTTAGCTTTGGGTAAAACAAGAAGGAAACTTGGAGCGGGCAGCGGGAATCGAACCCGCATCATCAGCTTGGAAGGCTGAGGTAATAGCCATTATACGATGCCCGCGCATCGTGAGGACGGGAGTTACTATGCCACATCTAATAAAAAAGAAAAGCCCTTTTTAGTTCAAACGGTTAAATCATGCTCAAACGCATTTCAAGTGCTCAGATATTACGCTCTTGTAGTTCAATCTGAGCGACTGTGGCACAATGCTTTCCTCGCCTTTTTGCTTGATACATCAGTTTATCGGCCGCATTTAAGTCCACTTTCTGACGAACGTAAGGGTAATACGCACAGCCAAGGCTGATCGTCACCTTGTTGGGCATTTGGATAAAAGTGATTTCAGACACCACGTGGCACAGTTGGTGTGACAACGATTCAGCCTCTACATACGATACGCCGCACAATACAATCGCAAATTCTTCGCCACCGATTCTGGCATATAGCGCGTTGTCCGGTAGCTCATGTTCCACACATCTTGCGACTCGCTGAATCACCACATCGCCTGTAGCGTGACCAAACTCATCGTTAATTTTCTTGAAATCATCAATGTCAAACATCAGCACCGCAACGGAAGTATTCTTTGCGGGTAACGCCTCTAACTGCTCGATAAAAAAGCGTCGATGTCGTGGCGAAAAGCCGCTTCTATCATCAAACGATTATTTGGGTACTTGACCAACTTCGCCGCCGGGTAGGTTTTCGCCATAAAATATTCTTCATAACCACCCTCAACCACACCAATCCCTTCGGCATCCTGACCCGTCAGCATCTCGTTAAGATCAGAGGTGATGATTCTTTGGCTGAGATACAACTGAGTGTTGATGGTCATGATCGCATCGGCAAAATCGAAAAAGGTATCGCGCTTATCTGACCACAACAATCCAGCATGGACATCGGCTCTTCCTTGCCGAACCGCGAGAATAGAGTCATTCCAATCCGACAAGACAAACTCGATCTCTACCCCGTTTTTCTCGCCGTAACGTTGCCAGAGATCGATCAAAATACCGCGCTTGGAGCCATCTTCAGCCACATAAGAGAACGGCTTCCAAGAGGTCGAATTCGCTACTCTGAGCTTCTTTTTTACTGAATCTTCCTCAGCAGCAAACGTGTTAAAGCACAACACCACTTGAGCAAATAAGACAAATTTCAATAAAACACGTATCAAAAACGTGACATGCATTGAGCAAGTCCTTCATCGTTTAAATATTTTTGGAATTTAACGCTAAGTGTCGTTCAATTTTTTGCTTTTTCAACAACAAAACTTAGGCAAAAGGTCATTAAACTTTGAATTGTGAAACCTCTCGATTTAATTCATTCACTTTCTCTTTGGCCTGTTTTGCACAAAGGTTGGAGGCGTCGCTATTTTCTGCTACACCAGACACCGACTCCTGCACACCAGTCATCAACTGAGTAATGGATTGGGTCGCATCCGATTGTGTTTGCGCAGCATTCGCCAGTTCACTAAAGTGCTGATTGAGCTTATTAATTTGTCCAATACTCTCTTTCAATTCTGCCACCGCTTGTTCAATATGCTCTTCACCGCTGACTGCCAGCGACTGACTGGCTTCAATTTCCCTCACGACTAAGCTCGTGGAACTTTGAATTGCATTAACAATGGTATTAATCTCGCTGGTCGATTCCGTAGTCCGACTAGCAAGCAAACGCACTTCGTCAGCCACCACCGCGAATCCTCGCCCATACTCTCCAGCGCGAGCCGCTTCAATCGCGGCATTAAGCGCCAGCAAATTGGTTTGCTCGGCTAGCCCTTCAATTACCTCTGTCACTTTGCCGATTTGCTCGCTCGCTTGGCTTAACTCTGCCACCATTTTTGCGGCGCTTTGAATAGTTTGATTGAGTGCTTGCATCGTCTGCTGATTTCGATCTAAGGCTTGATGTCCCTGAGAAATCTTCTCTTTTGAATGCGCCAGACTTTGCGCCGACGATTCTACTTGAAGCAAAGTATTGGTTGCGGCATCAGCCACACCATTAACTTCATGTCCCACTTCAACCATATCCGATTGCTGTCTTTTTATTTGCAGGAGGGTTCTCTCACTCGAATGCAATAACTCACTCATACTAGCGTCGACCGAAGCGGCTTTGTCTGTCACGCCTTGGACAATTGAAGACAAAGAGTGATTCATTCGGTTTACCGAATCGGTGAGTTTTGCCAATTCGTCCGTTCCTTCGACGGTCAGAGGCGCTTGCGAGATGTCACCCGAAGCGATACGGCTGGCGCGCTCTGATACCAGCACGACACGCCGAGCAATGTTCCGACCTAAGTATCCCGACAATACAACAGCAGCGAGTACAGTCAGAACGACGGCAATCACCAGCGAAATCACCACCTGTTGAATCGACTGACTGATACCCACTCCGCTGCGATCGGCTTTTTGCTGTTGACTCAGCACCACTTGCTCTAACAGTTGATTGAGTTTGTTCGTTGTTGGCACCAGCTCTGAGGCCATGATCTGATTGCTTTGGTTCCAATTAGGAGCATTGCGCAGGGCAATAACTTGCTCAGCGAGCGGGAAGTAGAGTTGTTGCATCTCCTTAAACAGTGACCATAAATCGCGATCACTTTCCGACATCAGCTCACTTTTTCCCTCAATTTCGGCGACGGATTGATTGTGAAACGTAATAAAATCTTGATATTTCTCTAGGTGCTCTGGCTTTCCGTATTGCAGATAATCGCGCATTGCGGAGAGCGCATTAGCGAGTGAGGTGTAGCTGTTCGCATACACTTTGAACAGCCGCTTGCGCTCACCGCCTTCTCGGTTGCCCGCTTCATCGTTGATCAGGCCTTGGATCTGGTCTAAAGCCACTTCGGCGATTGGCGCGGCTTCGTTGAGGAATAAGCTGTGCGCTGGCAAGTTTTCATCAGTGTGACTCAACTCAACCACACGATTAACCAAAGTGACCACCGTTTGCCACTGCTGCGACAACGCCTCAAAGTCTTCGGGCGCGATAAGAGACTGCAAGCGTGGTAGCGCTTCTTCCGTGCGAGACAGGACACTGTTCAAGGCTTGATGGAGAGTTTCTCGCTTATTTTCGTCCCCACCCAACAACATATATGCGCGTAGAGTAGAGATAACTTCTTGAATGGACTGCTGAATCGCTCGGCTGCTATCGACGGTCGGCAAATCGCGCACTAGTAACGACGTTGCATGCTGCTCCACTACATTGGTAGTGCGATAAGTAAAAACCGACGAAGCAATAAACAGCACAGCAAGTAACATAAAACTCAGCTGCAACTTCCCTGATATTGAAAAACTCATCCAACAACTCCTGAGTACACTAAGATATCCCTCTAACAATTTTGACACACTTAGCATACATGTCACTAACTTATCTCAACAGCAGCTTAAAAACTCGCCACTTTCCCTAAATCAGTAGATAACACGTCATTTGCTCAGCCAAATAAAGCCAATATTCAGGAGGCATGGAGCACTTTCAAGCAACCATGGCTGCATTTTTATTCGTTAAAAAATCCCTTGTTTCACACATATGTGACGCTAGCGATAAAATTGTTAAAAAATATCTATTGGCTATCTCGCTAATTTTCAAACGCTCTGATAACTTTACGCCACTTTAAAATTGGCTCAGATTGTCACCATGCCGTCGCACTACCGAATCAAAAAAATCGTAGAAATTGGCGATACCCAAGGGCGGGATCGAACTTTAACCACTGAAAATAAAAGACTTTATGTTATTGGGAACTTTTCAAGGTAATCACGATCTGATCATGAAGTTAAAAATATGAGAAACTCGTACATGATTATCATTGAGCAGCTAAAAAAAGTGAAAGATACCCGTTCGCATATCAACCAAGTGTATCCTGTTATGGAAGTGGCTTTCTTGGTCATAACCGCCATGATTTGTGGTCAAAATAAGTGGACTGATATTAAGGATTTCGGCGAAGGAAATATCGAGTGGTTGCGTGAGTATCTCCCCTACGACAATGGTCTCCCCACTCGGCATAATATTGCCGCGATAATGAGAACTGTTGTACCAGAGACGCTCTTGGAAGCGATGGTAGGCTGGGTCAATTTGCACAGAGAAAAGCATGCTCAGCCTATAATCAGCGTTGATGGGAAGGTTCTAAAAGGAGCGAAAGCAAGCAAACAAGAACACCCTCTCTATATGGTTTCGGCATTTGACGTAGATGAAGGTTTGACTCTCACACATCAACCTTGTGACGGTAAAGGTATGGAGCTAATAGCGATAAAAAACATGCTCGACGAGAAGTGGACCCCGCTGGTTGGACACATAAGCTCATTTGTTAAGTGGTTGACCCAGCTCATGCTGCGTATCTTTGCCTACCGAAGTAGGCCTCATCAGGAGTGAGGTTATTCAGTCCTTGATGGTTACGCTCTTCATTATAAAACACCATGTAGTTGCCGATTTCAAGCTCGGCTTCACGGGGCGTGGTATAAGCCTTTAAGTAAACCTCCTCATATTTCAGGCTTCGCCATAATCGCTCAATGAAAACATTGTCAACCCAGCGGCCTTTCCCGTCCATGCTTATACGTATGTCATGTTCAATTAACTTCTGTGTGAACTCTGTGCTGGTAAACTGGCTGCCTTGATCTGAGTTAAAGATATCAGGTGGCCCATAATGCTTCAGCGCTTCCTCAAGCGCTTCGATACAAAAACTCGTGTCCATGGTGTTGGATAGTCGCCAAGCCAGCACTTTGCGGCTATACCAGTCGATAATCGCAACGAGGTACAGGAACCCCTTCGCCATCGGGATGTACGTGATATCAATCGCCCAAGCTTGGTTTGGGTAAGTGACTTCGATATCACGCAACAGGTAGGGATACACCTTGTGTGCTTTGTTAGCCAGCGTCGTTTTGGGCTTGGGATAAATCGCCCCAATCCCCATATCGCGCATGAGTCGAACAACACGCTTACGATTAACGCTATGGCCCTTTTTAGCCAGCTCAGTTCGAATGCGCCGACTGCCCATAAACGGATACTGCAGATGAATTTCGTCAATCATACGTCGTAACGTGATCTCCTCAGCAGAGAGTCCGATGGGCTGATAGTAAGCGGTAGAGCGAGCAATATTGAGCAGCTCACATTGGCGCTTTATCGGCAATGGGGTGGATTTAACCAGCGAACTCTTTCGCTGGGCTCGGTCTAACGACCGAGCACTTTGGCCAAAAAATCATTTTCCATGGTCAATTGACCGATCTTGGCGTGAAGTTTGTCCACATCTTCGGAACTCTCTTTTCCTGAGTGATTTTCGGTGGCAAAAATCATGGCTGCGTTTTCAAGCAGCTCCTTTTTCCATGTTGAGATCTGGTTAGCGTGCAGGTTATATTTCTGAGCTAGCTCAGCGACGGTTTTATCGCCTTTAGCGGCATCGAGAGCCACCTTAGCTTTAAACTCAGGAGAGTGGTTTCTACGTTTTCTAGTCATAATCTGTCCCTGTATTGTTGGGTACTATCAAAACAGATCGACCACTTAAAGTCATGTCCGAAAATTGGGGGCCACTTCTCAGTGAACCGGTCCCCGAACCCGTTGGCTATTCCAAATGGGTGATTGCCATGGCCAACATGGGCATTCCGCCTGCGTATCTGATGTTGGTCGGCAGCACTTTAGAAGCCGTCGGCTTCGCCTTTTTACTTGGACTGATGATTTGGCTCTGCCAACAAGTTTTTCATTCACGCCGTGCTATTGCGGTGGAGTTCTTCTCTGCCTTGGTGACAGGCATTTTCGTCGCGTTTCTTGCCAACACAGGATTACCCATCCCCGTCTGGGCACTGTGTATTGCCGCGGTCATTTTGTTTGTACCGGGGCTTTCCATCGCCAACTCATTGGAATGTCTCGCCTTTAACGATCTGATTTCCGGTACCAGCCTCTTTGGTCAGAGCGTGTTGACGTTGATAAAACTCTTTGTGGGCATCGTTATGGGGCTCAATATCGGCGAAGCGATCTGGGGGCAAGCAACCTCCATTTCATACACCAATCAGGTGCCGATCTGGATGCACATTTTCGGCTTGTTCTTACTTTCCGTTTCATTAGGTATTTTGTTTAATGCCAGGCCCTTGGACATTGTTCTCGGCTTGCCTGTGGCAATGCTTGGCATGTGGGGGCCGCTATATTTGGGCTTTGAGAGTGGCTGGGTGGTTGGCACTTGGATCACAACGGTACTGATCACCTTGTACGGCACGTGGCTAGCGAAAAAAATGGAGCTGACGGGCTCAATATATATTGTGCAAGGCATCATCATTTTAGTTCCGGGAAGCCGCGTGTTAGTGAGCGCAGGTCAGTCGGTATTTGAGCAGTCCATTTTGCCGATCCCCAGTATTGGACTTTCCGCTCTGTTCATGTTTTCGGCGATTGTCGCTGGCCAAATTACCGCGTACGCCATCTATTCACCGAAAATAGAGCATTAACGCAAAACTGGTATTAAACCATCTATAACGAAAGAGCCCGGTGCAAAATGGATTTTCTTCATCCCCTTTGCACCGGGCTCTTTGCCTCTGTGTTTCATTTTACGGCTGAAACTGCCTTTACCTTTTTTCGCTTTCACCACCCGAGTCTTAAACAACTGGCTGGTTACCAACGCCTTAAGCGCGTTATCTTGTATCACTCCTCTGCCCAACTCGTGTTCATGAGTGTCAGAGTGAGTCTTATTTTTGCATTTCATTCCTTTTCCCTCCCGGGGTGTCTCATTTCAGCGACTATTTGAGATCAAAGCGCGTTGGCTGTCAATTCTTATATCAGTTGACAGATTATGTATATCTTGTCCATCAGCAAAATTTATTTGACGCATCATTAATTTGTAAGATCGATTAATAGTCGAAAAGAAAATAGTGATTGGCGACAAATAATCTCAATTTACCGAGGTTTATCCATTGACTCTTGCGTAAGTTGACCTAGACTTTGGGTCGAACAGAAAGGAAGTCTTTTGTTTTACACATTTCACCGAATTTTACAAAATTCCAGAACTGTGGGTTACAAATGTATTTTTTTCTTTATGCAATACCAGTCGTCAATTCGGCTAAATAAATTTTGATATAGATAGGATTTACACATGTCTAACACAGTAACCGGCACCGTAAAATGGTTTAACGAAACTAAAGGCTTTGGTTTTATCAAGCAAGAAAACGGCCCGGACGTTTTTGCACACTTCTCTGCAATCAAAGGTGATGGCTTCCGTTCACTCGCTGAAGGCCAAAAAGTGTCTTTCGTCATCTCTCAAGGCCAAAAAGGTCCTCAAGCAGAAGAAATCACAGTGCTTTAATTAGACTGGACATTTTTACGGTAGCCAGCCATAGTGCTGGCTATTTTTATGCTTGAAATTCAATCTTATGGCACTCAAACCGACGATCTACAAGTTCCGTATCAACCTAACCGATATGAATCGCGACTATTTTGATACGATTTCCATTACCACCGCACTGCACCCCTCTGAAAAACTTGAGCGCTTGGCGGCGCGCTTGATTGCATTCTGTTTACATGCCCAGCCCGACCTAGCCTTCACCAAAGGACTATCGAGTACGGAAGAGCCTGACATCTGGAAGAAAGAGTACGACGGCTCCATCAGCGTTTGGATAGATGTCGGCGAACTCGAAGCCGAGCGAATCAAAAAAGCTTCTCGGCAAGCCAAACAAGTCGCCGTTTACAGCTTCAATAGCAAAAGCGCCGTATGGTGGGAAAAGAATAAGGGAAAATTTCAATCACTGCCTGTTAACGTTTATCAATTGGATGCGGCGGCGGTGGACGCTTTCGCCACTCAGATCGAACGAGGCACCACATTGTCGGTGATGATCTCCGGAAACTCAATTTTTGTCGATGGTGACCACTTCCACCAGCAAATCGACTGGCAAGGTTTACAAACCCATGAATGAACTTGAGCAACAGCTAAGTGACATCGGTGTCCATACACTTGAATTTGTAGAAAACCACCCACAAGCTCTCACCCGCTTTTGCACTGGGCAAAACGATTTATATCTGCGAGTGGTTGAAAATAAGCCGCAAACACCCAAGCAGTTGCTCCTACTCGGCTTGTTGACCAAAGCCCACAGTGAAACACTCGCCGATTTCATGCAACATGCGAAAAGTCGCCAAGTGATGCATTCAGTGTTCGAGAGTGAACTGGGAGAAGAGTTCGCCGAACGTTTTAACGACGTTACGCTACAAGATCTCAGCTTGGTGACAACCTTATGGTTATTTGTGCAAGGTCGCCTCAACATGGATTTTAGTTTAGCGAATGATCACGCCCACGAAACCGCACAGCACCTCAGCCCGTTTCTAAAAATGCAACCTGATGCCATTCGCAGCGAGTTTATGCAAAGTTTTTATCAAGGCAAAATGCTGTATCAACGCGATAATCCGCCCAATAGCTTCTGGCAACGAATACGCAATCTATTTGCTTGATAAATTTCATGGTTTTGTAACAAGCGTAACACTGGTACACTCCGACGCGATTTATTAAACGTGGAGATCCGCTATGCGCTTTATTCGTTGGTTTTTAGGCAAATTGATCCTACTGGCAAATGCTATTTTTGCTCCCAAAGGCATACAACGTAGCCCAGAAGCACAAGCTTTGGTCGATGCAAAAGCCAAAAACCTATCGCTGTATCAATTTGAGGCGTGTCCGTTTTGCGTGAAAGTGCGCAGAGCAATGAAAAGGCAATCGGTTCACTTTGAACTGCGCGACGCGAAAAACAACGCGGAACATCGACAAGCCTTGCAGCAAGGTGGTGGTAAAGTCAAAGTGCCCTGTTTACGCATTGAAGAAGATGGTCAAACTCGCTGGTTGTACGAATCCTCAGATATTGTTGCCTATCTTGAAAAAGAATTTGCCTAAAAACAGCACAAAGGCACCGGTGGGTGCCTTTGTGCTTGAATACCTCTTTTGCTCATTATCGGGTAACGATTAACATCAACTCAACCCTACGATTGCATTTGCGTCCGTTAATAGAACGATTAGAGCATGCGGGCAGATACTCACCGTAACCACGCGTGTACACCCTATGTTCAGGCACTTGCGACATCAACAGTTGCTTTTTCACTTCTTCAGCTCGTCGCTCTGAGAGCGAGTTATTAAAACCACTTGCCCCTGTACTGTCAGCGTGACCATCAATCACGATATCAATATCCTCTCGCGAAGAGAGATAATCTCCGAGCAAGCCAATCCACCTAGTCGAATCGGCAGACACTTCGGCTGAAGCCGTTTTAAAGTGAATGATTTCGGTCAAATGAATCATCATGTGATTCCCGGGCAAAAGTTGATATTCGATCCGATTACGTTGCAAAAACGCTTGCAGCGACTCCCTAGTCTCGCTTCTTTTCGGTGTCACTTCACGGGTGACTGGTAGTTCTGCTTGTGTTATGACTTCCCCGCCCCAATCAGGATAAATCAAAGCTTCCTCATTTTTGGGCGCCGTATCGAGCATATTTGGAGGCGCAATCAGGCTACTGCACCCAGACAGTAAAATGCACAAAAGCGATAGACTCGTTCTCATCGACACCCCAAACGCATAAATGGTTATTTCTCAATATCATATCGACCCAATTTGAAAATCTTTAGCAAATTGTGTCCGTTTCTGCAAAATAGCGTGCTCACATGCGGTTCAGCGCTTGAACCAAGTCATATCGTGTAGAGTGCTGCGAGTTGCTTAGCCACTGTGGCTCACCGCTTTAAAGAATAGCTTATTGTTTCAAATTGCGATTTATGCCAAACATTCGGTTTTCCTATAAGTGGTTAGTGGGTAAAATCGCTACTCTTTTTCTCTTGTTGTCATAACTATGTATAAACGATTCGTTTCACTGCTGATGGCCGCAGCCGCCATCTTCACTCTTGTTGCCTGTAGCGACACCTCACAGCCCAAAGAAGGCGCGCAATATAAAACTTTGCCCACCTCTCTTGAGGCTTTTGATCTGCCTGCGGTTACCGAAGTTTTTTCCCTGACCTGTGGTCACTGCCTAACCATGGAAGAGGTGATTCCTCAACTGGAAGAGCAGACCAAGCAAAAATTTGGCAAGATGCATGTTACCTTCAGCGAAAGCGCACAAATCAGCGCATTTATTTTTTATACCGCAGTGATGCAGCTAAAACAGACGCCAGATCACGCCTTCATGCAAGAGCTGTTTGCGGCTGTACAAATGGGCCCTGATGTGGCGGGCATAGAGAAACAACAAGCGCTTGAAAAAGCGTTTGAGAAACGTCACCTCATCAGCCCATATCAGTTGGAAAAAGAGCAGCAGCAAGCGATGTTTGCCTTGTTTCAGCAAGCGGACGCGGCATCTCAAGCAGTACAAATTAACGCGGTACCCACTTTTATCGTCAAAGGCAAATATCAAGTCTTGACTGGTGGTCATAAAAGTACAGATGAGATCGCCCAAACCATCACTTATCTACTTAATCAACCTTAACTTTGCAGAGGTCATTTGTGCCTAAATTCGTTTTCCCTATTATTATTTTTCTGCTCGCGGCTTTTTTTATCTACCGTACTTGGACAAGCCACAAAGCATCTGAGGCCAACTTTGCTATCGGCCAAGCCTTTCTAGAAGAAAACGGCAAAAAGGAAGGGGTAATCACCACAGAGAGCGGCTTGCAGTATCAGGTGCTGGAAAAAGGCCATGGTGATAAACACCCAAGCGCATCAAGCAAAGTGAAAGTCCATTATCATGGCACTTTAATTGATGGCAGCGTGTTTGACAGTTCCGTTCAGCGCGGTGAGCCCATTAGCTTTGGCTTAAATCAAGTGATTAAAGGCTGGCAAGAGGGCCTGCAATATATGGTTGAAGGTGAGAAAGTAAGGCTGTTTATCCCAAGCTCACTCGGCTATGGCAAAAGCGGTTCTGGTCCGATCCCACCAGCTAGCGTGCTCATTTTTGACGTCGAACTGATTGAAATTCAGTAAAACTTCTACCAAGTGCCGCTTATTGGCGGCACTTGGTACTCGCAACGTGTACATCTCTAACGGTGAATTAATGGTGAGGCCACTGGATAAAAGACCAACTCCTCACCTTCAACCATAAAGCAGTCCATACCCGCTGCATGTGCTGCCTGCATTCCAAGTTTGGTATCTTCAAACACGGCACACTGTTGCGCACTAAGTCCTAAAAGCTCTGCGGCGCGCAAGAAAGTTTCCGGTTCCGGTTTATGTCGCGTGACATCACTCGCAGTCACCACCACATCAAAAAAACTGCGCAGCCCGCTGTTTTTTAACAGGCGTTCGGCGCTCTGGCGCTGACTACCCGTCCCAACCGCCAGTTTTTTCTTGCCGAGGAACGCTTGTACCACACGATGAGTGACATCAATGATATCACCATGGTTTTTCAGTGAGACAAAAGCATCCATCTTAAACGCAGACACTTCACTGGGAATAAGTTGTAGGCCAAAGCGGCGGTTGAGCTCGCTGGCGATTTTAAAGCTCGGCATACCACCCAGCCCATGCAGCCACTCCCTCTCAAAAGGAAAGTCAAAAAATTCAGCCGTTTGCCGCCAAGCTTCTAAATGTGCGGGCATGGTATCGATCAAGGTTCCGTCCATATCAAAGATCAAACCCTGATAACGTGAATAGTCATTTTTGTTCATAGATATCATTTTCTAGTATATTCAGTGTCAGTTTGCTCATTAGGGGCTGGTATTAAGGAGTCAAGGTTGCAGGAGTTAAAAATCTCTCACTCGGTTGTTCTTGCCAGCCACGAATGGGAAATCATTCCTATTCGAGCGCAAGGTTGCGGTGGGCAGAACGTTAATAAGGTATCGAGTGCGGTTCATTTGCGTTTTGATATTAAGCAATCGACCCTACCAGATTTTCATAAGCAATGCTTATTAAATCTCGGAGATAGTCGCATCAATAAAGAGGGCGTTTTGGTGTTAAAAGCTCAGCAACACCGCAGTTTTGAAAAAAATCGGCTTGATGCTGTGGAACGCTTGGCACAAATCATTCGCAATGCGATAAAAAAAGATAAGAAAAGAGTGGCAACAAAACCAACCAAAGGTTCGGTTAAAAGGCGACTTGAACAAAAAACGCACCAAGGAGCCAAAAAAGGCTTACGTGGAAAAGTTACTTTTTAAACAATTAGTTACAACTCAGTAGTGAAATGCGAGCTAGGTAGGGTTATAAGATTTTATAATTTTATTACCATTCGTTATAAACGTATAATTAGTACGAATGACTATAAAACTGCTTACACATCTAAGGATACCGTATGACTATCAAGCAGAAGCTCTACTCTTTGGGTGTTGTCGCTATTTTAGGGATTGTTGCCCTACTGTTCTCCACCACTCACTTTGTTTCTAAATCGGAACAACTTCAGCAAGCCATCAAACTCGTCGCAGATTTAGAAATTCGACTGCTTAACCTTCGTCGCAATGAAAAGGATTTTTTACTCCGCAGCGATGTTTAGTACTTGTCTACCTTTGATAAAAACGTTGATATTTTTCTTTCAACGGAAAAACAGCTCGCCGCCATTCTCACTAGCAACCAACTGCCATCAAGCGCTCAGTTGCGACAAGATTTACTTACCTACCAAAAAGTCTTTCAAACCTTGGTCGCGGCCTATCAAACTCTGGGGCTGAACGAGCAACAGGGGATGTTGGGCAGCTACCTAAAAGAGCTCAAACGAGCAAAAGAGGCATCTAGCGCAGAACAAGTTTTACGCTTGATGGAGTTCAATCAAAATGTACTACAAGGCGAAGTGAAGAAAGAGCTGCTCAGCGGCATAGAAAGTAGCACCCTGCTTAGCCAAGCTGCGCAGGTGGCCAATCAGCATGTCACTATTGGCGTGCAGTACAACAAGGGACTGTTGGGGGAAGTGCGTAATCTCTCCCACACCGTAGAAGAACAGTTCAAAACATTTGCTAACGCTCTCAACGAAGCGTACAACGAGCAAACCCAGCAAATGGACCTTATTAAGCAATTTGTCACCGCTGTCGTCCTTTTACTTCTGGTGGGAATCATTTGGCAGATTTCCCGCTCAATCAATCATCAAGTTCAAGTGCTGTCTGATACGATTCACCGAATCTGTGAAACCAATAACGTGGGTTTACGCTGTCAGATGAAAGGCAATGACGAATTGGTTGAAATAGGCAATTATTTCAATACCTTGCTAGAGAAAATTGAGCAACTCATTTTCCACTCTCAGGAGAAATCGACCCAGCTCACTTCCAGCACCAACAGTATGCACGATGAACTGGAGGGCGTGATTGAGCAGTTCCATGTTCAGGCAGATCACACGTCGACCATGACTATCTCAGTGCAGGAAATGGTGTCCACCATCAGCGAGATCTCGGAAAGCACTTCTGTGGCGGTTGAAGGGGTGCAACAAGCAGCGAAAAACGCCGAAGCTGGGCGTAACGTGGTGGTATCGACAGTGAAGAACGTCGATCAACTGACCAGCATTTTAGCCAACAGCCAAACGTCTATTCACTCCCTCAACGACCATGTGGACAAAATCGGCGGCGCAGTGGTCATCATCCAAGGGATCGCAGAGCAGACCAACCTACTGGCACTTAACGCAGCGATTGAAGCAGCGCGTGCAGGTGAACAAGGCCGAGGCTTTGCCGTGGTGGCCGATGAAGTTCGCGCCCTTGCCAGCCGAACTCACCAGTCAACCGAAGAGATCACCAAAGTGGTGGCGGCAATTCAGTCACAAATGGCGAAAGTCGTCAGTGACATTGAGCAGTGCAATCAGCAAGGGCAAGAGACGTTACATGCCTCAGAGCAGCTAGATGCCAGTTTGGCGCGTATTATTACCGACATGTCGAATATTCAAGCGAACTCAGAACGTATCGCTTCAGCCATTGAGGAACAAGGTATTGTGATGGGACAAGTGAGTGATTCGATTACCGAGCTCAACACCATCTCTGAAAACAACATGCACTCAGCCCAAGAGTGTTTGGCGGAGGTAAACACTGTCTCTTCTCAAGCCAAGGACATGGATAAAGCGGTTGCGCAGTTCAAGACCCGCAATCGCTGAGGAGATAAACGCACGGTTTGCAGTAAGAGCGCAATGGTCCAAGGGACTACTTTAAATAACGCACGACTATTTTTTTAAAGAAAATGCGTTATCATGCAAACAATTACAGCCTTCGGTAGAGAGGACAAAGATGATATCTAAATGGGCTAAGCGTTTTTACCAAATGGCAGAACTGGTGGCGTCATGGAGTAAAGACCCCTCCACGCAAGTCGGCGCGGTGATTACCAAACAAAATCGTATTGTCTCAGTGGGTTTTAATGGTTATCCACATGGTGTTTCCGACAGCGTCGACACTGATGAACGAGAGCTGAAATATCTCAAAACCTTACACGCTGAAGAGAACGCTATCCTATTTTCTAAACGGGATCTCGATGGTTGTGACATTTGGGTGACGCATTTTCCTTGCCCAAACTGTGCGGCGAAAATCATCCAAACAGGAATTGCGCGAGTACATTGCCCTGAGCAATCAGCCGATTTTCTCTCTCGCTGGGGAGATAAGATCCAAGTCAGCCAAGATATGTTTAATCAAGCGGGGGTTGAAGTGGACTGGTTACCGCTGGCCGACCTAAACAGCGATGACGTTCGTTAGTCTCTTGTTACCTGCCAAAACAAAAACATCGGCCCGGTTATATTACCGGGCCGACTGTTTTGAACACAACGATTAGGCGTAGCGTTTGGCGGTCATTTCTGCAATTTTCACGATCACTTCGACGGATTTTTCCATCTGCTCGATAGAAATAAATTCATGAATGCCGTGGAAGTTATATCCGCCAGTAAATAAGTTCGGGCAAGGAAGTCCCATAAAGGATAATCTCGCGCCATCTGTACCACCGCGAATCGGCTTAATCACTGGCTCAACATCACACTGCTCCATCGCTTGTTTGGCAATGTCAATAATATGGGGGAAAGGCTCGACTTTCTCCCTCATATTGAAGTAACTATCAGTAAAACAGATTTCCACTGAGCCGTGTTTCAATTGCGCGTTCATTTCATCAACCCGTTGCTGCATAAAAGCTTTGCGCTGTTGTATGCCTTCGCGTGAAAAATCTCGTAGGATATAACCCAGCTCAGAACGCGCAACACCCATCTCCGCCGATTTCAAATGATAGAAACCTTGATACCCTTCGGTGCCTTCAGGGGTCTCATCTTCTGGCATCATGCAGTGAAAACGGCTGGCCAACGTCATCGCATTGACCATTTTGCCCTTGGCGGTTCCCGGATGAACACTGACGCCATGGAAAATCACGTCGGCACTGGACGCATTGAAGTTCTCGTACTCCAACTCACCTTGCGGGCCACCATCAACCGTATACGCCCACTCAGCGCCAAAACGGGCCACGTCAAAATGGTCCGCACCACGACCAATCTCTTCATCCGGGGTAAAACCGATGCAGATATCTCCGTGTGGGATGTACGGGTTTTCCATCAGAAGCTCAATGGCAGATAAAATTTCTGCGATTCCCGCTTTATTGTCTGCGCCTAGTAGCGTGGTGCCATCGGTTGCAATCAGGTTGTGACCATGCAGAGCGTGCAAATCGGGATATTGGACTGGAGAGAGCACCTCGTCGCCGATACCAAGTGCAATATCGCCACCTTGATAATCTTCGATAATTTGTGGCTTAACGTGTTTGCCAGATGCATCCGGCGCGGTATCCATATGGGCGATGAATCCGATGGCAGGCACAGGATAGCTGACGTTTGACGGCAGTTTTGCCATCAAATATCCATTGTCGTCGAGGTGTACGTCACTCAAGCCGAGTTCGATGAGCTCTTGCTTTAAGTGCTGGGCAAATTTTAACTGCCCAGGGGTACTTGGGCAGCATTTTTTCTTGGCGTTCGACTGAGTGTCAAACGTCACGTAGCGAATAAATCTTTGTACTAGATGTTTCATAGCAATTCTCATCATTGTAGCCAACAGGAGGAGCGGATTTTTGCTTTTGGGTCATGCTCTCTACTTCTAATGCCGAATAGAACAAGGAGATTTAAGCTGCAAGGCGATATCCGGCCGAACTATCTTACGCCCTTGAAAGGATGAGAAATTGCTTTGAATCAGTTTTTACTGCATTGCCTGTACTTAACGTAAATAAGGTGACTATTTTGCTGCTACCTGTTTGCCGCTACCGGTTTGCGGATACCTGCGCGTGCAGTTCGCTGGCAAGCTCCTGCCAATCGCTAATCTCACGATGAAAATGGCGCCATTGTGCAGCGTTCATGGAACGCGCAATTTGCAGAATGTAACCGTCCGCCAGATCGACGTTCGACTGCAACTTTTGCTTAAATGCATCGCCATGGTAGCTTTCAGGGTCAAGCAGCAAACGAGTCAGGTGCTGCTGGAAATCGTGTGGATCTTGCTTGTGTTTAAACAGCTCTTCGACCGCTTGACGCAAGGCTGCCCGATATGCGCGCCAATCGGCTGTCGTGATGGTGACTTCTTGCGACCACTGTTTTATCAGCGCTTGTTGCGCAGGCGTGAGCTCTCCTAACCACTCTTCCGCACCTTCGACAAAAAACTCTTGATAACGCTCTCGGATCTCTTTCTCATTTAAATCCGCATATTTTTCATCACGTTTGCGATGAGCCTTAGCCATATTTTTCAGTAGCTCATCTTGCTGCGCCTGACTTAGTGAGAGCGCCAAAGCGTAAAGATCAGGAGCCAGTTTCTGCGCGATACGATAGCGGTGCTGTGTTAATGCTTCTCTTTGCGCGACGAGAAAGGGTTTGGAGAGCTGAGTTTCAGTCAAGGTGGATAGCAATTGCAACTGGGATAGATAGATAGGCAATTCGCTTTCTCTGTGCCATTGCAGCAGCACATCCAAGCGCTCTTCCACCAGCTCTTCTTGCTCATCCGTCAACGTTACATAGTCATCGATGTACTCCAACACCACCCAGTCTAGGTGGTTATACACCATTTTGTTCGAGCATCCTGTCAGCAGCAATAGCATGCCAAGTAGCCCTAGGATAAAACGCCCACTCGTCGTCATCCGAACATAGATGCGTGACAACATTCCACCGTCCCTGTGTCTGTTTTTCACATTAGTGTTATCTTAGCCAGCTTGGCCAAGTTATTCCAAACTCCAAAGCACAACGGGTGAAGAACACTCTTCACCCGTTTAGGCTAACCTTGAAAAGCGTTTTCTATGGCACACCATGGCCTTTCGATGCCACCCAAACGCGATACCATTGCTCGCGACTCAATTCCAACTTAAGCGCATTCACCGCACTCTGCACGCGTTCAATTTTACCTGAGCCAATGATAGGCAGTGGCTTGGAAGGCAAACGTCTCACCCAAGCATACACCACTTCGTCGATGCTACCCGCCCCCAGCTCTTCTTTGATTGCATGCAGCTCGTTTCGTACTCTTAATGCTTGCTCACTGTCACCGTGAAACAGAGCGCCACCGCCCAAACATGACCAAGCCATCGGCCGTGTGCGGAGTGTCTGCATCTGATCAAGTGTGCCATCGTGGACCACGTCAAAATTGAGCGGATTAATTTCCACTTGATTGGTCACTAAAGGTTTACTCAAACGCGACTGCAAAAGATCAAACTGACGTGGCGAAAAGTTTGACACGCCAAAATGTTTCACTTTGCCCACTTTGTGCAATTCGTTAAACGCCTCAGCGACTTCGTCGGCCTCCATTAAGGCGTCAGGGCGATGAATAAGCAAGACATCCAGCTCATCCACACCTAATCTCTCTAGCGAATTATTCACCGATTGATAGATGTGCGCCGCGCTGGTGTCATAATGGTTGACTTTACGAAGTGGGTTTTTCTCACCACATAAGTTGATATCGCACTTGCTCACAATTTGGATGTCGCGGCGTACGCTCTTATCTAACGCCAGCGCTTCGCCAAACAGGCGTTCACACTCGTACTGACCATAAATGTCGGCGTGATCAACCGTCGTCACGCCCATTTCAATATGTTGCTTGAGGAAAGTTAAGCGCTGCTGAGGGGTCATGTTCCACTCCCCCAGACGCCAGTATCCT
Source organism: Vibrio navarrensis (assembly GCF_000764325.1). Taxonomy (NCBI): domain Bacteria; kingdom Pseudomonadati; phylum Pseudomonadota; class Gammaproteobacteria; order Vibrionales; family Vibrionaceae; genus Vibrio; species Vibrio navarrensis. Next base: position 2,321,391 of record NZ_JMCG01000001.1, on the reverse strand, counting down.
TGGATCAGCTCTGAAAACTCAGGCCCTTGAGGTGCAATCACTACTTTTGCCACCATGGTGTTCTCCTTTTCTTTAACTGCCGACAATCCTAGACTTGTTTTGCCATTGGCTCAACGCGTAAACTGGATTAGTTCGAACTGGAGTACGAAGTAATGAGTTTTGCGCAGCGTTTAAACACCTTAATTGGCGAAGAGAGCATCAGCGGTTTTGCCCGCCGTGTTGGCCTTTCAGAAGCTTTGATCCGTAAGTATCTCAATGGTAGCGAGCTAAGCCTCTCCAAAGCCAATCAAATTGCCGTGCGGGCAAACTGCTCTTTGGAATGGCTGGCCACAGGCTGTGGTTACTTGTACCGCCAAGCCGAGGTCGTGGACGCCCCCGCTTATCGCATGGCTTATCAACACGTGACCGGACGCCATTTGACAGACGAGGAAATGGCGGAGCATCAAAGCATTGTCGCCGGGTACCAATATCTTCGTGCACATAAAAAAGCAGATGGGTATTTGGACAAAGAGGCGATGGTCGCCTTTCTTACTCGCTCGGCGAAAGAGTTAAGCGACGAGTGATGCGCAGTTCTATCGACTGAGTATCATGGCTAAACTCCACACTCAGCTCTGGGGTATCACTCAAATATTGCGCTTTCGGCAGCCATATTTGCTGTTGAGGCTTAGCGTTGATTTGATTGAGAAAAAGTATCAAGGATTTATCAAGTGCAGACAAACCCGTCTCATCGCCGACATTTCGCCACTGCGCTTTGACGTCAAACGTCTGTTCGGCGGCGGTCACCTTTGCCAGTTGCAAGCGATCTTTCGCAAAACCTAATTGGATTTGCGTCCAGAGAAAATCACTGTAGGGGGCAAAGATAAACATCTGGTAAGCACGCTTTTCGAAAGTCACTTCTGCATAAAAATGGCTCTGATAATAAACAAGATCATCAATACAGTAGCGCACACTTTCATCGTCACCGCACTGGTAAAAATCACCCTTCTCTAAAATTGATGCTGCCGACAGAGCCAATTGTTGACCAGTTAGTTGTCCGGAGAGGAGCGCTGGGTTAGCGAATACCGAGAAGCTGCAAAAGAGAATAAGAAACAAATAACGAGACATAAATTCGGCATCTATTCTGAAGAAGAATCGTTTTTCAACGACTTAGCAAGCTAGCATAAACGAAAAATTACCAAACAGAAAGGCGCACTAGCGTGCGCCTTAACCTCGTACTCAATCGTGAGTTTGCGAATCGGGATGTCTATAGCTGCATCCCAAACAATATACGAGGCACTACAGTAGGGTTTTGAATCCATCCAAATTGTATGTAAAACCTCACATCCCTCCTTCTTAGAGCAGCATGTTGCTTTACGATCTAAGTGTGGCTCATAAACGCAACTTTGCAAGGAATCTGAGAGAAAAATTCTATCTTTTTTATTCGTTGCAGAACCTTAAACATGTAAACATTTGTAGCACCTATTAATTTTGCAAAGCTAATTTGCATCTTTGTTGATTAAGACACATAGCCGGCCCCGTTTATAATCGGCATCCCTATCATACAAGGCGGAGAATGGTAATGACCAAACGTGAGAGAATAGTGCAATCTGTGTTAGTGCGAGTCCCTAAAGATGCCATTAACCAGTTTCTCTCTCGAGGTTCTACACCGATTTCTGTGCTTTTTCTTTCGGCGTTGGTCGGCATTGTTGCTGGGTTAGTCGGTACCTACTTTGAGATTGCGGTGCACTTCGTTTCCGAAACTCGCACCGAGTGGCTGCGCGATGAAATTGGCCACGTAGTGCCACTGTGGTTAGCTGCGATTCTGATTAGTGCCGCACTCGCCTTTGTCGGGTATTTTTTGGTCCACCGTTTCGCCCCGGAAGCCGCTGGCTCCGGCATCCCAGAAATCGAAGGGGCAATGGATAACATTCGTCCGGTGCGCTGGTGGCGTGTTTTGCCCGTGAAGTTTTTTGGTGGTATGGGCGCACTGGGCTCTGGCATGGTGCTTGGCCGAGAAGGTCCGACAGTGCAGATGGGTGGCGCGGTTGGTCGTATGGTTACCGATATTTTCCGCGTCAAAGATGACGATACTCGCCACTCACTGCTCGCTTCTGGCGCCGCGGGCGGTTTAGCGGCGGCTTTCAATGCCCCTCTCGCGGGAATCATGTTTGTCGTGGAAGAGATGCGCCCGCAATTTCGTTACTCATTGATCTCCATTCGCGCTGTGATCATCTCTGCCGTGATGGCCAATATTGTGTTTCGCACCATCAATGGACAAAGTGCGGTCATCACCATGCCACAATATCAGCCGCCGGAGCTGCAGGCGCTGTGGTTGTTTCTTCTGCTCGGCGGGTTATTTGGTGTGTTTGGCGTACTGTTCAACAAGCTGGTTACCGTCGCGCAAGATACGTTTGTCGCCATTCATAAGAATGACCGGAAACGCTATCTGCTCACTGGTACCTGCCTTGGCGGGGTATTTGGTTTATTACTGCTCTACATTCCGGAGTTGACTGGTGGCGGCATTCACCTGATCCCCGAGATCACCACTGGCAACTACAGCATCTCTGTCTTGGTGTGGCTGTTTGTCGGGCGTATTGCCACTACCTTAATCTGCTTCGGTTCTGGCGCACCTGGCGGTATTTTTGCACCAATGCTCGCGCTCGGCACCTTGTTTGGTTACGCCTTCGGCGCGACGGCGAAACTGCTACTGCCAGATCTGCCGATTGAACCCGGTATGTTCGCCATCGCGGGCATGGGCGCTCTGTTTGCTGCAACCGTACGTGCTCCCATTACTGGCATTTTGCTGGTGATCGAGATGACCAACAACTACTACCTGATTCTGCCGCTGATTATCACCAGCCTTGGCGCCGTGATCTGCGCGCAGGCGTGTGGCGGTAAACCGATTTACAGCCAACTTTTGCATCGTACGATCAAAAACGAAAAACTTCGCCAGCAAGATCTGCCCGAACAACCCGCGGCGTGACGTCTCATATTCTCAGCCGGGAATAACACTTCCCGGCATTTTTGTGCCATGTGCTAAATTTTTCGCGCAACTTCTCATTAAGCTTGTTAACATTCCTGCGCCTTCTGGTAAGAGTCGAAACGAACATCAGCCTGTCTGTTATAACCTTGTACAGACGTACAAAGACATTAACAATTTGGTGTGTCATCACCAACTTCGCCATCAACACACTCCAGACGGCACCTTTCCCAAAAATCAAAACGAGATAAATGGAGTTATCGTTGAACTGGAAAAGACTTGTTCAAGTGCAAAGCGTTCCCCCGTCACAAGCGGCCCTTGCACTAGGCATGATTGGTTTAGGACAGGCTTGGGCCTTGTATCTCCCGCAGATTGGCGTGCCGATTCGCCCATTTTTGGCCACTCTCGGCGCATTGCTGCTTTTGCCTGTGTTAGCTCGTTATGCCACCAGCGCAAGAACGTTTCTCAACGATATCCGTCACCCGCTGAGTGGCAGTTTGATGGCGCCGATGAGCATGGCGCTTTTGGTGTTGTGTGACTATCTGGCGGCGGTTTCACCAGCTATTGCTTATCCATTGTGGTTTATGGCTATTTTGCTGCATTTCACCATGATGGTGCTGTTTTTCAGCTTCCAGATCATGAACTTTAAAATGTCCAATATCGTGCCGAGTTGGTTTTTGTATCCGGTGGGGCTCATTAGTGGTTCGTTGGCGGGATCGCAATTTGGCCACAACGTGTTTTCCGAAACCTTGGCGCTGGTTTGCATCGGCATCTATTTCTTCTTGCTGCCGTTAGTGCTCTATCGCTTGGTGTTTTTTGGTTCTTTACCCAGAAGAGCAAGGCCAACACTCGCCATCATGGCCGCCCCGGTGAACTTGTCACTGGCCGCTTATTTGGTCAATTTCAAACAGCCTGATCCCATTTTAACCGGCGCTCTGGCTGGCATCGCTATCACCATGACCTTGCTGATTTATCTCTGTTACATTCGTCTGCTGCGTCTCAAATTTCAGCCATCAATTGCCGCCGTCACCTTCCCTTCGGTGATCAGCGCAATTGCCATGCATCGACTGACACAGTTTTTTGCCGAATCCCACCCTCATTGGCACTGGCTGCACAATTTTGGCTTTTTTGAATTGAGCATCGCGACTTTGTTGGTTGTTTGGGTCTCGGTGGGTTACTTCAAAATGTACTGGCCAGAGATCGCGGCAACGAATGCCCAACAATAAGAGACATAAAAAAACGCCAACCTAGGTTGACGCTTTTTTATCTGTGGCTCTCGTTATCTCAAGCCATGTAAGAATTCTGCGCGAGTTGCGGGATTGCTTTTGAAAATCCCACCCAATGCGGTGGTGGTGGTTTCACTGGTGGCGTCCATCACCCCACGTGATTTCACGCAGTAGTGAGTAGCATCAATTGTCACCGCCACATCATCGGATTCCAGCAAGGTTTGCAACGCGACTAAAATCTGCTGTGTCATGCGCTCTTGTACCTGTGGACGCTGAGCAAAAAAACGAACAATGCGGTTAATTTTTGATAAACCAATGATTTTGCCACGCGGGATATAAGCCACTGCCGCTTTACCATCAATCGTCACCAAGTGATGTTCGCACGTGCTGGTGAGGGTAATGTCTTTGACACGCACCATCTCACTGACATTCATTTTGTTTTCAATCACGGTGATTTTGGGGAAGTTCTGATAATCCAGCCCGGAGAAGATTTCATCAACGTACATTTTGGCGATGCGGCGAGGTGTTTCTTCTAAACTGTCATCGGTCAGATCCAGTTCAAGCAGAGCCAGGATCTCTCGCATATGATGCTCGATCTTCTCTTTCTTCTCTTCACGACTGAATTGGTTTGGCACCATGGGTGTCTCTAAACCACGTTTTTCTAGCGCATCTTTGACTAATTTAGCGGATTCGCTCAAACCTGACATTGTACTTCCTCTTACTGCTACAGCATCACCCAACCGAAGATTACCCCTTTTGGATGGCTGACAAGGATACTCGTATTTTTGAATAATTACATCCATATTTTACCGAGGGACATTCTTCCCTCCCTTTGTTCTGTGCTACAGTGCGCTAATATCTTAATTCAACAGGAATTCACTATGGGCTGTTGTGATGCACCAGGCTTAATGCCTATTGAAGATGCGCTGGAAAAAATGCTTTCCGGTATTAAACCAATTCAAACAACGTTGAAACTTCCTCTCGCTGAAGCGCTGGGTTTTGTGCTCGCCGAAGACGTTCTTTCCCCAATTCATGTTCCACCATTTGCCAATTCCGCCATGGATGGCTACGCGATTCGTCTCGCCGATCTTAAACCAAACAAGCCGCTTCCTCTTGCAGGCAAATCCTTTGCTGGTCAACCATTTGAAGGTGAATGGCAGGAGAATAGTTGTATTCGCATTATGACTGGCGCGAAGATCCCTGAAGGCTGCGACGCGGTGATCATGCAAGAAAACACTCAAGTGAGTGAGACGGGTATTATTATTCAGCAGTGTCAGATTAAACCCAACGAGAACATCCGCCCTATCGGTGATGACATCCGCTGTGGCGATCTCGTGCTCGCAAAAGGCACTCGACTCACCCCGCGTGATATTCCGATGATCGCTTCGCTTGGTATCAGCCATGTCACTGTGGTGCGCAAACCGAAAGTGGCGTTTTTCTCTACCGGAGATGAGCTGAAATCATTAGGTGAGCCTTTGTTGGAAGGCGAGATTTACGACAGCAATCGCTACGGCATTAAGCCGCTGATTGAAAATTTCGGTTGCGAAGCCATCGATCTTGGCATTATTCCCGATTGCCCCGAAACCCTGAGAAAAACCTTTGACACGGCGCAATCTTTGGCTGATGTCGTGGTGACATCAGGTGGGGTGAGCGTCGGTGAAGCGGACTATACCAAAGACATTTTGCAAGAGTTGGGCGAGATCGGTTTTTGGAAGCTGGCGATTAAGCCGGGCAAACCGTTCGCTTTTGGCAAACTGCGCACCGCTTGGTTTTGCGGCCTGCCCGGCAATCCGGTGTCTGCCATCGTCACCTTGTACGTGCTGGTGCAGCCAATGCTCGCCAAACTGGCTGGCCACTCACAATGGAAAGCGCCAGAATCCATTCACGCCATCACTCAAAGCGCCTTCAAAAAGTCACCGGGTCGAACCGACTATCAACGTGGCGTCTATCGCATCGAAAACGGCCAATTTGTGGTGGAAAGTACCGGAAATCAAAGTTCAGGTGCGTTTCGTTCTATGAGCTTGGCCAACTGTTTTGTCGTCTTAGAGAGTGAGCGTGGCCGCGTCGAAGCGGGAGAGACTGTCACCATTCAACCGTTTAATTCGACAATGTACTAGGAGCACGCAGTGGAGATCTTATCCGACCAAGAAATGCTGCGTTATAACCGTCAAATTGTCTTGCGCCAGTTTGATTTTGCAGGTCAAGAGGCACTCAAACAGAGCTCAGTGCTGATACTGGGTGCGGGTGGTTTAGGTTGTGCGTCCAGTCAATATCTCGCCACCGCTGGCGTTGGAAAGCTCACCTTGATCGACGATGACGTGGTAGAGCTGTCTAACCTACAGCGCCAGGTATTGCATCATGATGTCGATATAGGCCGCAAGAAAGTCGAATCGGCAGCTCAATCGTTGCGTGAACTTAACCCATATCTTAACGTATCAACTATAGATGGTCGTTTAGACGACAAGGCGTTGGCCGAACTTATCGCCCAACACGATCTGGTGCTTGATGCCAGCGACAATATCGAGACACGCAATCAGCTCAATCGCCTGTGCTTTGTGGCAAAAACGCCGCTGGTTTCCGGTGCGGCAATCCGTATGGAAGGACAAATCAGCGTGTTCTTGTATCAAGATGCCAAACAACCTTGCTACCAGTGTTTAAGTGCACTGTTTGGCAGTAGCGCCTTAAGCTGTGTCGAAGCGGGTGTGATGGCACCCGTAGTAGGAATTATTGGTGCGATGCAAGCCTTGGAAGCGGTCAAAGTGCTGGCGAATTTCGGTCAGCCCATGGTGGGCAAGGTATTGATTTTTGATGCCATGACACTTTCTTGGCGAGAAATGAAACTGACGAAACTAGCCAATTGCCCTGTCTGCCAAGGCCAGTAAAATCTTCGTGGATAACTCTCTAACTTAGCCGTCTGTTGGCAATGGACTGAGATCAACAATAAGGAACAGTTGTAATGACCCCTCTGATTACCGCGCAGGAACTACACAATATCAAACATCAAGATAACGTGATCATTCTTGATGCCAGCATTGATTTCACCATTCCCAATGCCGAACAGAAAATTTTGCACAAAGTGATTGCCGGAGCGAGACGTTTTGATTATGACCACGAGTTTTGCGATACCAGCAGCTCATTGCCACATATGATGCCCGACGAAAGTACATTCAACCAAAAAGCGCAGCAGCTTGGTCTGAACCAAGATAGTCATATTGTGGTGTATGACAATGCCGGTACCTATGCCTCGCCACGCGCTTGGTGGATGCTCAAAGCGATGGGACATCACAATGTGCAGATTTTAAATGGTGGTCTACGTGCCTGGGTTGAAGCGGGTTATCCGACCCAGTCTGATTTTGAAGCAGTATCACAGAAAGGAAACTTTCACGGCACACTCGATAAAACTTACTTTCTCAGTGCCGATAACGTATTGATTCATAGTAATGCGCGCAGTGCCAACATTGTTGATGCCCGTTCAAAAGAACGCTTTCATGCCCAAGTGGCTGAACCTCGCGAAGGCATTCGTAGCGGCCATATCCCAGGTTCGGTTTGTTTGCCATTTTCTCATCTGATGGAACGTGGTTTTATTAAACCTTTGTCTGGGTTGCAAGCTGCGTTCGAACCATTACCATTAGTAAATGATAAGCCCATCATTTTCAGTTGTGGTTCCGGTGTCACTGCCTGTATTTTGTTGCTGGGAGCCTACCTACTGAATCACCGTAATCTTTCAGTGTATGACGGTTCATGGACTGAATGGGGTAGCAACTCTGCACTTCCGATTGAAGTTTAGGAGTTTGCCTAACGACTAGAAGGCTAAAAATGGCAGGATTTAAACGGAATATCTGGATGGTGTATTTGGTGGTCGTCACGCTGACCTTCATCCTTTTTGCCCTTTTTAGCCGCTCTCTCTATCAATCAAATATACAAAAGTATCAGGATAAGCAACTGCTCCAGTTGGAACTGTTTTCCTCCTCGGTAGACTCTTTGCTGAAAAGTCAGGAGTCGCTGCTAGAAGTGGTTGGTCGCCAACTGATTTTGAAAAACGATTTTACCCTCACCGCTGCGATGCAGATCCGGCCCATCTTGGATGATTTGATGAACATCCATTCCGCCATAGGTGGATTCGGTCTGACCGATGCCGAAGGTAACTTCCTCGCCGTAAGTTCTAATATTCACCTTTCGGACATGACCAACCTAAAACTCAATCCGGTTACTCGAGAAAGCTTTTTACAAACGTTAAATTCCAACCGAATGGTGCTCGGACGGACCTACTTCATGCCTGCGTTACAAACGCTGGTGATCCCTATCCGTAAAGCGATTCGAGATCGCAAAGGGAATGTGATTGCGGTTATGACCGCAGGGCTGAAAGTGGACTCAACACTGGTCTTTCGTAACGACATCCACGACAACCCATTCAACCGCGTTAGTCTGATCCGCGAAGATCTCTACCGCACCTTTATTTCAGCCGAAGATATGGGTATTGACCCCTATGCGACTCCTGTTGAAGATGTCCGCTATCGGCAAGCGATCACAGCCGCAGCGGCCAATATATCTCTCACAGAGGCCGAATTAAAAAGGCAGCAGAAACCCGTCACTTTTATCACCAACAGCCTTAACCACTCCGAAATAATGACGGTGAAATACTTAGCGGATTATCAACTCTGGGCGGTGTCTACCACCGACATGCGTTTCCTCAATCAAACATTTCACCAACAGTTTGGCCTCTATCTGCTGATTTTCTTCGCCGTTCAATTGGCCTTTTATGGATTAGTTCGATCGATCGCTGAAAATGAGAAAGAGACATTAGAACGGCTCAACTACCAAGCGACACACGATGCCCTGACAGACCTGCCGAATCGACTTTATTTGCGCAACACCATTCCTCTTTGGACCAAGAACAAAACGGCCCCTTTCGCGCTCTTATTCATCGATATCGACAACTTCAAGAGTGTCAATGACACTCATGGGCATGACTTTGGCGACCAAGTCTTAAAGCAGATTGCTCAACGGCTCAGCAGTTTTCTGACCCCTGAACGTTTAATCGTCCGTGAAGCCAGTGACGAGTTCATCATGTTAGTCAGAGAAACGGATCCAAGTTTGTTGCGCATTCTTGCCAAAGAGATGATCACCAGCATGTCGCAAACCTACTTAGTCAACGACGTGCATTTTTTACTCAGTTGTAGCATTGGCATCGCGGTATACCCAACCCATGGAGCCGATCTTGATGCACTGCTGCGCGCAGCAGACATCTCAATGTACCAGGCCAAGCAAGATCGCAACTCCTTTCGCCTGTTTACCACCGAGATGCAGGCTGATCACTTGTACAAAATGCGGGTGGAGCAGCGCCTACGTTTGGCGATTGAGAACAAAAGTCTCTCGATGGTTTATCAACCTCAGGTGGATGTGCATGGTCATTTTCATGGTGTGGAAGCCTTGGTGCGTTGGCAAGATGATGAGCTAGGATTCATTCCACCAGACGTTTTTATCCCGGTCGCCGAAAGCTCTGGCTTAATGGTCACATTAGGCAAATTTATTATTGAGCGCAGCGTCAATGAGATGGCTATTTACGTTAAGCCTCAGCGACGTAAGCTCAACCTTTCGATCAATATTTCAGTTAAACAGTTCATGCAGAAAGACTTCTCCTATCACCTGCTCAAAGTGATCGAAGAAGCCAATTTTGATCGAGAGTCCGTCACCCTTGAGATCACCGAAAATCTGTTTATCGAAGATCTGCAGCAGTTCAAGCCGATCTGCCAAGAAATCCACCAATTAGGTCTGAAGATTTCACTGGATGACTTTGGTACAGGCTACTCTTCACTGAGTATGCTCAAAGCACTGCCGATTGATGAACTGAAAATAGATAAGAGTTTTGTCGATCACATCGAACATGATGCAAAATCCTACAATATGGTGAGAAATATCATCGCAATCGGTAAAAACTTCGGTATGGCGGTGCTGGCAGAAGGGGTAGAGACGCAGGCACAGGCTGACCTGCTGGCAAAATGTCATTGCGATCTCTTGCAAGGTTATTACTACTCAAAACCTCTGGATATTAAAGCTTTGACTGAATATCTCGATAAAAATACCCCGCACAAGGCGGGGTAGTCTAAGATGCGATACGCTATTTTTGTTGCATTTCGGAGTACATCGCATCGACCAACTTACCACTTGGATCGCCCGAAAGTTCCCAAGTAAAAATGCCCGCTAAGTTGGCTTGTTTCGCCCATTGCGCTTTCGCTTTGATGGAGCGTTGGTCCTCAAAAGAGATAAACACTTTTTTCTCAGGATTCCACAGATACGGCGCTTGAGATTGCTCATCGTAGTTATATTGATAACCTTGTTTTTCACCGTAGTTTTTCACCAGATCCCAGAACATAAAGTAACCATTTTCTCCAGTGCCGAACTGCGCCCCTTGCTCAGAAAGTAAGTCTGCTTTTGGCGCTTGGCCGTCGTAATTCTTAGTGCCCTGCCAGCCACGGCCATAAAACGCAGCGCCAATCACCAGTTTGTCACTCGGGATCCCCTGCTCTATCATTTGATTGATAAAGACGTCAGCGCCCATGCCCCACCAACTGCGTTCTGTGGCATGCAAGTTGGTGGTATGTCCGGTCTGCTGGCCCCAACCACCGAGGAAATCGTAGGTCATGGCAAACATGTTGGTCAGGTAAGGTGAGGCTGATTTCCAGTCGATTTGCGCGGCTTTTGCGCCGACACCCACTGCGGTTGACAACTCATACTCACGCTTTGTCTGTTTTTCCAACGCATCTAGGTCAGCACGCATGGTTTTGACCAAATACGTGAAGGCTTCACGCTCAGCTGCTTTTTGCTCGTCAGACAGCTTGGTTGCTGGGTCCCACGGAGAGGTGGTTAAACCGCCGCCGCCGGGATATTCCCAGTCAAGATCAATCCCATCAAAGAAATCATATTGATGAATCAGTTCAACGGCAGTTTTCGAGAATTGCGCCATCGCTTTGGGATCTTTGACCATCGCATGAAACGGCTCAGACATGGTCCATCCACCAAAAGAAGGCAAAATTTTGAGTTGTGGATGTTGCTGCTTCAACTGAGCGAGCTGCGCAAAATGGCCCTTATAAGGCACTTTTACTGACACTTTGCCAAAATCTTTTTCTAGCGCAGCTTCCGTATCCACCACAATGGCACTGAAAGGCGCTTTGCCTTGACACTGTTTGGCAACCAGCTTTTGCACGGTGTCAGAGGCCCCAGTATGCGGTCCACACATGCTTAAAAAGGCATAAATAACGTGAGTCAGCTTTTCAGCGGGGATATCTTGCACTGTGTACGGATTCGATGGATTGGCGTATTGCCAATCGGCAAAGTAACCCGCAACCACTTTGTCGCCCGCGAAGGATGCAGCGCTAAAACAGGTTAAAAGTGCAACAGAGATAAGCGTTTTTTTCATAGTTCCCTCCAGAGTTAACCTCACTAAGCTACTCTCAGGAACCGTTTTCATCCCGACAATCTCATCAAGCTGCGAGTCATTTAAGAATTCTCGCCGTTAGGTTGCACCCGTTGCACATTTTTTGTGCCAGAAACAAAGGTTCAACTCAAGCTTGCCGACCTTGCATCTGCTCATCTAAGTTCAGCACAGTGAGGGCATTACTAACACTGGTGGCAAGCACATCGATAGCGCCAGTACGCAGTGCACCAAGCAGCGCTAATGGCTTACTGTTTTCAGCTGCGATGGCAATCACTTCAGAGATGGGACGAAACTCTTCAATACCTAGACCAATCACGCGGTCACTCATAACGGTGTTGGCAACGTTGCCATGAATATCAAAGAAATCGTAGCCAGCAAAATCTCCCACCACACCTTGCTGCAAACGAGATTGCACCACTTCATCAGGCGTGAACCATCCCAAATCAACCATATAGCTGTTTTCGCTCATATCACCAATACCAACCAGAGCAATATCCGCTTTTCTCGCCAGATCAAGCGTCTGTTTTACTGTCGCATTTTGCATAAAAGCACGTTTCTGCTCACGATTCTCTGCGTAAGCGGGAGCATATAAGGTTTCTGAAGTCCCACCGTATTTTTTCGCCAGTTGACGGCAAATATGGTCTGCATTGAACATGCCTCCGCGTGGGTGAATTCCGCCAATGCCACAGACAAACTTACAGTCTCTTGGTGTAATAACGCCAACATGATGGGCGACAGCCGACACATTTCGTCCTTGGCCGACCGACACCACCATGCCATTTTTCAACGTGCTGGTGAGGTAATTCGACACTAAGCCAGCCACCTGCTGACGCTGTGCTTCCTCGCTGGGTTGATCCAACGCCACCAACGCCCGCTTTACGCCAAAACGTTCGATCAAACGTTGCTCAATTTTGGCACTAAACACTGGGTGATATTTGACGGTAATTTCAACAATCCCCTCGTCTCGCGCTTGCTTGAGCATCCGACCCACTTTTGCGCGCGACACTGAGAATTTCTTGGAGATCTCTTCCTGAGTCGCCCCATCTTGATAGTAGGCAACGGAAATTTCAGTCAATAAATCTGTATTTTCAATCGATATCTCTTGGTTTGAACCGCTCATCTACATTCCACCGTTATCAAGGAGCGCTATTATCGTCTTGTCTGAGCAAATGCTCATTGACTTAGCATATGTTATAGCTGAGTTTAGCTGCAACTTTTGCTCATGGAAATGACATTTTCTCAGTAACGAAAATGTTAATGCTTGTTCGACGCTAATCCACACCAGATAAGGGCAAACGTTTATTTACTTTTTCTTCGATTACCCACAAAGAAAAACGTTGATAGAGGTCACCTTCCCCCCCATTCAGCCATTGACTTTCTAGGCTGATAGGATAAATATGAACACATCATTTACTCAGCCATCGAGCAAATGTTCAAAACAAATGTTCGGTCGCTAAATTTTTTCTGACCAGTAGAGAATGGGGTGCTCAATTCGCACTAAACTATTCGCTAGTCAGTTTACAAATGTATTCGCTCAGGTGTTCACACCGAGCGATAGCCCGTTATATAGGATGATCGATTATGAGCAACAAGTTAGAGCAACTTCGCAAACTAACCACTGTGGTTGCAGACACTGGTGAGATTGATGCAATCAAGAAATACCAACCAGAAGATGCCACCACCAACCCTTCTCTGATTCTAAAAGCGGCTCAAATCGCTGAGTATGCACCTCTGATCGATGCTTCTATCGAGTACGCAAAAGCGCAAAGCGATGACAAAGCGCAGCAGATCCAAGACACTTGCGACATGCTTGCCGTCAACATCGGTAAAGAAATCCTAAAAACAATCCCAGGTCGTATCTCTACAGAGGTGGACGCTCGTCTATCTTACGATATGGAAGGCAGCGTCGCGAAAGCACGTCAACTGGTGAAAATGTACAACGATGCTGGCATCACAAACGACCGCATCCTAATCAAACTCGCTTCTACTTGGGAAGGTATCCGCGCAGCTGAAATCCTAGAGAAAGAAGGCATCAACTGTAATCTGACTCTACTATTCTCTTTCGCTCAAGCGCGTGCTTGTGCAGAAGCGGGCGTATTCCTAATCTCTCCATTCGTTGGTCGTATCATGGACTGGTACAAGGCGAAAGAAGGCCGTGATTTCGAAGCATCAGAAGATCCAGGCGTATTGTCTGTGACTAAGATCTACAACTACTACAAAGAGTACGGCTACAAAACCGTTGTTATGGGCGCAAGCTTCCGTAACATCGGTGAGATCCTAGAACTGGCTGGTTGTGACCGTCTGACTATCGCACCTGCTCTACTTGCAGAACTTGAAGCGGCTGAAGGTGAAGTGGTTGAGAAACTGGTTGACTCTAAAGGTGCAGCAGAGCGCCCTGCACCAATGACTCACGCGGAATTCCTATGGGATCACAACCAAGATCCAATGGCGGTTGAGAAACTGGCAGAAGGCATCCGCAACTTCGCCGTTGACCAAGGCAAACTCGAAGCGATGATTGCAGCTAAACTGTAATCACACAGAATCCAACTAGGGGAACGCAAACGTTCCCCTACTTATTTCTTCTTTAGACTCAAATAATATTCGGTATTTATTATGGATCACGCTCCTTTATCAAGAAAGCAATTAGCTAATGCAATCCGCGCACTCAGCATGGACGGCGTACAAAAAGCAAACTCAGGCCACCCTGGTGCACCTATGGGTATGGCGGATATCGCTGAAGTTCTTTGGCGCGACCACCTAAACCACAATCCATCAAACCCTGAATGGGCAGACCGCGACCGCTTCGTGCTGTCTAACGGCCACGGCTCGATGCTGATTTACTCGCTACTGCACCTAAGCGGTTACGAGCTATCTATCGACGACCTAAAGAACTTCCGTCAATTGCACTCTAAGACTCCAGGTCACCCAGAATACGGCTATGCACCAGGCATCGAAACAACAACGGGCCCACTAGGCCAAGGCATCACCAACGCGGTTGGTATGGCAATGGCTGAGAAAGCGCTCGCAGCGCAATTCAACAAAGAAGGCCACGACATCGTTGACCACTTCACTTACGTGTTCATGGGTGATGGCTGTCTGATGGAAGGTATTTCGCACGAAGCTTGTTCTCTTGCTGGTACGCTAGGTCTAGGCAAACTGATCGCATTCTGGGATGACAACGGCATTTCGATCGACGGTCACGTTGAAGGTTGGTTCTCTGACGATACGCCTAAACGTTTCGAAGCTTACGGCTGGCACGTCATCCCAGCCGTTGACGGTCACGATGCGAACGCCATCAATGCAGCTATCATCGCGGCAAAAGCAGACCCACGCCCGACGCTTATCTGTACTAAGACCATCATCGGTTTTGGTTCACCAAACAAATCGGGTTCGCACGACTGTCATGGTGCACCGCTAGGCGCAGAAGAAATTGCCGCGACACGTAAAGAACTCGGTTGGGAGCACGGTCCTTTTGAAATTCCGCAAGAAGTGTACGCAGAATGGTCAGCGAAGGAAGCAGGCGCAGCTAAGGAAGCAGCGTGGAACGAGAAATTTGCAGCTTATGAAGCAGCGTACCCTGAGCTGGCAGCTGAATTTAAACGCCGCGTAAATGGAGAGCTTCCAGCGCAGTGGGAAGAGAAAGCCAACCAAATCATTGCCGATCTTCAAGCCAACCCAGCCAACATTGCTTCACGTAAAGCATCGCAAAACGCGCTCGAAGCGTTTGGTAAAATGCTGCCAGAATTCATGGGCGGCTCTGCGGACCTAGCGCCTTCTAACCTCACCATGTGGTCGGGTTCCAAGTCACTAGAAGCAAACGACTTCGCTGGTAACTACATCCACTACGGTGTGCGTGAATTCGGTATGACCGCGATCATGAACGGTATCGCGTTGCACGGTGGTTTCGTACCTTACGGCGCAACCTTCCTGATGTTCATGGAATACGCACGTAACGCCATGCGCATGGCGGCTCTGATGAAGATTCAGAACATCCAAGTGTACACGCACGATTCTATCGGCTTGGGTGAAGATGGCCCAACTCACCAACCAGTTGAGCAAATCGCATCACTGCGTCTAACGCCAAACATGAGCACATGGCGTCCATGCGACCAAGTGGAATCAGCGGTAGCTTGGAAACTGGCAATTGAGCGTAAAGATGGCCCATCGGCGCTGATTTTCTCTCGTCAAAACCTAGCGCAGCAAGCGCGCAGCGCTGAGCAAGTGGCAGACATCGCCAAGGGTGGTTACATCCTGAAAGATTGCGATGGTAAGCCTGAGCTTATCCTAACCGCAACAGGCTCTGAAGTTGAGCTAGCAGTGAAAGCGGCTGAGCAACTAACCGCAGAAGGTAAGAAAGTGCGCGTTGTATCAATGCCATCAACAGATGCATTCGACAAGCAAGACGCGGCTTACCGCGAAGCAGTTCTGCCATCAGACGTGACAGCGCGCATCGCTATCGAAGCGGGCATTGCAGACTTCTGGTACAAGTACGTTGGCTTTGGCGGTCGCATTATCGGTATGACGACGTTTGGTGAATCAGCACCAGCAGATCAACTGTTCAAAATGTTTGGTTTCACAGTAGAAAACGTGGTCAACACAGCGAAAGAAATCATCGCTTAATCTTTCAAACTAAGTTCAATTAATACTAAGCCCTGCAAAATTATGTAGGGCTTTTTATATCCTCCACATCAATGCTTTACTTTTTTCTCTATAACTCTTCTATAGTTAGAGGTGCAACGAAGAACGACAAACAAGGAAAGCTCAACTATGCACAGCACAAAAGCCTGTCTTATCACTCTCTGTCTATCATTCGGTTTTCCCCTTCGATATATAAAGAGATTATCCAACGTTTTGACAAGCAAAAGCCCTTTCAACTGATGATGTACAACGGCAAACCTACCCAGTTTGTACTGGCTCCGGTACGTGCTCCGCGAGTGATCGGCTACGTTTTGTTGGGCTTCGATATTGACCAAGAACGCATCTTACAAGCTAGCCAACTGGCGGGGATTGAAATTGCCCTTCTCTCTTCATCAACAGGTGCGCAAACCATCAATGTCGTCGCCAGTTCAGAGGCCATTGCTGGCTATTTTCTCTCAACAAACAACTCGATGGCAGAAAACTCGTCCTTACTTCAAGACATTGTGATCAATCAAGAGATTTTCGTCAGTGGGGTAATCAGCGAACAAACCTCGACGCAACATTGGGTCCACGTGGTTTTCCTTGAATCTTTGCCAAAAGCCAGCGAGAAATTTGACCAACTTGCCACACAATATCTGACGGTGAGCGGCGTTGGCATTATTATCTTCACATTGGCCATTTTCGCCTTATCTCACCGAACCATAAAGCCGCTAATTACCCTCACAGAAGCCACGGCTGAACTAGAGAAAGGTAATTTCTCCTCTGAGATTGAGGGAACAGATCGCCCTGATGAGATCGGCCAACTCGCGCGTAGTTTTGACAAAATGCGCAGTAGTATTGAGGAGCAGAGAGAGACCATCACCCAACTGGCTTACTTCGATCCCCTGACCAGATTACCAAACCGTCTCAATTTTAAACAAAAGCTCAGAGAGGCAATGGCGTCTAATACGTTTAGGCAAATTTCCGTTATTACGCTAAACCTTGATCGCTTTAAGCAAGTGAATGATGTGCTCGGCTATGAAGTGGGCGATCGGGTACTCAAAACCGTTGCCGAGCGTTTAAGTAACACGGTACACACACGCCCAGCCATGACGGCTCATGTTAGTGGTGATGAGTTTTCCGTGATGCTGGATACCTCCCACCTGCCGCCTCTTGAAGCCGCGCAGCAACTTAAACACTGTTTGGACGATGCGTTTGAAATCGAAGGAACACAGATTGATCTCAGTGTCTCAATTGGCATTGCTTCTTGGCCAACAGACGCTGCCGATCCCGACTCGCTGATCCACGCCTCACAAATTGCCATGTACGCAGCGAAATCAAAAAAAGAGCAGATCGTGGTTTACAACCAATCCTTGGTGATGTCGGCTCCGCAAAACTTATCACTCTTGTCTGAGCTGCGCCGCGCGGTACGAGAAAATGAACTGCGCGTTTTCTTGCAAGCTAAAGTGGACACAAGATCCTCGCTGGTTTCTGCTGCTGAAGCTTTGATCCGTTGGCAGCATCCCAGCAAAGGTATGATCGCACCCTATCAGTTTGTTCCCTTTGCAGAACAGACCGGTTTCGTGCGTGAAATTACTAAATGGGTGATTAGAGAGGTCGTCAGCCAGTGGCACAACGTGCAACCACTGCAAGGGCACATGATCATCTCGATTAACTTGTCGACTTGGGATCTCATGACAGGTCAGTTACCAGCGTTCCTTGATTCCCTTCTGAGCGAGTTTAAGGTGCCAGCCGAGGGCATCTGTTTAGAAATTACCGAAAGCGCCATCATGGAAGATCCGAAGGTTGCCCAACAAACCTTAAATGAGCTTGCCAAAATGGGTTTTCACCTTTCCATCGACGATTTTGGTACAGGATATTCGTCACTCGGCTATCTGAAACAGCTACCGGTCAATGAACTTAAAGTCGATAAATCTTTTGTCCTCAATATGATAGAGAACAACAACGACAGAATTATCGTCAGCTCCACCATTGAACTGGCGCACAATTTAGGGTTGCGTGTTGTCGCAGAAGGGGTGGAAACCCGCGAACTGCTTGATGCGCTAGCGGCGCTGCAATGCGATGAAGCACAAGGTTACTACATTAATAAACCGATGCCGATCAATGAGTTTGTCGCTTGGCGTGACCAGTGGTGCTCTCGGCATACTTAACCTAACGATATGCACCGATGTCAGGCTTTGTCATACGGCCCTAAAAACAAAACCCAGCCTGCGCTGGGTTTTATTGTGTTCAGCCATTCAGAACCACTATCGCTCTTGAAAACGCTCAGCCAGTTGATAAAACTCGTTTACTTGATCTTTGAGTTTCAGACTATTTTCTTCCACGGTGCGCGTGGCTGCCAAGTTTTGCTCGGCTGCGGATGCGATAGAGTGAATATGCTGATTAACATCGCTCGACAGCGTGAGTTGCTTATTGGCCGAATCGGCCACATCTTCCATCAAACTGTTCATGCTTTGCATCATCTGTTCAACTTCCGCCAGCCGCACTGCGCTTTGCGAGGCACTTTGAGAGCACGCTTCGGTCTGCTCGCGGTTGCTAATAATATCGCTTTGCCAGCCCTGGATCGTGCCCAGCATGTCATCAATGCTGGATTTGATCTGCAATGTCGCTTTCGACGTACGCCCCGACAGTGCTCGCACTTCGTCAGCCACAACAGCAAAACCGCGTCCCTGCTCGCCCGCCCGCGCCGCTTCAATCGCCGCGTTTAAAGCCAACAAGTTGGTCTGCTCTGCAATTCCCCCGATCTCTTCCATCAGTTTGCTCACTCTTTCCGCTTGCTCGCTGAGTTGGTAAGTGGTCTGGGTCGCTTTTTCTGCTTGGCTGCTCAAGCGATTCAAATTTTGCTGCGTGTGCTCAATGGTTGCTTTGGTTTGCGCACAACTTTGCACTGTTTCATCTATCAAGCCGTGCGCATTGCGAGTGCTGTCGAACACCGCATTGGCAGCTTGCTCCATCGAATCCGCAGCATCACGCACTTGACGAATGTCCGTCGCTTGCTGGCCAAGCGCTTGAGAAACTTCTTCCGTAGTCGCGCTCAGTTCGTCGGCCAAGTTTTGCAGCGGGCGAGCGGAGTCGGTCATTCGCCCTAAAATGGTTCGAATGCGCGCAGAGGCCATCTTTAGGTGGAAATCGGCGACAGAAAACGGCGTATTACCGGAATAGATCAAGCGGCTAACACTATCAAACTTAGATTGTAACTTTTTCAGTTGGCTCGGCGTGTCGATCAACTCTTGACGAAACAGTAGTCCCAGCGCCGCCGCCGGAAGCAGGTTCGCCAACCAAGCCAATAGGCCTTCAGCATGCAATACCTGAGCGAGCATCGGCGCGGACACTGACCCTAAAAGAATCGCGTAGCGCAGGCTGTCACTCAGTTGCAAAGACCAAGTCCGGCCATTTTTTTCCGCATTGAGCAACGACTGATACGCTTTGGCGGCAATATTTACCCATTCGCGTTTTGGCTTGGCACGCACCGATTGATAGCCAGACATAACGCCATTGTCGTAGATTGG
Organism: Vibrio navarrensis; assembly: GCF_000764325.1. Taxonomy (NCBI): domain Bacteria; kingdom Pseudomonadati; phylum Pseudomonadota; class Gammaproteobacteria; order Vibrionales; family Vibrionaceae; genus Vibrio; species Vibrio navarrensis. Next base: position 2,301,624 of record NZ_JMCG01000001.1, on the reverse strand, counting down.
GGTGACATAGGCATCAACCCAGTAGTAACCGCCTGATTTAGTGCGATTTTTAACGATGCCACGCCAAGCTTTACCCTGCTTGAGATTTTTCCACATATCACCGAACGCGGCCTTCGGCATGTCCGCATGACGAACGATGTTGTGGTTTTGCCCTAGCAATTCATGTTGCTGATATTCCGCAATGCGGCAGAATGCCTCATTGCTGTAGGTAATGACCCCTTTAAGATCGGTAGTAGAAACAAGCTGATCTTGTTCACTTAGCACGGTCTCATGAGCTGATTTCGAAAGACTGACTGACATAGTGGCACATCTTTTTTGTTGGAATAGTTGAACGCCGCAATTTATACACAAATATGAATAATATTACAAAGAGGGATTCGCATTGCTTATCAACAGCATGATAGCCGTCATTATTTTGTGGATTTTATTGATGAGAACTGTCTTACAAGCAGAAAAAATGAGCTTTACAACAAAGTTTGCCCTTGAAGCTTGTGGCAACAGAGTTGGGGGCTTATGGCAATAGAAAAGGCCAGCTCAACAAGCTGGCCTTTTAGCAGTGCTTAGACAAAGATCTCTAAATTAGAAATGCAATTGAATAACCGAAACCACCACCGCTGCGGGCCGGCGCACCCCTTCGATCTCGACTTTGATTTCGCGTTCAATTTCAAGACCTTTTTTGACCGGTGTCACTTTAGTCAACACGCTTGAAGCACGTAAATTGTTACCCGCTTTGACTGGATAAGGAAAACGCACTTGGTTAAGACCAATGTTCACCACCATTTTCGCCGTTGGAAACAGCGGTTTATCCGCATCCACAGAATCGGTCAACTTGGGCAATAGCGCCAACGTCAGAAATCCGTGTGCAATGGTGGTTTTGAATGGCGATTCAGTGGCCGCGCGCTGAGGATCGGTATGGATCCATTGCATGTCTTCAGTCACCAAACCAAATTGGTTGATACGCTGTTGATCAACATGAATCCAGTCGCCAACGTGGATCACCTGACCAATTTTTTCTTGCAATTCATCGTAGAGTTTTTGCGCTTCTGCATTTAAAACAATCGGTTCCGGTATAGAAACTTCCTCGTTTACCGCAGGCTGCTGATGGTCGCGCACTTTTGAAAAAAGAAAGCTTCCTTGTGCTTTTTCCAAAAAGTCACCCCAATAATCGCGTAGCGTCGGGGACATCCAATTCATAAACTCAGTATGATGTGCAGACCATGCATCAACTTTGTCTCTAAAAAGATTTGTGACTTTCATAAAAAAACCTTGGTTAATGATTTGCCCAACTGGCTCAACCAGTTAATTTTGAAACACTTCACATATTGTTGCAAATACTTTCGGGCGAACAACTGTAATCCAAAAAGGATAAAAGCATTAAATATCAACATATTAACAATAAAACATCATTTTATTTATTTTGCCGAGATAGAGCTAATACTCCATAAAATAGCCCTTTTCTCGCTCTCTTACCCTAAAGGTAGAGAAGTCGCCATTTGCACATATCTTCTTCCTCTATCCTTGCAAGATAAGCGCCAAATAGTCATTGATAGCAAGTGACACACCACTAAAAATCCAAATCACATATTGACTCATCTATCAATCAATATGTGATTTAGCGATGTTAAAATCAGATCCTAGTCAACAGTCTGCTTAAGCCCATTTGAACAAGAATCGAATATAAGAGAAACTGGTTTAATAAAAACAACTGATTAGTGATACCTTGATGATAAAGTTCGCGGACATTCGTATTCGTCCTAAGTTAATTGCCCTTTTAATCACGTTTGGCATTTTGCCTATGGCATGCGTAACGATTTTCAGTGGACGCATGGCAGGTGATGCGTTAATCGACAAATCGTTTGAAGAGCTACAGGCCATTCAATCGCTACGTTCTACCGCCATTGATACCTTTTTTAGCAAGCGATTGCTTGATATCAGTATGTTTGCTTCTACGTCGGAAATGCTCGATTTTGGCCAAAAACTCAGTGAGTCCATGACCACTGCATCGCAAAGTCAACTCGAAGAAACATTGCGCCACTTCGTCGAATCTTATGGCTATCGCGATCTTTTTATTCTTTCGCCGCAAAACGGGAAAATCCTCTACGCTTTGCGAGACAAGAGCCGTATCCGTACCATCAATCTCAGCTATGAGTCGAGCGATCCGGCCCTCGCCCGCCTTTGGGCCAAAGAGCTGAGCCACCCGCGTGCACTTTTTACCGACTTTGCCAAAAGCAAGGCCGCGGATAATCAGTACGTCGCTTACTTTTCTGCGCCGATTTTGGACCAAGAAGGCAAGTTGATTGCTATTGTCGCCGTGCAAGTGATGCCGGAATTGGTAACCGAAATCGTCAATTCCCGTGTCGGTATGGGAGAAACAGGCGAGTCCTATATTATTGGTCTTGAAAACGCGACGGATACATTCTCGCTGCGCTCAGATCTGGTTACGATGGGCAACGGCCTATATGTGGTTGGCTACACGCTCAACAGTGGTGAGCCCGATTACTGGCGCGATGCGCAATCGGCGGGCGAGCGCGGCGGGCAAGGCATTTATATCGATAGCCTTGGCCTTCCGGTTCTGGTTACCTTCGATAAGTTGAATATCCCTGGACACGACTGGTATTTGATCTCCAAAATCAACCAAGGCGAGGTCACCACTTCGGTTTATCACGTGTACCAGATCCTGCTGGCAGTCGGCTTGGCTTTGTTTGTTATCGTCTGCTTTATTGCTATCAAGTTTTCCTCGTCGGTTACTCAGCCGTTGCTCGAAAGCATGGGGTTTGCCCAGCGCATTGCCGAGGGCGACTTAGAGTCCGCGTTAACCATTGACCGCAAAGACGAGCTCGGCGAATTAAGCCGTTCACTCAACAATATGGCTTCGCAACTGCGCGACTTAGACTGGCTGAAATCTGGCAAAGAGATGTTGGACAATGAAATCCGTGGCGATATCAGCCTCGATCTGTTGTCAGACAAGTTTATTGCCTTTTTTACCAAACACATGAATGCCCAGTTGGGCGCGCTCTATCTGTTTGAAAACGACCGATTGGAGCTGCGCGCCTCCTATGCGTTTTCCGATCGCCATGGTAATTTCAACCAACTCAAACTCGGCGAAGGCATGGTCGGTCAAGCGGCACTCGAGCGCCAAGTGATCGCCTTTAACCATCTGCAACACAATGTGCCGAGCTACAATTTTGCCGCTGGGGAAACGATTCCAAGTCATTTTCTCGCCATCCCATTAGCGGTTGATGAACAGTTAATTGGCGTCGTGATGCTCGGTTCAAACCAAGCCTACAGCTCGATTCAACGCCGCTTTGTCGATGAGATCGTCAGCAATCTCGCCATTGTGTTTAACGCCACCAAAGCGCGTCTGGTGATTAACTCACTGCTACTGGAAACGCAGCAGCAGAAAGAGAGCCTAAGCAAAGCGAACGAAGAGTTAGAACAGCAAACTCAGGCGCTGCGTGCCTCGGAAGAGGAGTTGCAGGCGCAGCAGGAAGAGCTGCGCGTCACCAACGAAGAGCTGCAAGAGCAAACCAAAGTACTCAAAGAATCGGAAGCCGAGCTGCAAGCCCAGCAAGAAGAGCTACGCGTCACCAACGAAGAGTTGGAAGAGCGTACCAAAGCGCTTGAGCAGCAGCAAAACGAGATGAAAGAGAAAAATGAGGCGCTGCGAGAGGCGCAGCAAGTGGTGGAAGAAAAAGCCAAAGAGTTGGAAATCGCCAGCAAGTACAAGTCTGAGTTCTTGGCGAACATGTCGCACGAACTGCGCACACCGCTCAACAGTATTTTGATCCTCTCGCAGTTGTTCGCCAACAACAAAGACGGCAACTTAACCGACAAACAGATCGAATCAGCCAAGGCGATCAACTCATCGGGTTCAGATCTGCTCTCTTTGATCAACGAAATTCTCGATCTGTCCAAAGTCGAAGCTGGGAAAATCGACTTGCATATTGAAGATGTATCGCTTGCCAGCATAGAGCAGGATTTGTTGCGCCTGTACAAAGAGATCGCCGACGACAAAGGGCTCGATTTCCAAGTCATCTGTGCCGGCAACTTGCCCGCGAGCCTTGAGAGTGACTCGCAGCGACTGCAGCAAATTCTGCGCAATCTACTCACCAACGCATTCAAATTCACCCATGAAGGTGCCGTGACGCTGAACATGGCTCATCCGTCGCAAGAGCTGGCAAAGCTGCTCAACAAGCCGCGTGAAGAGTTGATCGCCTTTTCGGTTCGTGATGACGGCATCGGCATTAAGCAAGATCAGCAAGTGGCGATTTTCCAAGCCTTCCAGCAAGCCGATGGCAGCACCAGCCGCAAATATGGCGGCACAGGGCTCGGCTTGTCTATCTCCAAAGAGCTAGCTCATTTGCTCGGCGGTCGTATTCATCTTAAGAGTGAAGAAGGAAAAGGCAGCACGTTTACCGTGGTGTTCCCGCTGAAATACACTGAGAAAGCACGTAACGAGATGGAAAGCTTGCCGCAGATTAGCCTCGCGCCACTGGAAATCACCGAACGCGAAGCGCCAGCGGAAACGCAAGAACATGCGGTAGCCTCCACACCCGCGCCGCAAGCGCCTATTCGTGCCGAGAAAACAGAACCCGTTCTCAGCGCCAGTGACAGTTATGTGGAAGACGACCGACAATCAATTGTCGCCGAAGATCGCACCTTGTTGATCATTGAAGACGATCGCGCGTTTGCTGGTGTCATGCGTGATTTTGGCCGCGAGCGAGGTTTTAAATGCATTGTCGCTGAAACAGGTGAAAGCGGCTTGCACTTTGCTCAATACTACAACCCGAGCGCCATCATTTTGGACATTGGCTTGCCCGGCATCGACGGTTGGACGGTGATGGAGCGCCTTAAAGAGAACCCAGAAACGCGCCACATTCCAGTACATTTTATGTCGGCCAACGACGCCAATTTGGATGCGCTACGTATGGGCGCGATTGGCTACCTCACCAAACCGGTCGATATGAAAAAGCTTGAAAAAGCGTTTGGCAATATTGAAGAGATCATCTCCAAACCCGTGAAACGCCTGCTGGTGGTAGAAGACGATGCCATTCAACAAGAGAGCATTCGCCAGCTGATTGGCGAAGATGACGTGCATATTGTTACCGTACCAACGGGCGAGAAAGCCTTGAGCGAGTTGGAGTCAGCACGTTATGACTGCATGGTGCTGGATTTGGGCCTTGAGGATATGACCGGGTTTGAGCTACTGGAACGCATTCGCCGCAGCGAAACGGCAGCGCGCGTGCCCATCATTGTGTATACCGGACGGGAGTTGAGCAAAGAAGAAGAGAAAGAGTTAAACCGCTACGCCGAGAGCATCATCATCAAGGGGGTCAAATCTCCTGAGCGCTTGCTGGATGAATCCGCGCTCTTCCTTCACCGCGTGGAAGCCAACCTGCCGAGAGAACAGCAAGGTATGCTGCGCGCAGTGCACAATAAGGAATCGGTTCTGATCGGCAAAAAAGTTTTGCTGGTTGACGACGATATGCGTAATGTGTTCGCTCTCTCGAGCATTTTGGAAGACAAAGGCATGGATATTGTCATTGCCCGAGATGGTTTGGAGAGCCTAGATAAGTTAAAAGAAAACCCGGATATTGATGTCGTACTAATGGACATCATGATGCCAAGGATGGATGGTTACGAAGCCATGGAAGAGATTCGTAAACAAAAAGTTTACGAAAAGCTGCCAGTGATCGCGCTGACGGCAAAGGCGATGAAGGGCGATAGAAGTAAGTGTATTGAAGCGGGCGCGAGTGATTACCTCGCCAAGCCAGTCAATACCGATAAGTTATTGTCAATGTTGCGAGTATGGTTGTACTGAAATGGAAAGCGTGACTGATCTTTCAAACGAACAATTAGAAATTCAACTGCTGTTGGAAGCGATCTATCGCAAATATGGTTATGACTTTCGCGAATATTCGCTCGCTCATACCAAGCGACGACTCGAATATCGACGTGCGATTGAAGGCATGTCGAACTATTCGCAAATGCAGCACAAAGTGATCAACGACGCGCGTTTTTTTGATCAAATGCTGCTCGATCTCTCCATCAACGTCACGGAAATGTTCCGCGACCCTTGGTTCTACAAAAAGGTTCGTGAGCTGATTATTCCTCATTTGCAGACCTACCCATTTGTCAAAATTTGGCATGCGGGCTGCTCAGCGGGTCAAGAAGTCTACTCGATGGGCATCATGCTTGAAGAAGAAGGGATGAAAGATCGCGCGCAAATTTACGCGACCGATTTCAACGAAGCCATTTTGGAAAAGGCCAAAAAAGGCATCTATCCGATGGACTTGGTCCGCCAATACACTGCTAACTACCAAGCGGCGGGGGGCAGCGCATCTTTCTCTGATTACTACATTGCTGACTACGACAGCGTGATCATGAAACTCGCGCTGCGCGATAAAATGTTGTTCACCCCACACAACTTAGCCACCGACGGTGTGTTTGGTGAAATGAATGTCATTTTTTGTCGTAACGTATTGATTTATTTCAATAGAGAGCTGCAAAACCGCGTGTTTAAACTTTTCTACGACAGCTTAGTACCGGGCGGTTTTCTCTGCCTCGGCTCAAAAGAATCGCTGCGTTTTTCTGATATCGCGGACAAGTTTGATTTGGTCTCAGAAAAAGAAAAGATTTATCGCAAGAAACGGATTAGGTGATACATGAGTTGTCGTGGCCACACATACAGCGCAGTTGTAATTGGCGCATCCGCAGGCGGCCTTGCAGCCGTTGGGGCGGTACTACGTGAGTTGAAGGATTCATTTTGCTTACCAATTTTGCTGGTGCAGCACATTAGTCCCTCGCCGGAAAGTTACATGGCCACGCACTTTGACAGCAAAAGCCATTTGAGCGTGCAAGAAGCCGAAGACAAACTGCCCATCCGCCGCGGTAATATGTATATCGCTCCGCCCAACTACCACATGATGGTAGAAGTCGATGGCTGTATTGCACTTTCGGTCGATCCACCAGTGAATTATTCACGGCCATCGATTGATGTGTTGTTTGAAACCGCCGCCGATTATTATGGCCCATCGTTGGTTGGCGTGGTGTTGACGGGCGCAAATTCCGACGGCGCGCTTGGGCTGAAAAAAATCAAACAAATGGGCGGACTGGCAGTGGTTCAATCCGTCGAAAGTGCCGAGGCGCAGGCCATGCCAGCCGCCGCGATTGAAACGGCCAATGTCGATCATATCCTCCCTTTGGACGAAATTGGTCATTTCTTAAATTCTCTATGTGACTGTTAACCATGCAAGATAAAGCAACCATACTCATCGTTGATGACAAAATCGAAAACCTGCTCACGCTAGAAGGCCTACTGGACGCTTTTTCGGTAAACGTAGTCCGTGCCACTTCCGGCGAAGAGGCCCTTGCCCTAACGTTAGACTACGATTTCGCGCTGGTGCTACTAGACGTACAGATGCCAACCATGAATGGTTACGAAGTGGCAGAGTTAATGCGTGGTAACCGCAAGACCCGCCATATTCCGATTATTTTTGTCACTGCGGCCTCGAAATCCGAAGAGCACATCTTCCGTGGTTACGAACACGGGGCGGTAGACTATCTGTTTAAACCGTTGCATCCACTGGTGTTTCACAGCAAAGTGCGCGTTTTTATTGAACTGTTTGAACAGCGCCATGCCCTGAAAAAGAAGACCATGGAGTTTGACCAAAAGCTCTCTGAGCTAGAGGAGTTGCAGCAACAATTGGAAGAGACCAACGAACAACTGTTGCTGCTCTCGACCACCGACAGTCTCACTGGCCTGCACAATCGCCGCCGCTTTGAAGAGATCTACAGCGACGAATGGAATCGAGCTCTGCGGTCAAACACCTCAGTATCAATGATCATCTTCGACATCGATCACTTCAAAATGTACAACGACACTTTCGGCCACCAGCAAGGCGATGAATGCTTGCGTATGGTCGCAGAAGCGATTCGCAATATGAAGTTACGTTGTCTCGATAAGGTCGCGCGCATTGGCGGAGAAGAGTTTGCCGCGATTTTGCCTGAAACCGATCTTGAAGGTGCGAAACACGTGGCGGATCGCATTCGCACCACGATAGAAGCGCTGCGCATCAAACACAGTGAGAATGCCAGTTACCCTCATGTTACTGCCAGCCTCGGGATTTGCTCTATGGTGCCACAAGCCGACGGCAATATCCGCCTACTACTGAAAAAGGCAGACGAAGCGTTGTACAAAGCCAAACGCACTGGGCGTAACCGCATTGCCGAAGCTTGTCACACGGAACTCGTTTCGTAGCGCCTCGCCACCTGCTTGGTGCTTATCACACTTAACATTTAGGGGAACATTCGTTCCCTTTTTTGATCTTTGGTGAATACCTTTTACTCGCCTAACGCTCTTGCCTTCTGAACACGGCTTAAATTAAATTCTCACATAACGAGAAATAGTAAATTAAATTTCATTCCTTTTCTTAACCAATAAGAATTATAGTTGTGTTATGAATTTGTACACGTTAAAAATTGCATGAAAGAAAACAAGATGAACGCCAATCAGGTTAACGAAAAAAACGTTACAACTGCTGATGCAGGTTGCGGTGAACGACGAGCCGGTTTCAGCCAAAACTCTAAGTGAACAATTAAACGTTCCGCTCAGCAGCTTGTATCGCCATTTGAAATTACTCAAAGAGTGGAACCTGATTGAAGAAAGCGCCCATGAAAAAACGCTGATCGTTGGCCCCGCTGCACTGCTGTTGATGCGCAGCTATCAAACCAGCCAGCACAGTCTTGAATCGGTGGAAACGATATTAGCGCGTTTACAGCATCAGACTGGAGAGATCGCCGCTTACATGGTGCCTGTTGGGTATCGCGCTTTGTGCGTTCGTCAGAAAGAGAGTATGCAGGCGCTACGATGTAGCTACGTCCAGGGTCAAAGTCAACCACTACTTCGTGGCGCCTCATCCAAAGTGATGCTCGCTTTCATGCCGCAACAACGATGCGAACGGATTCTGCGCTATTTCGGCCAAGAACAGCGACTAGAGAAATGGCAGGAAGAACTCGACACCATTCGCCGTAACGGCTACGCAGTGAGCACGTCGGAGATTGATCCCGGGGTTTCTGGTATCAGTGCTCCGGTAATGAAAGGAAGTAAACTGATCGGTGCGGTCACGGTCATGGCTCCTGCTCACCGGGTGGATGCCGACAAGCAACGAATCATTTTACATGTTTTACAGGCAGCGAGAGCGCTCCCACCAGAAAGGTAATGCCGCCATGTTAAGCTTTTTCAAACGTCATCAAAAAGCCAGTGTGATTGAACATCATCACTCCCCTTTTACCTATCTCACCTTAAGTGAGTTCGTGAAACCTATGACAATCGTCGAGTTTGAAACAGCGCAACAGAGCCTTGAAAACGCCAGTGAATGGTTATATCAGCTCAACGAACGTAAAACGGGTAGTGACTGTGACAATTTTTCGCGCAAAGACGTGGAAAACGGCAACTATCAGGAAGCGTTAAGCCGCGCGCTTTCACGTCATGCGATTCCGATTGTTCTTACCAATTGTGCAGAAAGCGTACTCTCTTCAATGCCGGTGCTATTTAGCGGCGGTGAAGAAGTTGGGTTGGTCAATTTGAGCCACAGCATGGGGCTCAAAGCGACCTTGGACGTGAAACTCGGCACCGCTTTTCACTTTGCCCTCACTCGCTATCACAACACCCGGGCCTTTTTCGTTGGCGTGAACGAGAGCCATACCAGCAGCGCAGTTTGGGAACACGCCGAAGATCTCGGTTGCAATTGGCTGACAGAGAAAGAGTTCACGTTCCGTCATCGCAACGATTGCAAGGAGCACTTGGGCAGTTTTATCGATCACTGTGACCGACTGGTGATCTCGATTGATTTGGCGTCAATTGTTGCCAAAGCCAGCATTGAAGATTGCCAAGCACTCGACATGCAGATGGTGATGCGCACTTTACGCCAATGTTTACTCTCCGGCAAAACCACCTTTATCCAAATTGTGGGCGATCGCGATAAGCTCATCTACTCGCGCGAATGCAAAAACATGCTGGAAGAGTTAGATCAGCTCACCGATTTGCTCCACCACGCGGCATAAAAAAATCACCCGCTTGGGTGATTTTTTTATCGAGAATTAAATTAACCGCGACGCGCTTTCAAGCGTTTAACCATCGCTAAGCGACGTTCTGCCGCAGCCTGATCGGTCGGCTCGTTGGCGTTATTACGTCGACCTTGACGATTTTTAAACGACGGCTTGCTATTGAGTTTGTCAATGTACGCGGTACGGCTTTTCGGCTCATATCCGGCCAGTTCAATGCGGCGGATCTGCTGCTTAATTAAGTTTTCCACCTGAATCACCGTCAGCTCTTCTTCGCGATTGACGAAAGAGACCGCATGACCTTGTTTGCCCGCACGGCCGGTACGGCCAATACGGTGCACATAGTCTTCCGCCAAGAACGGCATGTCGTAGTTGACCACGTGTGGCAAATCTTCGATATCTAACCCACGCGCGGCGACATCGGTCGCGACCATCACGCGCACTTTGCCCGTTTTGAACTCTTCAAGCGCGCGACGACGTGCACTTTGCGCTTTGTCGCCGTGGCAAACCGTGGCTTTGATGCCGTCCAGCTTGAGCTCTTGCACAATCTCGTTGGCGGTCTCTTTGTAGTTAACAAACACCAGCACCTGCTGCCAGTTTTTACGGCCAATCAGTTCCGACAACAACTCTGTTTTGCGCTCTTGATCAACCGGATACAGCACGTGTGCAATCGTATGTGCGGTGGTATTTTCACGCTCAACGGCGATGCGCTTTGGCTTGCGTAGAATGTCTTTCGACAGCTCGTTAAGCTGGCTTGAGGTCGTGGCAGAAAACATCATGATCTGCGGATTGGTGTCCACATCGAGAAGAATCTTACGTACCGCACTGATAAAGCCCATATCCAAAATGCGGTCCGCTTCATCAAACACCAGAAATTCGATATTGGCGACCGTCACATTGCCGGCTTCGATGTGCTCTTCCAAACGTCCTGGCGTCGCCACTAAAATATCGACGCCATTTTCTAAAGCACGTTCTTGACTCGACATTTTACGACCACCAAAGACCGCTGCCACCGTGAGGTTGGTGTATTTGGTGTAGGCTTTGATGTTGTCGGCAATCTGCTCGGCCAGTTCACGCGTCGGCGCAAAAATCAGCGCTCTGGCTGATTTACGCGATGCCGTTTTACCGCTGTCGAGCAATTGCTGGATCAAAGGCAGAGAAAAAGCGGCGGTTTTGCCAGTTCCAGTTTGCGCAGTGGCAAAAATATCATGGCCACGGCGGGCAACAGGAATGGCTTTTTGCTGAATTGGGGTTAGCTTTTCATAGCCACACTCTTCGAGCGCTTTCACGACTTCGGGAGCAAAACCTTGAGATGCAAATGACATGGAGCGTTTCCTTAAACAGACAAAAAGTTAATCGCGTAAACAAATGGCCGAGCATTCTACCTGAAAGCGAGTGATATATCTCACGATATTCGACAATTCAATGAAAAAACTTCAGTGTCAACTCTGCTTACTCGGCGTGGGCGCCGCATAAACGTAGCAAAATCGCCTCAAGTTCGTCCCAAGGCATCCGTTGTGAGTCAATCACCTCGATACGCGATTCAAATCCTTCCAACGACATCTGGTTGACCGACAGCACGCCATTGGCGCGATTAAAGGCGTAACAGCCTTGATCGGTGTTGATAACCGCTTTAACACGCTCTGCGGTTAAGTCAGTCAACATGGAAAAAAGTTGGTCAAAATTAAAACGATACTCCGCGCCAATCAGCCAGCCGCAGCTGAAGTAGCCTTGCCCTTGATTCTCTTTACGAGCATACGCCTGCCCCGGCTGCAACTGGAACTGCGGCTCCATATCGGCATGATGGTGATGATGCGCTTCAATATGCGTTGATGCGCTGCCATGCACGCGCTCAATGTCGAGCACTTCCAGCGGCAACTGTCCATCGTGAATTAACTTGCTAAACACTTTGGCTGGCGTTTGATCGGTCAGCCAATCATTAAATACGTCAATATCGTGGGCATGGCACAAATCCACCTTGCTACCAATCACCACATCGGCGCAGGCAAGCTGATCATTAAAGTTCTGATTACTAGTGTATTTTTCATCGCTGAGATTGCGAGGATCCACCAACGCAATCGTCGCTTTAAGATCAACATATTCTTGATACTGCGCCGAGGTGAGCGTTGCAATCACTTGTTTTGGATGGCCCAGTCCGGTCGGTTCAATCAACAGGCGATCGGGATTCTGCCTTAACAACGCGGTGATCCCAACACTCATCGGCACCCCAGCGGTACAACACATGCATCCACCGGGGACCTCTTTAATCACAGCGCCGCTTTCTGTCATCATCGCGCCATCAATGCCGATTTCACCGAACTCATTCACCAACACCGCCCACTTTTCATTGGCCGGTTTATTTTCGAGCAGATTGAGAATCGTGGTCGTTTTGCCGACACCGAGAAAGCCAGTAATGATGTTAGTTGGAACCCGCTTGGCCATAGTCTTCTCCAGAAAATACAAGGTTTAGGCGGCTATTTTACTTTTCATCCAAGAAGTTGCACCTCTTTTCCTCGCATTTCACTTCTCAACCGATGGCAAAAACCACTACAATCGCCCGCTTTGAGTCCCCCCTTTATCGGAGCGAAAGTGAAACTGAGTCAACGTATGCAAACTCTGCAATCCATGGTGAGCGACGAGTATGACCATATTTGGGATTGTTGCTGCGATCACGGCTATCTGGGGCTTGCGTTGCTGCAACAGACTCAAAATGCAAAGGTGCATTTTGTCGACATCGTGCCGCAGCTAACGGAAAAAGTGAGGCAAACGCTGGAAGCAAACCACACGGCTCAGCGTCATCGCTGGCATGTCGAGTGCGTTGACGTTGCGCAGTTGCCTTTGGAAGGTTTTTCAGGCCGACATTTGGTGATCATTGCCGGTGTTGGTGGCGACTTAACACTGGCACTGGTTGAGCAAATTTGTCAGCGGCACCCGCAAGCCGAGTTGGAGTTTCTGCTCTGCCCTGTGCATCATCTGTACATGTTGCGCCAAGCCCTGCGTCGCCTTAAGTTTGGCCTGATTGACGAAAAGCTCATTGAAGAGAATCGCCGCTTTTACGAAGTGTTGCACCTATCTCGCCAGCAAGATACGCATCGAGAGCTTTCTGTCGTTGGAGATTCAATGTGGTCCTGCGCGCCGCTGGATATCGCCAAACGCTATCAGGCAACGACCATTGCCCATTATCAACGCTTGCAGCGCGGCCATGGTGAGGCCATGTCGGCGATTATTGAAAACTATCAAAACGTAATTCTTTGACGCGTCATTGACCTCTCCAGCGAATTGCACCATAAGTGGCTCAAAAACTCACATCCCCCTTAATTAACACTGGTTTTTCCAGCTCAAATAAGGGGGGAAAAGAGGTCAAATCACTGATTCACCAACCTGACTAATCTGTAAAATTCGGATAGTCGGTGTAACTCTTCTGATTACCACCAAACAGCGTCGCACCATCGAGTTCGGCCAGTGGATGCCCGTTCTCTAAACGGCTAACCAGATCTGGGTTAGCGACAAAAGGACGACCAAACGCGACCAGATCGGCGTAACCTTTTTCCAGCACCTCCTGCGCACGCGCTGGAGAGTAACGTCCAGCAACGATAATGGTATTACGGAAAGACTCGCGCAGTGCGATACGAAACGCTTCAGGGATAGTCGGCGCATCGTCCCAGTCGGCTTCCGACAGATGCAAATAAGCGATATCGCGTGCTTGTAGTTGCTGCGAGGCTTGCAAAATGGTCGGCACAATATAAGGGCAGTTCATGTCTTTGAAAGTGATAAATGGCGCTAAACGTACACCGACTTTATCGGCGCCAATCGCTTCGATCACCGCATCAACAACCTCAAGTAAAAAGCGCATCCGATTATCACGGCTGCCACCATAGCGATCGGTGCGTTTATTCGAGTTAGTGCGTAAAAATTGGTCAATCAAATAACCATTGCCACCATGGATTTCTACCCCGTCAAATCCCGCTTCGATAGCCCGCTTTGCCGCGAAAGCAAAATCATTTACCACACGATCAATATCGGCTTGAGTCATCGCACGCGGCTCAACGCAGTCCACCATCTGCCCGTTGCCGTTTTCATCAGCAATCCATACTTTGGTTTCCACTGACGCCAAAGCAGACGGCGCAATGGGCAAGTCACCTTTTTGAAACACAGGATGAGAGACACGGCCGACATGCCAGAGCTGACAAAACATCAGCGCTCCTTTGGCATGCACCGCGGAAGTCACTTGCTGCCAGCCTTGCACTTGCGCATCGGTATACACGCCCGGCGTAAAAGAATAGCCTTGCGAGTCGTCTGAAATTTGCGTCGCTTCGGAAATGATCAGCCCCGCACTGGCACGTTGCTGATAGTACTGGGCCATCATGGCGTTTGCGATATTGCCGGGTTGAGTGCTGCGCGCACGCGTCATCGGTGCCATAACCACTCGATTGGCTAGCGCGTGGCCTTTCATTTCTGTCGGTTGAAACAGTTTGCTCATTACTCTCTCCTTATTTCAGCAGTGACACGCTGGTTTCTTCACTGGCAAACTGCATCCACGCCAGTACCGAGTTTTCCCATTGGATCTGCGGCGCGCTGAAAAAGCCGCGCAAAATCGAGAAAATCACCGCCTGATCCACTACCGTCAGCGGCTGTTTCAACAATTCGCTGGCATTTTGGATCACCACCTCCACCTGCTTGGCAATCTCGGCAGTATCGGCCAGCAAGGCTGCAAAATTCAGCGCTTCGGTCTCCTTTTTTGCTCGCCAAGCACGTTTGGCCGAGTCGGTGCGAAACTCGCGCAGATCCATTGCTGACCAGCGCGGATAGCCGATTTTTTGCAGCGGTAAAAAGGCGCTGCTTTGCCATTCTAAAACCGCATTCGCTGGTTGGTTCGTTTCTGCTGAACCAGCCAAATTGAGCAGATATTGAATAATGTCTAAACTCTCTGCGATGGCGACCCCATTGTCTTTAACCAGCACAGGCACTTGTTTGCTGCCCACCAATTCGGTTGTGGTTTCATCGTCATCATAATCGATGGTTTCGACTTCAAGCTTAAGGCCGAGCATGCCTGCAACAAAGCGGACGCGGGCACTAAATGGGCAATGTTCATAGATGTATAATTTCATGTTTCTTTCCTAACTCTTTTGGGGCGATTCACGCACAGAGCCACTGGCCTAGCGTTTGGTCCAATGATGTCGATGCGCCATAGTTGAGCCAGTATATTCATTCGAAATAATTTGATAATTTACCGTTTATTAAATTCATTATTTAGAATTTTCAAACAATCAGGGGATACCATTGGATAAATTTGCCGACATGACGATGTTTGCCAGCATAGTCAAAAACCAAGGGCTTGCCGCCGCAGGCAGAGAACTCGGGCTCTCCCCCGCCACTGTGACTGCGCGCTTACAAGCGCTGGAAGAGCGTTATGGCGTGAAGCTGCTCAATCGCAGTACCCGCCATCTCTCGCTCACCGACTCTGGCGCGACGTATTACCAAGCATGTTTAGAGATCCTTGAGGCGGTCAAAGCGACAGAAGACCTGCTGCAAACTGGCAGTAAAGAGGTGCGTGGCACGTTGAAAGTCGCCGCGCCGAAAGACATTGGCAAGCAGTACATCTACCCGATTTTATCGGCCTTTTGCCAGCGCTATCCTCAAGTCGTGCCCTATCTCTATCTCAATGATAACTTGGTGAATATTGCCGAATCAGGTATCGATGTGGTGGTAAGGTATGGCTCACTGGCCGATAGCAATTTGATCTCCCGCCGCTTAGCGGCCAGTCAGCGCGTACTGTGCGCCTCACCGGAGTACTTAGCCAAAAAAGGGACGCCGAAAACGCCACACGATCTCGCTCATCATGATTGCTTGGCGATGCTACGCAGTAATGAGGAGCTAAAAACTTGGCACTTTCAAGCAAGCGAACAGCGCGATGCCATTACCATAGTGCCAAAGCGATTTTCTGACGATGGGGAAGTGATTCGGCTCTGGGCACTGGATGGCGCAGGTATTGCGCTCAAATCGATTTTGGATGTGCAGGAAGATATTCAGCAAAAGCGCCTTGTCACCGTATTGGATGGCTACATGAAAAACTTCAACACGTCTGCAGCCAGTTTGAACGCCGATCTCAACGTGATTTATATGAGCCGCCAGTACCAACCCAAGCGCATTCGCTTGTTTCTCGATTTTCTCTTTGAGCACTTTGCACAGCAGATACCGCCCAACCCAGAGTGAAACTACTGTGAGCGAGCGGCATGGTGGGTTTGCTTTGCCAGCAAGCGATAATGGTCCTTTAGATGGTAGCAGCCATAGCACGGTGCAATGGCATCTTTGCCCATCGCGGCAAGAAAAAACTCGAACGGGCCAGCCCATTTTTCGGGCAGATGTTGCGCAATCACCAAACTCGTGCGGCGCATCCAATCAGGCAAATGAGTCAGCTTGGCTTCGCGCTCTAAGGCGTCAAAAGCCAGTTGCGCAATCTGCTTGGCGCTCAGCACATCAGGGCCACCGACATCTAGCTCTTGCTCAGTGCGCGATATGGCCTCTAGGCAAAAGCGCGCCAGATCCGCTCCATGGATCGGGTTGAGTTTCAACTCACCCTGACCAAAAAGATAGGCGCGTCCGTTTTTTGCCATATGGTAAATCTCCTCCAGATCAGAAAAAAATCCGTTGGGACGAATCACGCAAGGCGTAACGGTGGTCGAACTTAGAAGCAGTCGAGCAAAACGCTCTTTGGCATTGAGCAAGCGCACCTTGGGAAACTGCGCGGCATTAAATGCCGAGATATAGATGAACTTTTTCACGCCAGCGCGCTCAGCTTCCAGCAGCAAGTTGAGATTCGCGCCGTAATCGACGTCTGCATAACTCAGCCCATCACGCTGACGGGTGATACCCAAACAAGAAATCACCACCTCCACGCCATCGCAGATACCTTGCAATTGCTGCGCGTCGGTTACCTGCGCTTGGACAATCTGCGCGTCGTCCACCCCCAACTGCTGCAATTTGCTTCGACTCCTAGCCAGCGCTTTGAAATCCATCTGTTGTTCAAGCAGTTGCTTTACGATGTGTGAACCTAAATAGCCCGTTGAACCAGCAACGAGAATACGTGGGGAATTGTTCATTCATTTTCTCCTGACGAAAGTTCTTCCTCTGGGCGGTATGGCACCTCTTTTAATATATGGCTGACCAGCAATTTGAGGTAAAACCTTAGAAAACCATTATATAACCAAGTTGGTTAGCAACATCTTAAGACAAGATTAGTAAACTTGAGGGCACTGCTATCGTGCTCGGTTATCACGCTTCAACGGCTTTACCACCGAGTCTAGCCCTTCGATTTTTAACGCCAAGCAAAGCTGTAACAGTTGGCCTAGTTCCCCGTCTGGAAATCCTTTGTTCGCAAACCACAGCAAATAAGCTTCTGGTAGATCGATCAGCATTCGCCCGGCATATTTGCCATAGGGCATCGGCATACGTGCCAATTTTAGTAGGTTCTCTTTTTCCAGCATCGCGTTTTTATCCTGTCTTTGCCAAACAACAAAGACTATCATTGTGCCCCTTTGTAACCAAGGTGAAAACAGAAGATGAAATCAGCGTGTATCGGCGCATGCAAAAATAATGGTGGGATTTGCCAAGGCTGCCATCGCACCATGGCGGAGATTGTCAATTGGGCATCCAGCAGCGATCAGCAAAGAGAGCACGTTTTGTTACAACTTGCAGGCCAAGAGGCCACCCATCAATGCTCAAGTTGCCGCCAACCAAGCCATTGTGACATCAGCGCGGGCAAATCGACCTGTTGGTGTTTCGATTTAGAAGAAAGAGAGATCGCCACAGAGTTACAAGGCAAGAGCTGTTTGTGTCGCCGCTGCCTTGAAAAAACACCGCTCGTCTAAAGCCAGAGAGCGGTGTTTGATGTTGGATGAGCGAAGGTGATCAATCAGTTGCTTGTGGCAGGTTGCACCATGGTTGCGATATCGGAAGACCAAATTTGAATCGCTGACTGGTTGAGATCCGCTTCGCTCATGTGGGCAACGTGAAATTCAAACAGACGTAGCTCATCCGAAGGCTGGAGATAAACCTGTTTACGATGCACCGCAAGCGCGATCTCATCCGCTTGCTCGCTGATATCCTGCTGCAAGTTTGCTTTTAAACGCTGATGCATTTGCTGCACTTGGTCACTGAATTCCTGCGCACTGATGGTGCCATTTTTCGTGTAATCAATCACTTTCGCGATGATATCTTTGGCTTGCATCCAATCCGGTTGCTGAGCAAACTCAATTAACGCTTTAGTTGATAAACGCCCCGCCGCTTTTTCTTCCTCGACTGACACCGCAACCTTTTCTTGCTCGGCATCGGTCACGAGCGCATTTTCAATCCGTTTGGCCAGTACCTGATTTGCCAATTGGCGCGACAGCGATTCCTTACGGCTCATTTTGCTGTCTTCATCCAAATCAAACAGTGCGTCGGTCGATGTACGCGTTGCAACCAAAATGCGCGGAGTTTGCTCCACACTCTCTGGCTGCTCGGCGGCAAGCTGCGTGGCCAAAGGCTGAGATTTCTTCACCAGCTTGACGTCGGCAAAAACTCCATTAATGGCATCTTCGGCGTCACGCGTTGTAAAATCGCCAACCAGAATCAGCGTAACCTCTTCCTGATCACCAGTGATTAGGGTTTGATTACTGCCCGCTTGTTCTAGTACTTCACGCAGCGCGTCCGCCAGCGGTTGCTCACTCAATAGCGCTTGCTTACGGTACAAACGTTGCGCGCGGCGCTCTTTTCCCATCTCAAGGCGAATAGCAACCGCATCTTTATTGCGACGTGACGGCATCAGTACGTAACGAATATGGTTTTCCAGCGTACCGATTTTCATCTGTCTTGGCAGGCTGAGGTCGGTGGTTGGCATCCAGTTCTGCTCTGGCGTCAGCGAGAGTGTTTCAATCGCTGCGTGGGCAGCAGGAAGAGCACAAGTCATCGACAATAAGCCAAACAAAACCGATGACTTCACTTTTTTAATAAACGGATTAGATACTGCGAATAGCACGAAAAACCTCAATCAAGGCAAATATACCAAACAAGCAAACTTGTTATATCTTTTGATCAAGACGTCTGAAAATGGCTTCCTTGTTCGCACCTGTGCAAGTGGCCTTAGGGTAGGCATGGGAGTCAAAGTGGAACTGATTTTTGCGACATCTTATAAAAATCAGCCGGGATTATAGTGCATTTTTTCAGCACCACAATCGCTAATAAAATAAAGTCTCGAAATTAAGACACGAGATCGCCCAACTTACTGTTCAGAAGCTGAAATACCCCTGTCTTGCTCGTTATCTGGTGTCTGCGCCAAGATCAGCTGACACAGCCATACACAAGCAGCACAGTAAAAATGGGCTGAAATCGCATGACAGAGATGCTTAGGTTGCTTGCTCATCTGCTGTGCTAAATGCTGCAATTGCTGAGCACTCTGTTCAACAATCGCTTGATCCTTTGGGCTGTTCAACGAAATGGGATGGTTTTGCGTGACCTCAGTAAAAAGCTGCGTTGCGGCAAGGATTTTCTGCCTTTGCGCTAAATTGGGCTGCATGAGTTCACCAAGCTGCGCGGCGTACTCTGCGCGGATCTCACCCCTTGGTTTGACCTGATTAAGCGTCGCCAGCAGATTACGCACTGTAAAACGAAAGTCGGCTGGCAGCAGCAGATCATAAAGATAGGGCCGAAGCCAAAACCACAATTGCAGCGCAACCAGCACGACAAACATCGCGAGCAAAATCAGCAGTACGGTTTCAATCACAAAGGTATTCATGGTTAGCCATTTTTAAATAGCATCACTTCCGTACGCAATTGGTCTGGAGCGACTTCACTTGGATTATCGAGATACTTTTCAATGCCCAGCGGACGAGATTTGACTTTAAATTTCTTGGCACGCGTTAGTGATGCAGCAAAGGCCCAAGCGTTGCCAAGAAATTGATATTCGCCTTGGTGTTCCACCGCAAAAATGACGCCTGCGGGAATCGTACCGGCGACAAACTTCTCCGCTACAGGCATTGGTTCAGAAACGGGCAAACAGGTAATGAAATCGAAACGCCGCTTACGCATTGACATGGATTGGTAGAGCGTAAACTGCTCGCCACATGCTTTGATATTGTGTAGCGCCGCGTAATCATTGAGGTTATCCGTATGGCGCTGTGCCAGCGTGGCAATTTCGTCCAACGTTGCCGAACCCCAAACGCCAATATAGTGGGTTTCGGGCAGAATTCGTTCGCCCAGCTCTCGAACTTTACTGTCAACATGTCCGGTTTCTAGCGCACTTTTTAGCATGCGCAAGCCTCGGTCATAGTCCATACGCAGCATGTTACGAATAAAGCTTTTGAGAAAAAACAGATACCACGGCAGGTGGCCGCGATACTGCCATTCCACTTTACAACCTGAGCCCGAGGGCGTGACATTAAAACGCACTTCAGCATGGCTTTTAAAAGGTTTGAGAAAGTGGAGACGGTACACCAATTGGTTGTCGTAAAGATGCGCCAGCTCCATTCGCCCTTGACCAATACGTTTACCTTTCCAAGTGTAGTAAGCACCCGGTTGCTGCTGAAAAGTGCTGAACACCACTTCGCTGTTTGGCTCCAATATCAGCCACGGTGACCATTTCGTCCATGTAGTAAAATCGCTGATGTAGTCGATGGTTTTCTCGACACTTTTTTCGACGTGGATACTGCGGCTAACGCGACATTCAGGCATTTTATCTCTCCAATGAAACGGTACCAAACCCGTACGATGTGCTCAGACAACTCAATGAGATAACGATTGTACGCCTTCGTAGCAAACTCGCCAACTGCGCCGCCAAGGCTTCAGAGGCGATCCTTTACACTATTTACTCAGCAGCCTGTTAGGCAAAGCGCTCGCTGGTTAAGCAAAACACACCTGCGCCCAGCGCGCGAGGCCCGCCGTGACTGAGCCGAAATAGTTGCCGCTGACCAAAGGAATATTCGGCAGCTCACTTTCGATTGCCTCTCGCAGCACTGGAGAGCGTGCAGAGCCGCCCGTCATAAAGATAACGTCTGGTTGTTTGCCACCTTGCGCGACCGCCTCACGCACCAACTCAACCATTTTGAGTTTCGGTACTTCAATCGCGGCGATCATCTCTTGATGCTCAATCTCCACTTCAAGCGTTTCCGATAGCAGATTGAGCGACAGGCGACATCTGTCTTGTTCCGACAACACAATTTTCGCCTCTTCGGCGCGACGCGTTATTTGATAACCCAGCGTTTCATGGTAAACCTGCAGCAGTCTCGCCAGCTTTTCTGGCTCTTGTGCTTCTTTATGTAATGTTTTTAACGCAGCTAAGTTCTGTCGCGAGTAAAACTCGTTTTGCGCTTGCACATTGTTAATCGCGATCGGATTCCAGAACTGCGTTCTCGGCATATCAATGCCACTGAGCGCTTTACTGCCAAAGCCGAATGGCGTCATCAACTGACGAAATGCCAGATGAATATCGAGATCGTTTCCGCCCACTCGCTGCCCGGTGTGGGCAAGCAAACTGGCGCTACGATCTTTCTGGCCCCGCCATGTCGGCCCCATTTCAAGCAATGAGCAGTCGGTGGTCCCGCCGCCGATGTCCACCACCAACACCGTTTGATTTTGCGTCAAAGTCGCTTCGTATTCCAACCCGGCGGCAACAGGCTCGAACTGGAATTCTATCTGTTTAAACCCAGCCCGCAGCGCAGCGCGGCGCAAGATGTTTTCTGCCTGACGATTCGCCACTTCACCGCCACGGCCATGAAAGTTAACCGGACGGCCAATGACTGCACTTTCAATCGCCGTTTGCGTACTTTTCTCGCCATTTTGGCGAATATTGGCCATCATGGCGCACACCAAATCTTCGAAAAAACTCAATTGGATATCATGCAAACCGGAAGCACCCAAAAACGATTTCGGTGACTTTACGTAATAGAGATCACGCGGATCGGCCAAATAGCGATCCAGCGCTGCTTGACCAAAGGAGACATCTTGCGCATGAAGCTCGATACTCTCTTCGCGGTTTTCCTTGATTGAACGACGCAGCAGTTGTTCGCCGATGGCATCAAACGGTTTAATGTTGCGATGGCGAAATAGATGCTCGGATACCGATTCTCTACTGGGTGCCGATAGCGTTGACGGGATGTAGTAGCTTTGTCCTTCAAGCGGGAGCAGTTGTGGCTCGCCCTCTTGCATCACTGCAATCGAGCAATTTGCCGTACCATAATCAAAGCCAATAAACATAGTGCCTCCCGTCGCTGATAAAAAAGGTCGGCAATGCTAACTCAGGGAAGCAGAAATAGCCAGTCGCGTTAATCGAAGCGAGATTATTGGCGTGAGAAACGTGATGTCGGCAAACAAAGCACCAAAGCAAAGAGTAAAATAAACCCAGGCATCAATAACATTCCGTAACTGATAGAATAATAGTGATTCAGCAAGTAAAACAGAATCACCGTCAACGCATAATTCACTAAAGCCAAGAAACAGAAAGTAACCAAGGTAAATTTGAGCTTGCTAAATGAGAGACGCTTTATTAATAGTGAAGAAAGATAATAAGCTGCCAATAATGACACTTTCCAAAATGGCTGCATTAATAACAAGGAAAATAGCGCGGAAATAATGATAATCTGATTCACCTCATACAAGTTGATGTCTTGCGAGAAGAGATAAATAATGGGTAAACCATTTTCCCATGAAACCGACCACGAAATGCTGTTGTGCCAACTGATAAACAGCGCAAAACAGCTCACCGCATAAAAAGTTTTCTGTTCGAGAAAAGGTTGCAATACCTGCGCATAATAGGCGCGCCACGCTTTATTAGCGCTTTTTTTCCAAGGCTTAGTGAGAAGAAAGCGTGGGCCTTTAAAGTCAAACGGATGATTATCAGGGATTTGACTAGGCAACAAGAATAAGAACGTCAGCAAATAAGCGATCGCCAACAATGCCACTTCAAAGATCGTTGCCAAACTCATTCCACCCACTCCGCATGCGACGGCGCTTGCAAGCCCCAACGTTTCATTTCACTCTCACTAAAAAGAGCTCTACCCTGATTGCCGATTTGGATAGGGATAGTATTGGCGGGTATGCCGGATAGAATCTGATTGATGATTTGTCCTACCTGCTTGCCTTGCACATCGCCAAATAGAACCACACCACCCGACGTTTTACCTTTGCCGACAGAAAAATCCCAAAAGCCAAATAAGGGTACGCGGGTGTGTTGATTGGTCCAGGCCAGTACCTCTTCGGATGGCGTGTTTCTGCCAGTTGTCGCATCGGTGATGGTTTGATACAAACCGACAATAATGGCATCTACCCCCTCGCTTTGCGCAGATCCCACTGTCCTCTGCCAATCTTGAAAATCGCTAATCAGATGAATTTTCACATCGACCGCTAAACTTTTTTTCATTAATTGATACTGGCTGTCGATATAACTTGCAGCGATTTCAGAGGTCACACCGGAGTCAAATAATATCCACACTTTCAGATCGCGCTTACCAATAATTCGCTTAATCTCACCAATATTTTTGACAAACAATGGCAGCTCAAGCAAACCGGTCACTTCAGCCTTACCATGGTAAGTCGCAAGTAATTTCCGCGGATTGATATTAATACCAAGAAAGATGAGCGAAATAGGTTCATTGTAGAGTTTTGGCAGCATATAACTTAATGCGTTGTCGTCAGCCAACACGACGATCTTGGGCTGCAATTGTTGATATGTGGCAAACGCTTTCTCCGCCATCAACGGATATTGCTCTCTCGGCAAACGTTTAGTGTCCATTTCAAACGTGACGATCTCTGCTTTATCCGCTACTTCACTGCGTAGCCCCTGTAAATAGCTTTTATCCCACTCATATTGGTTGTGATAACTTTCAATTACCAACACATCTGCTGCTCGCAGTGAAATTGAAAACAGCATAATGAGTAGTAACGAAATCGTTTTCATAGTGCTCGCCTTAAATGGTCTTTTCCATTGCAGTGTAGTTGAAAATATCAATAACGAGGAATTCTGCTGGCCAGACAACATTAGCCTCGCGTATTTGCATCTATACTGAGATGAAAGTGCCAGGAGCCACCTACCAGTATGAGCAAAGTCCAGCAGTACGAAGAGAGCATTCATAACCCACTGTTCAGCCGCATTGGTCGGCGGATTGTGCTGATCATGATCATCATCAGCGGCGTGATCACCTTGTTTACCACCTTGTTGCAGCTCTATTGGGATTACGACAAAGAGTTCAACGATGTTGAGCAGCGACACTACGAAATACAGAATGTGCACGCAGGTTTGTTGTCGGCTTCGCTGTGGTCGTTTGATATGGTGTTGCTGCAAGAGCGATTGGATGGTCTGGTCAACTTGCCCAAAATCGATTTCTTAGAAGTCCGCTCGGACGATTATGTGTTCAATGCCGGGCGCAAGGTCAAAGAGCGAGCGATCGGCAGCCGCTTTCCCCTTATTTATCAAAACCCGCTGGATGACACGTCACAAACCATTGGCACCATTTACGTCGAATCAGACGCTGGGCAAATTTATCAGCAACTGATCCGGCAGTTTTTAATCACACTGACCATGAACGCGATTAAAACTACCTTGGTTTGTACCATCATCTTGATGGTGTTCCACACCAGTGTGAATCGGCGTATTTTTGAAATCGCCAAGTACCTGCGCAACTACAATCCGCGCCATCCCGCAGAACCCTTGGCATTAGCGCACTCCGATTGGGCGATGGAGAGTGAAGATGAACTCGATTGGCTGGGGGATGAGACCAACCGCATCACCACCAGCGTGACTACGCTTTATCGCAACATCAAACGTGAGCAAGAGCGCTTTATTGATTTTACTCATGTGTCGTCGGATTGGCTGTGGGAAACCGATCACCTCGGCCGTTTAACTTTTTGCTCTGAAGCGATGCTCAATGCACTCAACCTAAACGAAAATCACAAGCCGCTGCTGAGTGAGCTGGAAGCGTTCTCTCACGCCAATCAATTGAAGCGTTACTTGCTCAAAAAGCAGGATTTTTCTCGCTGCGAAGAGTGCATCACGCTCAACAGCATGGCGTTATACTTCCACTTTCAAGCGATCGCTCTTTACGAGGAAGATCAATTTGTCGGATTTCGTGGCACTGCGCTGAATATCACCGACCTTAAGCGCACACAAGTTGAGCTACAAACGCTCAACCAGAATCTCGAACATCAGGTCGCGCTGCGCACCTTAGATCTCAAACAGAGCATGGAGCAGCTACAACAAACTCAAGAACACTTAGTGGAATCGGAAAAGCTGGCCGCTTTGGGCGGTTTGGTCGCTGGCGTGGCTCACGAAGTCAACACCCCTTTGGGGATCGCGGTGACGGCTTCGTCCATCATTCGTGATGCGACGCGTCAACTGAATCAAGCCTTCTCTGATCAGTCGCTGACCAGCACCCAGTTTGCCCAATTGATGCAGCAAATGACCGACAGCAGCGAGATGCTGGAAAACAATCTGCACCGCGCTGCCAAGTTAGTTCGCGATTTCAAACAGACGGCGGTGGATCAAATTTCAGAGAGCCGCAGCGAGTTCAACGTCAAGCAAGTGTTATCTGCGTTGATTGCCAGCTTGCACCCGGAAACACGCAAGGTCCCAGTAACGCCGCTCCTCGAAGGCGATGAAAGATTGGAAATGAATAGCCTACCGGGCGTGTTAACCCAAATCGTCTCAAATCTGATTTTAAACAGCGTCAATCACGCCTTTGCCGAGCAAGCGCAACCCAGCATTGTGATCAGACTGGACCAGCAAGATGAAAACATCATTCTGCATTACAGCGACAACGGCTGTGGCGTGGATGAATCGTTGCATCAAAAGATTTTCGAGCCCTTTTTCACCAGTAAACGGGGCAAAGGCGGCTCGGGTTTGGGGCTAAACTTGGCGTTTAACTTGATCAAGCAGAAGTTAAAAGGCGACCTTCATTTGGCGTCAGCCCCCGGCGAAGGGGTGCAGTTCACCATCACTTTGCCTAAGGAGCTGCCGCTCAACATCGCCCAAGAGTAGAGTTCCATGATTGACTGATTAGTCGCTTTTTAGTCGGGGTTACTTTCACGTATTGCAATAAAGTCGCTAATGTTATCGAGAAAAAGCTCAACCAGTTTGGGGTCAAAGTGTTTGCCTTTTTGCGCGATGATCTCGCGTAAGATGTCGTCGTCACTCCACGGCTCTTTATAACTTCGTTTCGAACCTAGAGCATCAAACACATCCGCCAAAGCGACGATACGACCACTAATCGGAATGGCTTCTCCGCTCAAACGATTGGGATAACCCGAGCCATCCCATTTTTCATGGTGTGAAGCGGCAATTTCTCTGCCGACAGAAATCAAACGTCGCTTAGATTTGCTCAATATCTCTACGCCGTACTCGACATGACGCTGCATCTCACTCCATTCTTCCGCATCCAACTTACCCGGTTTATGCAAAATCGCGTCGGGAATGGCCACTTTGCCAATGTCATGCAGCGGCGAGGCGTGTTTGATCATGCTACTATCGTATTCACTTAAGCCGTAAAGCTGAGCTAGTTTCTCCGCAAATAGCGAAACACGCTGCACGTGCGCACCCGTTTCACGGCTTCTCGCCTCGACCGCATTGGCCAAGTTGTACACCAACTCTTTGGAGGTTTCGCGAATATCGAGCATCAGGTTGAGATTTTCGAAAGTCAGGCCGATGTTCTGCATGTACAGTTCCAGTAACTGTAAGTCAAACTCATCTAAGTTCTTGTTGAGATTGACATACAACAGGCTATCGACGCCCTGTTCATCATGGCTGTAGAGCACAAATGCATCGCCGTAGTTCATGGTTTGCTTGCTGAGCAAAGCTTGTTGGCAACGCTCGGCCACCACGTCTGGCAGCATATCAAACGCGCATTTGGCGCAGAAATCGACGTAGGATCCCGTCGCAGCGAGAGTTAAAGCACGCGACTCTTCCCCTTGAGGACCGGGTTTGACAATGCAATAGAGCGCCGATTTTTCTAGCTTTAGCAATGAAGTAAGCTGCGCTAAAACCGACGAGGCATAAGTTTGTAAGGTGGTGGTATTTTGCACAAAAGCGGAAGCCTGAATTACACGGCTAAGCCCTTGTTTTTGCTCCTCAATTAAACACAGATCGCGATAAGAACGCAGCATTGAATAGAGCACTGTCTTTAATTTTTGCGTAGTTAGCTCGGTTTTTTCCTTGTAGTCATCAATTTCATACTCTTTGATCACCACATCTTCCGGTGCTTGCCCAGCTTGCCCAGTTCGCAACACCAAACGGATCAAGCGGTTTTCCAAGGTTTCTCGGATAAACCTCACCAACTCTAAGCCCGCGTGCTCAGTTTCCATGACCACGTCAACGAACGCCACCGCGATATCTTGCTGTTCTTGCAAAATTCGCCGAGCTTCGACGCCAGAATAAGCCGAAATGAGTTCTAAACTGCGCTCCTGAAAATGAAAACCAGATAAAGCAAGACGCGTTATCTGGTGCATCTGCTGGTCGTCATCGACGAGCAACACTTTCCAAGGTTGATGGCTGCGTTGTAAATCAATCGTCTCACTGACAGCTTTACCATTTTCTGCACGATGGTCAGCAAATAAATCCATTTACTAAGCCTCTGTTTTATCCACTACTTATTAAGTTTTAGCACAAAAGCTCAAGTTAGAAAGGGGTTAGACAGAAAGATGTGCATTTTGCGATCACACTTAGAATATCTCTTCAAAAATGCCAAGGTTAGTACCGAGCCACTGTGCGCGCTCGGTATGATCGAGCAACTCCTCTTCACTTACCGGGTGAATAAGGACCGAAAAACCACCGCGCTGAGTGTCCAGCCACTCAATCAGCCCCTTTTGGTTGTCACGAAAGTGCAGCTCAAACATGGGCATCTTGTGTGGTCCGACTAAGCGATCCACCAGAGGAAATATTTGTAAAACGTCTTTACGCTCGCGGCGAATTTTCTCGTGCAACTCAGCCGCATCAGAACGACGATTTAACGGATAGTAAACGTGTGCGTGGAACATGATTGGTCACCTATGCAAATTTTTCGTCACATTCTACTTTTCGGCAAACAAAATCCAAGAGATAAGCGCTGAATAAATCCTTCAAAAAATTAGAACTTTGCATACAAAATCGGCCAAGTTGCCGATTGCTGATAGAAGTATCCAGTGCTAGACTTTGCCTCGATCAATGCTTCATATAATCCTAATGATATGGTTTGGGAGTTTCTACCAAGAGCCTTAAACTCTTGATTATGAAGTCTGTAACTTTATACCCGGGATTTTTATAAAGAGAAGACTCATGAATTACTTTGACCTGCCTAAGATCGATTTGCACTGTCACTTGGACGGAAGCGTACGCCCGCAGACGATCATCGACTTGGCCGATGAGCAAAACCTCACCCTGCCAACTCGCGACATCGCGCAAATTCAGCAGATGATGATTGCCCCAGAAACCTGCCCTAACCTAGACGAATATCTGAAACGTTTTGAACTACCCGGCATGGTAATGCAAACCGCACAAGCCTTGGAACGTATCTCGTTCGAATTGTTTGAAGATGCCGCGAAAGAAAACGTCAAATACATGGAAGTGCGATTTGGCCCCTTGCTGCATCAAGTGAAAGGTTTGTCGCTGGACGAAATCATGCAAAGTGTGGTTCGTGGCATGAAACGCGCCGAAGCGCAATATGATATTCACGGCAACTACATTCTCTCTATCTTACGTACCATGCCGAAAGATCAAATCAAGGCTGTGCTTGAGGCTGGCGCGAAACACATTAATAAAGAAGAGAGCGGTATTGTGGCATTTGACTTAGCTGGCAGTGAACTGCCGGGCTTCTGCCACGAGTTTATCCCCTACGCACAATACGCCCAATCTCTTGGTTACCACGTCACTATTCACGCGGGTGAACAAGGTGCAGGGCAAAACGTTCATGACGCGATCGCGCTGTTGGGTGCCGAGCGCGTTGGCCACGGCATTTTCATTCATAATCATCCACAAGCCTATCAATTAGTGAAAGATGAAGCGGTGGCACTGGAAACTTGCCCAAGCAGCAACGTGCAAACCAAAGCAGTGAACAGTTTGAGTGAGCACCCGATCAAAGCATTCCATAAAGATGGCATTGCCGTGACGATCAACACCGACAACCGCACGGTTTCCAACACCACCATGACCGATGAAGTGCGCAAAGTGATGGAAACGTTCGACCTCACTGAGCAAGAGTATTTCGAGATTTACCGAGTCAGTGTAGAGAGTGCGTTCAGCTCTGATTCGGTTAAAGCACACCTGATGAGCTTTGCCAAATAATCGAGCCTTTTGATTCAGCCAGCGCCCTTTCGCTTAGAAGGGCGCTTTGTTTTTCTCCCTTTTCCTTTCGCTTGTTGTCACTTCTTCACGCTTTTTTACACAAAGATTGTCACTTATTTACCGTCAAACCTAGTGAATAGATTCAACTTCTTCGCCTCTCTTGGTTAAAAATTGGAACTTTCCTCTAAAAACCCAGGGTGTAACGCTGGGTTTACTGTTTAATCTAAAACAATCGCCTGCAAGATTTAACATTTTTATTACACTTACAATAAATCAGCAACATCAAGATTCATCACTACAGAATGTGTTAATTGCAGGGAAATGAATTAACGCATCGAGTATTAGCAGGACACAATATCAGGCTTTGCCATTTTGTCAGCGAATCAACTCTAGATGAAACTTAGCGGTGGCGTTGCTTGTTATGGGACTCTGTTGGTTGTTTCTGTGGAAACGACGCATTAAAGGAACGTGAGATGAATGTTCAGGCATTACCCATGCGCAGATTTATCGACCATGCCGGTGAGCTGGTTGCGCCATTGCCCTCTTGGGCTGATATTCCACTTTTGACACAGTTCTACCGCGACATGCTGGTGACACGCGCTTATGACAACAAAGCCGTGGCCTTGCAAAGAACCGGAAAGTTGGGGACGTATCCGTCCCACTTGGGCTCGGAAGCGTTCGGGGTCGCCGTCGGCCATGCCTTACTGCCTTCTGATGTTTTTATTCCTTACTATCGCGACATGCCTGCCATGTGGGTGCGCGGCATCGGTATGGAAAAAAACCTGCAATATTGGGGCGGTGATGAGCGCGGCAGCGACTATGCTCCCACCGAGGGCCAACTGCGCAACCATGATCTGCCATTTTGCGTGCCGATCGCCACGCAATGTACCCATGCGGTCGGCGTTGCGTCTGCGTTGAAAATTGCAGGAGACCACCACGCCGCTCTGGTGACTTGTGGCGACGGTGCGACCTCAAAAGGCGATTTTCTTGAGTCGATCAACTGCGCGGGGGTTTGGCACTTGCCACTGGTTTTTGTGGTCAACAACAACCAGTGGGCAATCTCTGTCCCCCGCCATTTACAGTGCGCGGCAGGGCAGTTATCCGATAAAGCGATTGGTGCTGGCATTCCCGGTATAACCGTTGACGGTAATGATGTGATCGCTGTTTACGATGCCGTTAAAACAGCTCTGGATAGAGCTCGCAAAGGCAAAGGAGCCACCTTGATCGAAGCCGTCAGCTATCGCTTGAGTGATCACACCACCGCCGATGATGCCAGCCGCTACCGCAATGCCGATGACTTGCAGCAAGCTTGGCAGTATGAGCCAGTTAAACGCTTGAAAACCTTTTTGCTCGCCCAAGGCGCTTGGAACGAAGAGGAAGATGCCGCTTGGCTCGAAGAGAGCAAAGCGATTGTCGAACAGGCGGTGGAGCGCTACCTCAGCCTAACGCCGCAAGCACCGGAAAGTGCCTTTGACTACCTCTACGAGTCTCTACCGACCGAGCTGACTGCGCAGCGAGATCAGTTAATCAATAAAGCAATGCGTATGCAGGGAGGCAAACATGGCTGAAATGACCTTAGTCGAAGCGGTCAACCTCGCGTTGCACCATGAAATGGAGCACGACCCATCGGTAGTGATACTGGGGGAAGATGTCGGCGACAACGGCGGCGTGTTTCGCGCGACCGTTGGCCTTAAACAGAAGTTTGGCTTAAAGCGCGTGATTGACACGCCTCTCGCGGAAGCTCTGATTGGCGGCGTGGCGGTTGGCATGGCAACCCAAGGACTACGCCCGGTTGCCGAATTCCAGTTTCAAGGATTTGTCTTTCCGGCACTGGAGCACCTGATGTGTCACGCAGCAAGAATGCGCAATCGCACCCGGGGTCGCCTTGCTTGCCCTGCAGTTTTTCGCGCTCCATTTGGTGGCGGTATTCATGCGCCAGAACATCATTCTGAAAGTATCGAAGCGCTGTTTGCGCACATTCCCGGCTTTAAAGTGGTGATTCCCTCTTCGCCGCAACGCGCCTACGGCCTGCTGCTTGCGGCGATCAGAAGCAACGATCCGGTGATGTTCTTCGAACCCAAACGCATCTACCGCACCGTGAAATCCGAGGTGGTGGACAACGGCGAAGCGCTGCCACTGGATACCTGTTTCACCCTGCGCAAAGGGCGAGACTTAACGCTGGTGACGTGGGGCGCTTGCGTAGTGGAGTCGCTACAAGCAGCAAGAAGCTTATCGGCTCAAGGCATTGAGGCGGAAGTGATCGATCTGGCCTCCATCAAACCAATCGACATGAACACCATCTTGCGCTCGTTGGAAAAAACCGGACGACTACTGGTGGTGCATGAAGCGTGTCGCAGTGGCGGTGTGGGCGCAGAGCTCATCGCCCGAGTCGCCGAAAGCGCCATGTGTATGCTCAAAGCGCCGCCGATGCGCGTCACCGGATTAGATACGGTGATGCCGTATTACCGCAACGAAGAGTACTTTATGACCCAAGAAGCCGACATCGTGCAAGCCGCGCGTGAGCTAGTGGAGGGGTGGAAATGAAATCCTTTATTTTACCAGACCTTGGCGAAGGCCTCGCCGAATCCGAAATCATCAAATGGCACGTTCGCCCCGGCGATGTAGTGAAAGTCGATCAGATAGTGCTCACGGTGGAAACCGCTAAAGCCACGGTCGATGTGCCCGCCCCTTGGGGAGGCACCATCGTCAGTCGCCACGGCGAAGAGGGGGAAATCGTCAATATCGGCAGCTTGCTGCTGGAAATTGATGAAACCAACTCCACGGCAGTGGCGCAAAATGAACGCCAAAAGCAAGACGCCGCCACGGTCGTCGGCCATGTTTCCCACACCACCCATCAAGTCAACGTCGATGACTTTTGGATCGGTGGTGAACAAGAGGCATCGCCAGAGCCTCGAGTCAGTGCCCTGCCCTCTGCGCGTCTGCTGGCGCAAAAATTGGGCGTAGAAATCAACCAAGTGCAAGGCAGCGGCCCGGCGGGTTTGATTGTCGATGCTGATGTTTACGATGAGGCGGGCAAACAGCGCCCTGGTACTGAAGTGCTCAAAGGGGCGCGGCGCACTATGGTGGGCACCATGACGGAATCGCACCACAACGTTGCTGCCGTCACCATTACTGAAGAAGCGGTGCTTGCCGATTGGGGACCGAATGAAGACATCACCACGCGCCTCATCCAAGCGGTGGTATACGCTTGCCAGCAAGAGCCGGCGCTCAATGCTTGGTTTGACGCCTCAACCATGACGCGCTGCGTGCACCACACCGTCAATGTGGGCATCGCGGTGGACAGCGCTCATGGACTGTACGTTCCGGTGCTGCGCAATGCTGACGATATTGAACCTAGTGAGATCCGCACTTGGCTAAACGACACCGTCAAAGGAATTCGTGAGCGCAAAATTGGCCGTGAACAGTTGCAACACGCCACGATCACCTTGTCAAACTTCGGTGCCATCGCGGGGATCTACGCCACGCCCGTCGTCTCCTTGCCACAAGTAGCGATCGTCGGCGCAGGGCGTATCATTGAAAAAGTGGTGATTAAGGAAGATAAAGCGGTGGCGGTCAAAGCGATGCCATTGTCGATCACCTTCGACCACCGTGCGTGTACTGGTGGTGAGGCGGCACGCTTTACCAAAGCGTTAGCGCAGCACTTACAGCGCCCAAGCGTATAAAGCGCTGATATTGCCCAGCAAAGCAGCAACAAAAAGCCCGGTTGAATCATTCAACCGGGCTTTCTTTTTGGCTATTCAGTGATGAGCAGCACTGGACGCACTACAACTGCTCAATAAGCTCGGGCACTAGGGTAAACAGATCCCCAACTAAGCCATAGTCGGCCACTTGGAAAATGGGCGCATCGGCATCGCTGTTGATCGCCACAATCACTTTGGAATCTTTCATCCCCGCCAAATGTTGGATGGCCCCTGAAATGCCCACCGCGATATAGAGCTGCGGCGCAACAATTTTGCCCGTTTGCCCGACTTGTAAGTCATTCGACACAAAGCCGGCATCCACCGCCGCGCGTGAAGCGCCAACCGCTGCGCCCAGTTTATCGGCCAGTTGTTCGACCAACGCAAACTGCGCTTTGCTGCCTAAACCGCGTCCACCGGAAACCACCACCTTAGCCGCGGCCAGCTCAGGGCGAACACTCTCGGCTTTCTCCTGCCGCACAAATTCAGAGGTCTCGGAGGGGATAACCTGATTGATTTCAACCACAGGCGCGTCGCCACCACAGTCGGAGACGGCATCGAACGCTGAGCTGCGAATGGTCATCACTTTGATGGCATCGAGCGACTGCACTTTTGCCAGCACATTGCCCGCATAGACAGGGCGGATCACCGTATCACTCGATTCAATGGCGATGACGTCAGAAAGCTGTCCGACATCCAGCAGCGCCGCTACGCGTGGCAGCAGGTTTTTGCCAAAGGTGGTCGCGGGAGCCAGGATATGAGAATAATCTGCGGCCAATTTAGCAATCAGCTCGGCACCATTTTCAGCCAATGCATGTTGATAAGCACTGTGCTGCGCGAGCAAAACTTGCGTCACCCCATCACACTGCCGCAGCGTGTTCGCTACGGCTTCACATTCGTGCCCCATAACCAGCACACTCACCTCACCGCCAAGCGATTGTGCCGCCTTTAGTGTGCGCAACGTATCGCCCGCCAAGGTATGCTGGTTGTGCTCTGCAATCACTAATGTCGATACTGGTTTGTCGTTCATTTTTTCCTCCTTGAATGCAGGGCTTAACTCAGCACTTTAGCTTCATTTTTGAGCTTATCCACCAGCTCAGTGACGCTGGACAGGATCACTCCCGCTTGCCGCTGTGGTGGCGGTTGCAGTTGCAACGTTTGGTGATGTGTTTTGAGCGATACGCCAAGTGCTTGCGGCGTGGTGACATCCAGCGGTTTACGTTTGGCTTTCATAATATTGGGCAAAGAGGCATATCGCGGCTCGTTCAAACGTAAATCGGTGCTGATAATCGCAGGCAATTGCAGCTTCAAAGTTTCCAAACCGCCATCGATTTCCCGTGTCACCAACACGCTCTCACCTTGCATTTCGATCTTCGAGGCAAACGTTCCTTGAGGTCGGCGCGCAAGCGCAGCCAGCATCTGCGCAACTTGGTTGTTATCGCTGTCAATCGATTGTTTGCCAAGCAGCACCAGCCCCGGCGCTTCATTTTTCATCACGGCATGCAGTAACTTCGCCACATTGAGCGGTTCAAGTTCAGAGGCAGTTTCAACGTGGAGCGCGCGATCTGCCCCCAGCGCTAAGGCTGCACGTAACTGCTCTTGGCAACTGGCATCACCCAACGAAACCACCACCACTTCTTCTGCCACACCCGCTTCGCGCAGGCGTATCGCCTCTTCCACGGCGATTTCGCAAAAAGGGTTCATCGACATTTTGACGTTGTTCGTTTCTACGCCCGAACCATCACTTTTAATTCTGACCTTTACGTAAGCGTCAATAACACGTTTTACCGCGACTAAGACTTTCACATTGCCTCCTTACCAAATGGGGATGCGGTAGAATCAAAATCGACTGCCTGCACGTTAGTGTGTTCAACTCAAGCGCTTTGGGGAGCTTGATAAGTAGCTTACTGTTTATTCACACATTCCATGCCGTTTTGATCACCTAGTTTCTATTACCTTTTGAGCTTAGTTTAGTTTACGTTTACGTCAACTGGACTATATTTAAAGCACGACTGAAAACGTAACGATGAGTTGACGACATGGAAAGAGAAACAATGGGATTTGATGTAGTGATTGTCGGTGCTGGCCCCGCCGGGCTCTCGGCTGCGTGCAAGTTGGCACAGCTTAGCCAACAACATCAAACCAATATGAGTATCTGCGTCGTGGAGAAAGGATCGCAAGTGGGCGCGCATATTCTCTCTGGCGCGCTGTTTGAAACCACCGCTTTGGACGAGTTGTTTCCGCACTGGCAGAAGATGGATGCCCCGCTGAAAACGACGGTGAAAAGCGACGATTTCCTCTACCTGGCAACCGAACACAATCACATTCGCCTACCTCATTTTCTCACGCCAAAAACCATGCATAACGCCAGTAGCAATTATGTAATTAGTTTGGCCGAGCTCTGCCGTTGGCTAGCTAGCCAAGCCGAACAGTTGGGGGTGGAAATCTTCCCCGGGTTTGCCGCCGCCTCGGTCAACTACGATGACAACGGTGCTGTCATCGGCGTCATCACGTCTGACATGGGGCGAGACAAGCAAGGCGAGCCAAAAGCCAATTTTGAATCCGGCATCGCACTAAACGCCAAGTACACTCTGTTTGCCGAAGGCGCACGCGGCCATCTCGGCAAAGATTTAATTCAGCACTTTGAACTCGATAAAGACAAACAGCCACAGCACTACGCGCTCGGCATCAAAGAGATCTGGCAACTGGCGGACGATCATCCCCATTATCAAGCCGGTAATGTCCTGCACGGGCTTGGCTGGCCGCTGAATGAAACCCATACCACTGGCGGCAGCTTTTTGTACCACTTGGATAACCACCAGATTGCGGTGGGCCTTATCACCGACCTCTCTTATCACAACCCGTACCTAAGCCCGTTTGATGAATTTCAGCGCCTCAAACATCATCCGGCGATCAGCAAATATCTGCGTGGCGGACAGCGCATTGCGTATGGTGCGCGGGCCATCGCCAAAGGAGGACTCTACTCGCTGCCGAAACAGCAGTTCCCCGGTGGGCTCCTGATTGGTTGCGATGCCGGCACACTTAATTTTGCCAAGATCAAAGGTTGCCACAGCGCCATGAAATCAGGCCTGTTGGCAGCTCAAGCGGTATTTGACTGTGTGCAAGCGGGCAAACGCCACAGCGAACCGGACTACGACAGCCTGTTTCGCGCCTCTTGGCTGTATCGCGAGCTGGAAAATGCGCAAAACTTCTGCGCCACTATCCACCGCTACGGCAATGTGGCTGGCGGGGTCATCAACAGCTTTGAGCAAAATGTTTGGGTTCCGCTCTTCAAACGCCCTGCTCCGTGGGAGATGGAAGCGCCTCATCATGATCACCTGCGTTTGCTCGATATCAGCCATTGTGAGCCCATCGCCTACCCGAAACCCGATGGCGTGCTGAGTTTTGACAAACCTTCTTCAGTTTACCTTTCCGGTGCCCGACATGAAGAGAATCAACCGTGCCATTTGCGCTTGGCCGACGCATCGATTCCTATCCAAATACATTTGGAAAAATTTGCCGAGCCTGCCCAACGCTACTGCCCTGCCGGGGTGTATGAAGTGGTCCAAGTGGATGGAGAAAGCCGATTTCAGATCAACGCCGCGAACTGCGTGCACTGTAAAACCTGCGACATTAAAGACCCATCGCAAAATATTACTTGGGTTCCACCCGAAGGTGGCGGCGGGCCAAACTACAGCAATATGTAGCCGCCCTTCACATAGAAAGTCAGCGAACCACGCTTCGCTGGTTTTCTACTTGCTTTGGCTTTCTATTTGCTTTGTTGTTGCTTGATTTTTTCAGGCTTAAAACGCCAGCCATAACTGGTAAGTCGTCACGATTGAGTAAGCCAATTGCCAGCAAATAGCCGTTGCACAGCTTAGGGGATTTATCTAGATTAAGACTCCATGCAGCAGGCTCAACCGCACTGATACGGTCAGCTCTCACAAATCTCATTCGTAAGGAAACGTATGAAAACACTACTCATTGTTAATGTTGGTCAGGCACCACAAGATCAATTGGAAAAATTCGGAGATTTTGAAGAGTGGGCACTGCGCGCTATTCGCGAGCAAGGTGTACATCAGCGCGACATCCACATTGAGTTTCATGACGGAGTTTCTTGCCCTCTACCAGATTTCCACTCACTGGCGGGAGTGATCATCATGGGTTCGCTGGCGATGGCTTCCGAGAAAAAACCATGGATGCTGCGTTTGTCTGACGAAATTGTCCAGTTGGTTGAGCGAAAGATTCCGCTGCTCGGGATCTGTTTTGGACATCAGTTGATCGCGCAAGCGCTCGGTGGCGCAGTCGGCTATCATCCACACGGTTTGGAGATAGGCACCGTACCAATCACCAAGCAGCCTGCGGCGGACGACGACGCCATTTTCGCCCACCTGCCAGCGCAGTTTGACGCGCACGCAGTCCATTACCAATCGGTGATAAAGCTGCCTGAAAACGCCGTTCTTTTAGCTCGCAGCGACTTTGAACCCCATCACGCTTACCGTGTTAGCAGCGCCTGTTGGGGCGTGCAGTTTCATCCTGAGTTCACGCCGCAAATCATGCAGATGTCACTGGATAACCTCAAGCACGAGTTTGAAGAGGAGTACTCGGTGAAAAGCGCTCAAGTCCGCGAAACCGAGCACGCCAAACAGGTTCTGCTGCAATTTGCTCAGATCTGTTGTCAGGCGCAGTAAACATCACTTTTTATGACGAAGCGAGTCAGGCTAGATAGATCCATCAAACACAAAAGGGGCTCTTTGCCCCTTTGCTAAAACACTAAATAGCACGGTTATGGACGTAACCGTGCTATTACTCAGACTGAATTGCGCTTGCTCATCGTTACATCACGCATGCTAGGAAGCGAGTTTTAAGCCTGCAATGCCGATAACAATCAGCGCCAAGCTAGCGAGTTTAAACAAGCTCAACGTTTCACCAAATAGCACTATGCTCATCACGGCGGTACCAACCGCGCCAATCCCAACCCAAATGCCGTAAGCCACGCCAAGAGGCAGAGTGCGCAACGCGATCCCAAGTAACACAAAACTAATGACCAGCGCCGATAAGGTAGCGACAGAAGCCAGCGGTTTGCTAAAACCTTCACTGTATTTGAGGCCAATAGCCCAAGCGATTTCACAAATACCGGCGAGAAAGAGGATTAACCACGCCATATATACACCTCATATATGGGGTCGTCCCCGAAGAAAAGATGGAGCGGTGAGGTCGTCCTCACTTCCTGATGTGCCGCTAAGACTAGCAAAGCTTACGGGTCTTGGCTAGCTTGGCTTGGCGCGATGCAAAACTCGCAAAGCCGTGTTAATCCATCTCCGGTTGACGCTTGTTGGGTTGTCGCGGCGAAGTTCTCGGTTTAGCTTGCCGCACATGGCGCGCGAGGATACGCATCGCTTCGGCTTGTACCGCAGGCAGTTTCTGCCACTGCCATAAGCGATCCCGTGCTTGCTTGGCACTGGCTTCCAAATCCATCACCGGCTTGAGGTAAGGGCTCTCAAGCGGTACTTGATACATCTGCGCTTCAAGCGGTGTCATCAGCCAGGGTTCAAAGAGCAGCGGTACAGGCACTTGCGCCAACTCTGGCACCCATTTGTGAATAAACTGCCCTTCACTGTCATGCTCTTGTGCTTGCTTAGTCGGGTTATAAATGCGGATAGTATTGGTACCCGTGACCCCTGCTTGCATTTGAAACTGCGGATAATGAATGCCCGGTTCAAAATCGAGGAACAGTTGCGCCAAATAAGTCACGCCCGCTCGCCAATCGACATTCATATGATGAGTTAACACGCTCACCAACATCGCGCGCATGCGAAAATTGAGGTACCCGGTTTGAATTAAGCAGCGCATACAGGCATCCACCAGTGGAATGCCGGTGTGCCCAGTTTGCCAAGCGGCTAACTGCGCGGTGGGGGCTTGGCTTGATTGCTGTAAGAGTGAGTCATAAGCGCGGTTGACGCAGCGAAACTCCATCTCACATTCTGATTCAAATTTTTGGATAAAGTGACAGTGCCAATGCAGACGTGATGAAAGCGCAATCAGGCTGCGGCGAAATCCCGCTACCGACCAGTGTTTGAGCAAGGTTTGATACATCTCCCGCAGTGAGATATTTCCCCACGCAAGATAAGGCGACATCCGCGAGCATGCGTGGCGCGCTAAGCTCGGACTTGAGATGGAGCGGTAATAATCTCGCCCTCGACGCGCGAAAAAATCCTCCAGCGTCGCCCACGCCATATCACTGCCGCCAGTTTGCATGCCCGCTTGTTTACTCTGCCATGTGGCAGGGATATCGCTGCGCAAACCAAGCGTTGCGGCATCCAGCTTCAGCCAATTGGCGCGTGTTAAATCAGGATCGCAGCAAGGGGAGCGCATTACTTGCTGCCAATGTTCATCCCAATTTTTTCGGGTTTGCGCCCTGCGGATCACGGCAGCATAAGGAAATTCATGCCAGACGATGTCGTGTTGCTGGCACCACTGTGCCAGCGCAAGATCGCGCTGAAAAGTGCAGGCTAAACCGACTTCTTGATGAGAATAAATCGCCTCAATGGCGTAGCGCTCAGCAATACGTGCAAAGCAGGTTTGCCAATCGGATGTGACGATCAACACCTCCCCTTTGCTCTGCGCCAAATCACGATTGATGGCTTGCAATGATTGCCACACAAAGCGCCAGTGTCGTTCGCTGTAATGCGCATCGCCAAGCAGCATTGGCTCAAACAGATAGAGTAGTAACGTCGGTCGCCCCGAAGTTAACGCCGCTTGTAGTGGCGCGTGGTCGGTCAGCCTTAGGTCACGTTTGAGCCATACCAGATTGATCTTTTCCATACTCTTTCCTTGTTTTTGATGTCGCTTTTACGCAAGGAAAGAAGCAAAAGATCGCTGCTGTGTTCCACTTAAGCCCGCAGTCGGCTGATTTTAGTCTCCTTTCAGCGCATCTTTACGTAGACGCCAAGCGGTCAGTACCATCGCCACAACCGCCAGCACGCTCATGCCGATGTACACCAAACTAAAACCTTGAGCGAGCACGTCAGGCGCTACCGATGAAGCTTGGCTGCCGTGCTCACTCACGGTAACACTTTGCGGCACACGCAGATAAAATAGCGCCGAACAAAAAGCGACTCCAAGCGCGCCGCCAAGCTCACGGCCAAAGTTAAACAGCGACATACCAATGCCGCGATCGCATGCGGGCAATACACTCTGTACCACCACGCTCAAGGAAGGCAAGGTAAGACCGATGCCAAATCCCGCGATACCAAGTGATAGCTGAACCCAAAGATCGTAATGAATTTGCCAAACGGCTAAAGCCGCGAGTAGAAAACCGCTCACCACCAGAGCTTTGTATCGCCCTGAGCGAGCCACCCATTTGCCACCAAGATAAGCCCCGGTGGTGATACTGAACATGAAGATCACCATCACAGTGCCACTTTGCGACGGTGAAAAGCCTTTCTGCCACTGCAATTGCAGCGGTATATAAACCAAAAGCGCGAACATCAACATTTGTGAGGCCATGATTAGGCCAATCGCGGTCAGATAACTGGGTAAACGCGCCAAGCGCGCAGGCAAAATTGGGTCACTCACCCGTCTTTCGACAAGGATTAACAGCACCAAGCAGAGTAACAGAGCAAAAGCTCCCCACCCCGCAGGCAAAAAGGAGTGTGAGGAAAGCTGAAGCAGCAGCAAAGTTGTGGTGAGCATTAAAAGCCCAGCGCCCAGCCAGTCAAATCGACTGTGACGTTTTTGGTTAAGGTGTTTGAGATGGCGGTTAACCATATACAGAGCCACCATTCCCAGCGGTAAATTAATGCCAAACACCCAGCGCCAAC
The DNA here is from genome assembly GCF_000764325.1 of Vibrio navarrensis. Classification (NCBI taxonomy): domain Bacteria; kingdom Pseudomonadati; phylum Pseudomonadota; class Gammaproteobacteria; order Vibrionales; family Vibrionaceae; genus Vibrio; species Vibrio navarrensis. The sequence goes on along the minus strand of NZ_JMCG01000001.1, from coordinate 2,260,762 downwards.
TGAGATGGTCGGCAAAATAGCCGCCCAATAAAGGACCAGCGACACTGGAAACGGCATACACCGCCGAGATATAGCCTTGGTACTTGCCCACTTCACGCGCCGGAATAGAATCGGCAATCACGGTAAACGCCAAAGCAATCAAACCGCCACCGCCAATTCCCTGCACCACTCGCGCGCCAATCAGGGTTGGCAAGTCAAAGGCAAAAGTACACAGGGCTGAGCCAACAATAAAAATGCCGATGCTGATATTAAGCATGCGCACACGGCCAAACAGATCGCTCAATTTGCCATACACAGGCAATACGGCGGTGGCGGCGAGTAAGTAGGCGGTGATCACCCAAGTTAAGGCGCTTCCCGCCGAGAGATCTTGCCCAATCAAGGCCAGCGGTGTGGTCACTATGCTTTTTTCTAGTGAACCAAGGGCAATCACTAGCGCAACGCTAGCAAAAATAATTCGCGGATGAGGGGCATCGGCAGCGGGAATAGGATCGGAATGCATGAGCTCTCTTTCAAGATAAAGTCAAAGGGAATGGATTTGCTGTGGCACAAGATAACCAAATCACAGCCATCCGAAAATAGGATAGAATGGGACGCGAAATTGCAAAAATGGGATTAACCATGAAACTTGATGATCTGGCGCTGTTTTTAACCGTGGTGCGCTGCGGCAGTTTTACGTTAGCGGCGAAACAGAAATCGATGTCCACCAGCACGCTGAGCCGCCGTATTCAGCAACTTGAACAAGATACGGGTAGCATTTTGCTGATCCGCAACAGTAAAGAGTTGGTACTGACCAAAGAAGGTGAACAGCTGTTTCACAGCTACGCTGAGCTGTTTGCGCAAATAGAGCGTAAACAGGAAGAGGTCGAGCAAGCGAAGCGAGATTACCGCGGTGAGATCGCCATCAGTGCGCCCGTGCTACCTCTGCGCCACCAGTTAACCCCTTTAGCGCTGGAGTTTGCCGAGCTGCATCCGAATGTCACACTGCGCATGCAAGTTGGCTCTGGGCTCGACTATTTCAGCCAGCGGGATCTGGATATCGCGCTGCGTTTTGGCCCACAGCCGGAGTCCGACTGGGTAGCGCGTAAACTGGCGCGTAACCCTTCCGTGCTCTGTGCCAGTGCTGAGCTTGCCGCCCAGCTAAGCTCAACCACGCCTGCCTTAACGCATCCCGAGCAGTTAAAAGAGCATCCCCTACTCAGTCTCAACCATAAGCTGCCGTGGATTTTTCATCACCACAGCGTCGCGCAAAAAGTGCAATTTATTCCGACGGCGCGTTTGTGCTCCGACGAACTGGACACGATAGTGCAAGCCACCTTGCAAGGCATGGGCATCGCCCGCTTACCCAGAGGATTAATGGAGCCACTCCTGCGTAGCGGTCAGCTCATCGAGCTGCTCCCCGAGTGGGAAATTGAAGGCGCAGATGTGTATCTGCTCCATCCGCAGCGCCGTTTTTTACCTGAGCGCACTCAAGCCTTGATTGATTACATCATGACGCACTGGTCACGAGTCGCATTCAGTTATTGGCATCAGCCTTAACAGCACCAAGCGACTGTGATGAACGATGACGCCGACAGCGCTCCGAACAATATTTGACCTCATCCCAACACTGCTGCCATTTTTTACGCCAAGCAAAAGGCCGCTGACAGACAGGACAGATTTTCTGCGCCAAATAGGCTTTTTTATGCGAAGTCACTTTATACCTTTTCATTTAAACGGATAAATCATCAAGGTATACGTGATTTGGTAGGGATGGGTTTAAAGATTTTTCCGCCACCCTAACTCTTAAGTGACTCTTAAGCTTTCATCGATACGATTCATCCTGTAGACACCCAAACAAGGACTGAATCATGAAAAAAACACTTCTACTGACAACGACAGCTCTTCTTTCACTCGGCAGCGCATTCAGCGCTTTGGCGGATCCACAGTGTACAAAAGAGCCGGAATCTCAATGGATTAACTTTGAGCAAGCCAAAACTCAGGTTGAAGAAATGGGTTACAAAATCAAAGTCTTTAAGAAAACCAAGACCAGTTGCTACGAGCTTTATGGCTATAACAAAGACAACAAGCGTGTAGAGATCTACTTTAACCCAACCGACATGAGCAAAGTGAAGGAGGAAATGGATGACTAACACGTTCAAATGGGACTGGGTTGTGCGAGCAACCCATTGGATGGTCGCGCTGCTTTTCTTTGCCAATTTCTTTGCTTTAGAAGAGGGGAGCGATCTGCATAAGTGGGCGGGATACCTAATCCTGCTCAGTGTTGGTATCCGGCTGCTTTGGGGGCTAGTGGTGCAATCACCAGCGCGATTGAGCCGTTTTCTCCCTTCCCCATTAGCAGCAGTGTCACACCTGAAAGAGGTACTGAGCGAACGGCAAGATAGACATCTCGGTCACAATCCTGCGGGCGCGGTGATGATCTGGCTATTGTGGGGATTGATCATCGCAACGGCAGTGAGCGGCTGGTTAATGGGTAGTGATATGTTTTGGGGGGAAGAGTGGCTGGAAGAGACGCATGAAGTGTTCGCCAATCTCACTTTCATCGCCGTTGCCGTACATCTCTCCGCGGTAATTCTAATGAGTAAATGGAACCGGAAAAATTATATTCAGTCCATGTTGCCCTAGGAGCAAAAAGTCAGTGCACTGGCGTGAAACAAGATCAAGCAAAGCCCAAACTCGGCAGGCTTTGCTGATCAACTGTGAGAGCGCTACATGCGGATGCCACCATCAACCTCCAGCACTCGGCCAGTGATGTAGTCGTTTTCTAAAATGAACTTGACCGTGTGCGCGATTTCGCTCGCTTCGCCCATACGCCCGACGGGGATCATTTTTTCCAAACGGGCGATGGCTTCCGGCTTCATTTGATCTGCCATGGCGGTATGAATCACTCCGGGCGCGATCGCCGCTGCGCGGATGCCATAGCGCGCCAACTCTTTTGCCCAAGTGGTGGCCAGCGTCGCAACGGCGGCTTTTGACGCCGAATAGTTGCTTTGGCCGATATTTCCTGCGCGCGAAACACTGGAAATATTAATAATCACCCCTTTGCGATCGGTTTCGATCATCTTCACCGCCGCTTCTCGACCACAGAGAAAAGTGCCGGTCAAATTGACGTTGATCACCGAATTAAACTGCTCAAGCGACATTTTACTGACTTGCCCGTCACTCACTTTGACCAACATGCCATCACGCAAAATGCCTGCGTTGTTCACTAAGCCATCTAGCTGACCAAAATCACGTACAATGTCGTCAAACGCTTGCTCAACTTCGGCTTCATCGGTCACATTCATCTTGTAGATCAAAGCCTTGGTACCAAGCATATGGCACTGCTCTTGGGTGTGGCGCAGCCCTTCTTCATTGAGATCAAGCAGCGCCAATTCCGCCCCTGCATGCGCTAGCGTCACCGCCATCATCTGCCCAAGCCCCTGCCCTGCGCCCGTTATCGCAATCACACTCTCTTTTAAGTTCATCTTTCCTCTCCTGTGTTGATTGAGGCGCATCAGCGCGTTTGTTTGGCGTAAAACTGAAACAGACTGGAGAAATCCAACTCGCTGTTACCAGCAGCATTATGAAAAGCGAACAGGTTGCGCGCCAAAGCGCCCATTGGCACGGAGGAGTGACTTTGAGAGGCGGCATCCAGTCCCAAACCGAGATCTTTCACCATCAAGCGACTGGTAAAGCCGGGTTGGTACTGCTTGCTCGCGGGCGCGTTTTCCATCACGCCGGGGCATGGATTGTAGAGCTCTAACGCCCAGTTGCGCCCGGAGCTTTGCAGCATGATGTTGGACAGCACCTTAGGATCGAGGCCGTTATCTATTCCCAAACTCAGCGCTTCACAAGTTCCAGACATCAAAATACCCAGCATCAGGTTGTTACAGATTTTCGCCATTTGCCCGTCGCCTGCACCGCCAGCGTGAAAGATGTTTTTGCCCATGTACTGAAGAATGATTTGCGCCTTGTCAAACGCCGCTTGCGTGCCACCAACGATGAAGGTGAGCGTCCCCGCCTGCGCGCCTGCCACGCCGCCGGAAACTGGCGCGTCGACAAATTCCAGCCCCTGCTTTTGCGCCTCGGCGGCCACCGTTTTTGCCGATTGGGGATCGATGGTGGAGGAGTCAATCAGCAGCGTTTTTGGCGCAAGCAAAGTGAGCAGCCCAGCATTGCCTTGATGGTCACCCAGATAAACCGAGCGAACGTGCTCGCCAGCAGGCAACATGGTGATCACCGTGTCTACGCCCTGCACTGCTTGCTCGATAGACTCGCACGCGGTTGCGCCCAGTTTAGCCAGTGTTGCCATCGCCACTTGATTGAGGTCGAACACGCGCAGCGTGCAACCCGCTTTGATTAAGTTCGCCGCCATCGGCGAGCCCATATTGCCAAGACCAATAAATGCCACTTGGTTCATGTGACTCCTCCTAACTCTTTATGGTTGATTTTTCACAGGCTCAAAGGCCGTGTTTGCCTAAATTGACCAACGGGTGTGCCTGATCAGGCCACAGTGAAGTAAACAAAGCGTCAATCACGCTGCTGTCGACATCGGCGACATTGTTGAACAGCCAGTTTGGCTGACCGTCTTTATCGATTAGCCTCGCTCGCACCCCTTCCCGAAATTCACCAAGCAAGCCACATTGCACTGAGACGCCAAGCTCCAAACGGAAACAGCCGGCTAGAGACAGCTCGCTGTAGTGCGTCATCTGTCGGTGACAAATGTGCGCGCTAATGGCGCTGCCCTCTGCCAAGTTCTGCTTGGCGCGATCAAGCCATGGGCTGGAAGGTAACGCCATGACAGCTTGCACCACGCTTTGCAGCTCGTCTTGTAGGCAGGCCTGTTGAATTGCATCAAAATGCGGCATCAATTGTTGCACTGGTCGCTGGTCATCAGCCTGCTGAGCAAGATTTTCCAGTAGCTCGGTGACCACATCGTAATGATCTTCGGCGGTAGACCAAGAGGCATGCTGCAACTGTTCCAGCAAGCCATCGCGCTCTTTGGCGAGCAGCAGATGATCGGCAAAGTGGATAGACAACGCGTCACTGGCATTGACCATCACTCCAGTCAAACCAAGAAACAGCCCGATGCCCGGCTCAAGACGGTTGAGAAACCATGTCGCGCCGACATCCGGGTAAAGCCCAATACTGATTTCCGGCATCGCCAAGCGCGACTCTGGCGTCACCACTTTGTGGCTGGTGCCCATGAAAAGCCCCATGCCACCACCCATGACAATGCCTCGTCCCCAACCGATGATCGGCTTAGTGTAGGTGTGAATCAGATAGTTGCAGCGATACTCCAAGGTGAAATAGTCTGTGAGAAAGCGTGAAATGGATGCCTTCGGCTCACTTTCCATCACTTGGTACATGGCGCGCACATCGCCGCCTGCACAAAACGCTTTCTCGCCCGCGCCTTCGAGAAACACGCACACGATGCTGTCGTCTTCATGCCAGCGTTCTAGCTGTTGGTTCAGTTGCTCCAACATAGGGTAAGTCAGGGCATTGAGCGATGCGGTATTGTCGAGCGTTGCGATGGCGATTTTGCACTCACCTTCACTGCAAGGTCGCTCGGTAAAAATAACTTGGCCTGTCATAGTGCCTCCTTGGGTTTACACACTCCCCGGCGCAGCTCAGCGGTTTTTCCATACAGGTGGACGCTTTTGCAAAAATGCCTGCACGCCTTCGGTCTGATCTTCAGTATCGAACAGATCAAGAAAGTATTCGCGCTCTTTAATCAGCCCCTGAGCCAGCGGTGCAAAACGCGTTTGCTGGATGAGTTTTTTGCACGCGGCCACGGCAGAGGGCGACTGATTGGCGACCGATTCAGCCATGGCAATCGCACGATTGAGCGCTTCGCCTTTAGCAACCACCTCTTCGACTAAACCAATCTGCTGCGCTTTGGCGGCGCTGAGCTGTTCGCCGCACAAAATCACCCGCTTGGCCCACCCTTCGCCCACCAAAGCGGTCAGATTTTGCGTCCCGCCCGCACAGGGCAGCAGTCCCACTTTGGCTTCAGGCAGTGCCATCACCGCTTGCTCTTCAGCAATACGAATGTCACAGGCGAGCGCCGCTTCAAGGCCACCGCCCATGGCGTATCCGTTGATGGCCGCAATCGACACACCACGAAATGCCGACAAGGTTTCAAACGCCTGCCCAAACAGGCGCGCCATTTTCAGCGCGCGCGCTTTATCGCCATCGGCAAACAGCTTGAGATCCGCACCGGCCGAGAAAAACTTCTCCCCTTTTCCCGTTAGCACTAAGGCATACACTTCATTATTGAGGTTGAGTGACTGCACAAGGGTTTTGAGCTGCTGCAAACTTTGTTCGGTCCAAGTATTGGCAGGCGGATTGTTCATCGTCACCACCGCCACATGGTGATGGAGATGAAAACCAATCGCCGCTTCTGTCGCGGCCTCCGGTGCAGCCGATTGAGGTGAATATTGATCTGAAGTCATCACAATTCCTTAGCAAAATGCGTTGAGGTTAATCGCTTACAGAAGCTCCGCACCTTCATGCAAAAGCCGACGGGCAATAATTAACCGCATGATTTCATTGGTTCCTTCGAGAATTTGGTGCACCCGAACATCGCGAAATTGGCGCTCCAACGGATACTCTTTGATGTAACCGTAGCCACCGTAGAGTTGCAGCGCTGCGTCGCACACCTGAAAACCGACATCCGTCGCAAAGCGTTTCGCCATCGCGCAGTAAGCCGTGGCCTCTGCATCGCGGCGATCAAGTTTACTTGCCGCATAGCGCACCAGTTGGCGCGCTGCAACCAGCTCAGTTGCCATGTCCGCGAGCTTAAATTGCAGCCCCTGAAATTGCGCCAGATTTTTGCCAAACTGCTTGCGCTCTTGCAGGTATTGCGTCGCTTGATTGAGCGCTTGCTGCGCCGTACCCAGTGAACAGGTGGCGATGTTGATGCGACCACCATCTAGCCCTTTCATCGCAAAAGTAAAACCTTGCCCTTCTTCGCCAAGCAGCGCGGTGAGCGGCACTTTGACCCTATCAAAAGTGACTGAGCGGGTCGGCTGGCTGTTCCAGCCCATTTTCGGCTCTTTGCGCCCGTAGCTGATCCCTTCTGCGTTGGCTGGAATGACAAACGCAGAGATGCCTTTGGCACCCGCTTCGCCTGTGCGCGCCATCACCACCAACACATCGGTGTCGCCAGCGCCCGAGATAAACGCTTTGCTCCCGCTCAACAGATAGTGATCGCCGTGCTTTTGCGCGCTCGTGGTGAGCGATGCCGCATCCGATCCGGCATTCGGTTCGGTGAGACAGTAAGAGCCCAGCCATTCCCCCGTGACCAACTTGGGGCAAAACTGCGTTTTGGCTTCATCACTGGCAAAACTGGCCACCATCCAAGTCACCATGTTGTGGATGGTCATAAAGGCAGTGGTCGAGGTGCACCCCATAGCCAACTGCTCGAAAATGATCGAAGCATCAAGGCGACTCAAACCGAGCCCGCCCTGTTCTTCAGGGGTATACAGTGACAAAAAGCCAAGTTCCCCCGCCTCGCGCAGCACCTCTTTAGGGAAGATGTGTTCTTCATCCCACTTAGCCGCCATCGGGGCTAAACGTGCTTTGGCAAATTCACTCGCCGTGTCGGCAAACGCGCGTTGTTCTTCATTCAGTTCAAAATCCATAGCGAACTCCTAGTTTGACAGGCTAAGGGTTATCTCAAGTTGATGGTCAGATTCGGACCACTTGGAATGTCGTCATCGAACCAACGCGCGGTGACGGTTTTGGTTTCGGTGAAAAAGCGCACCGCCTGTTTGCCGTAAGCGTGCAGATCGCCGTAGAAACTACCTCGCCAACCAGTAAAAGAGAAGAAGGGCAAAGGCACCGGGATTGGCACGTTGATCCCCACTTGCCCCACTTGAATCTCATGCTGGAATTTGCGCGCCGCCGCACCATTAGCGGTGAAAATCGAAGTGCCGTTGCCGTAAGGGTTGCGGTTGATAAGCTCGATCGCCTCTTCGAGCGAGTCGGCTTCAAGGCAGACCAATACGGGGCCGAAAATCTCTTCGCGATAAATGCTCATCTCGGTATTCACGCCGCTAAACAGCGTCGGGCCAACCCAGTTGCCATTTGGCAAACCGGCAACTTGGCAGTGACGCCCATCCAGCTCACACACGGCGCCTTGGTCGATGCCCTCTTGGATCAGGCGATGCACTCGCTCTTTCGCTTGGGGGCTGATCAGCGGTCCATAAGCAGCATTGCTGTCGTTCCACGCGCCGGGCTGAACGCGGCTCATCGCCGCTTTTAGCTCAGGAAGCCACGCTTTCGCCCCGCCCACCAGCACCGCGACCGAAATCGCCATGCAGCGCTGACCCGCCGCGCCGACCGAGGCTCCGACTAAGTTATTGATCACTTGATCTTTGTTGGCATCTGGCATCACCACCATATGGTTTTTCGCCCCAGCAAACGCTTGTACCCGTTTAAAATGCTGCGTACCTTGCTGATAAATGTACTGCGCTACCTTCACCGAACCGACAAAAGAGATGGTTTTGATCTCTGGATGTTGCAGCAGAAAATCGACCTGCGCTTTGCGCCCGTGTACGATTTGCAATACACCTTTCGGTGCGCCAGCCTGCGCAAACAGCTCGGCCAAACGCATGGAGGTGAGCGGCACTTGCTCGGAGGGTTTAAGGACAAACGTATTACCAGCGGCAATCGCCAGCGGGAACATCCACAGCGGGATCATGGCCGGAAAGTTAAACGGGGTAATGCCGCAACACACACCGAGCGGTTGGATCATCGAATAGGTATCGATGTCGGTCGCAACGTTTTCTACCATTTCGCCCATCATATTGCTGGCAATATTGGCCGCCTGCTCCACCACTTCGATGCCACGCCACACATCGCCTTTCGCGTCAGCCAACGTTTTGCCTGTCTCTTGAGACAGGGTCTGAGCCAGCGAATCATGATGTTCTTTGAGCAGATGTTGATAACGCAGCATCAGACGAGCGCGCTCAGGCAGTGCGACGTGTTTCCAAGTTTGAAAAGCCTCTGCAGCACTGGCAACCGCTTGTTGCATCTCTTCGTCTCTGGCGCAAGGCAGCGAGGCGATCACCTCATTGGTCGCAGGATTAGTGACCTCTAACCATTCGGTGGTGGCCGACTGACGAAATTCGCCATCAATCAATAAAGGAACCGGGTTTAGCATAACGTTGTCCTTGTCAGTGTTAGGCGCTGCACGCGAGTAATGGCTTTATCGTCCAGCGCATTCAGTTTCACGATGTGGGTGATTGGTCTTTAGGGTAATGGGATCTCAATGCCGATAGCGGTCGCTTCACCGCCGCCGATGCACAGTGAAGCGACACCACGCATCACTTTGGGCTGGGTGCGGTCACCATCGACGCCGAGCGCTTGCAACTGGCGCAAACTGTGGATCAGCGTGACCAGAATACGCGCCCCGCTGGCACCGATCGGATGGCCTAAGGCGCACGCTCCGCCTTTGACGTTGACTTTTTCCATCTCCAAGCCAAGTTGTTTGACGGCGATTTGCGTCACCACCGCGAACGCTTCGTTGACCTCCCACAAATCCACTTCGTCACTCGACCAATCGAGTTTAGAGAGCAGTTGCTCGATGGCGTAAACCGGCGCTAAAGTAAATTCGGCTGGTTTTCTTGCATGGGTGCTGTGGCCGCGAAGAATGGCGAGTGGCTCTAAGCCTTGTGAGCGGGCCGATTCTTCATCCATCAAAAGCAGCGCAGCGGCGCCATCAGCAATGGCGCTGGCGTTAGCGGCCGTAACACTGCCGCCTTCGGCAAAGGCGGGTTTGAGCAACGGGATCTTTTCAAGTGTGATCGAACGTGGATGCTCGTCGTAATCCAGCAGCTCGCCATTTTTGCCAAAGGCGAGCGGCGTCATCTCAGCGACAAACAGTTGTTGCTCTTGCGCTTCCCAAGCACGCTTGGCAGAGAGCACCGCCCATTCATCCATCTGCTGACGGGTAAACTGCAGCTTGTCTGCGATTTGCTGCGCATAAACACCCATCAGATGGCCTTCATAGGCATCTTGTAAACCATCATAAAACATGTGATCGAACGTGGTTTGATGGCCCATACGCATGCCGCTGCGCGCATTGCTCAGTAGGTACGGGGCATTGGTCATGCTCTCCATTCCGCCAGCAATGACCGATCGCGCACTGCCCGATTTGATCAGATCGTGTGCCAGCATCACCGCTTTCATGCCAGAACCGCACACTTTGTTGAGCGTAGTCGCGCCCACCGAAAGCGGCAGCCCGGCATTGAGCGCCGCTTGACGGGCAGGCGCTTGTCCGCAGCCTGCGGGCAGCACACAACCCATCAACACTTCATCGACTTTTTCAATTGCTTTGCTGGTGGCGCTCAGCGCTGCTTTGATCGCAAAGCCGCCCAGCTGAGGAGCAGAATACTCTTTGAGTGCGCCTTGGAACCGCCCTTGCGGGGTTCGTTTGGCCGACACTATCCATATGGCTTTTTCGATGTCTCGTTCTCTTGTGACGAAAGTGGTGACCACAAATTGATAGCGATGCGGGTACAACTGAATACGGCGACGGACGGGCAATACCCTGTCTGGTCATTTCAACCCGGCGATTTTCGCCCTGTGGTTTCTTGACGTTTACGTAAGCATAGCACTAACATTTACGTAAACGTAAAGAAACAAAATAACAACAACGATAAATTTTCACCTGAACTGTAACAGGTGATTGACAGTACCGTCGTTCCTCATCGCTGAAAGTCGGACAGCTACAACCAACCGTTGGAGGAGACCAGGTGGAAACTTTTAAGATCAGTGATCTCGCGAAAGAGTTCGAGATTACCACCAGAAGTATTCGCTTTTACGAAGATATGGGATTAATACAGCCAGAGCGCAGAGGCACTGTGCGCGTTTACTCACGCCGGGACAAGATTCGTTTGAAATTGATCTTGCGCGGCAAACGTTTGGGCTTCTCTCTGGCGGAGATTCGCGAATTGTTTGAGCTTTACGATGCTCAACAAGGCGAAACGCAGTTGGTGAAAATGCTCAACATCATCGATGAAAAGAAGGCGCTATTGCAGCGCCAACTTGACGACATCGGCGTGGTGATGGGTGAACTGGAGGCGGCAAAAGAGCGCTGTGAACTGGCGCTCAAAGGCGCTCGCTGACGCATTTTTACCTTTCGTTCCCCTCTCCTGCACCACTCAAAACAGGAGAACACGGAGGTGTTATGAACAGCCAGTATCAGATGCTCAACTTTGGGCTTGGTGAAACATTAGAACTACTGCGTGAGCAGGTCAGCGCATTTGCCAGCGAGCATATCGCGCCGATCGCCGCGCAAATTGATAAGGAAAACCAATTTCCTAATCACCTGTGGCCATTGTTTGGCGAGATGGGTTTGCTGGGCGTCACAGTGGATGAAAGCGATGGCGGCGCGCAAATGGGTTATCTCGCCCACGTGATCGCGATGGAAGAGATCAGCCGCGCCTCGGCCTCGGTTGCTTTGAGTTACGGCGCGCACTCCAATTTGTGCGTCAACCAGCTGTTTCGTAATGGCACAACCGAGCAGCGCAAAAAGTATCTGCCCAAATTGCTTGATGGCTCTTGGGTGGGCGCGCTGGCAATGAGTGAACCCAATGCCGGCTCGGATGTGGTCAGCATGCAGTTGAAAGCGGAGCGCCATGGCGACCATTTTGTGCTCAACGGCAGCAAAATGTGGATCACCAACGGCCCAGACGCCAACGTTGTCATCGTCTACGCCAAAACTGACCCCAGTGCCAAATCCCGTGGCATCACCGCGTTTATTGTCGAGCGTGATTTCCCCGGGTTTCACCATGCGCAAAAGCTCGACAAACTCGGCATGCGCGGCTCCAACACCTGCGAGCTGGTGTTTGAAAACTGCCGCGTTCCGGCTGAGAACGTGCTGGGCGAAATCAACCGCGGCGTTGAAGTGCTGATGAGCGGGCTTGACTATGAACGGGTGGTGCTCGCGGCTGGGCCGCTCGGCATTATGCAAGCCTGTCTCGATCTGGTTTTGCCCTACGTGCACGATCGCAAACAGTTTGGTCAGGCGATTGGCGAGTTTCAGTTGGTCCAAGCCAAAGTCGCCGACATGTACACCCGCTGCAACGCGGCGCGCGCTTATGTCTATACCGTGGCGGCGGCGTGCGATCGCGGAGAAGTGACACGCAAAGATTCCGCAGGCGCTATTTTGTACGCCGCCGAACTCGCCACGCAGATGGCACTGGACGCGATTCAACTGCTCGGAGGCAACGGCTACATCAACGAGTTCCCGGCAGGTCGTTTGCTGCGCGATGCCAAGCTCTACGAAATTGGCGCGGGAACCTCCGAGATCCGCCGTATTCTGATTGGCCGTGAGCTGTTTGCAGAATCGCGCTAAAGAGGCAAGAAACAATGGCAGTCATTACAAGCAAAACCAAACTCGAATCGGATTTGTACCAAGCGAACTTTGCCCGCATGAGCGAACTGGTGGACCAGCTACTCACTCACCGAGAAGCATTGAAACTCGGCGCGGGAGAAAAAGCCATCGAACGCCAGCGGCAAAAAGGCAAGCTTCCGGTCCGCGAACGCGTACAACGCCTACTCGATGCAGACTCAACTTTTCTCGAAATCGGCCAGTTTGCCGCGTGGCAAGTGTACGACGAGGCCATCCCTTGCGCAGGTGTTGTCGCTGGGATTGGCAAAATTCACGGCATCGATTGCATGGTGATCGCCAACGATCCGGCGGTCAAAGGCGGTACTTATTATCCTTTAACCGTGAAAAAGCACCTGCGCGCGCAGCAAATTGCCGAGCGCTGCCAGCTTCCTTGCGTCTATCTGGTCGACTCTGGCGGGGCAAATCTGCCCCATCAGGCGGAAGTGTTTCCTGATCGCGACCATTTTGGCCGCATTTTTTATCATCAGGCGCGCATGTCGGCAAAAGGCATCCCGCAGATAGCCGTGGTGATGGGACTGTGTACCGCAGGCGGCGCGTACATTCCGGCGATGGCGGATGTGGCGATCATCGTCAAACAGCAAGGAACCATTTTTCTCGCGGGCCCGCCGCTGGTGAAAGCCGCGACCGGAGAAATCGTCACTGATGAAGAGCTGGGCGGCGCGGATGTGCACTGTAAAAAGTCTGGCGTGGCCGATTACTATGCACAGGACGATGCGCACGCGCTGGAGCTGGCGCGTCAAGCAATTGCCAGCGCCAATCAGTCCCCTTCTCCGCTGAATCACGATTTCTTGCCGCCACGTTACGATGCCAAAGAGATGTACGGCATCGTTAACGCCGACCTGCGATTGTCATTCGATGTGCGCGAAATCATCGCTCGTTTGGTGGACGATTCAGCGTTTGATGAGTTTAAAGCGCTGTATGGCAGCTCACTGGTGTGCGGTTTTGCCCAACTTCACGGCCATCGCATTGGCATTGTTGCTAACAACGGCATTCTGTTTTCCGAATCGGCGCAAAAGGGGGCGCACTTTATTGAGCTCTGTGCCAAACGCAAGATCCCGTTGCTGTTTTTGCAAAACGTCACTGGATTTATGGTGGGGAAAAAAGTCGAAGCGGAAGGCATTGCCAAGCACGGCGCCAAGCTAGTAATGGCGGTTGCCTGTGCCGATGTACCGAAATTCACCGTGATCATTGGCGGCTCCTACGGCGCGGGCAACTACGGCATGTGTGGGCGAGCGTACGATCCGACCATGATGTGGATGTGGCCGAATGCGCGTATTTCCGTGATGGGCGGCGAACAGGCGGCGGGGGTACTGACGCAGGTGCGGCGCGAAGTCAAAGCACGTCAGCAGGAAACTTGGCCCGATGAGGAAGCCAAAGCGTTTCGCGATTCGATTGTCGAGCTGTACGACACCCAAGGCAGCCCCTACTACGCCAGCGCAAGATTATGGGACGACGGCATTTTGGATCCGGTCGAAACCCGCGATGTACTGGGCCATGCGCTGAGCGTTGCGCTGCGCGCGCCCATCCCTGAAAGTGAGTTTGGTATCTTTCGCATGTAAGCGAGCCATGGAGTTCGACCAAGGAGGCAAAGATGAACGAGCGCCAACACGATGTGCTGTGTAACTTATCCGCTCAAGGCGTGGCAACCCTCACGCTCAACCGAGTCGAGAAACACAACGCTTTCGATGGGGTGATGATCGCCCATTTGCTTGTCGAGCTTGAACGCTTAAGCGCTGATCCGTCGGTGCGCGTATTAGTTCTGCAAGCCAACGGTCAGCATTTTTCTGCAGGTGCCGATCTGTTGTGGATGCGTTCAATGGCTGGGCAGTCAAAAGAGCACAACTATCAAGACGCGTCCGAGCTCGCGCGGCTGATGCAAACGCTTGATAGCTTCCCCCATCCCACCATTGCGCTGGTGCATGGCAGCGCTTTTGGCGGCGCACTCGGGCTCATTTGCTGCTGCGATATCGCCATCGCCACCCAAGATGCACGCTTTTGCCTCAGCGAAGTCAAGCTTGGCCTGATCCCTGCCACCATTGGACCTTATGTATGCCGTACCATCGGCCAGCGTCAAGCAAGACGCTATATGCTGAGTGCGGAAACCCTTGACGCGGCCAATGCGCTGCGTTTGGGGCTGCTGCATCAGGTCGTGGGTTCGCAGCCACATGCGCTACGCGAGGTACTGGATGAGCTGTTGCATCGCTTGCTGCACAATGGACCAAACGCGTTGACTCAGGCCAAACGCTTGTGTCAGCAGTGCGATAACCAGCCCATCACTCCTGAACTGATTGAACACACCATCGCCTTGATAGCCCAGATCCGCGTATCGCCAGAAGGCCAAGAAGGACTTAACGCCTTTTTCAGCAAGCGCGCGCCTGCTTGGGTGCCGAAAGATTGGTCAGTGAAAGACACCCCGTGAGGTAGCCTATGAACCGTTTGTTAGCAAAATCGGTCAAGATTGTCGAAGTCGGCGCACGCGATGGCTTGCAAAATGAAGCTCGCATCAGTACCGAGAGTAAGATCGCGCTGATAGATCAACTGTCTCGCACCGGCCTTAAGCAGATCGAGGCGGGCGCGTTTGTCTCGGCCAAATGGGTACCGCAAATGGCCGACTCGGCACAAGTATTGGCCAAAATTGAACGCCGTACAGGAGTGGTTTATTCGGCGCTGACCCCCAACCTGCAAGGTTTTGAGCAGGCACTCGCCAGCGGCGCTGATCAAGTGGCGATTTTCACTTCCGCATCACAAGGTTTTTGCCAGCGCAACATCAACTGTTCCATTGCTGAAAGCCTCAAACGCTTCGAGCCTTTGATGCAGGCAGCAAAAGCGCATCATATACCGGTGCGAGGCTATCTCTCTTGCGTCGCTGACTGCCCTTATGACGGCGCGACGAAACCCGAGCAAGTCGCCAGTGTGGCCAGCGATCTGCTGGCACTGGGCTGTTATGAGATTTCCCTTGGCGATACCATTGGCACTGGCACGCCGCTGCGCATTGCGCGCATGTTAGACGCGGTAAAAAAAGAAGTCTCTGTGGCACAACTAGCGGTGCATTTTCACGATACGTGGGGACAGGCACTGGCTAACCTGTATCAGGCGCTCACCATGGGCGTTGCCACCATCGACAGCAGTGTGGCAGGCCTTGGCGGCTGCCCGTATGCCAAAGGGGCAGCAGGCAACGTGGCGACCGAAGATGTGCTTTACCTCTGTCAAGGGCTCGGCATCGAGACTGGCGTCGATCTACCCGCGGTTGCCGAAGCAGGTTGGAAAATCTGTCAAGCACTTGGACGCCTTCCGACCTCCAAAGTCGCGTTAGCGTTAGCCAGTCAACGCATAACCCGCCCAAACCTCAGCAATAAGTGACGCCTATCAAACCATCTTCGGCAACTTAAGATAGGCCAGCACGGCTTGGTCTCGAAACTGCAAGTCTTGAGAACGATCTCGATACTCGATGCACATTTGTTCGCTATCTCCCGAGTCCGTAAGCAAAGGGTCAAGCTCGGCATTGGCGTGGCTCAACCATTTTTGCGCAATCGACTGAGGCAACGTCGGCAGCTGTTGCAGTATCTGTTTGGAAGCAGAAAACTGGCTGTTCATCGCTACGGCAATCATGTCGTCGTTAGCGGCAGCGAGCCAACTGGCACCACTCTCTTTACTGACACACACTAAAGGAAAGAAGGGAGCCAACGCCGGAAAGAGAGTGTTCTTATACACATCAACCTGCCAGTATTTCTCTGCTACTTCGATAAATTTCTCAAACGAGCGGATGGGATGAAAATCGGCCTCACTGAGGCGCACAATCTCGACGCGAGGCTTGTTAGGGTTGACGGTATCGTTGGAAACATCAATGTACCACTCCCCGAGCACCATGGCATTTTGAAAGTACTCATCCCGCAGAGAGCCCCACACAGGCACTAACTTCTCGCCATTGTTCAACGCCTCACGCAGTGGCTGCAATACCTCATCGTGCTTGGTCTGCAAGTGCACTAAAAGCATCTGATAGACCAGATCGCGGATCTCTTTGCAACGCCCAAGCGGATAGGGTTTGCCCGCAAAGTGGGTGTATTTCGGCAAGAGGGTTAAATCGGCTTCAATTCTAATCTTGGCTAAGGCACTGCAAATTAGGGGAATTTGTTCGGCTTGCAACTGCATATTGATTTCCTTATCTCTCAAAAGCATATCGTTAGGCTTTATCCTAAAGCATCCGGGCCTATAAAGGTCATATTGATGCCCTTTGCCTATCAAACTGTGACAACCATTGGCTTTTTCCTATAGAAAGAGCCTATCAATAGAATAGCCACAAGCGATTTTCCAAAACAGCGTGCGGATGGGAATATACATCCCGAAGACAAAACATTCCAAACCAATAACTTAAAGGAAACTCGGACTATGATTAATACTAAAATCAAACCATTTAGCGCAACCGCATTCAAACAAGGTGAGTTCGTTGAGATCACTGAACAAGACGTTCTGGGCAAATGGGCAGTATTTTTCTTCTATCCAGCGGACTTCACTTTCGTATGTCCAACTGAACTTGGCGACCTTGCGGATCACTACGCAGAGCTTCAATCACGTGGCGTAGAAGTGTACTCAGTATCGACTGACACCCACTTCACTCACAAAGCATGGCACGACAGCTCTGAGACTATCGGCAAAATCAACTACTACATGGTAGGCGACCAAACTGGCAACATCACTAACAACTTCGGTGTGATGCGTGAAGGCCAAGGTCTGGCAGACCGTGCAACCTTCCTGATTGACCCACAAGGCGTGATTCAGGCAATGGAAATCACCGCAGAAGGTATCGGCCGTGACGCAGAAGACCTGATGCGTAAAGTGAAAGCAGCTCAGTACGTTGCTTCTCACCCGGGCGAAGTATGTCCAGCGAAATGGAAAGAAGGCGAGCAGACTCTAGCTCCTTCACTAGACCTCGTTGGCAAAATCTAACTAAGCCTGACCAGTAATCTTCTGATTAAGACAATCTTTTGATTACTAATGAGTTCGAGAGCGAACTGGGTATTTGACCTGACGACCTAAATGTCCGGTTCGCTCTCCCCCTTTTATCCAGAGTGACCACTCTCATAATTAATAAAAAAGGTATTTCGTATGCTAGACCAAGCGATCAAGCAACAACTCTCACAGTATCTAACCAACTTAAAAGAACAAGTCCGTTTAGTGGTCAGCCTAGATGAAAGCAAAGGCTCACAAGACATTTTGGCGCTGGCCAATGAAATCGCTGAACTTAGCCCACTTATCAGCGTAGAACGTGACGATGCCGCGAGCGAGCGCAAGCCCGTGATGACAGTGACCAACCCAACCAAAGGTACACATCTGCGTTTTGCGGGTGTGCCAATGGGCCACGAGTTTACCTCTCTGGTTCTAGCGCTGCTGCACTCTGGCGGTCACCCAATCAAACTGGAGCAAGATACCATTGAGCAAATCGCCAAACTCGGCAAAAAACTTGACGTCGAAGTGTTCATTTCTCTGTCTTGCCAAAACTGTCCTGACGTGGTGCAAGCGTTCAACATGATGGCAGCGATCAACCCGGACATTCGCGCAACTATGATTGACGGCGCGCTGTTCCAGGACGAAGTGAAAAATCGCGACATCATGGCCGTGCCAAGTGTGTTCATTAACGGTGAACTGTTTGGACAAGGCCGTATGACGCTGACTGAAATCCTCAACAAGCTGGATGACGGCGCGGCAGAAAAAGCAGCCGCCAGCCTCAACGAAAAAGACACGTACGATGTACTGGTTGTCGGCGGTGGTCCTGCAGGTGCAGCAGCAGCAATTTACGCCGCGCGTAAAGGCATTCGTACCGGTATCGTGGCGCAGCGTTTAGGTGGTCAGGTAATGGACACCATGGCGATCGAAAACTTCATCTCGGTGAAACACACGGAAGGTCCAAAGCTGGCGGCGAACTTGGGAGAACACCTGAAAGAGTACGGTGTAGACATCATCACAGAGCAACAAGCTGAGAAGCTGATGGGCGCTGAGTTCACGGCGGATGGCAAAATCCACGTCAGCCTGCAAAGCGGCGCGACACTGAAAAGTAACAGCGTCATCTTAAGCCCCGGCGCTCGCTGGCGTGAAATGAACGTTCCGGGTGAACAAGAATACCGTAACAAAGGCGTGGCGTACTGCCCGCACTGTGACGGCCCACTGTTCAAAGGTAAGAAAACTGCGGTTATCGGTGGTGGTAACTCAGGTATCGAAGCGGCGATTGACCTAGCGGGTATCGTCGAACACGTGACCGTACTGGAATTTGCTGACGTACTGCGCGCTGACCAAGTGCTGATCAACAAAGCGAATTCAATGCCAAACATCGACATCATTACCATGGCTCAAACCATCGAAGTGCTCGGTGATGGTACTCGTGTGACTGGCTTGAAATACAAAGACCGCCACACCGATGAAATTAAGCAGCTTGAACTGTCTGGTATCTTTGTGCAAATCGGCTTGGTGCCTAACACCGAATGGCTGAAAGATTCCGCGGTTGAACTCTCTGCCCGTGGCGAGATTGAAATCGGCAGCCGCGGTGAAACGAGCATGGATGGTGTGTTTGCTGCGGGGGATGCAACCACAGTCCCTTACAAACAGATCATCATTGCGATGGGTGAAGGTGCGAAAGCAAGTTTAGGCGCGTTTGACTACCTCATCCGTAAACAAAGCTAAATCGTTCTTTATTGAACACAGTCCTTTATGACCAAAAGGTGTCGAACGCTCGACACCTTTTTTATTTCTTTCAATAGTTTGCCTTTTGACGCTTATTGCATCACAGCGCGCTGGTGAGATTTCGGCAAGCCAAACGAAATGGCTGTGGTGAGCACTAAAAACGCCAGTGAAACCCATAAGCACGCCGCCATACCCCAGCTTTGAAACACCCAGCCAGAGAGTATGGTGCCAATCAAGCGCCCCATTGCGTTCGCCATGTAGTAAAAGCCCACATCCAGCGACACGCCGTCATCTTTGGCGTAGCTGACAATCAAGTAAGAGTGCAGCGCCGAGTTAATCGCAAACACCGCGCCAAACACCATCAAACCGACGACGATCACCAATTGCGGATGCCAGCTGCTCTGTACGCCCAAAGCCACGGCGAAGGTGACCAGTGATAGCAGCGCCGCCCAGCCAATGACAGAGTGTCCATCTGGCGCTTTGCCCGCCCCTTTTACACCTGTAATGCGCGGCGCGATGCCTTGAATGACGCCATAGCCAATCACCCATAACGCAAGAAAGCCACCGACTGCACTGTGATCCCAACCAAACACACTGCCAAGATAAATCGGCAAGGCAATGACAAACCACACGTCGCGAGCGCCAAACAGAAAGAGCCTTGCCGCAGAGAGAATATTGACGCTAGAGGATTTGGAGAAAATCTCGGAAAATTTTGGCTTATTTTTCGCTTTGCCCATCTCCGCTTTGAGGCTCAGCACGCTGCCGATAAACACCAGCGTCAATACGCTTGCCATCGCTAGCACTGCGTATTGAAAGCCAATCAGCGAGAGCAAAGCGCCGCCCAAGAAAAAGCCGCCGCCCTTGAGCGCATTTTTCGAGCCTGTCAGGATCGCAATCCACTTATACAAAGCCCCTTGGGCATTCTCTGGCACAAACGTCTTGATTGCACTTTTGGCGCTCATTTTGTTGAGATCTTTGGCGATCCCAGACAGCGCCTGCGCCGCCATGACCCAAGGAATGGTCAGCCACGCCGAAGGCACCGCGAGCATCAACAACGCGACTATTTGCAGCGCAAGTCCAATGTTCATGGTGCGATTGAGCCCGAGCCTAGCCCCTAACCAGCCGCCAACCAAGTTGGTCACCACGCCGAAAAATTCATAAAAAAGGAACAACGAGGCAATGGCCAGTGAGGAGTAACCGAGGTCGTAAAAATAGAGCACCACCAGCATGCGCAGTGCACCATCGGTGACGGTGAAATTCCAGTAGTTGAATGTCACCAACATGTATTGGCGAACATGATGATTTAACTGAGAAAACATGTTTTTCACTCTGAGAAAAAGAGCGGCCAATGCCGCTCATTCATTATGCTTTGGCGACGCTTGCGATGTACTCAACCTGCACCGCTTTGGTAAAGGCCCCCGGTCTGAGCGCCTGCACTTTGCTGATGATCGTTTCTAAGGGCCATCCTTGCTCTAGCAGCAGATGTGCGGCCAAAAGCCCGGTTCGCCCCGAACCACCCATGCAGTGCAAGGCCACTTTTTCGCCCTTTTTCAGCGCGCCATGCAGCTGCGGAGCGATACTTTGCCATTGCTGCTCAAACTCTGCTTCCGGCGCACAATCGTCCTCGATCGACGCGTGAAACCACTGCATGCCCGCTTGCTCTGCTTCACAAGGCAAAGCCTCAACGCCTTTTTCCGCCATTTCGTGCTGGTTAATCGCCGTGACAATGGTCGTCACGCCTTGTGCTTTGAGCTGAGAAAGGGAGTCCGCCAGCGAGGTCCCTTTGGTTCCCGGGCAAGGCGTTAAAATCAGCGCAGCTCCGCCTTCCAGCGGCAGTTCCCATGTTGGATGTGTCATTTCTGCTCTCTTTACACCAAACCGACTTTACGCACGAGCTCCGCAGTGCGAGTGGCGTAGCCCATTTCATTGTCGTACCACGCGTAGATTTTCACCATGCGCTTACCGACAACCATGGTCGATAACGCATCAACGATGGTTGAACGCTGGTCACCACGATAGTCAATCGAAACCAAAGGACGCTCTTCAAAACCCAAAATGCCCTGAAGTTCGTTTTGTGACGCTGCTTTAAGTAGTGCGTTGACCTCTTCAGCGGTGGTGTCACGTTTCACATCAAAAATGATGTCGGTCAGCGACGCATTCGCCAGCGGCACACGTACCGCGTGACCATTAATTTTGCCTTTTAGATCAGGAAAAATTTCCACAATCGCGGTCGCCGAACCCGTGGTGGTTGGGATCAGGCTCATACCACAGGCGCGAGCACGGCGCAGATCTTTGTGCGGCGCGTCCAAAATGGTTTGTGTGTTGGTTAAATCATGAATGGTGGTAAAAGAAGACTGCTCGATGCCCAAGCTTTCGTGAATCACCTTCACCACTGGCGCGATGCAGTTGGTGGTGCATGATGCTGCGGTGACAATGCGGTGCTTGTCTGGGTCGAAAATATGGTCGTTTACACCGACCACGATATTGGCGATACCCTCCTCTTTCACCGGAGCCGAAACCACCACTCGTTTCACGCCTTGCGCTAAATATTGGTTGAGGAATTCGCTCTTACGATGTTTGCCTGTCGCTTCAATCACAACATCACAGCCAGACCAATCGACCGCTTCAATCAATTTTTGCTGCGAGGTCTTGATCACTTTGCCATTAATGACGATCTGTTCACCTTCATGACTTACCGCATGGTGCCAGCGGCCCTGTACTGAATCAAACTCCAGCAGATGCGCTAAGGTTGCGGCGTCCCCCGCGACATCGTTGATCTGCACAAACTCAACTTCTGGCCAGTCAAACGCCGCGCGCAATGCCAAACGACCGATACGACCAAATCCATTAATTCCGACTTTTATAGACATGCTTTTTTCCTTAATTAAACACAGCACTGCGGGCGATCAACCATCGCCTTCAGTCGCTCAATATCTTGCTGGTATTCTTGCTTTAAGCACTTGGATTCCACCAAGCCTTGAATTTGCTTTCTCATCCAACCGGGCAGATCTTCCGCTAAACGGTAAAATACCCACTGCCCTTGGCGAATATCGGTCACAATGCCACTTGAACGCAGCAGTGCTAAGTGACGCGACACTTTGGGCTGACTTTCGCCGAGCGCTTGAGTCAGCTCAGCGACACACACTCGCTGCTCACGAGCGATCATCAGCAAGCAGCGCACGCGCGTTTCATCGGCCAACAGTTTAAAGAATTGATGAGGCAACATAATTATCTCCATATATGGATATGCGTATATATTATTTTTTATCGTCACTGGGTCAATAGCGATTGGCAATCGTCATAAATAATTCATATCCCAAGTTCGTTCGTGTGTTTAAAAACCGTCTTAACCTCAAACACTTGCTCAATCTTTGTGCTGGTGATCGCTTTTAAGGCACAACAAGATTCATATACTTGTTTTATCTTTACTTTTAACTACAAACAGCAACACAGGAAAATGGATGATGAGCAATAACAAGAGCTACTCAAAACTGTCGGTCGCACTGCACTGGATAATTGCTTTGGCGTTTATCACAGTGTTTGCCGTTGGCGCGTATATGTCTGACTTACCTCGTGGGCCGGAAAAAGGCGAAATTGTGGCGTTACACAAATCCTTTGGCGTGCTGGTGCTGATGTTGGCAATCGCTCGCATCGTGTGGCGCATCAAAGAAGGCGCGATTTCCCCTGTCGCACCGATGCCCGCATGGCAAGAGAAAGCCGCAAAAGCCATTCACGGTTTACTACTATTAGCCACTTTAGCCATGCCTGTTTCTGGTGTGGTGATGAATATTGGGGCAGGACGGGCGCTGGAGGTATTTGGTTTCACCTTAGTGGCCGCCAGTGAAAAAACGCCATGGATGCAGGAAGTTGGCTCAGCCATTCACCACACCGCGCCGCCGATTATCATCGCGATACTGCTGGTGCACATACTGGCGGTATTAAAACATCAATGGGTGGATAAAGACGCGACCATGGCTCGCATGCTTGGCCGAGGCTAACACCAAATACCTTCCTCAAGCGAGCTATCGGGCTCGCTTTTCTTTTGACTGATTTCAACGTCAACCGATACTTTGCACCGTGGAAAGTTAATGCTCATAACTTGGACTCACTTCACACAAACCAGCCAAAGCGATCGATTACATATTAACCCCATCAATATGGTGATGGTTTTATATACAAAAATTACTTTTATAAAAACATCAAGCGAGAAAGTCATGCTGAAAAAAACCTTACTGGCGGCAACCGTCAGCGTACTGAGCGCCTGTGGTGGTGACTCGGGCGGATCTGCCGATACACCCGCCACACCGCAAAACCGCCCACCGTCAGTTGAACTGGGCCAAGATATCGCCACCGAACCTTTACAACCGATCGAATTACTGGCTCAACACAGTGATCCTGATGGCGATGTACTGACATTCCAATGGCAACAAATTGCAGGCCCTGCTCTCAACCTTCAAGGCATCGATAGTGAACAACTTACCTTTGAGACACCTCAAGTGGTGGTTGATACCCGTTATGCCTTCCGATTAACCGTCACCGACCCGAAAGGACAACAAGCGACCGACACCGTTGCCGTCACGGTCAAATATCAACCCGATAACAGTCAAAACCAAGCGCCCGTTCTTTATCTCGAAAAACCTTTTGCGGTGCAAGAAGACACCCAAGAAGTACGCTTACACGCCAGTGCTACCGATAGCGATGGCAGCATCGCCAGTATCTATTGGCAGCAACTGAGCGGATCAACAGTCACACTTTCAGATCCAACCTCATTTAACCCCACCTTTACAGTTCCCGACGTCGATGAAGACGATCTCATTCAGTTTGATGTCAAAGTGACCGACAATCTTGGCGCCAGCGCCAAATCTGGTCAGGTGATTACGGTGCACGCCAACAACGGCAACCAAAGACCCGTCGTTTCACTTGGTGACAACCAAACGGTGCAAGAAGGTACCCTGTTGACAGTAACGGCCAACGCGAGTGACAGCGACGGTACAATCACAGAGTACAGTTGGGCGCAATTGTCAGGGCCAGAGGCAAGCCTGAGCAACGAAGATAGCGCTGAAGCTCAACTGACTGTCCCTGCGTATCAGCCCGGGGCCGCCAATAAAATCCGCATCTCAGTGCAGGTGGTCGACGATCAACACGGGCGCAGTGTGAGTTCGGTTGATCTCACCATTGTGCCCAAAGATGGCAGCTTCTCTTCGATCCGCTATCGTGACCCAGAAATGAAACGCTGCGTCGAAGACCTGCGAGATTTTCATCACTGGAGCGCAGTCACCGACGTGGTGACTCTTGAGTGCCCTATCAGGTATGAAATCAGTACCACAATGGATCTCGCCGCTTTTCCGAATCTGCGTAATATGATCATCCGCTCACCGAAACTCAGCGATTTCAATGCCAACTACACCCCTGATATTGAGCAGCTTACCCTGTATCTCAGTGCGTTGAGTCATGTCGACCTGAAACCACTGGCCGACTTACAAAGCTTGAGAATAGAAAGACTCGCACAGTTGCAAAGCCTTGATCTGTCTTACAGCAGCGCACTGACTGATTTAGATATTCGTGAATCAAAACTACCTGCGCTCGACTTGACCGCCACAACCGCATTGGAAGCAGTCGAGATTCGTTCCACGGAATTAGCCGCGCTGCAATTGGCTGACATGCCTTCTTTGCAGCGTTTAGTCTTGACGCAGAACCAGTTGTCTGAACTCAATTTGACTAAAATGCCTGCTCTGATTGCGTTGGCCGTCAATGGTAACCAGCTTACTGCACTCGATCTGTCAGAGCTCACCGCGCTGACCACCTTCTCCGCATCCGATAACCAACTCACTGCCCTTACTTTTGCTGAGGGGATTCCGCTGAAAATGCTCATCTTGGATAAAAACCCAATCAGCACGTTAAATCTGCGTCCTTTTGTAGAGCTGGAACAACTACGGGCCAGTGACACCAAGCTGAAAGCGCTCGATTTCAGCCACAACGAGAAACTGACAACCTTGCTAGTGGAAAAGGTGCCAAGTTTGACTCAGCTTACTGGCGATGTAACGCAGTTGCACAGTTTGGATATCAGTTACAGCGGCGTGACCAGTGTGGATTTTGCCGCGCTAAACAATCTAGAAATACTTGGAGCATCCGGCATGAGCCTTCAGCATTTTGATGCCAGGAAGCACCCTAAGTTGCAACAACTGATGTTGGCAGACAACCAATTGTCGACGCTGGATATCTCCGCTAATCCTGATCTGGTAGTGCTTGATGTACAAGGGAACCAGCTCAAAATGCTGGATCTGACTCACAACCCCGAAACCTTTGAGCTGACCGCAAACGACAACCAACTAGAAAACGTGATATTGCCAGAAGGCAGCCGACTCAGTTACCTCTCTTTAGCTAATAATCAGTTGAAGAGTGTGGATGTGGTTAAGGCGATTAACGTGTTTGACGTGGAACTAAACAATAATCCCTTGAGCAGCCTAGATATTGGCGAGCTACTTCAACTGCGAGCGCTGGATGTCTCCAACACGCCGATCAGCGATTTTGAGTTGGCAGTATTATCAAGCGGCTTCTGGTGCTTGGTGGCCGAAAATCATCAGTTCAGCACCGCGATGCAAGATAAGGTGGCAGAGTTTGCTGCGCAATCTGGACATCTATTTTCCACTCTGCCCCGCGGCGATCTAAACGTGGCCAATTTTTGCCATCAGCAGTCACAGTAAACGCGCTTTACGGCTGAAACACATTGACCATGCGCGATCAAATAAGGGAGGCTTGCGATAGGCAAGCCTCCCTTATTTTACCAGCACAATCTGGATGAACGTTGTGACTAGGCGGCTTATGCCACCTGTTCGGTTTTGATTGGCGCGGCCATTTGCGTTTCAAAAAACGTCTCATGCAGGGCACAGATCGCTTTGCGATACTCTTTGTCACTCACCACAAACTGCACATTGACATTGCGCATGGACGAGTGCAGTGCCGCTGGCGTCACGCCGTTATTCATTAAGCAGCTCACCCCTTTGGCCAGCGTTTTATTGGTATCCATTTGCGAACCTATGGCGGAAATTAACGCCACCATACGCCCTTTTGTCGACGCTTTGGGATAGCGTTTTTCTGCTTTGTACAGCACTTGGTTAAGATTCTCTGCACTGCCACCCAGATAATAGGTGATTGAGTTAGCGTTCATCTCTTTCCCAATCAAACTCACTCGTGCCTCGGAGATGATTTCCATCAACTCATAGCTGACATTATCCACCTGACCGACCATGGTTTGATCAAAAAGATGCAGAGCAAATACCTTCTCTTTGCCTGCAATGATCTCCACTTTCTCCGTTTGTGGTACGTAGCCTGCCGAGATTAGCGTGCCCGGATGTTCAGGTTCAAAAGTGTTTTTGATTTGCAGCTCAATGCCACTTTCACGCAGACCCGCCGCCGCATTGGGGTGGATCGCTTCCATCCCCAAATTCGCCAACTGATCGGCGACATCATAGTTGGTGTGGCCAATGGGTAACACTTTGCCCGGACCAACCACACGCGGATCGGCGGAGCTCAAATGGTACTCTTTGTGAATCACCGCCAGATCAGCATTGGTGAGTGAGGCAATACGGCTAAAAGTCATCTCGCTGTAACCGCGATCATAGGTGCTCATCAACCCTTCTTTGCAGTACGCGTAGCCCGTGACGATCGGCAGCTCTTGTGTCAGGTCGATGCTGGCAAACGCCGTGTTGATCGTCTCATCCAAAGATTTGGGTTCTTCGGTATTCCAGCCAGAGAGATCGACAAAACGCGCGTTGATGCCGACGCTTTTTAACTTGAGCGCGGTATTAAACGCGCTGTGCGCTTCACCAATTGAGGCGAGAAACTCGCGAATTTGCGGTAAATAGTGGCGCAAAGAAAACTGCCCATACTGACAGGTTTCCAAAATATTGGTAATGCAGTTACGCGCTTCAGCGATGCGCGAACGGATAAATTTATCAGCACGCAGTCGATTCATCGGATCGGCAAAGATGTTTTCATTCATCAGCAGCATGCGCTGCTCCACTTCACACAGCGACTCCTGCCACTCGTCGTTGCGCTTGGCAATGTGTTGGTAAACGCCCGGTTTGGCGGTTTTTTTGCCTTCGAGGAGCGCGTCAGTCATACCGCCGTAAGCCGAAACGACAAACACACGATGATAAGGATTGGCGGGGCGCAGGATGATGTTGTCTAACACAGCGTCAAACGCTGTCATTGAAGTACCGCCGATTTTTTCTACGGTATAAATCATGAGGATTCCTTGGTTAGTTACTAACGTGGGGAGAGGGAGAAGAAGTGGAACAGCAAGGCGCTCCACTTCAAGGTTGAATCAGTCAACCAGCGGGTAGACGCCGTGCTCGTCGTGCACCTCTGCGCCAGTGATTGGCGGATTAAACACACACGCCATCACCATCTCTTTGTCTTTATAGGCGCGCAGGAAATGTTCGTCATGCTGATCGAGGATGTACAAGGTGCCGGGTTTGATTGGGTAGGTCTCGCCACCCACCACTTCGATCTCACCTTCGCCGCTGATGCAGTACACCGATTCAAGGTGGTTTTTGTAGTGGATATGGGTTTCGCTATCTTGATAAATCGTGGTGATATGGAACGAAAAACCCATATTGTCGTCTTTAAGTAGCATGCGCACACTTTCCCAGTTTTGCGCGACCACACGACGTTCGCTGTTTTGGCACTCTTCTAGCGTTCTTACAATCATTGTTCTTCCTTAGTTAACCGACGTTTTTAAAATGGCTGGCTGCGACGGATTCGACCGCCTGTTCGAAGATCTCTAGCCCTTGCTTGAGCTCGCTTTCGGTGATGGTCAGAGGCGAGAAAAACTTCACCACTTCATCATTTGGCCCAGCGGTTTCAATCACCATTTTTTTCTCAAAGCAGCTGGCAGCAATGGCTCTGGCAACTTCACCGTTTTGGCACTCAATACCACTCATCATGCCTCGCCCTTTTTGGCGTACGAACAGTTCTGGAAAGCGCTGCACCGCCCTAGTGACAACGTCACTCACTTGCTGCGCACATTGCTGAATGTGACGGCTAAAGTCATCATTCGACCAGTAGATTTCCAGCGCGCTGGTCGCGGTGACGAAAGCGTGGTTATTACCGCGAAACGTGCCGTTGTGTTCACCGGGTTTCCAAACATCAAGCTCTGGTTTGAGCAGCACCACCGCCATCGGCAAACCATAACCGCTGAGCGATTTCGACAGCGTCACCATATCTGGCACGATGCCCGCTGGTTCAAAGCTGAAAAACGTGCCTGTGCGACCACAACCTGCTTGAATGTCATCGACAATCAACAAAATATCGTGGCGCTTACAGAGCGCACTAAGGCGTTTAAGCCAAGAGGTCGACGCGGCATTTAAGCCCCCTTCCCCCTGCACGGTTTCTAACAGCACTGCCGCTGGTTTATCCATACCCGCAGAGTTGTCACCGAGCATGGTTTCAAACAGCGCCAGCCCGTCGACACCCGCATAGCCTTCAAACGGAATACGAGTGATGTTAGGCAAAGTCATGCCCGCGCCTTGGCGATGGTGCTGGTTACCTGTCGCCGCCAGCGCTCCTGCGCTACAGCCGTGAAAACCGTTGGTGAAAGCCACCACATTGCTTCTGCCTTTCACTTTACGCGCCAGTTTTAGCGCCGCTTCCACCGCGTTGGTCCCTGTTGGACCTGTAAATTGCATTTTGTAGTTAAGCGATCTAGGTTGCAGAATTAAGCGTTGGAAGGTGTCCAAAAAGGTGGCTTTGGCACTGGAGTGCATATCCAACCCGTGGGTTAAACCGTCCATTTCAATGTATTCGAGTAGCGCTTGTTTTAGGACAGGGTTGTTGTGGCCGTAGTTGAGAGATCCTGCACCGGCAAGGAAATCTAAGTAGCGCTCTCCATTTTCCGTTTCCAGCCAACACCCTTTAGCTTTGTGAAAGACCACCGGAAAGTGGTTTGAATATGAACGAACGTTGGATTCTTGCTGAGTAAAAATATCCATGTTGAGACCGTTTTTGATTCCTATTTATTGAGGAGTGTCTAGCGGAATACGATAGAGGTATTCCGTATCGTGTTTGCCTTTGAAATGGGCGTCTTCATCGAGAAAAGTAGTCACTTTGCCTCGTTTGCCGTGCTGCTCATCCAGCTTTTCAAACAGCGCCCAAGAGGCTTGATTTTGTTCGGTAATGGTGGTTTCGACCGCTCGAACGTTTTTAAGCTGCTGACGATTGAGTAGCTTGTCGAGCATGCGAAATGCCAAGCCCTTACCGCGATAGCGAGGCGCCACCGCAACTTGCCAAACGAACAATACGTCAGGCTCTTCCGGTTTCTGATAGCCGGAGATAAAACCCGCGACATCGCCTTTGTGTTCGGCAACGATGCAGGTTTGGCGAAAGTGGGTCGATTGCAGAAAATTGCAGTAGGATGAGTTCATATCCAGTGGCGGACAATCGGCGATCAAACTGTAGATCGCATCGCCATCGGTCACTTTCGGTTGTCTAAAGGTCCATTTATTGGCTGAGTGTTGTGCAATTTCAGGGTACATCACCCAGGGAGCAGAAGTAATCATATGCAGATACATTTCCATCGAGCTCTAATTAAAATTCCTATTTATTATGGCCATTATCGGCGGCTAAAAAGCAAATAAATGGCCTTTTCATCGCCAAAAACGTGATAATTATCACACAAAACAACCCATAAACGCAAATTAAATAATTAGAACACAAAACTTTAATCTAACAACAAAACGCTCATTAAGAGATGAGGGAAGATTCTCTAAGTGTCTTGATTACTCAGAAAAATCCTTTACACCTTAACGTTAAATACCTCATTGTGTGACTTTGATCACACTTGGCGGGATGGTTGTCAGTTTTTAAAATAATTCGTACTCTAAATTTATTATCCTAATCAGAAGGGGCCTCTCTCAGAAAACAATCAAGACAAAACAATTGGATATCGATATGCGAATTTTACTCACTCTGATCGCGTTGATGAGCTTGCTCGTGCCAGCCATCGCAGAAGAGCAAAGCTATTCACAAAGCGAATTGCTCGACCGACCACTGATGGAAAGGTACATACTGGATGAACTCAAAGCGCTGCGCCAAGACCAGCAGGATTTGGAAAGACGCCTAACGGTACAGATCACCGATCGCGAGCTGTCGGTGGCGGATAAATCACTCAACTATGCCAACGTCACAGTCACCTACTTTTTCTACATCATCGCCGGGGGTTGCGTCGCTGATCGCTTTTGTCGGTTGGCAATCGCTGCGTGAGTTCAAGCACAACACCAAAGAGATGGCCGACAAGCGTTTGGAAACCATTGCAGAAAAATACGAGAAGAAGTTCATCGCGCTTGAACGAGATTTGAAGCGTAAAACTCGCATCATCAGCGAAAACAACCGAGAAATTGAGATCATCAACGAGATCCACAACTTGTGGCTGCGCGCACAAAGCATGCCTACCGCAGAGCAAAGAATCGATGTGTACGATGAAATTCTTGCCATTCGCCCGGGCGATTTGGAAGCGTTAACTTATAAAGCCGACGCTGCGATGGAGATCAGAGAATACAACTGGGCACTGAGCCTGTGTAATCGCGTGCTGGAAATGGACAACACCAACGGCCCTGCGCTCTACCAACGTGCTTGTGCCTATTCGCGATTGGGAGTGGAGGAGCAAGCGATTGAAGATCTGCAACGTGCGATTGACGCCAGCCCTTCCATCCGCGATTTGATCAACAATGAGCCCGATTTGGAAAGCTTGCAGGGCAATCCGCATTTTGACCGTCTGTTGAGTCGCAATAGTGAGAGAATGACGCAAGAAGGTAATTTGGAATAAAGCAATGGGCGCAGCGAAACACGCTGCGCCCCTGTAAAAGCAGAAAGTTTAGATCGAGAGCGGCAACAGCTCCATGCCTAACACACCGCTGATGCTCATCACCACCAGCAGCGAAATTTTAAACACCGAGCGCGCCCAGCTTTCGTAATTCTGCTGCGTCACAGGTTTAAACGTAACAAGCAGCCAATAGCCGCTCACCAACGACGCCACGGCCAAGTACTCATACCCCGCACTGCCAAGAGCAAACAAGGCGAACGCCACAACGGCAAACGCCACCACATACGCTTTCATGTGGCGCTGCGCTTTTTCAATCCCGTCAATCACAGGCAATACCGGAATGCCCGCTTGGCGATAGTCGTTTAAACGGAACATGGCGATAGCGTAGGAGTGCGGCATTTGCCACAGGCAGAACAAGACAAACAGCAGTACGGCTTCAATATCAATGTAGTTG
The DNA here is from genome assembly GCF_000764325.1 of Vibrio navarrensis. Taxonomy (NCBI): domain Bacteria; kingdom Pseudomonadati; phylum Pseudomonadota; class Gammaproteobacteria; order Vibrionales; family Vibrionaceae; genus Vibrio; species Vibrio navarrensis. The sequence goes on along the minus strand of NZ_JMCG01000001.1, from coordinate 2,229,412 downwards.
GTCACGGCTAAATAGCCGACCAGCGGCGGCACGGCACCAGAGATGCTGCCCACCAGCGTGCCGTACACTGAGGTGCGTTTGTAGATCATGGTGTAGAAAAAGACGTAAAACACGTAGCCAAGCAGCACAATCACCGTCGAGAGAGGATTGACCAAGGTATACAAGGTGGCGGTCCCCGCCAGCAGCATCACCAAAGCGTAGACAAACGCGTGGTCGCTGTTGACTTTACCCAGCACTAAGTCGCGTTTCGCAGTACGCGCCATTTTGACATCGATATCGCGATCAAAAATATTGTTGATCACACAGCCAGAGGCAATCACCAGCGCCACGCCAAGTAAGGTTGGCCCCATCAGATCCCAGTTCGCCCCTTCCGTTTTTGCAGCGAGGAAAAACCCCGCTGCAACGGAAATCAGATTACCGAAAATGATGCCTGGCTTAGTAATAGACAGGTAGCTTTTCAGCATCTCACACCTTTAACATCATGTTTTGATGCAAGTGCCACATGATCCACAGAGAGCCCGCGACCAGAATGAGCACCACAATGGCACTGAACACTAAGGAGACCATGTTCCAGCGACCATCTTCACTTTTCACTTCCATATGTAGGAAGTAGGCAAAGTGAACGACGATCTGCACCACAGCGCAGCCAAGCAGCACAGCGTAGGTTACCGCTTGTGGCAGGCTTTGTGACCACGCAAAATAGAAAGGGATCACGGTTAGAACCAGTGCAAACACAAACCCTTTCACGTAATCACGCGCACCTGTCTCTGCATGTTGATTGCTCATTACATTACTCCTAACAGGTAAACGATAGTGAAGACACAGATCCAGACGATGTCGAGGAAGTGCCAGAACAAGCTCAAGCATTGGAAGCGCGTTTCCATCATGGCGTTGAGACCTTTAGTGCTCAGTTGGTGGTAACACACCGCCAGCCAGATCAAACCAAAGCTCACGTGCAGACCATGCGTGCCCACCAGCGTGAAGAAAGCAGAGAGGAACGCGCTACGCTGCGGACCAAATCCTTCTTCAATCAGGTGATGGAACTCGTAGATCTCCATGGCAATAAAGCCCAAGCCGAGCAAGAAAGTGATGGTGAGCCAACGCTTCATCGTCGTCACATCGCGACGTTTCATCGCGATCATGCCAAAACCAAAGGTGATACTGCTCAGCAGCAGTAACATGGTTTCGGTGAAGACGAACGGCAATTCAAAAATATCTTTGCCGATCGGCCCGCCCGCGTTGGCAGAAACCAACACGGCGTAAGTGGCAAACAGAGTGGCAAATAGAATGCAGTCACTCATCAGGTAGATCCAGAAACCGAATAGCTTGTTGCCACCGGTATCGTGGTGATCGTGAGCGTGAGCATCAGCGTGCATAGGTCACCTCCATCTCATCTTTCTTCTCTGACGCGTTGTGAGCCTGCTTCGCTTGTGCCCATTTTGCACGTCGCTCAGCTTCAATCGCTTTGATTTCGTCCACTTGCACGTAGTAATCCACGTCGTCGTTGTAGCTGTGTCTGATACAGGTGATCACAATACCGACCAAGCTTGCCGCCGCCAGCCACCAGATGTACCAGATCATCGCAAAGCCAAAGGCCATTGCCCACGCGGAAACATACATCCCCGTTGGGGTATTTTTCGGCATGTGGATTGGCTCATACTCGACCTCGTTCATTGGATCAAACTCACCACGCTGCTTCTGATACCAGAAAGCATCAATCTCGTCGCCTTTCGGCAAAATGGCGAAGTTATAGAATGGCGGTGGAGAAGAGGTTGACCACTCCAGCGTACGTGCATCCCACGGGTCGCCAGTCAGGTCAAGGTTCTGCTTACGATCGCGAATGCTGACAAAAATCTGCACGAACTGGCACAAAACGCCCAGCGCGATCACCGCCGTACCTGCTGCGGCAATCGCCAACAGAGGGAAGAACTCAGGGTTAAGATCTTGGCTGATACGACGCGTCATGCCCATAAAGCCAAGCGCATACAGCGGCAAGAAGGCCATACAGAAGCCGATAATCCAGCAGTAGAATGCACGCTTGCCCCACGCTTCGTTGAGCGTGAAACCAGTCGCTTTCGGGAACCAGTACGTTATCGCAGCGAAACAGCCAAACACCACCCCGCCGATGATCACGTTATGGAAATGAGCAATCAAAAATACCGAGTTGTGCAGCACGAAATCGGCGCCCGGTACAGACATCAACACGCCAGTCATACCACCAATGGTAAAGGTGATCAAAAAGCCCACGGTCCAAAGCATTGGCGTGGTGAACTTGATGCGGCCTTTGTACATGGTGAACAGCCAGTTGAAGATTTTCACCCCAGTCGGGATGGAAATGATCATGGTCGCGATACCAAAGAAGGCGTTCACGTTTGCACCAGAGCCCATGGTGAAGAAGTGATGCAACCAAACCACGAAAGCCAGCACAGTAATCACAATCGTTGCCCACACCAAAGAGGTGTAACCAAACAGTTTCTTACGCGCAAATGTCGCGGTCACTTCCGAGAACACACCGAATACTGGCAGCACAAGGATGTACACTTCTGGGTGGCCCCAAGCCCAAATCAGGTTGACATACATCATCATGTTGCCGCCCATGTCATTGGTGAAGAAGTGCATGCCGAGGTAGCGATCCAGCGTCAGCAGCGCGATCGTCACGGTCAGGATTGGGAACGAAATGATGATCAAAATGTTAGAGCAGAGAGAAGCCCAAGTGAACACAGGCATCTTCATCATCGGCATGGATGGCGCACGCATCCGCAAAATGGTGACAAAGAAGTTCACCCCAGAGAGCGTCGTTCCCACACCGGAAATTTGCAGCGCCCAAATCCAGTAGTCGACCCCGACGCCCGGGCTGGCATCAATACCAGACAGCGGCGGATACGCCAGCCAACCCGTACGGCCAAACTCACCGAGACCAAGCGACAAGTTCGTCAGCACCACACCGACCATGAACAACCAAAAGCTCAAGTTGTTCAGGTATGGGAAGGCAACGTCACGAGCACCGATCTGCAGCGGAACAATGATGTTCATCAGACCAATCACCAGCGGCATGGCAACAAAGAAAATCATAATCACACCGTGTGCGGTGAAGATTTGATCGTAGTGGTGCTGCGGTAAGTAGCCCGCCTCGCCTGCCGAGGAAAGCAGTTGTTGGCTACGCATCATTACCGCATCGGCAAAACCACGTAGTAGCATCACCATCGCAACGGCAATGTACATAAAGCCCAGTTTTTTGTGGTCTACCGAGGTAAACCATTCATTCCATAAATATTGCCATTTGCCTGCTTTGGTGACTAAAGCCACCACTGCAAGACCCGCAAGGGCAACCACGGCCAACGTAATCATGATGATAGGTTCATGATACGGAATCGATTCAAGCGTTAATCTACCAAACATGGGTTATCCTTCATCTTCGACCAGACAAGCCGCATCAAAGCTCGCGTTCATTGAGCCCGGATACTGAGTCACCACGTTGGCGAACAGTTCAGGGACGACGGTGGAGAAGTACTTCACTGGTGCATCAATGGTTGGCTGCGCCAACGCCTTGTATGCAGGCAGGTCAGGCAATTGATCAGGGCTTGATTTCACTTGGTTAACCCAAGCATCAAAGCTCGCCTGATCGGCCGTTGCGGTCGCGGTAAACTTCATGTGCGAGAACCCTTCACCGCTGTAGCTCGCGGCAACACCATCAAAATCGCCATCATGATTGGCAATCAAGTGCAGGCGCGTCACCATGCCTGGCATCGCGTAAATCTGGCTGCCCAAACTTGGAATGAAGAAGGAGTTCATGATGTTGTCTGAGGTGAGCTTAAACTCGATAGGCACATCTTTAGGAAAAACAACATGATTGGTGGTCGCGATATGCTGCTCTGGGTAGATGAACAGCCACTGCCAATCCAAGGAGACCACTTGGATGGTCATCGGTTTGACATCGCTGACCAGCGGTTTTGAGGGCTCCAGTTCATGGGTAGAACGCCAAGTGATGGTGGCAAGCACCGCGATGATGATGATAGGAATCGTCCATACCACCACCTCAATTTTGGTCGAGTGAGACCATTCAGGTGCGTACTCTTCTTCCGTATTCGCTGCGCGGTATTTGAAGGAGAAGTAGATAGTCATCAGGATCACGGGGATCACCACAATGAGCATCAACAATAGAGCTGTAATGATCAACTCTTTTTCCTGAACACCAATAGCGCCTTTCGGATTGAGCAAAGCATAATCGCATCCACAGAGCATGAGCGCGGCAATAGCAAGCCCAGCCCTCGACAAGATGCGTATATATCTTGAGGCTTTCATTTACTTTCTCGATGTCTTGATGACCTTGATTGGCCAAGCTTGTACGTTACAAGCTGGGTGCAATAAGGTCGTTATAGTCATTAGAATTTTATTTTTGTTGAGCATATGCAACATAGATAGTGAATCGTTCACAATTGGCGACATGGAAATAAAAACCTATATTTCATGTGGTTAAATTGTTACACGATGCAATACTTTGTTACATTCGCAATTATGCTTGTATCAAAAATGAAGCTCACCCTCTGATTGCGAAAACTTACATTTCATAAATAGTGTTTTAAACGATAAAAACATTACTTTTTAGAAGGAAATTCTTCATCACCGAACAGATTTGCTTGCAAACAAGAAATTCACCTGATGAATTTATTACTAGCGCGATATTGAAAATAAAAATCCCCTGTCGAAAATAAGATATTTCCCTCTTTTAGAAAAATAGGAAAACATTCTTCTTTCATTGCTAATAAAATAGAAACAACCAAAAATAAATAAGTTGAAACCTCATCAATACTATTTAAGAATTAATTTTCATGATTTTTAAATAGATTAATATTTTTATAATCAAATAGGATAAAGCCATTCGATTCGTTATCTTCTATGCATGGCTGATCTACCCAACTTTTACTATTAGTGATCATTGTCACTAACTTTAAATATCGATTGTTCTTTGACCTAAGATACCTTACTGAAATATTTACGCATTTTAGCAAACTAGACTATACTCAACACATTTGAATCATTGCGACGAGAGAAAGGACAAACAAGCATGATGAGACTGGTTGATCGTAGCTTTGTTTCCACAAGATCTTTGATATCCGTTATCTCTTGGCTATTTTTCATGCTCGCTGTCGCTATCATTGGCAGCCTCTATTACATCCTGATTTCTTTGGATGACATGTCTTCATCAGAGTTCAAACAACGCGTTTCACTAGCATTAAACGTAGAAAAAAAGCATCATCAAGATATATTGAGCGAGTATACTTATTGGGATGAAGCCTATTTTAAAATATTTCAAGAAAACGATGAAGAATGGATAAGAATCAATACTGGGAGCTTTTTAATTAATAGCTATGATCTAGCTTTTAGCTTGGCATTTGAAAAAAGGCTCAATAAGTTCCTACTAATAAACAATGAAAGTAGTAAAGTATTAACTGTTGATGAAATTATGAACGATGATTTTAATCAACTCAGTGATACAAACTATCCAAATGAAGAAGAAAAAAAGCTCACCAGCGGCTACATCACGATCAATAACGATCTCTATCTGATCGTTGTTGGCCCTTTTATTGATGGATCCAATTACCAACCACGGCAAAATGGTTTTCTGGCCATTGGAATTAAGATGGATAACGACTACATCTTACATTTAGCCAAGAAATACAATTTGGGTCATCTTCATGTTGTGCCAACCACGTACGTTGTCGGCAAAAATGAAGAAAGCATGACGCTGCTTTCACCAACGGGCACGCCAGTGGCGAAGATCCTTTGGGCACCGAATTTGCCCAGCACCACCGTACTGCCAAATATTACACTGGTCATTATTCTCTTTTCACTGGTGGCAGTTGTTGTGACCCGTTTCATCCTCTTGGCAGAAGAAAAAAACCGCAGCGCCTATGAGAATAAAATTTATCTCGAAGCCACACGAGACAGCCTGACCAATGTGAGTAATCGCCGTCATTTTATGGAGCAAGCTGGCAAAGAGTTTGCCTCCGCTCGTAAGAATAATGAACGCTTTTTCGTCCTAGTTTTAGACCTCGACCATTTTAAGGCCATCAACGACACCTTCGGCCACAAAATTGGCGACAAAGCGCTGATTCATTTTGTTCGCTTGTGCGATCAATACTTATCCGAAAGAGATATTTTTGGCCGCATAGGCGGCGAAGAGTTTGCTCTCGTACTCTCTCGTTATAATCGCAGCCACGCTATGTATAAAGCTTATGCTATCCGCAAAGCAGTAATGGAAAATCCTCTATTGGAAAAACATCACACGATTCAAATGACCGTCAGTATTGGCGTGGCTGAATGGTCCACGCAAACAACACTCGACGAACTGTTAGAAGCAGCAGATAAAGCCATGTATCAGGCCAAACGAGCTGGAAGAAACCAAGTCATCCAACTTTGACAACGAGCTTTTAAGAAATCGAAAAGCGGCCAGCAAGCGTTTGATTCTTGTGTCGCATTAACTATGTTCAAAGAAACCCCGACATAGGAAAATCGCATGACACTATTAAAACAGGCATTGATTTCACTGGCCCTTATTTTTTCTCCCTTGCTCAAAGCCGATGTACTGACTCTCACCTCACTTGACTGGCCGCCTTACTCCTCTCAGCAACTAAAACAGAAAGGTGCTTCGATTGCGGTCGTTAGCGCTGCGCTTAAAGAGATGGGGCATGAACTGAAAGTCGAATTCTATCCGTGGGAACGAGCGGTTCATTTGGCAAAAAACGACGCTCGCTACGCAGGCTATTTTCCTGAATATCTTTTTGAATCCAGCGACTTGCTTTTCTCTGATTCCATCGGCGTTGGCCCTCTAGGCTTTGCCGAAAATAAAGCCAAGCCAGTACAATGGTCTGCTTTGGCCGACCTTAAGTCGTATACCATCGGCGTGGTACGCGGCTATGTGAACACCGATGAACTCGATCAAATGATCGCCAACGGCACGTTGAAATCCGAAGCGGTAAACAGTGATAGCCAAAACCTAACTAAGTTAGGGCACAAGCGTATTCCACTGGCCGTCATCGACAGTAACGTTTTCCAATATTTGCTCGACAACACGCCTTCTTTACAACCGTTCAAAGCCGATTTACAGATGAACCCGAAACTGCTGGTCGAGAAATCTCTCCACGTTGCTTTTACTAATAACCAAGATGGCCAACGTTGGCAGGAAATTCGAAATCAAGGGCTAAAACGCATCGACGTCGACAAAATCATGGCGGATTATTTGGCTAACTAATCAGAATAAAGACAAAAAAATCAGCTCTTCAAATTTTCGCTTGAAGAGCTGAGAGCAAAACTGGATCGGAAAAGAACTTTTCTCTTTTGGCTATTTCTCCGCCGTCGCCGCTTTTTGCGTGGCTCTGGCGCAAAACCATTGTTGCCCGAACACATTAATCACCAGCCCAAGCGCAATCACCACAACGCCGAGTATTTGGAACACGCTGAGGTTTTCATCCAATAATACCCACGCACTAAGCAAACCAAATACCGGAACCAAGAGTGAAAGCGGAGCAACCATGGCGGTTGGATAGCGGCTTAACAAGTTGCTCCAGCCGCCATAACCAACGATGGTCGCGAGCAACGAAAGGTAAACAATCGACAGCACATTGTGCCACTCAATATGCACCAATGAATCGACGATCTGCGACGGCCCTTCCACCACAAAAGAAGCGATAAAAAATGCAACGGTTGGCACCAAAGCACTCCAAACGATCAGCGACATTGTCGGTACTGCGTAACGTTGCATGATCACCTTGTTGGTAATGTTGCCCAGCGCCCAGCACGTCGCGGCCCCCAAAATCAGCACCAAGGTAAACAGCGTGACAGAAGCACTGCCTTGCTCTTGAGCCGCCGCCAGTAAATAAATACCAATACCAGCAATGCTCACCGCAATAACATTGTGCATGCGAACGCGCTCTTTAAGCAGCAATACACCAAAAAGTAAGGTGATAAAAGCTTGTGCTTGTAATAGCAGCGATGCTAACCCCGCCGCAAGTCCCACATTCAACGCCCAGAAAAGCAGCGCAAATTGCCCAAAGCTGATGGTCAGCCCATAAGCACACAACCATTTAAGGGGCAGCTTAGGGCGTGGAATAAACAAGATCGCCGGGAAAACCACCAAAGCGAATCGTAAGCCCGCCAAGAGCAGCGGCGGCATACCTTGCAAACCCACTTTGATCACCACAAAATTCACGCCCCACACCATCACAATAGTTAAGGCCAATAATCGGTCACGAAAAGACATGTTTATCCTTATGTAAAGTGCGGTATCTGAAAGTAGAACGCGAATCTCACCAGTCGGTAAAAAACCTTGCGCTCAAGCAACTGATAGGACAGATTGCCCTATTTACAATTGGATAACAAGTCATCAAGCCGTTGTACAGAGATAGAAAACAAAATACATATCGATTACAATGGTACGGCTTGTTTGTGTTACTCACATGAAGTGACAAAATTACCTGTATTTCCTATGCCGCCCTAATTTTATTGGGGCGGCATTTCATTTAGGAGCAAATCAATGACAAACAAACCTTCGATCATCGTATCGACACTCGATATGGACCGTATTAGCACATTATTGGAAAAGGCAACCCAATGGTCTGCAGTGCTAGAGAAATTGGAAGATGAGCTCGACCGAGCAACTGTAATGGCTTCCAGTGACATGCCAAGCGACGTGGTTACCATGAATTCCACGGTCTGCTTTAAATTTGTTGGCAGCGATAACAGTATGGAAAAAACGCTGGTTTACCCCGATCAAGTTCGCAGTAGTGAAGACATCTCGATCTTTGCCCCTGTAGGAAGTGCCCTGCTTGGCTTGTCTGTCGGCCAACAGCTAACCTGGCCAATGCCGGGCGGACAAGAAAAAACCATCGAAATCATTGATGTCGTTTATCAGCCTGAGCGTGCCGGTGATTTTCACCTCTAAACGTTAGGCTGTCTGGTGCAAAGAACAACCGCTTTGCACCAGGAGAGCGTTGGCAATAGCCTCTTCTACTGCAATGAATTTTGCTATCGTTTTTTTGTTGTCGACAAATGCCTACGACTAAAAACAGGCTAACCCATCGCAACCCGCTTACAGTTTGAAACGTTTAACGATGCTGATGAGTTGATCATTCACATTAGCAATATCTTCAGCATTTCGGTTAACCAACTGGCCGTTGCTTTCTAGATTAGAAACAATCTCGCTGATCGCATTCATATTGCGGCTCACCTCTTGGGTGACACTACTCTGCTCCTCCGCTGCGGTGGCGATCTGTGAGCTCAAATCATTGATTTCATCAACAAAGTGCGTCAAAGACTCTAGACTGCTTTCTACATCCGCCGATCCAGTTGCAGTGTCTTGACAGCGCTCCTTGGTATATTTCATTGATTCAACCACATTTTGACAACCATCCAAAAGATCCTTGAGTGCGAACTCTATCTCACCTGTGCTGTCTTTTGTGCGGCTAGCGAGCTTACGCACTTCATCCGCCACAACTGCAAACTCTCGCCCCTGTTCACCCGCTCGGGCAGCTTCAATCGCCGCATTCAACGCCAATAAATTGGTTTGCTCTGCAATATCGCCAATGACGGTGAGCACTGTACTGATGCTTTGCGTTTGTGAATTCATTTTTTGCACATCCGATGAGGCTTTTTCCACATCATCAATCAACGCAGAAATGGTCAGTTTTGACTTATCAACAATTTTCTTCGATTCATCACTGACTTTGTTGGCCTGCTGGGTCAGGCTGGCTGTGTTGGCGGCGTCGGTGGCCATTGAGTTTGCAGTGGCATCCATTTCTTCTACCGCAGTAACAATCTGCTCTGTTTCCGTTACGTGGCTCTGCAAAATTTGTGTGTTGTGTTTCGATTGCTCTCTTAAGCGAGATACGTTGTCTTTCAGCGTTTCACTCATACTCTGAACTTCACGCATCATCTTTTGTAGCTCTTCAATAAAACGGTTTACGCCCGCTGAAATTTGTCCGATATCGTCGTTTGACGTCACGGCAAGGCGCTGAGTGAGATCGCCATTGCCACTCGATAGGTTGGCAATCATGTCGCGCAAAGAAATAATCGGGCGATAGAGAATATTGATCAGAATGAAGGCCAACATCACACTGATGACGGTGGCGATAACCGCACTCGCGACGTTCATGGCATTGGCGAGAAACTTGGTCTGCGCAATGATCTCCTCGGGCGTTCCGGTAATCATTTTATTCTTGTGTAAGCTTGCAACCTTCCTGATGCCGTTCACTTTTTCATTGATGTACCCTTCAATCATCTCCGCCTGATCTTTCACGAAGGAGCGATTCTGACCGAGAATCTTTTTGTTCGTGATATGAGGCAAAATTGGCCAGCGATACCGAAATCGCCACCAGTAAACTGACAGAAAGCAGGAGTGTTTTCTTTAATCCCAGATTGAGCATGTTGTTTCCCTCAGCATTACTCGAATGAGCCGTTATTGGTCTTTTTTACACGTTTTATCAATGGTTACACCATCTTTGTTCTTTCAAAAGATAGCACTCGCTAGCTCAAAATTCCCTAGCATCAGAAAATTTAAACTGAACACCGTAAAGCTATGAGCAAAAGGGGATTTTCTTCGCTGAGTTTTTCGAACTACGATAGAACAATAGCAGCGTGATTAGACCAGAGAGACAAGTAGCCTTTTTGCCTAGTGCCATCGCAATCAAGCCATTGTTCTTTCAGCAGTAAACAGGTGTTCACACGGCGTTTGATTGGGCTACAATTAACCCAAATTATGAGCAGGCGTAATCAATGAATTACAAATTAAAATCCAATGTGACTCTCGCTCTTGTTCTGAGTAGCTTGAGCAACACGTCAGTTTTAGCCGATCAACCCGTTGCGCTGGATCTCTACACTCAAGAGTTCCCACCACTGCAATTTATGCTAGACGGCAAGCCGCAAGGTTATGTGATCGAGTTTGTCACCGCACTCGTGCAAGACGCGTCTAAAACGATACCACTTGAGATCAAACAGATTCATTTCGCGCCTTGGAATCGCGCGATAAAAACCACCATAGAGACAGAGAATACGCTGTTTTTCTCGGTGTCACGCACTCCCGAGCGTGAAGACAAATTTCAATGGATTGGCCAAGTCTCGCCTTACAAAGTCGGCTTATATCGGCTGGCAAGCGGCCCTCAAGTCAGCGCAAAAAATTTAGAGGAATTGAAGGGCTATCGCTTCGGTTCGCAGGCTGGCAGCTCGTTTAGTGAACTGCTGGCAAAAAACGGCTTAGATCAGGTCATTCCGGTGGAAAAGGGCAAAGAAGCCATCAGGCTGCTGCACACTCACCGCGTCGATTTTGCTCCCATGGTTGAGGCCAGTTTCCACTATCGAATGCAAGAGTATGGCTACGATCCGCATGAGTTTGTCAAAGTCATGAACGTCACCCCTTTGTGTCAGGATCTATGGCTGGTTACGGGCAATCACACTTCCGCTTCCGTCGTTGAGGCTTTGAGAAACAGCTATAGCAAATTGCAGCAACAAGCCTATCTCGATAAACTCGTGGCAGAATTTACCCCGACCAGCGCTATCATGCTGCGCTACAGCGAGAGTAAGGCGAATCCGCGTAATGCCTTTACTGCTTCATCTTGAGTCTGCCCTGAAGTGAATTCATCACTGGCACTCCTGCCCCGTTAGAGCGATAATCCCGCCCTTTGTGAGCCACCTGCTCAACGATAAGCAATACAGAAGTAGAAAGAGAGCAATGACAACTGAGCCAACAGTGATAATTGGACTGCATAATCCCAAAAGCCCCACCAATGTCGGCGCGGTGATGCGCGCGGCGGGTTGCTATAACGCCACTCAGGTACGATACAACGGCAGCCGTTATAGCCGCGCGGCAAGATTTCAGACCGATACACAAAATAGTCATGAGCGGATTGCTTTGCTGGAGATGGACGACCTCACCGCCAGCCTCGACAGCGATGTAGCGATCGTCTGTGTCGAACTGGTGGTCGGTGCCACTGCCCTGCCGCATTTCGCCCATCCTGAAAAAGCCATTTATCTGTTTGGCCCGGAAGATGGTTCATTGCCGCAAGAGGTGGTCGACAGAGCACATCATGTTGTTTATGTACCCACTCACGGCTGCATGAATCTCGCCGCAACCGTTAACGTGGTGATGTACGATCGCTTAGCGAAAACACTTGGCGCGATAGACGATAACGCGCAAGTCATCGCCAACCGCGATAACAAAAACCGTTTGCGAGTCAAAGAAAGCGCTTATTAGGGTGGCTCTAATAAATCAAAGCCACGACATCTCTCTGATCCATTTTTGCATATAAGGGTAGCCTTTTTCTGAGTCCGCCATTTCCCAGGCAACCAGTAAAGGAAAACCGAACCCTTTCCCTTGTGAGAATGCATCAATTAAACTGTTGCTTCCACCTCGGTAACCTTCTTCATGGAAGACGAGATTCAGCGGTAGCTCTAAATGCGTTACGGCCGCGACCGCCCATGCTGTTGCGGCCATCTCTTCGCCATGCATACGTTGCGATTCACGCCCGTTAAGTAAACCATTTTTGTAGATGTCGCCATGTAGGAACTGACGCTCTTGTGGCTCACAAACGGCAATGTGCCCGGCTTCATGCAAAATATCCCCCGCAAACGCCAATTTATCGAGATCAATCTGCAAAACGCCATGGTGTAAATGTAAACCAGGTAAAAACGTTTTTTGCTCTATCGAAGCGCGCTCAAAAGGCACACCAATTTGAGTCAAAAAGTCCATGATTTTTTCTGCTATCACCCTATCCATCTGCCGTTCCTTTACCTTCACGCTGTTGTATTTCTGACCATTACCTTCGCGTATGAGCTGCGATTTTTCAATTCGACAGCGGTGTTGTCGTCAGATTCAGCCAGACACATCTCGTTTTTTGTTGCCTTTTGGCCTCGTTAATCCACAATGCCTTAAGCCAGAGAAAACAGCTCATAAGTCATAAAAGACGCATTAAGTGCTATTTGATATGAAAGCATGATGGTATCCTCCCAACTCATTGAATGTTTAAGAGTAGGCGTCGAGCTTCAACTCGCTCCACCGTTCTCATTAGGAATCATTGACTGTATATGGAAGTACACCTGCACCCAACTCGACCAGCGCAATACGTGGGAAGAAAGGCTATTCACCAAGCCACAAGTAGCACATATCTGGTTGATAACCTAGATGTAAAAGTTGTGGGACAGGTTGCTTTGGTGTTGGAGAAAGTTTGATGAGCAATACCTATTATGTTTACTCATTAAAAGATCCTCGAGAGAAACCAGCTCGAGTCTTCTATATTGGTAAAGGTACAGGTAGTAGAGCTACCGACCATTTAAAGAAAGTCGACGACACACGTAAAGGCAGGTTCATTCAAGAAATCCTCGATAGTGGCAACTCACCTATCATTTCCCGGGTCGTCGAAAATCTTACAGAAGAACAAGCCCTACAAATAGAACTCGAGCTAATCAGTAGCTTCGGCACCATCGATAATGGCGGCTCACTCTATAATTCAGTAATACCGAAATCTATAAAACGCAAAATAGATAAGAACATCGTAGTACCGAATGGTGCAGTTGAAAAAGCACAACTAGGTCTAAAATTAATCAAAGATTCAATAGCGTCGTTATCTGAAGAAAACCCAAATGGGATAACAAACTCAGACTGTGCGCATTACTTAGGCTTACAATCTGCACATCAGGGTAAGCAACAGGATTTTCTTACCTACAGTGTACTAGGTCTCCTTCTTAAGGAAGGAGTACTAGGGATTTATCCAGATGGGCGTCGTAGGAAATACAAAAAATTGCAATAGCGGAAATGTGTCTAATATAAACATTATTTCATTCGAATTAATTTAAGGTTCTGTATTAATGGCAAATGATAAACCTTTAGTAAAACCATTTAGAGCAAATGCGCACCTTCTAAAGTTACTAGGCGATGAATTAATTGGTGACGACCGTCTAGCCGTATTTGAGCTTGTTAAAAATGCTTACGATGCGAATGCTAGAAGCGTTGATGTCACACTTAACTTGGAAGATAAGTCACCTAATATAATTGTTTGGGACCATGAAGGCTTTGGAATGACTGAAGATGACATCCTAAATAAATGGATGGAAATCGGTACAGACAGCAAACGAAGCAAAAACAAAGTAAGAACTCATGGATTAAATCGCTTACCTCTTGGGGAGAAAGGCGTTGGGCGTCTTGCTGTGCATAAACTCGGTAACGAACTAATAATCAACACTAGGGCTGAGGGTTCTAACGAATACAAAATAACTATTGATTGGCCAAGTTTAATTAGCAAAGCAGAGTATATCGAAGACACTAAAGTAACAATTACTCCGCTAAGTTCTCCTGAATTCTTTGGCTCAGAAACGGGGACTAGAATCAAAATCGGGGCATTAAACAATACCAATTGGACAAGAGGTGAACTCAGAAGACTTAAACGCCTTTTAACTAGCCTTATCTCACCTTTTAAAACAGTTTCTGACTTCGAGGTAAATTTAAAGATACCAGGCAGAGAAAAAGAAGTTGCTGATTTGCTTGATGCAAAAGATATCCTAGACAAGGCACTTTGGACTTACGACTTTATTATTGATGAAGACGGAAAATTCTCGTCCACTTATACCTATAATCCTCCACAAACATTTAGAGAGCTAGCCAAGTCTAATATTGAGAATGTTGATACACGACTCGAATTGCTAAAACCTACTAAAGAAGAGGAACTGGCTCGTGAAGTAGAGATCAGGGAATCTTTACTCATGAATCCTGAGGATTTGAAGGATATAGGACCTATTTCAGGTACGTTCTATATTTTTATGAAGACTCCAGCAGTATTGAGCGCTACTGGTTCACCACAATTAATTAAGGATTACTTAAAAGAGCAATCTGGCGTTCGTGTCTACAGAGATGGTATCCGCGTATTTAACTACGGTGAAGGAAAGGATGATTGGCTTGGTTTAAACGCAGGTCGAATCAATATGCCAGGACAAAAAATTGATACAGGTATGGTGATTGGCGGCGTCGATCTAAACTTAGAAAAAAGTGCAGGTCTAAAAGAGAAAACGAACCGTGAAGGGTTCGACGAAAACAATACATATAGAAGATTTAGATGGATTATCGCTAGTGTAGTTGAAGACTTCCATCTAAAGCACCGAAAAGATCGTGAAGCACTAGATGATTACCTCAAAGGTGATGTAAAAGATGCATCTCCTGCTACAACTAGGTTTGCTGAAAGTATTCAAGACATTAAAGATGCAATTAAGAAACATGGTCTTGAAGAAGAAATGAGTAACAAAGTTGTTCAAATTGAATCTGATTACTTACAAATGCGAGAAGTAACGCTTAGCTCCGGTATCGCTGGAATAAACCTCGCGGTTATATTCCATGAAGTAGAACGTGGAGTAGACGATTTAAATGCTTCAATTAGAAACTCAGATGACTATGAAACTTTATTGAAGAGGGCTGAACATTTAGCTGAACTTCTTGAAGGATTTGCTCCACTACTACGCCGTAATGAACAAAAAACATTCGATATAAAAGCACTGACGCAAAAAATTGTAAGTCTCAATGAGCATCGATTCAGTCATCATAAAATAGCTATATCTTGCCCATTGAATAGTGGTGAATCAGAGTCATTTAAAGTTACGGCTCCATTTGGATTGCTTCAAGCAACACTTACTAACTTAATAGACAACGCTATCCACTGGACAAGCCTTAAAGCTGAAAAAGAAGATGAAAAATACATTCCAGCGATCAGAGTTGATAGTTTACCTAATTGGTTTAAAGAAGGTCCCGCACTTATCGTGATGGACAATGGTCCTGGCTTTAGTCTAACCCCCGAAGAAGCAATTCAACCATTTAAAACATCACGACCTGGTGGTATGGGAGTTGGTCTTTATTACGCAGATAAGGTCATGGAAAGTATTGGCGGCAGGCTACAAATATGCGAGCCAGAAGATTTAGACCTACCTGAAGCATATCAGGGCGCGGCTGTAGTAATGATATTTAATCAGGAAAAATAATAATGATAAGTTTGCCAGGAATTGTCTTAATCGATGATAAAAAAGAAGATTTGGATACCATTCAGAACAGTTTGACATCTGCTGGATACCCATGTTTTCCCATTCATTATGAAAACTCAGAACCGACTAACGTTTCAGGTATTGATCATATTAACTTAAACATGATTCACCCTCGTGTGATTATTACCGATCTAAATCTACAAGAACTACAAATTGACGCAAAAAATCTAGTTGGTCCTATAGCTAAAATTCTAAAAAAATTGGCTATTGATGGACCTTACTTACTATATTTTTGGTCGCGAAATACAAGCACTGTCGAAAATGTGATGAAGTTAATTTCAGAACGACATTCCGACATTCCAGCTCCTATACATTGGGGAGTGTTAGATAAAACACAATTTAAAAATCGTCCAGCAGAATTAGTCGATAAAGTGGCTAGCTTGTTTAAAGAAAATGCGATATTTCATGCTATGTTCGGTTGGGAAAATCGTATATGTAAAGCCGCTCAATCAACTACTGACTCTCTATTCAGGCTCGCAAGACCTGTGGAGTTCGAAAACATAGATCAGTTTCAAGCGGATACAACTAACAAACTTAAAACTATGCTAGCTGTAATAGGTAATGAAACTCTTGGTACAAAAAACGCAAGAGAAGAACCAGAAGTAGCTATAGAATTAGGATTAGAGCCTGTCTTGCATGATCATATCCAATCTATGCATGCGCATATCGATAGAGCTGTTTGGCTAGATGCTGCAAACGGAATAGGCACTAATTTAAGAGCTGCTGATGATGTGAAAGCTCATCTGAACTCGTTTTATCATATTGAAGAACTTGATGAAGAATCCCCAAAAAATAAACGAGGTACTTGGATCGAGTTTAATCCATCTTATCTAACTGATGCTGCAAACGAATCCAAAATACTACAAAACTTAGGGCGCAATATAAAAACATTACTAAATGATGAGTTTTTAGATGGCACTCAAGGAAGCAAGGGCGAAAGAAACGCAGCTCGTAAGGCAACTAAGGTTGGTTTTCTTGAACTATCCGCGGAATGTGATCAAGCTCAGAGGAAGACGAAAATGAATAGGTACTTCATATCTGCAATGATTCCTAAACAGTTTGAAAACTTCACTTTTTTTAGAAACAAATCTGATGATACCGCCCACTCTGGAATTTATCGCTTACCTAATGTAATTATCGGTGGTGAAGAATATATTGTAAAAATTAGCTTTTTGTACCAAGTTGGGGCAATACCAGGTTTTAATAAATGGCTAGGAACACCTGTATTTAGACTTAAAGACCAAATATTATCTGATATAAGCTTTAAGGCGTCACAGCACGCAGCAAGACCCGGTATTATTCGCTTTGACTAAGTAATTCCATCACCACTTTCCCTATCTGCTGTGCCAAATATGGTGGCACAGCATTTCCTACCTGCACATACTGTTGTGTTCTATTGCCTTCAAACAAGTAGTTGTCTGGAAATGTTTGTAAACGAGCTGCTTCACGCACAGTTAAGCTGCGGCATTGCTTTGGATCATAGTGAATGAAGTAATGGCCATCTTTCGAGATATGGCTGGTTACGGTTGTTGAACACTTGTTTGCTGCTTGCGTTCTGAAACGGTCGGCATGTGCGCCACTGTGCCAGTTTTCATGCGCAGGTGCTAAATCAGCAGGAAAATCACGAGCCTTTGGTGACACTCCTTCACTAAGAATGGTAAACGCAGCGCTGTATGCATAGCGAAGTAAATCGCTATCCATATGCCCGCGCGTTTCATGGTTTAGCACGCACGTTGGTGCATTATGTCTATACCACTCAACTAAATGATCAGGCATCAAAACAGGGTGATTAACTGGCAGAGAGGCGCTTCTTGGTAAGTTCTTTAGCGGTTTTAAGTCTAAACCTGCTGCATCAGCAAATTGCTTTGTAAGCAGCTTCTTCACACGCGTAGCATTCTTGGAGACTTCTTTCTCCCAGTCTTTTCCGTTGTCTTCACGCTTAGAAAAACCACTTCTTAATGCAGGTAAATCAGCGATTACTTGTTCGACTGTGGTTTGTTGTTCACGTGGTATCAACGTTCCTGGCACTCGTTCAATATCTTCACGAACACCAAGTAAAATAACACGGTGGCGAGCTTGAGGTACGCCATAGTCTTCTGACCTAATCAGATAGTCACTTGAGTCTTCATATGTTGGATCGTTCGGGTTTTCAGCTTCCACAACCAACGAAAACACCTTGTATCTAGGGCTAGCGATTTTTGTCACTCGACCAGGCGTTTTTAAGTCTTTCAAAATGCGAGGAAACATTATTTCGCCATCAACTTTCGCAGACAATATACCGCGTACGTTCTCCATTACGAAAACGTCAGGCTGGGCAATAGAAATAACCTTTAAATACTCTTTGTACAGGAAGTGGCGATCATCTTTTTCTGCTTTGTAATCCACAATGCCTGCGTTGCGAGAACGCCCTGCTAGTGAATATGCTTGGCAAGGAGGGCCACCAATAACAACTTTAGGACGGTTGCCATGAGCAGCGACAAGTTCACGAATGCGTTTGTGAATATCATTGTTGTGTTCACCTAATGCGTGTGGAGCAAATAAGGTTTCTTGTTTTGCTTCCTGCGCCTCGTTAGGGAAACGCTCAAACAATTCGTTTCGTGTAATTTCACCGTTTAAATAAGCGTTATAACTTTCTAGACCATTCTCTAGTTCGTTGATTTTTCGGTAAAAAGCTCGTGTTGTAAGCGTTCTATGAGCGGAAGGTTCTTTTTCTACAGACATGCCAATTTGAAAGGGCTTATTGCCATTTTCATGTACACAAGAAGACACACCTTCACCTAACCCACCAGGGCCAGCGAACAAGTCAATTACGAGGATTTCACCAGTTTCCATTATCACAATTACAGCTAGTTTCAATGCCAGGCAATAATACCAGGCCTGATCGCCCTGGCAATCAATTTCTCATGTTTATCTGCATTGATTTTAAACAAAATCAACCATTGTTTACTTATTAAACATGTTCTCAATCTTCGTTTTAAAACATTGATTAACGTTTTACCACCCTTGCGCTGTCTATTTATACAGCTATGGCGATTTTTATTATGTCTATCCGCAACTTAAAAGACTGTTCAGACTGTTCAACAAACCTTGGATTTGCGAATGCTATCCGACAGGACGCAGCGGTAAGCGCGTACGCAAGGGCTTTGCTACTACTAAAAGTGAAGCTGCGGCTTATGAAGCATTCATACTACGGCCACGTTTAGTGATGGCGACGGGTGATTTTCGCCATACGGTGCTTACAACTGCATCAAATAAAAAAGAGCCGCTTTAAGCGGCCCTAATCTATTCGTTATTTCCGAAGTGTTGACTTACTTCTCTTTGCCAAACACGTTGTTCTCTTGCTCTAGAACTCGGATAAACGTGGTGCGTTTAGTAAGCTCGCGAAGCTCCGCCGCGCCTACATAGGTACAGGTTGAACGCACGCCGCCAAGGATGTCTTGAATGGTGCCGTGGACACTGCCACGGTAAGGCAATAGTACGGTTTTTCCTTCCGCAGCGCGGTAGCCCGCAACGCCGCCAGAGTGCTTGTCCATCGCGCTCTTTGAAGACATGCCGTAAAATTTCATGTAGGTTTCGCCATCTTTCACCACCAGCTCACCGCCTGATTCCTCATGGCCTGCCAGCATGCCGCCAAGCATTACGAAATCTGCGCCGCCGCCGAAAGCTTTGGCTACATCGCCCGCGCAGGCACAGCCACCGTCACCGATGATGCGACCACCAAGGCCGTGCGCGGCATCCGCACACTCAATGATGGCAGAAAGCTGTGGATAGCCAACGCCTGTTTTCACGCGAGTGGTACATACTGAACCTGGGCCGATGCCCACTTTAACAATGTCGGCCCCCGCAAGGATCAGCTCTTCACACATATCGCCAGTGACGACGTTACCTGCTGAGATCACTTTGTCTGGGAATGCGGCACGCACTTGCTGAACGTACTCCACCAAATGCTCGGAGTAGCCGTTAGCGATATCGATACAGATGAAAATCAGCTCGTCAGAAAGCGCCATCACATCTTTGGTTTTTTGAAAATCCGCTTCTGATGTGCCAGTTGAAACCATTACTTTGTTGAGCGTTTCACGGTTCGCCCCTTTGACGAAATCGGCCCAATCTTGCACGGTATAGTGTTTGTGAACGGCGGTCATTACACCATGTTCAGCCAAGGCTTTCGCCATTTCGAAGCTACCCACCGAGTCCATATTGGCGGCAATCACAGGCACACCAGACCATTGACGACCACTATGTTTGAATGTAAACTCGCGGGTTAAATTTACTTGAGAACGGCTTTTCAGGGTAGAACGTTTCGGGCGAAACAGGACATCTTTAAAACCTAACTTAAGTTCTTGTTCGATACGCATTGTGTAATTCCTTGATTCATAACTGTATGTGTCATCGCAGAGTGCGTAGTAACCAAGTTGGCAGACGAGGTTACTGTTTTTCGGACACAAAAAAACCGGAGCGTTGGCAGACGCTCCGGTTTTCAGCATTATAGGTTGTGATTTTTTTTCGACAAGTCTGATTTTTCACTTTTTTTTGTGCTACCATTGCCGAGTTTTCATACCTTAAACACCCTCAGTTTTCTTTCTTCCATTTTCCTGTTTCATTTCAGTGCGTTATCGTTAAACGCCCGGGCAATCGCTTGCGCAATCCTTTCCCCGTTATCTCTAATCACTTGATGGTTTTTGTCAAAGTGCGCAGTAAGTCGACGCGGCTTCGATGTGCGTGGCAAGCTTCTCTCCGAGAAAAAATAGGCAATTTATAGGAAAAAAGGACTGATTCTTGCTAAGTATTATTTAACGTACCTATTTTTTGCCGCTCGGCAAACGGACAACGAAGGCTGTGTTGAATATGAAAAAGATGACTCTTGTAACGCTGGCATTGCTGGCTACCCTACCGACAGCGATGGCGCACGCCAAAGGACAACGAGGTGCTCTGTATACCAATGTCGGAGCGACCATGGTCACTAACAACTCTAATGATGAGCTCGCCTACTTTATTCAGGCGGGTTATAACCACCAACTAACCGACTTTCTCTCGGCCGATTTGAGCTACAAAAAAGTTGAAACCTTGAACAAAAGTGTCTCGGCGACTTCTAACGATTTCGCGCAAACATACAACTCTTACGGCCTCGGCCTGCGCGTTGACCAACACCTCGGCATTTTGAGCGTGTATGGTAAAGCGGGGGCGAGCTACATTGAGTCCGAACTGACGACGTGGGATGCAACCAATTCGGTGGAGAAAGTGGATAAAGACAGTAGCGTCAAGCCTTATGCCAGCGCCGGGGTCAGCTTAGCATCGCCGTTTGACCAGCGCTTAACGCTGGATGCGGCGGTCACATACCAAATGCTACCAAACGATGAGCATGCGACCTCGATCAGTGCGGGCGTTAACTTCTCGTTCTAATGTTATACCTTGTTGCCTGATCGCCGATTGATCAGGCTTTTCCATTCAGTAAGCGACGAATTTCATCCGGCAAATCCGAAGCGAGCAGCCCTATTTCACCGTGGCGCTGCGCGCAAAGATCGGCGGCGCAGCTATGCAGCAACACCCCAAGCCTAGCCGCCGACAACAGTGGTAATTTCTGCGCCAGCAGTGCGCCAATCACTCCAGCTAGCACATCTAGCATGCCGGGATTGCCCGCATCACACACGTAGGTTTTATTGCCATCACAAATCAGAGTTCCCGCCCCTTTCAACACCGCTACGCCGCCATATTGCGCTTGCAGCACTTGAACAGCAGCAAAACGATCCGCCTCGATTTCCGCTACACTGCAACCAAGTAAACGTGCCGCTTCGCCGGGATGGGGGGTAATGACGCGCAGATCGTTGTGATCCGGATGCCTTGCCAGCCAGTTGAGCCCGTCTGCATCCAGTACACATGGTCCATGGAACGCCTTTATCGACAACCAAAGACTCTTCGCCCACTCATCCAACCCCAATCCAGGCCCTGCGATCAACACATCAGCCCAACCGATGCGCTTTTCCAACTCCGCCGAGTTTTGCATCCAAGCGGCGGTCATGACTTCAGGACAGCTCACTTGCAGCGGCAAAGCGGATTCAGGGTGCGTCAACGCCACCAACAAACCAGCGCCGCTTCTTGCCGCCGCACTGGCGGCAAGGCGAATTGCCCCCGCCATGCTGCGATTTCCGCCCATCAAAAGCAGTTTGCCATGATCGCCTTTGTGCGCGACGGGCAAGCGTTTTGGCAGCCAATCAGCCAAGCTGTTTTTGTCTATCGCCTCAATGTGCGTCTTCACCTGCCGAGCAAAGTGCTCAGCGACCTCTAATCCAGCAAAATGGAGCTTGCCGCGGCATGCTCTCGCTTGCCCAGTCATGAGGCCTTGTTTGATACCAATAAATGTGATGGTGTGTGCTGCGTGCACCGCTGCGCCAAGCATTTGCCCGCTATCGGCACACAAACCCGACGGAATATCAATGGACAACAAAGGTTTACCACTGTGATTGAGCATGTCGATCAGCGTCACCAGCTCACTGCGAACCGAGCCACTTAACCCCGTACCAAGCAGCGCATCCACCACCACATCACATTGATTCAACAAAAGTGGTAACGCTTTTTCACTCATGATGGTCCCGCCGCCGCGCTGCCACGTCAGCATCGCCTCACGCGCGTCTCCTTGCAATCGTTCCGGCTCGCCAACTTGCACTAAATGCACCACCATTCCGTGCTCTTGCGCCAAACGAGCCACCACATAGCCGTCGCCACCGTTGTTGCCTTTGCCGCACACCACGCATAGCTCACGCAGTGATGGGTATTGCTCTATAAGCAGGGCAAAGGCCGCCGCTCCCGCGCGTTCCATCAACTGATATAAGCTGACGCCCTGCGCTTTGGCGACCACAACTTCTCCCTCTCTCACTTGACGAGCTTGATAAAGGTATTGAGTGTTTTGTGATGACATACCATCGCTCTCCCGGATCCGTGGCTGGTGATGAAGTAAAAAGCCAAGGAATTCCTTGGCTTATACTGACACTTAACGATCTTTACTATGAGTTCTGCTGCTGGGCCATGATCGCCTCGGCAGTCGCATCCTGAATTGATAGAAAGAGCGATTTCACTTGCCCCGTAGGGGTGCGCATTGGATTGAGCGTCACGTTCTGATACATGAAGTCGGCCTGCTGGGTAACAGGGCGCACGTTGCGGCAACGGAACAGATAAGGGCGCTGACGCCAAGTGATAAAACTGCGACAGCCTAAGTTATACACGGGCTTCGTTTTCAGCCTAAACCACTCTTGTGGGATCTCAGGAAACAGCTCAAAAATCGATTTACCAATCGCGTCGTGCGCTTGCTTGCCACTGTGGTGGGTCATAAAACCGTTCCATACCTGCACATTGTACTCGGTATCCAACACAATCAAGCCCATATCGACATTTTGTACCATGTCCACCATCCAGTGGAATTGTTCAAACTCTGCAGGAAGATTAAGCATTAAAAGTCCTCCATCAGGTAAGCGAGTTTATTGTCTAGAAGCGGTAAAGACTCATCAACGAACATAAACAGCAGATCGCAACGTATGCTTGTGCCTTCGATGGTGTAACTCACCTCAAAAGTCATGGTTTTGGTAAAAGAACCTGCGGTACTTTCGATAACGGAATCGATCGAAATATGTTGCCCCAACAGCACAGGAGAGCTTTGAAAGAAACACACTTCCGCCTGCTGGCCAAGGCCGTTGAGAAAAGAGCCAACCAGAATATTGGAGACATCCATCAGAAGCTCCAACTCCTCAAGCTCTTCACTGTCGGCGGGCACCTTTATCAGTTTTTTCAAGTCAGCCACACTGGAATCACTAAGCAGAACCAGCGCTTCGCCCGCAATCCCTTCACCGCTAAACCCTTGGCACACGCCCGAAACGTTAGCGCTTTCTGCCAAATCTCGCAGCGCCATGTGCAGTTCACTGAGCTCAAAAATATTCACATTGGGTAGCGGCAAATGGACAAACACGTCAAAATGTCGCGCCAGTGCATCAGCCGCACAACCAATCGAAACGTTTGCTACTTCCATGTAGATATCTCTTCGACGCAGAATGGGCAGTTCTAGCGTTTTCGGCGTGATCACTTGCGGCACTGAGGCAGGTTCAACCAACTCTCTCAGCGTCGCTTTAAGCTCGTCTGGCGCAATTGGCTTTTGAATAAACGCTTTCGCCCCAAGGGCAAACACCCTCTCTTTCGCTTTGGGCTGGATATCACCGGAAACAACAATCACCGGGGTGTCATCACCTCGGCTGCGCATGGCTTCAAGCGTTTCAAATCCATCGAGCTCTGGCATGGTGAGATCGAGGAACATAAATTTAAATTTTTGCTTGCCCAACTCCTCTAGCGCACTGAGTCCATGCACTGCAAAGGTTATGTCGGCATTGAGTGAAGCAGGCAGGGAGCGTGCCATCTGCTTTCTTGCAAGCGCTGAATCATCACAGATGAGAACAGGAAAAGACATTCAACCACCCTTTTTAATAATTATCGCCTGTCCTTAAGTGTAACAGACAACTCAAGAATGACGTGTGGAACTGACGTGATTGTAGTTATTGTTCGATTTTAAGTATGAACTGAATTGGCAAGAATACGAAATTAGATCCGGAGTGGAAATGAATTTATATGAAGGCGATAACAAAAATGTTTTAAATAAGAATTAGTTACATACTGAGATGTATCAAAATAAGCAAAACCCGCTCAAAAGCGGGTGAAGTTAGAGCGTGTAAACGGGAAAGATGACCATTAAACCAATGCGCATCACCACCGCAAACAGACACAAACCAATGCCAAGACGGTACCATTTATATTCACTCACCGACATCGGAATGCGTTTGTAAAACATGGTCACTACGCCTCGCCAATCTTGGCTGCGATTGCCATATTGGATGATACCAGTCAGAACAAACAGTATGCCCACCAGCAAAAAGCCTTTTTCGGCCCAGAATAAACCCACTTCCATGTTATCCCTCTTCTATCATTGCGCTGCTTTATTCATAGTAGCGGCAAGCGGGCAGCAGATCTGTTGGACTTAAGTCTTATCTCACCTCGCCGTAGCGCTCTAGATAGAGAATAGTCGCGGCGGTTCGAGAAGGCACATTGAGTTTTTTCAGCAAACTTTTCATATGTACTTTGACGGTCGATTCAGAAATAAAGAGACGATCGGCGATCTGCTTATTGCGAAACCCTTGCGCTACTTCTTGCAAAATTTGCGTCTCTCGGTCGGTGAGATCGTCAAACGCATCGTGGTTATCGTGACGAGCCTGTAAATAGCGAGCCACCGCCTGACTATACGCTTTATCGCCTAGTCGAGCCTGTTTAAGCAGTTCGACTAACTCATCCGGTTCGGTGTCTTTCAACAGATAACCGTCAGCGCCCGCTTTCACAATCGCTTCAATATCGGCCGGGCTGTCGGAAACGGTGAGAATAACGATCCTCGCTTCACAGCCATCAGCGCGCAGAGCTTTCAAGGTATCTAAACCCGACATGCCTTTCATATTGAGATCAAGCAGAATTAAGTCCAGCTCGGTTTCGTGCGCTTTGGCAACTGCGTCGGCTCCAGTTCCAACTTCGGCAATTACGGCAAATTCATCTTCGAAACTCAGCAACTGACTGATGCCACGACGCATCAATGGGTGGTCATCGACCAACATTACTTTGCACACTGTCACGCTTTTTCTTCCTTCATTCTCTGATACTTCAATACTACCTTACAACCTTGCCCCACTGCTGCGCTCACGGTCAAATCCCCATTAAGTCGTGCTGCACGCTCTTGCATAATCGACATGCCGTAATGGTGGAGCTTGCTGTTGTTGGGATCAAATCCAGCCCCATCATCGACAACCGACACCGTAACCCAATTGTTCGCTTCTTTACACTCAATATGAATCGTGCTCGCGTGGGCATGCTTTATGGCATTAAGCGTCGCCTCCCGAATGAGTTGCAACAAATGCACTTGCTGATGCGCATCCAACTCAACCGAGAGCAGTTCATTGTCTAAAGTGAGTTCAGCCTCCGTCTGTTCGCCTAACTGTTCGATCATTTGCTGCAGCGCCTGACCAAAGGTTCCCTCTTTAATCGCAAGGCGAAAGGTGGTGAGCAACTCACGCAGTTGGGTATAAGCGGCACTTAACCCGGTGTCCAGCTCGGCGATAACCAAATTGGTTTTCTCAACCTGTGCATCCACGCTGATCTTACTGATGCAGCGCTTCAGCAACGAAACCTGAATCTTCAGATAAGAGAGCGATTGTGCCAATGAATCATGCAGTTCCCGTGCGATAGTGGCACGCTCTTCCATCAACAGCAGTTGCTCTGCCTGTCGCTGGGCATGATTGTAATAAACCGCCCGCGAGAGGATCTGCACAAAGTTGTCGATCAGCGCTTGGTCCGGACAAGGAAGCCCCGCACACCAGTGCAAATAGCCAAGATGCTGGCCATCCAAGGTGAGCGCTTTTTTATTGCAGCGGTTGGAACACACTTTGCCTTCTTGTAACACAAGGCTACGTTCGCCCACCTCAACAATTTCGAGTTTAGCGGCGACAATGCCTTCGATGCTGACAAAATGTCGCAAAATGGCGTGAAAATTTTCCTGACTGATACGGGATGCCGTCAGTTCTTGTGAGGATTGGTACAACACCTGCAACGATTGATTGGCATGTTGCAAACGGTGTGTTTTCTCATTTACCGCCTTTTCCAAACCGTGATAGAGCTTACCGAGCTCCGCCGCCATGGTGTTAAAAGTGCGGGTTAAAATGCCCATTTCGTTATCACTGGAGACGTTCAAAACCACATCGAAGGAACGAGATTGAATCTGCTTGCTCGCCACCACCAGTGCATTGAGCGGATGAACCACTTCACGGCGCACAAAATGGACCACAAATACGCTTACCAGCAAGATTCCGCCAAGCCCCATACCCCCAACCCACGCCAGTTTGATCAGCTTTTGTTCAGAAAAATGCTGCAACTTAAAAACAAACGCGTCGATTTGCCCGACAAACCCAGCCACCAATAGCAAATAGCGTTCGCGCTCCTCGCTTTGCAGCACAGATTTCAACTCATGCCAGCGCATGATCAAGCGGTAATAATCGTCGGTGATGTCTTGAGGGACGGTCCAGTTCTGCAAGGCTTTCATTGACGGGGAATAGATGGAGCGTTCAAACAGAAAGATGTGCGAGGCGTAGTCGGCCGCATTCGTTTGGATGTCATGTGCCAATCGGTAACTTTGCATACGCATCGAGCCCGCGACGTTGACCGCTTCGGCGTCATTGAGGCTCGACGCTAAGGTCACGATAGCAAAGCCCGTGGTGACGACAGACAGCAGCAAAATCAACCCCATCGCCTTGGCAATCGTTCTAGTGACTGACTTCTTCACTTGTTTTTTCAACACGACCTCTGATCTGATTTGCCATTTGCCATTTGCCATTTGCCACCCCTGCGGGAGCACAATATGAGCCGGAAGTGTGAGGAATTTATTGATCCAAAACAAGCCTCACCAACAATTACCCCCTAAGAGGTATTTATACAAATATGTCAAAAACTACAATTTGTGTACGGTTAAATGACAATTTATGAACAAAACCGTGAAGTTGACTAACGATATGCATCATTGACGATTGTTGAACAGCCATAAGGTGAACCGTGACCGATCTTTCCCGCCGTCGTTTTTTTACCCGACACACCGCCAATCAAGAGGCGGTTGCTCTGCCTTGGTTGGCAAATCGGCAGCGCTTTAGCGATGAGTGTACTCGTTGCGGGAAATGTGTTTCGGCCTGTGAAACAGACATCATAGTGAAAGGCGATGGCGGCTTTCCGCGTGTCGATTTCACCCAAGGCGAATGCACGTTTTGCTATCAATGTGCGGCGGCGTGCCCTGAAGCCTTGTTTGTCAGCCAAGAAAATCCACCTTGGTCAGCCAAAGCCAGCATTGATGATGCCTGTCTGACCAAACGCAATATTGAATGTCGTAGCTGCGCGGAGGCGTG
Organism: Vibrio navarrensis; assembly: GCF_000764325.1. Taxonomy (NCBI): domain Bacteria; kingdom Pseudomonadati; phylum Pseudomonadota; class Gammaproteobacteria; order Vibrionales; family Vibrionaceae; genus Vibrio; species Vibrio navarrensis. The sequence continues at coordinate 2,201,384 of NZ_JMCG01000001.1, read as the reverse complement.
CGAACCTCAGGCGATCAGTTTTTCTCTGCAAATCGGCAAAGTCGCACAAGCGCAATTGAATCTGGATGAATGTAACGGCTGCGGCGCTTGCGTCTCCATCTGCCCGGCATCATCCATCCATGTGAGCACAACTAATTAGAACGAGAACAAATTATGGCGCTAAACGAAGTGCACATCTCAAGCTTAGTGGTCCATGTCGTCGCCGACTCTCTTGCTGTCGTCAAAGCGCAGATTGAAGCGATGGACAACACCGAGATTTATGGTGACAGCCCGGAAGGAAAAATTGTCGTGGTGCTTGAAACCGTCAATCAAGGTTTCATTACCGATACGATCGAAGCCATCAGCCACTTACCAAACGTTCTCAGCACCGTTCTGGTTTATCACCAGATTGAATCCTTAACGGATGACAAGGACGAAGACACTGGAACTCAACAATCCCAACTCGAGGGTGAAGTATGAAAATGACAAGACGTGCGTTTGTAAAAGCAAACGCAGCAGCCTCAGCCGCGGCAGTCGCCGGAATTACCCTGCCCGCATCGGCAGCTAACCTGATCGCCAGCTCTGATCAAACCGCTATCACTTGGGACAAAGCGCCTTGTCGTTTCTGTGGCACGGGTTGTTCTGTTTTGATCGGCACACAAAACGGTAAAGTCGTCGCGACACAGGGCGATCCTGAAGCGCCGGTGAACAAAGGCTTGAACTGTATCAAAGGCTACTTCCTCTCGAAAATCATGTACGGGCAAGATCGTCTCACGCAACCTTTACTGCGCATGAAAGATGGCAAATTTGCCAAAGATGGCGATTTCACGCCCGTTTCTTGGGATATGGCGTTTGATGTCATGGCGGAAAAGTGGAAAGCGTCGCTGGCGAAAAAAGGCCCAACCAGCGTTGGTATGTTTGGATCTGGCCAGTGGACCGTGATGGAAGGCTACGCCGCTGCAAAAATGATGAAAGCGGGTTTTCGCTCCAATAACATCGACCCGAACGCGCGCCACTGCATGGCTTCGGCGGTGGTCGGTTTTATGCGCACGTTTGGCATGGATGAGCCGATGGGCTGCTATGACGACTTTGAGCACGCTGATGCCTTTGTGCTTTGGGGCTCGAACATGGCCGAGATGCACCCTGTGCTTTGGACTCGCATCACCGACCGTCGCCTCAGCCATCCACACGTGAAAGTGAACGTGCTGTCGACTTACTACCACCGTTCTTTTGAGCTGGCGGATACCGGTTGTATTTTTAAACCGCAGACCGATTTAGTCATTGCCAACTACATCGCCAACTACATCATCCAAAACGACGCCATTAACTGGGATTTCGTTAATAAACACACTCACTTTAAACAAGCCACTACCGATATTGGTTATGGCCTGCGTGACGACCATCCGCTACAGAAAAAAGCCAAACACGCCAACTCAGGCGATATGCAGTCGATCAATTTTGAGCAGTACAAAGCGTCTGTCGCGCCATATACACTGGAAAAAGCCGCAGAGATGTCTGGGGTTCCTGCCGAAAAACTGCTTATTTTGGCTAAACAGTATGCCGACCCAAATACCAAAGTGATGTCGCTTTGGACTATGGGTATGAACCAACATACGCGTGGCGTGTGGATGCAAAGCTTGGTGTATAACCTGCACTTGCTGACGGGCAAAATCGCCACTCCGGGCAACAGCCCATTCTCACTGACTGGTCAACCGTCGGCGTGTGGCACCGCGCGCGAAGTCGGCACCTTCGCTCACCGCTTGCCTGCCGATATGGTGGTCGCGAATCCAAAACACCGTGCCATCGCGGAGAAAATCTGGAAACTGCCTGAAGGCACTATTCCACCTAAACCGGGCTTCCATGCGGTATTGCAAGATCGCATGCTGAACGACGGCGTACTCAACTGCTACTGGGTACAATGTAACAACAACATGCAAGCGGGCCCAAATATCAATGGTGAACGTTTACCGGGCTATCGTAATCCTGAAAACTTCATCGTGGTATCCGATCCCTACCCAACCGCAACAGCGCAAGCGGCGGATCTGATCCTGCCAACCGCTATGTGGATCGAAAAAGAGGGCGCTTACGGTAACGCCGAGCGTCGTACCCAAGTTTGGTATCAACAAGTCAAAAGCGTTGGTCAGGCTAAATCGGACTCTTGGCAGGTGATGGAGTTCTCCAAACGCTTCAAGATGGAAGAAGTATGGCCAGAAGAGCTTTTGGCTAAGATGCCTCAATACCGTGGCAAAACCATGTATGAGGTACTGTTTACCAACGGTCAGGTTGACCAATATCCGCTTTTTGAAGCGCGCGAACTCAATGACGATGCGCACCACTTTGGTTTCTACGTACAAAAAGGGCTGTTTGAGGAGTACGCCAGCTTTGGTCGCGGCCATGGCCACGATTTAGCGCCGTACGATGTGTATCACCAAGTGCGTGGCCTGCGTTGGCCAGTGGTTGACGGTAAAGAGACCAAGTGGCGTTACAAAGAAGGTAGCGATCCTTACGCGAAGAAAGGCTCAGGTTGGGATTTCTACGGAAAACCGGATGGCAAAGCGCTGATCATTTCTGCTCCTTACGAAGCGCCACCTGAATCGCCGGATGCGGAATTCGACATGTGGCTATGTACTGGCCGTGTGCTGGAACACTGGCATACGGGAACCATGACTCGCCGCGTGCCTGAACTGTACAAAGCAGTGCCTGATGCGCTTTGTTACATCCATCCCGATGATGCCAAAGCGCGTGGATTACGCCGTGGTGATGAAGTGCTGATAGCCAATAAGCGCGGGGAAGTACGTGCTCGCGTTGAGACGCGTGGACGCAACCGCCCGCCACAAGGCTTGGTGTTCGTGCCGTTCTTTGATGCTCGCATTCTGATCAACAAGCTGATCTTAGATGCCACTGACCCACTGTCGAAACAAACCGACTATAAGAAGTGTCCGGTCAAGATCACTAAGGTCGCGTAACAGGAACCGAATGCACAGGCTGCCTACAAGGGCAGCCTGACAAAGAATTTAGCCATTAGGCGGAGATGAAACGATGAAAAAATTAGTCATGACGCTGTTTTCCATCAGCGCACTTTCTTTAGTTGCCCTGCTCAGCAGTGTTGCGCAGGCCGAGTTAGAAAACCCGGGAGGCACGGGCGGTCTTGAGTCCCTTCGTGGCAACACACCTTTAGAGGATACTCGCCCTGCTGATGTGATGAAAAAATACCCGCGTGAGCAAGTGTTAGAGAGTGATTACGTTTATCAGCCACCCTTGATCCCTCATAACATTCGCAGCTACGAAGTGTCACTCAATGCCAACAAGTGCCTTGCATGCCACAGCTGGAAAAATGCCAAAGAGATGGGCGCAACCAAGATCAGCGTGACCCACTATATGAACCGTGAAGATGCGGTGCTGGCCGATGTATCGCCGCGTCGCTACTTCTGCCTTCAGTGCCACGTGCCTCAGGCAAGCGCTAAACCGCTGGTCGAGAATGAATTTGAACGCGTTGACTCACTGCGTAAGTAGTAGCCAATTATTGAAGCGAAGAGGCTATCTATGAAAATATTGAAAGCGTTTTGGAAGCGACTCAGCACTCCGAGCAAAGCGGCCGCTGGTGTGCTGCTGTTTATGGGATTTGCTGGCGGTCTGCTGTTTTGGGGCGCATTTAACACTGGGATGGAAGCGACCAACAGCGAAGCGTTCTGCTCGGGTTGCCACGCCCCGATTGTGGCGGAAATCCAAGAAACCATTCACTACTCGAACCGCTCTGGGGTGCGTGCGATCTGCTCTGACTGCCACGTACCGCACGAGTGGACAGACAAAATCGTGCGCAAAGTACAGGCGTCCAAAGAGCTGTTCGCCCACTTCATGGGTAACATTGATACACCGGAGAAGTTCCAAGCACGTCGCGCACATCTGGCTGAACGCGAGTGGGCACGGCTGAAAGGGAATGACTCGTTAGAGTGTCGCAACTGCCACCAGTTTGAATACATGGACTTTTCCGAGCAAAGCGAACGCAGTGCTAGCCAACACTCCACCGCGCTGGCTTCGGGTGAAAAAACCTGTGTTGATTGTCACAAAGGCATAGCCCACAAACTGCCTGACATGCATGGCGTTGAAGGCTGGCAGTAAGGAGAGCAAACATGAGTACATTAGAATCGGTTATTTGGCATGTTCTCGGCTACAGTGCCATGCCCGTAATTATTTTAGCTGGCTTTGCGGGTGTAGCCGCCATGTCACTATGGCTGCTATCACTTAGCAAAGACAAAGAGCTCTGAGCTCGTCTCGACTGAGTTCTTGTTCCAAAAAAACACCAAACGATCGCTCGTTTGGTGTTTTTATTTAATTCACTACCCTAGGGTCACCAATCCACAGTTGATAAAAATCACTGTAGCCCGTCTTTTTAACTTGAATCCCTTTTACTTGCCGCGCCTTGGTGATTGCTTCTTTACCTGCAAACAAAGGTAAAATACGTTTGTGCTGATACAACGCCTGTTCAATGTCCGCCAATCCCTCTACAGGGTTATCAGCAGCCACCGCAGCAGCGATTTTCTCATGATGCATTAGCCACTCGTGCTCGATAAAAATAAAGCGCAAACCGGATGCAATCAGCAACCACTCGTATACTCCATACTCAAGTGGAGATTCAATCACCTCTTCAATCAGCAGCAAATCGGCCTCTGCTCGAACCGATTCTGGGTGGCTGATTTCAGTGAGCTCCAGTACTTGCAGCGTCAAACCTGTCGCTCGGATTGCTTGGTGCAACCAATCTGCTGTGGCCTGCAAATACGGTAAGGTCCATTTCGGTTCGGCCAACACCAGTGTACCGCGAAGCTGAGGAGTAGAGAGCGAAGAAATCAGCGCCATTTCGCTTTGGCTGCACAAACCACTCACCGCACGTTTTGGCGCGTATTGCCCTTTAAAGTGCTGTAGATAGGCAAAGAGTTTATGCCAATCTTCCTGCGTGATGCCCGCCTGCGCTCGTTGATTGTAAGTCAGATAGGAGAAAGCACTGAGCATGGTCGTCTCGGTTTTTCCTTCTGGCCGATTAAAGCTCATCACATGAGTCAGAGTGTCATCGGCATGCGAGAGAGTAATCTGCCTTAGCAGCGCGCTTTCCGCAAAGTAGTGCTCATGGCGTTTTAGCACCAAATGCTCCTCATTCCAGTCATGAAGACGAAACGGGCCTGTGCCGAGATAATAACGATGTTTTGCATCAAATTGGATGATATCAGGACAAACAATCGACGCATGGGGCATGGCCAAGATATAAGGGAACAACGTATTTGCCCTTTTTAACACCACCTGAATCTGCGATAAACTAAGCGCTGTGATGCTTTCCACTTGTTCAAATAGGTGGGCAACCGGTCCGTCATCCAACAAACGCGTCAAGCTCCACACCACATCAGAAGCAGTCAGCCTTTTGCCGTCATGACGTTGAATGTCCGGGCGCAACCAAAGCGTGAGGGTTTTACCTTCCATTTGCCAAGCATGAGCAATAGAGGGTTTGAGCTTGCCTTCCACATTTTGCTTTAAGAGCGTGTCATAGATGCTGCGAACTATATGCAGCTCAGCATGGCGCACCGTATGCTGTGGATCGACCGAGTCAACCCAAGGGTAGTGGGTAATAAGTAACTCGCTGTTAGCTTCATTCCAGTCATTCTGTTCTTCCGTCGCTAACGCTAGCGCGTTTACCGTGGTAACACCGTAAAGCTCCAATAAGCGCGTGATCAGTTGAAAGCGCCCTTGTTTGAGCTCCTCTTTTAAAACTTGCAGTAGGGCATCACTTAGTGAATTGCGGATGATCAGTTGACTCGCTTTGCCACGTCCGACCGATGGGCGCCACTCGATCCACCCCAAATCGGATAAATTTTTCAGAATAATCGAGACGTTTCGTCGCGAAGTCGACAAAACGTGCTCCAGTTCATCCAGAATCACTTGATAACAATGATAGCGCTCATATCGATTCAAAAGCTGATTAAGTCTTCGTATATTTGCTTCGTTCACAACGGCTTACTGATTGTTATTATTACTTTTAAAAATAGCACAAAGGCCCACCGAAGTGGGCCCCTATCAAGCCGATGACTTAAAAGTGGTAACTTGCGCCCAATGAAAAAACACTGATGTCCGATTCAATGGTCACTTTTTCAGCGCCCACTTTAACAACGTCCAGTTCCGGACGCATGAAATCCCAAGAGGCGCGAATATGGAATTTTGGTGAAATTTTCAGCTCTGCACCCAAACCGTACATGCCTGTGACCGTACTGTCAGACAATGTGGTGTACCCCGGTTGATTGAGCAATGCGTTAGCAACCTTAAACTCAGCGTTAAAGTAGGCAAGGCCCGCCTTGGCATACAGATCAAAAGTATCCATTAGGGCAAATGACAACTTAGGTTGAATGGACAAAAAGTGCATATTGCCAACAGTGACATAAGTATCTTCTAGCGCATCGTAACCGCCGATCGCCCCCTCGATAGCCAAGAATGAGTTGAATTGATAACCACCATAGATGCTGCCTGCCACACTTTGGTCATCTTCCAGTTCCAGGTCCATTGAGCCAGAGCCATAGCTAGTGTTGGCGTTACCTGCTGCATTTTTGAACGTCGCCATACCCAGTGAGCCACCTAGTACCCTTTCCATTTAGTTTTGAATGGTTAGTTCATCATAAGCCCGGTGAAGTTTGTTCCGGGCTTTGTCTACATCAAACAACCATTCAATGGATGCTTTCTCTGTATTGCGCATAGTCTCCCAAGCTTTAAGTTCCCGATGTAATTCCTCCCAACTCCCGATACGTCGATTAAGGCATTGCTGATTCATAACGCCGATCTCAATCTCCACCATGTTGAGCCAACTGGCATGAGGAGGGGTATAGTGGAAAGTGATTTTCCTTAATATTCGACGAGCCTCTCCCGCAGGGAACGTGTGATAAAGTGCGCCAGCCTTGTGAGTGGTAAAATTGTCTAATACAACATGAATTTGCTCTGCATCCGGGTAATGTTCATCAACTAACTCTTTCATGCACCAAGCAAAGTCTTCGAACTTTTTGGTTTTTGTTGCTTTCGCATGTCGCCAACCATTATGTCGGTCATACATCAGGAAGATATTCGCTACCGCTTCCCTGCGATATTCATAATCGATGCGTTCTGGTTGTCCAGGTTTAGCTGAAATAGGCTCTCTTGTATGGGAAATCATCTGCTTCATGGCCTCATCGAAGTTAATGACCGGCTCTTTGGGGTTGGCAGGTTGAGCATACAACTCCAAAACTTCTTCCATCTGTGCAATGAAGTCCGCATTGAGTTGACCAATGCACCACATTTTCTTCTGCCATGGTTTGAGTTGATTTTCCTTAAGTCGTGAGCGGATTGTTTCCAGAGAAATACTTTCTAAGTCCGTCAAAGCAATCAGCCTGTCTGCAATTAAAGAAAGCGTCCAGCGAGCGACCCCTTCAGGTGGCTTGGTACAGGCGATAGTGATAAGCGTGGCTTCCTCGCTTGAGCTTAATGCCTTCGGCTGCCCACGACGTTTTCCTTCTTCCAGGGCAGATTGCAGGCCTTCTTCAACAAAACCGCGTTTGGTTCTATAGACCGTTGAAGTACTGGTGTTTAAGAGCTGACATATTTCAGCGTCTGTATGTTGCCTGTGATTTGCCAGTAAAAGGATTTGGGCACGTTTTAGCTTTCTGGCGTTGTGCTTACCTTTACTGGTGAGTTCGTTAAGTTCAGCAATTTCTTCACAAGTCAGTTCAACACGGTAGGAAATATTCATGGCATGATAGGCTTCATTCTTAAAACCAATAATTGATCATACTCCGGTAAAAATGTCGATCTAAGATGGGAAAATGTCTGGAAAATACACCAAAAAACAAGGGCAGTATCTGGCCTATATTTACTACTACACCAAAGTGAATGGACGAGCGCCAGCTCATGCAGATCTACAAGATTACTTTGAGGTATCACCACCAAGTGTTCATCAGATGTTATTGAAGCTTGAAGAGCGTGGATTGATAACGAAAGAAGCTGGTGTCAGCCGAAGTATCAAGGTGGCTATTGATGTAAAAGAGCTACCATTGGATTGGTAGCTCAATCGATCAGAATTAAATGGAAACGGTACTAGATAGGATTCTGCTTGCGCACCAAAAGAGAGTGCCCCTGCGATAACTAGAGTAAGAATGGATTGATTTGTCATGTTTGCTACTGCCTTCAATTAAAAAACATTGCGTTATCCAGTAACTTCCTAGTTTGTTGTGCTTCCTTACTGGCTAAGACAACTAATGAACAGTGTGCAATATTTCATTGATAGAAAACATGATTGAATTTGCGCTGTTTTTGCATGATTTAGATAAGTTTGATGGCGTGTTGAGAAAATGCGCTACGAAGAGCCGTAGCGCATTGAGCTGATTACTTTAAAATAGGTAGGACTTGCTTAACATACTCACCCGGTGCCTCTTTGAGGATGGGGTTGAGTTCAGAGCCTTGTCGATAAGGCGCGACTTTTTCTTGCGGATTGTACTGCTGCAACCATTGGTCCCAATGAGTCCACCAAGAGCCGTCTTTGCGCTGTGCATTGCTCAACCACTCTTCTGCCGATTCATCAAGATTATCATTCAGCCAATAACCATACTTGTTTTTCGCCGGATGATTAACAATACCTGCAATGTGCCCAGACTCACCAAGAACAAAGGTTTTGTTGCCGCCCATATTCAAAGCACCGCGATAGGTTCCTTGCCATAAGGCGATATGATCTTCCTTAGTGGAGATAAAGTAGCTTGGGATGCGGATCTTATTCAGATCGATCCACACGCCGCCAACCTTGACACCACGTTCCTCAACCAACTTGTTGTTGAGATATAGTTCACGCAACATAAAATTGTGCGTGGTTGCGGCAACGTTGGTGCTGTCGCTATTCCAGTACAGAAGATCGAAATCTACCGGACTACTGCCTTTGAGGTAGTTATCCACGTAGTAGTTCCAGTACAAGCTATTTTCCCGCAGCAAACTGAATGTCACACTGAGCGAACGACCATCCATATAACCCTTAGCGGTATTTTGCGCTTCAATTGCACTGATGATGGTGTCGTTAATGTAAGCACCTACTTCGCCAGGCTGAGAGAAATCCAAAAGCGTAGTGAAAAAGGTCGCCGACTTAATGCGTTTTTTCATCCGCTTCGCCGCGTAGTAACCCACCGTACACGCCAGTACCGTTCCACCAATACAATACCCTGCTGCGTTGATCTCTTCTTGACCTGTGATCTCTTCAATTGCGGTCACTGCTTTGACCACACCTTCGGTCACGTAGTCGCCAAACTCAACGTTCGCCTGCGCTGGACCAGGGTTACGCCAAGAGATCATAAATACACTGTGGCCTTGCTCTAAAAGCCAGCGAACCATCGAGTTCTTAGCGGTTAAATCAAGGATGTAGTATTTATTGATAAACGGCGGGACGATCAACAGCGGGGTGGCATTGACTTGCTCTGTCATGGGGCGATATTGAATCAACTCAAACAGTTCATTCTGATAGACCACATCACCCGGCGTGGTCGCGATATCGGCTCCGAGACGGAACGCGTTATTGTTGGTCATGCGAATTTTAAGGATATCCGCACTCGCAGCCACATCCTCTTTGAGTAGCTCCAATCCAGTGAGCAGATTTTCGCCATTTTTCTCAATCGTTAGCTTAAGCAACTCAGGGTTGGTTGCGATAAAATTCGACGGTGAAAGCGCGTTAATTGCTTGGCGAGAGAAGAAACTGATCCGTTCTTTGGTTTTCTCATCGAGCCCTTCAATGGCATCGATGGTATCCATGTACGTTTTGCTAAACAGCAGGTAGGACTGTTTGATGAAGCTGTACATCGCTTCTGCTTGCCAAGCTTCATTAGAGAAACGTTTGTCTCCCTGCTCAGCTTCAATAACACTTTGAGTGTTGCCGGAAAGCGCCACATTTTGCCAAATTTGCAGTTGTTGTTCCCACCACTGCGTCTGCAACTTCAGCAATGCTGCAGGCTGATTTGCCGCTTTTTCAACAAATCTTGCCGCATCCTCAAAGTTCACTTCTTGCATTGCCTTGTTCAAAGGAGAATTGACGGCTGCCTTGCTTGCTTCAAAGTCTTGCCACCATTTTTGATTGGTCTCTTGGAGCTTTACAAGATAGTCCGAAAAGAAGTGTTGCAACATAATGATACTCCCTTACTCGGAAAAAACGCCGCCTAGTTAGGCGGCGTGAACACAGAACAAATTACGCTGGTGTAACTGTTTTGATGTTTTCCGAAGTCAGCTTTTCAACATCGTCTTTGAACTCTTTGGCAATCGCTTGCAGCTTGTTGCTGTCGTCTAGCATTTGCTGAGATAGCTTAGTCAATACACCCAGTTGCTGACTGTTAAATGTGGCCAGTGAAGTAACATCTTTAATTTCAGATGCTGCTTTCATTTGCGCCAAACCCATTTCGCTGTAGGTGCGAATAGCGTTTAATTGCAGTTCAGTGAGCACTTCAACGTTCTTCGTTACCAGCTTGTTGAACTTGAAGTAAGGTTGTAGGTTTTTCTCTGTTTGATCAGTAAAAGTTTTGAAAAAATCCGTGTACATGGTTTGTCTCCTAACGAAATGTAGAGGTTGTTAATCGAATTACTTAACTGTTTTCACAATCACGGCAGTACCCATACCACCGCCGACGCACAACGAAGCCACACCAAACTGACCATCTTGTTTGTGCAGCTCGTGAATCAATGTAACCAAAATACGGTTACCAGACGCTCCTAGTGGATGCCCCAATGCAATCGCGCCACCGTTAAGATTTGCTTTATCTTGAATGGACGCAACCGATACCTGATGTTGCTCTGCCAACTTGTGAATAACGCCAAGCGCCTGAGCCGCAAAGGCTTCATTGAGCTCATACACATCAATGTCATCGGTTGACAGTTGCGCTTTCGCCAACGCTTTGGTTACCGCTTCAACGGGGCCAAGCCCCATAATTTCAGGCGCTAATCCAGACTGGGCGTAGCTCACAACTTCCGCTAAAGGCTGCAAGCCATAGGTTTTCACTGCGTGTTCTGAAGCCAAAATAATCGCGCTCGCGCCATCGTTAATGCCAGAAGCATTTCCCGCTGTCACACTACCTTCTTTGTCAAATGCGGGACGAAGACCTTTCAGTCCTTCCAACGTCGCATTGGCTTTGGGATATTCGTCGCTATCAAACAAAACTGTCTCGCGGCGTTGCTTGACTTCAACCGGAACAATTTCTTGCTTAAACTTGCCAGCTTCGATCGCGGCAACGGCTTTTTGCTGACTCGCAAGCGCGTATTGATCCTGCATTTCGCGGCTAATACCGACCTGTTTGGCGACATTTTCCGCCGTCACACCCATGTGATATTGATTGAACACATCGGTCAAGCCATCTGCGATGAGCAAATCTTGCATCGATAGATGACCCATCTTGTTGCCGTCACGCACACTACCCGGCATTGCAAATGGGATCTGCGACATCACTTCAACCCCAGCCGCAACGACGATCTCGGCATCACCGCTACGTATATGGGAAGCGGCATCCATTACGGTTTTCATCCCACTGCCACACACCATATTTAATGTATAGGCAGGGACACTGGCGGGAATACCTGCATAAACAGAGGCTTGGCGTCCAACCCCCATTCCTTGCCCGGCACTTACCACGTTGCCCACAATGACTTCGTCGATATGTTCTACATCAACCTGCGCTTGCGCCAACGCACCTTTGATCGCAACCGCCGCTAACTCGCCCGCTGAGGTATTTTTTAACGCCCCACCAAATGCACCGATTGGGGTACGTTTAGCGGCGACAATGTATACTTTTTCCATTAGGTTGATCCTTTAATGCATGTATAAGCCGCCGTTGACCGACAGCGTCTCACCCGTGATATACGCACCTGCGTCACTCATTAGAAAGGAGACCGCTTTAGCAATCTCATCTGGCGTAGCTAGGCGACGCATTGGGATCTGAGCTTTGATGTTTTCCAGCACTTCTGGGTTCATCTGCTCAACCATTGGCGTCAACGTGTATCCAGGAGCAATCACGTTGACAGTGACACCATTTCTTGCCCCTTCCAGCGCCAATGCTTTGGAGAATCCGATCATGCCGGCTTTTGCTGCAGAGTAGTTAGTCTGGCCAAATTGACCTTTTAACCCGTTTACGGAGGAGATGTTGATAACGCGACCATTACCTTTTTCACACATGGCGGAGAAAAGCGGTTGCGTCACATTAAACACACTGTTGAGGTTAGTATTAATGACATCATGCCACGCCTCTGCCCCCATCTTTTTGAACACGCCATCACGAGTGATACCCGCGTTATTGATGACGGCGTCAATGGTGCCTTCCTCTTCAAGAAGTTGGCTCAAACGCTCAGCACACTCTTGGGTATTCGTTACGTCAAGCTCAAACAAGCGCACTTGATCTTCGGTAAAGCCTTTTTCGTTAAACCAATCTAGCGCACATTGATAGTTACCTGTGAAATAGGTAGCCACTACGCGATAGCCATCTTGTACAAGTTGAGAAGAGATTGCAGAACCAATTCCGCCTTTTGAACCGGTGATCAAAGCGACCTTTTTCATCTAAGAACTCCATTCTTACACAGCAAAAAATCTAGCACATAGACCGATTGGCAAATATTTGCCAACTGACAATTCAAATATTATTTGTGACGTCTTCATCTAACGTTCACCTATTTAAATAAGCTAACTTAGAAATATTACATTTCAAATAAAATTTTAAAAATTACACCTAATATTGAGCTAGATCTCATAAGGAATGAAATGTTATAAAATGGTTAATGAAAATATAATTAATTGAATTTAAATGAATTTAAAGTCTTAATGTTCATGGGTAGATTAGTAAGTGCTTGTATTGAATAGAACTTGATGTTTTTTCTTGTTTCATCGTTGAAGTGTATAACTTGCAGACACTCTCAACGAATTACCGATATATTTCCTTCATCTATCTAAATTCTTATTTTATCAATAAATATCCAACTAAAATCCACACCAATTGATATATATGTTTAAAGATTAAATTGCTAAATAAAATAAAGCCACATTATTCTGTGGCTTTGTTTTATTTATTTACTATTTTATCGCGTAACGCTATTTACCGTTCGACTAATACTCTGTGAGCTAAGGAGCAGTGTCGATTTCTGGCGGTAAGTAATGGACTGGTTTAAGCTTCCACCATTCTGGTAAGACCGTGCCAATAGAAATTGACGACCATGTACCAGAAAGCACACCAATAAACATCGCGGTTGAGAAACCCAGTAAGGCGCTACCGCCCATTAACCAGAGTGCGGCGATAGTGATGAGCGTGGTCCCCGACGTGACCATGGTACGCGAAAACGTCCCTATCACGGCTTGATCGTTGATCTGCTCCGTGGCTTCGTCTTGTTTAGCGATCAGCAGTTCACGAATACGATCAGCAATAATGATCGAATCGTTCAGGGAGTAACCCAATATCGCTAAAATGGCAGCGAAGACCGTCAAATTAAATTCCATCTGCGTGATAGCAAAGAAACCCAGCACCAGTACTACATCGTGCAGTAGAGCCACTAAAGAGCCCCCCGCTAAACGCCATTCGAAACGCAGACAGAGGTAACCCAAAATCGCCAAGAGACAGACCAGCATGGCCATGCCGCCTTGTTCAAGTAGATCTTGCCCAACTTGTGCCCCAACCACACTATTGCTAATCACCGATACCTGCGAGGAGACGGATGCCAATCCACTGGCTAGATCTGGAAGGCTGGTTTGCTCCTCAGGCAATGAGTAGCGAATCACCCATCGCCCCTCTTCTCCCGCCTTAGTTACTGTAGCCGATTCACCCAAAATCGGTTGTACTGCATCGAGTAACTGATGATTGGTCACCGTGGGCGCTAACGCCACTTCAGTGACCATACCTCCGGTAAAATCTAACCCTAGATTTAAACCGCGTACCGCCAATGCTCCCAAAGAAACAAGCATCAGTGCGAGTGAAATGACGCTAGTCAAGTAACGGAGCGAACGGATGTGCTTTTTCATAGAATTGATCATAGTTAAACCCTCACACTGCGGCGACTATCTCGTCCCCAGATCAGATTGATCATGGCTCGAGAAGCAAAGACACCTGTGAACATACTGGTCAGCAGGCCCAATCCCAACGTTAATGCGAATCCTTGAATTGGCCCATTACCGATGGCATAGAGCACGACGGCGGTAATCATAGTGGTGATATTGGCATCGAGAATGGTTGAGAAAGCGCTGTCAAACCCAGCATCAATCGCTTGCGCGAAGCTGCGTCCTTCACGCATCTTGTCTTTAATTCTCTCAAAAATGATCACGTTTGTGTCGACGGCCATACCGACGGTCAGTACTAAGCCCGCAATGCCCGGCAATGTTAGTACAGCGCCCGGAAGCAAAGCGATGAGGCCAAGTAAACAAAGCATGTTGGCGACAAGTGCCACATTGGCCACCCAGCCTAGACGGCGATACCAGAGCGCCATAAAAGTTAGCGTCAGCCCCATGCCCAGTGCCAGAGCAGCAAAGCCGTTTTCGATGTTTTCCGCTCCGAGCGAAGCGCCAATGGTGCGCTCTTCAACAATCGAGACAGGCGCGGTCAACGATCCAGCTCGCAGTAGCAGAGCCAGTTGCTGCGCCTCATCCATGCTGCCAGCACCGGTGATGCGAAATTGGCTGCCCAGCTGAGACTGAATCGTTGCCACACTGATCACACGCTCACTGCGCGAGATCTCACCATTTTCTTGTGTAATGTATTCGCGATAAACCGTCGCCATCGGTTTACCCAAATGTTTAGCGGAGAAATCGCTCATCTTCTTGCCGCCACTATGGTCGAGTGAGATGTTCACTTCCGACATGCCCATCTTATCCACGCCCGCGCGGGCGTTGACAATGTGCTCTCCGGTTAGCACTGGGCGTTTATCCAGAATCACTTGGCGGCCATCATTGTCACTGAGGATAAGATCTTGCGACGAAGACACTGCGCCCGGATCTTTCACCTCATAGAAAGCCAGGCTGGCCGTTGCGCCAATCACATTTTTCGCTTGAGCAGGGTCTTGCACTCCCGGTAGCTCAATGCGAATACTGTGCGCTCCTTGACGCTGCACCAAGGCTTCCGTAATGCCAAGCTCTTCAATGCGATCGCGCATGATCTTAAGATTTTGCTTGAGCGTTGTGCTCTGGAACTCGCTCACGTAGGCCTCTGATGGCTTAATGACTAAGGCTCCAGCTTCTGTACGCGTTTGCCAATTGGCGTAATTGGTTTTGATAAACGACACCACTTTATCCTTGGCCTGCACACTCTCACTGAGCACTCGTAGCTCGGAAGTTTTGCTCGCCTGGATTTGCACGGAGCGCAGTTTCTCGCTGCGTAGCATCGCACGAATTTCATCCGCCAAGGCGTCCCGTTGCTCTTCGAACGCTTTGTCTACATCCACGTTGAGCAGAAACTGTACCCCGCCACGCAGATCTAACCCGAGTTTGATCGGATTGAAGCCTAAGTCGGTCAGCCATTGCGGCGCGATCGAGAGATAAGAAAACGTGAGAGTTGCATCATCATGTAAAATGCCATCTAGACGCTTTCTAGCGAGGCTTTGGGCGTTTTCGTCGGCAAAGACCAAGGTCGTTACGCCATTTTGTTCGGTGATCTTATCCACCGCGATCGCTTGTGAATCTAACCACTTTTTCAATTGCAGCAGGTCATGCTGAGGCGCGCTATCTTTCGCATAAGCGATCTGGATGGATGGTTGCTCACCATACCAAGTCGGAATCGCGCTTAAAGTGAGAATCACTAGGGTGGTAATCAACACCAAGTACTTCCAAACGGAATAGTGATTGAGCACCTTGGCCGATTTGTGTTTTTTTGTCATAGTTTTCCCCTCCGTCTGGTGAGACAGAGTCAATTCAGTTCAAATAAATGTTTTTTGATTAGAATATTGAGTCAGGAAAATTGACTGTTGAGCGCGACGTACATGGCATTGGTTTCTTTCCAACCCGCCAAACGATGGTTGGGAGAAAAATGGTAGGCTCGTAATAGCTCAAGTTGCCTTAAACGGCAGCAAAGGTGAGATAAGCTGACATGAATATTGGCTTGATCAAGGCCACTAAAGAAGAACGGATCGCTGTTCTGCGGTGAGTCTTCACGCTGCGCAACACTCCAACGATTCGCGTGCAAGATAGCGGCTGCGTCATGTCGTTGATACGATTGTGAAACGGGATAGGAAACACTGTCCTGCTCGCTACGGCTCTCACCAGCAAAGTGATTGGTCAGCTTGAGGTGCGCAGTAGCAAGACGTCCGCTTAATGAGTTGGAACGTTCTATGTTCTCGGCAATCGATGCAAAGGCTTCTACTGGTGTCATCACCAGTGTTAATAGCAAAGCCAATAGTCGTAAAAAGTTTGAATGCATCGCGGTACTCAAGATCAAAAAGCAAGCCACAGTGGCTTGCTTGGTCATACTATGCCTAAGGAGGGCCTGGCTCAACTAAAAAGATCTAAAATCTGCGCCGATGGGTAGCATCTAATCTATCGATAGAAAATATCTCCGCTATTGATATCGAGATAAATTTTATTCTCTTGATCCAAGCCGCCACAGTATATGAAATACACCTCTCTTGGCTGAAAAGTGACGGAGCGCACCCAACCACCGAGTTCCTCAAAATCTTGCGGCTTGCAAGTGCCATCATTCAGCAGTTGTTGAGTGTGTTTGCGGAAAATCTCCTGATGCTGTAGGAGATCATCTGAACGCGCGATGTATCCATCGAGAATTTCCAAGCGTTCCATCTCTTCTATCACGGGTTTCTCGTTAGACAACTGCGTCATATTGACCCACTCAGCCGTCTCTTCCCCCCCTTCCTCATAGACGAGATAATCGGTAATTCGCCCCCAGCCGAGTTGTTTTTCCAAAATGGTGAGCTTCTCTCCTTTATAAAGATGATCGACCACCAACGCATCTTCTTGAGGTTTATTGTGCACGCTAATACGTCGTTCCACGACGTAATATTCCGTAATTTCTGGGGCCGGCGCTTCAAGATCCAGAATGGGTTTCTTCTCGGTAGCGACTGCTGGTGGCGCTTGTTCGCTTTGCGGCTCTTTTACTTCCTCAGGCTGCATAAAGAAGACGTAATAACCTGCAGCAGCTCCAACCAGCAACAACAGGACAATTAACACCAGCAAAATTTTTTTCATCCACACATCCGTCTTCTGTTTTTCGGCTCTATTTTGCTCATGAGCATAACCAAAACATCGCGTTACGCCAACCAGCCAAAACAATCTCTCCTAGGTATAGCATACCGTTCGTGCCCACTGCTTAAATAGTCACCTTAACGTGAAGAGCGCGTATGCACTCGAAGAGCCGTAAAACCCTTTTCCTTACAGGACTTTTAGTATCAGCACAGGGGAAAATAGCGACACACGTCACAATAATGCTTTACTTTTGCTGCTTTTTTGGTTAATTTCGTATTCATAAGTTTTCATAAAACAAAATAGTTGGCTGGTGAACATGCAAAATGACATGCTTTTCAATCGCTTGAATCACATGGAAAGTCAAACCGTTGCTAGAGCGAAATTCTTATCCGTCGTCAGACACGTGAAAGAATTTGGATCGATCAACGACCTTGATTTGTGCAAAATCTTCGGAGAAACCATTTGGTGTGATGGCTCAGAATATCATTCTGCAGCATTCTCTTTTCGAATCGACCGAGATACTGGCAATTGTGAAATCTCTCAAATGCGCCATCAGTAGTCATCGTGAGTAAACGAATTTTATCAGCGGAGCAATTTCAGCTCCGCTTTTTTATTAGCGGTAGATCGGCAGTGCCGCTGAGTTTTTGACGTTGCGGATCGCTAAATGCGTATGAATATCCTTGACGTTTTGTAAACGCTGCAACTTTCGAGTAAAGGCTTCATATCCGGTTAAGTCTTTTGCCACTACCTCAAGCAAGTAGTCGTAGGCTCCAGAGACGACGTGACAACTGACGACTTCTTCCATTTCCACAATAGCTTGTTCAAAGTGGTCAATTGACGTCACTTGATGATTGTTGAGACTCACCTCGACAAACACCGTCATGGCAATACCCACTTTCTCCCGAACTAAATACGCATGATATCCAGCGATGATGCCATCTTGTTCTAAACGTTTAATCCGTCTTGCGCAGGGCGAGGCAGATAGACCAACTTTATCCGCGATCTCTGCGGTGGTCAGGCGAGCATCTTCTTGAATCAATCCGAGTATTTTCTTATCTATCCTATCCATCACACTGGCTTTTCTCTTCATTAAAAACGATTTAGTTAGTGAAAATCATCAATATTCATATTATCTATGATGATTTTTGCCAAAAATCACCCCGAACAATAAACGATAATTAACACTATGTTAACTTATTGATGCCCACTATGACGCTCGGCTACCTCGCGATATTCACCACCTTATTCATTTGGTCTGGCTTTTTTCTCTCACTGAAAGGCGGGGCGATTTCAGCGCTTCAACCGGCCGATATAGCCCTAACACGTTTTCTCATACCAGCGCTTGTACTTTCGCCACTGGTCCTCAGAGCAAAAATTCAGATTATTCAGGTCCCCAAACGCTATCTAGCGGGCATGTTCATTGGCAGCGGTTTGCCTTATCTGCTCATGGCGGGCACCGCGATGCACTATGTCCCGGTGGCCCATGGCAGCACACTGGTTCCGGGAACCTTGCCTTTGTTTGTCACAGGCATTGCTGTGCTGTTCTATCAACAGCCGCTGAGTCGGCACCGGATATTTGGCTTGTCGCTGGTTATCGTAGGCATCGGGTTATTTTTGGCTCCTCATTTGAATGGCTTGCAGTTAGGGCAAGAGACCAAAGGACATCTGCTGTTTCTTCTTTGTAGTCTGATGTGGGCGAGTTTTACCATCAGCGCTCGGGTCGCCAATCTCAATGCCTTGGTCAGTTCAGGTTTTGTTGCCTTACTCTCTTTGATTGCTCTCGTGCTGGCTATGTACAGCGGCCTATTGCCAAGTTATCTGGCTCAGGCTCCACTTGCTGAATGGCCTTGGCGTGAATTACTGGGCCATACTTTCATTCAAGGCATCGGCGCGGGCTTAATCGCGTCTGTCACCTATCTATACGCTGTACGTACGCTCGGTGCGGAAAGGAGTGCCGCCTTTGGCAGCGCTACGCCAGTACTTGCGACCTTGCTCGCGATACCTGCCTTTGGCGAATATCCTGATAGCATCACTTGGCTAGCACTGATTGTTGTCAGCAGCGGTAGCCTTATCGCCAGCAACATCTTCATGCGTCACGATACGTCGCTGGATTACCAGCCACCAGCGCACAGTGTCGAAAAACGTTAGGCATTTTCAACACCAGATTGCAGAGACGGACAACGTCACAAAACACGCATTAACCTCTTGTCTGCGCGGCATCCTTACTTTGATGCCGCTCGCTTCCAGTTTATAGTTCAGATACCTAAACGATAAAACAGAACGCTCTATGGCTCCCAGCAATAGCAAGGAAGAAATTCGCCGTTTCCTTACCCCCGGCATGAAACTGAATGTCAGCTTTGAGTTTGGCCCAGATGATAAAATGGCTCGCCCAGCAACTTTCATTGGTTTAAAAGACAAGCACTTTGTCATTATTGAAATCGCCGAAAAGGACAAAGAAGAGTTTGTCTTGCGCAAATTGGAGAACACCGATGTGGTGGTACGTGGTATTGCCGATACTGAGCTGGGTCATATCGTCGCGTTCAAAAGCAGTATTTTAACGACCATTGCCAAGCCCGCGTTTCTCCTTTTTCTCCGTATACCGAGCAATTTTGCCACTAAGCCTGTCCGCGAACACGTGCGCTACAAAGTGGCGCTCAGCGGTATGCTGACGCACAATGGGAATCAGTATCAAGGCAACTTGACCGACTTTTCTGTCTCTGGCTGCGGATTCACCACACTCGTCGAGCCCGAGTTTACCAAAGGCGCTTTTGTTAAAGTCGAGTCCACACTAAACCGCTTTATCTCTGCAGATAACGGCTGCCATATCGCAAGTGTGCGTAAAATGCCCAACGGCTGGTTTGTCGGCATCACTTTCGAACAAGAAGTGAGAATGACCAGCGAATTAAAAAGAGAGCTGCTTGAGCTCTCTTTTAAAGCAGGGCAGGCTTAGCCCTGTAGGGTTGACAAAAGATTTGCCAGATTCATTAGCAAAAATGCTGCTTAAAGTGCACAAAAGCACGGTATAAGGCCTCTTCTTTAATCGGCTTCACCAACACATAGTTCGCACCCGCGGATAGGAAAGCATGCTTGGTCTCTTCTTGGGTGTCCGCGGTACACGCGTAAACTGGGGTCGCTAACTTCAGGTCTTCACGGATCAGTTTGGTTGCCGTGATGCCCCCCATCTTCGGTAACTGATTGTCCATGATAACCAGATCAAACGTCTCGCTTGCTAGTTTTTCCAACGCCAACGTACCGTCTTGTACCCACTCAACTTGCATGCGATATTTTTGGCAAAACGCTTTTAATATGAACGCATTGGTGTGGTTATCTTCGACTAATAGTACTTTAAGCGGCTGTGCAAATAACTTTTCTGGTTTAACGGCAACGCCGCTGTTTGCTTCGACATGATCGCTGTCGCTGGTCGGTAAGAGGACGCAAAACTCAGAGCCTTGCCCAAGCTCACTCTTCATCTTGATCTCCCCGCCGAGCATCTCCACCAGATTCTTAACTATGGTTAAGCCAAGACCACTTCCATCGTATTCTCGCGTCGTAATAGATTCTGCCTGCACAAAGGGTTCAAAAATACTTTCCAACTTGTCTTGAGCGATACCAATACCCGTGTCTGCAACGCGGATCTCCAGCTTCTGAGCCGTTGGCTCGCTCGACGTCAAAGAGAAAGTCACATCAATGTGCCCGTGCGTGGTGAATTTCACCGCGTTGTTGATCAGATTGAACAAGATCTGATTGAGACGAACTTGATCCGTGCAGAGCTGATAGGTCTGTGGCAAAGCACTTTGAATGGAGAGCACCACTCCTTTGGCACGGCAAATTGGCCGATAGATGTTCTCCACGGTATACAAGGTATCGGCGAAACTGAACTGACGTTTCTTGATGTTGAACTTACCTTGTTCAATCTTGGAGAAGTCAAGAATGTCATTGAGTACCGCCAGCAGATGTTCGCCACTGTGACACAGAACATCCACCTGTTTAAGATTCTCTTCTCCTTGCACCGAACGTTTGAGTAGTTGCGCAATCCCAAGGATACCGTTGATCGGCGTGCGTATTTCATGGCTCATTTTTGCTAAAAAATCCGCGCGAGTCTTTGCAGACTGCTCAGCTTCACGTCGAGCAAGCTGGCTTTGCCTTTCGGCTTCAATCAAGGTGGTGATGTCCTGCCCCTGCACGATGATGCCGCTGATGCCGTGCTCCACCATAATTGGGGACAGGTTCCAGCGGAATATTTTGTCACCAATCGGCACGTTGACGCCCGTTAAGGTAGCCCCTTGACCCGCCATGGAGACGTGCGGCAACAATAGTTGCTTAAATGAATGAAACACCGGATGCATCATTTCAGGTTGATCAAGGCTATCAATCACCAGCTCTTTACGCGCGGCGGGATTCATCTTAATCAGCAGACCATTTTCTGACCACACCATCATAGGCGAGAGGGCAAAATTGAATAGATCCTGAAAAGAGCGACGCTGAGATTCAAGCTGCTCGAAGGTATCTTCCAATGTGTGCCCAATGTGGTCGAACTCAACAATGTCTGAACCCAAAAATCGCTGAAAGCGCTCACCCGCGGCGCCAAAGCGACTGTAGTTCATCAAGGTACTCAAGGCGTTGGCAACTCGGTTTTGGATCCACACCCGGATCGCCATTGAAAGCATGAGCATCAGTAAAATTGAGAAAATAATACCGAGATAATGTTGTCGCTGCAGAGAAGCCACATGGCTGTTGTCTTGTACCGCTAAGATGGATAACGGTGTATCGGACGAATTGATACGAATGGCGGTTTGGCTGACCAGTTTATCGTGCATCACCGCGTTATCCGCCGCATCTTTCAGTTCAACAACGGTATCCACGTCGTAAGTCTCGTTGCCATTCATTGAATGTGCGATGGTATTCTGCTCGGCCAATAAAAGAATGCTGTCGCTGTTACTGCCACTCTCTAGCATCTCGACCAGCGGGAAGTTGTTATCCAGCACCATAGTGACATAAAACTGCCCGCGCACTTCACCACTGTTTGGATCAATCACTGGCGAGCGCCTGACCAACAAGTGCCTTGGCCCCATCAGAGTGAGCATGGAAAGATAGTGCCAGTTGTTATTGAAAGCGACGCGGCGAGCAATCTTCGCTAAGATCACTTCATTGACGCCATAGAAATGACCATTGCCGTCATCCCAAATCACACTGGACGCATCAGTGAGAAAGCGAAATTCTGGCGTATGAGACGGATCCGCTTGATCAACACTGAGAAAAAAGAAATCAAGGTTTTCGCTATCTTTCTGTGAGAAAAAGTTAAACACTGCGCTGCTTTTCGCGCTGTTATCATGGTGGATCTGCAGCGATACCAAGTGATTTTCAAACAGATTTCTCACCAGTGCTGAGGTTTGTTGTTTGGTGCGCAGCACTTCCTGATTGATGATTTTATTACTGAAATAATAACTCTGGATAAAAATCCCGATAGTGATCATCCCAAGTACCAGTAAAAAGATACGGGTGATTAATGTGGCCAGAGATTGGCGTTTGATTGAAGCTGCGTCGTCTGTCATTCACTATTGGCCAGAATATCTGAAGGCTCTCTCTTTAAGCGTTTCAATGTGTTGCGGGCTATCTTCTTTGGTCACCACTTCAAAATCTCCTGAAAATACGGTCGGGACTTTCTTCCCTTCCAAATCCCACTTAATCGCTTCTGCCATCGCAATACCCGTATCATCATTCATTCGCATGACAGTGAGGTCGAGATCGCCAGCGCTGATAGCGTCCAACTCAGCCGATCCACCGCCCCAGCCGTTGAGCACAATGTCGTCTCGTTTGAGCTCTTTTAACGCATCAAGCGCGCCTAAGGCGACATCGGTCGAGCAGGCATAGATGAAGTTGACATCTGGATACTTTTCTAAGCTCATCATAGCAGTTTCATAGCCAGATTCTTTGGTCGCTTTGGTGTAGAACGACGAGCGCAATTGAAAATGGTTGTCTCTGTTTAGCTCACGAATAAATGTATCGCCTCTGGCATCACTAACATAACCTTCAGAGAAATAGAGCACGGAGTACTGACCACCTTGCGGATACATTTTTTCCAACTGCTTAGCCAGCGCAATACTGCCTTGCGCATGATCGAAGCCGACATATAAAAATGGTTGACGTTTTTCCCATGCCTGTACTGGTGT
This sequence comes from Vibrio navarrensis, assembly GCF_000764325.1. Classification (NCBI taxonomy): domain Bacteria; kingdom Pseudomonadati; phylum Pseudomonadota; class Gammaproteobacteria; order Vibrionales; family Vibrionaceae; genus Vibrio; species Vibrio navarrensis. The sequence goes on along the minus strand of NZ_JMCG01000001.1, from coordinate 2,178,059 downwards.
GGTGATGTTTTGCAAGATCAGCTTAGTGTCCGAGGAGTCAAGAACATGCTCAATGAATTTGCGGTGACGGGTGGTGTCTAGGGTAAAAATCAGATAATCCGACTTACTTTTTAGCGCTTCCATCAGTGATACGCTTTGCTGCTTAATATCGGCATTTGGACGGGTGAACACTTGATTGATCTGATAGCTTATCTGCAGCTTATCCATGCGTTTCTCAAACGCACTCAGATTCCTAACCCAGTAATCAGAAACTTGTTGGCCGGGAAACACCACCGAAATACGCACAGGCTTTGCCTGATACGCTTTGAGCGGCACAGGATGGTTACGTACTGTTTGCGCAAGCGCATTGGTTAAATCGGCTTGTTCTGGAAAGCGCTCTAAATATTCTTGATACGCCCAATATCCGTTCAAGACTTCTGAAGTTTGTGCATTGGCACTAAAATTTGCTAAACAAAGCAAAGACATCATTAATGCTTTTTTCATGTGACGCTCGATTTATTCTTGGAATTTATTATTGGCATGACCTAACCAGGTTGTACTAAAAGAGTAACGTGAAATCTGTTAAGACTCCAGTTCAGCGTCACAATTTGTCTATCCACTTTAGCATTGACTAAAAAGCCCCCAAGCGAGTAAAACTCTACGCTTGAGGGCTTTATTATTCCATACACGACATGGCGAGAGGAAAGAATCAGTGCTTTTCAGTTTTTAGAAGGTAAAGGCCAAATTCCCCGAAACGCCAAACTGGTTTTCGCCCGCGTAGCTGGCTGCCAAATCCAAGCTAACCACATCAAATGGACTGATACCAATACCGAATGTAAACGCATTTTCTACCGTGTCTTCGAGATCCATTTCATAACCCGCACGCAGTTGCGCCCATCCCCAAGCATTGCCTTCCACCCCAAAACGAACAAACTGCGTTTCATCGTTAAGTGACTTAAACCGCTCTTGCTTGGTAAGATCGAAATCAACTGCTGCCGTCAGTAGCTCACCTGAATAAGCCGCACCAAGGGTGATCTGAGTGTTCAGCTCATAGGTGTCCTTCTTCAATCCGGTTTTGTCCTTCAAATCGATGGTTTGACTTAATAGATCTTTCACCGCAAAGGCAACACGAAACTCGTCCTTGTACCAAACCGCACCTAAATCGAGGTTGAAAGCCGATTCTTCATGTTCACTTTCATCATAATCTTCGACATCAAAATCTTTGACCGACGGCTGAACAAAATAGGTGGTCATCTTTTGCAGTTTTGGCGTAACACCCAGTGAAACACGCTGTTCGGAGAAGGTAAGCTCTTTGGCCAGCGCCAAACCAAACTCCGTATAACCAAATGCCGCCATTTTCACACTGGAGTCGGTATAGCGATCTTCAACATCCGCCGCCGTATTACCGTTTGAATCGACGATGACTGGCAACGCGACGATCTCAACGTAACCTCTGGCAAACAAGTTCGTAGAAAGCGCTTTGGTCGGAATGGCTAGCGCCAACCCTAAACTGCTACTAACGGTAAGCGGAGCGTTCCCTTGTAAGTCATCCATATAACGGTTGAGTTGATCAATCTGATCCTGCCCTTTGGCCGAATTCTCATATCGGTCGATGGCATCTTGCAGATCGTCAATGGTTGTCAAACTGTCATCACTGTCCCGGACATTCACGCCAAACGAGGGCAACAGAAGGCCAAAATCATCCTGCTGCTTGAAATCAGCGACGAGGGCCGGATTGTAAAACGGTGCGGTCAGATAATCTGCCGATGCGACTCCAGTATTGCCCATGCCGTTGCCGCGTCCGTCCGCAACGTGGTTAGCCGCGAAGGAAGAAAGTGAAGCCAGTGCTAAGCCGATACCCACTGCGATTTTATTGTGCTGCTGCATATGCGCTCAATCCTTGTTGTTATTCATCAAGTCCAATAAAAGCGTATCAGTTTTATATTGAAAATAGTGATATCAATAAGGAAAATTATCGATAGGCAAACATAGATCACCTTTTATTAGGCGCTCTTTGTCTCTTTTGGGTAGCGATTTGATGTGACGTTCGATTTTCAACGCCGTGCTTTTATCACCAACAGGATAGGACCATTCAAGCACCAATGGCCCTTTACCGCGCAACGCTTTGGCACCTTTACCCAGTTGATGTTGGCTAAAGCGTCGCTCGAGATTATTGGTAATGCCGCAATACAGGGCATTGAGACGAGTTCGGATCAGATAGACCGACCACTCCGAACCCACAGAACATTGATGCATTACAGGAGCGACTGGACTAAAGCCTTAAGCTCATCAAGCTCTTCCCTGAGGACGCTCACTTGCTCTTCTAATTCAGCGATACGCTGATCGTCGCCGGTGTGACTGGCAACATGAGCAGGCATCGACAAGGCCACTTGGCTAGCATCTACTTCACCACAAAACTGATGCATATAGCGCGCTTCGCGTTTACCAGGCTCAATCGGCAGTTTTACCACCAACTGGCCACGTTCTTCACTCGCCAATCTGTCCAACACCGTCTCTACTTCTTTAACATCGGCAAAGTTTGCGAGACGATTGGTCCGGGTACGCAGTTCACCCGGTGTTTGTGCGCCGCGCAGGAGCATGCAACAGACAATGCCTTTCTCCTGAGCCGATAGCTTTAAATCACCGAACTCGGTATTGCAGAAACGGTGCTGGTATTTGCTCACACGGCTGTTAAAGCCACTTTCGTCACTGACCAAACGGCGAGCAATCAGTTGTTCGACGGCATCCAACACGTCAGACTCCGACAAATTCATCACTGGCTCACGGTTGCTTTTTTGATTGCAAGCGTTAGTCAGGGCATTTAAGCTCAGCGGATATTGGTCTGGCGTGGTCACTTCTTTTTCAATCAAACATCCAATGACGCGTGCTTCAACGGCGGTCAATTCAATCTTCATTTTGCTTATCCTTATTGTTATTTTGCGCATACAACCATCTGGCGTATATGGCTATTTTGCGTGACACCATAGCACGTTTTTCTTTTTTAACTCAAAACGTTAGTGCTCAGGTATCAATGAAATTTTACGCATTCTTCCCTTTTCATCCACCATCACGATCTTGGTGCGATTTAGCTCAACTTCGACGACTTCCAATCGGACTCTTTCATCAATATAGGCGCACCTTAACTTCTGACACACATCTTTTGCGTTTTCATCGCTGGATTGTTCGGCATTTTCAAGCGTGGAATTTACGTAGGTCATACGACTTTGTTTGGTTATCGATTGATTTGTTGCGCAGATAATATAGCGAACCATTGGTTAAACACAATTCGCAGGGCAAAATCTGTATTTTTCTTATCCAGACAGGCATTGGCTTGATCTAAAAGCTGTTATGACTTTGTATGATGTGCTTTAATCTGTGACGGGACGAATAGCCGAGAAGAGTGACCTCAAGATAGCGCTCAAAGCGATAATAAGAAGGGTATCTTGAAGTTATTTTGCTTTTTCACATTCACATTTGAGGTAAGGGACCTATGAATACGGTATTTGAAATTGTCGCGCAGGCACGCCGCAAGAACAAACTGAAACGTGAACTGTTGGACAATGAGAAAAAAGTTCGCGACAACAGCAAACGGGTTGAACTGCTCGAAAACCTATTGGATTACATTAAACCTAACATGACTTATGATGAAATTCTGACCATCATCAAGAACATGAAAGCCGACTACGAAGACCGCGTCGACGATCACATCATCAAGAGCGCAGAGATTTCGAAAGCACGCCGCGACATCAGCCGTCGTATTCGTGAGCTGACAGAAGCAGACAAACAAGCGACTGGTGCTAAGAAATAAGCCACAGTTGAATTTACATTGTATCTGTCAGCTAAACCTCGCTTCGGCGGGGTTTTTTATTGCCTGAACATTGGCGCTTAACCACATAAAAAAACGGGATGAATCTTTTTCCCACAAGTTGTCTGAGTCATGTAGACTTTGTGCCATGACAGCTCACACATCGAATTTATGACACAAAACACTCCTTCGTTATCACGTCAGCTTTTCGCCATGACGTGGCCAATGCTTTTCGGCGTACTCTCCATCATGAGTTTCCAATTGGTTGATAGCGCTTTCATCGGGCAGTTGGGCATTTTGCCGTTGGCCGCACAAGGGTTTACCCTACCACTGCAGATGGTGATCATCGGTATCCAAGTAGGCTTAGGCATAGCAACCACCTCGGTCATTTCCAAAGCACTAGGAGCGAACCAAGCGCAATACGCTCGCCAACTGGCAGGGCTAATTGTACTGATGGGCGCAGTGGGCATTGCTTTGGTGTGTGCACTGCTTTGGTTTACTCGCCACTGGATTTTACAACTTCTCGGTGCACCAGAAAGTGTGTACGCCATCATCGACAGCTACTGGCCCTACTGGCTTATCAGTGCCTGGACTGGAGCGATGCTCTATTTCCTCTACAGCATTTGCCGCTCGAACGGCAATACGATACTGCCAGGCACCATGATGATGGTGACCAGCGGTCTTAACTTGGCATTGGATCCGCTGTTTATCTTCACCTTGGATATGGGGATCGAAGGTGCCGCGATTGCAACCATCGTCGCTTTTGGTTTTGGCATTTTAGTCATCGCGCCACGACTACAGCGCAACTCATGGATCAGTTTTGCCAAAGACGATCTTAACGTCTCTGCAAGCGTTGCCGCTATAGGCCATATTATGGGCCCGGCGATGATTAGCCAGTTGTTACCGCCTGTCTCTTCGATGCTGGCAACCAAACTCATCGCAGGCTTCGGTACTGCAGCTGTCGCTTCTTGGGCTCTTGGGTCACGTTTCGAGTTTTTTACCTTGGTCGGCGTGCTTGCCCTGACCATGTCGATGCCGCCGATGGTCGGACGTCTTTTGGGAGCAAAAAAGTTCGCCGATATTCAATCACTGGTGAACATTGCCACTCGCTTTGTACTGCTGTTCCAATCCGCTCTGGCGATAGTCAGCATGCTATTGGCAGGTCAGCTGTCCGCGCTGATGACCAGCGATCACGGCGTAGAGTCGGTGCTCAACATGCACTTGCTCATCGTGCCGCTGAGCCTTGGCCCACTAGGCATCTGTATGCTAATGGTTTCGGTCTGTAATGCGCTGGGTAAGTCCTATACCGCTTTGACCATTTCCGCGCTACGCCTGTTCGCATTCTTCTTACCCTGCTTGTGGCTCGGCGCGCAGTTAGCGGGTTTGCAAGGGCTATTTATTGGCGCAGCACTGGGCAACCTACTGGCGGGCTTTGTCGCTTGGCTTAGCTATCGTTCTGCGCTGAACAAGTTGCTCAATCAAACGGATCCCGCGCAATCACCAACTCGCTAACCTCACTTGACGCAGTCGCCCTAGCTATTGGCGACTGCGCAGTCTTTACTAGGAGGCCATGAGTTCATCAAACAGTTCATACAGCTGATTGGATTTGTAAGGTTTAGGTAGATACGCATCCATTCCTGCATCAAAACAGCTCTGAATATCCTCCTCAAGCACACTCGCCGTCAGTGCAATAATCAAGGTTTTATCGCTCCCCTGCTCGTTTTCCCAGCGACGAATTTCACGGGCCGGAGTCGGCTATCAACAAACCTCGTTTTATCTCGTCAGGGCTCCAGTGACTTCCTTCCAAGACTTTGATCGGAATGGTAAATGAGAAGCAGCTTCCTAACCCTTTGGTGGACGTGGCGGTCAGTTCTCCGCCCATCATCGCCAACAGTTGGCGACAAATGGTGAGACCAAGGCCAGTTCCTCCAAACTGACGGGTAATGCTGTTATCTTCCTGCGTAAAAGGCTCAAAAATGGTGGCCAACTTGGCTTTATCAATACCTATCCCGGTGTCCGCCACTTTGATTGTCAAGATGCCTTGGCTTGCGGTTTCAGCGTTATATTCGACCGCAACCGAAACACGTCCTTTATCGGTGAATTTGACCGCATTGCCAATCAAGTTGGTCAAAACTTGCTGGATGCGATGTTCATCCGCCAACACTTTCGCAGGCAGATTTTCATCCATAGAGAGATACAGTTCTAAGTTTTTACTGCTCACTTTGGGCTGAAAAAGGGAAATAGACTGATAGAGCGTTTCACGCAGTGCGGTCTCTTCTAAGCATAAGTTGAGATTGCCGGACTCAATTTTCGACAAGTCCAAAATATCGTTGAGCAGTATCAAAAGCGATTGTGAAGAGGCGTCGATGTCGTTAAGTACTTCCTTCTGCGCTTGGTTCATGTCACTTTGCGTGAGAATTTCCGTCATACCGATAATGCCATTAAGCGGAGTGCGCAGCTCGTGCGACATATTGGCCAGGAAGGTGGATTTAGCACGATTGGCCGAGACCGCCGCTTCCCTCGCTTCAATCAGTTCCTTCGTTTGTTGTTGCTTAGCGTCTATGATCTGGTTAATGCGTCGGGCGAATTCGCTCAGCTCATCGTTGCCTTCCACGCCGACATGACAGTCAGAGCGACCCTGCTCGTCTTCGATTAAGCATTGCAACGCGCGAAGAATCGCATTGAGTTTGCCTTCTACTCGCTGCCAGATGGATTTAGCCAAGAAAAAGATCAATGTCAGCAGCGCTGCGAGTAAGCCTAGCATAGCGGCAAACTGCTGATGTTTATGCTCCATTTGCCATTGTAAATTGCGTTCAACGCTGACGAAAAAGTGGCTGACTAACTCAGACAAGGTATGCACTCGATAAATCAGCTCAGAGCGGTAGAGGCTTATTTCTGCAGGGCCCAGCGTTGGGTTGCCTGCCGAACTCGCGCTGAATCCATCGCGAAACTGCATAGCGCTGAGATAACGATCGGAGCTGAGAAAACTGACCAGCGCATCCACATTTGACTGTCCATTGCCCAACGCTAACAAGTTTTGTCGGCTCACTCGCTGATGTTCCAGCACACGATACCAAGCCGCCAAGTCCTGTCCTGTTTGCTTTGGAGCGTCCAACCTCGCTTCTTCAATAGTCCAAATTTGCAGCAAACTGAGCTCAAGCAAGATCTTCGTTTGACGTTCCAATGTGTCGTCATCAAGGTGAAAATGCGTGCTGCTGAGCGTAGGCAAAACATGATAAAGCGACGCATACAGCGGGTCTGCAATCTCTTTGGTCAAGGCTTTTTGCCCACTCACATACGCTAAAGCATCGTTTAGCTCCTGCTCCAAACCAGTGATTTGCAAAGTCGACTCAGCCACAGCTCCCCAAGAAGGGGGAACGCTGAACTCCAAATCGTCCAAGGTTTGACTTTGACCTTGTTGATAGTCAAATAGCGCCAAACTCGTTTTCGTCACCCCCTGCAAGATATCCATTCGCACCATCGCCTGTTCCAACGATGCTGACTGTTGCTGATTGTTCAGCAATTGTTGCACTACTAATCCTAAAATCACCAAAGCGGGCAGTAATGAAAGCAGCACAAGACGAGTTTTGATTAAAATGGTCGCCATCATCGCGAGAGTCCCTGAGTAGTTGCAGCCTAGCCCACTCTTAATACTAGACTAATTTCATAATCAGACGACATGGATTGGCGAATGTGCACTTTTAAGGCAGCTCAGGCACACGTCTCATTTTACAGGCGACTTTCTCTAAAAATGGCCCGCAACAAAAATGTGAGCAGCATCGATGCAAACGCAGCGATGCCGTTGGATCAGGAGCACCCCGTAAATAGCCACAATAAAATCAGGATTTTTTGTTTACTTTTTCCGTAGTTATATCGAGTGAAATCAACAATTAATGCAACAATTTAATTCTAATTTCATTCACTGAGCCAAAGTGATCGTTATATGCACAAAATAAGTTTGTGTTTTTGCAAATGTCAATAGTGATTTAGCCCTAGACATCTGCGGAAAATCGCCTAAATCATCGACATATCCAGTCATTTTCACTGGCTTTATTTTTTCTAGCAGAATAACCCATCGGACTGTAAAATCCCGCCACATAAATATTACAACACCATTACAAACCTTATACCTACTTTCTGTCCCCCTACATTCAGAGAGTAAGGTCAGCCCTTAAAAAACGTGAAAGGTCCAATAGAAACATGAGTCCAGAGAAATATCTCCAAGACTGGCAAATCAGCCAAACGATTGCGGAATCGATTACACCTCTTATCGGCAAACTTTATCGACAAAAAGGCGTCGAAGTGATTCTGTTTGGTAAGACACTGATCAACGCAACTACCATCGACATTCTCAAAACTCATCGCGTCGCCAGACGTTACACTGGCACTCCGCTCTCTTTAGAGCAAACTCTGCCAATTATTCAAGCTATCAGCGAGATGAGCATCGCGTCCTGCCGCGTAGATGTTGGCCAATTGGCGCACCAATACTGGGAAAGTCATGAAGATACTTCGGCACTTGAAGATTATCTGCAGACTGCACTGGTTGGCGCGTTGGATGCAGAGTCCTCACTCAAAAGCCGTGATGTGGTGTTGTACGGTTTTGGACGTATCGGTCGTCTGCTTACTCGTCTTCTGATAGAAAAAAGCGGCCCGGGTTACCCGCTCAAGTTACGCGGCATCGTTGTTCGCGGTGGCAAAGAGGGTGACTTACAAAAGCGCGCAAGCCTGCTGCGACGCGATTCCGTTCATGGACAGTTCAACGGCAGCATCATCATTGATGAAGAACGTAATGCGCTCATCATCAACGGTAACTACGTTCAGTTCATCTACGCAAACAAGCCCGAAGAAGTGGATTACACCGCTTATGGCATTAACAACGCGTTAGTCGTGGATAACACGGGTGTCTGGCGCGATGCAGAAGGCTTAGGCCAGCATCTTGAGTGCAAAGGCGCAGAGAAAGTGCTGCTGACCGCACCGGGTAAAGGCGACATCAAAAACATCGTGTTTGGGGTGAACGAGGATGTGATCAAAGCGGACGACAAAATTGTCTCTGCCGCAAGTTGCACCACCAACGCCATCACGCCAGTGCTAAAGGTGATCAACGACAAGTATGGGGTGATTTCTGGTCATATCGAAACCGTGCACTCTTACACCAACGATCAAAACCTGATCGACAACTTCCACAAAGGCGATCGCCGTGGTCGTGGCGCAGCGCTCAACATGGTATTGACGTCAACTGGCGCAGCCAAAGCCGTCGCCAAAGCGCTACCAGAGTTGGCAGGCCGTCTCACTGGTAACGCCATCCGTGTACCAACGCCGAACGTTTCTATGGCCGTGGCTAACCTCAATTTGGAAAAAGCCACCAGTAAAGAAGAACTTAACGAGTACCTGCGCGAAATGGCACTGGCTTCACCTCTCTCTGCACAGATCGATTTCACGGACTCAACTGAGATTGTTTCCAGCGACATCATCGGCTCTCGCCATGCGGGTGTGGTTGATGGTCAGGCGACCATCGCCCAAGACAACCGCTGTGTGCTGTACATTTGGTATGACAACGAGTTTGGCTACAGTTGCCAAGTCGTTCACTGTATGGAACAAATGATGGGCGTTCGCTATCAAACTTTCCCTCGTGTGTAATAGCTTGCTCCACAACTAGCACCGCATCGAAAGCGAACTGACTGACTCTCTTTGCTCCACCTACGGCAACGAGAGTCGGTGACATGATTTGTCCATTTGGGCTTAAAAGCGGTTGTAAACCGCGGTTGAGCCGGCATTATTACAACAACAAACCTAAATCAGTTAGCGTGCTAGCCAACAGCATGAACGCGCTAAGTGACAAAGGTAGAATCTCTCCCCCGTTTGTGCCTGTGACCCTGATGCAGGCACCTTTTCTGCTCGTTCATCCTTGATTCATCTCCCGCTGGTTATTGTGTTGTCTATCGCATTTTGTAGTGCAAACTGAGGAAACAACGATGCAACGAATCATCCTAGTGACTTTGACCGCAATCGCCGCGCTCTTTACCCTGATGTTTAGTTTGCTGCTGGCCATTCCATTGACCATCGCCGCTTTGATCACCGGTAAAAAGTTAGAAAAGCAGCTTCGCCGTCAATCGCCGCAGACCCAACAGGACCCACACGTGATTGAAGGAGAATGGGAAGAAGTCCCACGCCGTCACTAATCACCATTAATGCCAGTCTGTCGATTGCGCATACTCTTCCACCCAGCCAAGCAACTGCTTGGCCGCTTTCGATAACACTTGGTTTTGCCTCACAATATAACCAAAATCGGTGGCTGGGAACGCCTCCAAATGGGTCACCGTTCGCGTCAGTGCCGCTTTGGTGTGCAGTGAAAAATCCGGCACAATCGCGGTGCCAAAGCCTGCTTGCGCCCAGTCGATTTGCGCCTCAACACTGCCCACTTCCATCACGCGATATTTGGGCAAGGCTAACTTGGGTAAAGAAGCATCAATCAGCTCCCGCGTTCGTGTGTCATGACCAAGCAGAATCAGAGTCGGCTTATCTTGCTCTCCCCAATCACTCGCAAACAGATCATCACCAAACGCACACCACTGAATCTGGGTCAGCGCGGTAAAATGCAGTGGCTGGCTCTCTTTCTGCGCAATCACAAAGCCGATGTCGGCGCGGGCACTTTTCACCAACTCAACCGCTTGCGCAGAGGTGGTATTAAACAGCGCCAAGTCAATGCCGGGGTAATCGTTTTTAAAGCGCTGAAAAGGATGGATCAACAACAGACGCGACACAATGTCACTTGCCGCTATCGACAGCGTCCCTTGTGTGAGTTCGTTGATGGCATTGAGATCCGCTTGGCAAATTTGCAACTCCCCTAACATCATCTTGGCCGATTTCAGTAGCCGCTTACCTGCCGGGGTTAGCAGTACCGGATTTCGCTCAATCAACTTTGCTTTGGTGTTTTGCTCTAATTGCTTGATATGCAAGCTGACATTAGGCTGCGTCATATGCAGCTCCGCGGCGGTTTTACCAAAATGCTTAACCTCAGCCAAAGTGACAAAGGTTTTTAACCAGTTGAGATCCAGCATCACTTCCCCATATGAGTTTATTATTGGCTTGATGAGTATAATTAATTTCTCTTATTAAGACTATCCACCTAAGATGCTTCGGTCTTATTTCGGAGGAATTCTCATGTCGTCTATCGTTGTTGTTGGTGCCAACTGGGGTGATGAAGGCAAAGGTCGTATCGTTGACTTTTTGGCCGAACACGCCGCTGCAAGTATTCGTTTCCAAGGTGGCAATAATGCTGGCCATACCGTGGTAAACCACCTCGGTACGTTTAAGCTGCACCAGCTACCGAGTGGCGTATTTAACCCAGGTTGTTTGGCCGTGCTTGGGCCAGGCATGGTGATTAGCCCTGAAGCACTGAGCAAAGAGCTGGCAGAAGTGGAACAAGCAGGCGTAACTGTGAACCTGTGCATCTCTGATCGCGCGACATTCTGTCTACCGCTGCACGCACTGGAAGACACGCTAGAAGAACAGCGTTTAGGCGACAAAGCGTATGGCTCGACTCGTCAGGGCATCGCTCCGGCGTACGGCGATCGCGTGATGAAAAAAGGCATTCTGGTCGGCTGGTTGAAGCAACCTGAAGTGCTCGTGGAGCGCATTCAGTTCCTGCTCGATTGGAAATTGCCACAACTGCGCGCTCTATATCCAGATTTCAACTTTACTCAAAGCGCGCAAGAGATGGCGGATTGGCTGCTTGAGGTTTCTGCTCCTTGGCGTGATGCGATTTGCAACGTTTCAACCCCACTAAAAGCGCTGCAAGCTGAGCAATCCAACCTGCTGTTTGAAGCGCAGTTGGGCGCGGGTCGTGACTTGGTTTATGGCGAATACCCTTGGACGACCTCTTCCAACGTCGTCTCCGCTTACGCGGGTATTGGCAGCGGCTTGCCAGCTCTTCGCCCTGAACGCGTGATTGCGGTCGCTAAAGCATTCAGCTCCTCCGTAGGGACAGGCACCTTGATCACCGCGATGGAAGAGCAAGATGCGTTTCGTGAACTTGCCAACGAGTTCGGCGCAACCACGGGTCGCCCACGTGATATGGGTTACTTTGACGCGGTGGCGACCAAAAATGGCGTTGAACTGCAAGCCGCAACTGAGATTGCCCTGACCAAGCTTGACTGCCTAACTGGCCTTGCTGATCTAAAAATTTGCGTTGCCTATCAAGGCGAACACAGCGAAAACCCAATTTGGCCACAAACAGCGGCGCTCGCACCTGTTTATGAAAAGATGGACAGTTGGAGTGAAGACATCACGGGCTGCCGTCAATTCGACGAGCTACCTATCGCTGCGCAGCAATATGTACTGCGTATTGAAGAGCTGATGGGCGTGCCCGTGAGCATGGTTTCTGTTGGCCCTGGCCGCGAACAGATGATCATTCGCTAATCTTCCGCACCATCGAAAAATCCGGGCTCGCCCGGATTTTTTCTTTTTGTCATTCGCTGGTGGTTTTTGTTCAGTACCCCCGTTTTTTGTCTGTGTTTAATCGGCAAAATCCGTACTACACTGCTCAGGTATTCTTAGTCATTGAAAAAGGAAAAAACCATGATCGAACAAGGACAAACCCTGCCAAACGCGACACTGAGTCAATTGACCAAAGATGGTATGGTCAACCATTCTGTTCAAGAACTGTTTGCCGGTAAGAAAGTCGTCCTGTTTGCTGTTCCGGGCGCATTTACGCCAACCTGCTCTGAAGCGCATCTACCGGGTTACGTGGTACTTGCGGATCAACTCAAAGCCAAAGGCGTGGACATCATCGCTTGTGTTTCGGTTAACGACGCATTTGTGATGAAAGCGTGGGGCGAAGCGCAAAATGCTTCCGAGCTGATGATGTTGGCCGACGGTGATGCAAGCTTTACCAAAGCACTGGGGCTTGAGATGGATACCGCTGGCTTTGGCGGCGTACGTTCACAGCGCTACGCGATGATAATCGACAATGGTGTGGTAACCACACTGAATGTGGAAGCGCCGAAGTCATTCGAAGTGAGTAACGCCGAAACGATTCTTGCAGCGCTGTAAAGCACGCCAAAAACGGCAACAGCAAGAAGCGCAATAGCAAAATAGAGAGAAGAAAAAACGGAAGCCGCGCTTCCGTTTTTTATTGCAGTGAGTATTCGCTAAATCGTCACCACCACACGCAGCGCCAACAGAATCAGCACTACGCCTGACAGCCGATCAATCAACTGCGCTTTGGCGCGGATCTTATCCACCACTTTGGAACTCGATAACACTATGGTGATAAAGGTGTACCACAAGCCATCGACAATAAACGGCGTCGCAACGATGATGACTTGATTACTCAACTCATTGCCCAGCGCAACAAACTGGCTAAACAAAGCAATAAAGAACAGCGCAATTTTTGGGCTGAGAATCGAGATCAAAAAGCCCTCTTTTGCTGATTGCCATACGGATGTCTGCTCGCCCGATTCCAACTTGGCAGCCACGCCACCTTTTGAGCGCAGCGCGTTCACGCCCAAATACGCCAGATAGGCCGCCCCAGCGTAACTAATGGTTTTAAACAGCAGCGGGGATTGTTGCAGTACCACCGCCAAGCCGATCAGGGTAACAAAGGCGTAAATACCAATACCAAACGCGTGTGCCCAACTGGTCGCCAAACCGTTTTTTCGCCCGCCAGCAAGCGCATGTTTCGCCACAATCGCCAAACTCGGGCCGGGCGACATTGCGCCTAGAATACAAATCGTAAATAGTGATAGCCAAACCGTCAGTGTCATGTTCATCTCCAGTAAAACTGCACAGTAACCTGTGTTGAAAATGAAATGAAATCAAACTTCTTCATGATGATGATGATCTGAAATCATACCGATTGAGTACTGGCAACTGAGCATAATGGCTAACACCACTTCCCTTGCCCAGCGGTGCGCTAAATCGCTATCGTATTTGGGATGCCACATCAGCCAGTATTGATGCGGCTCGGTGGAAAGCGGCAGCGGAAGATCGACCAGAGGGTGGTTTTTTGCCAAATTCACTGCGATATGCTTTGGTACCACCATCAGGTGATCGCTTTGCAGCAGACAGTTGACCGCGGCGGTGAAAAAAGGTACTTGCAGCGCTATGCGGCGTGCTAGCCCTTTTTCACCCAGCGCGCGATCGGTGGCCGAGTCTTTATCGCCGCCACCGGTGACTTTAATGTGTGAGTAAGCGAGAAAAGCATCCAAGCTCAGTGATGATTGCTGCGCCAGCGGATGATCCGCGCGCATCAGACAGACCGAACTATCCTGCCCGATGTGCACACTGGAAAGATCGCGTGGCGCCTGAGGCAACATGGTCGAAGCGAGATGAATACCACTGTCGAGTAGCGCCGTCAGATAGCTCGGTTGCCACAAACGATAGCTGAGATTAAGTCTCGGCGCTTGCTGCATAAGCGCCTGCGCGGCCGCTGGGAAAATATATTGTGCGACGTAGTCACTTGAGGCGAAAACAAACTCCCCTTGCCACTGCTCGGGTACAAAAGAAGGTGCCGCAAATAGATGTTCAAACTCATCCAGCAGACCCAATAACTTGCTCTGTAACGCCAACGCGCGAGCGGTAGGGACAAGTCGATTGCCATCGCGAACCAAAAGCGGGTCGCCACACAATTCTCGCAGTTGTGCCAACTGACGGCTCATCGCCGATTGGGTGATGTGCAAACGCTCAGCCGCTCGGCTAACATGGCACTCGTCCAACAGAACATGCAGCGAACGCAGCAAATTGAGGTTGATGTTGCTTAGCATAAACGCTTCCTTAACCAGTATCCGATGTGCTGCGACTCACACAGCCAAAAGAGTCGGTTTGTTTGCAAGACACTGTTTGCCAGTAAGAAACGGCCTGTTTTCATTACTTGCTCACTTTGCAGATATTAAAAAATTCATTCAACACCATGTGAGTCATCACGTGTTTGAGATCCGGATAAGCCTGAATCTCTTCACGAATTTGATTTAAGCGTGTCATGCTGGCCACTTCGACATACAGCATCATGTCGGTTTCTCCGCTGATCGCATGGCACCACTTAACGCCATCAATCAGGTAAATTTGCTTGGCGTATGACTCGCAAAAATGGCTGGATGAGGAGGTATCAAATTTCAGTGCCAAGTACGCGCCGATTTTCTCCCCCGCTGCCGGGTCGGCAATGTCAGCATGGTAGCCTAAAATCACCCCATCACTTTCCAGCTTATTGATCCGTGCCGCGACCGCGGAACGCGACAGGTTCACCGCTTTGGCGATGTCGGTGACAGAACAACGCGCATCCTCTCGCAACATGGTGATGATTTTTTTATCAAACTTATCCATCTTTTCTCACTGCAACCTCTCCTTTTTGTCGTTGCATTCTACCCGTAAATCACGCAGATACCCATCTCCACCTAACTAGCGCCGTTTTGCCAAGAGAAAGCCCCTGATTCCGTCAATTCGTCGCTCAAACAAGGCAAATTGTCTGCTGTGTTTTCGTGCAGAACCCAGTATGCTGAGTCGGATTGATTTCACACTATTGATGATAAAAATAAGCGTTAAGGCACGCAGGGAGCGCTCCATGGGTCAACTCAAACAGGAAATTACTTTACTGTCCGGTATCGGACAGCTCTCCACTACCCTCATGGGCACCGGGCTATTTATGATCCCGGCGATCGCCGCCGGTATCGCGGGTCACTACTCGCTGTGGGCTTGGCTGATTCTGTTTGTGCTCATTTGCCCGGTGGCGCTGACGTTTGCGCAGTTAGGCAAGCGTTATCCCAATGCTGGCGGAACGGCTTATTTCGTTCGCCAAGCCTTTAACCCTCGCTTAGAAAGCGCAGTGGCTTGGCTGTTTGTTTCGGTCATTCCCGTTGGTGTACCTGCTGCGATTGCTTTAGCTGCGGGCTTTTTGCAACAACTCTTGCCAGCGCCACTGGATGGCAATCTCAGCGCACAATTGATCACCGTGGCGTTATTAGTCGGCGTTAATCTGCTTGGAGCAAAATCGTCTGGTCACCTACAAACCGCGATTGCACTGGCCATTTTCGCGCTGGTCGGCGCTTTTTTCTGGCAAGGCGATGTCGGCATGAGTGACCTGCACATGCCGGCCCTTGAAAGCAGCGCGCTCTATTCGATCACCACGGCATTGGCGGTGATGTTCTGGTGTTTTGTCGGCATTGAAGCATTTGCCCATATGGGGGAAGAGTTTAAAAATCCGCAGCGAGATTTCCCCATCGCCATCATTATTGGCTGTTTTGTTGCTGGGGCAACCTACTGGGCCTGTTCGGTGGTGATCCTCAAATTTGGCGCGTACGGCAGCGCACAGTTTGATAGTGCTTCTATCCCATGGTTGAGCGAGCAGCTCTTTGGCGCTAATGCCAAGGTGTTAATCAGCATCATTGGTTTTTCTGCTTGCTTTGCCAGCGTCAATCTCTACACGCAAAGCCTATCACGCATGATCTGGGCGCAAGCCAGAGCTCATAAGCCGCAAGGCAAGATGGCTCGACTTTCCTCACGTGGCGTACCATTTAACGCAACGTTAAGCGTCGGCATAGTCTTAGCCCTTGCCTGCTTGGTCGGTTATTTATCTGGCCTAGATTTGGAGTTCTTCCTTAAACTGGCCAACAGTGTGTTCGTTTTGGTTTACCTGCTTGCCATGCTGGCGGCTTATAAACTGCTAACTGGCAGCGCCAAATGGCTGGCAGCGTTATCTCTTGTGCTGTGTACCTTGGTTTTCGTCTGTTTAGGATGGTCAATGCTCTACGCGTTAACCATCTTCTCTCTGTTTCTTTTCCAAGGGCAAAAACAAGCTAAAAAAGCGCAGATTTAGTCTATGCTGTGGCTGTCGATCTGCTGATGATGAATGTGCGTCACGGTCTGTGGCGCTATTTTTTGCCAGTTACCTGCCGCATCCAGCGGCTCTGAGGCCAAGATGATCGCTTGTCCTTTTTGCTCGATAAATACCGTCGGCGGCTCACCTGCCGAGCTATAACGGACTACCCAAAACTGCTCGCCATCGGAAATGCAAATCGATGCTTTAAAAGGCTCACAGATGGTTTTATCACTCATGGCATGATTCACCTCAGCCAGCGTGCGGCGAATCGCGCTGAGCGCATCATCTTGCAAACCGTTTTTGAGCATCAGCAAAAACAGCAACTCGCTGTCAGTCGTGCCGCGCTTTTGCACGTAGAGACTCTCCGGCAGCAAGCGCTCAAGGGCAAATTTCACTTGCTCAAAACAGGCAATTTGCCCGTTGTGCAAAAACATCCAGTTTTCGAAGATAAATGGGTGGCAATTCGAACGGGAGACGGAAGCGCCCGTTGACGAACGCACATGCGCCATAAAACGGTGAGAGCGAATATGGTGCGCCAGCGAGCGTAAGTTTTCATCTCCCCAAGCAGGCAGCACTTCGTGAAACTGCCCTGGCGTTGAGCGTTCGGTATACCAACCCAAACCAAAGCCGTCGGCGTTGACGCGTGTTACCGCTTTTCTCGCCTCAAGGCTTTGATGCACAAGAGAATGCTCTGGCTTGTATACCAGTTCATCAAGATAAATCGGCTCTCCTTGATAGGCTAACCAACGACACATAATAGAGTTCCTTTAAGTCACGGCAGAATCGGCCTTGAACAAGCTTGCCAGCAGTGCCACTTTGTCGTCAATATCCTCAATACGAACATTGCCAAATCCCAGCACCGCACCATGCCAATCGCGTTGCTGTTCGGCGCTCTGTTCATAGGAGCTGTGTTCATAGGCGCTATGCTCATAATAGCTCAGCGGCCGCACGATAATACCGTTCTCCTTAGCGCGTCGTACCCACTCTTGCTCAGTGATGCCCTGCCACCAACGCACTGTGATGTGTAATCCGGCGGCTTGACTGATGATTTCGAGCTCTGAAGCGAAATGTCGCGCAATACTTTCCACCATCTGCTGATGTTTTTGCTTGTAGATGCGGCGCATCTTGCGAATGTGCCGCATCAAATCCCCTTCAGCAATAAACTGCGCCAACGCCAGTTGGGTGTGCGTAGGCGAATCACCGGTGAGGGCATCTTTAATCGTACACGCCTTCTCGACCAAAGCTTTGGGCAGCACCACATAGCCAAGGCGCAGTCCATTGAACATCACCTTGCTAAACGAACCGACATAGATGACCTGCTGCGCTTCGCCGACTTGCGCCGCCAGCCCTTGCAAACTGGTGTAAGGTCGATGCGCAAACTGAAACTCGCTGTCATAGTCATCTTCAATGATCCACCGCTGCTTTTCTCTTACCCAATCGATAATCTGCAACCGCTGTTCTGTGTTCAGTGTGGTTCCCATCGGATACTGGTTGCTTGGCGTCAGATAGACAGCACGGCACGTACTTTGGCAAACTTGCTGCACGTTAATGCCTTGCTTGACTTGCACAGGCAGCCTTTCAATTTCAATGCCGAAAAGCGTCGCGACCTTACGCATTTGCGTATAGCCCGGCTCTTCCATCAGCAAACGATCGCCACACCCCATGACGCATAACGTGGCGATCGTGAGCGCCTGCTGTGCGCCGGACGTGATGACAATCTGCTCTGCTGTACATTGCACTGAGCGACTGGTCGCTAAATAGTGGGCAATGGCGACACGCAGCTCTAAACAACCTTTGATCGATTGATTGCCGAGAGCGTTTTTACGCACTAACTGCCGCTGTAACTGTTTTTGCCACAGCACCAGCGGAAACTGCTGCAAATCCGGCACGCCGGGCGCAAACGCTTGATTGATTTTCTCTGGCTGTTCTTCATCGCTGACTTCCTGCAACGACGCGTCGGGTTTTCCACTAGCCAAATAGTGCTCGGGCAGTTCCACTGCAACGTAAAAACCGGCGCCGCGCCGACTCTCGATATAACCTTCGGCACAAAGCTGCTCGTAGGCAGCGGTAACCGTATTGCGACTCACCGCCAACTCTTCCGCTAATTTTCGGGTCGCCGGCAATCGCCCTTGGTTGCTCCAAAGCCCATGCATAATCTTGTCGCGAATCGCCAAATAGAGCGCCTGCTGTAAATGACTTCCCTGCCGCTCAACTCTTAGATCACCACTGTCTATCGGGATCATCAGCCACTCCTTGTGTTAATTGGATCTAACAATAATCCAAAATTGGCACTTTATGCCAGTCCAATTAATTCGTATTTATAACGCAAAGAATTCAACATGCAGTAGGAAAGGACATGTTATCAAACAGCAAAAGAACCCAAATCAACAAAGCCGCGCGTAAAGCGGTATTCGACACTGAGAAGCTGCATCAGATTATTGATGAGAGCCTGATTGCCCACATCGCGATCGAAGAAGAGTCCGGCCCCGTCGTGATTCCCATGCTGGCATGGCGAGTCGAGGATCATGTTTATATCCACGGCGCGCGCAACAGTCGGCTAATTAAATCACTCCAAGCGGGCACTGCAACCTGTCTCACCTTTACCTTGTTTGATGGTTGGGTACTGGCGCGTTCTGCCTTTCATCACAGCGCTCACTATCGCTGTGCTGTGGTGTTTGGCTGTTTTCACGTCATCGATGATGAACAAGAAAAAGATCGTTTGCTTAATCACTTCATTGAACAGATCGCCCCCGGCCGCACGCAGCAAGTGCGCCTTAGCAATCACAAAGAGTTAACCGCGACGCAGCTGTTGGCCATTCCCCTCAACGAAGCTTCGGTGAAAATCAGTGCTTTTGGCGTGAACGATGATGAAGCGGATCTCGACAGGCCCGTTTGGGCAGGCGTGTTACCCTACCGGACTGTGGTCGGCCCGCTCATCCCAGTGCCGGAGCATGCTGGCTATCCCGCGCCCGATTACTCATCTGCCTATGGCGAGCGTTGGCATCAGCCAGCCTCATCTTCAGAGTAAACGTTCCTGTAAACGCTGCTGGTACTGTTTGGGCGTCACACCGCGATGTTTCTTAAACATGCGGCTAAACCCCGTCAGGCTGCTATAGCCTAGCCGCTGGGCAATCTGTTCCAGCGGCACGCCGCAAATCAGTGTACTCACCACACAAAGCGAAATATTGATCATAAACGCAAAGAAATGTGCATCAGCTCGTTTAGGTTGAACCTTCTCTGCAAGCTGGATATTAAAAACACCGCTTAGCCGTTATCTCACTACCGTTGCTCTGCACAAAGAAAAAGCGTTGTTACAGCCTGTTTGATTATTTTTCCACACAACCATTGAATTTCATCGACTTTCAAGTACCTTAACTCTCGCAATTTTTCATTTTTTATTTCGGGGGATGCTTTGTGAGCGAATTCCAAGATCTGCCCCTGCTTATCGAACAGATAGCCAAAGCAGATGACTCAGAACAGATCGCCTTAATAAACGAATCCATCGAACACGGTCTTGAATCGGGTTCCGTGGCGCTGATTCTCGAAGCTTTCCCTGTCGATGACCGTGTGCGTTTATGGCGCGCATTGCCGCTAGAGATGCACATTGATGTGCTGACTGACATGCGCTCTGAGGTGCGCTACTCGATCATTACTGCGCTATCGGAAGTCGAACTCAAGCTGACGCTGGCCAAACTCGACAACCTTTCGCTGATCGAGTGGTCGGACTCTTTGCCAGAAGAGATCATCAATGAAGCACTTTCATTGATCGAAAAAGACGAACTGGAACTGTTCGATCTGGCCAACCAGTATGGGGATGATGAGCTTGGCCGCTGGGCAGAGCGAAAAATCATCACTCTTCCTTTCACCATTTCGGTTGATCGTGCGAAGCGTTTGATGGCGCGCTACAGCTATGACACGCCACAGCAGATTTATCTGATTAATAAGAAGAAGCAATTTCGCGGCGTGGTCAATTACTACAAGATTCTGCGCAGCGAAGGCACAACCACGCTAAAAAATCTCGCCATCGATCCGGTCAATTTACTCAGCAGTAAAATGGCACTGTCAGAAGCCGTTGAAGCGGTGGAACACAGCTCGTTACCCGCACTGCCTGTCGTGGATGAAGACCAAACCTTGGTCGGTGAAATTGACTGGCAATTTGCCCTAACCACGCAAAGAGAAATCTACGAAGCTCGACTCATGGCGGGTACCGGTATGGATGAAGGCGACGACTTGTTTGCTCCGGTGATGAAAAGCTCAAAGAAACGTGGCGTTTGGCTCGGCATTAATCTGCTGACGGCGATTCTGGCCTCCATCACAATTGGTCTGTTTGAAGAGGTGATCGCCCAAGTGGTCGCGCTCGCAGTACTGATGCCCATCGTCGCCTCGATGGGTGGCATTGCGGGCAGCCAAACATTGACCCTCATGGTACGTGCGATGGCCCTCAACCAGATTACTCCCGGTAACCGTTTCGCGCTGTTCAAAAACGAGTTTAGTATCGGCGCAATCAATGGGCTTCTTTGGGCGGTGATCATCGGCGGTTTGGCGGCGTTATGGTTTCAGTCTCCCGTCATTGGCGCGACGATTTCCTTAGCGATTGTGGTGAACATCATCACCGCTGCCATGTTTGGTGTTTTGATCCCGATTGTGCTCGACAAGTTTGAACTCGACCCCGCTCTGGCAGGTTCGGTGATCCTTACAACTGTAACCGATGTAGTTGGCTTTTTTGCTTTTTTAGGCACAGCGAGCTTGGTCATGCTCTAGTGCAATGCTCACTATCCAATTCTGACCGACGGGAGCAACTGGCTCCCGTCTTCTTTTCAGGCGAATAGATCGCCGGGAAAATATGCTATTTACCCATGCTATCAGTAGCATTTTAAATGCAAAGTGCAAAATGCAATTGCGTTTTGCAAAGAAAGGTCACACATTAAGCAATCAATATCACAGAAACCAGACAAAAATCGCCTAATTTCGCCCTTTTAAAAGTTGGCACGGATAGTGCTTTATACTAACTGACCCTTATTAAGCCGAGGGTCACCTAGCCAACTGACGTTGTTAGTGAACCAGATTGTTCACAAGTATATAAGCCAAGCGCAGCTTTTGCGGTTGGCTCTTTTTTTATCTGCGATTGCACAAAATGGTCTTCGCTCTCTTTCACTCAACGCAACTTTTCATTTACCCTTTTCATCAAGACAACTGCAAACGGCACTTTGATGAAAACCGACTACCATAAACGGCTGCTCCCCGTCATACGTCATCTCGAAACGCATTTTGATGAGCCACTAAACTTAGAAGAAGTCGCTGCACTTGCACACCTCTCCCCCTATCATTTTCACCGAATTTTCAAAGCCGTCACCGGAGAAACCTTAAATGAACATCTTCGAAGATTGCGCTTGGAGAAAGTCGCCAATCTCCTGTTTTACCGTAAACTGAGCGTCACCGAAACCGCATTAAGCTTTGGTTTTTCCAGTTCTCAGAGCTTGGCAAAAGCATTCAAACAGCATTTTGCATTGACTCCATCTCAAGTCAGGAAGTGTGAGAATATCAGCGAGTTTGCTGAATTACTCAGAAACAGCAAGATAGGACACACATTACGCAAGAATGGACACGTCGAGAAACGCAGTTCAGCCTACACTAGAATGAAATCTCACACAGGGAGTATAACCATGGACATGCAACATTTTCCGGCGAGCCATTTGGCGTTTGTACGTGTAACTGGCGAGTATGGGAAGAATTATGAACCAGCAACACAAAAACTTTATCAGTGGGCAGGCCCAAGAGGATTGGCGGGTAATACCTGTATTTTTATCTATCACGACAACCCGGAAATTACGCCAGCGGAGAAATGCCGCACCGACGTTTGTTTATTGCTTGATGAAGCGGTAGAAGGCAATAATGACGTTGAAATAAAGCCATTTCCCGGTGGCCACTATGCCTGTATGCGTAGAACGATTACGGATGTTAAGCAGTATCCTCTTGCTTGGGAAGAACTGATGGAACAACTGGTTGAGCAAGGATTAGATTCTGATGATCGGCCTTGTTTTGAGCTCTATCACTCCTACGATCCACAAACTCACCACGCCGATGTGAGCTTCTGCACAGCGATAAAAGCCTAGTAAAATTCGGCAACTGTTCGGCTGCCGCTTACTTCATTTCCACTCTGCTCGATAGTCAAAACTCATCGTTTCAACAATAATCCATAGTAATTATGGAATTAACATCACACAAAAATAGACTAAATGCACAAATAATCATTTGAGAATTTGCCTGTTGATAGAATCGGTACTAATGTTTACTCATCTCAGTGACCTGATATCGCATCTGCAGTATCGGATCTCACTAACAACGTCAATCACCTCACGCGTGCGTTTGGTATAAAAATAAAAAAAGAAAGCGGCTCCCATTCGGAGCCGCATTTCTTTTTATAAGCTTGCCTATGCATTAATTCAGTTGATGTTCGTATTCAATCACCACTTGGTTACCATCAACAAACACGTTCTTAATTACACCATCAACCGTCACGCGACTTTGCAGGAAAATAGACTGCGAATCGCTTAGATTACGCTGAGATAATGAGGGAATCACTTTCGCTGGCTGAACATGCAACTGCTCGCAAAGCTGATGGACGAATCCAAGCGTTAATGGTGCGTTTCCTCTCAGCAGAGAAGAAAACTCATGATGATTCAAGCCAAGGCGTTTCGTCATTTCCATCTGCGTAATGTGCATTTTCGCTTTCTGTGACATCCAGAGATCGTATAACGCGATACGATCCTGTTCAGTAAACTCCATGATTGATCCTCATTTATTCGCTATCGGCATGACACTCTCATACATTAATAACTAAAGTGTTAGTTGTAAGTCAAAAAAGCGCCGATTTTCTGCCACAGAAACGGAACAGATTGCACAAAATACAAGGAAGATCACATCATTATGAGCGTTGATGCGACGAAAAAACGGGATGAGGTGTTAAAAACAGTCGTTCACTACTTACCTACGTATGGCCTGTGATAAGCGCCGATTTTCTGTTACCTTTTGGCTTTTACTTGCAAAAACAAAAAATTATGAACGATTGGCTACTTGAACTACAACGCACTCTTTTTAGCAATCACCAAGATTGGTTCGGCAGTGTGCTGTTCATGACTATTGGCAGTGGTGTCGCGTGGTTGATTTGGCGTTTGGTTGTATCACGTCTACTGGCAAGCAAAACTCGTCTGCATTGGGACGATATCTTGGTGGAGTCACTCCAAACTCCGATCAGTACTTTGATCTGGTTGTGGCCCGCCACCTTCTCTCTGGCAATCGCCGTACAAAGTCAAACTGGTAAACAGCTGGCTTGGCTTGGGATGACTCAACGGCTGCTGCTTATCGCCCTGTTTGTTTGGATCGTTATGCGCTTGATCAGCCGGATAGAAGACTATGTTCTCGCTCAGGCAAATCATGATGAAACCACGGTTCAAGCGATTGCTAAAGTCTCTCGACTGTTTTTCTTAGCCATTGCAATGCTCACTATGATGCAAGCCTTCGGTCTTAGTTTATCAGGGTTACTGACCTTTGGTGGTGTAGGTGGTTTGATAGTCGGTCTCGCTGCCAAAGATCTCTTATCCAACTTCTTTGGCGGTTTGATGATCTATTTTGATCGCCCGTTTAAAGTCGGTGATTGGATCCGCTCTCCAGACCGTCAAATCGAAGGAACCGTTGAGCGCATTGGCTGGCGGATGACCAGCATCCGTACTTTTGAGAAACGGCCACTCTATGTACCCAATTCCGTGTTCAGTAACATCGTGGTTGAAAATCCATCGCGTATGCTCAATCGGCGCATTAATGAAACCATCGGCGTTCGCTATGATGACAACCAGAAATTGCCTTTAATCATTGAGCAAGTGCGCAAGATGCTGGAACAACATCCCGATATTGATGCCACACAAACGCTCATTGTTAACTTCAATACGTTTGGTCCATCGTCACTGAATTTCTTCATCTACACCTTCACAAAAACCGTTAACTGGGTCGAATACCACAGTGTGAAACAAGATGTGCTACTAAAAGTGATGGAGATCATTCAGCAAAATGGCGCCGACATCGCGTTCCCGACCCAAACCATCAAACTCGATCCATTCCAAGCGGGTATATCGTCTACTGAGAAGGCTTAAATGAACAGAGCCCGGTTTGGGCTCTGCTTGCTATTAGTCTTTGCTTAGCACAGTACGTGCATTTAGTGGCTGCAGCGGACGATTATTGTGCCCCATGACAGACATCAACTGTTCGGTTTGACTGCTCGAAAGCTCAGAAGCTTGTTTGAGAACAAACCAACGAACCCCCTCGCTACACGGTGGTGTGGTTAAAGAGCCATTAAAGCGATAGTAGTCTTGCTGCTTAGGCAGGAGCGCAGCGACATCAAAAGCGTGCGATAAGGTGACTTGTTCACCTACCGTCGGCATTTTTGCCGTCAGCTCACTGAGTAGCGGATTCTGACTCCCCGTATCAAACATCACCGCGACAACAGCCAGGTTTCCTTCGCTGTCAGCATGTACAAAATGCGCTTCCAAAGGATACTGTTTTCCCCTTATTACATTCTCGGACGGTGTGTGAAAATGAAACTGTTTAAGTTTAAAGCTTTTAGCGTCAACATGAAAAACGTTTTCCCCGCTCACTCCAGCCTGCAGAGTGTGACCATTATTGGTCAAAGAAACGACCTGACCAGCATAGTTCAGCTCAAGCGCTTTCATCTCTGCTTCGACGGGTTGCGCTATGTTGATAGGGCTTTGGTTTTTACCCATTGCACACTCTTTTGCAACGTTGCCCCAATGCTCCGGGCCATGATGCCCTTCATATCCCCATTCAGAGGCCAGCGCAGTATTAGACAACACCAGTGTTACAAAAAGGGCACTGATCTGTTTTTTCATACTATGTTTCCTTGCGAATAAAAATCTGATAATTAGCAAGGCAATATTAGCCACAAAATAGACCTGTAGAGTCTGTTGCAATCTTTGTTTACTGAAGCTGAGAGCGGAGTCTCACCGGAGGTTCATTGATTCTCTAGCTCAAATCTCTTGTGCTCTTCTTGCAAATTACTTAGTGAGACATCGCTTTGTAGTTAAGCGCGTCGGTGACTTTGCCTTTTTTATTCAGTAACTTCTCTAACGCTTTATTGTCGACCTTTTTCAACTGTCCAAGTTGCTTGCCACTCATGCCAGAACCGCCTACATCACGACTTTTAATCGCAATGATATTCCGACTGGTCACTTTTAGAGCGTCACGATAACCTTGCTGGGTAGACAAATCAAACTGGCTGCCCTCCATCAGCGAGCGTAGCTCTCTCGCCCAATAAAATTCGAGAAATGGAATTGCTTGCGTGGGCTTGTCCCAGGCAACGCCTTTGACAAAATAGACAAGCGAGCGATATTGATCGTCACTAAAATTTGAGATACCCAATTTGGTCGGAAGTTGGTTGTAATCAATCGGCCGATCTTGCTCGTCAAAAAGCCAAGCATCACCATGTGCGACCATTTTTCCCCAGAATGTTGGCCAATCTGGCAACTGGCGATAATCTTTGTCTATCAAAACGTTGACGCGTAACTGCTCTCCACCACTAGGCATCTGGTAAAAAACGTTAAACGTATGATGCCCATCAGTAAGGAAATACTGCCCATCTGGCCCAATAACCACTGTTTTCATTTTGTCTTTATGCGTGCCTATCTCGTCTTTGCATTGATAAGACAAGTTATCGTTTGGCAGAGAAGCGTCGGTATAATGTTTGATCCCTTTTTGCCCGTTCGATTCACATAACTCATCGAACATCGTTTTCGGATCACGGTGGTAACGTCCTAACTTGTAGAAAATCTGCTCGTAGCCAATAGATGACTGAGTCGGTTTCAATTGCCCTAGTCCTAGTTCAATGACATCGCCCACTTGGGGTTCCATCGCATAAACGGGTACTAGGCTACCCAAGCTGACACTGACTACAGCCAATAGCTCTATCATTCTCTTCATAACTCACTCCATATTGGCTATTTTTCCAACCAGATCTCCAAGTCAAAAACTCAGCGTAACCGACATAACTATCTAACAGAAAAGAGAATAGCTTATTACAGGCAATAACATGCATAAGTTTGATGCTAGGGAGAATACGAAAAATTCTGCTATACACTACTGCCAATTTTTATGAAGTTGATCAACGAGTGAAATTTTACCAATAGCAAAAAGCCCGCTGATTACTCAGCGGGCTTTATTAATAGTGGCGGAGAGATAGGGATTTGAACCCTAGGTACGCTATTAACGTACGCCGGTTTTCAAGACCGGTGCTTTCAACCACTCAGCCATCTCTCCACAAATTGTCACTAAAAATCGAGTCTTATACTTACGATGCTGGATGTTTAGCTTTGTATTCAGACTATTCACTTTAAATGGATATCTGAAAACGATATTAAAGCCTGGCGATGTTCTACTCTCACATGAGGAAGCCCCACACTACCATCGACGCTGTTTCGTTTCACTTCTGAGTTCGGGATGGAGTCAGGTGGGTCCAAAACGCTATGGTCGCCAAGCAAATTCTTTCTCTCTATTTCTAGAGAATAATCTGGAAAGCTGTTTACGTTCTTTTTAACACAATCAAGTTTTTGTTCTTGTTTTGAGTCTATCAAAACCCTTTGGGTGTTGTATGGTTAAGCCTCACGGGCAATTAGTACAGGTTAGCTCAACGCCTCACAGCGCTTATACACCCTGCCTATCAACGTTCTAGTCTCGAACAACCCTTTAGGACAGTTAAACTGTCAGGGAAGACTCATCTCAGGGCTCGCTTCCCGCTTAGATGCTTTCAGCGGTTATCGATTCCGAACTTAGCTACCGGGCAATGCGTCTGGCGACACAACCCGAACACCAGAGGTTCGTCCACTCCGGTCCTCTCGTACTAGGAGCAGTCCCCTTCAATCTTCCAACGCCCACGGCAGATAGGGACCGAACTGTCTCACGACGTTCTAAACCCAGCTCGCGTACCACTTTAAATGGCGAACAGCCATACCCTTGGGACCGACTTCAGCCCCAGGATGTGATGAGCCGACATCGAGGTGCCAAACACCGCCGTCGATATGAACTCTTGGGCGGTATCAGCCTGTTATCCCCGGAGTACCTTTTATCCGTTGAGCGATGGCCCTTCCATTCAGAACCACCGGATCACTATGACCTGCTTTCGCACCTGCTCGAACCGTCATTCTCGCAGTTAAGCGGGCTTATGCCATTGCACTAACCTCACGATGTCCAACCGTGATTAGCCCACCTTCGTGCTCCTCCGTTACTCTTTGGGAGGAGACCGCCCCAGTCAAACTACCCACCAGGCACTGTCCGCGACCCCGATGAGGGGCCAACGTTAGAACATCAAACATACAAGGGTGGTATTTCAAGGACGGCTCCAACGCAACTGGCGTCACGTCTTCAAAGCCTCCCACCTATCCTACACATGTAGGTTCAATGTTCAGTGCCAAGCTGTAGTAAAGGTTCACGGGGTCTTTCCGTCTAGCCGCGGGTACACTGCATCTTCACAGCGATTTCAATTTCACTGAGTCTCGGGTGGAGACAGCGTGGCCATCATTACGCCATTCGTGCAGGTCGGAACTTACCCGACAAGGAATTTCGCTACCTTAGGACCGTTATAGTTACGGCCGCCGTTTACCGGGGCTTCGATCAAGAGCTTCGCTTACGCTAACCCCATCAATTAACCTTCCGGCACCGGGCAGGCGTCACACCGTATACGTCATCTTGCGATTTTGCACAGTGCTGTGTTTTTAATAAACAGTTGCAGCCACCTGGTATCTGCGACTCTCGTCAGCTCCATCCGCGAGGGACTTCACCATCAAGAGCGTACCTTCTCCCGAAGTTACGGTACCATTTTGCCTAGTTCCTTCACCCGAGTTCTCTCAAGCGCCTTGGTATTCTCTACCCGACCACCTGTGTCGGTTTGGGGTACGATTCCTGACTATCTGAAGCTTAGAGGCTTTTCCTGGAAGCATGGCATCAATGACTTCACTGCCGTAGCAGCTCGACGTCGTGTCTCAGCCTTAGAGAGAGCCGGATTTACCTAACTCTCAAGCCTACGCACTTGAACCAGGACAACCGTCGCCTGGCCCACCTAGCCTTCTCCGTCCCCCCATCGCAATAGTCAGAAGTACGGGAATATTAACCCGTTTCCCATCGATTACGCCTTTCGGCCTCACCTTAGGGGTCGACTCACCCTGCCCCGATTAACGTTGGACAGGAACCCTTGGTCTTCCGGCGAGGAGGTTTTTCACCCCCTTTGTCGTTACTCATGTCAGCATTCGCACTTCTGATACCTCCAGCATGCTTTACAACACACCTTCAACGGCTTACAGAACGCTCCCCTACCCAATGTTCCAAGAACATTGCCGCAGCTTCGGTTTACAACTTAGCCCCGTTACATCTTCCGCGCAGGCCGACTCGACTAGTGAGCTATTACGCTTTCTTTAAATGATGGCTGCTTCTAAGCCAACATCCTAGCTGTCTAAGCCTTCCCACATCGTTTCCCACTTAGCTGTAATTTGGGACCTTAGCTGGCGGTCTGGGTTGTTTCCCTCTCCACGACGGACGTTAGCACCCGCCGTGTGTCTCCCGGATAGTACTTACTGGTATTCGGAGTTTGCAAAGGGTTGGTAAGTCGGGATGACCCCCTAGCCTTAACAGTGCTCTACCCCCAGTAGTATTCGTCCGAGGCGCTACCTAAATAGCTTTCGGGGAGAACCAGCTATCTCCGAGTTTGATTGGCCTTTCACCCCTAGCCACAAGTCATCCGCTAATTTTTCAACATTAGTCGGTTCGGTCCTCCAGTTGATGTTACTCAACCTTCAACCTGCCCATAGCTAGATCACTCGGTTTCGGGTCTAATGCTAGCAACTATACGCCCAGTTAAGACTCGGTTTCCCTACGGCTCCCCTATGCGGTTAACCTTGCTACTAACATTAAGTCGCTGACCCATTATACAAAAGGTACGCAGTCACACCACGAAGGTGCTCCTACTGCTTGTACGTACACGGTTTCAGGTTCTATTTCACTCCCCTCACAGGGGTTCTTTTCGCCTTTCCCTCACGGTACTGGTTCACTATCGGTCAGTCAGGAGTATTTAGCCTTGGAGGATGGTCCCCCCATATTCAGACAGGATAACACGTGTCCCGCCCTACTCGATTTCACTGAACATGCGCCTATGACTACGGGACTATCACCCGGTATCGTTGGCCTTTCCAGACCATTCGTCTAACGCATATAAAGCTTAAGGGCTAATCCAATTTCGCTCGCCGCTACTTTCGGAATCTCGGTTGATTTCTTTTCCTCGGGGTACTTAGATGTTTCAGTTCTCCCGGTTCGCTTCGCTGCACTATGTATTCATGCAGCGATACTTACTTATGTAAGTGGGTTTCCCCATTCGGAAATCGGTGACTCAAGTGGCTCTTACTGCCTCATCACCGCTTATCGCAAGTTAGTACGTCCTTCATCGCCTCTGACTGCCAAGGCATCCACCGTGTACGCTTAGTCACTTAACCATACAACCCCAAAGGGTCTTCTGTTTAAACAACCAAAGTTCGCTATCTCATTATTTGAATGAGCGAGATAGCATTGATTTGCCGGACTCAATTTTGAATTGTCACTATAAGTGACATTCCCAAGAACACTTGAATGTGTTTTGTTGGTGTTTGTCATCAAGACAAACATTGAGAACTTTACAAGTAATTTATCAATAAAGATAAATTACTTTGTCAGCTTTCCAAATTGTTAAAGAGCAGATTTTCTAATGAAAACCATGTTTAAACACACTCGCAAGAATGCTTAAAGATGGTATCCCGTAGGGGAGTCGAACCCCTGTTACCGCCGTGAAAGGGCGGTGTCCTAGGCCTCTAGACGAACGGGACACTAAGATACTCTAAACTGTCTAAACCATATCAATCTGTGTGAACACTCATCGCAACAATCATCGTATAAGGAGGTGATCCAGCGCCAGGTTCCCCTAGCGCTACCTTGTTACGACTTCACCCCAGTCATGAACCACACCGTGGTGATCGTCCTCCCCTAATCTCGAAAGAAAAGGGGTTAAACTAACCACTTCTGGTGCAGCCCACTCCCATGGTGTGACGGGCGGTGTGTACAAGGCCCGGGAACGTATTCACCGTGGCATTCTGATCCACGATTACTAGCGATTCCGACTTCATGGAGTCGAGTTGCAGACTCCAATCCGGACTACGACGCACTTTTTGGGATTCGCTCACTTTCGCAAGTTGGCCGCCCTCTGTATGCGCCATTGTAGCACGTGTGTAGCCCTACTCGTAAGGGCCATGATGACTTGACGTCGTCCCCACCTTCCTCCGGTTTATCACCGGCAGTCTCCCTGGAGTTCCCGACATTACTCGCTGGCAAACAAGGATAAGGGTTGCGCTCGTTGCGGGACTTAACCCAACATTTCACAACACGAGCTGACGACAGCCATGCAGCACCTGTCTCAGAGCTCCCGAAGGCACTCCAGCGTCTCCGCTAGATTCTCTGGATGTCAAGAGTAGGTAAGGTTCTTCGCGTTGCATCGAATTAAACCACATGCTCCACCGCTTGTGCGGGCCCCCGTCAATTCATTTGAGTTTTAATCTTGCGACCGTACTCCCCAGGCGGTCTACTTAACGCGTTAGCTCCGAAAGCCACGGCTCAAGGCCACAACCTCCAAGTAGACATCGTTTACGGCGTGGACTACCAGGGTATCTAATCCTGTTTGCTCCCCACGCTTTCGCATCTGAGTGTCAGTATCTGTCCAGGGGGCCGCCTTCGCCACCGGTATTCCTTCAGATCTCTACGCATTTCACCGCTACACCTGAAATTCTACCCCCCTCTACAGTACTCTAGTTTGCCAGTTTCAAATGCAATTCCCAGGTTGAGCCCGGGGCTTTCACATCTGACTTAACAAACCACCTGCATGCGCTTTACGCCCAGTAATTCCGATTAACGCTCGCACCCTCCGTATTACCGCGGCTGCTGGCACGGAGTTAGCCGGTGCTTCTTCTGTTGCTAACGTCAAATGATGCTGCTATTCACAACACCACCTTCCTCACAACTGAAAGTGCTTTACAACCCGAAGGCCTTCTTCACACACGCGGCATGGCTGCATCAGGCTTGCGCCCATTGTGCAATATTCCCCACTGCTGCCTCCCGTAGGAGTCTGGACCGTGTCTCAGTTCCAGTGTGGCTGATCATCCTCTCAGACCAGCTAGGGATCGTCGCCTTGGTGAGCCCTTACCTCACCAACTAGCTAATCCCACCTGGGCATATCCTGACGCGAGAGGCCCGAAGGTCCCCCTCTTTGGCCCGTAGGCATCATGCGGTATTAGCCATCGTTTCCAATGGTTATCCCCCACATCAGGGCAATTTCCCAGGCATTACTCACCCGTCCGCCGCTCGCCACCCGAGAAACAAGTTTCTCTGTGCTGCCGCTCGACTTGCATGTGTTAGGCCTGCCGCCAGCGTTCAATCTGAGCCATGATCAAACTCTTCAATTAAAAGTTTTTTGAAGCTTGCGCTTCGGCTCAATGAATACTGAATAAATTGACTGTGCCGAATCTTGCGATTCGTTTTGGTCACTCAGTTCATTGATAAATCTTTTGCGATTATCATCAACGAGTGCCCACACAGATTGATAGGTTTATATTGTTAAAGAGCTTGCTTTTCGAGAAGCTTTTCTCTCGAAGCGGAGGTGCATTCTAGCGAGTCAATTTAAAGAGTCAAACACTTTTTCAAATTTCTTTTCGGAGAAGTTTTTCACCTCGCTGATACCGCTGAAGCCTTGTGGCGTCTGCCGTGTCAGTGGATGCGCATTATAGGCAGAGAAATTTTATTGGCAACCCATTTTTTGCAAAAACCTGCAAAAATTGGTTTAGATGAACAAATATCACCCAACCGCTCGTTTTGCATACGCAGTTGTTAATAGTAAGTAGCTATATGTAGATTAAAACTGGTTTAACCACGTCTCGTCTATCTCCCCAGTCTTAAGCCTCGCCCCCTGTTTTCGCTCCCAATCCTCTAATTTCTCTAGCTCACGCGTGACGCTGTCCAAAGTCAGCGTATTGTTGTCTAACTCAAAGATCTGTACTTGGCTTTGATAATAGAATTTTAAAATCGTATATGCCTGCAGATCTTCTTGCTCTGCTGCCGACTTTATCTGTTTCAGTCTACGAAAAATGCGATTGTGCAATTGTTTCATTTGCCAAACGTAAACGACTTCTTTGAAGAAAGGATGCCCTTTCACTTGATTGAGTAACGAAACCGAGGTCAGAAGTCCAAGAAGGACACCGATCAAGTTCCAGTGGAAATTGCC
The DNA here is from genome assembly GCF_000764325.1 of Vibrio navarrensis. Taxonomy (NCBI): domain Bacteria; kingdom Pseudomonadati; phylum Pseudomonadota; class Gammaproteobacteria; order Vibrionales; family Vibrionaceae; genus Vibrio; species Vibrio navarrensis. The sequence continues at coordinate 2,145,116 of NZ_JMCG01000001.1, read as the reverse complement.
CGTCGACTCTTGTTCGACGACTGTCTGGTTACCAAACAATGAAATCAGCAAGCTACCGAATGCCAGTGATAAGAGTGCGAAAAGCACCACAAAGCCAACAATGACAATATTGGTTTTTCTGCGGTAAAGCGATTTTTTGATAGATTCAATTTTCATGTTTCATTCTAATAAAGCAGTGAGTTTATCCTCTATGCTGCTCGATCACACTGGCTAACTCAATAAGGGTTTTATAATCAAATTCGCATTTTATTTATTTCTTCTTTAATAGAGGTTTTTTGTTTTGGCTCGCGCCTCAGTCTGACTTGGGTATATACTCCGCCCATTCAACTTACTGCTCATTAGAGGTTTTATTTATGCGCTCTTTTGTTTTACGCGCCCGTGCCGCCCCAACTAACAGTAAAGCCTTATTGGAAGGCGTTGGTCAGGAAGCGCACACTGAAATTTTGGCACATACTTTGATGAACACCATGTTTGTTGCTCAATCGCACCGCGAGGATGTGACGGTCCATTTAGTGCTGGAAAGTACTCAAGACTATTCTCGAACCATCACGATTCAGTCAAACGATGTCACGAATATCAACGGCTTTAATGAAGCCACTTTACTGAATGTGGTTGCTCGCTCGTTAGATGCTTCTCAAGGAATGGCCAAAGAAGAGTGCCGTAATGTGGAACCAGGTGTAACGGTTCGAACCATCAGTTTTGAGCGCCTTATTCAAGAGATTGCGGAAAACCACCAGCTTTATATGTTGGATAAAAAGGGCGAATTTGTTCGCGACGTTGATTTTGCGCCAAATCCCTGCTTTTTGCTCACCGATCACATTCCGATGCCGAAGAAGACTTTCAACAGCTTAAAACGCTTAGGTACGCAAAAGATCAGTCTTGGCCCTAAGATGCTGTTTGCTTCCCAGTGTGTCACCTTGATCCAGAACGAGTTGGATCTACGCGAGTCATTGTGAGTGACTTGCAGCAGGCCTTTTTGCTGCTATGATGTCGCAGATATAGTCGGGGAGCCTTTAGGCTGAGATCGCAAAGCGAGACCCGTTGAACCTGATGCAGTTAATACTGACGTAGGGAACTATATGCGTGTTCACCCGTTTGTTGCGGTTAAAGACAAATGTTTCCCCCATCGCACGGCGGCAGATTATTGAATACGCAGTTCCTGTACGTCTTGTTGTAGGAAGCAAGATGATACTTTCACAAGACTCTCAATCCCACATCCCTATTGTTCTCACTATCGCTGGCTCAGACTGCGGTGGCGGTGCGGGTATTCAAGCCGATATTAAGACCATCTCCGCCACTGGCAGTTACGCCTGCTCTGTGATTACCGCGATTACCTCGCAAAATACTCAAGGGGTATCCGCCGTTCTGCCCATTCCACTTGAACATATTGCATCGCAGCTAGATGCGGTGTTCAGCGATTTAGATGTCCGAGCAGTAAAAATCGGTATGTTGGCAGACGCCGATATTATCCGCCTTGTCGCCAGCAAAATCCGCCAATATCGTCCACCGTTTGTTGTGTTGGATCCAGTGATGGTGTCCACCAGTGGCCATCTGCTTCTTGCGCCGGAAGCCATCAACACGCTCAAGGAAAGCTTGATCCCTCTGGCCAGTATCATTACACCGAACCTTCCCGAATATGCCGCTTTAACCCAACAGCCTCAACCCGAGAACGAAAGCGGCCTAATGCAGACAATCCAAGAGTTACGTCTTCTACGCGCTAAAGCAGTATTGCTTAAAGGTGGCCATTTGGATCAGGAGCAATACAGCAGCGATCTACTGGTTGAAGGTGATAAAGCTGAGCTGATCCGTTCGGCGCGTCACCCGACACGCAATACACACGGTACGGGTTGTACCCTCTCTTCAGCGATCGCCTCTTACTTAGCGCAAGGCTACCGGATGCACAAAGCGGTTTTTCTCGCCAAACAGTACATCTCTCAGGCTATTAGTCATGCCGATGAGTTATCTGTCGGTCAAGGAAGAGGGCCCGTGAACCATTTCTTTGCCGGACATATGCACGTGCGCTGACACAAACTTTCGCCGAACGGTTAGCAGGCAGCAGAGTGACCAAGCAAATTAACTTTGCCCTGATATTTCTGCTGCTTGCCTTGGCATACAATGCCGCTTTTTATTAACGGCGGAAACTGTTCGTGAACCGTGCTCTCAATTTTAAACTGGCTGGGCTTATCACCCTTTTTTGCTACGCTCTTTGCCTTGGCGTCATCACTTGGTTTTGCTACCCAGCCTCTCTCTTTTCTCCAGTCACCTCGTTTGAAGGGCGCCTATTGACACTTTTAACTTACTCAGCGGGCAGTCAGGGCTTTTTCATCACGCTGATTATTCTGTGCAGTTGGGCACTCTCAATTCGTAAATTTAGGCAAGGCGTACTACAGAAATTTTTGCAGCTTGGCCTGTTACTCATCATAGGTTTTGCAAGTAAAAGCGGCTTAAAGCTGTCAACGGAGAGCCCCCGTCCTTATAGCGAGTTGCTGGCCGCTGAGCAGATCATTGACTCTCCAGCAGATTTTTATCGTCTTGATGATACGGAAAAAGCGCAGGCCATTTCAGCCGTATCACAAAATATCAGCCCATGGCGAAGCCAACATTGGCAAGGCGAGAAGGACTATTCATTTCCTTCCGGACATACCCTCTTCGCGGCGATTTGCGTGGCTTTTTTTGGGGCGGCCTTTTTATCTGCTAAGCGATACGGCGCGTTAGTATTGTTACTGGTATGGGCGAGCAGCGTGGCCTATAGCCGATTGTGGTTGGGGATGCATCGCCCTGTAGACCTGTTCGGTTCTTGGGCTTTTGTGGCAGTCGTATTTATCCTACTGCCCAATCATTTACCTTTTGTCAGCCAGTGGATATCGCGGTTAGCGAAACAATGAAGCGCGAATGAGAAACCGTCACGCCTTCCATTGCTGAAGGCGTTCTATATTCAATTTCATCTTAAGCGAAGTAGAAAATGAATGGTGTTCAAAATGAAGCCAAAAAGAAGGTCGTTTGGCAAAAGTAGGACAACCAAACGACCAAAAGCCATTTAAGCTAAGCTGGTTATACAACCAAAGCATAGAAAGTGTTGTCTGTGAGGACCAACTCACTTAGACGGCGCCATTATAACGTGAGTCAAAGGAAAAGAAAGAAATAAAACGTGCCATCCGTTATTTATTGATGGATTTATGACTATAAATTCGCACTTTTTCTTTTTCAGCGGTACTAAGATATGAGCTTCTGTTCAATCAACAAATTGAGCAGGAAATATTGACCACGGCATAGCCAATCGCCATGTACACCACTCTTTCAACCTCTTCTGCGTCACCTTGAATTAAGCGTGTGAGTCGGGTTCGGCCTTTCTCGGTACAAATGATCTCTCCAACGTTTTGGATAAGATTGCGAAACATTCTGTCTTCTCGCACAGCCTTCACCCAAGAGCGATAAAAATCCTCTGGAGAAGAGAACTCCAACGACTGAATCACCAGCTCAACAGCCTTTGGTTTCAGCTCTTCCAGCAGATCTTCTTTTCTTTTGAAGTGGCCATTCACCCCGGAACGACTGATACCCGTTTTCTCTGCGATATGGGTAAACGTCAGGTTTTCATAACCTTCCAGCAGGAGGATTTTAAATGAAGTATCGATAATGTTTTGTCGTGTTTGCTGTGCCACTGCACGACTCACTCTTGGCATAACGTCCTCCTACTACTCGGCTGTCTCGCCCAACTAAATATACAAACAACTACTTACGAAAAATCCGCTATTATTTTTATCAACAATACGTATGACGCACAATAAACATGCGAAATGTATCATTATACGAGCCTAAGTTTTGGATAAAATATCATAATTTAAACATTCAGAGGGAACAAATTTAAAGGATTTCGTCCTTTATTTTGACAAGCGAACAACCGAAATTGCACAAGAGAATAAACAGCCTCCCCTGTGCAAAATCCATTTATCCTTAGGCAAACTACAAATCGCGCATCAGGATTTCATATTCCTCTTCCGCCTCTTTGATTAGGCTGCGTAACTCCTGAGCATCTTGGTTATTGAGCAAGAGTTGCCAAGGTGATGCTTGATGACAGCAGACAACACTGACACCCTGTGGATTTACCTTGAAAGAGAGATTGTCGAAACTGCTGCTGTGGTGTTGGTACAACTCCAAAACTTCGATTTCGACTGTTCCTGTGGGGTTTACTTCAACACAGGCATGTAAATTTGGCTTTCCTGAAACGGTGTAATGACGTTGAACGGGAAGCATGATGTCCTCCTGAACCTGCCCATTAACAGACCAAGTTCAGTGTAGGACAGGAAAGTAAGACGCGAGGTTAAACCGATGTGAAGATTGATCTCTGTTAAAGGAAGACGCAATGGTCGCGCGCGCAGAAGCAAGCCTGCATGTTTTGTGCAAGCAGGCTTAGCGCTTTATGTACCGCAATGTCTGCTATGTTGCCCATGAGATTAGCCATTGCGGCAAGGAACTTAAGCTAATACTTGCTGTGTGATCACTTGAAATACGCCAGCTTCGCGATTACTCGGCGCACGAAAACGTGCAATCTGTTTGATGTGTTCATGGGCGTTTTCCATCGCGTAAGAATAGAAGCTTTCGTTGAGCATCTCCGTATCGTTGAGATAATCGCCAAAACTCATCGTTTGCTCAAAGCTAAAACCGAGCGTTTGCTGCAAATGTTTAATGGCAGCGCCTTTTGATGCCTGAGCATTCATCACATCAAGCCAAATTTTAGCGCTGACGACCACTTGATGAGTCTCACCGAACAAGGCTTTCATCCTTGGGTTGACTAAATCTTCTGCGCCACCAAAATGACAGATCGCCACCTTAATGAAGTCATCTTCCACCGCCAATAGATCGGTCACGTAGGCGCAGCGGTGGTAATATTTGGCAAACTCCTCCAACGCTTGTGCGTCTTGCGTTTCGATGTACGCCGATTTCTTACCACACAGCACAATATGCGCACCTTCTATCGAGCGAGCGGCGGTGACGATAGCGTCAATCTGCTCCTTGGCGATGGTGCAACTATAGAGTTCTTCCCCTTTGTGCATCACTAAAGTGCCGTTCTCCGCAATAAAGAGCATACGTTCTTTGACGGGTTCAAAGGTTTTGATCAAGCTGTAGTATTGACGCCCAGACGCTGCAGCAAACAGAATGCCTCTGGCTTGCAACTGTTCAAACATCGGGAAAAACGCCGGGTTAAGTTGGCTGTTTTCGTCCAGCAAAGTACCGTCCATATCGGCAGCAATAAATTTAAGATCGGATAACGACATACAGAAATTACCTAAAAATAATAAAGCAAAGTGGGCCCAATCTGAGCAGAAAAAGTCTCGCTTGTACAGCGATAAGGGTTGACGATCGGCACTTTGCTTAACGTGCCGACAGCATTACTTAAAAAGTGGCAGTAGCGCTTTGAACGCGGGATGTTTGGCGTCCTCCATCAATTCAAACAGGCACATTTCCAGCCCCGTCAAGCCAACACCGCTGGCGCAGAGCTTTTTCAGTGCCAGTTCTTTGTTGGCAACATCACGCGAGGAGACACAATCACTGACCACCTGAGGCTCATAACCCATTCGTTTCAGATCCATGGCCGTTTGGTAGACACAAATATGCGTTTCAATGCCACAGAGAAGCCATTGTTCAACCTGACATGCGCGGATAGCTTCTGCAACAGACTCGGTGCGGCACCCAGAAAAGGTGTGTTTGTGAAACGGAACAAATCCCGTCAGTGCATGCGCGATCGGCTCGGCTGTCTGACCTAAATTCTCGGGGATCTGTTCAAGCCAGATGATGGGCAGATCCAACGCTTTCGCTCCTTCAATAAGCTTGACAATATTAGCGATCATCTGCTCACTGCCATCCACCATTTGCGCCAGCTTTCCTTGGACGTCAACAACGATGAGTCCGGTGTTGTTACTCTCTAACATCTGCTTTTCCTTTTTGGCTGGATAATCAACCTCTTTAATATAGTCTTATTCTGCTGCCCACACATTACGAATATCTGGCCATCCCCAATTGGTGAGCGCAACATCTTGTAATACGCCATGGAAACGCAACGTCTGTAAGTGGTGGAACAGCGGCGAAATCCAATACTCATTGATCAATGCCGAAGCAATCGGTTCAAGCTTGTCGAGATAATCAACTAGGGGCACTTCAGCGCGCAGGGCGATCAGTTGTTGATCCAGCCATTCACTTGCCGTCTCACCAATACAGGCATGCAAGATGGGATTGCTAAAGAGATTGCAAAAGGCGGAAGCATGGCGGTTATCGTCTAAGCTGATGTTGGTCAAAATCAGCGCTTCGCTGAGCTCACCTTCTCTGGCTTTTTGATCCAGTCCACGATAGGAGTATGTTTGGATAGTCACTCGGCATCCTTGTTCGGCAAGTAGACTCTGTATGGCGCGCGCGCAATGCGACAACACTTTGTAGTTGTAAATCGCAAGGTCGATCTGCTTTGGTAGCTTCACTTTTTCCGCTTTTGGCCGCACGACAGCTTGCCACTGCGGCAGCAGATTGTGCGCCGTCACTGAACCAAACGAGCCGTTCATTTTCGCAATCTCGCTTTGCACCCGTTGCGGTGTCAATAGACCGCTGAGATAACGACGCTGCGCTGGACTAAAAGCGTTGCGTCCAGTTTGGTTATACATCAACAGCAAACAACCATCCTCTACTCGGCTCTGCTGCTGCGGGTGAGATTCCTGTGCAGATTTTCGAGAGTTGACATAATGGTTACAAGGCTCATGGCTCGCCTCAGGCTGGTTGGTCTCAATCTGTTTGCGCGCGGCCGTCTGCTCGTCAATCAGCCAGATAGTGACTTGATCGGTAATCGCACGACAAGCAAAGTAGTTTTCAAACGCACGCAACTTAAACTGCACCTCGGAATGTTCCACCAATTCAAACGGGCCGCTACCAATCACCAACGGACTTTGCGTTGCATTAACTTGGCTAACAGGCTGAATAGCGTAACGAACGCCAGCAATCAGGCCTGCAAATCCGCGATCCGACTGTTTTAAGGTGAACACCACTTTGAGTGGCGACTGGTCGACGATGTTATCGAGATGAGCCAACTCTTTGCGATACAAATCCAAGCTCGAGAGTTTGGCAAACAGACTGACAATCGTGCTGGCGTCAATCGCAGCGCCGTTGTGAAACGTCAGCCCCGGTCGGAGATAAAACGTCCACTTGCGATCATCGTCTTCACTGCGCCAATGATGGGCTAACTCCGGGTGCAACTGGCCATCTTTATCGCAAGAGAGCAAGCAACAGTAGAGCTGACGGATCAAAAAACGTTCACTACTGCGCTGCAAGTGGTGCGGCAGAATTTGTTCAAATGGCCGTTTATAGGTGAGTTGGATGTGCAAACGCCCAGCGCGCAGCGATGCGCCCGAGGTGTTTTTCAGCAGGCGACCGAAAGCATTTTGATCTTGGTCCAAAATGGCCAACGCTTTTTCATATTTTCCCGCCCGGATGCGCGTTGTGGCCAGTTGCTCTTTCAATGAGGCCAGCTCAATATTCAACATCAATTGCGATCGCTGGTTGCGTCCAGACTTGGGTTGCCACTGTAGCCAACCCGCCTGCTGCATTTGTGTTAACAAGCTGCGTGCGTGTCTCGGCGTGGTAAAGAGTAGATCGGCCACCTCCTGTAGCGTCGTTTTGACCGCGACGCCCACTCCCATAGGCTGTAAACGCACGTAGTAACGAAGAAGATTGAGTTCTGACAAAAGTGAGCCTCGCTAAATGAGAAGCCACTAGTATCGCGTAAACCGGGAGAGAAAAAATCAGAAAAAAATCGCTTTAATTGTTCCTCGTTTTACCACTTTCACTCCTAATCTCAGCCTTTTTTGCCCTTCACTCTGTTTATCCGGAACAAAACGGAAAAACTTACTCAGTTTTTCTATTCCCGATTTTGTCGGAGTATAGCTAGGCAGCAAGTCCACCACCTTTTCCGCACCGAAAGGAGCCTATTATGAGCAGTAACTCAAATCACAACACCAAACGGGTCATGCTTAGCTACTATGCCAATCGGCTTAGGGTTACTCGCAACCCACTAGAGCGTCAGGCTCTGCTCATTTTACTCGATTGGCTGTGATCCTGAGCCAAAGCGGCACTTTCCATTTATGCTCCTAACGAACCGGCGTTGCTGGTCCCCCCCACCAATAACTGGGTAAGTGCCGCTTTGACTAAGCATCCCGGGCGGCGGACAAAGTTCCGCCAAACGGTTTTATTCACCTTCCAATCGCTTGGCGAAGCGAGTAACATGCCCGAGCAATTAAGCAAACGTTAAACTTTTTATTCTCAGGGCGGGGCGAAATTCCCCACCGGCGGTATACCTTTTAGGTGAGCCCGCGAGCGCTCGATTCGTCGAGGTCAGCAGATCTGGTGAGAGGCCAGAGCCGACGGTTAGAGTCCGGATGAGAGAGAATGAAACCACACCAGAACACCCACGTTCTGGTGCATTTCGTTTTGGATTGAGCTTAGCTCATTCCCCTCATACAGCCCTGATTCTGGTGATTATTAGGAGTTAACCATGAATCAGTCATCACTACTTGCCGAATATGGCGATGCTATCACGCGTGTTGAAAAGGCGCTGCTTGCGTTACAACAAGGCCGTGGCGTGCTGCTCTTAGACGATGAAGATCGCGAAAATGAAGGTGACATTATCTATTCCGTCGATCATCTGACCACCGAACAGATGGCGCTGATGATCCGTGAATGCAGTGGCATCGTCTGTCTATGCCTGACCGAGGAACAAGCCAATAAGCTGGAACTGCCGCCTATGGTGGTCAACAACAACAGCGCCAATCAAACTGCGTTTACCGTCTCGATTGAAGCCAAACACGGCGTAACAACCGGCGTGTCGGCACAAGATCGTGTCACGACGATTAAAACCGCGGCCAATCCGCAGGCAAAGGCTGAGGATTTAGCTCGTCCTGGGCACGTTTTTCCTTTACGTGCCCGCCCTGGCGGCGTACTTGCGCGTCGCGGACACACGGAAGGGACGGTGGATCTGATGCAAATGGCGGGATTATCTCCGGCTGGTGTGCTGTGCGAGTTAACCAACCCCGATGGCAGCATGGCGAAAACGCCAGAGATCATCGCTTTTGGCAAACTGCACCATATGCCAGTACTGACGATTGAAGATATGGTTAGCTACCGTAAGCAGTACGATCTGAAACTGGCGTAAGCCACTTGAAATGCAACAAGGCCAGAATTTCTGGCCTTGTTTGTTATGGAAATGAGCTTAGCGGAATGAACGCCCTTTGATGGGCATTTTCACCAGTCGTCCTTTATTACGCGGCAGTTTGCGCGTGTGACAAACGTTTTTCAGCGGCACAAAATCGCATGGCGAGAAAGCATTGTCTGACATCAGATCACCGCAAAGTTTATCGATCAGCTCTTCATTAACATCCCACATGGTAAACATATGCACGTACTTACGGGTTTGTGTTGGATCGTTCGGATCGCGGATCTCCTCTTTTGCCAACGAGTACTTAAAGATAATGTCATCATTGGGCTGACAGAAAATCAGCGACAAAGAGAGCGGCGTACGTTGCAGCCAGAGGTCAGTCGGTAAATCAGCGTTCTTACTTGCCCAGTATTTCGCCACGTCGGACAATTTTTGATAAGCATATTCCGCCATGCGCTGTCCTCTCATCGCCAGTTCGATCTGCTTACGATAGTCGTTACGCGCAAAGTACTCCCAGAGGATCAAAGGGGAGATACCACTACGCGAACCAGCAAACGTGGTATCGGGCGAGCCAATGTACGTTGGATTATCCGGAGGCGTTACCATGAATTTATGCTTGGTCATGTAAACGCCGGTCGGCCAAGGTGCGCCCGGCCACTTATGCCCGCTGGTAACGATTGAGTGCACCATCTCGTTACGAAAATCAAAATCGGGCCCAGTTGAGCAATGGTTGTTTTCAAAAAATGCCTCATATTCCGGCATGCGGGCCGCCATTTTTACAAACGGCATATAGCTGGCTCCTAGAGCGCCATCAACATGAATCCAATAGCCGCTGCGCCACTCGGTTTTGCTCGGATCGTCAGGATCTATCGGTACTTGACGCTCATACAAGCCATACTTTTTCAATACTTCTTTAAGCCTTGCAGTCGCCTCGTCAATGTTGTCGTAAGCGCCTTTAAACGTCGTGCCATAGTTGAGCACCACAATAGGCGGGTAGCCTTTACTGGCGAAGAAATCAACATACGCCACCAGCTTATCAACATCAATGGCCCCCGAGCCGACTGGCAATCCCGCAGATGGGCCTTGCGAAGGCACTTCCGAAGGCCAAGGTTCGCCCAGCGCAAGCGGATTTTCATCGGGATAAAGACGATTACCAAGCTCACCGAACGTCTCGATTTTCTCCACTGACATCGCTTTGACTATCGAATAGTGGGTATCTTCGGAGAAAAACGCCACGGGCGTGTAGGCATTGGGCTTGTCATCCTCTGCCTCGGGATAATGGGCATAAAGCTGCGAATATTTGACGGTATTGCCTTGGGCATCCTCTCCGGTGATCTCATCATCTAACAATTTTTGCCCGGAGAGATAATCGCGTGCGTTGAGCATGGCGTACAAGTTTCCTTCTGTGCTGCCCATGGTGAGCACATAGCCCCAGTAACTTTCTGGATTGCCGGGCTCAACTGAGCCATCACTGCGCAAATAAGGCCCTTGCGAAGGCCAATTGGCGTTCCACAGCGAAGCAAAATAGTCGAGCACCATACGTTCAACAAATTTGCTGTTGACCGTGTAATTCCCATCGACAAATGGGTCTCCGACATTGTTCAAACTGACATCGAGAAACGGCGCGATATTCTGTTGATATTGAATCTTTTCCTCTGCCTGATAGCCAATGAAATTGGCTCGTTGAGTGGCGGCGTAGCGATAAACTTGCTCAAAAGCCGTTTGGCGTTGCAGCTCAGTTTGCCCGGTGGGCGGGATCTCCATCATGCGTTCATCAACGGCAGCTTCCTGCTGCGCAAAGGCATAATTGAGCCGACGATAGACGTCAATCGGATCGGCACTGGGCGCGGAGATCAATCCTTGCGCTTCCGGCGGTACCAAGGTTTCCCAAGGCTGTTGTTCTGGTCCATATTTGATTGAATTTTTGCAACGATCACTCATGAGGGTTCTCCCTATTATCTTCAGAAACGTCGTCGGCATGATCTAGCCAAACTGTATGAGCATAGTTGCTTATATTAAAGATGCCACTTGTGCAGAATCGTGTAACGTCACAGAGGAAAAGCCCGACATCAGCACCATGGCGCTGCCAGTCACTTGCAATGCCTATGAAACAGTAGTAATACTTATACCCAGGTTACTTTTGAAGCACCTTTTTTGGTGTGCGGTTGTTGTGAGATAAAAGGATATTGCTATGTTAAAGAAACGCTTTTTCAAGACAAAAGATGAAGTCGAGGTGACTTTTGAAGTCGAACAGGAACACTGGGAAAGCGCGCAGGTGGCCGGGGATTTCAATAATTGGCAACCTGAACCAATGACGTTGGTGAAGAAAAGCGGCCAATTTAAGTTCAAAACTCGTCTGCCCAAGGAACAGAAAATCGAATTCCGCTATCTGTTTAATGAAGAAAAATGGGAAAACGATCCTCAAGCCGATGGTTATGTCGCCAACGGTTTTGGTAGCGATAACAGCCTGGTTTTGACCAGCGAGTAAACCGCACACACGTAAAGGCGCTCATCGCGCCTTTTTTAATGCCCGCCATTTCTGCACTCTTCGCCGTGTCTTTGGCACTCACTTGGCACTTGCCATCGTTGCGCATCTTCTCCCCAGCGCTGAGCGATAAAATCAATAAACTGCCTGACCACGGGTGTCTGATAACTGCGAGACAGGTAAACCGCCCACAGCGATGAACCGGGCACATGATAATCTCGCAGCACCACCTGCAACTCCCCCTGTTGCAGTAACGGATTAGCCAAATCACAGGGCAAGCGAACAATCCCATGCCCTGCCTTCGCCGCGCCAAGCAAAGTGCCCATATCGTTGGCGCGAATGCTGCCTTTCACTTTCACTTCCGTCACTTGGTTATCCGCAACAAAACGCCACAGCACCGAACTCAGGTGCACCAAACAGTTGTGTTGGCGCAGATCTTGAGGCTGTTCTATCGGCGAGTGGCGTTGTAAATATTCCTCCGAGGCGCAAATCACCGTATCGATCGCCATCAGTTTTCTCGCAATTAAACTCTCGTCAGGCTGGTTGGTATAGCGCAGCGCCACATCGACGCGTTCGTCCACCAACTGGGAAAACTTATCCGAGGCGAGAATGTCTACCGTCACTTGCGGATGAAGCTGGGTGAACGCACACACCGCATCAATCAATAGATGCTGAGAAAAGCCAATTGGCGCTGACACACGGATCAAACCGCTCAATGCTTGAGCTCGGCTCAACGCTTCCACTTGCAACGCCGCCGCTTCATCGAGAATACGTTGGCAGCGCACATAAGCCTGTTCGCCCGCGTCGGTCAGGCTGACTTTTCTGGTTGTGCGGTGCAAAAGGCGCTGCTGCAACCACGCTTCCATCTCTTGAATATGCCGCGACACCTGTAATCGGCTAAGATTGAGCGCTTCCGCCGCTTGGGTAAAACTGCGACAGTTCGCCACTTCAATAAAGCTCTTTATCGCTTCCAACTTATCCATACGCCACCTATTAGATCTATTTACCGATACAATCTATATCAACAGCCAGCATTTATCACCAAATCATTAGCCAGTAGACTGCAATGGTTGTCGAGAAAGACGGGATAAATCACAGGAGATTGAAATGAAAGTAGCGGTATTAGGTGCATCTGGCTGGATTGGTAGCCAAATCGTAGAAGAAGCAGTAACTCGTGGCCATCAAGTCATCGCATTGGTGCGCAATCCAAGCGCCATCGAACGCCAAGACGTTGAAGTGCGCCAGTTGGATGTGCTCGCAGAGCAAGATTTCGCGCAAGCACTACAAGGGGTAGACACCGTTATCGCCTCCATCGGCGGTCGCGCGGCAGGCAATCACGATATGGTTGAACGCTCGGCAGCAAAACTGCTGGAGCAACTGCCAAACGCTGGCGTAAAACGCCTACTGTGGGTCGGCGGCGCAGGGTCACTGGAAGTTGCCCCTGGCGTTCAACTGGTCACTGTACCCGATTTTCCAGCGGAGTATAAAGATGAAGCATTAGCCCAGTCGCAAGCATTGCAAGTGTTTCGCAACAGTGACTCACCGCTCAATTGGACTTTTGTTAGCCCAGCGGCCGAAATTTTCCCGGGCGAAAAAGTGGGCCAGTTCCGAGTCGGCGGCGACCAATTGCTCACCGATGTACAAGGCCACAGCAAGATTTCTGTTGCGGACTTCGCCAGCGCCATGCTGGATGAGCTGGAGACAGCGAAACACGCCAAGCAACGTATTTCTGTTGCCTATTAAGCGCGGATCTCAGCGCAAACACTTCGCTTATCACATTGATAAAACTGACCAAAGCCATGCCGTTGCATGGCTTTTTGCTATGCTTTTCACAGATTCAACCACACTTTTTCATTATTGATACACAGTTCAGGACTGACCACTAAATAAACCGAACCATTTGAAACAACGCGGTGAAAGGTGTAATTTCACATCGCCCTGAGAGGCGAAGACCACAAATCATAACAAATACAAAGCATAGAAATAGACCATGGCAGAAAACCCTAAGTTGATCATTGTTGAAGACGACATCAAGTTACAACAAATGTTGGGTGACTATTTTCAGTCACAAGGATTTACCGTGATCACGACCGATAATGGCTTGGATGCCCCATCGCTGATTTTGCAAGAAAAACCGTGCATCGTTTTGCTTGATCTTATGCTGCCAGGCCAAGATGGCTTAAGCGTCTGTCGACAAATTCGTGATAGTTACTTTGGCAAAATTCTCATGCTTACCGCCAGTGATGACGATTTTGACCACGTCGCGGCACTGGAAATGGGCGCCGATGATTATGTCAATAAACCGATTAAACCGCGCGTATTATTGGCACGGATCAGAATGCTGCTCCGCCGCCCAGATGTTACGGTCCATGAAGAGAGCAACCACTGCCAATTTGGCGTACTCAAACTTAACCGAATCCGCAAAGAGTGTCAGATAGCCGGGCGTGTTGTCAGTCTCACCGACGGTGAATTTGACTTACTTTGGCTATTAGCCAGCTCTGCAGAGCAAGTGCTCTCCCGTGAATGGCTGACCAAAACCTTACGCGGTATCGAGTACGACGGCGTCGATCGCACCATAGATAACCGTATTGTCACTCTGCGTAAGAAGCTCGACGACACCACTCCAGCGAGAAAGATCCTCACCGTACGAGGTAAAGGCTATATGTTTATGCCAGATGTGTGGGAGTAACGACTCAAGATGAAACGCATCTACCTCGAAGCATTCTGTGGCTTAGTTATTCTGTTTTTTGCCACACTGTGGGGCTATGAAACCGTGGTTTATCAGTGGAATACGGACTACGACCAGATCCTCGAACAGTATCAGGCAGAGGCGTTTCATCAGTTGCTCGAACCCGCCTTCGCAGAAAAAGGCGATTTGTACGTAACGCAACAGATCCGTCAATACGCAGCATCAACACGCACCGTGCTGACGTTGTTTGACCCGATGGCACTGCCCGCGGAAGTGGACAACGCCTTTGCCGATAGCGCCTTGCAAGTCTACTTTGATCAAGATCGCAGCCTGTGGCTACGTTTTGACGACACCTCCATGGTCTATCATCTGACCGAGGATATTCACTCCCCACTTAGGCAAGCCATTGATTTTGCGGATAACCTCATTTGGGTTTTCTTTATGCTGGGGTTTGCAATCTACTGCGTGTTACTGATCTGGTTTTTGAGCCGCCGCGTGCGCGAGTTGGAACGAGTCACCTTAGCTTTTGCCTCCGGCGACCTTTCGGTACGCGCCAAAATCACCAGCCGTTATTCGGTCGGAAGCCTCAACAAAAGCTTTAATATCATGGCCGATAAAATTGCCAATTTGATCACCAGCAATCGCATGCTGACCAACGCGGTGGCCCATGAGCTTCGCACCCCCATCTTCCGTTTGCAATGGCAAGCCGATCTCTTGGCGGATTCTGAACTCAGTCAAACCCAACGCAAATCCGTATCGAGCATGGTGGAAGATATTGATGAAATGGAACACATGGTAGAAGAAATGCTCTACTACGCCAAAATGGAGCGCCCTCAGGCTAATATTCAAACTCAATCCATTATTCTTTCATCTTGGTTTACCACTTTGCAGCAAAGATGGCAGAGCGAAACGTCTCATTCGGTAGACATCGAGCTACAAACACCCCTTTCGTCGCTACACATCGATCCCCACCTTGTCAAACGAGCACTGGATAACTTGGTTCGTAACGCCATGCGCTACGCCAAATCACGCATCGTCTTGACCATCTTCACAGACGAAGATCAACTGACGGTCGAAGTTCACGATGATGGCCCAGGCATCAGCGAAAAAGACTGGCCCTACTTATTTGATGCCTTTTACAGCGTGGACAAATCACGTAACAAGTCGACCAGCGGTTATGGCCTTGGGTTAGCGATTGTCAAACAGATTGCCACCGTCCATCGCGGCGGTGTCGACATCGCTCACAGCCCTTTAGGCGGTGCTTGCTTTTCCTTGCACGTACGCCACAACGCGGTCACGCAAAATAAATTGCACTAATTATCACCACATCGCTTACGTCTTACATTTCATTACAGAGTCTGACGGACTCAAAATATAAAACACTGTACATTTTCGTTCCGCTATTGATGACAGTGTTAACAGCCATCTCCCTATCACGTCATTAATGTCGGACTTTCCGGCTCTGGGTTTCCAACTTGGCAGCATCTCTAAGCGCGGCGTCTTGAGACGCCCATTTGTAATTATTGCCTGCTCATCCAAGAGCACGCCGATTGCTAAGCCAATCTTAAGAAAGCAGCGCCATTCTAATCAAACACAACAAAGCAGGAACATTGTTTTGAAACCAGGAAAAACAGGCATTCGCCGTATCGTTGATGCAACCGGTTACTCCATACAAGGGCTTAAAGCCGCTTGGCTGCATGAAGCCGCATTTCGGCAAGAGATGATTCTCACCACACTCCTTTCTATCGTGGCGTTTCTCTTACCAGTGACTCATATCGAACGCATTTTGCTGATTTCCAGTCTCCTGCTGGTGGTGATTGTTGAACTGCTGAACTCTGCTGTAGAGGCAGTGGTTGACCGTATTGGCAGCGAGCATCATGAACTAAGTGGACGAGCCAAAGACATCGGCTCGGCGGCGGTTTTTGTTGCGCTGGCTCTGACACTGTTTGTTTGGTCTTCGGTATTACTGGCATGATGTTGAACAGAATTAAAACCGCCACAAAAGGCGAATTCTCCTATCTCTCCTTCACTTTTTTGATGGCGCTCTATTTTACACTGGTGGTTAACCTACCGGTTTATAAAGAGTTATTATCTATTTTCACTAAGCTGGACACGGTTAAAATTGGCTTTGCCATTTCCATTCCATTGTTCTTTCTGTCGGCGCTCAATCTGATCTTCAACCTATTGAGTTGGCCTTGGCTGAGTAAGCCGCTTTTTGTCCTGTTGCTGATTGTATCGAGCATGGTGAGCTACGCAGGGTACAACTACGGCACCTTGTTTGATTACAGCATGATTGCCAATATCTTCGAGACAGACAGCAGCGAAGCGGGTTCTTATCTCAGTAGTTACTCGCTTCTCTGGAGCCTATTTATGGGCATTTTGCCAGCCCTGTGGGTGTGTCGCATAAAGCTATCGCTTGATGGCTCCTTGCCAAAAATGGTGCTGCACAAATTGATCGGCATTCTGGCCTCTTTGGCGGTGATTGCCGTTATCGCTGGGCTCTACTATCAGGATTACGCCTCGGTCGGTCGCAATAACAGCTACCTGAAGAAAATGATCATCCCGACACAGTACGTCTACAGCGCGACTCAGTACATACGTGATACTTATTTCACCACGCCACAGCCGTATCAACAACTGGGACTAGATGCGAAACAGTCGGCCCAAGCGCTTGCTCTGGCGCAAAGCAAACCAACGTTGCTGGTGTTTGTGATGGGTGAGACGGCTCGCTCGCAAAACTACCAGTTGAATGGTTATGAGCGCGCGACCAATCCTTATACCAGCCAGTTTGATGTCATCTCATTCCAAGATGTCAGTTCTTGCGGCACCGCAACAGCCGTCTCTGTTCCTTGCTTGTTTTCGAACCTAACTCGTGCAAATTTCGAACGTTCAGTGGCGGATAATCAAGACAATGTACTGGATATTTTAAACCGTGCTGGCATTTCTCTGTTGTGGAAAGAAAACGATGGCGGCGACAAAGGCGTTGCACGGAACATTCCTTCCGTGACGGTCGATCGTTCGCGCAAAGATGCCATGTGTAATGGCAGTACCTGCTTTGATATGGCACTGCTGGAAAACTTTGATCAAGAAGTCGCCGGCATGCAAGGCAACCGCATGATTGCGCTGCACCTTATCGGTAGCCACGGTCCAACCTACTTCCAGCGCTACCCCAAAGAACACGCCGTGTTTATGCCAGATTGCCCACGTGCCGATATTGAAAACTGCAGCGTAGAGCAGATCACCAACAGCTATGACAACACCATACGCTATTCCGATTATGTGATTGCTCAGACGATTGAGAAATTGCAACGCCTTGAAGAGCAATTTAATACCGCGCTGATTTATGTTTCGGATCACGGTGAGTCGCTTGGGGAAAATGGGCTATTCCTGCACGGAATGCCCTATGGCTTAGCGCCAGAGTACCAAACTAAAGTGCCACTGATGCTCTGGATGTCTTCAGGTTTTAAAAAAGCCAAAAATGTGAACGAAAGCTGCCTCAGAGCCGCAGCTCAACAGACCGACACCTACTCGCACGACAACATTTTTCATTCATTGCTTGGACTGATGGATGTTCAAACCGAGCAGTATAACTCTCGGCTTGATCTCTTCTCTGCGTGCCGTTCATGAGGAAATCATCCATGCGCAAACTGAATTTGGGCCCATTACATCCTATTTTGGCATTTAGCGCCGTTGCTGTTCACTAACGCCAATCCAGTCATCTGACAGCCTGACAAAACAAATTTGCTCACCCTCACAAAAACGCCATCTACTTTCGATGGCGTTTTTACTTTTTACTCAACAATCTGTGATCCGCCACAATCTCGGTAGGGATAAATCGCTAAGTGGCTGTGATTACGATCTCTCATCCTCCCTCCTCCTCCCTGCTAACTGAGTAAAAAGGCTGATTTTATTGATGAATTATTCATCAATAATTTGCACAAAACTCTAATAAGGAAATTAACGTGAAACAGGTACTCACCACACTTTCATTGGCGGTTGCCACCGCCCTGCTGGCCGGGTGTAACTCATCCTCCAATGTCGAGAAACAGCCCAGCACCAACGCCTACCCCAGCACCAACGCCTACCAATGTGATGTCGCCGCGACGGATAAAGCGGACGACCTGCGTATCTACCAAGTCATGGTGGAGAGCTTTGTCAACGGCAACGAGCAAATTGGCCATGGCACTGGCTACGGCACCAGCCATCATATGGGCGATATTCAGGGCATCATTGACTCGCTTGATTACATCCAATCGTTAGGGATGAACGGCATTTGGCTCACGCCAATCTTTAACTCTGTACCGAAGGCGGGGCAAGATCACTGGGCAGATCGCCTTGACGCTACCGGTTATTTTGCCACCAACTATTTTGAAATAGACCCACGTTTTGGCACCATGGACGACGCACGCCGATTGGTCGAAGAAGCCCACGCACGCGGCTTATACGTCTTCTTTGATGGCGTGTTTGGTCACCACAAAGGCAACGTGGTCGCCTCACCGACAGGCAAGCTTCCGGCTGGAGGCAACAACCCAGTAGATTACCCTGAAAGTCTCGCGTTCTATCAGGAAGTGGCGCAATTTTGGGTTAAGGAACTCAAGATTGACGGTTGGCGCCTAGACCAAGCGTACCAAGTGCCGACAGAGGCTTGGGTAGAGATCCGCAAAGCCGTAGATGACGCCTCAAAAAGTGTCACTTATACCAATAGCAAAGGGGAAAACGTCAACCCACTGGGCTACATGGTGGCCGAGATTTGGGCGGGTGAAAACCGCATCACGGAAACCGGTTATGGCAGCGCAGAAAATCCTGCGCTCTGCTCCGCTTTTGACTTCCCGGTACGCTATCGCCTAGTCGAAACCTTCGCGGTCAATGAGGCGGGCGTAGGCGGTAAGTCGGGCGAATGGCTGGCAGAAGGTATGGACCTACATGCGCTGTATCCAAGCCATGCTCAGCCGAACCTGATGATCGGTAACCATGACTTAGTCCGCTTTGGCGATCTCTTGCAGCGCGGCAACATCGCCGAGCCACAAGATGCTGAATACTGGCTGCGCCACAAAGCGGTCTTCGCGTTCCAAGCGGCTTACACTGGGCCAATCACCCTCTACTACGGCGATGAGATTGGCGATCAGGTCGATAATTTCGCCGCGAAAGTGGAACAAGATTGCGCGGTTAAAGGTTTGTGTGACGATCACGTTGCTCGCTCCAGTGGCAAAGTGGAAGGCGTAACGGCGACGTTGAATGCCAACGAGCAAGACCTCAAACAGTACGTGCAAAAATTAATGACGCTGCGTAGCAACCATCCGGCCCTTGCCAAAGGCAAGCGAGTCAATGTTCTGGCTGACAACAAAGTCTACGCGGATCATAAAAGCACGGCTGACGAATCGATTCTCTACGTGGCGAATCTCGGCAAAGGGCTGCAATATTTGCAACTGAGCGATGAAAAAGTGGGATCAACGGGCAGCTTGACCGATCTCTTGACAGGTGAAGAGATCAAGCTGATCGACGGGCAATATCTGGTCTCGCTAAACCCACTTGAAGCACGCTTCCTCAAGATCAATCAACCTTCGGCAGCTGGCCCTAAAGTTGCCAAAGCGGCGATGGCCAGTGGCATCGGTGAAGGCTTCATGGCGCAGTGCGACAACCCAACGCTCGATGAGAGTGGACCTATCCGCAAAAAACTCTACGTGGTTGGTGATTTCAGCGATTCGGCTTGGCAGCACCAAGATCATCGCCAGTTTGAGTACAAAGGCGACGGCGTTTACCAAGTGGTGACCAACGAAAAACCGGGCAGCTACCGTATGCAGTATGCCGCTAAAACCTGGGCTCCTCAGTTCACCGCCAAAGGGCTGAGTCTGAAATTAGGCCAAGATAACCCATTGATTAAAGGCGGCTATGGTAAAGATACCGCGGTGACCATTATGGCGGAAGGCCGCTACGTCTGGAGTTTGCAATTTGACCAACAAGGTACGCCACTCAAAGTAATGGCGTCCAAATGTGCTGAGTAACGCCAGCTCAGCGACATAAGCTGGGTGTCTCACCCTGCTAGTTTGGGATGCTGTTATCAGCATCCCTTTTTTATATTTGGCTAACCTTTCACCACCCCTTGATTAACGAAATCGGTTTCCTGTTTGTTTCGTGACAAAATTCAAACATATTCATGAAAGTAATGGTTTTGTAATGCAAAATTGCGACCTTTGTTAACTTTCCTGTTGCGATGAAACTTTATCCTTAATTGATTTTTATATCATTAAACAGAAGGTTATATGCTAAATAGAATAATGACTCTAAGTGCACTGACTCTGCTCTCTACTAGCGCAGCGTACGCACAAGTCACCAATGGTGACTTTGAAAGTTGGACCAACAACACACCAAACGGATGGACAACCATTGATTCCGGTATTGCGCTGAGCCAAAGCAGTTCAGTGTTTAAAAGCGGAAAACTCGCTGCGGCCATCGCGGTCAACACCGGAACCCAATCGGAGACCGATTTCACTCAGCTTGTGCAGGTGGAACAGGGTAAAACTTACCAGTTTTCCGTGTCGCTTTATCACACTGAAGGCAAAGTGAAAGCGCGTTTAATTGTCGATGGTTATCAGGGCTATTCCAATAACGGCCTCGTGAACCAATGGCAAGATCTCACCTTTGCTTACACCGCGACCGCCACCAAAGAGATTGCTGTCGGTCTGCGTTTTTATGACATGACTGGTTTTGACGGCTCTGAAACCGTTTATATCGACAATTTTCAGCCGACAGAGACTACCACCACTCCGACAGAACCAACCAGTTGCGCCAATACTACCGCGACTCTGACCTTAATCACCGACCAATACGCCAGCGAAACCAGTTGGTTGCTTAAAGACAAATCAGGCAGCAGCTTGTTCTCTGGTTCTGGCTATGACAATTCTTCCAGCAATACGATAGAAATGTGTCTCGCCGATGGCGAATATACGTTTGAAATCAACGATACCTACGGAGACGGCATCTGCTGCAGCGTGGGGAACGGCTCTTACAGCCTGGTCGCCAACGGCAGCACGCTTGCCTCTGGCGCTGAGTTTGGCAAAAGTCAAGCAACCACCTTTACGTTAGGCAACAGTACGCCAACGGATCCAACCGATCCTACTGAGCCACCGGTGCTTGGCGAATATTACAAAGCCGCCGAGAGCAAGACTGGCTTTGCGCTCAAAACCGCGCTGTACAACATCATCGCCAATCACAACAGCCAAGGCTACAACGCAATTTGGAACCTAGCGAAAGTCGCCGATTTGGATCTCTACTATGAGCAGGACGGTTCCATCCTTGATATGTACTCGGAAAAACCTGCGAGTGCTGACGGTGCTCAGTTTACTAAAGTGACGGACCAGTGCGGCCAGTACAGCAAAGAAGGCGATTGCTACAACCGTGAACATTCTTTCCCGAAAAGCTGGTTTGGCGGCACCATTGAACCGATGAACTCCGATGGCCACCACATTTTTGCTACCGATGGTTACGTGAATGCTAAGCGCAGCAACTGGCCATTTGGTGAAGTAGGTAGCGCCAGTTATGTATCCGGCAATGGGTCGAAACTGGGCACGGCTTCAGCGACGTTAGGCTACAACGGCACCGTATTTGAGCCAATTGACGAGTTCAAAGGGGATTTTGCCCGCGCTTACTTCTACATGGCAACTCGCTACGAAAATGCCATCGCCAATTGGGAAGGCAATACCAGTAACTCTGATGCGATTCTTGACGGCACTAACAGCACCGTGTTTGAACCTTGGATGCTGAATATGCTCAAAAGTTGGCATAGCGCGGATCCGGTGAGTCAAAAGGAACGAGATCGCAATCAAGCAGTGTTTGAGTTCCAAGGCAACCGCAATCCATTTATCGATCATCCGGAGTTTGTCAGCGCGATTTGGGGCAACTAATCGGACGGTCTTCCCCATGCAGGCTACTTGCATGGGGAAGACGCTTAGCGGTAGCGATTCATAATCGCTTGATGCAAAGAAATACCCTCGCCATTTTTCTCGCTTTTCAGTCGATCGATGCCCATCTGTAATTGCTCAACCACCTTCTGAGGCACGTGCTTGTTGAAAGCAAAGTAGAGTTCGCCCTCTTTGAGGATGTAAACCACCTTAAACATTTTCGGATCGAGCCCAGCCTGACTGGTCCACCAAAGCGCGGCGTTTTCATCGTAGGCGAGCAGATCAATGCATTTTTTCATCAATTGCTCGGCTAATTGGGTGACGTAATTGGCTTCTTGCATCGCTTCACGCGGTACGCCCAGCTCAAGCAACATCTGCTCCCCGACATCGTCACGAATCACGCCAATACGGTATTTCGCCATATCAATCGGCTCTTTGATGACAATACCGGAATCGACTCGCGCCAACACCACCGCTTTAATATCGCTAATCGGTCCGACCCATTTAAACAGATCTTCACGATGCTCAGTGCGCGTGGTAGAAAACAGCACCGCATCATTGTTGGTCAAGGTCGCTCGATACGAACGAGCCCAAGGCTGAATGACTATCTTCTGAGGGGTGATTTGTACACCTTGTAATTTTGCCGCTTCAATAAGAATATCGACCGAGTAGCCAGCAGGAGCATCATCTTTAATGAAGTTCGCCGGCGGTTAGACTTCTGAATAGAAAGCAAGATCCTCAAGCGAGGTGACCTCAGCAACCGCAGACGCGGAAAGCAGCGCCGTGAGCACAAATCCTAAGAGACCAAAGCCGCGATGTAAGACGCCCATATTCCACCTGTTTTCTTGCCGAAATCTACCTAAAAAATAGTTTAAGATCCCAGCAACGTCTATCAGCGGTATTCGCTAAGTCAATAACGCCTCAGTTTGCCGTCACGATTTCACGGTAGAGGCAGCCACGGGGACGGTTTTGTCTAACGGCGCTATTTTAGGCTTGCGCACCACCAAGAACACCGCTACGGCGGCCAAAACAAAACCAGCTACGCCATTGATATCAAACGATTCACCGAACATCAGCCACGCTTGCAACGCCGTCATCGGTGGCACAAGGTAAAATACCGACGCCACACTCGACGCCGCGCCATTTTTCACCATATAAAGTAAAAGCAAAATCGCCACGCAAGAGAGCACCACCACTAGCCAAATGAGAGCGAAAATAAACTCGCCAGTCCACTGTACCTGCATCGTTTCAAACTGCAGCGCGTAAGGCAAAAATAGCAGCATCGCCGCCATATACTGCACCGTCGCACCGCCAATCATATCCACCCCATGGCAAAAGCGCTTTTGGTATAAGGTGCCAAGAGTAATACCCACCAATGACATCAAACACAGCGTCACCGCTTGCCATTTATATTGCTCCGATTGCCAGTCCATTTTGCCCGACAACACCAAACTGATAGCAATAAAGCCGAGTACTAACCCCAACCATTGAGAGCTGCGAAAGCGCTCTTGCAGGGTTAACAGCAATATTACCGCCGTCAAAATCGGCTGAATGCCCACCAAAAGCGAACTCAACCCGGCTGGCATCCCCAGTGAAATCGCCAGATAGGTGCCACCAAGATAAAAACCGTGGATCAAGATGCCAACCACACAAGAGTGCCAAAGCCCCGCTCCGGTAGGCATTCTGCGCCGAAGCAGTACAACCAGCAGCAAAAACAGTACGACGTTGGCCGCCATACGAATCGACAGTAGCGTTGCCGGCTCTGCGTACTGCAAGCCCAATCTCGCGCCAACAAAGCCAGAGGCCCACAACACCACAAACATAAATGGGATCAATCTCAGCAACATGGTTACTTTCTCTCGTCTTGTTTTACTATTTTGGGTTACTTTAGTCGGGTACAGATAAAGAGATAAGAGACAGACAAGGCCGTTTTTATGGGTACAGTTTCTCAAAGCAGTATGAATGAAAATAAATACTTGCAGGTCGAGCAGCATCTTAAGCAGCGAATCGCCACCGGGCAGTATCAAGCAGAAGACCGGCTTCCGTCGATACGCGAGCTGCAACAAACGCTTGGTGTGAGTAAGAATACCGTGATCCGCGCCTATCAGGAGCTGGAAGCACAAGGGCTGGTCTATGCGCAACATCGCTCCGGATTTCGCGTTAAAGAGCGACAAAATGAGCGCACACAAACATGCTGCGCTCCTGCCGACGTGGATCTGCTTTCGGTGTGCCGCGAGATCCTCAGCTATCCCGAACAGCGGGAGCGGCTACCGACAGGCTCCGCGCACCCTAATATCGAAGCGCCCGCGATCAAAAGCCTCTACGCCGAAATCGGCCGCCATAGCCGGATGCAAAACCACTTCCCCAGCCACTACCAATTACCGCCAGGCGATAAACTGCTGATTAAACAACTGGCAAAATTGACGGCGGATCTGGGCGTGCCCGCCTCCGTCGATGATTTAATTGTCACCCATGGCGCACAGCAAGCCATCAGTCTCGCACTGCGTGCCACCACCCAGCCCGGCGATATCGTCGCCGTGGAATCGCCTTGTTATTTTGGCACCTTGCTGCTGCTGGAATCACTAGGTCTCAAAGTGCTTGAAATCCCCAGTTGCCCGAGAAGCGGGATGGGGATCGATGCGCTCACTCTGGCACTGAGCCAATGGCCGATCAAGGTGATTTTAGTCACGCCCAATTTCGCTAATCCGACTGGCGCAACCATGACGCTGGAGAAAAGGCAGCAATTGCTGACGATTTCAGCCGACATACCCATTATTGAAGACGATGTGTTCGGTGCGCTGAGCTTCGAAGCGCCGCTGCCAACGCTCAAGTCACTGGATAGCCAAGATCGGGTGATTTACGTCAACTCGCTGTCGAAAACTTTGGACTCACGTTTACGCATTGGCTGGGTATTGTCTGGGCGCTATCGCCAAGCGATTGAAAAACATCTGCTGTGCGATAACATGGGCAGCCTGAATCTGATGCAAACCGCCGTGGCGAGCTTTCTTACCTCTGGCCGTTATCGCTCGCACACCGCACGCATGCGGCGGATCTATCAGCACAACAGCAAACTGTTCTGCCAGATGCTTATCAAGGCGTTAAACCAGTATCCCAGCATGCTGGGCAGGTTTACTCTTCATCCAGCGCAAGGTTCCTTTTTGCTGTGGTTGATCCTACCGCAAGGGTTTGACAGCTATCAGCTTTATCAACAATGCAAACAGCAGGGCATCAGCTTACTGCCCGGCACGGTGTTCGGCACCCAGCAGCAATATCGGCACTGTGTTCGTTTTTGTGTCGCGACCTTTAATCAAGATAAAAATTGGCAAGCGGCGATCGATTTACTCGCCAAGCTGATTGCTAAACAGATCCCCAAAGACCCGCTGTAAACTAAGGGTACATTACAGTTTACAAACTGCGACAAAATGAAACTTGTGGCACTTTAGGGCCGATTCGCGCGCCATGTCATAATGGCGCTTCTTCAAAGCAACCATTTTCAAGGACAAAAATGACTGCGACTTCCTACCTAAATCAGCTCAATCACCAATATCTGACCATTCATCGCCGCAAAGAAGATTTCTTCTGGGAAACCTACATGGGCATCAGCGATGATCACCAAGGCTCAACCCAAGCACAGACACAATGGACCAACTTTTTAGCCCAAGCCGACAAGATCGCTGAGATCAAACAACAACTTCAAGCGGCTGAGCAGATCACTGACCAACAAGAAAAAAGTGCGACCAAACAGGGGCTACAAGGCTGGCTGAACATGTTTGAATCGCATGCGATTGAAGCCGACACCGCCCGCGAGCAAAAAGCCGAGCTGATCCGTTTCGAAGCAGAGCTGTTTGAGAAAAAACAGAACCACGTCATGACCTACACCAACGAGCAGGGTCAAGAAGTCGAAGGCAGCCTGCCGGTACTTGGCGCAACGATTCGCAATAGCGATCAGGAAGCGGTGCGTCAATCGGCCCACCAAGCCCTGCTCAATCTCGAACAGTGGCTGCTGCAAAACGGTTTCTTAGAGCTGGTCAAAAAACGTAACGCTTTTGCGCGTTCGATGGGCTACCGAAATTTCTTTGACTATTCGGTGGTTAAAACCGAGCACATGACCACACAAGCGCTGTTCGCCATTTTGGATGATTTCGAACAACGTACTCGCCAATCGCAGCAAAATAGCTTGCAGCAACTGGCGCAAGAAAAAGGAGCTTCGGCTCTGCATGGGCACAACTTCATCTTCTCATTTGCAGGCGATGCGATGCGCGATCTCGATCCGTACGTGCCTTTTTCTAAATCGCTGCGCCGCTGGGTCGAATCGTTTGGCCGATTGAACATCGACTACTCCGCGGCCGAGTTAACTCTCGATTTGTTGGATCGCAAAGGCAAATACCCGAATGGTTTCTGTCACGGGCCAATCCCGTCATTTTACGATCAAGGCGAATGGATTGCGGCTAAGGTCAACTTCACTTCGAACGCCAAACCGGATCAAGTCGGCAGTGGTTACGATGGCATTAACACCTTATTCCATGAGGGCGGCCATGCCGCACATTTTGCCAACGTGAAGATGAACGCGCCATGTTTCTCGCAAGAGTTCGCGCCAACCTCAATGGCGTATGCAGAAACGCAATCCATGTTCTGCGACAGCTTACTCAACGATGCCGATTGGCTAAAATTGTACGCGCTCGATGCCAATGGCAATCCGGTACCGGATGAAGTGATTCAAGCGATGATCAACAGCCGTCAGCCATTTAAAGCCTACGAGGAACGCAGCATCTTGGTTGTGCCGTACTTTGAACGCGCCTTGTATGAACTGGAGGAAACCCAACTGACGCCAGAAGTGGTCACTCAGTTGGCGCGCGATACCGAACAGAAGATTTTAGGGCTGGCGTGCAGCCCAAGGCCGCTGATGGCGATCCCACATCTGCTGTCGGATGAAGCATCCTGCGCTTACCAAGGTTATCTGTTAGCGCACATGGCGGTGTATCAAACTCGCGCTTACTTCACCGAGAAGTTTGGTTACTTGACTGACAACCCAGAGATCGGTCCCTTGCTGGCAAAACATTACTGGCATGCAGGCAACAGTGTTTCTCACTCGGAATCGATCAAAAGCCTCACTGGCGAAGGGTTTAACGCCAAGTACCTCGCCGATGTATGCAACCTTTCCAGTGAACAAGCGTGGCAACGGGAGCTGAAGAAAATTGCGGCGCTGGGTGAGCGCACGCGTCCGCAGCCAGCGTCTCTCAATGCCCGCATCACTGTGGTCGATGGCGCGAAGGTTCTGGCGAGCAACGAGTTAAGTGATGCCGATATGTGCGATCAATTTGAGCGCTACATCGAAACCACTTACGGCCGTTAATCTTGCCGTCAAAGCATATTGCTCAAGGGCTGGGTCACTCCAGCCCTTTTTTGTTGTGTTCACTGCGCTCTCTGCGCTTCACTTTTACCTCATTTCGTACCCAATAAAATTCGCTGTAAAATTGAAACACATAACAAATCTTTATAAATAACTGATTGATAAAGAAAGCTATTTCTATATGATACAGGCGTCATTATTTAGCATAGTGCGGCTTGATTTTGTCGCATAACATGCGGCATGGCGTGCACTTTTTACTACTTTGTCTTCTTCTTTTCGAATCACACAACATCAGTGGAAGAAGCCTCTATAATCAACGGAGTTGGCTGTGAAAAAACTATTACTTGCTTCAGCGGTATCGGCTGCAGCGATTGGCGCTTATGTTTACCAAAGCGGCGTTCTGACCCAAGAAACCAATGATTTGCTCTCTTTAATTCCAGCAGAGTCAGCCATTGTTGCGGTGCAAACCGAAGCGTTTGACCACTATGCTTATCTAAAATCAGCGAGCTTCGGTCAACAGCAACTGGCCGATGAGTTTGATGGCGACCTCACCCCAGAGCAACATTTTCTCATTGCTTTATTTGATGGTTATGCGCAAAGCGCCTCTTCCCCTGAAGCGCTCAGAAAGTACCTTGGTACAGCAGAGAAAATTAACCCCTTGTTTTACACCATAGGTTTAATCCCTGTTTACAAGCTTACGCTGCAAGATCCGACGGCATTTTGGCACACCATCGACCAAAAAGAGCAGGAAACAGGCGCGACACACAAAGCAGAAAAATTGGGGAACGTCGATTTTCGTCGATATACCGTTGCTGACAAACAAGAGTTTGGCATCGGTCTCGATTTGATTATCGCCACTGAAGGCAAGGTGCTGACCATTACGCTAGATAGTCCCGAGTTGGGCAACGAAAGCCCGCTGAAAATGGCACTAGGTCAAGAGAAACCAACGCGCTCCTTAGCTGACACGGATATACTCAGTGCGCTTCAGGCCAAATATGGCAAAGAGAACAACAGCTACGCGTACTTTGATCATCAAGCGTTGATCAAAGGGTTGACCACGAAAGAGGGCAATCGCATCGCTAAGCAACTGAATGTCATCAAACAGCCTCAAGATGAAGAAGTGTTTTCCTTGCTACAAACGCCTGCATGTCAGCAAGAGCTCGCCACGATCGGCAGCAACTGGCCACGTACCGTCGCGACGGGTCAGTTTAAGTACCAAGAAGGTAAAGCAGTCCTAAATGGCGACGTGATCGTCGAAAGCAACAACAAGACCATTTTGAATGCATTGAACACCATTCGTGGTTTCTTGCCGAGCCTCAAAGCGGACGATGCCAGCATCTTCAGTTTAGGTTTTGGTCTGGAAATGGCGAAACTGGCTCCTGCTGTGGGAGAAATCTGGCAAGATCTACGCACACCAACATACTCTTGTGAACTACTGAGTAAATTCCAAAACGGGCTCGGTACACAAAATCCAGCAGCGATGATGAGCATGGCGTCGGGCATGGTCAATGGTCTAAAAGGGGTAAGCTTTAGTCTGTACGACCTCAAGCCAAACTTTGAAGGTGAATATGGCCCGACGCTCGATAAACTGGATTTCATTCTCAGTATGTCGGCCAGCGATCCGAAGATGCTGGTACAAAGCGCGCAAATGTTCATCCCTGAGCTTGCAGGCGTTGACATTCCTGCCAACGATCAACCTGTGGACCTCAGTGAACTGCTGCAAGATCAAACAGGGTTAGAGAATCCGCTGTTTGCACGTCTTAACGACAAGCACTTCACGCTTTATTCCGGTGA
Source organism: Vibrio navarrensis (assembly GCF_000764325.1). Taxonomy (NCBI): domain Bacteria; kingdom Pseudomonadati; phylum Pseudomonadota; class Gammaproteobacteria; order Vibrionales; family Vibrionaceae; genus Vibrio; species Vibrio navarrensis. Next base: position 2,115,713 of record NZ_JMCG01000001.1, on the reverse strand, counting down.
AAAAGCAACCTCAGCCAGTGGTGAGATTATGCCGCAAGCACTCAATGCCAATGGCTTAGTGAAATTTTTCATGGATTCACCTCGCTTGTTAGAGCTGATTGATCTCGGCATGCAAATGAGCGGCGAAGAACTGCCTCAAGAGGTGATAGACGCTTTTTATAGCGAGTCCGCTACCACGGTGACGCTGGATGTTAATCAACACGGTCTGGTCTTCGGTTATGGTTATCACAATGATCTCAACGAGATGAAAGTGGCCAACGAGAAAGCGAGCCAATAATCTCTTTAGGATACTTTTTGCTGGGCACGAAAGTGCCCATTTTTTATTGTCTAGCAAAAGAAAAGCGACCTGAATCGGTCGCTCACAGATTGGCTTATATTCCCTATTTCATCGGCGCTCCATCCGCCGGGTTGATGTCGGCAGCATGGTCCGAATCGTCAAATCGATACAAGGATGCTTGTCTGTTGTGGATCAACTGAGCCGCGAGAGAAGGGCTAACTGCACGGTGTTCGCCTCTCTCTACTCTGAATTCTCCGTCCCAAAAGTTATCTCTAAAGCGTCCTGATTCCAGGAACTCAACAACAACTTTCATGGCTCTCTCCTCTTCCTCACTTTCGCTCTTAATTATAGTTTTGCCATTAAAAAGAGTGATAATACCAAGCTGTTATAACAAACCGTTCCTTTACAACTCTATTGAGGAATAAAAACAGAGGCGACCGCTGCGCTTGCACCTACTCAGTCGCTGCGCTTAAGTAACATCATCACTTCAGCGTGATCGGTATGAGGGAACATATCAAACCATTGGGCGCGAACCACCTGATAGCTAGTCAAGTTTGCCAAATCCGCTTGCAGAGTATTCGGGTTACAACTCGAATAAATGAGGTGCTTAGCTGCCAAGCATTCCAACTGATCAGTCAGTGCTTTGCCAAGCCCGCGCCTCGGCGGGTTGACCAAGATCAGATCCGGTGATTGTGTTTGCGAGCGCGAGTATTCGCCAGAATCTAATGCAGCAAAGCTCAAGTTCTCAATACCTAGCTGGCTGGCGGACAGCTTGGCGCTGTTGATCGCCTCTTCTTCTATTTCAATACCCACGACCGCTTGCGCATGCTGCGCGCAGTGCAGGGCAAAACCGCCTACGCCACAAAACAGATCCCACATGGTTTGCGGTTGGATCTCTGCGACCCAGTCTCGCGCCGTCGCATACAGTTTTGCCGCGACATCGGGGTTGGTTTGAAAAAAACTTTTGGGCTTAATCACCATCGGCACGCCGTTAAACTCCTCCAACAGATATTGCGCGTCTGAGAGGAAAATCTCTTGCTCTCCCTCTAGCCGCGCCATGTGTACCGGTTGGATGTTGGCGGTAATCACGCGAATCGCTGGAAAATCTTGCTGTAAACGGGGCAAATTGTCACGAATGCGTTGCAGTGCATTTTCGCTACGCAGCACAAAACGCAACATAAACTCGCCACGTTTTTGGCTTTGCGTGAGCAAAATAAACTTCAGTTCGCCTTTTTTCTTCACTTTGTTGTAAGGCGGAATACCCGCGATGCGGATCCAGTTCTGCAAATAGCTCAGCAGCTCGCGCATCACGTCCTGATAAAGTGGACAAGTGGTGAGAGACACTGGCGAACCATCTTGCACGCTCTCGATGCCCAAAATCGGCTGATGTGCAGCGCCCAAAACGACCATTTTCGCTTTGTTGCGGCATTGGGTGGGCTGGCTTTGCACAGGCGCAAGCCACGCCGAAGTGGACACCTGAGGAAAGAGCTGGCGCAAATGGACGTCTTTCATTTCGATTTGTGCCAGATAAGGCATCTCGATGTAAGTGCAGGAAGTGCAGCGCTTCTGCTGGAAAAATTCACACGGCATGGCAATAGAGAACTGGAAAAAAGAAAACGCAAGTCTAGTCTGCCCAGCACACTTTACCATTCCGATTGCTACTCTTAACGACAAATTATGCTTATCGATAGCGGTTCGACATCCCCGGAAAATCGGGATAAAGTCTGCCAATGTTTGACGCTAAGGACTCTGCTATGAATAACGTTATCGAAACCATGCTCGCGCATCGTTCCATCCGTAAATTTACCCAACAGCCTATCAGCTCAGAGCAGCTCGAGACGATTCTGCGCGCAGGGCTTGCTGCTTCTTCTTCCAGCTTATTGCAAGTGGTGTCCGTGATCCGCGTGACTGACAACGACAAACGAGCCACCTTGGCCGAGCTGGCCGGGCAACAAGCCTACGTGCAAAGTGCCGCGGAGTTTTTGGTGTTCTGTATTGATTATCAACGCCATGTCGAGCTCAACCCAGAGGTGCAAGCCGACTTTACCGAACTGACACTAATTGGGGCCATCGACGCAGGGATCATGGCACAAAACTGTCTGCTCGCAGCCGAGTCGATGGGGCTTGGTGGGGTATATATCGGTGGACTGCGTAACCGCGCGGCAGAAGTTGACCAGTTGTTGCAGCTTCCTCAGTATTGCGCTGTGTTGTTTGGTATGTGCTTGGGCCATCCCGATCAAACGCCTGAAATTAAGCCGCGCTTGCCTCTGTCGGTGGTGTTGCATGAAAATCACTATCAACCATTGGATCGCGCACAAGTTGAAAAGTACGATCAAACCATGCTTGAGTACTACGGCAAACGTTCATCTAACCAAAAACAGGGGACGTGGTCTGAGCAAGTGACCAGCAAATTGGCTGGCGAATCACGCCCTCATATTTTGCCTTACCTACACAGCAAGGGGCTGGCAAAGCGCTAGCCGTGCCACTCATCGCATTGACATTTCTTCACGGCAGAGCGACACCCCGCTCTGCTGTTTACTTTGCATTTTTTCGCTATCACCGGCTTGTCACTGGTCACCTGGCGACGGCTCTTGCTCGCGCTTCCCTCGCTGGGAGTGCATAAACATCGCTTAGATATGCAAAATCAAGCCCGATATGCACAGTGATTATCATCTGGTAAGAATTTCACCATTTGTATATCGAGCGATAAAAAAGATAAATCCCATGGTTTAGCAGATAAATATTCTGGCAATCTTTGTTATCACATTGTGAATATCCATAAAATCTTGGTGAGATAGATCACATCTATTAATCCAACTGCTCAATTTACTTTTTTATTTTTAACGGACGCTGCTACCCTGCTGCTCACCTTGAAATGAACTCAAGGTGCATAACTATAAGGAGTGTTCATATGAATACCAAGAAACCGATGTCGCTAACCGGCCGTGTAATTCTTGGCATGGTTGCGGGTATCTTGACTGGATTCGCGATTCGCGCGCTATTTGCTGACAATGGATTTGTCGATGCATATATAGTTAATGGACTATTTGAAGTGGGCGGCAAGATCTTTATTGCCAGCCTGAAAATGCTCGTTGTACCACTCATTTTTGTTTCTCTCGTATGTGGTACCAGCTCATTGAAAGACCTTTCAACATTAGGTCGTATGGGTGGAAAAACCCTCGCGTTTTACATCACTACCACCGCCGTTGCTATCACACTCGCCTTGACCATGGGCAACTTGTTCCAACCTGGCGCAGGTGCCGATCTTACTGCGGCCAGCTCGTTCAAATCGGCTGAAGCACCGTCATTGGGTCAAGTGATCATCGATATGTTCCCGACCAACCCAATCAGTGCTATGGCAGAGGGAAAAACCCTTCAGGTCATCGTCTTTGCGCTGCTGTTTGGTATTGCCATCAGTGCAGCAGGTAAACCGGGTGAGCGTATTGCGGCGATCTTCTCTGATCTAAACGAAGTGATCATGAAGCTGGTTGCGCTACTGATGAACCTAGCCCCTTACGGCGTGTTCTTCCTGATGGCGAAACTTTTCACCGGTCTTGGTTTGGGCGCAATTATCAACCTAGGAGAATACTTCCTAGTCTTGACCGCAACGCTGCTTATCCACGGTTTGGTGACTTACAGCTTGATGCTAAAAGGCTTCACTGGCCTAAATCCATTGACTTTCTTAAAGAAAATGGAAGATGCCATCATGTTTGCCTTTTCAACCGCATCGTCTAATGCCACCATCCCAGCGACGATGGAAACGGTGAAAAACCGCCTTGGTGTGGACAATAAAATTGCCTCATTCACGGTTCCGCTTGGCGCAACAGTCAATATGGACGGTACTGCGATCATGCAAGGTGTGGCGACGGCGTTTATTGCTCAGGCGTTTAACATCGATCTCAGCATGGGTGACTATCTGATGGTTATCCTCACCGCCACTTTGGCCTCTATCGGTACCGCTGGCGTTCCGGGTGTTGGTCTGGTCATGCTAGCGATGGTACTCAACCAAGTGGGCCTGCCGCTGGAAGGTATCGCACTAATCATGGGTGTCGACCGTCTACTGGATATGATCCGCACCGCTGTCAACATCACCGGTGACGCGTGTGTGTCAGTGATTGTAGCGAAATCGGAAGGTGCGCTGGATATCGAACGATTTGCCGATCCCAAAGCGGGTGAGAAAGAAGAAGAAGTGCATTTAAAACGCGCCGACGCATAATTTCTCTCTTTGCATCGAAACCTCTGCCCTTGGCGGAGGTTTCTTTTTTCCTCTCTAGAGGCTCAGTGCATACGTTGCTGTAAATAGTCAACCAAGGCTTTGATCTGGTTTGGAATGTATTTTGATTGCGCGTATTGCGCCCAAATCGTCCCTTGGTATCTGCCGCCAAGCTGCCAATCCGCCAGCACTGGCACCAGTTGCCCGGAAGCCAGATTCTCACGAACCACAAACTCCGGAAACAGCGAAATGCCAAATCCTCTCAGCACCGCCTCACGGCGAATTTCACTGTGATTCACCGTCAGTGATCCTCGCACATTCACCGATACTTTTTGTTCTGCTTGATAAAAATCCCACACTCGATCTCGAGGGTTTTCCCCCAAACAGAGACAGTTGCGCTCACTCAGTTCTTGTGGCGCGGTAACTGTGCCATGGCGCTGCAGATACTCCGGGCTAGCACAAAGCAGCAAACGGCACTGCCCTAGCGAACGTGCCACCAACCCTTGGACTGGTTGTTCGGTGATGTGGATGATCACATCCACTTCATCGCCAATTGGATCGATATAGTGGTCAGCAACTTTCAATTGCAGTGAAATTTTTGGAAAGTCTTCAATAAAGTTCAGCAATACTGGCGTTAATACTTGACGCGACAAGGCTTTCGGCGCGGCGATACGCAACATGCCCGACACTTGATCTTTCTCGCTTTGTGCCGCTGACACCGCCAGTTTGGCGGCGCTCATCATGTCGCTGCAGAGCAGATAGACTTGCTGACCACTGGCAGTCAAACGCATTTGCCGCGTAGTTCGCTCAAGTAACTTCTCTTGCAATGCGTTTTCCAAACGCGTCACCGAACGGCTAATCGATGAAGGCGCCACACCGAGTTTCTGCGCTGCGGCGGAGAAACCGCCCGCTTCAACCACACTGGCGAATACTGCCATTTCAGACAGCAGTGGGATCAGTCTATTTGTATCCATTACGCAATTATCCTTTGCATTGGCAGTGCATTGTTTCACATAAGTTACTTATGGATACTGAACGGGTCAATTTATCAGGAGAAAACCATGACCAGTGCCGCGAGTTCGCTATCTAAACCATCGACCAAACTTCCTCTTACCGAAGGCCTGCTACTGCTGGTCGCATTGTTTTGGGGCACCAGCTATGGGTTGACTAAAAGCGCGCTTGTTTTTACCAGCGTACTGCTGTTTATCGCGATTCGCTTCTCAATAACTTTTCTCTGCTTGCTCCCCTTAGCGATACGAGATTTCCGCCGCGGGCTGAATCAAGATTGGTTGAGCGCCTTACCAACAGGTCTCATTCTTGCGGCCATTTTTCTTTGTGAAGTCCTTGGCGTATCACAAACCTCTGCTTCTAATGCGGCCTTTTTGATCAGTTTGAGCGTCATTATGACCGCCTTTGCTGAACTCACCATCAACAAAAAGCGCATTAGTTCGGCTCTGCTCGGGTTGACCTTATGCAGCGTAGTGGGGGTGCTATTGCTGACCAACAATGAAGGGCTTAGCCTCGCGTTAAACACCGGTGACTACTTGATTCTCGCCGCGGCTTTTCTGCGCGCCTTGATGGTAACCAGCACCAAACGCTTCACCGAAGGCAAGCAGATCACCACCACCACACTCACCGCGCTGCAATCGTTAGTTGTCGCGAGCTGCGCCATACTCGCCGCCATTTTCTATCTTCCGACCTCGGCGATAACGCTACCGAGCGAACTAGAATTCTGGCTCACCCTCGGCTATTTAGTGCTGTTTTGTACTTTGTTTGCCTTTTTTGTACAAAACTACGCGGTGCGCAAAACATCCCCCACTCGCGTTGCCCTTTTAATGGGGAGCGAACCGCTGTTTGGCGCTCTCTTCGCCATGGTGTGGTTACAAGAATCTCTCACAACGCTGCAATTTATCGGTGGCGGATTGATTTTGTTGAGTGTGATAACAACGTCGATGCGGAGAAGCTAATAGTTGGCTTTTGTTTAAAGAAGTAGCTGGAAGGTAAAAAGCGAGTGGCTACTCGCTTAAAATCAAGGCACTAAAATAGCTATAGCATTTCTTGTCTGATAATTAAAATATTGCATCAACAGCTCGTTTCGCCGTGCTATAAAGCTTTCCGACTGTTACTTTGAACACCCAACGAATAAAGTTCGCAGAGAGATCGGTGATTTTGCTCACTGATCGACCTGCAAACACCAACATATGCCCTAATAATCCTTTGGCTTGATCCGCTAATTTTTCTGATACTGCTACTATTCGTTCAATATTTTTCGCCAGATGATCATAAAATGTCATACCTACTGATATACGAGCTTGTATTTCGACAGCTTTCGCATATTGTGGGCCAGCATCATTTAGCAGTGTCACTAGAGCTGCACTTAACTTATTCGCCCAATACCCCGTGTAGGATACCCGAGTTCTATTATCAAATTTTAATCGCACGGGCTTATTTAAGAAATCTACAGATTTTACTTTCAAATCCCCCCAACTTTCACTATTAGCAGTATTCAGGTAGCCCGGAGTATCATTAGCTCCCATTCCATGAGCGGCAAAGTAGACCCCTATACCATCATCCAACCTATACTCTTTACCATTGTATGGTGCATGTACAAAGGGCCACAATGGGATTAGTGGCACAGGGTCTGCACCGTGAGTACAACGATAAATATTAGTATTTGTTTCCTCTGATTTTCGAGCATATGAAGCCTGCCCCACTCTTGGAGCACCAAATGTATAAAGCGTTGTAGACACTTTAAGCTCAGATTTGATCCAATCAGAAAAAAGAGAGGCGAGTGCGCCACCTAAACTATGTCCTACACAATGTATGTGCCGAGGAATTTTTTTCTGCGAAAGAATAAATTGACGAATCTGTGGACGCAATGAATGAAATACATTAACAAATCCAGCATGTGCAACTGCACTATTAGGAGCACCTTTCAATCCTAAGTTTAAATTGGTCATCCAATCATGGCCAGTTTTTGTACCTCGAACTGAAATAACCAACTCGCTCTCACGCTTTCCTTTTCCAACACCAATCAGTGCAAAACCTTCGGTTTTTCTTCCCATTCCAAATATTCCACCAGTTTTACCAGTGAATCCCTGCTTTTCTTTGCTCAAATCAAATTCTTTTGTCACAAATCGTTCTACAACTAACGTTTTTTTATCCCTGTGTGTAATAAACTGATAAGGAAGATATGCCAGCTCTGCTGCTAATTTTGGTGATAATGGATTCATAGATCCTCTCTAAGTACTTTCTCTTCATATCCTTTAAGTCGACATACACCAAAAACGGTATGAGAACGACCTTTTGGTACAACCCTGTTTTTAAAGTGATATTCAAAAGCCATTTCATCAATATCACACTCTAAATTATTTAAATTATCTAGAACATAATCATGTAAATCTAATCCAGTGTGAGAAGACCAAAGTAACACTTTATTTCCATTAAAATTGGCATTAATTTCAATTCCAATCAGGTTGGTATTAATTGAAGATGGTTTAAACCATTGTCGATGAATGATTTCATCAAAGTGGAAATACCCATTATTATCTGTAGCTGTTGTTCTATCATAGTAGTCGTTAAGGCCAGCCAACAGAGAAATTTCCATGTTTGCTACAGGTTCGCCTTGTTTCAGTACCACTCCAGATATTGAGGGACTCACCATTATCTTATAAGGCTTAAAAAAATTGAACATATTACTATAGCTCTGTAAAGGAAATAATAAAAATAATGCAAGAAATAAAATGCATTTATATCTACTCATTGAGCGACCTCTGTTTATGTCGCTGTAAGATAAAGGATGTTATTTCCTTTGGCACGATGAAGTATCAACTATTGTTCATTTTTTTGCTATCAGTTCAAAAAATTTGAAAATGACAAATAGCTTAATAAATAAATGGGTAAGCGACTAATATTCATCTTAGGCATATCTTATCCGCCTACCCGTTCATGTTTGGTTTTATTATGGGGCTTCTCAATTTCCAGAAAGCAACACTTGCTCCATTGTCACCAGTGGTACGCGCAGCGCAACGGCGTTGAGCGCGATGTTGTGGATCATTTCGTCCACCGTGGTGCAGCAGTCCGCCACAATGGCAACTTTGTATTTCTCCGCCGCTTTCGATATGGCGGTATGAGTGACGCAGTTTTGCGTCATCATTCCGCAAAGCAAAAGCTCACTAATACCCTGCTTTTGCAGCAGTTCATCGAGATTCGTTTGTTCGAAACTGTCTGCAAAGCGTTTAGTGACCACTGCTGCTTCTGGCGCGGCGGCGAGGATCTCAGCATGAATATCACTTCCTTGCGTACCCTGATTAAAAAACGGCGCGATCCCTTTCTCCGGATCAGCAATATGCTGAACATGAATCACCTCGATGTTCTGCGCTTTCGCCCTTGCTATCGCCGTTTTCACCTGATTTAACGTCTGCTCAGTGTTCCAAAGTGGGTACTTTCCGTGAGGGAAATAGTCATTCTGTAGGTCGATGACAAGCAGTGCTTTCTTGGTCATTAGCGTCTCCAAATGATGCGTTATTGCAATGAGATACACATTGTCGTCGATTCTTGGCCCTTGCATCAGCGTCGTTAATGACATAAAAAGAGTTAAAAACGACAATTCTCTGATAAGCACAATGAAACAAATTGCCATCGCTATCTGCCACTATCCGCATGCTTTAAAATCCGCCATTTATGGCTTGCAAGAGCTGTTTCTCATGGCCAACCGAATTTGCGACCAATCGGGGCTTGAAGTCGAGTTTCTTCCTGTCATTGTGGATGGGACCACTCAGCAATCAAGTCGTTTTAATGTCGTCCTGCTACCACCAAGCGCACAAAGTGATTTCTATCTCAACCCGGAAACGACGCTAATTGATTGGCTCAAAGCACAGCATAATCAAGGAGCGGTATTGGCATCAGCTTGTGCAGGCTCCTTCGTGCTGGCGGCAACCCAGATTTTGGCCGGCAGAACGGTGACCACGCATTGGGGTCTGTCAGATCTCTTCCAATTGAAATACCCTGATATTCCTTTAGATATCAACCAAATATTGATCGATCATGGTGATGTAATAACCGCTGGCGGCATGATGTCTTGGCTGGATCTCGGTTTTGAGCTAGTAACCAAGTACACTTCCGTAAAGGTGATGCGCCAGCTCGGAAAACAGTTGGTGGTTGACACTGCGCTAAGGGAACAGCGCTATTATCAGCAGTTCACTCCGTCTCTTCTGCATGGTGATCAGGTTGTCGTGGCGATTCAGCAGATGATGAATCTGGAATACGGCCAACCTTTGAGCATTCAAGCCATCGCCGCGCAGTTTCACCTCACTGAGCGAACCATGCAAAGGCGGTTTCTCAAGGCGACAGGTTACAATCCAAACCACTATTTGCAGCGCCTGAGAATACAAAAAGCGTGCGATCTGCTGGAAAGCTCACAACTCTCGTTTGAGGTCATTGCTCGGCAAGTAGGCTACGAAGACACCAGTGCATGCCGCAAGGTGTTTATCAAAACCATGGGCCTCACCCCAAAGGCGTTTCGTCACCGATTTATGTAGTGAAAGCGGCGTGATGCCGCTTTTAGGGGAAAACCTTGCAACTACAAGCAAGGATGCTCTTTCAGTAGCTCTTGTCGCACAATTTCAGCACCGGCGCGTAACGCATTGAGCTTGCCTCTGGCAACCTCGCGAGACAAGGGCGCCATACCACAGTTAGTACATGGGTAAAGTTTGTCGGCATCGACAAACTGCAACGCTTGGCGTAGCGTCTGCGCGACCTCTTCAGCACTTTCAATCGTATCGGTTGCCACATCGATCGCGCCAACCATCACTTTTTTCCCGCGCACCAGTTCAAGCAGTTCAATCGGCACGCGCGAGTTGTGGCATTCGAGTGAAATGATGTCGATGTTCGATTTCTGCAACTTAGGGAAAACCTCTTCATACTGTCGCCACTCTGTGCCCAGCGTCTTTTTCCAATCGGTATTGGCTTTTATTCCATAGCCATAGCAAATATGCACGGCTGTTTCGCATTTCAGCCCTTCAATCGCCCGCTCTAAACAGGCAATTCCCCAATCGTTAACCTCATCAAAAAACACATTAAATGCTGGTTCATCAAACTGGATAATGTCCACCCCTGCCGCTTCTAACTCTTTCGCTTCTTGATTGAGGATTTTGGCAAACTCCCAAGCCAGTTTTTCCCGGCTTTGATAGTGGTCATCATACAGCGTATCGATCATGGTCATCGGGCCGGGCAAAGCCCATTTAATCGGCTGAGTGGTTTGCTGACGTAAGAACTTCGCATCTTCGACAAACACTGGTTTGAGGCGTGCCACAGGGCCAGTTACTGTCGGTACGCTGGCATCATAGCGATTGCGGATCCTCACCGTTTTGCGATTCGCAAAATCAACGCCACTCAGGTGCTCAATGAAGGTTGTAACAAAATGCTGTCGAGTTTGCTCGCCATCGCTAACGATATCGATTCCAGCGTGTTGTTGCTCTTGCAAGGCAATGCGCAGCGCATCCTGCTTGCCATTGGCGAGTTCCTCTCCTTGCAGTTTCCATGGAGACCATAATTTTTCCGGTTCTGCTAGCCAAGAAGGTTTCGGTAAACTGCCCGCAGTTGACGTTGGTAATAATGTTTTCATATCAAAGGCTACTTATATTTTGTTATTTATTATGCGTATTGCGCAGACCACTGCTCTAGGAGAGCTTGGTAAGGTTTGATGAAATACTCTTGGGCAAATTTGCCTTGTTCAATCGCTAATCGGCTGCGCTCTTCTCGGTCATAGACAATTTGAGTTAGTGAGTGGTCGGTGTTTTTCAAATTGGGTTGATAAATTTTTCCTGCTACCGCGTTGGCATTATAAATTTCTGGTCGGTAGATTTTTTGAAACGTTTCCATGGTACTGATGGTGCTAATCAACTCAAGATTGGTGTAATCGTTGAGCAAATCACCAAAGAAATAGAAAGCAAACGGCGCAACACTATTCGGCGGCATAAAATAACGCACTTGTAGGCCCATCTTTCTGAAATATTGCTCCGTCAACGAAGATTCATTGGGCTGATATTCATATCCCAACACCGGGTGTTGGTTTTCAATGCGGTGATAGATTTTATTATCCGATACACTTAAGCAGATGACCGGACGCTTTTTAAAGCAGTTTTTATAAGCATCGGAGTGGACAAAGCACTTAAAGAGCTTGCCGTGCAACTCACCAAAGTTCTCCGGAATGCTAAACTTCGTCTGTTGCTTGTTGTGATCTAGTAACAACACACTAAAATCATAGTCTCGCACGTAAGAGGAGAAATTATTTCCGACGATACCTTCAATACGTTGATGGGTTTTATGATCAACAATATTGGTTTTTAGAATTTCAATCGATGGAAAGCTGTCGCCAGTGCTTTCAATATCGAGATCAACCGAGATAATTTCTAACTCAACCGAATAACGATCGCCTTTGGGGTTGTCCCAATGGGCTAATGCATTGAACCGACTATCAATCATTTTTAGTGCATTACGCAGATTTTCTTGGCGGTGCTCTCCCCGTGCTAAATTGGCAAAGTTGGTCGTAATACGTGTATTGTCTTTCGGATGATAATTTTCATCAAACCCGATGCTTCTAATTTTAAAAATCATATTCTGTTTTCCAATTCTCTCAAATAAAAATATTCTTCCTGATAAAGCTTTACTTTCTTATTTTTAAACTTCGCCGTTATTTTCTTTGCTAAGCAAGGATGACGTTCAATTTTTATATTTTTCCAGGTTGTACTCTAACTATTTTTATACTGGTGAATTGAGAATAAAAGAAATGGTTTTACTTCATGCTGAACATGAGAAATATTCATGTATATTGAAATGAGCGAAGAATCGGCCGCAATGTACACCGCTGGGGGATAGTAAAGAGCTGTCTGTGAACTTACTCGTTGGGATGCCTCCCATTCACTGCTCTCAAGAAAACGCCTGAGCTGCCCTTCATCAATAATCTCTAAACCATTGTCGCCTTTGCGAATAAGGCCTTTCTCTATTAGCTCTTTTACCGCGCGGCGATAAACACGGCCGATTGGCAGCACAAAAAGCGGTTCCAGCTTCTCCCCCAGACGGAGAATTTCCGTCACTGCATCCACAGCTCTGTAGTTTCCAGTCGAAAGGAATAGCCAATCAACATCACACTTTAATACTGTATTTATATACAGTTCACTCATATTTCCTTATCATCGTCGCCCTCAAACGATGCGGGAAAGTTCAGATGGTCAGCTATCTGAAAAGTCCTTGATATTAAAGAAAATGGTCACAGTTCCAGCGTAAGCACTAAGAGCGAATAACGTGTGTTGTCTGCTCCTTCGCAGGGAGTGATGTGCTTAATCCATTTAGGAGTTATCTCAATGTCTTATACCGAGACAAGTTGTCTTTGTGGCGCAGTAAAAATTACCGCTGAAAACGTCAATCCAAAGTTTACTGTGTGCCATTGTCAGTCATGCCGGACTTGGGGTGGCGCGCCATTCTTTGCCGTGAAATGTGGCACTCAAGTAAACATTGAAAGCGATGATAAAGTGAAAATGTATCAATCGTCATCTTGGGCATCTCGGGGCTTTTGCACTGAATGCGGAACTCATCTGTTCTATAAGTTTAAGGAAACGGGTGAATACAATATGCCAGTTGGCCTTTTCCCCAACTTGGAAGGCTTGGAAATGGACATGCAGTATTTTAGTGATATGCGCCCTAGTTACTACTGTTTTACTAATGAGACCAAAGAAATGACCACCGCAGAGATCATGGCTTACTTCGCGGACAAGTTGTAAACCATCAGAGGAGTTTGATGCAATGACAATAAAATATGAAGAGAAAGCCCCTAGCCCACAAGAGTTCTGTGAAATGCGAGTTAAAGCCGGATTGTCGCCTAAGTCCTTAAAGGCTGCGACTATCGCATTGCCCAATAGCTTGTACGCCATTTCAGTGCGAGATGGTGATTTGTTGGTCGCCATGGGACGCGTGGTAGGAGACGGTGCATGTAACTTTGAAATCGTCGATGTTGCTGTTGACCCCAAGTATCAAGGACAAGGCTTGGGACGAAAGGTGATGGAGCACATAGATAACTATTTGGCTTCTGTTGCCTTAGAAGGCTCGTATGTCTCAATGATTGCTGACGAGCCAGAGTTTTATGAAAAACTGGGCTACAAGCTCGTTTCCCCATCAAGCCAAGGTATGACGAAAAAGTTTAAACCTCACGCATAAAAAGGTTCAGTTTGGTCCTATACCACATAGAAAAGCGGCATCCGAAGACACCGTTTTGCGTTTAGGGTGATTGGCTACCTTCACTAATCCGCAAGCAGCGCTTCTAATGCCGCTAGTAATGCGCGCTTTTCGCCCGCCATCATGGCGTTAGCGATCATACTTCCCCCCCTCTGGCAGGATAGTTGTCACTGTTAAAATTTAACCAGTCTAGGGCGGTAAGAGTGAATTGTGTCTCGTATTCCAACAGAAAGAAAAGAAGCCATATTGAAGAAGCTGCTGCCTCCATACTCAATGTCAGTGAGCGAACTTTCAAAAGAGGAAGGCATTAGCACTGCAACCCTGTATCATTGGCGACAGCAACTCAGACGTTCAGGAGCCGCAGTGCCAAACAGCAACACTTCATCAGAGCAGTGGTCTGCTCAAACTAAACTCGCCATCGTCGCCGAGACTTACTCGATGACCGAGAATGAACTCAGCCAATATTGTCGTGAAAAAGGTCTGTTTCCAGAGCAAGTCCAACGCTGGCGCAGCGAATGTATGCAAGGCTTCATGTCGAGTAAAGAGCGGGAAGCACAAGCAAAGAAGCAGGCCAAAGCGGATAAGCTTGAAATCAAAGAGCTTAGGAAGGAGTTACGCCACAAAGAAAAGGCGCTCGCTGAAACGGCTGCCCTGTTGGTTCTACGAAAAAAGCTCATAGCCTTTTACGGGGAAGAGCCAGAGGACGACTAACCTCAACCGATGAAAGGCAGCACCTGATTGCTCTTATCCACGATGCCAAGCAAAGTGGTTGCCGCTTAGAGCGAGCTTGTTATGAGGTTCAAATTGACCTGAGAACGTATCGTCGATGGTATCGGCAAGGAGAGGTTCAAGCGGATAAAAGACCGACCTGTGCCAGACCTGAGCCAGCTAACAAGCTCTCTCAGCAAGAGCGTGATGCCATTATCGAGGTGTGTAACCGCCCAGAGTTCGCGAGCTTACCTCCAACTCAAATCGTACCGACACTGCTTGATAAAGGTGAGTATATCGCCTCAGAGTCGAGCTATTATCGGGTACTGAGTGCACAAGGGCAACTTCATCATCGAGGCCGTCAGAGGAGTAGACAAACACAAGCGAAGCCAACGAGTTATACGGCGACAGGCTCGAATCAAGTCTACACATGGGATATCACTTACTTGCCTTCAAAGGTTCGAGGCCAGCACTATTATCTGTACGTCATTGAGGACATCTACAGCCGAAAAATCGTGGGTTATGAGGTGTATGAACGTGAGTGCGGCGAGTTAGCCTCACAACTCCTGCAGCGGACGTTGATGCGAGAGCAGTGCTTCAGTCAACCGCTGGTTCTTCACTCAGATAACGGTGCGCCTATGAAGTCGCTGACGTTCAAAGCGAAGATGGATGAGTTAGGCATTACCTCATCGTATAGCCGTCCAAGAGTCAGTGATGATAATCCGTATGTAGAATCGTTGTTCCGCACGGTAAAGTACATGCCAAACTGGCCGACAAAGGGCTTTGAAAGTCTCGACAGCAGTCGACGTTGGGTTGAAGCCTTCGTGCGCTGGTACAACACCGAGCACAAACACAGTAAGCTAAATTATGTCACGCCTTCAGAGCGTCATAATGGAAAAGATGAAGAGATCTTGAAGCGCCGAGCTGAGGTATTGCTCGCAGCAAAACAGCGAAAACCTGAGCGCTGGCCTGGTGATATCAGGAACTGTGAACCAGTTGGTGAAGTCCACCTAAATCCAGAAAGAGAAGCTGCTTAATAAGCAAGCAAATGATGGCAACTATCTTGAAAAACACCGTTCCGGCGAAATTACTAACTAGCCGCTCCACGGTTTGGCTTTGGCATGATCACCACTTGGCTAAAATCGATCCAACCATTGGTAAGCAGATCTGGCGCTGCAATATGCTCAGAGACGTTGAAATCCTGCTGGGTGTGGTAGAGCGGTTGGTACAAACCCCGTTCCACCAGCTCACGCTCTAAACTTTCAAAGCGCGCTAAGCGACATTCTGCTGTTTCTTGCTTCATTATCTCCACGGCTTGCCGCTTCAACCAATGTTTGTTATCAGCGCTTAAGCATGCGTTAACTGAGGAAGTACAGAGCAACCAGCCAAGCCACGACATGTCACTGTCATCACTAAAAACTGTGAGAAGCCTCGCGTAGCGGCGCACTCAACTTAACACAATCGGTGCATGCGTTTTCGCTATGTAGAAAATCATCACAAACAGTATGCAGGTGACCGAGGTAAACACGGTTCGCAGTTGGCGGTTGAGTTTCGGCTTAAACGCCAACATGGCACACGCCACATACGCCACCAACAGCAGCAGCTTTTCTGTCAGCCACGCATCGGTAAACGGATACTGATTGATGGTTACACACAACACCAATGCCGAGAGCAGCATGGTTAGAGTAATTACTTTGTGCGCTTTGAATGCCAGCTCGCTCTCCAGCCATGCCGAGCCACGGTATCCCCAATAGGTGCGCAGAGCAAAACTGAAAAAACTGAGTAAAATCAAGCCAACATGGGCTTTTAGCAGTAGTAAGTACATAGTCATCCTTAACATGAAGCACATTCAAACGATTGTTTAAAGTAATTACTCTTTTCGTCAGTCACCTTGATGTAAATCAAGTGTTATTAAAATGATTTATTTATGTTTATCAAAAGCCAATTTGATCACAAATTAGCCACAAAGATAGAGCCATTGCGCTGTTGTAATGCACTTTGAGCATGCTCGGCATTAAAGCCAGACAGAATCATTCCCGCTGACAATGCCGCTAACGACCAAGAGTAGCAGCGTGGGATTAAGCCGAAGCGGAGTGCAGGTTAATGAAGTGGCAAGCAAGTTAGACAAGTGGGAGCTAGCTCATTTGGACACAGCCACGGTATTGAGACCATTTTAAAGCTTAATTTAGGAATGAGTTAAAGTGAGGCAAGGTGTTTACGTTCCGTGATGCTAAGAGCCCCAAAAATTCCTTGTCAATTCTTATAGTTCTAAGCATTTAGATCCTAGTATCTAAAATGCAACATTTAGACTTTAAAATCTAAATTTAATTATTTAGACGTATAAATCTAAAATGTCCATATTGACCTGAAATCTGGTTAAGTAAGAAGAAAAGGATTGGTTGACACTAAGGATTTGCTCTCTGTTAATGGCACGGTCCAGTTTTTAAAAAATGCCAAAAACGAACGAAAAAACGAACGAATTGTTCAGCAAAATCCTTCTTCCTTAAAACCTCAAACGCCACCTTGTGGTGGCGTTTGTTTTTCGTTTTTCTTTCCAACTAATGATCAGTGGAAGTAAACCACCATCTCGACATCATCGCCTTGTTGTGGGGCGTTGAGTGCGAAATGCAGGTAGCCCGCTTGCTCAACAGGTATCGCGAGGTATTGATTGCTGCCAGCGTAGCGAGATGCAAACTGGTGCTGCTCTGGGGTTGGCCAATGTTCACGGCTGGCGTACAGGTTCACGTTGCCTTGGCTGTCCGAGGGGGTGAGATCGGTTAGCCAAATGCGCACTTCGCTCACGCCCTCTGGCACATACACTGCGGCGTAGCGCTGCTGGTGAACGGTCAAATGCTGTGCCTGACCTGATTGCAGCATGACAGGCGCAAGGTCATCTTGCTCTTGGGTTGGTGGTGTGGGCGGTGCGCTGTCTACTGTTGCGGTTAGGTTCACGGCTTGGTAACGACCACGACCAGTGACGCTCAGATAGTAGCGGCCCGGTTTCACGTAGCCAGAAGCGTCGGCGGCAAACTGAATTTCCTCATTGCTGCCATCGACAAATTCGCTCACTTCAAAATCGTAATAGTGGGCCACTTGGTTGTAACTCATGTAGAGATCCGCATCGCCATTGGCAAATGGAATGAAATAACCTTTATACAGAGTCAAATCTGCCCCAAAAACACGCTTTCGCGGTGGAAAAAGTTGGTGGTAACACATGTACCCCTTGAGAGTTAAGGAGTGCGCCCTTGAGTGCTCAAAGGCGCGGCCAGTTCATTCCTATAGGGGGAAGAATGAATCAGCTTAAATCGACGTCTTTGCTGCCAAAGAAGTAAGTGGCGAGGAAGCCGACCACGTAGGAGATAAGCAGGCCAACCAGAAATACCGCCATGCCTGCGAAGATGCCGCTGTGCGATGTCATCAGTGGGATCGCCACGATACCAGACGGGCCAAACACGGTATTCAAACCGACAGGTAAGCCAAGGTAGGAGACCAAGCCGATGAAGAAGCCACCCGCCGCACCACCAATACAGGCCGTCACAAACGGTTTGACGCGTGGCAGGGTGACGCCGTAAATCAGTGGCTCACCGATGCCGAGAATGCCCGGGATGATCGCCCCTTTCACTTGCGTGCGCAGCACCGCGTCTTTCTTTGCTTTGCCGGGACCAAGGATGATTTGAAATTGCTCATCGCTTTCCACCACGCCCATGACGCCGGGGATCTGCTTAATCACAGCCTGATCTGCCACGCCATTGTTGGCCAGCGTCAAGCGAAGTCGGGTCATGCAGTTGCCACATTTGCTGACATTACTGCTGCCACCCACCGCAGCCAGCAGCTGCGAGATCATTGTTTGGGTTATCTTTGCCATAACGGTCTCCTTGAAACCTCAATGGTTACTTGTCGTTCAGCGCAGCGCGGATAAAACCGTTGTGCTGTTGTAATTTTGTTTTGGCTTGCTCGGCATCCAGGCCAGAAAGAATCATTAAAATTGCGGTTTTACAGTGGCGATCGCAGGCCTTCAGGGCTTGTTCTGCTTCTTCTGCGCACACGCCAGTGGCTTCCACCACGATGTTGGTTTGGCGTTGGATCAGCTTGGCGTTGGTCGCTTCCACATCCACCATCAAGTTGCCAAACACTTTGCCACTGCGGATCATCGCGCCAGAGGTGAGCATGTTGAGCACCAGTTTTTGCGCCGTGCCCGCTTTCATGCGAGAAGAGCCTGTGACCACTTCTGGGCCCACCACGGGCAAAATGGCGATTTGCGCCGCGTCTACCATCGGGCAAACCGGATTACAGGCGATCGACACCGTCGTCGCGCCAATCAAGGTGGCGTATTCCAAACCGCCCAACACATAAGGTGTGCGTCCGCTTGCGGCAATGCCAACCACCACATCGTTGGCCGTTAGGTTGAGTGATTTGAGATCGTTTTGCGCCAGCTCTCGGTTGTCCTCGGCATTTTCCACCGCTTTTAGAATGGCGGTGTGGCCACCTGCAATCAGGCCAACCACGAGCTCTGCCGGAGTGCCGTAAGTTGGTGGGCACTCACTGGCATCAAGAATGCCTAAGCGGCCCGAGGTACCTGCGCCCATGTAAATTAAACGACCGCCGTGGGCAAACGCATGCGTGATGGCATCCACCGCTTGGGCGATGTGCGGCAAAACAGCTTCCACCGCCAGCGCCACTTTCTGATCTTCTTGATTGATGACTCTGAGCATCTCGATGGTGGACAGGGTATCAATCTCTGCACTGGCTGGGTTGCGGCTTTCTGTAACCAAACGGCTTAAATCAATTTTCATGACGGACATTTCTCGATAGTGGGTTTTGAACTGAGGGCGATTCTATGGAATAAAATATTCGACTTTGGTGATAAAAATCACACTTAAGGTTATTCTTTAGGCCGATAAACTCTGGAATAATGAGTCTAAGCAAAGCGCTAAAATAACCGAAATTGAAAGAAAAGTTGCTTTTAATTAGTGGGTTGCTGTTTTCGGTTTTTATTTCTCGTTTGGAATAATTTATTTAAAATTTTTTGAGGTTTTACTGTGTCTGTCATCAATAAAATTGTCGCAAGACGAACTCAGCTGTCACAAAGTGGCCGAGTGATTGGCGATTGGATTGTAGAAAATGCAGAGAAAGCGGCACAATTGACCAGTCAAGAGCTGGCAGAGCAGGCACAAGTGAGCCAATCGAGTATCGTCAAGTTTACTCAGCGACTCGGCTTTAAAGGTTACAGCGCGTTTAAGCTCGCCCTGACTGAGGAAATTGGCCGCAAACAAGCAATGCAGACCACGCCGTTGCACAGCGATATTCTGGCCGATGATCCGCTGGCGGTGATTGCGCAAAAGCTGATTAAAGCCAAAACCGACGCAATGTTTCAAACCACCAATGCGCTTTCTTATGAAGCGTGTCATCAGGCGGTGCAGTGGTTAAGTGAGGCAAGGCGCGTGCAGATCGTCGGCATTGGGGGTTCGGCGCTAACGGCGAAAGACCTCAGTTACAAGCTGCTTAAACTCGGCATCACTACCTTGGCCGAGCAAGATAGCCATGTGCAGATCGCGGTGGCGCGCACCTTGAGCGAGCAAGATGTGCAGATAGTGATTTCGTTCTCTGGGGAGCGCAAGGAGATCTTGGTGGCGGCCGAAGCAGCCAAAGAGCAGAGAGCGAAAGTGATCGCGCTCAGCTCACCGAAAAAAAGTCGTCTGCGCCAAATCGCCGACATGACTTTTGATACCATCGCCGATGAAACCGAACATCGCAGCTCGGCGATTGCCTCACGCAGCGCGCAAAACGTGATTACTGACCTGCTGTTTATCTCGCTGGTGCAATTTCTCGATGAGAGCGCAAGGCAGATGATCAGCGACATCTCCTCCGATATTCGCCAGATATGGTAATAGCCGCATAAACGGCTTCAAACGCATGCCGCTTAGTGCACTACTGGAGGCTGCTTTTGCGAAGTTACAGGCAGTTCCAGCACAAACACCAACCGTGGCCAAGCTCTTGGCAAGTAGCTGGCAATGGAGAAGATCGGATGGGCCGTCACTTGAGGAAAATTCAGCGTATCGGGCCAATGGCTGGCGCCGCCACGCAGGCCAGATTCACTCACCGAGAAAGAAAAGGCTGGTAAACGAGTCATAACATTCACCTCACATCGTTAGTCAGACGGGCTCACGCGAGCCCGTCTGGTTTTCATGTTGAGCTCAAGCGATTATTTTTCGCTCTCCGCTTCGACGTGATCGCTTACCATCGCTTCGGTCGTGATCATCAAACCGGCGATGGAGGCAGCGAACTGCAACGCCGAACGGGTCACTTTGGCCGGATCCAGAATGCCCATTTCGATCATGTTGCCAAATTCTCCCGTCGCCGCGTTGTAACCGTAGTCGGCGTCGCCCGATTTAACCGCGTTCGCCACCACGGAACCTTCGTCACCCGCGTTGATCGCAATTTGACGTAGCGGCTCTTCCATCGCACGCAGCGCGACACGAATACCGACGTTTTGATCGTCGTTGTCACCTTTGAGATCCGCCAGTTCTTTAGCGATCTTGGTCAGCGCCACGCCACCACCAGCAACAATGCCCTCTTCCACTGCCGCGCGAGTAGCATGCAGCGCGTCATCCACCCTGTCTTTCTTCTCTTTCATCTCCACTTCGGTGGCCGCGCCGATCTTGATCAGCGCAATGCCGCCAGAGAGCTTAGCAATGCGTTGTTGCAGCTTCTCTTTGTCGTATGATGACGTGGTGGTCTCGATCTGTTTTTGCAGCGTCGCCACGCGATCTTCGATCGCCTGCGCCTGTGCACTACCGCCCACAATGGTGGTGGTATCTTTGGTGATTGTCACCTTCTTCGCGCTACCCAACTGTTCTAGCGTCACTTTTTCAAGCTCTAGACCAATCTCTTCCGAGATGAGTGTACCTGCGGTCAGCACCGCAATGTCTTCCATCATCGCTTTGCGATTGTCGCCAAAGCCCGGCGCTTTCACCGCTGTCGCACGTACGATGCCACGCATGTTGTTCACCACTAGCGTCGCCAACGCTTCGCCTTCGATATCTTCGGCAATGATCAACAGCGAGCGGGAAGATTGCGCAATGGCTTCCAGTACCGGCAAGAGCTCACGGATGGTGCTGATTTTTTTGTCCACCAGCAGAATGTAAGGGTTATCGAGCTCAACACAGCCTTTTTCTTGGTTGGTGATGAAGTAAGGCGACAGGTAGCCGCGATCAAACTGCATGCCCTCAACGACAGGCCCTCCTCCACGGTAATCACACCGTTACGACCCACTTTCTCCATCGCTTCGGCAATGATTTCACCAATCGCGCGATCGCTGTTGGCGGAAATGCTACCTACTTGGGTGATCGACTCTTTATCGCTGCAAGGTTTCGACATTTCACGCAACTTCGCTACCGCTGCCTCGGTGGCTTTATCGATACCGCGTTTCAGATCCATCGGGTTCATTCCAGAAGCGACCGCTTTAAGCCCTTCATTGATGAAAGATTGTGCCAGCACCGTTGCGGTGGTGGTGCCATCACCCGCTTCGTCGTTAGCTTTGGACGCCACTTGTTTCACCATCTGCGCGCCCATGTTTTCAAACTTGTCTTTTAGCTCAATCGCTTTTGCCACAGAAACGCCATCTTTAGTGATGGTGGGTGCGCCGTAAGATTTATCCAGCACCACATTGCGCCCTTTTGGCCCGAGCGTTACCTTGACAGCGTCCGCCAGCAAGTTCACCCCTTTCAGCATTTTTTGACGCGCATCATTGGCAAATAAAACATCTTTTGCAGCCATAGTAATCTCCTCAAAAACGACTCAAAAATCATTACTCAACAATTGCCAACACATCCGATTCAGAGAGAATCAGATACTCTGTGCCGTCAATTTTTTCGCTTTTCACGCCATAACCGTCGTTGAAAATAATTTGGTCACCCACTTTGACATCCATCGCCGCGCGCTCACCATTTTCCAGACGTTTACCTGCGCCCACCGCAATCACCTTGCCGCGGTTTGACTTTTTCACCGATTGAGCAGTGAGAACGATTCCCCCTTCAGATTTGTTTTCCACCTCTTGTCTCTCAACAATCAGCTTGTCATTTAAAGGACGAATATTCATTTGCTAGTGCCTCCTACTTAGCATAAAAAATAAAAGACAGAGTTGCTTAGATTGATAAAGCAAGCCATTGCTATCTCGCTTCAGTGCAATAAATAGGGCCGGAAAAATCGCTTTCAAGACCATTTTTTAATAAAATAATTTTATCGGATTCATAAAACGTCTTTGCCAAAGAGCGCGTGTTCAAACCGATTTTCGGCAAACTTTGGCTAAAACAGCCACGATTCATCAGCGGCTGTTTTTCATTCTGCCTATCGCAAGTTCAGAACAGATTCAAACCAAACACACCGCGGACATCGATAAGCACTTGCTCAGTTTTGTCTTGCGCAATCTGGCTGCCCAAGCGCAGTATCTCAATCAATTGCGCTTTGTCATCCAAGTAACGCTGGCGGCGCTCACGGATCGGTTTGAGCAGCTCTTGTAAACACTCTTCCAGTATTTTCTTGGTCGTGCCATCGCCCAGACCACCGCGCTGATACTGCTCTTTCAACTGAGCCACATAGGCATGATCGGGATGAAAGGCGTCCAGATAGGTAAACACCACGTTGCCTTCGATTTGCCCCAGATCGTCAACGCGTAAGTGGTTAGGATCGGTGTACATCGATTTGACCGCTGCGCGGAGCTCTTGCTCACTGGCGCCAAGATTGATGGCATTACCCATGGATTTAGACATCTTGTTTTTGCCATCAGTGCTGGGTAAACGCGGTGCATTGCTCAGCAGCGCACGACACTCAAGCAGCACCTCACCTCCTGCCAGGCTGTTGATCTTACGTACAATTTCATTGGTTTGTTCCAGCATGGGCAGTTGATCGTCTCCCACAGGAACCAGCGTAGCGCGAAACGCGCTGATGTCAGCCGCCTGTGAGATCGGATAGGTCAAAAAGCCCGCTGGAATGGACCGGCCAAAGCCTTTGCTATGGATCTCATTCTTCACCGTCGGGTTTCTTTCCAAGCGGGCGATGGAAACGAGATTGCTGTAATACATGGTCAGCTCTGCCAACGCGGGCAATTGCGACTGCAAACAGATGGTGGTTTGCTGAGGATCAATACCCACCGCCAAGTAGTCGGCGACCACATTCAAAATATTGCTCGACACCTTCTCCGGTTGATGGGCGTTATCGGTCAGCCCCTGCATATCAGCCACTAAAATGGTCTGCTGATGAATGCTTTGCAGCGCGACGCGCTGTTGCAACGAGCCGACATAGTGACCAAGGTGCAGCGGCCCTGTGGCTCTATCGCCGGTTAAAATGGTTTCGCTTTGGGTTTCAGTTTGTGTTGTTTGCATGAGTTATCTCCAAGTTACAAGGACGCTACTGGAGATAAAAAGAGTGTGATCTTTAGCTACCTTCCAGCAGCTAAAGAATGTAAGAATTCCGCGCCGCTCTAGAGAGAGCGCCACCAGAAGAAAATAGACGTTGAGGTATTAATCATATTCATAGCCAACGACACTAACAAGAATCGGCTGATGCAGCAAGTGCTTGTTTTTCGCATGTATACCGCATTCAAACCACAACAGGCGATTGGTTGGAGATGATTACCGTTTACGCCGTTATCCAGCGCACCAGCGCAGTACTTCAGCACTGATAAACAGCCCGGTGCCATAAACCAGATGGGTGATAAAGCTTAAAACGCGTGTTCGCCAAGGCATTGGTGTTTTACTGGCGGCCACGCCAAATCCCAAGCAAGGCTGAATCAACAAAAATGGCACACACAAGGTCGCCATACCAATGACAACGGCATCGTTTAAAGACGGGTCAGCAAGCCAGTGTTTACCTGCCCAGCAAATGAGAAGAAAGGCGAAGGCGATGCCAATCGCGTAATGCAGTAACCATCCGAGCAGTTGTTCACCCGCCACTTTAGGCGTTTGTAAAATGGTGCGATGCATCCATTTTCCCTTTGGGATCCACAGAATCCAGCGCGCAACTAAAGCATAATTGAGCGAGGCGATGCCAAATACGTTGCGTTGAATCCACGACCAGCCGTCCATTAGCAATGTCGCTCCAAGACCAATAAGAATCGCTTGCAGCCCGATCATCGTATCCATTCCATTCTCCTTCTTTAGGCTAAAAATTGGCTTGTTGTTTATCAACTTGCATGGTACGACTTGAAGCTCACTTTAAGTCAATGGTCAATTTTATGGATATTGCCGAGGTTACCAAGCAGTCTGGTCTTCCCCCCTCGACACTGCGCTACTACGAAAAATTGGGGCTGATTACTTCGATTGGACGAAGTGGACTGAGACGTCAATACGCTCCCAATGTGCTGGAGAAACTGAATCTGATTTCTCTGGGAAGGTTGGCCGGATTGTCACTCGACGATATTGCCCCCATGCTAGCGACATCATCGCAAGATACGCTGGTCATTGATCGAGAGCTGCTCAGTAACAAGGCTAAAGAGATCGATGCACAGATCAAACGGCTCAAAGCGGTGCGAGACAGCTTGAATCACGTCGTAAACTGCCCTCACCCTTCTCATTTAACCTGCCCTTCATTTCAAAAACTGATGAAATCGGTAAAGCGTCATTTGCCCGATTTTAGGTAAGAAAAAGCCCTGATCTTTACGCATCAGGGCTTTATTTTGGTCCGTTCAAACCACAACTTACACCTTGCCGACTTTAAACGAGCCCGCATACTTATCCAGCGTTTGCGACAGCACAGTTAAGGTTTTACTGGTTTCTTCCAGTTGCTGGCTAGCGCTCAGCCCTTCTCTCACCGACTCATTGAGCGAGTCCATATTCAAGTTGATCTCTTTCGTTACGCTCGACTGCTGCTCGGTGGCGGTTGCGACTTGGGTATTGAGATCCAAAATGGCAGAAACTTGCTCGGCAATCGCTTTGATCGCTTGCTGCGCTTCGAGCGTGGCTTCTGCACCTTTAATGGTCAGCTCACGGCTGGCATTCATTGCCGTCACCGCACTTTTCGCTTCGGCTTGTAAATGGTCAATCATGGTTTGGATTTCGCCGGTCGATTGCGCCGATTTAGTCGCCAGATTTCTCACTTCGTCGGCCACCACCGCAAAGCCTCGCCCAGCTTCGCCAGCCCTCGCCGCTTCAATCGCCGCGTTAAGTGCCAGAAGGTTAGTCTGTTCGGAAATACCACGAATCACATCCAAAATCGACTCAATAGATTGTGTTCTGTCCGCCAGCGCCGTCACCACATTAGCGGTATTGTTCATTTCATCGGTTAAGTTGCTGATGGTTTCAGTAGCAAACTGCAATACCGCACTGCTGTTGGCCGTCTCTTTATTCACATTGCCCGCCGCCTGAGCTGCACCGGCCGCGTTGGTTGAAATTTCATTGATGGTCGATACCATCTCATTCATCGATGTGACCACCAGTGTAGACTGTTCGTTCTGCAAATCACCGCGAGTCAGCGCTCGTACCGACTGCTCACGCACCACATTGGCCGACTGATTGAGTTCGCTGCCAGTACGCACGACTTGCTGAATAATGTCATTGATTTTTGAAACAAATGTGTTGAATGCGGTTGAAATATGGGCGATTTCGTCATTGCCCTTAACGGGCAAGCGCATCGTTAAGTCGCCATCCCCCTTAGAAATATCTTCAAGCGCGGTTTGCAAGCGAGTCAGAGGCTGGAACAGTTTGGTCATCAAGCCCGCCAATACCACAATACACAACACGAACATACCGCAAGTGGTCGCCAATTGGGTAACGATGATGCCCATTGCTGCTGAGTCGACTTCAGTGATTGGCACACCGATGTCTAACGTGCCATAGAGTTTGCCGTCAACATAAATCGGCGACATGATGTCGTAAGTCCACACCTTCTGCACATCGGCATACCATTTCGAGTGCTGCACCACACCTTGTGTCGCGCCAAGCACCGTGTACTCATCTTTGTAAACTCTATTGATTTTTTGCTTGTCACTGTGCGCGACCGCGGCCACATTTTTGTCGATCACTATCGCGTAAGCGATATCCGCACGCTGGCTGAGCGTCGTCACCATCTCTTGCAAATCGTCAATCGGCTGCTTGGAATTTTCTAAAATGTACTCAGCGTGCAGAGCCATTTGCGACCCTTTCGCTTTCGAGTTAATCAGAATGACGTTATTGATCTCTTGATACGAGACATAAGACGTCGAAATGGCACTGGCAATCGCAGCCAAGGCGAACATGGCCACGACTACCGCTAAGATGAGTCTCTTCATATTTCCTCCTGCCTCACTCACTTCACTGTGCAGAGATAGCAAGGCAAACAACATTATTTGAAAGAATTGCGTGCTCGACGATAAATTCAGTACCAACAGAGCAAAACAGTCATCCCGACTATCGGCAGCAAATTGTTGATAAAAACTGAGTTAACGCACTAAATTTTAACATATAAAGTCTTACAAATTAGACATCAATCTTGTCGAATGAGGGACTTGGATCTCATTATTACAAAACAATATCAATAAGCCAAGTGGGGTCATCTGGGTATCCCGCTAAACGCAACGTTTGGCGCACTCCAGATCGGTTACATGTCGAAATTATTCAATACTGGCTCGGCACGAAAAGCTATTGTGTATTTCACAACCACAGAGGAGAAATACAATGACTTTACGTGCCAATTACTTCGGGCTTGCCGCCAAAGGAATGCAGATTCTGCTCGAGCAGGAAAACTATTTGCGAGAGCAGTTTCGTGCTTCCGAAACCGTGACGGTAAAAATTTGGGAGCTGGTCAAACTGCGCGTATCGCAGATCAACCAGTGCGCTTTTTGTATTGATATGCACAGCAAAGACGCGATGGCGGCTGGCGAAAGTGTGGAACGTATATTAGGGTTAAACGCTTGGCGTGACATGCCTTTATATACGGATAGCGAAATCGCCGCACTAGAGTGGGCTGAACATTTAACGGCGGGAAAAACGGTCGACGCTGAGTGTTATGATAAAGTGGTCAGTGCGTTCGGTGAAAAAACCTTGGTTGATTTGACCATCGCCATCAACGCCATTAACAGTTGGAATCGTATTGTGAAAGTGTTTAAACCCGAGGTAGGCAGCTATAAACCACAGTAAATCCCCCCAGTCCGCGTTCAACTTTCAACTGTCCCAGCCCTCGGGGCAGTTGTCTGCGTTGGTGCAAGGCATTTGGTCGGCTTCTGTCTGCGAACGGCACAGCGAACCTGTCATAAAGCCCCTGTACACCGATGCAGGCAGCGGCATTGTGTTCCACCTCGGCGGCGAAGTAAAACTGGGAGAAAAGCGGCTCACTCACGGCGTGCTGCTTTCACCCGTAGAAAAAGAATCTCAGCAGATCACGCTCTTTCCCGGCGCGACACTAGCCGGCATCCGCTTTCATCCAGCCATCGGCTATGGCATGTTAGGCCAGCATTTTTGCCATTTAACCTTACTCGAAAGGCAAGAGGATCAGCGCTATCGCCTGTATGACTTGTACGACAAACTGCAATCACACAGCGACAACGCAAGCCGGATTGACACACTTTACACGTGGCTTAGCGACAATGTTCAACGCACGGATCTCATCCCAAACTCACTGGGGCAGGCCCTCGAGTGCATTCAGCTTGATGTCTCCCCCGGAGACTTAGGCGAACAAATGGCTTTAAGCCAACGGCAAATCGAACGCCTGTTTAAACACTGGATGGAAATGACACCCAAGCAGTATCAGCGCATTTTAAGAGTGAAAAAGGCTATCGACTATCTACGCCAACATAAGGAGGCCAGCCTCGTGGAAGTTTCACAACAGTTTGGTTTTAGTGATCAAGCCCATATGACGCGTGAATTTCGCGCAATCGCGAGGATAACACCCGGAAAACTTTGAACGCAGCGCGATTTGCTTTATGGGTGAATCATTGGGTAGAAATTGCTGAAAGAAAAATCTAGGCTATTGATTTGTATTGATAAAGCGTTCTGCGGCGGCAAACAGGCTATCACACTTTTTTTTCTGCTTTGCATAATCAGGTGAGCCTTCTGGGAGAGCATCGAGCACTTCTTTCGCACTGTTATATTCTCCAACCATCGTCGCGAATCGAACTTCAAAATCCGCTTTACGCATTTTCTTTGCTGTTTTCTTCACTGGTTTTTTCATATTAGTTCCCCTAATTATAGTTCCCAAAGTTTTCGCTTTAGCGCTGCGATATCCGTTCTTCGATCTCTTTTTCAACCATCAGCCATTGTGCTAATCAGAGATATAAAAACTTCCCAAGACTAAGCCCTGTGGATCTCTTATCTCACCCTGATTGGTTAGCTCGCAAAATGAAAAATCTAAATCAAAAGAGTCGGTAGTGACTTTGGGCAAAATATGACGCTTTAACACATCACTATTGAGTTGATTGATGGTCGATGACCAAGAAGTCTTATTGTGGTGTAGGTAATACTTAATTTTGAACAATAACTTTTCGTCCGGTTGGTATTTTTTGCTCACGTAAAACGTAATACCAATATGTTTTACGGTTAGATCTTCGAGTCATTTAACTCCTTACTTGAATTGAGAAAATTGGAGATCCCGCCATCACTAGGCAACAGGCGAGATCTCACAAAAACGCTTATAGAACAGTAACGTTAGCCGCTTGTGGGCCTTTGTTGCCTTGTTCGATACTGAAAGATACTTTTTGACCTTCAGCTAGAGTTTTGAAACCATTGCTTGTGATAGAACGGAAGTGAACAAACAGATCAGCACCGCCGTTATCTGGAGTGATAAAGCCAAAACCTTTAGTTTCGTTAAACCATTTAACTAGGCCAGTTGTATTATTTGACATATGAATCTCGATAAATTAATTAAATTAAAAAATGAAGCTACTAAGGGAGGAATGAAGAAAAAGGTATCGCAGGATGAATATGACAAATGAAATCAATAAAACTGAGAAGATCTTGAACTATGTATTCTTTTTAATAGCTCGCTACTTGAGCTGACGCCACTATACACTAAGTACGTACAATAGATATCTATTTCTTACTTTATTTTTAAATCTCAACATAATCAATAAGTTAAATTTAAGCCCTGCGGCGCTGGCAAACATTGAACGAATACCTTAGGGCCAATTGACTCATTTGAGATATTTATCTTTCTGCTTTGCATAGACGTCATCTCTGACTTGTTCAATCTCTCGCCATATCTTTTCAGCAAGCCCTGCATTGGCTTCCATAAACTGGTGGCTAAACACCAAGTAGTAATCTTTCGTCGTGATGGCTGGCTCCACCTGCTTTACATTTTTTATGTTATGAATGGCAATATACTGCTCGGCCATCGTATCTTGGATGCTACTGCTTTTTGCCGTGTTAGCGGGTTGCAATGACAGCAGTGTCGCGAATTCAAATGGGGAGAGAGAGGCCAATCAAAACACTGGTGAAGAGAAAAAAATCACCTTTGAAGCGTTTCAAGCAAGCGTATTGGACTCATTGGCAAGCGGGGATTCGTATCACGATTGTGGTGTGTCTGAACTCGATCAGGATGTGACCGACGTCTATCAATGCATTGAGGCATCGTTCAACAGCTCAACGCCCTACTACGGTTTCGACAGGCACACTGGCGTGGATACCAAGCTCGCCTCAGCTTCCGTGATGGATGCAACTGGCATCGTCACCAACTGGTATTACGACGAGCACTGTTTGCCTGTGGGCGGTAGCTCAAGCTTAAAATGTGAAAGCTTCGTCAAATCGGCCGTTTGTGACAACCCAGCGCTGCGCACAATAGATGAGATTAAAACGCGAGAAGCGAATCATCAGTTTGAGGATCGCTTCTTCTCTTGCAGCAATCGGTAATATGCCGAGCAAACGGTGCAAGTTGACTCGGGATGCGTAGCATTTGGGGCTTACAATACGTTGAATCATAGGCACGCAGCACCGATGAAATGATCATGAACCGTTACCAGTACATCAACTATTTCAAAGAGCCCGATGTCGGCTTTAGCGATCTAGAACAACTCGCCGAACTCTCACGCGTTGTCAGTGAAAGGCTATGCAAGCAAGTTAACAAGCACCGATAAACGCATTCAGGCCGCCTTTTCAGCGGCCTTTATTCTGCTCCAAAACTTCCCCTTCCGCCTTTGTTTCCCATCGCAATGCTCAATAATGTGAGTAAAAGAAACAACCTGACGCTTATATCATTAGTTTTTGTGATACAAGTTGCTCACTGTGCGATAGAAGTCGTTGTACAGTATCAGTTGCTTGGGGAAAGGGTTAGAACGTTAGTGTGTTGGTTAGTGGTAGTTATGCATAAGGAAATATCGAGAGTATGCCAGAATTAAATGAAGTATTTGGGGTAAACCCAAATCAAGTACTTTCCTATATAGAGAGGGATCAAATTGACACTAAGTTTAGTGATTCACTAAGTACTGGAAATCACATTGTCGTATATGGAGCATCGAAACAGGGTAAAACAGCCTTGGTGTCGAGACATCTTCCCTATGAAGAAAATATCGTTGTTAGACCAGGGCGTCCGCATGAGTGGTTAGAATTTAGTCATTGACTTAAATCCAGCGACTAAGACTTGCTCCAAGAAGCCGGGGTTCATCATGCAACGTTTCTGCTTCATTGGCACACTAATTTTGCTTGGCTCAGCTCTTAGCATGTTAAGCGCCATGTGTCTTAAACCTGCCAAATTTTCAGCCGCGTTTTGTCGGTAAATCTGACAAGCATCTTCTCGCATGCTCACATCTAAAATCCAGTGCATTGACTCTATGCCCCAGTGGGCTCGAATGGCATTTCCTGCCTGCTCCGCGGTCAGGTCTGCTGAACTTATGTAGTAGCGGTACTCCAGCTTTGGCGCTTTACCTTTGGCAACTCGGTAATTTTCAACCATGACAATACTGGCGAGTCCGCTCCACGTTGAGAAGTCACCCTCTAACTCACTAGCCTTGAGTACATGGCAAGTACGTGCTTCAACGCGGCCTTTTTGTTTCTCGATTTGATAAGTGGTTTTGTCAATCGGGGCACGGCGGTGTGGGGCGAAGGCTGTCTGTATGGCTGCCGACAACTTGCCTTGATTCCCCTTTACTGCCAACAAGTAATCACCGCCCTTGCTAGTGATCGCCTTGGCAATCTTGGTCTGGCAGGCCATCGCATCAATCGTCACGATAGCTCCTCGCAAGTCGAGCATCTTAATAAGCTCTGGAATCGCGGTAATTTCATTGCTCTTATCGTCAGTTTTGAGTTGGCCCAATACCAGTTGGTTGGCACTTGCATAGGCGCTCACCATATGGATGGTGCTTTTCCTGTCGTCTCTATCGTAGGAGCCGCGCAAAGTCTTGCCATCAATGGCAACCACCTCACCAAACGTCATGGTATGTACCGCATTCATCCAACCCAGGAAGCAGTCGCGAAACTCGGCAGGATCAATATTTGCAATCAAACGAGCAAAGGTATCGTCGACAGGCACACCGTTTTCAAACAGTCCCTGTTTAAGAAACCACTCATGGTGGCCAAGAACATATTCACGAATGTCAGTCCAGCCTTGACCTCCGGCTATCACGGCACAGATAGACC
Organism: Vibrio navarrensis; assembly: GCF_000764325.1. Lineage (NCBI taxonomy): Bacteria > Pseudomonadati > Pseudomonadota > Gammaproteobacteria > Vibrionales > Vibrionaceae > Vibrio > Vibrio navarrensis. Next base: position 2,083,750 of record NZ_JMCG01000001.1, on the reverse strand, counting down.
CAAACAAAATATCAAACAGAGGATAATCAACTTTTGCACTTTGTCGTTTGTCACGGATGATACTGAAATGCGCTTTGATGGTATTAATATTCATGGTCGCTCCCCAAAAGAAGAGCATAAGATCACAGACCGTGCTTCAGGTCAAATTTAACCTTGCGTTGTACAAGAAATGTTCATGATCTTGCCCTGGTTGTTAGACTCACTCCAAATACAAATATATCCGATATTTATTCGAGTATTTTAAGACAAGTAGGAGTGGAAATTGAGACTGCCAATCAAAGTGAAGAAACGTCGACCTCTTCCGCTAGTGTTGGCATAAAGGCTAAAGCAAAAATATGGCTGTTTGGAGAAGGTGAGGCAAGCGCATCAGGTACTATTAGCGCGGGCGGCAAACAGTCAAAAACATATCAAACAGTTCCATTTAATTTAGCTGTCGCGCAGGATATATCAGAGCTTCTACATAAGATTAACTTTAGCAAAAAGATCATCTTAGAAAATTTCCACTATTTGGATGAAGAGAAGCAAAGGGAGCTTTCATTCGATCTAAGAACTTTTCAAGAAACGGGCATAATATTTGTAGTCCTTGGAGTTTGGCGCAAGAAAGATAGGCTGAGAACATTCTGTCCTGACTTAACGGATAGAGTAAATGACATACCTGTTGAACCTTGGGTTGAAGGTGATTTTAGGGAGGTGGTACAAAAAGGGTGTGAAGAACTGAATATTACTATTAGCGAAAGCATTATTGCCAAATTTTTGGCAAATTCGTTCGGAAGCATCGGTGTGCTTCAGGAATTATTAAAGGCTTGTTGCAATTTTGCGGGCATTAATCGAACCCATGAAGGCGAAAGCCTTCATTTAGCAAATGATTCTTATGCAGATCAAGCCTTAGAAGAAAAGTGCAATGAGTATCGAGAAAACCACCAGCAGGCGTTAGAATTATTGGCGGCTGGAAACGTAACGCACTCGAAGGGTAAGGAAAAAGCGCCTCTTCACCTTCCTTACTATCTAGTTAAAGTTATTGTCCAAAAAGGATATGACGTAGAGTAGGTCACTGGCTTCAGCACAACCCTTATCCAGCAACCCCTCTTCAATTCCGTGCATGAGGTTTTCCCTCACACGGCTTTCACATAAATGTTCACCTGCTCACCTTCGCAGTTTTCATCTTCGTCGGTTGTAGATACACAAGACCTGCCTTGTGTAACTTATCCCATGCATCTTGCGCAAGATACAGGCTCCGACGTTGACTTCGGCTTCTTGACCATCGATAAAAGCGTGCCACCAAAAACCAATCCATCTTGAAGAAGACCTGTCGAGGATAACCTACTTTGCCAAAGTAATTCTTCCAGCCTCTTACTACTCTATTAACCCGCTCAACGAGCTGATCTAGGGTCAGAGACGTTCTATGCTTCGCAACTTATCCTTATACTTCTTTTGGCTCTTCTTCGATGGATAGATCTTTACGTAGTTGGTGTGCTGGATGAAACCCACTATGTACTTGAAAGTGAACCCTAAGAAGTCAAATTCATTTCCTACTTGGGTCATATCTACGATGTGAGTTTTATCTTCATTGAGCTTTAGTCCTTCCTGCTCCAGCTTATTCTTTATCCAGTCCTGTTGGGCTGAATTGAATGGCGTTTTCGACAGGATAACAAAGTCATCTGCATAAGAAATTATCTTGCATGGTGTCTTTGTCGCAATCTTCCGACAAAAGTCATTTAGGTAAATGTTTGCCAATAGTGGCGAAATCACCCCGCCTTGAGGCGTACCGATAGGGTTTCCCACTATTCGGCTCTTTCCTTTTGCTGTTGGCTCACTTATCGGCGCTTTGAGGAATAGCTTAATCAGTCTTAGTACTGCCCTATCCGTCACTTTAGACCTTACCTTATCCAGTAATCGTGAATGCGGTATAGTGTCGAAAAACTTTGATAGGTCAGCATCATAGACTTGCTGATACCCTTGTTTTAGATAGCCATTAATGCATATCACTGCGTCTTGTGCACTGCGCTTAGGTCTGTAACCGTAGCTATTACAGTGGAAGTGAGGCTCGAAGACTGGACTTAGCACAAGCGTGCATGCCATTTGTACAATGCGATCTCTGATACTTGGTATGCCCAAATTTCGAGTCTTACCATTGTCTTTTGGTATTTGCACTCTCTTGACCGGCAGAGGTCTGTACCTGCCTTCTACCAGCTCCGCTCTTAATGTTTTGATCAACTTACCAGACGTTTCAATGCTATTTAAGTCCTCAAATCTGACACCATCGACTCCCGCCGCCCCTTTGTTTGCTTTACACAAATAGAAGGCATCCCACAGGATGTCGAAACGACAAATTTTGTCATACAGACTATAAAATGCTTGGTCTGGCTCCTGCTTTGAGCGCAGGTAAAGTTTTCGCTGAAATTCTCGAACTTTATTTGAAGTGCTAGCCATTCGGCAATCTCCTGCTGAAATTTCTTTAAAAACGTCATTTATGTCTGGGCCCCTTCCCTAGATGAGGTTATGTTGTCCTCATCATCTTCGGTACTATGGGCTCATCCGACTGCCTATTGTGTATACACTGAGAATTTCGAGGTCCCCTCTTATATCTCTGCGCTGGGGCGCGACTCCCACAGCAATAGGCTCTCCCACGTTTACTCAACATCCTTCAATGCATGCCATCTTGTATTACACCGGGAAACCACACAGTTGCCTTCGCTAGTTGCTTCACTGTATATGGCAGGGTTCGTATAGACGGAGCGACTCCCCATTTCCACTTGCATGACGATGCTTAACCAAGTTCGCTTAATGCTACGGCCTACATTGCGTCTCAACGATTTCTCGTCTTTGTCACTGGGCTTCATATCATGTTGTTGCCATCATGTATGCCAGTCAGACTTCTAGGTGAACTAGCAATTTCCTATGTAGGGACTTTGCACCCTACTGGACTTAACCCATTGTTTAGGTTAACGTTCTGGGCTTATTATGCCATTTAATCGCTTGGCTGCGTCTCTTGCCCAGAGCAGTGTTGAGCACCTCGTGGCGCTCCCGACATTCCGCAGCTAATTTAGGAATAAACTGCCTCATAGAATCTACCGAGTAATTTGAGTAGTTGTGTTTGGTGATCTTGAAGTCCAGTGATGAACCGTTGGCCGTTGATCTCTAACGTATCAATGCCTTCGAACTGCAAGAAGACCCAACGTGCCGTCGGTTTTGCTGTCGTCTTGTTCTTTACCATACTTGGGAAGAACGCTTCGGTTTGTGCGAGTTGCTCTCTGATTTTGTGTTCTAAACTGGCGTAAACAAGCAAACTCAACGTCATTATCATTAGCAACGCTTCAATGCGCTCAGGCTTTTTCAAGAAGATGGAAGAGGTTAAAAACTCAGGGCTTTTTAGAAAGCGGAAGCCGCGCTCGACTTTTTGTTGCGATTTGTAATGTGCTAGAAGAGCCGTCATGGTGAGTTCTTCATTGTCGGTGTCATTTGTCGCGAGGATAAACATGCCTACTTTGAGCTTAGCCAGTTTTACTTTTTCCAGGTCGGTGAAGGGGGCGGCTTCGATAAAGTATTGGTATCCTGTCGGCGCTTCATCTGTCTTTGGGCGGCCCGAATGAGAGTAAGTCGGCAGTTTGATGAGAGTGCCTTGTTCAAACCCTAGTAAGTCACATTGTTTCTTGAACTCGTTAAACGCTAATTCTGCGTCAACTTCACAAGCGAATGGTTTTTTACTTAGCTTTCCCAGCGCTTTGATTTCTTTTGCTATATTTGCCTCTAAGTTCTTGAAGAAAGTGATTTCTTCCCGCTTGGTGGCTTGTTCACTGTGAACGAGCAACCAACGTTGATTGACCTTTCCGTAATCCGAGTTTATCCAACACCCTGAGTAGCCATGACCGATAGCGCTCAATTGCTCTGGCTCTAGCGCAAGCAGTGCTTGTTTTGCGAGCTTGATGGTCATGGGTACACGGGTAATGAACTTTTGATTTTGCTCATCTAGCGAGGAGATGCTTTCTTCGGTGTACAAGGCAGCATCAGCGATAAAGTAACGACTATTTTGCGCGGCTTTTAGGCAATGTATGTGTCTTTTAGTGACTTCAGCGAATGCCTTGGCATCATTGGTGTTACCACTCAGTGCTTGCATGTAAACAGGAATACCTGCTTGGTTTTCACAGATGAGTTCAAGCACGACTTGGTTAAGCTCTGGCCTATGATCCCGACTATAACCTCTTACAAGCTTAATCACGTTGGTGTTTTCATCTTGTGCATACTCACCATCGACGTGGAAGCTAGTGATATCAAGATGAACAGAATTCGTCGTCAAGCCCAGTTTATCAACAACACGCTCAGCAATAACCTGATAGAGCGCTGAGACATCGGCTTTGTATAGAGCATCTAAGGTGCGGCCTAGTACATCATCAGTAAGGTGGTGCGCTTCAATGTCTTTGGCGAGTAACTTAGACACAGGCTTGGTCTTAAAAAAGTCCGAGAACATGTGCAATGTTCTGCTATGAAAGCCAAGTCCATTTAGGAGCATGGCCAATACCGCGTCACCATGAGAAACATTGTGGTCAGAATATTTTGGGATAACGGCATCTATCATCCGTGGCAGGCCAATTTCGTGACAAAAGGCGGCAATGAGACCAAGGTGATCTAAGCGTTTAATAACAGGATGGGTAGACATATTTTGAGACCGTCAAATAGCAGTAATAGATCAAAACTGTCGATCGCGGTCAAGATGGTGTCGTGGTTTTTATGAAAAACTGATCGCCAGAACACACTATTTAAATTGGTCGCGGTAGGAATAGCGGTCACCCGCTACCCCCCGCACAGATCCGTACGTGCGCTACTAACGCATACGGCTCCTACCTTGGGTCTAACGTCAAATCGCTGCTCAGGATAAGGGTGGACAATTCTTGCTTTGGGGATCCAGTAATCAACTAATTTCCTAAAACGTGACCATGTCATTTTATGACGCTGGCTACGCCTTCGCAGTTGCTTTAGCCATGCATTAGTGATCTCTGTAATAAACAGATTTAGGGAGCTACCATTCATTGGGACACCATAATAGTTGATGTGCCCTCGAATAATCTGATTCAGCCACTTTCCAACCTTCCACGGCGGTAAGTGAAGCCTTTTCTTTAGCTCCTGTCTGACCCATTTTATCTTACTGATAAGTCGCTTTTTGATTGTCTTCCGCTTGATCATTATGGCCTTTTGGCTCTTAGTCAGGTCACAGTAATGTGTGAATCCAAGGAAATCAAAGGTTCCTGGTCTTTGAACTTTCCCTCTTTTAAAGTCTTCAAAAGCGAATCGTCCAAAATGTATCAACTTGGTTTTGTCCGGATGAACGGATAAGCCAAATTGAGAGAGGCGTCTTTTCAACCCCTCTAAACACGCATTTGCATCATTTTTATGCTGAAAACCGATAACAGCATCGTCAGCGTACCTAACCATGATGACATCGCCAGTTGCACTTCGATGCCGTTCTCGGTTCAGCCAAAGATCAAAAGTATAATGAAGATAAACATTTGCCAACAATGGTGAGATCACCGATCCTTGAGGAGTCCCGAGGAGCGATTTAACTCGCTGGTTATGTTCATCAACGTACCCTACTTTTAACCATTTGGTAATAATTTTGAGCAATGGTTTATCTGCGACTCTGTGCTCTAAGAACTGGATCAACCAATCATGTTCTACAGTATCAAAGAACTTGGTTATATCTAAATCAAGCACCCAGTTTATCTTTCTCCGGTTGAGAGCAACATACAGTGCATCAAGAGCTTGATGCTGATTCCGCTCTGGTCGAAAACCATATGAAAAGCCCATAAAGTCGCTCTCATAGATCGATTCTAGAACTTTACTGACTGCTTGTTGAACAATTTTGTCCCTAATGCATAGGATATTCAGCGGTCGCTGACTACCGTCTTGTTTAGGGATATAAATTCTTCTGGCAGGTTTTGGCTTATATCGTCCTGATTGAATATCTTCACATAGCTGCTTGATGAGCTGTTTTGAGAATAATTGATATTTATCCCATGTTACCCCATCGATCCCTGCGGCAGAATCACGCTTGAGAGTGTAAAAGCACTCCATGAGCAATTCTTCCGTTATAAGATGAAGAAGGTTGTTAAACTTCAGTGTCTTATTTTGAGCTGCGAGTTTGCGTATGGCCACCAACTTTGACATCACGGGGATCCAGCTCTGTGTCTGGCCGTGGTTAGACTGTTGACCATTCCCCTTGGTCAGGATACTTCCCTCCGCAGACTCCGCGTCTGTTTTACGAGTTTTGTTCGTCTGTTTCATCAGTACTATTATCCTGTCCGACTTCCTATACCATATTTATCTTGCCTGAGAGGGTTCAATAATTATGCCCGGTTGATACTTACCGGGACTGTATAGGATCTCCTAGGTTCCGGCGTATAAATTTCTCTGTATGCATAAGGTCTCCGACCCCGGGAAGTGTGCCCAAGAACTCACCAAATTACGCTCTTGTCACTATTGGATTCTGCTTCGCTTAACAACATCTCCACTTCCAAACTGAATTTCGTGGCTCAATACTTAGCCTACAGATGCCTCTACTAACACTTCACTAATGCAGTTACCCACACTCAGCGCATAGCTCGAGGACCCAGCGGATGGTTAGTCCTTACTGAGATGGGACTTCCACCCATTATTTATTCGCCAGCTTTGCCTAGCGTTCTAAGCGCATCATAAACCCCGCATTCTAATCGTCTAGCCCGAATAATAAGATCAAACCTCCAACCCAAAGGAGATTTGAAATGGCCAAACGACGCACTAACCAAGAATGGCGAACCCTGTTCGAACACTATGAATCCAGCCAGTTATCACAACGATTATTCTGTGAACGTAACGGACTGAGTCTCTCCACTTTTTACGCTAAGCGCCAACAGTTAAAGCACTGCGAAAAACCGAACACGGTTGGCTTTGTTAAAACAGAAGTCGTTGAAAAGACCACAAAGTATCAAGCCACTCACGTTGCCGTTGCCAATATGACCCTGCTCGTCAATGATGTTGAACTGAGCATCCCACAAGGCACGCCAGCGACCTATCTCGCAGAGCTTATCGGTGCGCTGTCATGAAACGTATGCTCAGTGCTCCCGAAATCTATCTCTATCGCGAAAGCGTCGATTTTAGAAAGTCCATCAACGGCCTCGCGGCGATTATCGAAAGTGACACCGACTTACCCTTGGGCAGTGGTGCGCTGTTCCTATTCACCAACAAACAGCGCGATAAAGTCAAAGTGTTGTACTGGGATAAAACAGGCTTCGCTCTTTGGTACAAGCGCCTCGAAAAAGCCAAGTACAAGTGGCCTTCCAAAGAGCAAAATGAGGTGTTTACCCTAACTCAATTCGAGCTTGATAGACTGCTTTCTGGCTTCACGATTATCGGCCATAAACCCATTGAAATAAACGATTTTACAATGACTTAAGCGATAATAAACTCTTATCCACCAAGCGTTAACGTCATGATTTTAGTATAATCAACGCCATGAAAAAGACGCTAAATATCAACCCAGAAAGCCAAGATGTTGCCGAGCTACAAGCGATGGTGAAAGTGCTGATGTCGGAGAAAAATGAGTGGCAACAAGAGCGTCAATCCCTACTTGAACAGCTCAAGCTTGCCTTCGACCGTCAGTTCGCTAAACGCTCAGAGGCGTTAAAGCCTTACAATGAATCCCAAGGTGACCTCTTCAACGAAGCGGAGTGTGAAGCTGCTAAGGAAGAAGAGGTTGATGTTGTCACAACGACCACCACAATGAAGAAACGCGGTAAACGTCAGCCCCTGCCAAAGAGCTTGCCTCGTGAGGTTATCGAACTTGATTTAGACGACGATGAAAAGCAGTGCACTTGCTGCCAACATCACCTGCATAAAATCGGTGAAGACCGTAGCGAGAAACTTGAGTTCACGCCAGCGGTACTCAAAGTGTTGGAATATGTTCGTCCTAAATATGCTTGCCGCCAATGCGAGCAAACTCAGGACAACAGCCGCATCGTTCAAAAGCCAGCGCCGCAAAGTATTATCCCTAAAAGCTTCGCTACAGAAAGCTTGTTGGCCAATATCATCCTCGGCAAATACCAATACGCGATGCCACTTTATCGACAAGAGTCGTTGTTTACCCAGTCGGGTATCGAACTCTCGCGCACCACCATGGCAAGGTGGATTATCCAAGTCAGTGAGAAGTTCGCTCCACTTTATGCGGCCTTGAAAGCGCACCTACTTGAGCAAATGGTGATTCAGGCGGATGAAACGCCGCTCAATGTCCTCAAAGAAGATAAACAGTGTTACATGTGGCTCTACTGCTCGGGCGCGGACTCGCCAGATGCCGCACTGCCCAATGTAAAAAATATCGTCTTGTATGACTATCAAAACAGTCGCGCGAGGTCGTGCCCTGTTGCCTTCTTGGGCGACTATGATGGGTATCTGCAAACCGATGGCTATGGTGTTTATGATGGGCTTCATCGAGTCACCAATGTCGGTTGCTTTGCGCATGCTCGGCGCAAGTTCATGGACGCGAAAAAGCTTCAAGGCAAAGGTAAGTCAGGCAAAGCGGATAAAGCGCTGGCCAAAATCCAGAAACTCTATGGGATAGAATCCCGCTTAAAAGGTGCCAGTGCCGAAAAACGGAAAGCAGAGCGCCAAGAGCATGCTAAGCCGATACTGGATGAGAAGTGGCCCCCAATTTTCGGACATGACTTTAAGTGGTCGATCTGTTTTGATAGTACCCAACAATACAGGGACAGATTATGACTAGAAAACGTAGAAACCACTCTCCTGAGTTTAAAGCTAAGGTGGCTCTCGATGCCGCTAAAGGCGATAAAACCGTCGCTGAGCTAGCTCAGAAATATAACCTGCACGCTAACCAGATCTCAACATGGAAAAAGGAGCTGCTTGAAAACGCAGCCATGATTTTTGCCACCGAAAATCACTCAGGAAAAGAGAGTTCCGAAGATGTGGACAAACTTCACGCCAAGATCGGTCAATTGACCATGGAAAATGATTTTTTGGCCAAAGTGCTCGGTCGTTAGACCGAGCCCAGCGAAAGAGTTCGCTGGTTAAATCCACCCCATTGCCGATAAAGCGCCAATGTGAGCTGCTCAATATTGCTCGCTCTACCGCTTACTATCAGCCCATCGGACTCTCTGCTGAGGAGATCACGTTACGACGTATGATTGACGAAATTCATCTGCAGTATCCGTTTATGGGCAGTCGGCGCATTCGAACTGAGCTGGCTAAAAAGGGCCATAGCGTTAATCGTAAGCGTGTTGTTCGACTCATGCGCGATATGGGGATTGGGGCGATTTATCCCAAGCCCAAAACGACGCTGGCTAACAAAGCACACAAGGTGTATCCCTACCTGTTGCGTGATATCGAAGTCACTTACCCAAACCAAGCTTGGGCGATTGATATCACGTACATCCCGATGGCGAAGGGGTTCCTGTACCTCGTTGCGATTATCGACTGGTATAGCCGCAAAGTGCTGGCTTGGCGACTATCCAACACCATGGACACGAGTTTTTGTATCGAAGCGCTTGAGGAAGCGCTGAAGCATTATGGGCCACCTGATATCTTTAACTCAGATCAAGGCAGCCAGTTTACCAGCACAGAGTTCACACAGAAGTTAATTGAACATGACATACGTATAAGCATGGACGGGAAAGGCCGCTGGGTTGACAATGTTTTCATTGAGCGATTATGGCGAAGCCTGAAATATGAGGAGGTTTACTTAAAGGCTTATACCACGCCCCGTGAAGCCGAGCTTGAAATCGGCAACTACATGGTGTTTTATAATGAAGAGCGTAACCATCAAGGACTGAATAACCTCACTCCTGATGAGGCCTACTTCGGTAGGCAAAGATACGCAGCATGAGCTGGGTCAACCACTTAACAAATGAGCTTATGTGTCCAACCAGCGGGGTCCACTTCTAACTGAATGTCTCTTTCCATACCAAAGACTCCCGACGTATCTAAAATGAGTATAAGAATTCTATTAATCTAATTGAGCAATGTTATATCAGAAATGGCTATTAATAGTTAGCACTAGTAAACTAAATGTAGATCTCCCTAACTATCCATTTTTTAGTTGCCACTTTATTCGTAAACCCATTACCAAATTTGGCTAATCGTTGTCCTAAAGAGATTTCACTGAACTGTTGAGATTTGCCGTATTTCTAGTACTCGTTCTCAAGATATATCATGGGACCAAAACAGGCTGAGTTTGGGGCTAGTGAAAAGCGTCATGGGACCAAAATGGGACCATTCGTGGGGCTAAATGGGGCTTTATTTTCCATTTCACTGTTTATGCTTACAGTAGTCGCCAATGCAAAAAGCGCTCCTTTCGGAGCGCTTTGTTTTTTATTCCCAATCGAGGATGACTTTGCCGGAAGCCCCGCTACGCATAGCGTCGAAGCCTTTTTGGAAGTCGTCCACTTTGAAGTGATGGGTGATAATTGGCGTTAAATCGAGGCCAGATTGGATCAGGCTCGCCATCTTATACCAAGTTTCGAACATCTCACGGCCGTAGATCCCTTTGATCACTAAGCCTTTGAAGATCACTTGGTTCCAGTCGATACCCATATCTGAGGGTGGAATACCCAACAGAGCAATGCGGCCGCCGTGGTTCATGGTTTTTAACATTGAGTTAAACGCCGATGGGTTGCCCGACATCTCTAGGCCCACATCGAAGCCTTCTGTCATGCCCAGCTCGGCCATCACATCATCCAGCTTTTGCTCTGCCACGTTAACCGCGCGAGTCACGCCCATTTTACGCGCAAGATCCAAGCGGTATTCGTTCACATCGGTAATCACTACATGGCGCGCACCAACGTGCTTAGCCACAGCGGCGGCCATAATGCCGATTGGGCCTGCGCCGGTGATCAGCACATCTTCACCCACGAGATCAAACGACAGCGCGGTGTGCACTGCGTTACCGAATGGGTCGAAGATGGACGCGAGATCGTCAGAAATGCCATCTGGGATTTTGAATGCGTTGAACGCTGGAATCACCAAGTATTCAGCAAACGCGCCAGTGCGGTTAACGCCAACGCCGATGGTGTTGCGGCACAAATGCGTGCGGCCACCACGGCAGTTACGGCAGTGACCACACGTGATGTGGCCTTCGCCAGAAACGCGGTCACCGATGGCAAAACCACGCACTTCTTGGCCGATACCGACCACTTCGCCCACGTATTCATGGCCGACGACCATAGGCACTGGAATGGTTTTTTGCGACCATTCGTCCCAGTTGTAAATGTGCACGTCTGTGCCACAAATAGCGGTTTTCTTAATGCGGATCAGCAGATCGTTGTGGCCAAGTTCAGGCTTGTCCACTTCGGTCATCCAGATGCCTTCTTCAGGCTTAAGCTTTGATAATGCTTTGATTTTCATATTGTTCACCAAATATGCCCCGCGCAATGCGAGGCAAAAAATTAGATAATACCCATCTCTTTGCCGACTTCGATAAACGCATCAATGGCTTTATCAAGCTGCTCGCGAGAGTGTGCGGCCGACATCTGGGTGCGGATACGCGCTTGGCCTTTGGGTACCACTGGGAATGAAAAACCGATCACGTAGATGCCTTTGGCTAGTGCGCGCTCTGCAAACTCCGCCGCCACTTTGGCATCACCTAGCATGATGGGGATGATGGCGTGATCGGCACCGGCCATTGTGAAGCCAGCCTCAGTCATGCGAGTGCGAAAGTGCGCCGCGTTTTCCCACAGGCGAGCGCGCAGATCGCCGCTCTCTTGCAGTAGATCCAACACGCGAATGGAGGCAGCAACGATCGCCGGTGCTACCGAGTTAGAAAATAGGTACGGACGAGAGCGCTGACGCAACCAATCGATCACCTCTTTTTTACCCGCTGTGTAACCGCCCGATGCGCCGCCCATCGCTTTGCCAAGCGTACCTGTGATGATGTCGATGCGATCCACCACGTTGTGATATTCGTGCGTGCCTGCACCTGTTGGGCCCATAAAGCCGACTGCGTGCGAGTCATCGACCATGGTCAATGCGCCATATTTTTCCGCTAGGTCACAAATGGCTGGTAGGTTGGCAACCACACCGTCCATTGAGAACACGCCATCGGTCACGACCAGAATGTTGCGCGCGCCCGCTGCTTTTGCCGCGATCAACTGCTCTTCCAGCTCTTGCATGTTGTTGTTGCTGTAGCGAAAACGCATGGCTTTACACAGACGCACGCCGTCGATGATCGACGCGTGGTTCAGCGCATCAGAGATGATGGCGTCTTCTTTATCCAGCAGGGTTTCAAACAGGCCAGCGTTGGCATCAAAGCAGGAGGTGTAAAGAATGGTGTCTTCTTTACCCAGGAATTGCGAAAGCTTCTGCTCAAGCTGTTTGTGAATGTCTTGCGTACCACAGATAAAGCGTACCGACGCCATACCAAAACCGTGGCTGTCCATACCCTCTTTGGCCGCTTCAATCAGCGCCGGGTGATTGGCTAGGCCGAGATAGTTGTTGGCGCAGAAGTTCAGCACTTCTTCGCCGCTGGCGATTTTCACCGCCGCTTGCTGATCAGAGGTAATGATGCGCTCAGATTTGTACAGGCCTTCCGCTTTCACTTCTTCAAGTTGATTGCGGATCTGTTGGTAAAATGCTGAAGACATGGAGTATTCCTTCCAGATGGTTTGGGGGCGGCTTGAGAGCCGACTCATTGTAGGGCAGCCTTTATGTGACAAGGGTCACGGGCGAATGGCCGTTATTACTTTCAAGTGTAATCTATGGCTTGGAAAACGATTATCCCTGACATTGGAAAAGCATTAGTGAATCAGAGGCAAGAATCACAATGAAAAACGGAAGCCGTTTGGCTTCCGTTTTGATTAGGTGCTAAGAGCGGGTTTTAAAAGGCAAAACGCTGCATGCCTGCGCCCGGTTCGAGCATCTTGTCGGCGATGTATTTGTGCACTGCGGTGGTTGGGTGAGTCACCCCCCAGAAGACGTATTTGTCTGAGCTGTGCGCCGCGCACTCGTTGGTCAAGCTGTGGCTGTAGAGATAATCCGCCGCCGACGAACGGTTGATGTTCAAACACGCGTCGCTGGCGTTGACAAAGCCATGTTGCTGCGGGTTGGTGGTCAGCTGTTCAAACAGGGTGTAAGTATCGTACAAGGTGATGTTGTAGCCTTGCAGGATGTACAGCGCCGCTTGCGCTTTGATGAACTCGTTGAACTCTAGGATCTTCGCGCGCACTTTGGCGATTTCATCAGCAGTCGAGTATTTGAACTGCGGCGCTTTGGTCGCGTCTGGCAACGTCATCAACATGATATTTTGCGCACCAGCATCGGTAAGGCGAGCTAACGCGCTGGCGAAGTCCGCTTGCACGTCGGCCACTTCACGGTTGTAGTTCATGAAATCATTCAAGCCAAACTCAAGCGTAAACAAGGTATTGGCTGGCTTGTAGTTTTTCGCCATTTTGGCGTACGTCAGATAAGAAGAGACCTGATCCCCTACCCCAGTTAACGCAATGTATTGATTCGAGCCTGCCGCGCCGCCCACGGCCCAGTTATATAGCGGCAGTTTTTTCTCTTGGGCGATGTATTCCGTCCAGACAAAACCGTTGGAGAAGTGGCCGAGGAACCAAGTATTAGGGTTGGGGAAGCGCCACATCGCAGCATTGAAGATGTTGCCGGTATCCGACAAGCTGTCGCCAAATGCGACCATCTTGTTGATTTGATCAGCTTGCATCACCGGATCATTGGTCCAAATCGTGTGGTTGTACGACCAACGATTGTCGGCAGCAAAGAAGGTGATGTCGGCGTTTTCATGGCTCACACCGAGCGTCTCTTCACAACGCTGCTTAATCACGTTTTGCGAGGTATTGGTGTAAAACATGTTTTTAAAAGAGACCGAACTCCACCAATAGCCATTGAGGGTGTAGTAGCTCCCATCGGGATTTTGTGCCCATTGCCAATCCGTTGCCGAATCGTTATGAGAGTTTCCGGTGCGATACCAGCAACGAACATAGGTATAAGTTTCTTTGTTTTGGGTACTGACCACTTGCGCAGTCGTTATGGATTCAGGAGAGAGCGCTGGCTCAGCAGCCACTGCAGAAGCGAGGGGTAACAGAGCCCCCAGCAGTATTGTCATCTTTTTCATAGAATTATCTTCTTGTTTTATGATTGTAAACTGGCAAATGAGAAAATTTCTCACTGACAGTTTTGTCATTTTGAGTAGATACTCTATCGAGTCAACCACCTAAATATGCAATTTTCCAAATCTGGCATCAAAGTCAAAAAAGATTCATTCTATCAATTGAGGATTATTTTATAAAAATAGAATAATTACTCACTAACAATAATTTAACATGCGGTTTTTATCAATTAACTATTTGCTTTATAAGCACTTTAAATGAACAAGCGATGTTCACCTCCGCTGTTTATTGGGTGACATTTTGTACAATTCTTATCATTCAAGATACGATTATCTTGGCATTTTATAACCATAAGCTATAGCTAGACAGCTCATGAATCGCACATAAAAGTGACTTTTCATGAAGATAAAGTGAATAAAAAACAGCTCAAAAAGGAATAGAGCAAATGCACTACACAACAACAAAAACCAAAGGGATCTTTTCCCTGTCTGCTATCGCTGTGGCGATCACCGCATCAGCATCAGCGCTCGCTGCACCCGGTATTGGCTTCAACGAGGCAGACCTTCCAACCAAATACATAGTAAAGTTCAAAGACGACCTTCAAACACGTTCGACCATGGCAAGCAACCCGTTTTTCGGCCCGAATTTGGTTCGAGAAGCGGTGCTTAACCAAGTCAACGCGCGCCAAGTGGAAAAACTCGGCCGTCAGGCACTGTACAGCGTTGAAATCGACAGCAACGAGCTTGCTGCACTGCAAAACAACGCCGAAGTGGAATACGTGGAAATTGACCCTCCGCGCTATCTGCTGAGTGAAACCACCCCATGGGGCTACGGCACGGTCAACGCGCAGCGACTGGATGACGGCAGCGCAGGCAACCGCACTGTGTGTATCATCGACTCCGGCTACGACCTCAATCACAACGATTTGAGTGGTAACCGCGTCAATGGCAGCAACGACAGTGGCACTGGCGCATGGAGCGATCCGGGCAACAATAACGCCCACGGCACTCACGTGGCAGGCACCATTGCGGCAATTGCTAACGGCGAAGGGGTGAAAGGGATCATGCCGAATCAGAACGTCAATCTGCACATCGTTAAAGTGTTTAACGAGTCGGGTTGGGGTTACTCTTCCAGCTTGGTCAAAGCGATTCAAACCTGTGCCGATAACGGCGCTAATGTCGTTAACATGAGCTTAGGTGGTAGCCAGTCCAGCCGCACGGAAGAGACCGCACTGAAAGCGATTTACGATCAAGGCGTGTTGCTGATTGCCGCCGCTGGTAACTCGGGCAACACCGCGCACAGCTATCCGGCCTCTTACGACTCTGTAGTTTCAGTGGCGGCGGTGGACAACCACAACGATCACGCGGCATTTTCTCAGGCGACAAACCAAGTTGAAGTTGCCGCGCCGGGCATGGCCATTTTGTCGACCGTGACGGTAGGCGAAGGGATTTTGTCGGACATTTCACTCTCTGGTAACAGCTACTTTGATCGTGGTGTCGTACCGCACAACCGTTTGATCGTCAGCGGCAGCAATTACGCGCCAGTACCAGTTGCAGGCAGTGTCACCGCGCCACTGGCAAGTTGTGATGTCTCATCAGGCAGCTACAACTGTGGCGATATGAGCAATAAAGTCTGTCTCACCGAACGTATTGACAACCAAACCGCGACGCTCGATCCGGAAATCGATGCTGTCAAAGCCTGTTACAACGCTGGCGCGAAAGCGGCGATTGTCTACAGTAACCAAGCGCTACCGGGCCTGCAAAACCCGTTTGTGCTGGATGACAACAACCGCTACCGCATGGTGTCGGTGACTGTCGACCGTCAGCTTGGTTTGGAACTGGCTAACCAAGTGGGGAGCAGCGTCACTGTGTCCACTGAAACAGGCAAAGATTACGAGTACTACAACGGTACTTCCATGGCGACCCCACACGTCACCGGTGTTGCCGCGCTGGTGTGGAGTTACCATCCAACTTGCAGCGCGCAGCAAGTGCGTAAAGCGCTTCGCGCTACCGCCACCGACATCGACGTTGCTGGCCGCGATAACCGGACTGGCTATGGCTTGATCAACGCCGATGCGGCGAAAGCGTATCTGGATGCTAGCTGTGACGGCCCAACAGGGCCTGTCGATCCTGATGGAAGCGCGCTGGAAAACGGCGTAGCCAAAGGCCCACTCTCTGGCGACGAGAAAACCAGTGCCGTGTTTACTTTTGACGTTCCAGCCGATGCCACTCAAGCCACCTTTAATTTAAGCGGCGGCACGGGCGATGCGGATATGTATGTGCGCTTTAACGGCACGCCGACCACCAGCAGCTACGATTGTCGCTCTTGGCAAAGTGGCAACGGTGAAAGCTGTAATCTTAATGTCACCCAAGCGGGTACCTATGAAGTGCTGATCTATGGTTACGCGGCTTATTCCGGCGCTTCGTTAACCGCTACGCATAACGGCAGCGATCAACCGACGGACGGCCAAACGCCTTCGAGCTACACCAATGCCAACGCAGTGGCGATCCCTGACAACTCATCGGCAGGCGCGGTGAGTGAGATCAATGTGCTGCGCAGCGGCGATGCGGGTAATGTCAGCGTCGATCTGAACATCAGCCATACTTATATCGGCGATCTCAAGGTCACTTTGATCTCCCCAACGGGCGGCCAAGTGGTTCTGCACAATAACAGCGGCGGTTCTGCCAACGACATTCGCACCACGCTATCGGCCGATTTTACTGGCTATGAGGCGAAGGGAACTTGGCAACTTAAAGTGGTCGATAGTGCCAAACAAGACACGGGCACCATCAACAGCTGGACCCTGTCATTTCAATAAGGAGAGAGTATGAAGAAGCGCATTCTATGGTCAGTTGGCAGTGTGGTGCTTACCACGATCACTGCGCTAACGTTTATGCCACCGTCACACGCCAACAACGCAGGCTTTCCGGTGGTCGATAAACGTGTGCAACAAGCCGCGGCTGCCCCTGCCCGTTATTTCGTTAAATATCAGGCAGGTAAAGAGCAGCAAGTGCGTGAGCTTCTTCGCTCCTACGAGATTGAAATCGTGGATGCCCTCGTCAAACAACAAGTGTTGGTGGTGACTGGTGAGAAACAGCAGATCGAACAGCTTAGCCACAGCGATTTGATTGATTACACCGAGCCAGAACCAACGAGGATGCTCTACGCGCAATAAGCATAACGCCCCATCACGGGGCGTTATTTTTACCTTTCAGCACTGACCGCTTGCGGCACATCACGCTGTAAATGATGCTCCGCCAACCAGTAGAGCCAGATCATCGCAAGACACAACACAAAACAGAGACCGAACAACCAGTTGGAACTCAACGAATCAAGCATCATCCCGCCAATCAGCGGAGACACAGCAAAACCGAGCGAATAAAGCGCCGCTGCACCGAAGTAGGATCCGCGCAAGTGCGCAGGTGCCAAACGGTCAATCTGCACGTTGAGAGTAGGAAAGGCGATCACTTCTCCAAGGCTCATAACAAAGCAGGCCAGCCCCCAGCCGAGCGGCATATCTGCTGGCGTGAGCATAAAGCCAACCTGCGCCAACGCCATGAGGATCATGCCGATGCGGGTGCGCGCAAACAGCGGCACATGCTCCAGCCATTTCAACATCGGAAACTGAAAAACAATGATCGTCATGGTATTGACCAAAACCAAGCCGGCGACAATCTTCGCCGCGTCGATGATGTCAGAGCGAACAATCACTTGCGGAATAGACGAATCCAACTGCGCGTACACAAACATCATCAGGAAGTTGGCGATCATCAACTTTACGAAAATCGCATCACGGCTGATGACCTTGAGAGTGGCGCGAAAATTCGGCAGTTGGGAGGGATCGGGCTTGCTAAACGCCTGTTTGCGCTCAATACCAAAAAACAGCCAGCAGGTGTAGAGCAGATACGTGACACCCGTGATGTAAAACAGATGCTGCGGTGAGCTCAACCCAATCGTCACCCCGAGCAGTGGCCCAATCGCGCCGCCCAAATTGAGTAAGAAATAACGGATATTCATCGCCAGTTCGCGATCTTTCACATCGGCTAAGTTATCGCCAAGCACCGCTTTGGCAGGCGCTTCAATCATTGGCCGCATTAAGCCCGCCAGTAAAATAAGGAAATAGAAGTGCCACAATTCGCTCGCCAGTGCGATGCCAGAATACGCCGCCGCGGCAACCAAACTGCCGCACACCATCACCCATTTTCGGCCAAATTTGTCTGACAAATAGCCCGAATAAAGACCAGTCAAGGCGCCTACAATTGCCGAACCTGCTAGCATGCCGCCAATTTGCGCCGCGCTCGCGCCGTAATCTTGATACAAGAACACAATCAGAAATGGCCACGCCATAAAGTAACTGGTTCGCGCCAGCAAAGTGCCGCTGAGCACTGTCCAAACCGAAAAATTGAACCGCCTGACACGCTCTCTTTGAAACAAACTCTCTTCTTGCATTGTGGCTCCTTGCTCTGACTGACGTGAACGACCTGGTGGCAGGCTTAAATAGGTGATTGGATGAATAATTCGCCCAGTATAGGGGCACAATGCAGGATATGTAACCCGTTGTTAACAAAAGTTGTTAACAAAAATAATAGTCACAAATTTTATTGGCGATTATTCATTCATCACTCCTCTCAGAGAGGCAAAATTCGCGCTCATTTCCCTTCCCCTTGCAGTGATTTGTGCCCTTTCTGTTACAATGCTCGCCCGATCTGCGCTTTGCTAAAAGAGATAGCACCCTATGGTTAATCCGAAACTCATCGCTTTACTGCCTGATCTCGCCAGCTTTATTTTGGTCGTCAACGAAGGAAGCTTCACCGCAGCGGCCAAAAAACTCGGCGTCACGCCTTCGGCGCTGAGCAAACTCATTACCCGTCTTGAACAGGCCTTAAAGGTTAAGCTCTTTGAACGCACCACGCGCAAATTGATCATCACGCAAGCTGGGCAAAAGGTTTATGACCAAAGCATCGCGATGGTGAATGCGGCGCAGCAGGCGATTGAAGTCTCGGAAGCTGAACACGGCGAACCTTCCGGCGCGTTGACGGTCGCCGCACCCGAAGCGTTTCTTAATTCGGTATTACAGCCGTTTGTTGTGCCATTTTTGACTCGCTATCCGCACATCCAACTTAAGCTGCGCGCCGCAGACGGAGAGATTGATCTGTTCCGCGATGGTATCGATCTGGCGTTTAAACTCACCGATAAACCCGATGAAAACTTGGTGCTCAAAGAGATCAGCAAAACCCGTTTAGTGCTGTGCGCCTCGCCAGATTACCTTGGGCGCAGAGGCACACCGCATCACCCGACCGAACTGGTGCAGCACGATTGCCTGTATCTGGCGGAAAACGACAAAGACAACCTGTGGTCGTTCTCCAAAGAGGAAGAGTTGCACTCCGTCGCGGTGTCTGGCTGCTATGCCGTCAACCACTCGCAGATGCGCCTTAACGGCGTCAAGCAAGGGCTTGGCATTGGTATCTTCCATGATTTTGTTATCCGCGAAGCGCGGGAGCGTGGCGAAGTAGTGGAAGTGCTGTCTGATTGGATGATCAAAAGTAATTATCACGGCGCGATCGCCATGCAATACCCACAAAGCAAGTACATGCCCGCGAGGCTGAGGGTGTTTATTGATTTTGTGAATGAAAGTTTGGTGTTTTAACGCGCTTAAGAAAAGACAAAGTGATGTAAACAAGGAGAGGTGAACTGCAAGGGTTTAAGCGACAAAAGGATCTGACGGCGGCCCTCTCGGAACTTGTCTTTCAAATCGTACACTTAGAGCCAAAAAAGTGTAGCTGTCTGAAATAACGAAGCTCAGTCGGGAAAGTAATGGTGTAGTTGGAAGTGAATCTTGATGGAAAGTAGAAAAATGGCTGAACGGACAGGGCTTACCGCTGTGTGTTGGCCTTTGCTCGCCCTCTTCGATCTGTACTAGTTCAAACCCGTTCAGTGTACAAAGTGTCGCCCACACGCCAGCGCTGCTACCATGTGCATTGATAACAGGCATCAGTGATACCAGCGTCCAGCTCAAGGCGGTTGCCAGCAACATAGCGCGATTGAATCGGGAGAAACGCATTGCCATTACGGGTTGAAGGTTTGCAAAAAGCTTATAGTAAAGCGGCATGGCTTGCAAAAATGGCAACAAATAACTGATTTGTTCATCACATCAATCCAGTAACCGCATGAAAAACGGCAAAACAAAACCCGCTAAAAAAGCGGGTTGATCGTTAATGTGACCGGAGAGAGCGTTAGCCAAACAGCTTGCTCCAGATGCTCGGGTTACGCTTGTCGTGATACTCTTCGCGCAACTGGTCAATCTCACGCAGTGCTTGTTTTGCTTGTTGCAGATCGCCCTGCTTTAGCTCTTGATCGATTTTACTCAGCGCTACCGACAGCTTGTTAAAACCTTCTTGGTAAATGCCATCTTTCTCGGCAGGGTAAATGCCTCGCTTAGAGCTTTCAACCAGTGCTTGCAGTTGCGTCACCGCCGCCTGCATGCTGCTAATATCTTGCGCCTCTGCTGCATGACGAAACTCCAGTTTCATCTGTTGCATATTTTGTTTTAAGTCCACTCCTGCCGCATTCGCTGCGCCGTGGAAGGAAGACAAAATCAGTGCTGAGCCGAGCAAAATTGAACCAAACTTCATTACTTCTCCGTTGTTCTTATCATTTTTTCGCCGCTAGTGTACTGCATAGCCCGCAAAAAATAAGCAAAGAAAATGTAAAAAGTCACAGACTCAAATGGGCAAATTCGGCAATCTCTCCTCGACCGCGCAGCGCAAGAAAGGCGAGAAACTGCTTGGCTGAATGCGTGATCACCTGAGTGGATTCAATGCCAACCGTATCCAGCAGCTCACTAGCCAGATCGAGTTTCCCGACATCTTGACAAAAATGGGCATCGCTTCCGGTCGTGAAATAGACGCCAATGGCTTTGCCGATCCGGGCGATTTCGTAACAGCGCTCGACACTGCCCACTCGGCTGTGGCCACGTAAGGTGGAGTTGTTGATCTCAATTGCCACGTCATACTCTTTGGCGCATTGCAGCACAGCCGTGAAATCGAAATCAAAGTGCGGATTACCCAGATGACCAAGCGCATCGACGCGGCCACTTTTGATCACATTAATCAAAGCTTGGGTATGGGCTTCTTTGCTTGAAGGGGCAAACACGGGCTCGTGAAAACTGGCGATCACCCAATCCAGGTTGGGGTCCACGCTGAGCGGAATATCTATTTCGCCCTCGGTGTTTAAGATGTTCGCTTCAACACCCCGAAGAATCGCAACGTCGTGGATAAAACGCGGCAACACACGCTGGTTGGAGAAAAACCAATAGTGCGGCGCTCCCGGCATCGATTCCGCATGGTCGGTGCTGCAAAACATGGCCAAGCCGTTTTCTTTGGCACGTTGTGCGTTTTCAATCAGTGTGCTGTAAGCATGGCCACTGGCGTAAGTGTGGGTGTGCGTATCAATCTTCAGTTTCATCATCACTCTCTGCATCGCGCTATCAGTACGGTTAGTTTACCCCGTTAGGCAAACGAGAGCCCGTAAAAACTAGCGTTCACTGAGCACTTTAATCAGCGGCAACGCCCTTTCCCAACCGTGATTGAACATGGCGACAAAGTCACTGTGGGTAGTGATGGTCACCATCAGCAGTAGTTTGCCCTCTTTGGGGCGCAGTTGATAACGCTCTTTGGAGCCAATCCATTTGCAGGCAACATCACTGTCGATATCTTGCACATGATCTGGATTGAAAATCGCCACATGATGAAGCTCGATATTGCGGCTAGGTTCAATGGCATCGATGACGGCGCGGGTCCCGCCCATTTCGGGGTCAAAAAATTTGATGTCTTCACCTTCGCGCCAATCACCAGAGAACTGCGATTGCGGTGAGAAAGCGGTTGCCCACTGTTTGTACAGTTCCAGATCCGTCAACACCTGCCACACCTTTTCCGGTGTTGCGTCTATCTCAATATGATAATTCAAGGTCAACATGGCTTTTCCTCCCTGAAGCATGCCAGTAACACGCTAGCGCATACAGACTAAAAATCAACCAGTTATTTTTTGGCAAGGCGGCTAATTTCGACAATACTTAAACAGACGTAGAAAAAGCGCGCGCAAATTAAACACTAAGGCGCTAATACAACATCAGCCCTCTGTTTGAGCAGCAAGTTGTGTATTTCCCCCTAACGTTAGAGAGCACGGAGCACTGAATGAAAAAACAACGCTACCCGCTGAGCATACATATTACGAGTCTGTTTCTCGTTTTAACCACTATCATCGGTATTGTGTTGATTTCCATCAGTTATAACCATTCGCAAGCGTTACTCAGCAAAAGCGCCGAAGGCCTAAGCCTTGAACACGCACACAAACTGGAATCGTCCTATCAAACGTCGGTGAGCCCAGTGCTGACCACGCTCAATTTCATGGCAGAAAGCGCATTTTTGGATGAGCAAAACGATGCAGTTAGATTGGCGCCTTGGCTTAAATCACTGGCATTGATCTTTAACCAAAACCCTAATTTGGTCGCGCTTTATCATGCTTCACAAAGTGGCGTCTTCACCCAGTATCGAATGCTCACTTCCGAGATGATGAAAACCCGCTTTGACGCGCCCGAAGGGGCTTATTTCTTAATCAACACCACGCACGTCGATGGTCGCAACGAGTTTGTTTACCTTGATAAAGATTTTCAACAAGTCGACTATCGGTTACAAAACGACAATCAATTTGACCCAAGAGTTCGACCTTGGTTTGTCAATGCAGAGCCCGATGGGCAGATTCGGCTGACTCAGCCATATTTTTTTTACTTTTTGCAGACTAATGGCGTGACATTGTCGCGTAAATCAGCGGACGGACAACATGTAATCGGCGCCGATTTTACCCTATCCAAACTCTCTAGTCAGATGGAAGCGCTCGCCTTTGCGCCACGCACAAAATTAGCCTTGCTTGATGCGGAAGGTCGCTTGTTGGCGCAGCATCAGTTAGAAACGGAAGACAAGACTGGACAAGATTTACAGCAGAGTAAGGTGTTTTCAACGCTATTTTCCCCGTTGATTGAAAGGATTGGTACGGGCGAAACCCTGTTTCAAACTCAGCACTATCAGGGAGATGAGTGGTCACTCACCATGACACCTGTCTACCTGACTGACAGAGTGCAATTGACGCTCGCCGAGGCGACGCCAACCAACGAACTGCTCAGCGATTTGATTTCCATGCGTGATAAGCAGGTCGTCACCGCTGTTTTGATGCTGTTTATCTGCTTTGCCATTGTCTGGGTGGTGGCGAATCGTCTCTCTAGGCCACTGCAAAACTTAATCTTACTTACCGACAACATCGCTCGTTTTGATTTCAAACGCACACGCTACCCACAAAGCGTGATTAAAGAAGTGGTAAACCTAACCAATTCGATAGAGTTAATGGAACATACTCTGCACGATCTACTGCGTTTATTGCGAGATACCGCCAGCAATCAAGATTTTGACCTGCTAGCGAAAACCATCGCCCATCAAGCCTATTTGGTGACCAAAGCAGAAACCATCATGCTTTACATCCAATCGGACGAAGAGAAGAAACTGATCACAGCGGCGAATCACGCCATCATTCCGCTCAAAATCGATATCAATGAGTTTATCAACGAAACGCCTTGGATGATGGCGCAGTTGAAAGAGGGCGAAACCATCCACCTTGACCGTACCTCAAACGCGTTAAAACGCCATCAAGATACCATTTTCAATACGGATATCTTCTTCTTCCCGCTACTCAACCGTGAAAAGTCACTGGTCGGCATTGTCACTATCGGTTATGAGCGCGCGCCCACCGATGCGCAAATGGATAAACATGCTTTTTTACGTGAGCTGCTCAGTTTCGCGCAAATTGCCAAAGACAATATCGACCAAATGCAGCAGCAAAAAGAGATGCTCAATGCTTTTATCGAGCTGATTGCCTCTGCGATTGATACCAAATCCCCATACACAGGCGGGCATTGTCAGCGCGTACCACAACTGGTCACTTGGCTGACGGAAGAAATTCACCGAGACAAAAAATACTTCCCCAACTTTTCTGTCAATAACAAGCAGTGGGAAGAGATCAAACTGGCCGCTTGGCTACATGACTGCGGCAAAGTGACCACTCCTGAATATGTGGTCGATAAAGCGACTAAGCTTGAGACGATTTACGATCGCATCCACGAAATCCGCATGCGCTTTGAAGTGCTGAAACTGCAAGAAGAAGTCACCTACTGGCAAGCGCTCTACAATGGCACAGACGCGACACAAGCCAAACAGGCACTAGACGAGATGCATCGCCAGTTGGATGACGAGTTTGCCTTCGTTGCCCGCTGTAACGTGGGCAGCGAGGATATGGCGCAGCAAGATGTCGA
Source organism: Vibrio navarrensis (assembly GCF_000764325.1). Lineage (NCBI taxonomy): Bacteria > Pseudomonadati > Pseudomonadota > Gammaproteobacteria > Vibrionales > Vibrionaceae > Vibrio > Vibrio navarrensis. Next base: position 2,059,297 of record NZ_JMCG01000001.1, on the reverse strand, counting down.
ACGCCTGCACACTATCGCTCAACGCGAGTGGAAACGCACGCTAGATGATCAACTTGGCGTCTCGTGGGTAGAGCAAAAACGCCACACCAGCAAACCATCACTACCCGTCATGGAGCCGTTGCTGGCCGACAAACCCGTGCATATGATTGCGTGGGAACAAGGTGGCCATCCGAGCCAGAACTGGCAACAGCCTTATGTGCTTAAACCCGGCAACTGTAAATACAATCGTGGTGAGTTACACAACCTCACCATACGTTATGGCACCTTGAATGATGAAGAGCGCTTTATCATCAACGATCACATCATTCAGACCCAAGTGATGCTCAATCGCCTGCCTTATCCCGAGCATTTGAAGAATATTCCGGAAATTGCCGGCGGTCACCACGAGCGTATGGATGGCAAAGGCTATCCGCTTGGCTTAGGTGAGGAGCAGTTGTCGATTCCCGCTCGGATAATGGCGGTTGCGGATGTGTTTGAAGCATTAACCTCAAACGATCGCCCGTACAAGAAAGGCAAATCCTTAGCAGAGTCACTAGAAATTATGACCAATATGGCAACCTCCGGGCATATTGACCCCAAAATTTATCTGCTTTTCTTACTGCGCGAAGTGGATCAGAAATACGCGAAAACGTTTGTTAATCCCAAACAGTTCTCAGAGGTGGATCGAAATACTCATATTGAGCGAGTGAAGCATTATCTAAGAAATCAATTCTAAGCCCAAGGATTTGATTTTTAATAAATGCTAACTTGCTATCTGCTTGGATAAAATATAAATTGTTCCTGCCCTTTTCTGAATGAATTTAATTGCAACTTTTAACCAAAACGAGGGCAAATGATGATAGTAACAACCACTCCGCAAATTGAAGGCAAGCGAATTATCGCCTACAAAGGCGTTATTGCAGGCGAAGCCATTCTTGGCGCAAACTTATTTAAAGATCTTTTTGCGGGAATAAGAGATATGGTTGGTGGACGTTCTGGTACTTACGAAAAAGAATTAGAGCGAGCAAGAACCATTGCGTTTGAAGAGTTAGAGCAAAAAGCGCGCACTTTAGGCGCCAATGCTATTGTTGGCGTGGATATCGATTATGAAGTCTTAGGCCAGAGTAACGGCATGTTGATGGTTTCGGCCAGCGGGACTGCTGTAGTGGTCGAGCAATAATCATTGCCAGCAAAGCCTCAGTTCAATCGGATAAACGACGCAATGTATGATCCTTCTTCAAGGAATATGATTTTTTTGTGAATGTGCGTATTAACTGTTTACACGTCAGCGAGAAAGTCATTACATTAGCGACAGACAAACGAATTGACGCTTTCGCTTGCGCGTCTGGAATAGGTCGAGTTCTTCGGAACTCGACCTTTTTATTTCGCCCTATCAGGCTTGGGACTAATGCCTATAGACGAATAGTGCTTATAGACGAATAGTGCCTTGGACGAATAGCGCTTATGGACGGGTTGGATTGATTGTCAGCGGCTCCAAGGTCACCACCGCATTCACGCCAGCACCCGGATGGTCGACATACGACGTGTCTTGCATCAAGGTGTAGTAGACATCAACAAAGTCATCATCATTGGTTAGCGCACCATCCGGAATGGCATCAATGATCTTGTTCGTCAGCTGCGGGATTATCGCGTAGGCTTGCACTTCTGGATCGGGAATGGCTTTGAGCACCTCTTCCGCCACCTGTACCAACAGTTTGGCAAGCTGCTTGTAATCCGTACCATCGTCTTGCTCCATCAACACCATATCAGCGGCGCCCCAACGGTAGCGAGACCAGTGAATCACAATTTGATTTGGGTAGTAATCTTTGTTGTCGTAATCGAGATAAGGCATTTCGACCAGATCCAGCGCAGGCTCATCACGACTCGGGTTTACCCCGGTGACAATGGCGTAGATTTCTGCTTTTCCTGAGATCCATGGTTCTTGGTCATCGGCTAAACGAATTTTCTTCAGCTGCGTGGTATGGATTGGCTGTGCCTCTCCTGCAGCAAAAGCCTTCACAGGCGCCGCAGCGCGATCACGTTCACTTTGATAAGGCAGAACGACGGTCGATTGGCCAAGACGCTGCATTTCCGCTTTCATCGCTTGTAAGCCCGCTTTCAACTCGACCGAGCTGTTGTTATCAATCACGATAACGGGCACATCCGGCATTTCACTGACACTCAGCTGATGTATTTGCCCATTGATATCAAAGGCTTCAATGTACTGCCACTGCTCATCATCACCCGTTGGCTCAAAGGCGAACAGCGGACTTTGCTCACCATTTTGCCAAGCGGCTAACATCGCTTCATTGGCTAAGCGCACTTCTAAGATCTCGTCTGTGTATTCAGAGATGCCTTTCCATGTACGAATCTGGCTATCCGCTTGGATGAATTGGCGACTAAATTGCGCTTTCGGTTGCTGCTCAACCAGAGTGGAGAGTGAAACGTTAAGTTGCTCAGCAGTAATGTTGATGCGCAGTGTACTTTCTAACTCAGTAAAATGTTCACTCAGTTGTTTCGCCAAATCACGTTTTGTATTGGTAATTTCCCCCGCTTTGTCGTTAGAAATGGTGGTCACTGGCGTCTCTTCAGACTGGCAACCCACAAGCACTAATGCACAAAGAGCAGAGAGGGAGATGATTTTTTTCATGTAATACCCCTTAATATTTTTATTATGAGTAGAGCTTAAACTCTATTCACAAACAAAATACCACTCCACTCTATCCATTCAACGCCGTTTTATAAATTTGTTTAAACTCTGCCCAGAGGATCATGTTTTTATTAAGTGTTGTTTAAAGTAGCAGATTCTGAAATAAATCGATGTCATCGGAAAATGTATCTGTGCTCTAAGAAAGCCAAATAACACAGTATGTTTTAAAATAGGAAAAACTGACATGGAGGAAATAAAAAATCCCGTGACCATCGCTTAGTCACAGGATTATCGATATGGACGAAAATTGGTATAAGGTGCTGTTATTTGTCGACTAGCATGCTGGCAGAGAGAATATTGCTTTCACTTTGCCCCTCTTCCACTTCAAAACCGACCGCTGTAAAAAATGCTTTCGCGGCACGGTTGTTACGTGGATATTCAACCTGTAATTTTTTCACTGCGGGTAGACTCACCATTTCGGCTAGCAATAGGTCGATGGCACAGCGACCAATACCATGACGCTGATGGGCGTAATCCACCATAATACGACGCAGTGTCACCAAAGAATCCGAGCACGTTTCCCACATGATAAAGCCGACAGCTTTGCCTTCTAAGCAGATTGCTCGCGCTTGAGTGTTCTCGTGATAAAAAGATTCAATCAGTGACCAAGTATTGCTGATCACCAACTCTTCCTGATACTTGGCTAACTCCAATTGGCATACGGCTTGGTAGTTGTTTTTATCGATGTGGCTTAAGGTAACGTCCATATCCTTTCTCTCGAAAATTTCCGCAAATATGTGCTTTTAGTGCCATTAAGAGTGAAAAAAAGCAAGCGTTTCCTAACGATGTTTTTACACCGATTCAAAAAGCACAGCACGAAATGGATGTAGGCAAAGCACCGAGTGGCGCCGCTTGCGTATTCAGTAACGGCAAAACAAAAGGAGCGCCTTTGCGCTCCTTGGGATAATCTCATTCTTACCTTATTGCGTTCTTAGGCGCTGCCAGTATTTCTCATAAATCGCAAGCGTTTCTGGGCCGACATCGTTAATAAACTCACCCTTCTTCATATCTTCTTCAGATGGGAAGATGGTTGGGTTGTTTTTCAACTCAGCAGGTAGCAAAGCACGACCAGATTTGGTTGCTGAAGCGTAACCTAGGCTGTTGACAATCTCAGCTTGGTTTTCTGGCTGGTACATGAAATTAACAAACTTGTGTGCCAATTCTTTGTTTTTACTGCCTGAAGGAATGGTAAAGTTATCCATCCACAGAACTGCACCTTCTTCAGGCATCACGAACTTCAGTTCTGGCATTTCCACTTGGCCTTGGTAAGCGTTCCCGTTCCACTGCATGCCGACAGACGCTTCACCCGATACGTAAGGGACTTGCGGCGCATCTGAGTTATACAGCAGCACGTTGCTCTTCAATGCGACCAAAGATTCATACGCTTTCTTGATTTCCTCTTCGTTTTTAGTATTGATACTAAAGCCGTTAAGTTTTAACGCCATACCGAAAACGTCACGGATATCGTCAATCAGCATTACTTGCTGAGCGTACTTCTTATCCCACAGGTCAGCCCAACGGGTCACCGGGGCATCGACCATGGTTTCGTTGTAGCTAATGCCAGTAATGCCCCAAATATAAGGCAGTGAGTAGTCGTTTTTCGGATCGTGCGCTTGACCAAGCAGACCATCCATCGTGTCTTTCATGTTAGGGATTTTGCTGTGATCCAGTTTGGTCAACAGCCCTTCCCGACCCATTTTTTCGATGAAGTACGCAGAGGCAAACACCACATCGTAACCACCGCCTTTCAGCAGTTTGAGTTTGGTGTACATCGATTCATTATTTTCAAATGTTGAATAGTTAATCGTGACGCCTTCTTGTTTCTCAAACGCCTTTAGAGAAGCTTCTGGTAGGTAACTCCCCCAAGCATAAACGTTTAGCACTCCTTTATCTGCCTGAGAGGCAGAGCTAAAAGAGAGCGCACTCAAAACCAGTCCTTTGATTAATAATTTCATAGTTGCTATCCAGACTTGACCAGCACCGCGCTGGGGGTCACGCGCATAATTAGGCAATTGTTAATGATTTGAAAGAAAATTTAATTAATCGTTATGGATAAAATTCGTTGTTATACATAACATGGTTTATGCTCAAGGGCTGAGTGCGAACTGACTGGAAAACCACGGGTTTTCCGTGCTAAAAAACACACGACAGGTTCACCAATTGTTGATAAGTGGATCATGAAGGCACAAGCCATCATTCTCATCAAACGCTTTCGACAAAATCCGCCGCCGGATCAAGTGCGTGACCTAAATCAACCCAGCGAATAAACAAAAAAACAGCGCCCGCAAGTAAGCGGGCGCTGTTTCATTTCTGACTTTTTAAGCGTTTAGCCCCGTAGCCTTGGCGACTTGCGCCACAACCACATTCACCGCTTTGGCAATCTCACTTAACGTCTCAAGCTCTTCTTGGCTAAACGGGTGATGCAAAATCTTTTCTGCACCTTGTTTGCCAATCACCGTCGGTAAGCTGAGCACCACGTCTTTTAGCCCATATTGCCCGGACAATAGCGTGCCTACCGGCAAGACCGATTTTTCATTGATCATGATCGCCTGAATGATGCGAAACACGCTGGCCGAGATGCCATGGGTGGTATTGTGCTTACGTTTGAAAATCTCGTAACCCGCCTGCTTTACCGACTCCAACAGTTCATCGGCGTCAATGCGTTTGATATGGTTGGTATCACAGTAGTAATCCGCAGGCTGCCCGGCGATCGAAATCAGGCTTTTGGGGGTAAAACAGTGGCTACCGTGTTCACCGAGCACATAGCCAAAGACATTTTTCGGATCCAGCTGCACGCGATTTGCCACAATGGTCATCAAACGCGCCGTATCAATCACACAACCACTGCTGATGATTTTCGATGGTTTGAACGAGCTGTTTTTGGCGATAAAGTGGGTGACGATATCGCAAGGATTCGACACCACAATCAAAGTGGCATTCGGTGCAACACGCTCAACCTGATGAGCGATTTCAACACCTATCTTGGCATTGATTTCAGCGATATCCAGACGCGTTTGCCCTTGTTTAATCTGCGCACCTGCAGTAATCACCACAATGTCGGCACCAAGCAAATCAAGATAATTTTGCGTCGGTAAGATATGGGTATTTTTCGAGAAGGTGAGCGCTGCAGTATGGCGAAAGTCATACACTTCCCCTTCAGCTCTGGCTAAGTTTTGGTCCAATAACACCAATTCGCTGACGCTGCCTAAGGTGAGCAGATAATTGCACACTCCCACGCCAACAGCTCCCGCGCCAATTACACCAATCTTCATTTTCGCTTCCCTGACAAAACACTAACTAATGTTTAATTTTAACTGCGATCATTGATCTCTATCTAATTTAATTTGGTATTGAGCAATGAATTTGGTGTAAATGGCGATGATGAACACAAAAGTTAGTACATGGCACTGCGACTTGGCCAAGCGTTAATCACCTGCCGCAGATTTTGTACGCCGCAGTAAGGAGAGCAGTTTACCGTCGGTGCGATACAAGATCAGTGAAAACAAAATCAGGCTACAGCCGACTAACTTACTGAACGTTAATACCTCGCCATACCAGCCAATACTGAGAAATACCGTCCAAACCGGCTCTAAAATCATGATTAACGCCGCGTTACCCGGGTTGATCTGCTTTTGCGCCATGGTTTGCATCACATAGCGCAGTGCGGTCGCCAGTATGGTACTGGCGGTAAACCAGCCCCAAATACTCGGCTCAACGTGGAGCGGCACACTTTCAAACAGCGCACTGGCGGTTAAACCAATCAATCCGGTCACAAACAGCTGAATACAGGTGAGAAGCAAAATGGGTAAGGTCTGCGAATACTTGCTGTTGATATTGAAATGCAGCGCCAGCACCACGGCATTAAACAAAAACCACAGCTGGCTGGACGAGCTTTGCCAGCCATCTTTGAGTGACAAAAACGCCAGCCCCGACATGGCAATCGGCAGTGAGAGCCAAAAAATGCGTTTGGGCTGTTGGCGAAATAAGATCCATGCAACAAACGGAACCATCAACATCGACAGACTGAGAATAAACGCCCCTTCACCTAGGGTGTCGCTAATTGAAATAGCGTGAATCCAACTGATCAGCGCCGTTGCAAGCAGGCAACCGACCAAAGCTGCTGAGCGGATATCTTGCCAACTCGCGCGGCGCAGCGAGTGAAAGCAAAACGGCAGTAAACACAGCGAGGCGATAAGAAAGCGCAAACCGACGAAGCCAAACGGCGGTAACCCTTGGATCGTCTCTTTGGAAAAAATCCAGCCAAAAGCGGACAGTATGGTGGCCATGATCAAGATGGCGGCAGCTTTGCGTTCAGAAGTCAATATGATTACTCGTGCTGGTAGGAAGGCGGTCTTAGCCTCCTTCTCTTGGTTATAAGCTATTGTTGCAGATACGCAAAAATAGATTGAGCAAGCGACATGATGCCAAAACGTACCGATGCTATCGAGACAAAGGTCGGTTAAATTCTCACTCAGTGAGAAAGGAAAACGATTAAACTACCATTCGATGTGAATCGGCGTGCCCATTTTCACTAAACGGATAAACTCATCCATCTCAGCATTGGTTAGCGCTATGCAGCCGTTGGTCCAATCGAAACTCTGAATAAATTGAGGTGGGCGCTGCTCGCCGTCACGCAGGCCATGAATTTTGATATCACCACCGGGCGAGACGCCCCGTTCGCGCGCTTGCGCTAAATCGGTTTCATTGGGGTAGCTGATGTGCACTGAGCGATAAAACGCGGATTCTTCAGAGACGTAATCCAGCGTGTACTCACCTTCCGGTGTACGCTGATCGCCCTCTTGCTGTTTATGTCCCTGTGGATTTTTGCCTAGCGCGATGCGGTATTCGCGAATGACTGTCTCTCCTTGCAAAAGGTAGAGGCGGCGTTTGGATTTATCGACTTTAACCAGGTCCACCTGCGCCAGCGCCGGTAAACTCAAAAAGAGCGATAACATCCATATTGCTTTGCTTTTCAACGCGCACCTTACATCGCCATCCACGCTATTTGCATATTAATGAAGCAAACCGTATTGGGCAAACTTATTCCACGCAATTTATCCTACCCAACCCCACCGCATTCAAGTAATTTATAAACAGAAAACTTTATAAAAACATTAAATTCTGTGAGGTTACTATGGTAAATGTGCTTTTCTATAGTGCAAAAAACTACGACGAAGTCTCTTTTAATAAAGCCAAAGGCGGCCACCCGGTTGACTATCATTTCCACGATTTTCGCTTAACCAGCAAAACCGCTTCCTTGGCTAAAAACCACGAGGTGGTGTGCGCATTCGTCAACGACGATCTTTCTGCGCCAGTCCTGAAGTTACTGGCAGAAGGTGGAACCAAACTGATCGCCATGCGCTGCGCGGGCTTTGACAAAGTAGACTTAGCAGCAGCCAAAGCGTTCGGCCTGCAAGTGGTACGGGTACCTGCCTATTCACCAGAAGCAGTCGCCGAGCACGCGGTCGGCATGATGATGTGCTTAAACCGCCGCTTGCACAAAGCGTATCAGCGCACCCGGGATGCGAACTTTTCGCTTGATGGCTTAGTAGGGTTCAACTTCTACGGCAAAACTGTCGGCGTGATTGGCTCGGGCAAAATTGGCGTAGCCGCAATGCGTATTTTCAAAGGATTGGGGATGGATATCCTCTGCTACGATCCGTACCCCAACCCTCTCGCACTGGAGTTGGGTGCACAATACGTCTCCTTGGATGAGTTGTATGCCAAGTCAGACATCATCAGCCTGCACTGCCCAATGAGCAAAGAGAACTACCATCTGCTCAACCAAACCTCGTTTGCCAAAATGAAACGCGGTGTCATGATCATTAACACCAGCCGTGGCGAACTGCTCGATTCTCTGGCTGCCATTGAAGCGCTCAAACAGGGGCAAATTGGCGCGCTCGGTTTGGATGTGTATGACAATGAGAAAGATCTCTTTTTCCAAGACAAATCCAACGATGTGATTGTTGACGATGTTTTCCGCCGCCTCTCCGCTTGCCACAACGTGTTGTTCACGGGCCATCAAGCCTTTTTAACGCATGAAGCGCTCAATAACATCGCCTCGGTGACGCTAAACAACATCGACGCCTATTTTTCTGGCACAACCAGCGGCAACGAGTTAATCAGCGCATGATAAAATGTCGGGCAGTTTAGTAAAGTGCTACGCTTAGCTATGCTATACTTCCCGACCATTTCTACCAGAGCCCAGTGTTCATGAGCATAAAAAACGACATCCAGAAGCTGCACAACCGTTTAGACACCTGTCAGCATAAACTTGAAACCGCACGTACACGCGGTGATCAGGAAATGATCACCAAGTTCACCAATGAAGTGGATGAACTGACTAAGTCACTGTCCCAACTCAAGCACAAGCAAAATTACGAGCTGAATAAAGAGCGTAAGAGTTTGCTTGACATGCCCTTCTCACGTGAAATCACCAAAGAAGAGCAAGCTGACATTGGCAAGCTGAAAAAACGCGTCAAAGGCTTGGTTATCGTCCATCCAATGACAAAAATCGGCAAGGAACTGCGTCTGGATGTGATGACAGGCTTTGCGCCAAAAGCGTTTTAAGCGCGAAGAATGAAAAGCCTGAGCGACGATCACTCAGGCTTTTTGCTTTTCCTGCCCTGCTAACGAAGACCTGTTGTTATCGCTCTCTTACAAGGCGATAAAAATGCCCGCCAGACACGCACTCATCAAATTTGCCAACGTGCCCGCCGCAACGGCTTTCAAGCCCATGTTTGCCACATCGCCACGACGCTCTGGCGCCATTACGCCAATTGATCCCAACTGGATGGCGATAGAACCGATATTGGCAAAGCCACACAGAGCAAAGGTGACAATCACTTGGCTGTGTTCAGACAAGAGCGCTTTGTGCTCAACAAAATCGATGAAGGCAACAAACTCATTCATTACGATTTTCTGCCCGATGTAAGAGCCCGCCGCCAACACTTCGTGCGCAGGTACACCAATCAGCCATGCTAAAGGAGAGAAGAGATAACCAAAGATCGCTTGCAATGTGATGCCGCTGAAGCCAAGCAGTTCACCCAGATTTTCCAGCCCAGTGTTGACCATCGCGATCACGCTGACAAACGCAATCAACATGGTGCCGACCGCAACCGCAACCTTCATCCCGCCCATCGCGCCGCTGGCTAGCGCATCAATCACATTGCTTTGATCCGATTTGTCCAGCGCAATATCGTTGTAATCGCACGGCGTTGCGCGCTCAGGAATGATGATTTTCGCCATCAATAGGCTACCGGGTGCCGCCATGAAGCTGGCCGCAATCAGGTACTTAAGCTCAACACCCAAGCCCGCGTAACCGCCAAGCACACTGCCCGCCACCGATGCCATGCCACCGACCATTACTGCAAACAACTCCGAACGGGTCATTTTCGGCAAGAAAGGACGGATCAATAAAGGCGACTCCCCCTGTGAGAGGAAGATGTTACCGGTCGCAACCAAAGACTCGGCTTTGCTGGTACCAAGAAACTTTTGAATGCCGCCGCCGAGAAACTGAATCACCTTTTGCATAATGCCAAGGTAATAAAGTGCCGAAATCAGTGCGCTGAAAAAGATGATGATAGGTAATACCCGCACGGCAAAAATAAAGCCCGAAGACGCCAAATCGCCAAATAAGAACGCAATACCTTCATCGGCAAAGCCCAACAAACCGGACACCGCACCACTCAGTGACGCCAGCGCAACTTGCCCCCAAGGAAAATACAGCACCAGCGCAGCAAAACCAACTTGCAGCAGTAAAGCGCGGGACACCGTACGCCAGTTAATCGAACGGCGACTTTCAGACAACAAAACCGCGCAGCCAAGAAGGGCCAACACACCCAGAAGACCAAATAGAATACTCATGTGAAATGACCTGCTTAGCGTTTGAAAAAGAGTGGAACGCTGACGAAATCAGCAAAAGAGGGAGCAGCATGAAATGGTGAAGTGTGACACCAAGAGGAGTGAATCACTGAGAACGTATAGTTCGACATCTTTGTTACCTTATACAAGCTTTGATAAGAAGCTGGTCCGGTCCTTGGGGTCATTCACTCAGGCGGGCGCCTAATTCCGTGTGACGGCTTGTATGGGTAAGAGCAGCGAACCTCGCTACCCTGAATCCCGTTTAAACGGGTCGCTAGTATAGGGATATGAATGAGATATTCATCACATTTATTCACGCAAACGTTCAAGCGTTTATAAAACAGACAAAACGGTGTTTCACCATCCTCATAACAATAAAAAAGATATGGTTAATGCTGAATTTTGCCGCCCTTTGCGCAACAAATGTCCAAACGAACCAAAATCATCAATTTCTCTTCAATAAACACTCGCCTAACGAAAATTTTGGATATACAATTCGCTCCGGTTTGAAATGAACCACATCAATATTGAAGCAATGCTTCAACATCCTATGCCGAGATGGTGAAATTGGTAGACACACTAGCATGAGGTGCTAGCGCCTATGGTGTGAGGGTTCGAGTCCCTCTCTCGGCACCATTCCCCTATTAGATAATTTCGATGTGATGCAAGGTATTAAGCAGGCCAGACAGGCTGCAGATGCAAATCAACTTCTCAGTGAGCTTGCTGTTCACGCTTTGTTGCATCTTGAATTTCGTCGCCTTGCTACTGCCGATAAATCTCTCTCTGTTAAAGACAGTAACGATTTGCTGCAAAAATGGCTAAAACCTAAGCTGAAAAGCAATCGCTACAAACTGATCAAAAAACCGCTTAAAACCCTGACCCAGCAAGCCAAAGGCGAGCAAGGTAACTTGGCAAAACTGCTGGAAAAATGTGTCGGTGCTGAAACGCCACCTGCGCAGCCGCATTTAGACAGTTACCTGCTGCTGATTAATGAGATCGAGAAAAAACTCGGGACCACAGTGCTGCTGTCACGCGCTGAAGATGTTGACCTCTCTCATGATGAAAATGGTTGCCTGCTGTGTGTATTGACGCAAAATCTGAACGATAATTTTGATAGTCAAAACACCTTGATCAAACCCATTTCGATGCTGTTTCGCGGCCCAATGAGCCAACGTTCACTGTTCCTTGGCGCAATCTACGCCAACAATACCTACGGCTACTCGGTTCAGTACCAAGATGAGCAATTTGTGCGTATTACGCTTGAATTGGTGTAAATCCGTTTCTACCCCGTCTTTTTAGCGGCATTGCTCCATATCGTCGCCATTATTCCTGCGCTCTTTCACTGATTTGTCCATTCAAGCCATTTGATTGATAAAAATTATTTGAATCCATAAAAAATCACTCATGGATAAGAAACCAATTCAGTGTGCCACAAATTGCCTAAAGTTTAGTTTTCCGATCCAAATCACGCTGTCTCGCCTGATTGCTACCTAGTCTAAAGAAGAGAATCAAATTACCGGATTGCCTACGCTAATGATTGTGAATTTGAAAACCTACTCTTGGCTGTTGTTCCTTTTTTCCGTCGGACTGGCGGTAGCTTTCTTTGTATTTCCAGACCTTGCGCTCTACTTTGTCGTGCTTTGGCTGATGTGCAGTGCGAGCTTTATTGCTCTCATCCACATTGCCGCCAACGAGATATGGACAGAGAAATAGGCAGTGTTAAGCAGCAAATCGCGTCCGAGCAGTCACAATCCCATAAACAGCACGAGCTTACCGAGCAAGAACATCATATCTGGCATAAGGTGATCCCCATTTGGCAGCGACACATCACCAGTTGCAAAGACATCTCGGAAAATGCCATCAATGAGTTGTCGAACCGCTTTTCAAATCTGGTCGCCCTGATGGTTCAAACCCAAGGTGAATCCAGTGCCATTAATGGGTCTCAAAGCCATCACAACATTGAGCAAGATAGAGATAAATTAACTACTATCTTTTCGCAGTTAAAGGCATATGACGACGTCACCGACCAGCTATTCGAGCAAATCGAATCATTGGTTAGCTGGCGTTGGCGCACAAGTGACCATGGAGGCGATGGCAGCCGGTGCGGTCGATATCATCACCAAGCCGAAAGCGGGTTTAAAGTCCTTTTTGCAAGAAAGTAAAATCGCCATGATTCAAGCCATCAGAGGAGCGGCCGCCGCCAACCTCAACAAACTGCAAATTCAGTCCACCTCGAAAAAACCGCACTCTCCACAACCTCTCGCACCATTTAAAAGCGCGCCGAAACTGAGTGCCAATGTCATCCTGTCCAGCAACAAAACCAAACCCATGGCAGAGACGACCGACCGAGTCATCGCCATCGGCACCTCAACGGGGGGCACTCAGGCATTAGAGGTGGTGCTCAAACAGCTTGACCCCAGCGCACCGGGCATCGTTGTCGTGCAACATATGCCAGAACAGTTCACCGCCTCTTTTGCTCAAAGGCTCAATCAATTGTGCAGAGTGAACGTGAAAGAAGCGGAAAATAATGATCGCGTGTTGCCGGGGGTTGGTGCTGATCGCCAATGGCGGCAAACACATGCTGCTTAGGCGCAGTGGCGCTCAGTATCGGGTGGAACTCAAAGACGGCCCTCTCGTCAGCCGTCATCGCCCTTCGGTCAATGTGCTGTTTCGCTCGGTGGCCAACGCGGCCGGAGCCAATGCAACGGGCATCATCATGACGGGCATGGGCGACGATGGCGCGCAGGGAATGAAAGAGATGCACGAGGCAGGCGCGCTCACTATAGCGCAAGATGAGAGCAGTTGTGTGGTCTATGGCATGCCCAAAGAAGCGGTCAAATTGGGTGCGGTCGACCACATTGTGACGCTGGACGCTATCCCAAAATTAATCATGTCACTCAAAGGAGAATAGCGAATACGACATAAGTACGCAGCACAAAAGGTAAGCCCATTAGCCAGCTGTATCTATTTCTTTCCTGACTATTTCTGCTCAACTTAGGCAGGAAGAGTGGACGAACAGTGTGAAATAGCGTTTCATGGCTTTGGGTGGTCTTAGTGATCAAACAAAAAATAACTTATTGATAAAATCAAATAATAGATATCTATTATAGAAATACACCTACCTGATGGACCTGCTATGTTTACTTTAAACGTCGATAACGAGATTGAGTTGGCTTTGGTGCAAGAATCTTTTGCCCCTTTGTACGCGGAGTTGGTGGCAGAGCATAAAGCCTACCTCTCTCAATGGCTCACTTGGCCTGACTTCTGCTCCTCAGAGCAAGATTTTCGCCTGTTTGTGCACCGTTCGCTGCACGATTACGCCGATGGAAGATCACTCACTTGCGCGATTTTTTACCATGGCGATCTGGTCGGTAATATTGGCCTGCATGAAATTAATCTGGAACTTGGCCGCACTTGTATCGGCTATTGGCTGGCTGAATCGCATAAAGGCAGAGGCATCGTCACGCGTGCGGCGCAGACGCTGATTAAGCATGCGTTTGACACGCTAGGTTTAGAGAAAGTGCAATTGCAAGCAGCGAAAGAGAACCTTGCTAGCCGGGCGGTGGCAGAGCGCCTTGGTATGACGCTCGAAGGCATCATCACTCGCAATGAGAAGGTGCAAGATAGAGTGCTGGATCATGCCATTTATGGCCTACACAAACACGCCTGCCAATAAGAAACTCAGCCGAAAATCAAGGTTTTCGGCTGAGGACTATTTTTACTCTTTTGCTACCGCTTTAATCAGCACTGAGGTATCCATTCGTCCTAACCCTTGCTGCTGCAGCTTGGCGTACTGAGCGTCGACTTGCTCAGTCAGTGGCAGCGTTAAACCAACGCGTTCCGCTTCTTGCAGACAAAAGCCGAGATCTTTGCGCATCCAATCGATGGCAAAACCAAAATCAAACTTGCCTTGTGCCATGGTCTGGGCGCGATTTTCCATCTGCCAAGAACCAGCCGCGCCGTGTTTTAGCGTGTTGACAACCTGCTCGATATCTAGGCCCGATTTTTGTGCCAGCAGCAGCGCTTCACTCAGCCCTTGCAGCACGCCAGCGATACAAATCTGGTTCACCATTTTGCAGCGTTGTCCTTGGCCATTTTCACCCAGCAAAGTGATCTGTTTGGCGTAGACATCCATCACTGGCGAGACGTTAGCAAACACGTCGGCATCACCACCACACATGATGGTTAGCACGCCATTTTCAGCGCCAGCTTGACCGCCAGAGACAGGTGCATCAATGAAATTCACCGCCACTTTTTGACATGCGCCGGCCAGCTCAATCGCCAGCTCAGCGGAGGTCGTGGTGTGATCAACCAAGGTCGCGCCCGCTTTTAGCCCAGCCAGTACGCCATTTTCACCGTATACCACGCTGCGTACATCGTCATCATTGCCGACACAAACAAACACCACATCACAACCAAGCGCGGCCTCACGTGGGGTTTCAAACGCTTGCCCTTGATGCTGCTGGGCCCATTTTTCTGCTTTCGCAAAGGTACGGTTGTAAACCCGTGTTTGGTAGCCCGCTTTGCTCAAATAACCTGCCATTGGGTAGCCCATGACTCCCAATCCAATAAAGGCAACTGTTTTGACTTCCATTCTTTCTCCCCAATGACGTTGTTATCAGTTTCAATCAACTTGTTATCGATTTCGCGCCGCACATGATAACTGAAAAACCGCGCTCGCGACCATATCCCTTCCCCAATTGCGCCGCTTTATGTCAGAATGGCGCCAACCTATTGAGACAAAAACAAGCTGTAACTATGAACTTTGCTGCCGCCATCTTCGATATGGATGGACTTCTACTCGACACCGAACGTGTCTGTATGCAGGTTTTCGAACAAGCCTGTCATGCACAAAACCTACCTTTTTACAAAGAGACTTACCTCTCGGTGATTGGCCGTAATGCCGCGGGCATTGAAGCGGTGCTGCGCGAAGCGTATGGGGATGACCTCGACCGCCTGCACGCCGAGTGGCGCCAGCGTTACAACCAAGTGGTATTTCATGAGGCTATTCCGGTCAAAGCTGGCGTGATCGAGCTGTTACAGTGGCTAAAAGCTCAGCAAATCCCAACGGCGGTGGCCACCTCGACGCAAAAAGAGGTCGCGTCAGTCAAACTCAAGCTCGCAGGGCTGGATCACTACTTCGACAGCATCACCACTGGGTGCGAAGTAAGCCACGGCAAGCCCGACCCAGAAATCTACTTACTCGCCGCCAGCCGACTCAAGATCGCACCAGAGCACTG
Source organism: Vibrio navarrensis (assembly GCF_000764325.1). Lineage (NCBI taxonomy): Bacteria > Pseudomonadati > Pseudomonadota > Gammaproteobacteria > Vibrionales > Vibrionaceae > Vibrio > Vibrio navarrensis. Next base: position 2,043,505 of record NZ_JMCG01000001.1, on the reverse strand, counting down.
TCTGGCTTTTGAAGATTCAAACAACGGCGTACGCGCCGCGGTGGCAGCGCAGATGATCACCTACCAAATCCCCGATTTGGTTGAACCTTGCACCGAAGTGAAAGGCTTTGGCCACCACATCTGCCCTTCGCTGACTGACGTATTGGCGCAGCTCAGTGAGCAACATTAGCAACAAACACGAACAACAAAGGGGCGAACTGCCCCTTTGTGAATGATGACGTCTACATACTGTCTACGGCTATTGAAACTCTGCGCCCGCAGCGGCGACAAACGCCATCTCAACCAAATAATTCGGATCGGCCAGTTCAGCTTTGACACACGCACGGCTCGGCGCACAACCTTGCGGGAACCAGTTGTCCCACACTTGGTTTAATGCATCGAAATGGGCGAAATCGGTCACGTAGATGGTCACCGAAAGAACGCGAGAGCGATCGCTACCAATCTTCGCCAACTGCACTTCTGCCTGAGACAAAATCTGTTCCACTTGGCCTTTCATATCTGCCGAAGTATCACTGTCCGCCACTTCAACAAAATGGGCGATGCCGTTAAAAACGGTAATATCTGACCAGCGATTGCCGGGGTTAATGCGATGAATTGTCATGCTTATTTTCTCTTTGACTTCAAACCAAGCGCAGAAGTATCTCAAGTTATCATCAGGCTTTCCAGCCAAGAGACGTTAACACGCCCCTTGATGTTCTAGTAAACAGACCGGGCTACCCACTTGGCAACTAAACCCACTTGGGCTCAGTAACCCCGTTTGCCTGTCGCGGCGAAAACTGACCACATTGTGCGAGTGCTGATTGGCAACCAGCAACCATTTACCATCACGCGACAGCACAAAATCACGCGGAAACTGACCGCCAGTATCAACAGCGCCAATCCATTCAGGCTGGGCGTGGCTGAGTGCAAAAATGGCAATTTTATTCTGCCTGCGACACGAGACGTAAAGAAATCGCTCATCTGGGGACAAGCGAATCGCCGAGGCGGCTTCGCCGTTACTTTCGCCCGGGAGCAAAGGTTGCTGCGAGCAGAGATGCCACTGCTCTCCGCGGCGCTCAATCACCATCAAGGTTTCAAAAAGCTCGGCGACCAGATAAATGCGATCTTCCGCTTGCGTCAATACCAGATGGCGTGGGCCGCAGCCCGGCGGTAATGCAAGAGATTGATACAGGCGGAAGGTCTCATTTTGTCTATCGATAGCAAAAATATTGAGACGATCCGTGCCCAGATCGACCACCAGCAAATACGGACTGTGGCGCAAGAAGGTAGCCTGATGAGCATGCGGCGCGGTTTGTCTTGCCTGATTTGGCCCACTTCCATCAACAAACAGCTCTGTCAATTTGCCAATCGGCTTACCGGTGTCATCCAATTTAAAGATCGAGGTGTTGCCGGAGCCATAATTGGCCACCGCGCAAAACCGCTGCTCGCGGTCAATATCGAGATGACACGGATAATCGCCTGTGATCTCAATTTGCGCCGTATCGTGACAGCCAAGCCACACCAGTTGAGGTGCTTGCGACTGCACCACTTCATTGAACGTGTATAAACCGCGTGCAGTTTGGGTGAGATAAGAGGGATTGGCTAACACCGCCAACTCATTGAACGGGATCAACTCACCCGTTTCGCTATTTAATTCCAGTTGTGCGACGCCTTCGCTGATGCTGGGTTGATCGGTATAAGTGCCAAGATAAAAATGTAAATTGCCTGTCGTCATTAGGATTTATGCTTCCATCGCTTCTCGTTATCTCTCTACCTTGCCGCCTGTCGGCGCAGGCGGCAACGGCTTTTGCTAATCAGTGCGCAAATTTGTGAAGCAGTTGCTCCGTCGGCCTGACAAGCGCCACAATCGCCTCATCAAATAGCACAGCTTTTTCGTCCAACACGGTTTGGTAAGCGTGGCATTGCTCTGCACTTATTGTGACGTTCTCGGAAAATTTCTCCAATAAGATCAAGGCCAAATCAGCCACCTCAATGGTCGCTTGCGCCAGTGGTACACTCTGCGCCCCAGAGGCGCTTCGTGCCAGCAGTTCAAGCGACTGCATAGCGGCCCATTTCGCCGTCTGATAATGGCTGGTTAATGAGGCGAGAATCACTTGGCACTCTGCTCTCTGGCCAAAATCCATGTCGCGGAGCAGTTGTTCCATCTGATAGACGGCAAGGCTTTCTACCGCCAACGCATCAACAAAACGGTTAAGCCGCTCATATTGATTGTAACGTTCGCCACAAGTCGGCGTTGCCTGCCACTTTTGCCAGTGCCTTGCGTAGTATTGCCCAGGCTCTGTGTACTGGGCGAGCACCGCCAGCGGCGTACTGTCAGAGCCCATCGCCAGCCGCATTAAGCCCAGTTGCGCGTCGGCCTGATGGCGTAAACCGAGTGAAAGCTGCGACCAAGTATCGACAACCTGCATACGGCGATACATGCTCTGCTCATCGCGCTGCTCAACACTCGACCAAAAACGTTCTGCGATAGCGAAACTGCGCGGCCACAAGCGCGATTCGATCGTCATTGAGTCAACCAGTTCTCCCCAGATGGTAATTTCACCGCCGAGGATCAACGCGCGCTCTTTTTCACTAAGTTCAGCGGGGTAGCCGCCCTTTGCCTCTGGCAGTGTGTTTTGCGGCCAATCGCTGCTGGCACTTAACACGCCAGTAACGGGATAACGCACATTACCAATCCGTTGATAACTGCCGTTAGCAAGCTGCTCGCCAGCAAACTGGTAGTGGAATTCCGTGTAGGACATGAAGGTGTCGAGATGACCGCGAAAACGCACCCCGGGAAGGTATTCCAACACGGTGACAGCCTGACGAGAGCGGCCATGGTAATCGCTAAAAGCGCGTACCTGCCCTTGCGCACTTTCAATGATGATCAGATTGCCACGTAGCGCCTCACCTTTAGGCCGCGGCTTTTGCCATGTGTAACAGACAAACTTGTCGTTTGCCGTCAACTGATCATCCACTGCTAAACCTTGCGGCATGGGATCATTGCGATAGTGGTAACTGGTAGGCTGCGGCTGATCAAGATAGTAGCCGGTGGATAAAATCCCTTGATAACCCTGCTTAGCAGCGCGGCCAATGCTGTCGTGCCCTTGCCAGCTTTGGATGACCACCGACGTCGGCAGATCTCGGTGCCACACTTCGTCCCAACCGATGATTTTACGTCCATGCACCGTCAGCATGCTCTCGACTTGGGTATTGAGGTAGGACTGCAAACCGCGTTCACCATCGAGCTGATGCTCTTGGATAAAACGCTGAATGCGTGGATTATCGCGCCACTGTTGGTAGTCGGGTTCGTCCCCACCAATATGTACGTACTGGTCGGGGAAAAGCGCCACCACTTCGTGAAAAATACTCGCCAGAAAGCTCAACAGCTCGGGGTTGGTTGGGTCCATCAGCGGCGCAAACACGCCCCACCCACGTTGCTGCGGGTAGGTTTGCCCGCTGGGGCCAGACATCAGATGCGGATAGGCATGCGCTACCGCAGAGGCGTGGCCGGGCAAGGAGATTTCCGGAATCACCCGTATCCCCAGCGCGCGAGCATATTCGATCACCTGCGACACCTCGGCTTTGCTGTACGCATCGCCATCAGCACTTTGCTGCCACAATTTGGGGTAGCTTTCGAACTGAATGCGAATGCCTTGATCGTCCCAAAAGTGCCAGTGGAATACGTTGAGTTTGGCGGCGGCCATCGCATCAAGTTGGCGTAAAATAACGGGCAGCTCAATGTAGCGGCGGGCCGTGTCGTAGGAAACGCCGCGCCAGCCAAATCTCGGCGCATCCGTGATAGACAGCGCTGGGAGGTAGTAGCCCTGAGCATCGCATTCAATCAGTTGCAAGAAGGTTTCCAGCGCATGCAAGGCCCCCACTGGCTGCGGCGCGCGAATCACCACTTGCCCCTCTGTGGCGTGCAAATGATAAGACTCGTCCCAACCCAGATTCGGCACGCCGCTTGGCGGCGCACTAGCAATATCCACCACTAACGTCGCGCTTTGCTGCGACGAGGCTTGCCAGTGCAACATCGGTACGCCCGTTTGCCGATAGAGACGCTCCAATGTACCTTTGAGCTTTTTCATCACCGTTTTGCATCGGTAACCTTTAAGCAGCATGCTGAAGTTGGCATCGATAGCAATTCGCCCAGAAAGGAGCTGCACTTGCTGCGGATAGGGCATTAGATTAAGTTCACGGTTGGCCGCCATGCTGCCTCCTTAGATAAGAAATGGAACTCTGCGTGAGCAGCGCCTAAACCTCGCCAGACTCAAGCTGTAGATGACGCATGCTCTGAGCCGGAATGATCGCGCCTGAATGCTGAATAACCAGCGCAGCCAAACGGTGAGCAAGCTCAGCCGATGCCTGTGGACCACTCCCAGAGAGTCGCCCAGCCAGATATCCAGCAGCGAATGCATCGCCCGCGGCGCACGTATCAACTACCTGAGCGACTTTTTCAGCCTCAACACTCAGCGATTGCACTTCTCCCTGCTGACGCAAAAGCAACTGGCAGGGCTGCGCGCCACGTTTGACAACCACTTCAGCGCAGCTCCACTGTTGGTATCGCTCATCCAAAGGCCGCTCTTGCCCCCATATTTGCTCGTCATCCTCTTGCGTGATGAAAGCGAGATCGGCCCAAGGCAGCAATTCGCCATACCAGTGCCGCGCCTGCTGCGCCGACCAAAGCTGAGGGCGAAAATTGTTGTCAAACGCCACTTTGCCTCCCGCTAGCGAGAAAGCGCGCAACTTGTCAATCAGCCGCGCTTTGTCAGCGTCAGGCAAAATCGCAAGGCTGATACCACTCAAGTAAAGCCAATCGAGTTCCCCTGCTTGCAATGCACGCTCCAGCGGGCTCAGCTGCGCGTCGGAAAAATAAAATTTCGCTGCGGCGCTATCACGCCAATAGTGGAAGCGGCGCTCACCAGAGGCATCATTGCTCACCAGATACAACCCGGGCAGCCGCCCTGCATGGCGCGTCACCAGCGAGGTGTCAATACCTTCAGCTTGCCAAGCCAAGAGCAGTTGTTGCGACAGGTCATCGTCTCCCAACCCTGTCGCGTAATAAACCGCTATCGGGCTATCTTGGCAAAGTCGAGCGAGATAGAGCGCGCTGTTGAGCGTGTCGCCACCAAAAGCTTGTTTGAGCGGCTGGCCGCTCAGTTCAATCATGCATTCACCGAAAAAGGCAACCTTAAGCTTGCTGACGCTCATACGCGATCCGCACGGTAGCAGGTGACGTCCACTTCCACTTTTACATCCACCACCAAATCACACACCATACAGATGCGCGCCGGTGGATGAGCGGCGAAAAATTCGCTAAACACTTTATTGAACGACTGAAAATAGCGCGCATCGGTGAGGATCACTTTCACATGCACCACATCTTCCAGCGTGTAACCAGCCTCGTGCATGATATCGACACAGTTTTGCAGCGCGAGACGCGATTGCTCGACGATCCCGCCTTCGACGACTTCACCCTCTCTCATCGGGGTTTGCCCCGAGACATACAAAAAGCCGCCTGCTTCGGTGGCACGGGCAAAGGGCAAATGCTGCCCACCCGTTCCTACGCCACCTTCCACGCCGTATCGTTTTATCGTCATTGTTATTGTCCTTTTGTTAGAGAAACCCGTTGTCTGCCCAGCAGCGATTCACACGGTTTCTGGTTTAAATTGACTTCGATAGAGAAACCTACCCGTTCGAGTCGGCGATACTTCGCCAGCGTGATAAGAGAGCTGCCCGTTGACAAACACCGCTTCAATGCCTTGCGCGGCTGAAATTGGGTTGGCAAAGGTCGCGGTATCTTTGATGGTGCGCGGGTTAAACAGCACCAAGTCGGCAAAAGCGCCCAGCCGAATCACGCCGCGATCCGCCAGTTTGAAACGCTGCGCCGACATCCCGGTCATCTTAAAAATCGCATCGGCAAGGGAGAAGAGTTTCTCCTCGCGGCAGTAGTGTCCAAGCACTCGGGGAAAAGCGCCCCACAAACGCGGGTGGGGATGCGGATCGTTGGGCAAACCATCGGACCCCACCATAGTTAACGGGTATTTCAGCACTCGTTTAACATCTTGCTCTGCCATGCAGTGGTAGACAGCGCCCGCAGGCAGCAGTGCTTTTGCGGCCTGCATCAGCGGTAACTGTAAATCGGCGGCTATCTGCTTGAGGGTTTTGCCCGCCTGCTGTGGCAATCCTTTTGACCAGGTAATAAAAATATCAATTTCGTCATTCACTTGCGCTAAATCTAGGGTTGAGGAGCTGGCCGAATATGGGTAGCAATCGCAACTGACCTCTTGCTGGGCTGCTGCGCTCTCCATCCGCTCCAGTACTTGCACACTACGTCCCCAGTTTCCCGCGCCCGCACATTTCAAATGAGAGATCACCACAGGCACCCGAGCTTGTCTGCCCGTCGCAAACGCTTCTTCCATCGCGGTGAGGATCTCGGCAAACTCGCTGCGCATATGCGTGGTGTAAATGCCTTGATACCCGGCCAACACCTTAGCCAGTTGCACCACCTCTGCGGCGGTGGCTTGTTTGGCACTGGCGTACGCCAGACCCGAGCTGAGCCCCAGTGCACCCTGCTCCATCGCTTCTGCCAGTGCCGCGCGCATCTGCTCGATTTCCGCTTGCGTGGCCGGGCGCTGCAAATGGTCCATCAGGTTATTGCGCAGCGTGGTATGGCCAACCAGCGCTGCAACATTCACTGCTGGCTTGGCCTGCTCGACCGCCGCGGCATAGTGAGCAAATGTGGGATAGACGAAATCACTCTGCTCGCCAAGCAAATTCATCGGATCCGGCGGTTCCCCACTCAGCACCGCAGGGCTGGCGCTGATGCCGCAGTTGCCCACAATCACAGTGGTGACGCCTTGGCTAATTTTGGCCAAACAGTGCGGAAAACGGATCACGTTGGTGTCGTCATGAGTGTGCACATCAATAAATCCGGGCGCTAGTGCTAGACCTTGTCCGTCAATCACTTGCTGCGCCGAAGCGTTTGCGAGCTGTCCAAGCTGAACTATGCGATCTTGCTTTATCGCGACATCGGCAATAAATGGCGTCGCGCCTGTGCCGTCGTAAATCTCGGCCTGTTTGATGAGGGTGTCGAACTGCATGCGGGTTTGCGTCCATGCCAAAATAAGAGGAAGTGATCTTAAAGCTTGGCTATTTCGAATCAGTGATGTCTCCCGCAAAGCATCGAGCAAAGTTTGATAGTTTCTATCACGACGCTTAGCATTATCAAAAATAAGTATTACTTATCAATCAATTAAATCATGTTAGGAGCGGGAGATTATGAGCAAAATAAAGGACTTATCTGATAAAAACTATCAGAAGCACGCAGACAATTTCCCTGCCGAAGGTGAAAAAGGGCAAGCGCTTCATACTCATCTCCCTTCTCTTGCTCATGACGAAATCAGCCTGCCAGCCGCCGTGTTAAACCACAGCGCGCTGGAAAACAACTTACGTTGGATGCAAGACTTTGCCGATCGGCATCAGGTCAAACTCGCTCCCCATGGTAAAACCTCGATGACGCCAGAACTGTTTCGCCAGCAACTGCAGCATGGCGCTTGGGGCATCACCGTGGCCAGCCCTGCTCAAGCACAAGTGGCGGTTATGGCGGGTGCCAAGCGGGTCATCATGGCGAATCAACTGGTGGGCAAAGGCAATATGGCGATCATCGCCAAGCTGCTTAGTGCACAACCGATTGAGTTTTACTGCTGCGTGGATTCAACACGCAACGTCGATGCGTTGGCGGAGTTTTTCGCAGCGCAGCAACTGACGCTCAACGTCTTGATCGAATACGGCGTGGCGGGCTGTCGCTGCGGGTGCCGCACGCCGCAACAAGTGCACGCCTTAGCGACACACATTGCTAAGCAGCCGAACCTGAAACTGGCGGGCATTGAAGTCTATGAAGGGGTGATCCACGGCGACAATGCCGAAAGCGAGATCCGCACATTCATCCACACCGCCTGTGAGCTAACGCGCCAGTTGCAAACCGCCGGGCTGCTGCCAGCTAAACCCCTGCTCACAGGCGCAGGCTCGGCGTGGTATGACGTGGTAGCAAAAACCTTCGCCGAACAGGGCGGCATTGAGACGGTGATCCGCCCCGGCTGCTACGTTACCCATGACACCGGAATTTACCAAATGGCGCAGCAACAAGTGATGGCGCGCGCCAAACAGCATCAGGGCGCGGCGTGTGAGTTGAACGGCGATCTCATCTCCGCGCTGGAAATCTGGGCGCACGTGATTTCTCGCCCTGAGCCGACGCGCCTTCTGGTCGGTATGGGCAAACGTGACGTGGCTTTCGACGCAGGACTACCGATTTTGCAGCAGGCATTTCGCGATGGTGAGCCGCTCGCGCTACCACAGCACAGCCAAGCGGTAGCGATTATGGACCAGCACACCTTTGTCGAAATTCCCGCTGACTGCTCGCTGGATGTGGGGGACATTTTGGTGTTTTCCACCTCACACCCATGCCTGACGTTCGATAAATGGCGCGCTCTGGCCCTGCGAGATGAGCAATATCACGTAACCCAGTGGCTAGAAACCCGATTCTAGTTTCTCCCACAACCCGCAGTACAGGATCTTCTTGTGAACTTAGATGTCGACATCCTCTCGCAAATCAACGAGCGTTTCAGCGCTCTGCGTGACGCGGAGAAAAAAGTCGCCCAGTGGGTGATGGATGAGGTCAGCGCCGCCGCCAATGCCAGCATTAGCGAAATTGCCCAAAGCGCTCAAGTGAGTGAGGCGAGCGTGACCCGTTTTGCCAAGGCGATTGGCTGCAAGAATGTGCGTGAGATGAAAATCAAACTGGCCCAGTCTTTAACCATCGGCCAGCGATTTATTCTCGAATCTCCCGAGCCGAGCAGTTATCAGATGGTTTACCAATCGATCAAACAGACGTTGGAACAAAACCGTCGCTTGATCGACGAGCAAGCGATCGACCAAGCGGTAGAGTGGCTCAATAGCGCGCGGCAGATCATCAGTGTCGGCATGGGCGGCGGCTCAACCATCGCCGCGCAAGAGCTGCAACATCGGTTATTTCGCCTCGGTTTTGCCGTGGTGGCCTATCACGATGGTTTGCTAACGCGCATGGTCGCGGCAACAGCAGAGCGCAGCGATGTGATGCTGATGCTTTCGGCGTCTGGCTACACACCGGATCTGCTGGAAAGTGCGCAACTGGCACGCGAGTATGGGCTAAAAGTCATCGTCATTTGTCCGCCGCAAACCCCTTTGGCAAAAAAGGCCGATTTGCTGCTGCCCATCCAGCACCATGAGACGGATTTTATTTACAAACCCTCCGCGTCCCGCTACGCAATGCTGGCGCTTATTGATGTACTCGCCATGGCGCTGGCGGTAAAAAACAAACGCCGCTCACGGGATAAATTGCGTCGCTTGAAAGTAGCGTTAGATTCCCACCGAGGCGGTGAAGAGAGGCAGCCGCTCGGGGATTAGTGATCGCCGCCACTGCACCCGCCAGCAGAAGCGCCTTGGTCAAAAGCGTGGGCGTTTATTCATTGTTACTCCTTTACTTTCTCTGCCATCCACACAGAGTACTTTGCGCGATCTTGATCCCGTTCCATGTGCAAGAAATAACGCTTAATCAGTGAGTTACTATACTCAAAGTGTTAGTCACGCAAATTCATCACTTGCGTAATATTTGCAGAATTATGCCGCTACCGCTCTTTCACTCGGCGAGGCTACACTGTGAATAAATCATCACTGCTGAATTAACCAGGACGAAACAATGAGACATCTGCTATTTGCAACACTGGTTTTAACCGCCCTGATCGCTTGCACCAGCGATTCCAAACCCCAAGCACTCGGCACGCTTGAGCGCGATAGGGTGACCTTTACCGCCACCGCCAATGAAATCATTCGAGAGTTGCCCGTTAAAGAGGGCAGCGCAGTGGCGCAAGGCGATGTTCTGGTTCGTTTGGACAGCAAAAATCAGCAAGCCATGCTAGCGCGTGCGCTGGCCGAAAAAGCCAAAGCGCAGGCTTCTTTACTCAAGCTGACTAACGGCGAGCGCCCTGAAGACATCGCTGCGGCGCAAGCGCGAGTGGCACGAGCCGAAGCGCAGTTGATCGAAGCGCAGAAAACCTACAAACGCAAATCTGAGCTAGTGGCGAAAAAACTCATCAGTCAATCCGAGAAAGACACCGCTCTCGCCGCGCGTGATTCCGCTAGGGCTGAGCTCGACTCGGCCAACGAAGAGTTCAGCAAATTGACCTCGGGTGCACGTCCGGAAGACATTGAGCAAGCCAAAGCGCAACTGGCGGTTGCCGATGCCGATGTCGCGCTGCAAGAGCAAAAATTGGCCGAGTTGACCATAGTCGCTACCCGTGACGGCATTCTCGATAATCTTCCGTATAACTTGGGTGAGCGCGTTCCTGTCAATGGTATGGTCGCGGTGATTCAGGCCAATCGCATTCCTTATGCGCGTGTCTACGTACCCGCCAAATATCGCGTCGATTTTGTGCCCGGTAAGCAGGTCACGGTGCACGTCGATGGTGTGGACAACCCACTCAGTGGCAACGTGCGTTGGGTCTCTGACGAGCCATCATTCACCCCCTACTTTGCTCTGACAGAAGAGGAGCGTTCACGTTTGATGTATCTCTCCGAGGTGGATCTCGACGCGGCTGCCCAATCGCTCCCTTCCGGCGTGCCCGCGCAGATCGATTTGGGAGACTGAGCATGAATCAAAGCAACCGCGGCGATTACGCGATTCAAGCCGAAAATGTGGTGAAGAAATTTGGCGAGTTTACCGCCATTGATAACATCACGCTTAACGTTCCCAAGGGCAGCATTTACGGTTTTCTCGGGCCAAACGGCTGTGGTAAATCGACCACCATCCGCGTACTGACTGGGCTACTGAGCCCAACCAAAGGTAAAGTGGATGTGCTCGGATTGCAGATACCGCGTCAATCGGAACAATTGCGACTTAAAATTGGCTACATGACGCAGAAGTTCTCCCTGTACGACGACTTAACCGTGCAAGAGAACCTGCAATTTATCGGGCAGATTTTCGGAATGGATCGTAAAGCGCTCAAGCAGCGCGTGGACGAGCAGCTCACCACCTATGGGCTGGATCAGCGCCGCAAACAGCGGGTTTCTGGTATGAGCGGCGGACAAAAACAGCGTCTTTCTTTGGCAGCAGCCACCATGCACAAACCTGAGCTGTTGTTTTTGGATGAACCGACCTCGGCGGTTGACCCAGAAAATCGCCGTGATTTTTGGGAACAGTTGTTCGATCTTTCCGATCAAGGCACCACCATTTTGGTGACCACTCACTACATGGACGAAGCCGAACGCTGCCACCGTTTAGCCATTATGGAGGCGGGCCTGATCCGCGCCGATGGTGCGCCTGAAGAGCTGATGGCGCAAATGGGGGTCAAGATTGTTGAGGTAAAAGCAAACCAGTTACGCGCCCTAAAAGAAGCCCTGTTGCCACTGCCGCAAGTGCGCTCCGCCGCTCAGCTCGGTATTCGTTTGAGGGTGCTGATTGACCAAAGCGTGCCCGATCCAATCGCGTGGTTGAAAAGCCAATTTCCTCATCTGCAACAAGCGGAAATGAATCTGGCTCGACCCAGTTTGGAAGATGTGTTTGTTTCTGTCACTGGGGAGGGTCGCCAATGAACGCGCTATTTCGCATGAAAGCGATTGTGGTTAAAGAGCTGCGTCAGTTATCGCGTGATCGCATCACCTTTGGCATGGTGGTGATGATCCCGCTTATCCAGTTGCTGCTCTTTGGTTATGCGATCAACACCGATATTCGCGATATTCCCGTGGCGGTGGTCGATCAAAGCGAAAGTACCGCAGGACGCCTCTTGACCCAATCGGTCAGGGTGACACAAGTGGTGAGCGTTACCCAGCACTACGCCACCGCAGAGCAAGCCGAGCAGGCGATTCAAGACGGTATTGTACGCGCGGCGCTGATTTTGCCGCCCGATCTGACGCAACGTATGGCGCAGGGGCGCGAGCTCGGGCAGTGGATTGTCGATGGCTCCGATACCATGATCAGCTCGGCGATCCTTGGTTTGCAAAATATGCCGTTGACCGACTTTGATTTTGAACTCAGGCCCAAAGTGCAGAAAACCTTTGAAGTGGCGCTTTATTACAACCCGAGCCGCCGCTCTGCGGTCAATATCGTGCCGGGTTTGCTTGGGGTGATCCTGACCATGACGATGATTTTGTTCACCAGCGCGGCGATTGTGCGTGAGCGCGAACGAGGCAATTTAGAGCTGCTCATAACCACACCCGTGCGCTCATTTGAGCTAATGGTGGCGAAAATTGTGCCGTATATTTTTGTCGGCCTGATTCAGGTATTTATCATTTTGGGTTTGGGTCACTTTATTTTCGGCGTGCCCATTAATGGCGCGATCAGCCAGATCTTGCTCGGGACACTGCTGTTTATTTCCGCCAGTTTGACGCTCGGTTTGGTGATCTCCACCATCGCCACCACTCAGTTACAAGCCATGCAGATGACGGTGTTTATCCTGTTGCCCTCGATTTTGCTCTCAGGCTTTATGTTCCCCTATGAGGGGATGCCCGTCGCGGCGCAATGGATTGCTGAAGTGCTGCCCGCTACCCACTTTATGCGCATGATCCGCGGCATTGTGCTGCGCGGCGCGGATTTACTCGACCTGTGGCGCGACACCATATGGATGATTGGTTTCACCCTATTTGGCCTGATTCTCGCGTCTTTCAGGTTTAAAAAATCCCTCGACTGAACCTATCCAGCCCCGCTTTGGGGCTGGTTTTTCTCATTTTTCACCCTTCTACGCCCTTATTTACCCGTCTCAACATTCCCCCTCCACCTTGATGCGCCGCGCTCGGTAGGATGTTTTTCAGCCAGAGTTGCCGTTTAATTGGTCATTCATCAATGAGGAGACAGCATGAACTTAAGACAGCAGCAGCAACTTACATTCGAGAGCAGCGGCAAAAACCTCATCGTCGGTTCAGCGCAGCACTGCCCGCTATCGCCACAAACGCTTGCCACACTCACCAGCGACTCCCCGTATGTGGTCGAGGTGATTCGCTCTGGTCTCACGGCAGAAATTTTTCGTTTGCGCATTGATGGGCTGGAGTACAACCTGAAAAAGCGCCGCTCCCAAGCCAAAGTGGCCAACCTCGATGGTCAGTACTCCTTTCTTAATGAAGTGCAGCGCAGAGCGGATTTTACCCAGCTGAAAAATGACGCTCAGCAAGCAACACGCTTTGAGCACATCGTGCCGACGCTTTACGCCGACTATCGTCTGGGCATCATTGTCTCCCCTTGGATTGAGGGCGGGCACATTACGTCTCTCAACCAAGATCTGCTCGCCCAGCTTTTTGCTACCCTCAATGCCTGCGAAGAGCAAGGTTTGATGGAGTGGGACCTGTGCAGTGGCAACCTACTGGTTGATAAGCAAGGTAAATTGTGGCTGTTTGATTTTGGCTATATGTACCGTTTCGATCCGCGAAGCGAGTTCAACAGTAACGGCCTTGCCGACCCTTTGTTCCATGCTGTCGAGCGTTTTGAAACGCGCTTCTTTTTTGGCTGGCTGCTTAAGCAAGGCGTAGGAAAATCGGCAGCGCTGGCCCTTTACCGCCAAGTGAAAAGCGAGGGGCTACGCAGCTACACCCACAAACTGCAATGGCTGAAAGACCAGCAAGCCGACACGTTGGTATGCCAACATTTTGCCGAGATCATCAACACTTGGCAGCGTGCCCTTGGCGACGAAATGCATTTACAAACACAGTTTCAACTTGATGCGTTTCGCTCACATGTTCTCGACATCGAGGACGATTTGCATGGGCAATCCTGCACCGCGCTCACCCTAAAAAGAATTGAGTTTGTCCTTGCCGAGCTGCAAACAAACTATGCCCTGCTCAGAAAGCAAGGCGGGCTGTTTTACCAAAACGCAGGCCGTTCACAAGCCGAATTGTTGGCTGACTACCGTGAGAAAAAACGCTTGGCAGAGCGCTATCAAATTCAACCTTAGCGATAAACAAAGCGACTCGCTGCACAAGCTTGGTAGAGAACAGTTGACCGAATGCCAGCCCATTCATTACGTTGCTCACCTTACCGATAGAAGCATCAATCGCTGAATAGCGCAGGGGAAAATATGAAAATAGCCATCATTGGGCTGGGCGACATCGCGCAGAAAGCTTACCTACCTGTGATTTGCCAAAGATCTGGGATTGAACTGGTGTTTTGCACCCGCAACGCGCAAACCTTAGCGCAGTTAGCACAGCAGTATCGCGTGACTGAAGTGTGTCAGGATTATCGCCAACTGCTGGAGATGAAGGTGGATGCGGTGATGATCCACGCAGCCACGCAGATTCACTACGAAATTGCCGCGTTTTTCCTTCAGCACGGCATTGCCACATTTGTGGATAAACCCTTGGCTGATAATGCCAAAGAGGTCGAAGCGCTCTACGAGTTAGCTATTCGTCAGCAACAGCCCTTGTACGTCGGATTCAATCGCCGCCATATCCCACTGTTTAACCAGCATGTACCAGAATTAGCGCGTGGCGAGAGTGGCGAGCTGCGCTCTCTACGCTGGGAAAAGCATCGCCTCAACTTAACCGGTGATGTTCGCACTTTCCTTTTTGACGATTTCATTCACCCGCTCGATAGCGTTAACCTCAACGCCAAAGCGGATTTGCGTGATGTCTACCTCACCCACCAAATGGCCGATGGCAAGCTCGCCAGAGTCGATGTGCAGTGGCAAAGTGGCGAAACGCTGCTGCACGCCTCAATGAACCGCCAGTTTGGCATCACTTGCGAACGAGTCAGCGCGAGCTATCAAAACCGCGCCGTGGAATTTGACTCTTTTGTTCAAGGTACCCTGTGGCAACAAGGGCAACAAAGTAAGCTTAACCTCGCAGACTGGACGCCGATGCTTGCCAGCAAAGGCTTTGCTAACATGATCGAGGATTGGATTGGCGTGATTGAACAAGGCCGAGTGCCGGATCCGGTCATTGAGCGCAATATCGCCAGCCACCAACTGGCAGAGGCGATCTGCCAGAAAATCGGCAACGCTAATTAGACGTTGCTTTAAGCGCTAGCGTGATGACTGGAAGCGGTAGCGTAATGGCTTAGAAACAGTTCGGCCGTTTGCCGCGCCAATGTTTCGCCCTGCTCTTGGGTCAGTGGCTCTGCGCTACCGAGCAACTGCGGCCAAAAGGCGCTGCCTTTAATCAGGCTGTGCAGTTGGGTACGTGCCAGTGCCACACTCTCCAGTTTCAAGCGCCCTTTTTTATGTTGATCTTCCAGCCAAGTGTAGAGCGCGGTATCTTGCTTCGACATCCCCTTGGTTTGCGCTTGCAACTCCTCTGGCTTAAACAAAAAATGGCCTAACGCGACTTTCGCCATGTCCAAATAACCGGGCTGCGCAATCACGTTGATCTCTTGGCACAGTAACATCACCAGTTGCTGCTGCAATGGCAGCTTATTGAGCTCCACCAGCTCATCTTCACTGATTGCGCTTTTCCACAACACAGACAGCAGCTCCATCACCAGCGCTTCTTTTGAAGCAAAGTGATTGTAAACGGTTCTTTTCGACACTCCCGCCAGAGCGGCCAACTTGTCCATGCTGGTGTTTTGCACACCAAATTCGAGAAACGCCTGTTTCGCCGCGCACATAATTGCATCACGTTTCTCTTCACTACGTGTTTTTTTCTTATCTATCATTGCGTTGCAACCTGAAGATCAAAATCTTCCGACTATTTTACACTAAGCAGTTTACTTTTCACCTTAGAATTGTAAACTACACCGACTAGTTTACATTAAATTACTCGCTTGGGCTGTGAGAAGGATGATGAAAAAACCATGCACAAACGACTTTTCAAAAACACTTTTTTGACCGTGTTAGGAGCCATCGCTATGAGTTCTCTCTTCACCGCCTGTACCACTGCTGAGGCAGAAAAAGCGGCCTACCCAAAAACGTTTCGTAACAGCGACCCAAACTTTGATGGGGGCTCTGATTTATTTGAAATCATTAAAGCCTATTTCACCAGCAAACGCGCTGATCCAACTCCGAGCTTTGCTTTGCCTGTGCACGCCATCACCGCAGCGCAACTGGTTGAAGAGCGCGAAGATGTCTTCTACCGCTTAGGCCATTCAAGCCTAATCCTTAAACTGGATAACCAGTTAATCATGACCGATCCAGTATTCAGTGAACGTGCCTCTCCGGTGCAATTTTTCGGGCCCAAACGTTTCCACCCTACCCCCATCACACTAGATGGCTTGCCTGAGATCGATGTGGTACTGATCAGCCATGATCACTACGATCACCTCGACAAAGCATCCGTCAAACAACTTGCCGATAAAGTGGCGCTGTTTCTCGTTCCACTCAAAGTGGGTGTGCTTTTACAAGAGTGGGGGATCGCCAAAGAGAAAATCGTCGAGTTCAATTGGTGGGAGAGCAAAGTGGTGAATGGCATAGAGTATGTTTTTACCCCCACCCAGCATTTTTCTGGACGTGGTTTGGGTGATGGTAACTCAACCTTGTGGGGCAGTTGGGTGATCCGTTCCCGTTCACAAAGCCTGTATTTTAGCGGCGACTCGGGTTACTTCGACGGTTTTAAAGCGATTGGTGAAAAATATGGCCCATTTGATCTCACCATGATTGAAACCGGAGCCTACAACTCGCTTTGGTCGAAGATTCACATGTTCCCCGAGCAAAGCGTGCAGGCGCACTTGGATCTCAAAGGCAAAGTGATGCTACCAATCCATAACAGCACGTTTGATCTGTCAATGCATGACTGGTATGAGCCGATGGAGCAAGCGTGGCAGATTAGCCAAGAGAAAGGGGTTAGCATGATCAGCCCGGAAATTGGCCAGAGAAATGTGATCGGTGCGCCACAACCGGTCCACCCATGGTGGCGAGCACCAAGCCAAGCCGACTAAAGTGCCGCCTTTGCGAAACAGAGAGCAGCCCACACGCTGCTCTTTTTGTTTTGGTGCTTTAACGCACCTGCGGTTTAAGCTCGACCGTATTGCCTTCTGGATCGCGAATATACACAGAGCGGCCAAAGCCTTGTGCGCCGTAACGTTCAACAAACTCGTCCACGGGCACTTGATGTGAAGCAAAGTACTCCAGCAGTTGCTCTTCATCCGCTGGGGTAATTTGCAAACAGAAATGCTCCATATTGCGCCCTTCTTTGCCCGGCGCACGGCCACCTTGTTGACCAAGTTTGCCCTCGATAGTCACCAGATCAATCAAGGCACTGCCAGCACGAAGTTGCGTTAAACCAAACTCTGCCAATTCGCGTTCCACTTGGCAGCCCAACACCTCGCAGTAAAAGTGCAGCATGCGCGGCAAATCGCTCACGCGCAGCACAAGGTGATCGAGCGCTTGCAGTTCAATTGGGTTTTGCTTTTGCATAACATCCTCATTTTAAGCCACGGGTAAATCGCTCAGCGACTCGCTAAACGTCACTTTAAAGTCCGCTACTGAACGCATCAAGTCGGCATGCGGGTAAGTTGTCATTAAAGATAGCCGAATGGTGTGAAATGACGCATCCATCTGCGCTTGATCTTTAAAGTTCACCGCCAAATGAAAGTCCGGCATTTCTGGAAAATTGCCTTTGTTGACGATGCGAGAACTCGCAGCCGATTCAACCAACTCATGAGTGCGTAACTGGGCGATAAATTCATCAGTCAGTTTACTCACCTGCTCACTACTCACGCCTTGCTTGACCGAATAGAACACATTGTAGGTTTTCATTACTCGCCTCTTTTTTCCTTGCCTTGTAACCTAGCCTTCTGCTGGTGCGCACTCAGTCACAGAGCTGAGCTGAGTTGCGCCGTGAGATGGGCAGCCTAATGTTATTGCGTATAATCATTGCGTAAGTGCGCGTCAGCACTGATCAAAAAATGAATGGTTTTTTGGGCATCCACCACCGACATGTTGGCGTGTTCAACATAACTTCTCATCATCATCTCCTTGTTTTTTAAACCCTAGATGCAGGCTAAAACCCCAAGTTAAGTTGAGGTAAAGAGGAAATAGACCTTGATGAGCGAAAGCGAGAAGTGCTTCACAAAAGCCACGACTCTGTCTCTGAATTGAAAAGAGACAATTATCGGTTGAAGTAGACGGGTAAAAGCCTCAGAATGTCGCACTTTTCGCCGCCTGAAAAATGGGCGACGCTTCCTACTATTTATATTGAGAATCACATATGGGTTTTACCTCGTTAGGTCTGTCTGCACCAATCCTTAAAGCTATTCAGGAGAAAGGCTACGACACGCCATCGCCAATTCAAATGCAGGCAATTCCTGCGATTTTACAAGGCAAGGACGTGATGGCCGCCGCGCAGACAGGTACGGGGAAAACCGCAGGCTTTACTCTGCCTATCCTTGAAAGATTGTCCAATGGTCCGCGAGTGCGTAGTAACCAAGTTCGCGCCTTGATCCTAACGCCAACGCGTGAACTCGCGGCGCAAGTGCAAGAGAACGTGTTTATGTACAGCCGTCACTTGCCACTGAGCAGTGCGGTGGTATTTGGTGGGGTAAAAATCAACCCGCAAATGCTGCGTCTGCGTAAAGGCGCCGACGTGTTGGTCGCGACTCCAGGGCGTCTGATGGATCTTTACCAGCAGAACGCGGTGAAGTTTGATCAGTTAGAAGTGCTGGTACTGGATGAAGCGGACCGCATGCTCGACATGGGTTTTATCCGCGATATTCGCAAAATTCTAGAGATTTTGCCGGCAAAACGTCAGAACTTGCTGTTTTCAGCCACCTTCTCAGAAGAGATCCGCGCACTGGCCAAAGGGCTGGTAAACAATCCGGTGGAGATCTCGGTTAGCCCGGCAAACTCGACCGCTCGCACTGTTGAGCAGTGTATTTACCCATCCGATGTAAAGAAAAAGCCAGCCATGTTGGCGAAACTGATCCAAGACGGTAACTGGCAGCAAGTGCTGGTATTTACCCGCACCAAACACGGCGCAAACCGTCTTGCTGCTTTCCTCAATGACAACCGCATTTCAGCGGCAGCAATTCACGGCAATAAGAGCCAAGGTGCGAGAACCAAAGCGCTGGCGGATTTTAAATCGGGTGACATTCGTGTGCTGGTAGCGACGGATATCGCTGCTCGTGGTATCGACATTCCTCAGTTGCCACAAGTGGTTAACTTTGAGCTACCGAAAGTGGCAGAAGACTATGTGCACCGCATTGGCCGTACAGGCCGAGCTGGAGAAACCGGCAAAGCCATCTCACTGGTCTGCGCCTTGGAAGCACCTGAACTGTTCGCAATTGAGCGTTTGATCCAAGAGCTCTTGCCTCGCCATGAGCTAGAAGGCTTCAAACCGAGCAACGAAGTGCCAGAGTCCAAACTCGATACTCGCCCAATCAAAGCGAAAAAGCCGAAAAAACCGAAGAAGCCACAAACAAACGCTGAAGGCGGTGAGCGTCGCCCAGCAAATTCTGCCGATAACGGGCAGAAAAAGCCGAAACGTCAGTTTAGCCAACCCAAATCTGGCCAAGAAAACAAAGGGAATCCTCGCGCAAAACAAAACGGTAAAGCCGCCACAAACAATCAGCAAGGAAAGCCTAAAGCAAACGCTGGCAAACCAAGCAATGGCAAGCCAAATAATGGTAATCCTTCCTCAACGCGTCGAAGAGCGAAACCACAACAAGCAGCCAAAGCGTAAAACCTAGCTTATTCAGTACCTTATCAGCAGAGAAGCCGTTTCTCTGCTGAGCCTTTAGCAGAGAATCTTCCCACCTAAGCTGTTCAAGCGCTGCTACTCATTCCCGCCGTTATTGATAATTTTCTGCCAATAAATCATGACAAGCATAGCAATAACAAATAATTAACATAAAACGAATTTCTGTTCTAAATTTTGTTGATTTTATAAATATCTCAGGAGGAGATAATGAAATACAACAAAACGTTATTGGCTATGGTCTTGGCAGGCAGCGTTGCACATGCATACGCCGAGGAAGAGAAAGTCTGGATTTCGATCGGCTCGGATGCAGTACAGACCGTCACTCGCTCTGGGGCAATGCCCATTTTACCCAATACGCTGGCAAGCAGCAGCGAGGTTTGGGTCGGGCAAGTCGACAGCAGCCAGCTCGCGGCACTCTCCCATGACATGCACGAAGAGCATCATCGCTGTGGGGGATATATGGTGCACGCATCAGCGCAAAGTGCCATGGCAGCAAGCGTCATGCCGCAAACCCTTGCCAGTTTCGCTATTCCTGATATTTCTCAGCAGGCCACCGTCAACGCCTGGTTACCGCAAGTCGATGCCAGTCAAATCACCACCGTCATCAGCTCACTCGCCAGTTTTAACAACCGTTTTTACACCACAACCTCTGGCGCACAAGCGTCTGACTGGATCGCGAGCCAATGGCGCTCACTCTCATCAGGTCTACCCGGTGCGAATGTCGAGCAAATTGCCCATAGTGGCTACAACCAAAAATCGGTGGTGTTGACCATTACTGGTAGTGAAAAGCCGGACGAGTGGATCGTCATCGGTGGTCATCTCGACTCCACCATCGGCTCACGCACTAACGAGCAGAGCATTGCTCCGGGCGCGGACGATGACGCCTCCGGTATCGCCTCCGTGACCGAGGTGATCCGCGTGCTGACACAAAACAACTTCCAGCCCAAACGCTCTATCGCCTTTATGGCGTATGCCGCCGAAGAGGTTGGACTGCGCGGTTCACAAGAGATCGCGAACCGTTATCAAGCGCAAGGTAAGAAAGTCGTCTCGGCATTGCAACTGGATATGACCAATTATCAAGGATCTGCGCAAGACATTGTGTTTATCACCGATTACACCGACAGTAACCTCACGCAGTTTCTCGCCAACTTGATTGATGAATATTTACCATCACTCACTTACGGCTATGATCGCTGTGGCTACGCCTGTTCGGATCACGCTTCGTGGCACAATGCGGGCTTTTCCGCCGCGATGCCATTTGAATCTAAGTTCAATGACTCAAACCCCAATATTCATACGGGCCGGGACACGTTGCAAAACTCCGATGCTGAAGGCGCACACGCGGAGAAATTTACTAAACTGGGCTTAGCCTACGCGATTGAGATGGCCAATGCAGACTCAACCCCACAACCCGGCAACGTGCTGAAAAATGGCGTGCCGGTCAACAATATCGCTGGCTCGCGCAGCACTCAGCTTCGCTATACCTTTGAACTGACGCAGTCACAGAATCTGCAGATAACTAGCTGGGGTGGGAGCGGCGATGCGGATCTGTACGTCAAATTTGGCTCAGAGCCGACACTGCAAAACTGGGATTGTCGCCCGTATCGCAATGGGAATAGCGAGACATGCACATTCCCTAGCGCCACACCGGGAACCTACCACATCATGCTCAACGGCTATTCCGCTTTTAGCGGCTTAAGCTTGCAAGCCAACGCCAAATAACTGCGGACGGACAAGATGGCTCAGTGGGAGCCATCTTGTCCAGTGGCAAACAATTGCTGCTTGTCTTTATGAGTGAATTGGCCGCATGATATCGGCGAAAAGCGCATTAAAACAAATGCTGCCGAAGGCAATGGAGAAGATGTGATTACAATTCGTCAAATGGACATTTCAGACTACGACTCAGTGATGACGCTGTGGGGACAAACAGAAAACTTATCGCTCAAAGACGCCGACTCCCGTACGAGCATCGCCGCCTATTTGACCAAAAACCCCGGGCTAAGCTTCGTTGCGATTGACGGGCAACCGATTGGCGGGAAAGACATAGTTGGCGCCGTGCTGGTTGGCACCGATGGCCGCCGTGGTTACTTACAACATTTGGCAGTCGATCTGCACTACCGCGGGCAGAAAATTGCTCAGCGTTTGGTGCAAAGCGCAACCGAAGCCCTCGCGCAGCAAGGCATCGCCAAAACCCACCTTTTCGTTCTGAGTAACAACCTCTCAGCGCAGGATTTCTACCTAAAATTGGGGTGGCAAGCGCGAGATGAAATCCGCATGTTCTCGTTTAATAGCTCAGATAATCAATATGTATAGACCTAGTGGTCACTTACCAACCACTCAGCTACCAACCACTCAGCTACTAACCACTCGGCAATGCGCTAACAAAAGGGAGGCACACTGCGTGCCTCCCTTTTTTAAGACATTTGTTAAGACACTTTGCTTGGGCACTTGGTTAAGACGCTTTGCCAACATCAAAGCGACCGACCAACTGATCCAAACGTTGCAATGAGTTTTGCATCAACGCCGTTCGACGCGCTAACTGGCCAGAAGCTTCTTGCAACGCCGCCACGGTGTGTGAGGTTGCGTCGGCGGTTTGGCGGTGTTCTTCACTGTTGCGAGCGATCTCTTGGATCCGTTTAAAAAGACCACTAACTGAGGTTTGCAAGCGCTCACTTTGCGCCGATTGGTCGACCACCTGCGTGTTGCTTTCTACATTGGCAATGCCCTCTTGCATGTAGCTGACCGCCAGTTCCGACTGGCTGTGTAGCGCCTTCATCAGCTCGCCGATATTATTGGCCGCCTGCGAGGTTTTGTTGGCTAAGACGCGCACCTCGTCGGCAACTACCGAGAAACCTCGCCCATGCTCGCCCGCGCGTGCTGCCTCAATCGCCGCATTCAGAGCTAAGAGGTTGGTTTGCGAAGTGATCTCAGTGATGAGAGCGACAATGCCACCGATTTTTTGCATTTCTCGGTTTACTTCTTCCACCGTCTGCGCTGAGGACTGGACAATGGTTTTTATCTGCTCGGCACTTTGCGCAGCATTGTGATACTCCTGCTGCGCGGCGTGCACCGCGTCCTGCATCAAGCCATTCATCTCGATGGCCGTATCGTTGGCCCCCGCAATCTCTTGGCTTTGGATCCCCGCTAACGTCAGCATGTCGGTGAGCGATGTGGCGGTAGAGTCGCTACTGGACAGCAAGATCTGGCTGCGACGAAACATCGACTGCGATACGCTCTGCACCTCTTTGCTGGCAAACACCAGCTCTTTGACCATCCCCTGCAAACTGTCGATAAAACTGTTGGTCCAACGGCCAAGATCGCCCGTTTCATCGGCTTTAAAGCGACTGGCATCGAGACGCCGTGTCAAGTTGCCATCCCCCTCGGCCAAAACTTGCATCACCTGCGTCATGCTGCCAAGATGCGTCGCCAGTGGCTTCGCGGTGAGAAGATGAAACAGCGTTACCGCCACAGCGCCCATCAACAGTGAAAACAGCAGCAGTTGCCACTCGCTCAGCGGGTAAAGAGAGCTGACTGCAAATGGCAGCAGCATCGGAGCAAAAATACTCAATGCAAACTGCTGATTCAGTTTTTGCGCCACCGAGCGATGGCGATACACCTCTTCCAGATCCGCTTCACACATCATGCCCCATTTATCCAAAGAGCCAGGCATGGTGAAAGTCACCCCTTTACCAATCACCGGGATGTGCCGGTAATCCGAATAGCCGGGGTATTGCACATACAAATTGGCGCCGTTTTTGATGGTTTCACGCACACCGGGATGCAGCTTGCCCGTTTTCGGATCATTAAACACAATCTCAAATTCAGTATGATGCTGCACTTTGACCACACCCCACTTGGTATGCACGCCAGATTTTAAATTTTCCCCATGCGAAAAACGGTTATCTTCAAAACGCGAGCGCGAGAGCGCTACGCCAGGAGCTATCGCAGGGTCAAAATTTGACTGCACCATAAACAGGTAGTTATCGCCCGATTCACTGTAAATGTGCCCGGCTTCGCGCTGAATTAGATCGCCAATCACATCGTTCGGCACTCGCCCGCAGAGACAGCCAAGCAACTTGCCCTCTTGGCGCAGCGGTTGATAAAACATCAGGGTCACTTGGTCGTGAAAAGTGGAACTTGAAGCGCCTATCGCCAGAGTGATTTTGTCGACATACGGACCGTGCAGAAACGGTTGTTGCAAACCGTTTTTTAGCGCCGCTTTTGCGGCCACTTGACGCGTTTTCTGCCCAGAGTAAGTCGATTCCACAATGGTGCCACTGGGCTCTACGATAAACAGCTCGGAAAAATCCGTGCCCCGTTTGAGCAACCTTTGCAGCGTTTCGTGATATTCATTGGGCGCTTTGGAGGAGAGGTAGAGCGCGGCATCTTGCAAAAATGACCATTGATTGTTCGCCCAAGTGGTTAAAATTTGCACCCGCGTATTGGCAATATTTTCAAAAGTTTGCTCCAAAGCGTGCTTGCGGTTGCGATTAATAAAGCACGCTTTACCCATCGCCAATTTGCCTGTTTTCCCCAGCCAAGGCAGCCAGCGTTGTTCTTCCGACGTTAAATGCATAGACAAACCACCATTTCTCATTTTTATTCACAACAGCTGTGCAACCCTTATTCCACAACTGTTGCAGAAATAAGAAAACCAGACGATATGCTGAAATTTGAACTCGCTCCCAAAAACCCAACTGGCATTTTGGCTAAAGGTCAGTGAATGCAACTTAAGCTTTTGATTTGATAAATTTATTTTTTTGCACTATTTGCGTGCGAATGCGCCTTTAAGTTGCAATGTTTGCACCAGATAGGTGAGAAAACCCAGTGAAGCCATGAAAAAAGCCCTGAGATTTCAGGGCATAAAGTGAGATTCAACCTGTCGGCTTATTTAACCTGTCGGCCTAGAAGAAGCCAAGTGGATTGACATCGTAACTGATCAGCAAATTTTTGGTGTTTTGATAGTGATTGAGCATCATTTTGTGCGTTTCGCGGCCAATGCCCGATTTCTTGTAGCCGCCAAATGCCGCATGGGCAGGATAAGCGTGATAGCAGTTGATCCAGATCCGCCCCGCTTCGATATTGCGTCCCATGCGATAAGCGAGGTTCTGGTCACGCGTCCACAATCCAGCGCCGAGACCATATTCGGTGTCGTTGGCGATCGCCAAGGCCTCTGCTTCATCTTTAAATGTGGTCACCGCGATCACCGGGCCAAAGATCTCCTCTTGGAATACGCGCATTTTATTGTGGCCTTGCAGTAGGGTTGGCTGAATGTAGTAGCCTTGCGACAAGGCATCTTCTTGCTGGGCGATTTCACCGCCGAAGATCACTTTTGCGCCTTCCTGACGACCGATTTCAAGATAGCTGAGGATCTTGTCAAACTGCTCTTGCGAGGCCTGCGCGCCCACTTGGCAATCGGTATCCAGCGGATTGCCTTGCTTGATGGTTTTCGCCCGCTCGGCCACTTTGGCAATAAACTTGTCGTAGATGGATTCATGCACCAGCACACGTGACGGACAGGTACACACTTCACCTTGGTTGAAAAACGCCAGCAAGGTGCCTTCAATACACTTGTTCAGATACTCATCTTCATGGTCAAACACATCTGGGAAATAGATGTTCGGTGACTTACCGCCCAACTCCACGGTAGATGGAATTAAGTTATCAGCCGCACAGCGCAAAATGTGGTTGCCCACTTGCGTTGAACCAGTAAAGGCTAATTTGGCGATGCGGTTGCTGGTCGCGAGCGCTTGACCTGCTTCAGCGCCGAAACCGTTGACCACATTGATAACACCCGCCGGTATCAAATCGCCGATTTTTTCCATCAGAACTAAGATCGACGTTGGCGTCTGCTCTGCCGGTTTCAAAACCACACAACAGCCTGCCGCCAACGCGGGTGCCAGTTTCCACGCCGCC
Organism: Vibrio navarrensis; assembly: GCF_000764325.1. NCBI lineage: Bacteria > Pseudomonadati > Pseudomonadota > Gammaproteobacteria > Vibrionales > Vibrionaceae > Vibrio > Vibrio navarrensis. The sequence goes on along the minus strand of NZ_JMCG01000001.1, from coordinate 2,017,960 downwards.
ATCAGCATAGGGAAGTTCCAAGGAATGATCTGTCCGACCACACCAATCGGTTCAGGGAAGTGATAGCTTGCGGTGTTGGCATCAAGCTCCGCCGCGCTGCCTTCCTGCGCGCGGATACAACCAGCAAAATAGCGGAAGTGGTCAACCACCAGCGGTAAATCCGCCGCCAATGTTTCGCGCACAGGCTTACCATTTTCCCACGTTTCGGCCACCGCCAGCTCTTCCAGATGCGCTTCAATGCGATCGGCGATTTTCAGCAAGATATTGGAGCGCTCCGTGACACTGGTTTTCGCCCACTGCGCTCTGACATTGTGCGCGGCATCCAGCGCGAGATTGATGTCCGCTTCTCCTGAGCGAGCGACTTTGCAATACGCCTGACCGTTGACCGGAGAAATGTTGTCAAAATAGTCACCGCCGACCGGTTTCACCCACTCTCCGCCAATGTAATTGTCATAGTGAGATTTGAAGCTAACGATGGCATTTTCACTGCCTGGTTGTGCATAGATCATAACTCGTCCTTTTGTTTCTCGTTCAGTGTTGACAGTGTCGAAACGCACTGTTGTCCAACTTAACAACGCAAGTCACAGGCCAACAATAATCGGCTTGTTGTTAAACAAATGTAAAACTATGATTACCAAACGATAACAACTTGGGTGAGTTCAGATTGAGCAGAAGTATGGTGTGTTCACCAGTGTTCAAGTGCTACAAAATGGCACACTCTCACTGTGACAAAATGGTACAGTCATGCAACTTCAACAGGTTACTAACCCCAATTGGCTTTCCAGTTCTTGGAATCGCAGTGAACAGGCCGGCCTAAAGCAGCGCCGACGCCCAGAAGATGTGCGTTTAACTGCTGCACTGCTCAAAGATCGTCGCCAGCAAAACAGCGTACTGATTGACAGCGTTAGTCAGTATGCGTTGCCCTTGTTTAACCAGTTGTTTGCGCACAGTGACAGCCGTTTGATTCTCACCGATGCAGAAGGGGTGATTATCGGCAGTTGGGGACAACCGAAATTTCGTGAAAGACTGACCGAAATCGCCCTAAGTTCCGGAGCCTGCTGGCAGGAAAAACTCAAAGGCACCAACGCGATTGGCACTGCCTTAATCGAAGCCAAACCCATCTCGGTGATTGGTGATCAACATTTTATACAGCATCACCGCTTTATCAGTTGTTCTGCCAGCCCTGTTTTTGATCACAATGGGCAATTGATAGGTATTTTGGACATCACCAGCGAAGAGCAAAAGCATGATTTTTCCACCCAAGTGCTAGTGCAAAACATGGTGCAGCAGGTAGAAAATCAACTGCTAAACCAGATCCCAGATAGTCATATTCGGGTCGACTTGGCCTGTGAAACCTCCCTGCTGCACAGTGGCTGGCAAGGCGTGATCATCGCCGATGAAGCAGGAACAATTTTGGCGCACAACCAAGTGGCCAAGCAGTTGTTAGCGCGAGACAAGGTGATCGGCCAGCCGCTGGAGAGCGTCTTACAGCAGCGTTCATCCCAGCATCCGCTGGTGTTTGCAACCCAAACCTTGGGCGAGAAAAAGCGCCGCAGCCGCGCGATTTGCGCCTCAAACGATCTTCACTTTGGCGACAGCAGAGTCGAGCATTGCTGGCAACAAGCGAATCGCGTCATCGACAAAGATATCCGTTTGCTGATCCTCGGAGAAACCGGGGTAGGCAAAAATGAGTTTGTAAAAGCACTACACAAAAACAGCGCGCGCAAAAACGGGCCATTGGTCGCGGTTAACTGCGGCGCACTACCAAAAGATCTGATTGAATCGGAGCTGTTTGGCTATCAGGCGGGCGCTTTTACTGGTGCGAGTAACAAGGGCTATCTGGGTAAAGTGCGCCAAGCCGACAAAGGGATTTTGTTTTTAGATGAGATTGCCGATCTGCCTTTGGCGGCGCAAAGCCGACTACTGCACGTATTGCAAGATAAAACTGTTCTGCCGATTGGCTCAAACCAAAGCGTGCAAGTGGATACACAAATCATTGCCGCTACGCACAAAAATCTTGAGCAGTTGGTCGCGCAGGGCGAGTTTCGTCAAGATCTCTACTACCGCCTCAATGGCCTTATCATCGAACTGCCGCGCTTACAACAGCGCAGCGACAAACAAACTCTGATAGAGCAAATTCACCACCGTTATGCCGAGAGCGATCAATCGATTTGCCCTCACCTAATGGCGCTGTTGCTCGATTACCACTGGCCGGGCAATTTACGCGAGCTCGATAGCCTGCTTAAAGTGTCCGCACTGATGGCACAAGGTGAAACTGTGCTGACCCTCAGCCATCTGCCGAATCACCTTGCTGGCAAGCTGGGCCAACCGCAACCTCATTATGAGGAAGAAGCGGCGGTCAAAGACATCAAATCGACCGTCGATGAATCTTTGCTGAAAACCTACCAAGCGACACAAGGCAACATCAGCAAAACCTCGCGTTTGCTTGGCATAAGCCGCAACACCATTTATCGCAAACTTAAGAGTTTAGGGATGCTGCGCTAATAAGTATCGACAAAACAATGACAACACTTAAGATGCCCCCCAGCGCCACTATTGATGCAGTTAAGCTTGGTAAAAATAGTAACCATTTTTCCCCGCCAGTTTAGCTTGATACATGGCTTGATCGGCTTGCTGTATGAGTGTGTCTGCGCTGATATCACGATTTTCTGGATAGAGACTGATACCAATACTGGCCGACAAGCTCATTTCATACCCTGAGACATGCAGCGGCTTCGCGATAGAGCTGAGTAAACGGGTTACAATCTGAGTCGTGCGGTGTTTATCATCAATATCCGACAGAATCACAATAAACTCATCGCCACCAAAGCGCGCTAAAGTATCTTCTTCTCGAGTAATGGTTTTCATCCGCTGCGCCATCACGCACAGCACTTCATCACCCGCTGTATGCCCATATTGATCGTTCACATCTTTAAAGCCATCTAAATCAATGAACAGCAGAGCAATGGCACGGCCATATTTTTTCGCATTCAGCATCGATGTATTCAGACGCTCTTGCAGCAAAAGACGATTAGGAAGTTTGGTTAAGGCGTCGTAATGGGCAATCTTCTCTAAGTGGTACTCGTGTTCTTTGAGCGCGGAAATGTCGGAAAACAGCGCGACATAGCGAACTTCTTCTACCGCATCACTGACCCGACTAATGGTCAGCAGTTCAGGATAGATTTCGCCGTTTTTACGTTTGTTCCAAATTTCGCCGCGCCAGCACCCTTCAAGATGTAAGTCCTTCCAAATATTGTGATAAAACGCCCGGTCGTGAATACCGGATTTAAGCATTTTCGGCGACTGACCAATCACCTCTTCTCGGCTATAACCCGTGATTTGGCTAAACGCCCGGTTGACATCGACAATCAAACCACGGCTATTGGCAATCAAAATCCCCTCGCGTACATATTTGTACACATCGGCGGCGAGTGCGAGCTGCTGTTCTCGCGCTCTATCTTCACTGATATCAATGTGAGTGCCAAACATCTCTAGCGGTTTACCACTTTCATCCCACAGCGCCACTTTGCCCCTATCCATTACCCACACCCAATGTCCATCGCGGTGACGCATCCGCACCTCACATTGGTAGTACTCATGCTCACCAGCAAAGTGCGCTTGCAGTTTTTCCTCTGATTTTTTGACATCCTCGGGGTGGAGATGATCAAGCCAAGTTTGGATAGAAATAGGCTCTAGTTCATGCAACTGATAACCAATAATTTCCGCCCAGCGTGGGTTAAACTCGGTCTTACCCGTTTGAATATTCCAATACCAAGTGCCTGCATCGGTCCCTTCAATCACGTTTTCTAACCGCTCACGTTGCGAGCGCAATGTGTCTCGCGTTTTGCAGATCACTTTTAGCATCTCGTTGACGGTGTCGGTTAATACGGAGAGTTCGGTATAAGAAGAGGAGTGAACTTTTGCGGTGGGTAAACCATCGGCATCTCGCTTAACTAAGGTGTTGGTAATTCTTTGTAGCGGACGGGTCAAAATCCATTGTATCAGGGTTGCCGAGATCACGGTTTGCATCAGCAGCAGGCCAAGGGCCGTGAGTAACGAGTTCAACAATAGGCTTCTTTTTTCCTGCCCTAGTTCTTCACCACTGCCATACACTTTGACATGGCCGAGCAAAGCACCCTCTGCGCTTCTAATGTCTCGCTGCTGGAAAAACTGTGAAGAAGCAAGCAAGTGATCATCTTGGCTAGATATAAACTCACGCACTTCACCCGTTGGCATTTTAACCAAACCGAAGGTTGAGAAAGGCGGTTCAAAGGCGGATTCTAACTGAGAAGCTTCCAGCAAGATGGCGAGCAGCGCTTTATGATTCGCGGTACTCATTTCTGTTTGCAAAAAGAGCGAATAATCAGCAAGATGACCGGTTTGCAAATCGCTAGCAATCGCACGGCTTAGCCGCTCTGCACTCTCCAGAGCTTGACTCAAAATCTCCTCTTCAAGCATCTCAGTGCGATGTTGATAGGTATAAAAAGCGTAACTGGCGATGACCAATGATGTGGTCAAGATCACCATGACCACCAAACTCAACGCTAAAGAACGCCCCCGTTGCACAGCCCATTTATCCATACGATCCTCCAGCCTTTGAGACACGCTCAAACAGGACAAGACAGATTCGCAAAGATTGTGCCACCATTGTCTCGCCCCTCTGGATGGATTACCGTACGACCACGATCACTGATAAATTAACTATAAGCGATACGATACTGGCTTCAGGGCTTTTTGGTTACTTTTTGACAGAAATCATAATAAAGGTGAGAAACCTTGTCGCTAAGGTATACCAATCTCAACGACAAGATGAGAACCGGTTAGATCGCGACCTCTTCACCCGCTTCGTCTTCGCTAACAATATCGCTCTCTTGAGCGGCTTCCGCCAACCAACGCTGCATCGCGGCGCTTTGCAGTACTTTGTCTCGATAGAGCGCGGCTTGCTCTGACAGCGGGATCTGGTAAGTGATAAAACGCAAAACCACAGGAGCGTACATAGCATCGGCAATCGACCAGGCGCCAAACAGCCATTGCTGCGGGTACTGCGTCATCTGTTCACTCCAAATCGCATCAATACGGGCGACATCGAGACGTGCTTGCTCAGAAAGTACCACTTTACGCCTCGCGCGGCAGTTCATTGGTAACTCATTACGTAATGCGCTAAACCCTGAGTGCATTTCACAAGCGATAGCGCGCGCTTTGGCTCTTTCTCGCCCATCGCTAGGCCACGCTTTTCCGCCTAATTTCACTTCGTTGAGGTACTCCAAAATCGCCAAGGAATCCCACACCACCAGCTCACCATCAACTAAAGCAGGCACTTTCCCTGTAGGCGTAACTCCCTGTAATGTTTGGTAAAACTCAGGTGTAAATAACTTGAGCTTTTCAATTTCAACCTCTAGTCCGTTTTGAGCAAACCCCAACCATGCGCGTAGTGACCAACTAGAGTAGTTTTGATTTCCTATGTAGAGCTTCATTGTCATTCCTTTTTCGGTTGATATAGCAAAACAATAGGGCAAGTTTTTCTGCGCGACTAACGGATAGTTTTTATATAACCTATTCAAAATTACGATGGATGAGGCAAACAATGGACATTGAAGCTTTACGCAGTTTTCTTGCTTTTGTCGAAACGGGCAGTTTTACCCGGGCGGCAAAACAGATCAGCCGTACACAGTCGGCTTTCAGTGCGCAAATGCGCAAATTGGAGGAAGAGATTGGCGCTTCGCTGTTTATCAAAGAGGGGCGCTATTTGGTCCTTAGCGATGCCGGTGTGCGCCTCACCACTCACGCGCGCAATCTGGTGACGCAGCATGATGAATCCTTGTCTCAACTGCAGCATTTTCAGGATAAACGACCGCTGCGCCTCGGCTGCCCGGAAGATTACAATCAAACCGTGCTGCCGACGTTAGTGGCCAAGCTGCAACAGTTGCAACCCACCTGCTCGATACAGATTTACAGCTTGCCCAGTGTCGATTTGCGTCGCCAATTAGACGTGGGCGAGCTGGACTGCGCGATTCTTACCCGCGCGCCCGATAGTGAGGAAGGCTACTGGCTTACTTCCGATCAGGGCGTGTGGATCGCATCGCCGCACTATCAAGCCGATCTGCACACGCCGCTTACTCTGGCGCTGTTTCAAACCGACTGCAAATATCATGCGGCTGCGATTGATGGCTTGACCAAGCGCGGTATCGCTTTTCACCTTTTGGCATGTTGCAATACCGCCTCGGCGCAGCGCGCTTTGGTCGAGCAGGGTTTAGCGATTGGCGCCATGGGGCGTCTCAGCGCTGGTAATAGAGTGCAAATATTGGCCGATATGCCACCCCTACCTAAGGTGGATATTGTGTTAGCAGTCGCCGCTAAACCACACCCTTTGCTCAGCCAACAACTGCTGACAAAGCTCGAAAGTGAGTTTGTTTGTTAGCCTTGAACCTTCATCTATTCGTTACGATGACAACGCGAATTGGAGAACAGCATGTCAAAACTTAACTGGAAATCGGCTTGCCTAACGTTATTGCTTCTCGCACCTTGCGGGCCGCTTATCGCCTCTGAGCGCGCAGAAACTGCATGGGAAATGGTAGAAAGCGGCGCGCTGCTGATCGATGTGCGCACTGCCGAAGAGTTCGCCAGTGGGCATCTCGAACAGGCGCGTAATATCCCTCTTAGCGAGGTTGCCAGCGGCTTTCGCGCGATTGATAAAAGCCAGCCGATCGTGGTCTATTGCCGCAGCGGCAACCGCTCGTCCATCGCCATGCAAGCGCTGATAAAACAAGGCTTTACCAATGTGCACAATGGTGGTGGCCTAAGTGAAATGCAGCAAACTCAACTGGAAATGCCGCCACTTAATTGAGCTTCCATGCCAGTAAAGCCAACGGAAGCTCGACCAAACCCAGCAGAGTCGGCATACTGCCGGCTGTGCTTTTCGCTCGGTTAAGATTATGCAAGTCAGTCTCTTAGAATATCACGCCTTAGGTGATGCGATTATCGCGCTCAATACGCCCGCCTTTACGTCGCGCTATGTGGCGCTGCTGCGCGAGATTGTCGATTTTGACTGCGCGGTGATGCTTGGCTATCGCCACAACAAACACCCGATTTATCTCTACGATTCGATTCCGGATAACCGCGAACTGCTGTTTCAACGCTACCTGACGGAGTCATATCAGCACGATCCGTTCTATCGTTTGGTGGCCGATACGCAGCAAGAAGGCGTGTTTCATCTCAGCGAGATGACCGATGCGCCGCACAGTTATCAGCAACACCATTACCAGCAGCAGTTTTATCCGCAAACCGGCTGGCAAGATGAAATGAGCCTGGCGGTGCAACTCGACCATGAGCGCTGGATTTTGCTCTACCTTGGCCACCTTGCTGCCGGACGCCGTTTTTCCGCGCAGGACCGACAAGCGCTCAAAAGCCGATTCCACACGCTGGCGCCGCTCTGCCGCCAACATTGGAGCGCCAATGCGCTGCTGCTGGCCCATAGCGATGACACTGCGCCGGAGAGCGAGACCAACCACACACCCGACATGCGCCGCTGGGTGGAACGCGCACTAGCAAGCTTTGGCACCCAACTACTGAGCCCACGTGAGCAGCAAATTACCGCGCTGCTGGTACAAGGGTTGGATTCGCAAGAGATCGCGACGCAATTGGGCATCACACACGGCACGGTCAAAAATCATCGCAAGCGCATCTACGCGCAGCTCCATGTCGCCTCGCTCAGTGAACTGTTTCAGCTGTTTTTAAATCACCTGATTGGCGCGCCAAACCGCTCGCCACGCGCTTGAGAAAATCGCCGCGATTATCCCTTTAGGGACATCGCCGACACAAAGCCCTTTCCGTTACTCTGCCTGCAAGACATCTTGGAGGCTGTATGAATTCCCAAACCCTATTTCATGATTTAACCGCGCGCGGCCTGATCGCGCAAAGCACATCGCTCGATGAACTCACCGCCCTATTCTCTGAACCGCAAACCCTGTACTGCGGCTTTGATCCAACCGCAGGCAGCCTGCACATTGGTCACTTGGTGCCGCTGTTGATGCTCAAACGTTTTCAGGATGCGGGGCACCAGGCCATTGCGCTGATTGGCGGCGCAACAGGCATGATTGGCGACCCAAGCTTTAAAGCCACCGAACGCACACTCAACTCAGCGCAGACCGTGCAGCAATGGGTGGACGATTTACGCCAGCAGATCACACGCACCATGACGCCGCATCTCACCCAGCCACTGCGGTGTGTCAATAACGCCGACTGGACAGGCCAAGTGAATGTGATCGACTTCTTCCGCGACATCGGCAAACACTTTTCAGTCAATGCAATGATCAACCGCGAATCAGTGAAACAGCGTCTGGCTCGCCCGGACCAAGGCATTTCGTTCACCGAATTCAGCTACTCGCTGCTGCAATCGTTCGACTTTGCCCATTTGAACCGCGAACATCATTGTCGCCTGCAAATTGGCGGTAACGATCAATGGGGCAACATCGTCAGTGGCATCGACCTCACCCGTCGCCTGAATAACGAAACCGTGCATGGTTTAACGCTGCCACTCGTCACCAAATCCGACGGCAGCAAATTTGGCAAAACCGAAGGGGGCGCCGTTTGGCTGGACGCGAGTAAAACCTCGCCCTACGCGTTCTACCAGTTCTGGTTGAACAGCGACGATGCCGATGTATACCGTTTTCTGCGTTACTACACCTTCCTGTCGGTGGACGAGATTGCACGCATTGAAGCCGAAGATGCCGTGCGAAGCGGCAAACCACAAGCGCAGCAAATTCTGGCCGAGAACATCACTGCATTTGTGCATGGTGAAGCGGGTTTAGCGAGCGCGCAGCGCATCAGTGACGCGCTGTTCAGTGGCGCAGTTGCACAGCTCAGCCTGGATGAACTGGCACAGCTTGAGTTGGATGGGCTGCCGTGCACCACCGTCAGCACCGCCGATGATGTGGTTGAACTGCTGATCGCATCGCAACTCGCCAGCTCCAAACGTCAGGCGCGCGAATGGTTGGCCAATGGCGCCATTCGCGTCAACGGGGAAAAAATGGCCGACGCCGATTTAAACCAGAGTTTTGCGCTGTTCGATCGCTACTACCTGCTGCAACGCGGTAAGAAACAGTTTGCGCTGGTCAAACTGAGCTAAATTTACACTGTAAACAAAGCATCAAAGGACTTGTGAATGACGTCAAACTAAGAAAAGCCCAGCACGGGCTTTTCTCATTTTTTGCTCTCAGCCATTACCTGAGCAAGTGCCTGCGTGACCAAATTGTGATCGTGCAAAGAAGGCAAACCAGAAACCGTCACTGCCCCCACCAATCCAGATCCGGCAATACGAATCGGAAACGAGCCGCCATGAGCGCAATATTCCGCAGCATCAATGTGCGGCTGCGTCTCAAATTCGCGCTGTTTTTGCGCGTTGTACAGCGACAGATAGTAAGAACTGCGGCCATAACGCAGCACCGAATTGCGTTTGCGACGCATCCAATCGAGATGATCCGCGCACGTGCCCGGCATGGCGTATTGAAACAGCGTCTGGCCAAAACCATACACTTCAATCGCCACCACAGCTTGCTGGCTTTCTGCCATCTGTTTGAGCGCGCAGCCCAGTTGCCACGCGACATCGTGGTTAAAATGGCTCAGCTGCAGCGTCTCTTCTTGCTGCGCAATCTCGGATAATGTCAGGCTCATAACTTCACCTGCAACGTTTGACCTGTTTTGCTGCTCTCCAGCGCCATTTCAATCAGCGCAATGTTTTGCAACGCCTGCTCTGGCGGCACCGGGTTGGCCATGCCGAGACGAATCGCATCCGCCACGCCTTTGAAATAGAGCTGGTAGCCGCCCAGTTCAGTTGGAATAATTTCTGATCCCGTTTCGCTGTGCAGCTGACCATACAGCGACGCATCTTCCTGCGACCACTGCGGACTGTCCGGCTGCTTGCCTTCTTTGAGGTAGGTTTCCTGCGGATCGAGGCCGTATTTCTCGTACTTCGCCAGGCTACCCAGCACTTTGTAGCGCAGATTCGGCTCTGGGCTGTAGAGGTTTGAATGCAGGTGCACCAAATGATTTGGGTAGTGCAGGATCAAGTTGTAGTAATCGATGGTGGTCGCGCCCGGGCGCATCATGCGGCACTGCGCATTGATCGCTTGTGGCAAGCCAAACAGCGCCAGCGCTTGGTCCAGCAGGTGCGGCGCCAAATCGAACAAAATACCGCCGCCATCTTGCGCCAGTTCACGCCAGCGCTGACGAATTTGTGGACGGTAGCGGTCGAAGTGGGATTCAAACAGTTTGATGTCGCCCAAACGCCCTTCCGCCATCAGCTTTTGCAGAGTGAGGAAATCGCCATCCCAACGACGGTTATGAAACACGCTCAGCGTGAGGCCTTTTTCCGCCGCCAACGCAATCAGCTCTTCGCCATCTTCAATGCGGGTCACGAACGGCTTTTCAACGATCACGTGTTTGCCATTTTGCAACGCGCGTTTGGCCAGCGGGTAATGCACATCGTTCGGCGCGGTGATGATCACCAGCTCCGCATCGCTGTTATCCAGCAGATCATTCGCATCGACAAACCATTGCGCGCTCGGCCAATCGGCCGCGACCGCGGCTTGCTGGCTGGAACTGATCGCACTCAGCGTCAGCTCAGGCAGCGCGTTGATGAAAGGCAAGTGAAAGGTTTTCGCCGAATAGCCGTAGCCGATCACGGCGGTTTTTACCGGAGCGTAAGTCATATCAAAACTGTCCTTCTGGTGTGGTCGCCACAACACACTGAATGTCGTGACGGTCAAATAATTCTTGCAGTGCTGGCGCGGGTGGCGCGTCGGTGATCACCATGTCGATCGCCGCCACATCACACACGTGATGAAAATTCTCGGTGCCCATTTTGCGCTGCTCACACACCAAAATGATCTGCTGCGCTTGCGCCATCATCGCACGTTTCATCGACGCTTCTTGTTCATAGTTAGTGGTCAAACCGCGCTCAGACAGGGCGCACACGCCAATAAATGCTTTGTTGACATGATAGCCTGCCATTTGCTGCTCGGCCTGCGGACCCAAAATGGCGCGGCTGTACGGGTCGAAATGACCGCCCAACAAATGGACCGTATACGAAGCCCCCTCTTCAACCTGAGCCAGCGTGTTGACTGAGTTGGTGACGATAGTCGCGGGTGCCGCCAGATAACCGGGGACCAGCGCCAACGTGGTGCTGGTATCGAGCACAATGTAATCCTGCGCATCCACCATCGATGCCGCGCACTGCGCCAACGCGTGCTTGCTCGCGCTGACGGCTTTGGCCGAGAACGGCTCGCTTTTCGGCGATACCGGCGCCAACATAGCACCGCCTCGAATGCGCTGAATGCCAGGCAACTGGGTGAGCTTCACCAGATCGCGCCGCGCGGAATCACGCGACACACCAAACTGGTCACAGATGTCGGTCAGGGTCATTTTCCCCTGCTGCTTGATCAGCATTTGTAAGTGAATCAGGCGCTCTTCTTGGGTCATAAACTTAAAATCACGTAAGTATTTTTAATGCATTATGCCGAGTTAAACGCTGACGGTCGAGATCTTTTTCGCTGTGATCTCGACCCGTTTTTGCTGTTTTTATTTGTCTCGGTTGCAATCAAGCTCATCTGCTTGCGACGGGTAATACAGGAGAAAGGTCAAAAAAATCCCTCGAACTTCGTCGAGGGATGGTATGGGTGAGGTCGATGCTGACTATTTCTCCGTTCGGCCGACAAAAGCGACCACCACCTTGTCATCGCCTTTGGTGCGAGAAAAAACATACGCACCCTCTTGCTCTATCACCTGATGTACGCCAGCGCCAATCGCCGGGTGAGCTTGTCTGAATTTGGCGACGGTCTGCCAGTGTTTCAACAAGCCTTGTTGCTCGTCATTGAGCGTCCAGACCATATCTGAGCGCGTTCCCTGATGGAAATCGTCGGCGTACGGGCCAATGTTGCGGCCGATCTCATCGCCGTAATAAACCTGCACCGCGCCGGGGCTCAGCAGCAATGCATTGGCGGCGTTACGCTGCATCGCATAGTCTTTGAAGCGGCTGAAAAACAGCTCAGTGTCGTGAGAAGACATGTAACTGACCGGATTAAAATCTTTCTCTTTGGCGATGGTATTAGCGTAATCCTGATAGGTGTCGGCCATTTGACTAAAACAGGCCGCGCCTTTATCCAGTTTTTTCTGCATGTCGAAGTTGATCAAAGCATCAAAGCCATCATCAAAATAAGGGCTGCGATACGCCGAATGCCCCCAAACTTCACCCATCATCCAGAAGGGTTCACCGGTTTTTCCGTTGGCTTTACGCCACTCTTCAAGGCGTTCGCTGCCGGCTTTTTTCAACCGTTGCCACACCTCGCCTTCAACGTGCTTCACTGTATCAACGCGATAACCGTCGATACCGAAACGTTTCACCCAATCGCTTTGCCATTCAATCAGATAATCGGCCACGCTGTAGTTTTCTCTTGCCACCACACGCGTACCGGGATTGTTGAGCAGCCAAGCGGGCGGCGTCACAGATTTGGTCGATTCAGTGATGAAATCGGGTAGACCGGCCAACGACATGGTGATATCGCTGCTGCCCGGAGCCTGATAGCCGGGCAGCCCTGTTCTCACCCAATCTGGCCCCCACCATTGTCGCCAGTTTTGGCTTTGGTAATCAATCGCTTGATGGTAGCTGTGCCAGTTCTGGCCTGCTTGTGGCTGCCAATCTGCCCATTTGGTCGGCAGTTGCCCCTCGGGTTTGATGACGTTCAAGCCATCAAACTGTAAGTCAGCCAAGGTCGAATAGCCGGAATGGTTGATCACCGCATCAAGCAAGACTTTGATGCCGCGTTTGTGCGCTTCATCGACCAAGGTTTTTAGGTCGGCGTCGTTGCCAAAGTTTTGGTCAATTTTGGTGAAATCCCGCGTCCAGTAGCCGTGATACGCGTAAAAAGGAAACGAACCGCTGTCACCGCCGCCAACAAAGCCATGCACTTGTTCGACAATTGGCGAAAGCCAAATCGCATCCGTGCCAAGGCTTTGAATGTAGTCAAGCTTTGCAATTACACCTTTTAAATCGCCGCCATGAAACGTCCCCACTTCCTCTTTGCCATCTTTTTTGCGCCCGTAGCTGTTGTCGTTACTCGGATCGGCGTTGTGGAAACGATCGACCATAACAAAGTAGATATTGGCGTTGCGGTAATCAAAACCAGCATCTGACTTAGCCGGGGTCACTGGCTCAAGCAGCAGCAGACCGCCAGAGCTCGCCGCAGGGGTGAGTGACACAGCGCCGTTTTTTACCGTCACAATTTGGCCGCTGTACGCGTCGCGCAGTTCAGTGCCGTCGGCAAAGGTGTCGCCAAGGTTCACACTCACTTCCCCGCCAGCGTACACTTCACATTCAACTTGCGGCACGGGGCGCTTAAACTCGCTTTTGGCGACCTTTTTCGGTTCACGCTTAAAGGTCAAGGTGTTCGCGCTTGCATCAAAAGCAAAAGAGTAATCGCCGCTAAAGAGGATTTTCAGCGGTAATTCGGTGGCTTTGCCGCAGTTTAGCGAAATCGGTTGGTTAAACTTGATGCGCTGGTCGTCCTGCGCTTGGCAGTTCCCCTCAAGCCCGGTCACTTTCAAGGTGTAGGTATCTTTGACAAGCGGTACCACTAACGGCTGCTCGGCGCTGAGTGGGAAATCGCGGCTGTTGGTGGTGGTTGAAATGGTCAGATTGGGCTCAGCGACCGCGGCGGCCGAGCTGAGCAATAAAGTCAGGGTAATGGCATTGAGTTTCATCGTTCAGTCCGTTGTTAGAATAGGTTTGTTCACCGTGTATGGTAAAAAACTCTGTGGCAACGGACATCATTCACCGCCACTACGCCCTAAAACTTAACCCCTATCACAAGTTTGCCAATCAAGGGCGTAGGCGATGAATATTCGCTCAACCGCACTGTGTGGCACGTTTGGGGCACACTACGCTTTGCGCTTTGAGATGGTACATCTGGATCTCTGGCAAACTGAAAAAGCCCATCTCCCAAGGGTTTTTGGCAATAAATAGCTCTTGGATTTGCGTAAACACCTCAGAGCCCTTTTCAATTTCGTACACCTCGCCACGAATGATGCTGTAGTTCCACTCAATCACCTGCTCGAAGGTAAACGTGGCACGGCTATCAATCGCAAAGTAACAGCGATTATCACGCCCTAATAACTGGCCTTTGAAAGTGCTGGGTAAAGTAATGAAAAAGATGTCGTCGTCAACCGAAGAGAGAAACGCCATCACTGTGGTGTGTGGCTGCTGCTCGGCAAATGTCAGCAGTACGCCGATTTTGTTGTCGTGCTCTTCATTGTCAATCGGCGGCACATGCTCAAGCGGCGAGCGTGGCAGCGGGCGCGATGCACGCGTATCAACGGGAAACTCATACCCTTTTGCACGGTACTCTTTGATGGCAGAAATACCGTAATAGACTTGATATTCGAGTGCGTCAACGATCACTTCGTAGTCGGCAATTTGTTTGACGCATCCTTTGAAGGAGAGACGATAAACCTGTAACTCGGCATCGTACTCACCAACGCCAGTGCGATTATCCAAATGCAGCGTAACCCACTGCTCATTTTGCAGCGTATGCCCGTTTGGCAACATCACTTTGAGCCGGGTATCCGAGAGTACTTGTACGCCGCAGATATAAACATCCATCTTGGCAGCCTCTTCGCCATAGCCGCCCAAAACGGCCAGCACTCGCTGACCAATAAGTTCGCTTAACGGTTGATTTTCCATCGGTTACTTTGCCTGTCTGTCGCTGTTAAATTGATGAAGAGTATAGCCTATCTAACCACACGCCATATCGCGCGCTATCACGTTCTTTCTCCGAGCTGGCTTTACTAATCCGAGCTGCGAAGACGCGGCACCAGCGTACTCTTAAAACCCACCAAACTCATTCGAAATAATTGAATGTCTTAATCGCTAACTAGTGATTATCGCAAGCAACGTTTCCCTCTAAACTTGCTTCAACGCTTGAGAGATAAAGCCTCTCTCAAAACAAAAAGACATTAAAAATTATTGAGGATATGAAGATGAAATCATTAATCAAAAGTTTAGCGGAATCGAAGGCAGGTTACGGCGCGCTGGCACTTCGTTTGCCAATCGGCATCATTTTTATGGCTCACGGCGCGCAGAAACTGTTTGGTTGGTTTGGCGGCTATGGCCTTGCAGGAACCGGACAATGGATGGATTCCATCGGCCTTGGCCCTGGCATGTTGATGGCTGGCCTAGCAGGCAGTGCCGAGTTTTTCGGCGGATTGGCCATTTTGCTTGGCTTGCTGACTCGCCCAGCCGCATTTGCGCTTGCCTTTACCATGGTTGTGGCGATTGTCTCTGTACACCTTGAGAATGGCTTGTTTATGGCCAACAACGGTTACGAATTTGGTTTGGCTCTGCTGGCTGCAAGCGTATCACTGGCTTTTTCGGGCGCTGGTAAACTGGGCCTAGATAGCATTCTTAGCCAGAAACTGACTGGGAAATAATCCACTCTCACAGAGATCGAGGAGACATCATGATCAGCGTAAGACAAGCACAAGAGCGCGGGCGCGCCAACTTTGGCTGGCTCGACAGTAAACACACTTTCTCGTTTGGTAGTTACTACGATCCACAGCATATGGGCTTTTCTGCACTGCGTGTGATCAACGATGACAAGGTGATCCCCGGCGCAGGGTTTGAGACTCACGGTCATCGCGACATGGAAATCATCAGCTACGTGCTCAGCGGCACCATTGCGCACAAAGACAGCGAGGGCAACGTACAAACATTGCCAGCGGGTGAATTCCAGCTGATGTCGGCAGGCAAAGGCATCTACCACAGTGAGTTCAACGCTTCCAAAGCAGATGATTTGCGTTTTCTGCAAATCTGGATTGAGCCCAACAGCCTCGGCGGCCAGCCCGGCTATCAGCAGAAAGATTTTGGTCGTGAGCCGGGACTGACGCCCATCGCCACGCCTGATGGCCGAGAAGGCACACTGCACATTAAGCAAGACGCAACCTTATCACAGCTGATCTTAGCATCCGGCGAGTCATTGAACTTAGCAGTGCAAGCCGGACGCAAGGTGTATGTGCATCTGGTTAGTGGCACGCTATCGCTTGATAGCACCAAACTTCAGCCGGGGGATGGCGCCAAAGTGGTGGATCAAACCGTGCTTGAACTGCGCAGTTCAGGCAGTGAAACCGTCACCGCATTGGTGTTTGATTTACCCTAGACCAGACAAACTTAGGCGATAGCGCAGAAATGCGGTGTCGCCTTTTTATGTGACCTTGTGTTATCGAAACAAACAAGCACAACACCCACGGCGGTATAATGACACGTTGCCGATACCGAATTTCTGCCTACCCCATATCCGGCCAGCGCCAATTGGGGGTGGAAAGCATATCCATGCCCGGTACCACAGTCTGAGCAAAATCTTTATCTAACTCGATAGTGTTGCATTCAGGGTGGGCTTGCAGCGCGGCGATTAATCGAGGCGCGTGCGACACGACCCACACTTGAGTATGGGCACTGGCGTGAAGGATCAGCCGTGCTAAAGCAGGCAGCAGATCAGGATGCAGGCTAGTTTCTGGCTCATTGAGCACCATCAGGCTCGGTGGACGGGGCGTCAATAGCGCAGCAACCCACAGCAAGTAGCGCAAAGTACCATCAGACAGTTCTGCTCCGCTTAGTGGTCGCAAAAGCCCATGCTGCTTAAACTCCAACGAAAAGCGGCCATCACTGTGGTTGAGAATGCGAATGGTCGCACCGGGAAAAGCGTAATCAATCGCTTTAAACAGCGTCTCTTTATCACCAACTTCAATGATGGTCTGCAATGCGGCAGCGAGATCTCGCCCATCATGATGCAGCACCGGCGTTCTTGTGCCTAATTGAGGCTGGCGTGCTGGCGCGTCCTTATCAGTGCGAAAGTGGTCGTAAAAACGCCACCCTCGAATGATTTCACGCAAAGTAAACGCTTCAGGGGTAACCATGGGATCGGCGATTTGATCGAACATGCTGTGGTAAGTCGCAATATGCTGTGAAACGACCTGCCAGCTTCGACCCTCACGTGACTTGATCATCGCACCTGTGCGGTCAATCAAAGCGCTCGCCGGACGATAGACAGGCCCGTTCCAGATACACTCGCGCTTTACCTCAGGATCGCGACCAAACATGGAGATCGTCGGCGTTGGCAACCCAAGCGAGATGGCGTAGCTAAAGTGCTCGGTCGAAAAACCGAGCCTGAGACGCTTCACCTCCTGCCGCACGTTTTGTTCAACGGGTTGATCGCCGCGTCGCATGGCCGCTGTGATTTTTTCCGGGCCTGCCCAAAAGGTGGAGTCTAAGCCGCCCTCGGCTGCCAAGGCAGAAACAACACCACCTTGCGCCGTTTCAGCCAGCAAACGCAGCGCTTTGTAGAGGTTAGACTTGCCCGTCCCATTCGCCCCTTTGATCACATTCAGCGGCCCAAGCGGGATGACCAGATCAAGAATGGAACGGTAATTGTTAATCGCTAAAGCGGTCAGCATAGGATTCTCTGATGATGGATGCGAAGAAATCCTCGCATAAGAATCCTTTAGACAAAAACCATCCTGCCTCGACGCTCGTACCGCTATTTTATCCACTACTTTTCGAGGTAACTAGCGTACCAGCACCTCTGCTTGAGCAAGCGACGGCTTGGGTTTGGCTGGTTTAACAATCAAACCAATACCGAGCAAAAACAGCGCGCAAGCGATGATCTGTGCCAGTGTCAGGGTTTCTGCAAACATAAAGAAACCACTAACTAACGCAAAGATCGGCACTAATAGCGTCAGGGGTGCAGCGGTACTTAACGGATACTTAATCAGCATTTTGTTCCACACCCAATAGCCGAACAACGTCGTAGGATAGGCCTGAAACACCACCGCTATGGTAGTGAACGTGCTCCATTTTTCCGCCGCTTGCCACAGAATATTTGGCCCGTGTAGCGCCAGCGCAAACAGCACCAATGGCAACGGAGCAAACAACATTCCCCACACGTTAAATGCAAATGCTTGGGTAGTTTTTGATGCTTTGACGATCACGCCCATCACGGTCCAACTCATCGCAGCGGTTAAAATCAGCACCAAGCCGCTGAGCGTAATATTGCCTTGGGTGGCAAACACCAAAATCAGTAGCGCCACCAGTGCGCAGCCCGCGCCGAGTAATTTGCGACGCGACAAACGCTCTTTGAACACCACCAGCCCCATCAGCATGCCAAACAGCACGTTGGTCGAGAGCAAGATCGAGGACATTCCCGACGACAAGCCAGCGGTGATCGACCAAGAGGCCATGCCCCAGATGCCCACACCAAACACCATTCCATACGCCGCCAAATAGCGCCAAGCGACTTTGGGCCGCGCAATAAAAAATATCGCCGGAAACACGGCCAAGGTAAAACGGGCCGCCGTCGCCAGCAGCGGATGCACTTCGCTCACCCCCAACTTGATCATGGAGAAGTTAAAACCCCATATCGCCATCACCGCAACCGCCAGCAGCAGATCTTCTCTTTTCATACTCTCTCCCTTCTACGCCAATCATCGACAGACGGAGTATGGCTTGAGCAAGCAAAGGGATACAGATACAATTTTTACAATTAAAACCAGTACAATTTTAAGGGGGCGCAAGATGAGCCGTTATCAAGAACTGGCACAGCAGTTTGTTAGCGACATTGAACAAGGCCGACGCAAACCCGGCAGCCGCCTACCGTCACTGCGCCAACTTGCCAAACAGCAAGCGGTGAGTCTGTCGACCGCTATCAGCTGTTATCAGGAGCTGGAATCCCAAGGGCGAATTCACGCCCGGCCGCAAGCGGGCTATTTTGTTTCAGCCAGTGCGGTTTCTCACGCCACCCCAGAATGGACGCAGTTTGTCAGCCAAATCTCTGCGGCGAAACCCAATCACCAGTTGCCTGTCGCCTTTAATGGACCGCTTGGGGTTTCCAGCACGCACAGTGAAGCGGCGGATGTGATTGAACTGGAACGCAGTTTTCGCCGTGCGGTCAAGCGCATGGGGGACAGACTCAATCGCTATCCAGACAGCCGTGGCGAGCTTTCACTACGCACCGCGCTGAGCGATCACTTTACGCCGCTCGGGCTGAATTTTTCTCCTGACGAGGTTGTGGTGACATCAGGATGCATGTCGGCAATCAAAACCGCGTTGGAAGCTTGCACACAGCCGGGGGATGCCATCGCCATCAGTTCCCCCTGTTTTAACGGCATTTTGCAGCTCCTTGGCGAGATGTCACGCAACATCGTCGAAATTCCCTCACTGGATGACGGAATTGATCTCGCTCAGTTGGAGAGCCATTTCCAGCAAGGCGTGGTCACCGCAGCGATCTTCTGCACCTCGCACATGAATCCGCAGGGCATCACTATGTCGGTCAAACAGAAACAGGCCTTGGCAAAGTTGGCCAACCAATACCAGATCCCAGTGATTGAAGACGACGTGTATCTGGAGTTGAGCCACGAAGAAACAACGCCGCTACCGGCAAAATGTTACGACACTGATGGCTATGTGCTGTGGTGCGGCTCGGTGTCAAAAAGCCTCTCTCCCGGTTATCGGTTGGGGTGGTGCCTGCCCGGGCGCTATCTTGAGACCTATCAACGCCGCTTTTCGGTCAGCAGCTACGGCGTAGCAACCCCCATGCAGCTTGCCGTTGCCGACTATATCGCCTCGGGGCACTACGCTCGTCAGGTCAAAAAGCGGCGGCAGAAATTGGCGCAGCTGAAGCGAGAATACCTTCAGTATCTCAGCGCCCATCTACCCGCTGAGGTGAAAATCAGCCAACCGCAAGGCGGCATGGTTATCTGGCTTCAGATACCCGGCATTGATGCAGATAGCTTTGCGAAACAGGCACAAGAGCAGCGGTTGGATATACGTTTAGGGCAACTCTTCACCACGTTGGATTTGTATCAAGACTGTCTGCGCATCAACGCGGGCTATCCCTTGCAGGATGACGCCAAAGCGCAGCTCGACACCTTGATAACACTGATTCACCAGTGCCGGCAAAGCGTATAAGCGCAGCTAATCATGGATTAATATCATGCGGTGTACTTCAGCCAAATCGCCGCGTAAGCTTGCGGCCAAGCTACTTCACAAGGAGTTGTTATGA
Organism: Vibrio navarrensis; assembly: GCF_000764325.1. Lineage (NCBI taxonomy): Bacteria > Pseudomonadati > Pseudomonadota > Gammaproteobacteria > Vibrionales > Vibrionaceae > Vibrio > Vibrio navarrensis. The sequence goes on along the minus strand of NZ_JMCG01000001.1, from coordinate 1,997,861 downwards.
GCGCGATTACCGATTTAGACCTACTGCTAAAATCCATGTCACCCAAACTGCTCGACGGTGAGTACGTTTTCTGCTGCGTCGATGGCCCATTAGCCAACCATTTGCACCTAGAGCCGATAGCGACTTTTCGTGAGCAAGAAGGGCTGACCTTGGTTGTGCCACGCGACAAAGCCGATCTTGGCGGCCTGACATTTGATGGCATCTTTCGCCTGATTACGTTAACGGTGCATTCCAGTTTGCAAGCGGTTGGCTTAACGGCGGCGTTTGCGAGCCAGCTCGCCAAACATGGCATCAGCGCCAATGTGATCGCCGGTTATTACCATGATCATATTTTTGTCCCACAAGAGAAAGCGCACGCGGCGCTCCAAGCACTGGAATCATTGGCAGAGTGAGACAAGCAGCCCTGTTGGGCTGCCATTTTGATATTAGCGTTGAAAGCTCTCTTCTTTAAATTTCTCTTTAATCTCAAGAATTTTAGGCAGTTGCTCGATAAACAACCTCACTAGCTGCGGGTCAAAATGTTTGCCCGATTGCGCCTGAACAAACTCGATCGCCTCTTCAATCGGCCACGCTTTTTTGTAAGGTCGCTCGCTGGTTAAAGCATCAAACACATCCGTTATCGCCGCAATACGCCCTTCCAGTGGAATAGCTTCACCCGCCAATCCATTCGGGTAACCTGAGCCGTCCCATTTTTCATGGTGAGTAATGGCGATACTGCGCGCCAGCGCCACCAACGCGGAGCGTGGCTCGGCTAAAATGCTCGCGCCAATTTCCGCGTGCTTTTTCATGTGGCTAAACTCTCGCTCATCCAACTTTCCGGGTTTAAGTAAGATATTGTCGGGAATAGCAATTTTTCCGATGTCATGCATGGTTGCCGCCATACGCAACTCGTCAGCACGTTCTTCATCGATGCCGGCCGCCATGGCAAGGATTTTCGAGTAGTGGCTCATGCGCTGCACGTGCATCCCTGTTTCGTTGTCCTTGTATTCAGCCGCGCGACCAAGACGTTGGATCAAATCAATTTGTACCTCACGTAAAGCGTCAATGTTGACCAGCGAAAGGTGAGTTTTCACGCGCGCACGCACAATCGCGGGCACAATCGGTTTGGTAATGTAATCGACCCCGCCAAGGGCAAAACCCGTTTCTTCATCAATGGAATCACGCAGCGCAGTGACAAAAATGACCGGAATCGCTGCGGTTTTGGGGTTGGATTTCAGCCGCTGGCATACGTCAAATCCGGTCATTTCCGGCATCATGATATCGAGCAGAATCAGATCGACTTTTTCTTGCTCCAGCAGCGCCAGCGCATCTTGTCCTGAGCGGGCAAACGACAAGCGGTAGTTTTCCTGCAACACCTGACGCATAACCTTAAGGTTTGCTGGCTCATCATCAACGATAAGGATGCGTGGTGTAGGTTTAGCAAGCAAAGACATAACGTTTCCTTAAGATTGCAGAGCGTCAATCGCCGACTGAATGAACCCAGCCGCCGCTTTAAAATCAAATTCGTCCATCGCGTTAAGCGCATCGACGATCATTTTTTTAATCTGATCGGGCGCCACTTGCGGCACATGAGCAGCCAGATCATCACGCAGTTCACCCGCGCGGGTCGCTTTCAGCCATTGATTCAACAAAGCCAGTATCTCTTCTTCGCTGACATCAAGCGCTAGTGATTGGCTAACGTGACGAGTAGCGCGCTGTTGCAGCATGTCGAGCTCGACCATCAACTGCGCCCAATATTGAGAGATCTCCGCCAGCGATTTTTCTGCTTGTGCAGGCCGATGACCATCGGCGGATTTTTCCAGTTGGGTAAAGGCGTAAAACAGTGGCATCAACGCCAAGTTGCCTGTGATCCCTTTCATCGCATGGGCACGCTCAGCCAGTTCATTCCAGTGATTTCTATCGAGCAATTGCGCCAACTGGCTTGAAATATCACGGTTTTTCGCCACCAACTTGCCGAGCTCCTGCGCGTACAATTGCTCATCGCCCCACAACTTGATCGCTTTACCATAATGGATAACCTGATAGTCGGGCGAATTTGCCAACACATCGCCCTCGTTGAGCGATGTGTTGTACACCTCTGGATCAAGCTTTAACACTCGGGCAATTTCTCGTGTCAGTTGGCCCATCTCCACTGGCTTGTTGGCAAAACCATCCATGCCCGCCTGTTTAGCTTCAAGGCGATCTTCCACTAATACGCTAGCAGTCAAGGCAACGATCGGTACCCGTGTTCTAGGTAAGGTTTCACTCAGACGGCGTATCTCGCGGCTGGCGGCCAAACCATCCAGATTGGGCATTTGAATATCCATCAGAATCACGTCAAGCTCTTGAGTTTGATACTGCTCGACCGCTTGCAAACCATCGCGAGCGATGAAGATCGTATGCCCTTGACGTTCAAGCAAAATCTTCAACAAATTGACGTTTTGTTCAATGTCGTCACACACCAGTATCCGCAATGGCGGCAGCATAACTACTTCCATCACACCGCCTGCCACACTCAGTTCACTGGCGGGCAGCGGTAAATCGAGATAAAAACAGCTGCCGACACCCACTTCGCTGTTGGCGTGGATCTCACCGCCCATCAACTCCACCAACTGTTTGGAAATCGAGGTACCCAGTCCGGTACCACCAAAGCGGCGACTCATCGACGCATCGGCTTGAGTGAAAGGCTCAAAAATTGCGCTTAGCCGATCCGCTTCAATGCCGATGCCAGTATCTTGCACACTAAAGCGCACCCAATCGGGTTTGGCACTTAGCGCCTCGACAAGCAACGAGACTTTGCCTTTTTCGGTAAATTTGATGCCATTGCCAACCAGATTCATCAGCACCTGCCGGATACGATCTTCCGCACCAAACACCACATCCGGCAGTTGCACATCCAGCTGCAAATCCAGCTCTATCCCTTTACTTTTAGCGCTGAGCCACAGGGTGGAGATCACCGTATCGACGCAAGAAGAGAGCTTGAACGGGATGGGTTCTATCTCCAGTTTGTTTTTCTCTAGCTTGGCGCTGTCTAAAATGTCGTTGAGCAGATGCAGCAAAGAGCGCGACGACTGGCTGATGGTTTGCAAATGACGGCGGCTTTCACCGCTGATTTCCGAGTCGAGCAGAATATCGGTAAAACCAATAATCGCGTTCATCGGCGTGCGGATTTCATGGCTCATGTTTGCCAAGAACGAGGCTTTACTTTCCGCCGCTTGTTCGGCTCGTTGCCGCGCCTCGACCAGTTCTTCCTCCATCGCTTTGCGGCTGGAAATATCCACCGTCACACCATCGCTCCACAAAATTTGGCCGTTTTCGTCGCGCACGATCATGCCATTTTCCAACACCCATACGGTATGACCATCACGGTGAATGAGGCGATATTCCACCTCGTAGGTTTCGCGATCATCAAGAGAGGCGGCTATCGAGGAGCAGACCTTATCTCTGTCTTCGGCAACGATACAATCGGCAAAACGTTGTTTGCCTGAGAGAAAATCTTGCGCAGTGTAACCGCACAGATCCACGATGCCATCGCTGAGGAAAATCGGTGTGCATTGGCTATCAAGCAGGCGACGAAACGACGCGCCGGGAATGTTTTGCATCAGCGATCTGAGGCGCGCTTCACTCTCGCGCAGCTTCTCTTCCATCGCTTTGCGCTCGGAAATATCGGCTACAAAACCAACAAACAGGGTTTCCCCACTTTCCAAATTGACCTGCCCGACACCTAAACGTACGGGAATGAGACCACCATCGCGATGTTTGGCCTCCACTTCGCGTGGCGCGCCAATGACCTTGGTTTCACCGGTTTGCAAATAGCGCGCGAGATAGGAATCGTGCTGCGCTTGATGTGGGGCAGGCATCAGCATTGACACATTGCGCCCAATTAGCTCAGGCTCTTGCCAGCCAAAAATCTGACTCACGGCATCATTTACTGCCTGAATTTCACCTTTGGCGTTAATTGTGATCACGCCATCGGTGGCGGTATCTAGGATCGCTTGCAGCCGCGCTTCTCCCGCTGTTTTTTCGCTGAGTAACTGGCGATAGCGCAACTGCGAGCTGACATTGACCGCCAACGTGGAGATAAGCAAAGTGAAAATCGCCACCACCAGCGCCAGTTGCTGGTTATCTTGCTCGGTGATGGTCGGCACGACGCATTGCATATCTTGAATAAAACGCGCTGCCTCCATTCCTGTATAGTGCATGCCGGAAATCGCCCCGCCCATGATGACTGAGCTAACGAGGCTAATATGTAACGAGCGCATTGTCGGGAATTTTTTCTTCAGCGTACTGCGAGTTGAGAGAGCAATAAACGCCAACCCCACCGCCACCAGAATCGACAAGGCAAACCAGTAAGGGTCGTAGCGCAAAATCACGTCCATGCGCATGGCGGCCATACCGACGTAGTGCATAGTGCCAATCCCCGCGCCTACGATGATGCCATTACGCAGCGTTACCGATACGCTGGCCACTTCGGTACTTAACGAATGCAGCACAATGTAGCTGGCGATCACAGCCGGCAAAAAAGAGAGCGCGGTGATCCACGGGTCGTAAGCCATCGGGTGCGACATTTCAAACGCCAGCATGCCGACAAAGTGCATACTCCAAATCCCGCCCGCCATAATAAAAGCGCCGGAAGAGAGCGCCAACCAGCGGTATTTTTTAATCACAATATGCCGCGCTGCCGCCGCCAAACGCAGTGCAAAAAAGGAGGCCATGCAGGACAGAAAGACGGAAAGCAGCACCAAAGCGGGATCATAAGTGCCTGTGATGAGCGTGTGCGGGTCAACTTGGAAAACGAAAAACTGCGCCAGCATGGAACAAACTCGATAGGGAACGATGTCTTGATGGTAGAGAATTGGTTACAAAAGCGCTACAAATTACTGTGGGATTGTTTAAAACACGCGTAACTTAAGCGAAACACCCCCGGCTTTCACGCCGAAAACCGGGGGAAACAGCACTAACGATCAAGAAAATCCAGTTTGAGTTTGAAGAACAAGGTTTCGCCGCTGCTGTCATCTACGCCGTCGTTATCGGTCACCGCGTAGCCACGGCCTTGCGGGTCGATGGTGAAACCTTCAATTTTATCGACCACATACCCATTGCCTGCCTTAAGTTCTGGCAAGAAATCATACGCCAGCTCTTTTTGCACCACTGGCAAGGTTTGCCCAAGCGCGACAGGCGAGATTTGCTTAAGCGAGACTTTGTACAAGCGTTTGATTTTGGCTGATTTGCCCAGTTGATTGTCGCGCTCCAACAGGTAGAGATTGCCTTGGAATGCGGTGATCTCCGACAAACCGACCCAACCTTTTTCTGTCTGTTCAAGCGGGTAGTGCACCGCGCGCCACGTATCCGACGGAATGTGGTATGCGAGCAATTTGACCCGATCACTTGGGTCATCTTTCCACGGTCTTTGCACCGCAACCCACAAAGTATCATCGACTAACGTCACCCCTTCTGCGCCAAAGCGAGTTTCGTATTGCAACAACTCTTGTGGAAATTCAACCGTTTGTTGGATTTCGCCTTTGGCGTTGACATGATAAAGCGCGTGCGGCACCTCTTTGGCGGCGTTGCCTTCCGAGGCAAGCCAAAAGCCACCTTTGCCATCGGTCGTAATACCTTCCAGATCCAGCTTTTTCGCCGCTTTGCCGTCGCGGGTGACCGTAAGAGCGCCCTTAATTACCGCAGGCGCTTTGCTTGCGTCGATAGTGAAAATCGTCGGCTGTGAAGAATAAAAGCTGTCATTCACTGCATACAATTTGCCGGGCCTTTTGCCGTCGCTAGCAAGGCCGGAAAGCGCCCCCCAACCAATCGGCGCGCCGCGTTTGTCATTCTCCGAGACGATTTGCGGATAGGTCGGCTCACCTGAGCCAAGCTGATAAATCATCACATGAGAACGTGCACCGCCTTCAGCAATGAGATCGGCTTCGTTGGCGGTTGCCAGCAAATTACGCTGGGGAATGGCAACCGCCGATTCTGGCGCAATGCCCGAGGGCAGCAGTTGCATCCAGCGCGGATTCGCCCGTTCGTCTTGATACACGCCGACCGCAGAGCCTCGCTCCGACAAAACAAAAATGTACTGCTGACCGTTGAAAGTCGCGACTTCCAGCCCTTCCGGTTCTGCTCCTTTTTTGCCCGAGCGTTTTTCTGGATAGTGCCCGGCGCGCACGATCTGATGCTCAAATGACGCGCCGCTTTCAAACAGCACCTCACCCTGCTTACTGAAAATGGTAAAACCCCGTGCGCCGCCGTGATAATCACCTTCATTGGCGATCACCAGACGTTCATTATCGAGCCATTTCACCGCATCCGGTTCGCGCAAAACGCCTTTCTGCTCGCCAGTAAACAGCAGCGCGCCATCTTTTTTCACATCGATCTGCTGCAAGTCCACACGACCTGCCGAGAAGTGATTGACCACTTTCGCACTGGCGGCATCGACAATCACAATGTGGTTGTTTTCCTGTAAAGTCAGCGCAATTTGATTGGCGGTATTGAATGCGACGAACTCGGGTTCAGGATCGTCGGGGGCGATCTGCGCCAATCCAGTCAAGGTCACGCGTCTGGCTGTGGAACAGTCGGCTTTGCCTTTTTGCGCTGCAATGATCACCAGAAAACCCGCTGGCAACTGCGGCAGTTCGCCGTCATTAAGGCTCTCGTCGCGCTCGTTTTCTATCGCCACCGCAATGTAGCGACCATCTTTAGAGACGGCCACCGAGTCAGGTTGGCCGCCCAGTTCGCATTTATCGACAATTTTGCGCCCAGTCGCCGACACAATCGCCAGATATCCCGAAGGTTGGGTATAGTTTTTCGATGTGTTCACCGCCGCCAACACCCATTTATCATACGCGGCGACCGAGGTGGGTTCGCCATGCAACGAGAGAAACCCGGCGGCTTGCGGCATATGGGGCTGTTTGATGTCAATAAAACCGATCCCGCCGAGCGGGCTGTCGGAATAAATCAGTGTGTTGCCATCTTCTGTGGCGGTGATGATCTCTGCCGAAGTCGGCTTTTTGCTGTCCATACCATGGGGCACATTGTCAGCCACCGGGAAACTGGCGATACGTTTGAACGAGTCGGCGGAACTGGCAAAAGAAGAACTGGCCAAGATGAGCGCCAGCGCACCCAGACGAAAATGGGAGATAAACATTTAATACTTCCTTATTGTTCACAGATCCGAACAAGCTAGTGACCGATTGTGACAAAGCGATGAGAAACGGGTGTTACTTGTATGACATGCAGCACCCGTCACAAGTTGCGCCTTTGTGGATGGCCAAGGCGCGACTCTTCTCATGGATAATGGTTCGATAAATTGACAGTCGGTATCGTCTGCGCCCATCATCAAGTCATGACGCAATGACGACAAAGGAGTTCCGCTGTTGAAATCTGCCTTTTTTAAACACGTTCAGTGGGGCCTATGCTTACTTGCTCTGTGCAGTTGGGGAGTCAAGGTTTACGCTACAGAAAAGCGTATCGAAAAAAGCAGCACCAGCGCAGATAACGTCATCCATATCGCTTCGGGTGAATGGCCCCCTTTTATCGGCAGTGATTTAAAAAATTATGGTTTTGTTGCCGAAATCATCTCAACCGCCTTCGCGGCTGAAGGCTATCAAGTTCAGTTCCATTTTCTCCCTTGGGCAAGAGCGTACGCCGAAACACAGAGGGGGCTTTACCATGCGACGGCGATTTGGATGCACAGCGTGGAGCGGGAGAACGATTTTTACTATAGCCAGCCAGTGAGCCAAGAAGAGTTTGTCTTTTTCTACCCCAGTGCAAAGCCTTTTGAGTGGCAATCCCTTAGCGATCTGGCCCCGTACAAACTGGGTGGTGTGATTGCATACAGCTATGGGCAGGAGATGGATGCGCTGATTGAGAGTGGCGTTCTCTACATGGAACGTGATGGCTTGGCAGCCAAAAACCTAGAAAAGTTAGCCAAAGGGCGCGTTGAAATTGTCCCCGAAGAGAAACACATAGGCTACTATCTGATTAATAAAGAGATCCCTCATTTGAGACAACGGATCACCCACCATCCGGTGCCATTTCTCACCAACAGCAACTACTTACTCTTCCCGAAACAGCGCCAAGATAGCCCTGCCTTGCTCAGCATTTTTAATCGAAACCTCCCCAAGGCAAACTCGCCTCAGTCGGATTAATCCCTTGGGACGCGCTGCGCACGTTTTTCACCGTTACAAACCGAAGAAGCACCTTGCCTGCGCTTTCAAACAGCGTTATTCGGCAAGCGTAAGCTGATTTTCTTTTAAAGCCTGTGGCAGCCACAGGTTAAGTTTCATCAGTAGTTCGCTTTCAGCGAGTCGGTTGTGCACAAGCAAGGTTTGCCAATCCGCTTGCATGGCTTTGCCCTTTTGCGCTCTGTGCGTCGTGGCACTTAATACGCGCAGCACATCGGCCTGCCAAGCTTCAAGTTTGACCACTTTGACGCGAAATTGATGGCGATAGATCAACAGAGACTCTGGCTGTGCTGCGGGCATGGCGGGCTTTTCCACGCACTGACCTTTTTCAAGCGCCAGTGCGTGGCGATCAGCGGCGAGTACATAGTCATGCAGCGCAAAATCGTGCTCGACTAATGTGCTGCTTTGAGGCAAGGCCAGCACTGGAAAGTGAAACAGACAACCTAACTCCGGCGTGCTATGCGGCTGCGCCCCCGCAGCGCGGAGTGCATTTGCCCGCGCCCTCTCGAATCTCGCGAGTTGCTCTGGAATCTTAAGTCCTGCTGCCCATTGTGGCTGCACGCTCTTCTCACTCGGGCGCGTTGCGGCGAGAAAATCAGCAAATCCCTCACCCAATTGATACAAACTGTAGTGACGGGAAGGCTGCTGTTGCAGATAACCTAAGCTGAATAGACGAAACAGCGGTTCACCGAGGTAGTGCTGCAATGCCGGAAACTCCGCCGTCATGCATTCAAGCAGACGCAGCCGATAGCCGTCCTGATATATGGCCAGACGTGCTGCCGCTGACATTTGCGCCGAGCCGACAATAAACTCGCTGGCCATTTGGCTGGCTTGGGGGCCTTGTAGAATCAACTCAAGCAACCACTGCTGACGCGCGGCTAACTGATTGGATGAGCTCATTCGACCTCCTGCGCAGAGACGAACTGCTTGCGGCCAAGCGCATCGGCAATCGGCGTCGAGAGTGGTGCATTCTCGCTCTGTCTTAACGGCTCGCGTTGTGGAATTTGCCCTTGTAATACCGCTTTGGCAAGGTTCAGTTCGCCGACGAGTTCGGGAAAATCCGGAATATTGGCATCCCACTCGAGCAATGTGGAAATCGGCCTGCCAGCCTGTTCGATCATCTGTTGGTAAAGCTGCCACACAGCGGTTGGTACTGGCTTGTCGTGGGTGTCGATCAAATGGGTTCCGCAATCGGTCGGACCGGCTAAATGACACTGCACCACTGCATCGAGCGGAATACCCGCCAAGTAGTCATAAGCGGAGAAACCGAGGTTTTTCGCGCTCACATAGACGTTGTTAACGTCCAACAGCAAGCGGCAGCCACTGCGCTTAACCAACTGCGCAAGGAAATCCCACTCGTGGAACTGATTCTCCTGAAAAGCAAAATAGGTGCTGGGGTTTTCTATCACCAGCGGCCGTTGCAGAAACTCTTGTACCTGCTGCACCCGCGCGCAGACATGCGTCAGGCTCTCTTCGGTAAGCGGCATCGGCAACAGATCGTGGCTGTTAATCCCTTGAATCCCTGTCCAACAAAGGTGGTCGGAGACCAGCTTCGGCTCCAGTTCTTGGCACAAAAGCCGCAGTTTACCAAGGTACTCTTTATCCAGCGGATCGCTCGAGCCGATCGACATCGAAACGCCATGCAGGGCTATCGGATAGTGTTCGCGCAGCTTAAAGAGTAAGTGGCGCGCATAGCCATGGTGGTCGAGGTAGTTTTCGCTGATCGCTTCAAACCAATCAACGCCGCTTTGCTCTGGTAGCAGGTGTTGCTCAAGCCAAGCAAAATGGCAAGAGCGAAGCCCGACGCCAAACCCCATGGAAGCACTAAGCTCGGCATCAGAGTCCTGTGCATGAGAGTCCTCTGCATGAGAATGGGGCGGTGTCGATGCTGGGAAATTAGGCAGATCTGACGTGGAACGCATTGGCATCCTTTCAACTGAATGTGTAGTCATAACAACTCTGTCTGCCAAAGGGCAGACAGAGCGACGTGCCTTGCAAATAGGCAAGCTGTTGTTTTTCTTACGTTGATGGTGGGAAGGCCAAACGTAGGTCTAAAGGTTGCGGCTTATCCCCCGCCGTTTTTCCTTCAGCAGCCAACGCTTTGCTGTACGCCTGCCAAGCGATGTCATACACCGCATCACCGGTGGCAAACTGCACACCTTCACCGGAAACCTGTTCTGGATGCTGTCCAGCGCGCAATTGGTAAATGGGCATCAGGCCGCCATCGGGATAGAGCTGTGAGGCGGAGATGGGCACTGCGCAGCCGCCCAAGCCACCGCAAGCGTTATCGGCGGGCGGAGAGTAGAGCTCCGGCGCGCCGCAACCCGCTTGCACCGCATTCTCATTGCTCGGTGTGGCACTTAAACTGCGACATCCCGAGCCGCCGCCTGAGGTTTTTTGCACAAAACCACAGCCCCCTTCCGCTTTACAGCTGTTCGAGCCACGACAGGTGTGGAAAATCTCTTTCGACGCGCAGCTATTGCCCGTTTCATTTGGGTTTGGCTCCAGCGCCATCCCTTGGCAAGCGTGATAAAGATAATCACGCTGCGATTCAGGAATGCGCTGGTACTCTCCTAGCGACAGATCCGGAGCTTGGCCAAACACCGCCCAGCAGATGGAGACACGATCGCCAGAACCTGACATTGACGGGAACGGGAAGTCGACGCCTTTGTCTGTCCAGTATTTATTTAGCACAGTGGTAATGCCTGCAATCGCACCAGCAGCCACATGACTCATCTCTTGCCAGCTGGCGTCGCCACCTGCTTTGAGATTATTGAGTGCCGTGGAAACGGCCTGAGCAGAAGGCAACACACCTGCATATTGGTTGTTTTGGTACTCTGCTGTTTGCAGATCGTCTGGCTGCCATTTATTGGCTGGGTTGGCATGCCAATCGGCCCAAGTGGTGATCTCGCCCGACTCCAACAACCCCTTCATTTGCTGGAAACGGTCGTAGTGATCCACTACGCCACCAAAGAAGCGAGCGTGCGCTGCGCCAGACATCGGCAGTTCGTCACCCTTTTCGTCATACTGCTTGTAATCGGCTTGAAGTGCTTGGAAGTTAGGCTGGTAGCTTGGGTCAACCGGCGCCCCCACCAAACCAGCCGGCAAGACGGTTTGCGCTTCCACTTTCATGGTCGCGCCTTCGCCCTGATCGGTAATCGCGTTCATCAACTGGAAGATCTGGCTTTTCGCTTGGGTTGCCTCTTTGGCGTCCACCACCGTTTTCATACGTGGGAACTCTGCCAGCGGGTGGCCACTCTCTTCGGTATTGAACAAGTCACGCTGAATCGAGTCCGGATTAAACATTTTGCTAAACAGGCTGCTGCCGTCACTGTAAGTGACATTCAAATACGCGGCCAAACATTCATACATGGTCGCAATGGTGCCAAACTGCGGCATGTCGGCTTCGGTAGATTGCGCGCTCCAATGGTCAAACGGCACACAGCCCTCAACGCCTTTGCCGTTAGTCGCAATATACTTGTCACGCTTGCTAGCTTGGATGCGGCTAGCGAGTACATCCGACGGCTCTTCAATCAACAAAAATAGGTTGATGCTGTTTTCATCCAAGCCACCCAGCGCAACTTTCACCGCGTTATAGGGCGCTTCAGAGAGATCGGTGAGATCCAAAATGTGCGGAATGGCGGTTTTGTCCGGGCCGTAGCAGATCCAGCCATTGTTCTCATTTACCAGCAGTGGTGAGTTGAAATCGGCCGCGGCCGCTTGGCTACCTGCCACAGTCGCACTGAGCGCATTGTGAATATTGGCCGCCATTTGCAAATGCAGCATCTCTTGGATAAAGACACTGAAAATCAAGTTACACGCTTGCTGATTGGCGGTTTGCGGGTTGGGCGTCGGCGTGATGCCGGGCCAACGACGGCCAAGATAGAGCGCATTGCCCTTCCCTGTAATCGAGTGCATGCCTTCTATCGAGTACATGGTGGTCATGTACAATGGAATAGTAAACAGCTCGACGTTGATCGCGGCCTGAGTCAGACAACGCACAGCGTTGACATCGGCCGCTAAATGGCTGATGTCTCGGTTCGATAAGCGCGGATTTCGTTCTAACTGCAACCCGGCCAAACGTTGAAAATCCATATTTGCTTCCTTTACTTTATCTACTTTTTTTATGTGATGCCCGATACCGCATGGGCTTATTGCTCAGATATGCACTAATGCACATAAAGTATATTCATGGATTTTTGATTGCGCCAAAAAATTGCCTAATCCATTGCAACGAGTGACAACAGGGTACCTTTGCACCGTGCAATCCTGCGTAAAATAGGTACAATCCTCGCTCGATTTTTTTGACTTGCTCGGACACTCTCATGCACACGCCGGACCTTTGCTTTACTCGATTCACTGCGACTATCGACGGCTATTCCCTGCCAGAGCGCTTCACTTTTCCGTTTTACTACACGCCCCATCCGCTGTGTGTGTTAGCGGCAGAGCAGTTGCAACACCATTTGCTCACTCAGCAAGATTGGCAACACAACTTTGGTTTACTAAACGGGCAGCTCAACCGCGACGATGAAAGCGCGATTGGCAAAATGTTTGGCGTGCTACTGGTACAAAATCCACAAGGTGAAATCGGCTTTTTGAGCGCATTTTCGGGCAAAGTAGCTGAGCAAAATCTGTTGCCGGGATTTGTCCCTCCGGTGTTTGACATGTTGACCAAAGAGAGCTTTTTCCACCGCGAGTTTGCCGAAATCACCGACATCAACCATCAAGTAAAGCAGTTATCGCAAAGCTCTGAACTGATCCAGCTTCGCCAGCAAATTGAAACAGACCGCCAAACCTACCAAGCGCAAGAACAGGCGCAGCGCCAAACGATGATTGAAGGGCGCGCTAAGCGTAAACAGCAGCGCGAGCAGGCTGAATCCATGCTCAGCGGTGAAGCACTTAAAGCGGTGTTGGATGATCTTGCCAAACAGAGCGTGGCCGAGAAAAACGTGCTCAAATACCTCAAACTGGAATGGGATGAAAAGCTCGCTAGTGAAGAGGCGCGTTTGAACTCACTTCTTGCTCAACTTGACACGCTCAAAGAGCAGCGCAAAACCTTATCGAACGCCTTGCAACACAAACTGTTTGCTCAGTATCGCTTCCTCAATGTGCACGGCGAGCAGAGCGATCTCAACGCGATTTTCGCACCGACCACCAGCCCTGTGCCACCTGCAGGCTCTGGCGAATGTGCCGCGCCAAAACTGCTGCAATACGCTTTTACCCACGGCTTGAAGCCACTGGCAATGGCGGAATTTTGGTGGGGCGTGTCGCCGAAATCGGAAGTGCGCCAACACAAAAAGTTTTACCCCTCATGCCACAGTAAATGCCAGCCTATTTTGGGCCATATGCTGCAAGGGCTGAACATGGATCCGAACCCGCTGGAAGAAAACTGGGCAGAAGACAAAGCGCTGGAAATCGTCTATCAAGACGAAGCGATGGTCATTGTCAACAAACCGTCTGGGCTGTTATCGGTGCCGGGCAAAACCATTAGCGATTCCGCTTATACCCGTTTGCAAGCGCTATTTCCTGACATGGAAGGGCCGTTTGTGATTCACCGCTTAGACATGGCGACCTCAGGACTGTTGGTGTTTGCCCTAACTCGCCGCGCCAACAAGAGCCTGCAAAAGCAGTTTATTTCTCGCGGCGTGCAAAAGCGTTATGTGGCGCTATTGGAAGGTAAAGTGTCGCAAAGCCAAGGGGAAATCACCCTGCCCATGCGAGGCGACCCAAACGACAGACCGCGTCAACTGGTCTGTTTTGAACACGGAAAACCCGCGCATACTGATTGGCAGTTGATTGAGACTCGCGATGGCCGCAGCAAGCTTTACCTCTACCCAAGAACAGGGCGCACTCACCAACTTCGCGTTCATTGTGCTCATCACCTTGGTTTGAACATGCCGATGGTGGGCGATGGGTTGTATGGTGAGAAGGCCAAGCGACTGCACTTGCACTCCGAGTCGCTTGAACTTGACCACCCTTACAGCAAAGAGCGCATGCATTTTCAAGTGGATGCCGAATTCTAGTTCGTGCCTTTCAGCGTGTGGCGTTGGCCGCACAAGCGCCACGCTGTAAGCTGCGCAAGAAAACCACTCATTCGACAAAATGGGATTGGTAGTACTTTGGCGTCACTGCCAATTTCTTTTTGAAGTGGCGCTGAAAATGGGCTTGATCAGCAAAGCCCAGCGTCATCGCCACATCGACTATCTCTTTGCCTTCTCGTAATAACACCTTCGCCCGTTTGATCTTCTCATCCATTAAATAGGCATGCGGTGGTAAACCAAAGCGTTGGCGAAAAGCGCGAATCAACTGATAGCGGCTCATGCCTGCTTCGTCAGCCAAATCATCAAGCTGATGCACAACGGTAAGCTCATCCATCATTTTCTCGCGTACTCGATGCAGATTTTCTGAACGCGGGCCATGCGTCACTTGCAAGCTGGGTTGCCAGAAGCAGGCTTCGATAAACTCATAGAAAGCGACCTGAGCTTGCAGCGAGCTTTCTTCTTCCAACAAAGCGTGGAAAAGCGTTAGAAAACGCGACTGAACCTGTGGGCTACGCTCTAAATCGTGCTTGAACGGGGTGTAGTCATCGCAGTGGCGAGGGCGAGAGAGCTGCGGCACCTCTCGTTGGATCTCTCCCATTTTGATGGGGTCGACAAACAACATGCTGTAAGACCAAGTGTTGCCTTTAGGATTGCAGGAATGAACGTCGGCAGGATTAATAGTGACAATATCGCCCACTCGCACATCGTTAACGCGATGGCGGTTTTTGTAGTCGGAATAGCCTTGCTCAATCATGCCAAAAGAGAACTCATCGTGAGAATGCGCCTCGTAGCAAGCTCGGCTTTGCGTCGCGACACGCATCTCCACCCACGGTAAAAGCGTGCTTTGTTGAAAATGCGTGGTGGTGTCTTTCTTCATCCGTTTATATCCATATTGCTGCCACGGAAACGGCCAGCACTATCGCCATCGTTCTATTAAACTGACGTTGTTTTCTCGGGTTTTCAAGCTTGTTGGCCAAAATATGTCCGATGAGCGCCCAAACGCCAATACCGACCAAACACACCAGCAAAGAGACCAAGGTATAAAACCCCAGCCACAATGCTTGATTTTGTTGGCCGACGACATAAATGCTCACTCCAGAAAGGGCATACAACCACGCTTTGGGATTAAGCAGTTGCGTCACAGACCCCGTCCACCAGCCCGATTTCAACTGAGCGCTTCGCTCAGTGGCGGAAACTGGCGCCGTAAAAATTTGGTACGCCAAGTAGAGCAAAAACACGCTACCAATTAACTGCATCACGGTTTCCAACGAAGGAAGGAGTGCCAGTAAACTTTGCATCACCGCCCCGCACACCACCACCACAAGGGAATAGGCCAGAGAAGCGGCAACAACGTGTTTAATTGCTTCTCGTATACCCTGCGTAACGGCGGTGCTGGTGGCAAGAATGTTCACCGGCCCCGGCGTCACTGCGCCAACAAAAGCGAAGGTTGTCATGGCTAACATTAGGCTGTTCATTGCTTTCTCCTCATTTTGAGGATCACCATACACAAGAACAACCTGGTGTTATTGAACGTTATTGCGAAGAGAGGTTGGGAAGATATGTATCAAACGCCAAATAACGGATTAACATCCATGCTTTTATGATGTGCTGGCTGCCTATTTACTGATAAAAAATTACATGGCTACCTTGAGGGAATTTTCGGTATCCCCCTCGGATTTCATCACATGATTTACCAATATCATGCTTTTCCAGTCAGCAGCCAAAACGACTCATCATCGAATTGCTTCGAATCAATAGGTGAGTAGACCATCGGAGCCTCCCCCGATAGCCTCTCGCAGAACCGTACGTGAACCTCTCAGTTCATAATCAGCATCACTACTTTGCTCAACTTCGTCATCATGAGGATGAAAAACGCACACAAAAAACATTACGCTCACCTTCTCTAGGTAAAAGCTCTACGCTAGCCTCATGACGCTGGGCAATATCACGACAAATCGACATTCCTAAGCCAGCGCCATCGCCTTTTTCCGTGTTGGCGCGATAAAAGTTGTCGAACATTTTCTCGCGCACCTCTTCTTTGATCGCTTGCCCACTGTCTGCCACCGTCACTTGCGCGCCATGGGTATCTATCGTGAGTTGCACTTCAATCTCACTCCCCGTGCCAGAATAGCGAATCGCATTATCGATCAAATTCTTAAACAGCACCCCCAGCAGAATCTCGTCCCCTTCCAGCCAATATTTATCCCCCTCAAAGCTCAACTGTTGCTGCTGCTTGATGGCCAATGGCGCGAGATTGGCGATGACATGCCGAATCAAAGCCGATAGCTCAACTTGCTGAGTTGTGAGCTCGGCTAGGCTTTCGACTTTGGCTAAAGTAAGCAGTTGGTGAATCAAACGGTCGGTACGGTCAATCCCTTTGAGGATCATGCCCAAGTCATGTTTTAACTCTTCTGGGTTTTGGCTGTGCAGGGCGTTCTCCGCATTTAAACGCAGCACCGTCAGCGGTGTTTTGAGTTCATGCGCCGCCATACGCGTAAAACGTTTTTCCCGCTGCCACGCTTGCTCAAGTTGTTCGAGCAGTTCATTTAAGGTATCCACCAATGGGGTTAATTCGGCGGTTTGTTCACGCACATAGATGCGATCGAGTTTATGCACGCTGCGCACCGCGATGGCCGATTTTAGCTCGTGAATCGGACGGAAATTGCGATCGATGAGAACAATCATCAGCAACACTAAACAAGGGATGAGCACCAGCTGTGGCAGCGCCGTAGAGAGCGCAATTTCATTGATCGCTTCATCACGTATGTGCTGCTTTTCCGCCACTAAGACGTATTCATAGCCACGCTGACTGTGCGGTTGAGCGAGCTGAAAAATGCGCCAGAAATGTCCTTCGGTCTGTACATCACCAAAGCCTTGATGATCACGACCAAGGCTCAGCGCAGCTTGTTGCGAGTCAGAACTGAATATCAGCTCATCGTCACGATAGAATTGGAAGAGAATATTCTGTTCATATGGGTGACCGAAAGCGGTGGCGATATCATCCCGAGCGTGAGAAAGGCGCTGAATATTCTCCATCCACTCATCAAAATGTTCACGCTGCTCTTTTCGTGCTAGATGTTCCGCCGACAGCGCAGTGGCCATCAAAAGCTGTTTCGCTGCTTGACCCAAACGCGCGTCATACACTTCTTCAACCTCATCTTGTGCGGCAGAAAAGCTGAAGTAGAGCGAGACGAGGATCAGGGCGCAGCTCAGCAGGACCACCGATAGGGTTAAACGGTGTTTAATCGAGAAAACTTTATGCTTTTTCAATTAGATACCCCACACCGCGGACATTCTTGATTACGTTATCCGGTAGCTTTTTGCGTAAATTATGAATGTGCACTTCGATGGCATTGTCGCTGCTGCCTTCGTCCCAACCATGTAGCGCCTGCTGCAACTGCTCTTTGCTCAATACTCGCCCGGTCTGGGTCATCATGGTGGCCAAAATCTTATACTCATTGCGCGTCAGTTTCAGTGGGGTTTGCTGACAACAAATCTCTTGTTTTGAGAGAGATAACGTCAGTTCGCCGACCTGAATCTGCTCTTCCGCACTACCACTGCTGCGGCGAATGATGAGGCGAAGGCGCGCCAACAACTCTTCTAATGCGAATGGTTTACCGATGTACTCATCCGCGCCGCCATCAAGCCCTTTGACTCGATCGCTGATGTCATCGCGTGCGGTAAGGATCATCACGGGCAAAGTGTAACCAGCGCGGCGAATTTGTCGCAGCACTTCTAGGCCATCAATGTCTGGCAAAGTGAGATCGAGGATCACCGCGGTGAACTGCTCGGTTTTCAGCGCGGTAGTGACACCACTACCACGCTCAAGCCAGTCCACCGTGTATCCATGCCGACTGAGCGCCGCGAGCATGGATTCGCCTAATTGTGTATCGTCTTCAACCAGTAATAAGCGCATAGATTATTTTAATTTCTCCAGTAAACGGGTGATCTGCTCTAGCGAGTACTTGCTCAATCTATCAGCAAAATTAGCTTGGGTAACTTAAGAAACGCTTAATCCAATAAGAGGAACACCATTTAAATGGCAATAAGGGAAATGTAGGGAGAGCCTGTCTCCCTAAGGTTACTCTGTGGGTTCACAATGCAGGCGGTGAAACAGGCGATGAATAGCCGGAGCAAATAAGGTGGCTAAAGCGGCAAAAAATACCCCTTCAATGAACAGGCTATAAAGCGCCAAAAAAAGGTGCGTGGCCGTGGATTCCAGCAAATCAGCCACCGGATAAGGCAGTTCCAAACCACTGACCATGGACAGAGCGTTGAGCAGCGCTTGCTCGACAGACAGGCCAGTGATCCAGACGAAGCCACCGATGCCCGGCATAAGGCCGATGAACAGTACCAACAGCGCGATCAAAGCATAACGAATGCAGCGCCAAACAAAACGTTCAAAAGAAATCACATCCTGATGGACCGATTCAAAACGCATGGAAGTTACCCTCTAAGCAATATGAAGTGCCTGAGGATAACCTGTTGCGCTTGAATTGTCAGTGATTAACCACTTGTTGCCAAAAGGATTTCCAACGCTGACTTTGCCCGTAGAAATCGCTCGGGCGCACGCTGCGCATTTGGCCTTGCTGTTCAACCAATAAGGAAGGAAAACCGCCCTGACCATACTGTTCCATCAGGCGGCGGGTGTTAGCGACTTGGCTATCCACCTTAGTGCTCGCAGCTTGCATCGCCTGTTGCCACGCATCTTGATCTGCGCCTAACTGCAGCGCAAGCTCGCTCAGCGTCTCTTCACTGGCGACCAGTTTGCCATCAATGTAGTGCGCTTTTTGAATCGCTTTAAGCATCTCAAAAGCGGCAATCCCCACTTGCTCAGCAGCGATGATCGCTTGCGCAGTTTGGTAAGAGTCGAGAATCAGCGGCGCGCCACTCGATACGCGCTTTAAGTATGCCTCGCCAAATGCTTGCCCCGTTTGCGCTGTGATGCGCTGATCGGCCTGCAAAATGTGCTGGCGAAAATCGACGCTGATCGGCGCACGCTGCATCATACCGCCGGGGTGCAGAAGCAGTTCAATCTCCGGGTGGTGTGCCAGCTCAGCCATCAATGAGGTGGCGCCGAAGCACCACCCACACATGGGGTCAAAAATATAGTGAACTTTTACCATTTCATCTCTCCTGTGTGCACTTTCGCACCAATTTCCAGCGCCATTGGCAAACCTGCATCTGGGTAGTTCGCCAGCATGGTTTTGATTAGCGCAGCACTGTCTTTGCTGTTACTTTTCGCCTGGTCAAACGCAGTTAAATAGCTTTGTGAAAAACGAATCGCGCTGCTGTCGGTCGCCGTGTTGGCCGTCATGTGACCCGGGATCACCACTTGTGGTTTCAACTCTACCATCTGCTGCAACTGCTCAGCCCAAGCGTGACGCTCTTGATTCGACTGCGCGTCTGCCATCCACAGGTGTACATTGCCATACACCGCAACGTTACCAAGAATCGCGCGATTCGCCGGGATCCATAGATAAGGACGGTGCGCCAACTCTCCTTCGCTGTCGCGAATTTCAATCGTTTCGCCATCTAATCTCAATGTTTTGCCTTGATAAGCGGTCGGCAATAGCGGATTCACTGGCGCATTCGCGCCCATTTTTGGCCCCCAGAAGGCCAGTTTCCCTTGCAGTTTTTCAGCAATTTTTGCTCGCACAGCGGGAGTGGCGACCACTTCCGCTTGTGGGAAGAGCTGCTTAAGCACCTCGGCACCAAAGTAGTAGTCCGGGTCCGCTTGGCTGATAAAAATGGTTTTCAGCGTTTTGCCAGAGTCCAGCACCTTAGCCGCAATGCGCAGCGCATCGGCTTTGGTGAAACCTGTGTCAACCACCATGGCTTCGGTGTCGCCATAAACCAGTGTTGAGTTAACGTGGAAGCTGTTACCGTCGGCGTTGTACACCTCTAAGGTGAGCGGTTTGGCCATAACGCCTGCAGACATCAGTAAAGTTGCGGTTAAAGTCATAACTGTTTTCATATTCTCTATTCCCGTATTGGTTGGCTCAATCTTGTTTCACTCACTTGGCGGTGAGCTAAGTGGATGAGCGCAGTTTACGGGCTGTACTTGTTCAGATATATAGCCAATAATTAACATCATTATTTCGTAATAAGAGCAAATCATGGATAGACTGACTGCTGCGCGCGTCCTGCTGGACGTTGCCGTGACGCAAAGTTTTACCGCCAGCGCCGAACGGTTGGATATGTCGCGACCTATGGTGACACGCCACGTCGATCTGGTTGAAGAGTGGTTAAGTGTGCGTCTTTTGCACCGCACGACTCGTAAAGTTGCCCTGACCTCAGCGGGTGAGCAGTGCCTGCCATTATTGCAAGCGTGGGTCGAGCAAGCGGCGGCGCTGCAGGATGAACTCAGCAACGATGGCGCGCTCGGTGGACGCATTCGCATCGCCACCAGTATGTCGTTTGGCTTTGCACAGCTGATCCCCGCGGTGAAAGAGTTTATGGCACAGCATCCGATGGTGAGATTGATATCGATGTGCAAGATCGTGCCAGCGACTTGATTGCCGAGCGGATCGATTTGGCGATCCGCATCGCGGCCAATCCCGATCCGTCTCTGATTGGCCGCCCTATCGCCCGCTGCGATTCCATTTTAGTCGCCTCACCCGACTATTTGGCCAGTAGCAGCCCGATTCAACATCCGACCGATTTGGCTCATCATCGCTGTCTTGGCTACAAGAACTTCGAGCGCCATATCTGGCATCTTAGCCAAGGTGATCATCATCAGTCGGTGGAAGTCTCCTGCGCGCTCACGGCGAACGAGGCAACCACACTGCTGAGCGCGGCGCGCCACGGTATGGGGATTGCGATGCAGCCGACCTATTTGGCGCAAAGTGCCGTGGAAAAAGGCGAACTTGAGGTGATACTCCCCTCGTGGCAGCCTAAGGTGATGGAGATCTACGCACTGTATCCTTCGCGCAAGCACCTCTCGCCTGCGGTGCGGGGCTTAATCGATCATCTGCTGCGCTATTTTGCTCAAACAAAATGGCAGGATATCCGTCTGTAGTTTTGCCAAGGCTATGATAGAATGCCGCGCTTTGCGTCCCACCAGTAGAAGTGACGCGATTTTGATACCCATTCAGTGAGGATTCGCATGTCATTTACTCAACTCGGCCTATGCCAACCATTGGCACAAGCGGTCAGCGCGCTCGGTTACGAGAAGCCGACCCATATCCAAAGTCAAGCTATCCCTGTGATTTTGCAAGGACGAGATGTCATTGCCGCGGCGCAAACGGGCACGGGGAAAACCGCCAGTTTTGTATTGCCGATTTTGCACAAACTGCAGGGCGCGCAAACGCAAAAGAAAAAACGCATCCGCGCGCTGATTTTAGTGCCTACCCGTGAGCTCGCCATTCAGGTCGATGACAAAATTCAGCAGTACGGCCAACCATTGGCGTTACGCTCACTGGCTATCTATGGCGGTGTGGATGAGAAAGCGCAAAAGCAAGCACTGATTGATGGCGTAGATATTCTGGTAGCCACGCCCGGACGATTGCTCGATCTCTACGGCCAACGCGCGGTTTACTTTGAAGAAGTAGAGATTTTAGTTCTCGATGAAGCGGACCGCATGCTGGATATGGGCTTTATCGACGACATCAACAAGATCCTCGATCGTTTGCCGGAGACGATGCAGCATCTGCTGTTTTCTGCCACTTTGTCGAACAAAGTGCGCGATCTGGCGAAAAGCGTAATCCACAACCCGTTTGAGATCAGCATCGCGGCGAAGCAGGCCTCCAAAGCCAACATTGAGCAGTGGATTATTACTGTCGACAAAGATCAAAAATCGGCACTTTTGAGCCATCTAATCCAGCAAAATCAGTGGGATCAAACACTGATTTTCATTGAAACCAAGCATGGGGCAGCTAAGTTGGTTTCTCAGCTGGAAAAACGCGGCATTCACGCAGAAGCGTTCCATAGTGGCCGCAGCCAAGCAAGTCGTGCTCAACTGCTGGAAGATTTCAAAGCAGGTAAAATCAAATACTTGGTGGCAACCGGTGTGGCGGCACGCGGGATTGACATTGAAGCGCTACCGCGAGTGGTCAACTACGATCTGCCGTTCCCGGCCGACGAATACGTGCATCGCATTGGGCGAACCGGGCGGGCCAACGCACAGGGTGAAGCGATCTCCTTCGTTTCTAAAGATAACTTCAAGAATCTATGCATGATTGAAAGCCGCTTAGGCCATCTACTTGAGCGCCGCGAAATAGACGGTTTTACGCCGAAAAAGCCGGTGCCGATTTCAATCTTAAATTATGTGCCTAAACACAAACGCCCACCCAATGACAACAAATAATAAAAATGCCAGCAATTGCTGGCATTTTTATTATATACATCTCGGTAATAGCATTTCATTATTAATAGATTAATCATAAACACCATCAAAGGAGAGCAGTTTAATTTCCAGTTTGGCACCAAAATATTGCAAACTGATCAACGGCTCTTCTTCTTCACTAATTTTTTTTCCCAATGTTTCTAGCACTTCAGCCATAAAATCTTTAACTGACTGATCTGCCTGAGAAAGGTATTGCTCCAGATCTTCATTTTTCATTAATGCACCTAACCTAACTTTAACGTTAATTCTTATATATTTTTCAATCATTTATATTGTGTTCTTCTTTAACCTAAAGGAGAACAACATGGAAATCCAAAAAATTGTATTGAACGGCCGCCAATACCGCTACCGCGCTTATCCAAGCAAACATTCCGACCAATTTGCGATCTTTTTGCTTGGTGCTCTGCAAGATATCGAAAGCGTACATGCCTTTTCGACCCGCTTCGCCACGCAACTGAACTGCATCACCATTGAAGTCCCGGGCACAGGGCGCACCACGCCGTTGGACTCGACCATCAGCATTCGCGATCAAGCAAAAATGCTCAAAGATCTCATTCACTATTTAGGCATAGACAAAGCCCACGTGATGGGATTCTCATACGCCACAGCGGTTGCGGTGGAGCTGTGCGACCTTTGGCCGAACGTGCTCAGCCTCTCCATTTGTGGCGGCGTTCCCGGTATTCCCTCTTCTGGCCGTTTTGCCACCAAGAAAATGATTGCGGCCGCCATGGAAAGCCCAGTGGCATTCGCCAAAAGTTTTACCCATTCATTGACGATCACGCATCCAGATATTCCCAGAAACAGCGCCATCATTCGTGCCACAGAGCGAGAAGTCGGCAAAATGGAGCAAGAACGCATTGATGTATTCTTTGAGAACTCCGTTCGCTTATTAGTTCATACGCCAGCAAATATTGAAAATATCAATATCCCCTGCACTATTTGTGTCGGTGAATTTGACCCTTATGTCACCAAAGAAGTGGCGCAAGAATTTTCTGCCAAACTCAATCGAAGTCACTTTATTGTGATAAAAAATGCGGACCATTTAGTCCATTTACAACATCCAGACAAAGTCGCGGACATATTAATCGCCCAAGCCGCTTCATCTGTTGCGTTGCAAAAAACATTCGCCAGCCTAACGTAAAAATTTAGGCTATTTTCATTTTTCATGCATTTATAATCAACTCAAGTCGCTGTGCAATTTGGGTTGATTATTTCCACTCACCTTATCAATGTCACATTTTATATGTATATCTTTGATAAACTCATCAGTATATCGATAGCGCTATTTTTCCGTGACTTTTCAACCTTGGTCAAAGCTTCCACAATCAACGCATCGCGCACATGCTGCACCTGACGCAACTGATGGAACTCAGGGAATTGGCGCATCTCGCTGGTAAAGTTAACGTGCGAACTTAGATGGAAACCCAACTTGACACGAAAACCAATCGCCACCGGGAAATCGCGTACCTTGTTCACGTCTTCCAAAATTTGGTACTGATATTCTGAAATGCCCAGTACACGCGCAATGGTTTCCAGTGGAATGTTGTGCTGCAAACGAAAACGTTTCACAGTAATCGCCACAGAGCGGTAGTAGTCAATCGCGAATTCGTGGATATCCAGCACAGGAGGAGGAAGTAGCTCGTTGTAGTTACTCAGCAAACCCGTTTGCGATTCAAGCTCACTTTTGAAGCGAAGAAACGCCACGCGGTCGTCTTCATTCATTAAGTTCGCCACTAATTCCAAATATAGCTTGAACTGATCGCTGGGCAGTCGGCCTATACAGAGCAGAGCCTCAATGGCTTTGTCGTCCATGCCACGAAACTGCTCTTTCATTTTCAGGCCATAGTAAAAGCTGGTCATCGGCACCATCATGACCCAAGTTAGCGCGGCCACCACATGGATGGGGCGCATCGACGGATAACTTTGCTGCATGTAACGCTTGAGCGTCGAACCATTGATGCCCGAGAAACGTTGCTCGAGCTGCTTGAAAGAGATACCTTGAGCGCGGCGTACGTAAGACATAGAGACCGCCATATCCGTGTCAATGTTTTGCAGCAGCGTATCCATTTTGCGGATTTCTTGCTCAGACACGGCGACATTGAAGCTTTCCTTGCTGTTTTGCATAAGGCCTGTTTACAACTCATTCAACAGTCACTCTCCAATGCAAATTCATTAGAGCCCGAACGCTTGCCAGTCCACAGCCTACGCTGCTTTAAGCAAACTTCCACCCTGCAAAGGTCAACACAAAAATGACACCCAATTGTAACATTTTGTGAAGCGCAGAGCAGCTCGACGAAAATACCAGATGTCAACGCCTAGGTCTACTCAAGCAACTGATAACAAAAACGTTATAACCATGCATTTGTCCACAATATAAGAACTTAGTACAGCTCTTCTGCTGCACGATCGAACAGTTGCGCTATGGTCGGCGCTTGGCTCCACTGCCATTCTTTGGGCAAGCGCAGGGATGTAACGCAGCGAGAGATCTTGAGGTTTGCCTCGCAACCTACAAACAAACTACTAATAGCTCACTTTTTACTCAAGGAAGCGACACCTACCATCAAGCAGATTGGAATTAAGAGACATAAATTAGCGGGAGGAAGCAAGTACGTTTATTCCTAAAATAGAGCCCACTTCATAAGAAGGCGTTGAACGGATTTTCGACTTGGGGAAAGAGCAGTTTTAGACCAAGACTTTGATATTTAAAACATTAAATATTTCCCAAATCGGATAATGAAAAACGCCGCAGATTCATGCGGCGTTTCCGTGTTTATGCAGGGCTGGCGATCGCTTCCATCAGTTTTGAATACTCTTGCTTAGCTTGGCGATAAGTGGTTTCGATCTGCGTGATGTCGCACTCTTCTTGTTTGCGTGCTTCTTTTTCCATCTCAGCCAACATTTCTCTAAGGTCTTGCGCGCCGATGTCACCGCACAAACCTTTCAGTTTATGGCTCCACTGCGTGACTTCATCAATGTTGCGAGCGGAGATTTCAGATTCCAATTTTTCCATATATTCAACAGAAGAGGCCTGAAACATGGTGACGATTTTATCCAACAGTGCTTGGTTTCCTGCCATGCGCTTTAGCGCCTGATCTTTTCTCCAGCCTTTATAGGTCGATTTCGCTGTCACCTGTTGCGTTTGTATCGCTTCAGCACCACGTTGATTCTGATATTTTTTCGTCCAGCGTGATACTTTCTCCACCAACCTCTCCGAGTCAACGGGCTTGGTGATGTAATCACTCATGCCGTGTGCCAAACATTTCTCTTTTTCGCCCGAGAAGGCGTTTGCCGTCATCGCAATGATCGGCACATTACTGTGTCCATATTTTTGTGAGTTGTAACGTAGCTGTCTGGCGCATTCGTAGCCGTCCATCACTGGCATCTGACAATCGAGCAGAATGCAGTGATACGCTTGTCCATCGATGTGTTTTTCCATCACCAGATTGAGCGCATCGAGGCCATTGGAGACACAATCAATCGAGGCATTCAGCGGTGCCAAAAATCCCTTAGCCACTTCCTGATTGATGTCGTTGTCATCGACAATCACCACTCTCACTCCATGTAAATCGACTTGAAAGGGCTTAGTCGAACGCTGAGCTGATTCCTCTTCTGTCACATCCTCTTCTGCGTCGTTCCCATTTAACACGGCTAACAAGTCTTCACTGAGGACAGGCTTAGAGATTATGGTAACGTCCAACTCTCCGCCCATTTGATAGGGCGGCAATGGTGTTGAGGCATTCAGTTCAATTAACTGCATTGGCAAAGTGGATTGAGCGGCCGTACGTGCTTTCAGTGCTTTCATCAGTGCATTGTAGTGACGCGATTCGGCTTCAAAGATGATGGCGTCGAATACCTGATGATTGAGCCACTGTTCAATTGACGCCTTTGGCTCAGACACTTGCCCGCCCCAACTAAGGATCATCTTCGCCACCACGTTACGCAACGAATCATTGTTGAGGCATAGCCCAATGCGCTTACCTTGCAACTCTGCGGCCAAAGAGTCGCTGTCGCATTCTGATTCCGGCATATCGAGGTAGAAATAGAAGTGGCTCCCCTTACCTTGAATCGACTCAAAGCCAATATCGCCATTCATTAACTGGCACAACTGACGACAGATAGACAACCCTAAACCTGTCCCGCCAAACTTAGTCGCTGTCTCAGAAGATTCCTGAGAAAAAGGCTGAAATAGCTTGTGCTGATTTTCCTGAGCAATGCCAATCCCAGTATCAAAAATATCAACACTCAACCGCACGCTACCTTGTTCCAGCGTGCTAGTGGAAGCAACAACGCGAATTTCCCCTTCATTGGTAAATTTGATCGCATTGTTGAGCAAATTATTGATCACCTGCTTAAGCCGATTAGGGTCGGAAATGACGCGAGAATGGTGAATATTGGTGGTATCAATGATCAGTTCTAGCCCTTTCTCTATCGCTTTCACCGACATGGACTGGACAATACTTTCTACTTCCTCACGTGGTGAAAACTCTTGATTATGCACTTCCAACTTGCCTGATTCGATTTTCGATAAATCGAGAATGTCATTGATCAGCACCGCTAACGTACTGACGCTACGCTCCGCCATGGTGAGGTATTTTTGCTGGCTTGACGTCAGGGGATCATTTTGAATCAAGTTGAGTGTTCCCATTATGCCGTTAAGCGGTGTTCTCATTTCATGGCTGATCGTGGAGATAAAATTACTTTTCGCCAAACTTGCCTCCATCGCCTGTTTGTGGGCAACTTCCAGCTCTTCGCTATGCCGCTTTAACTCTTCGGTGCGTTCCCTAACCTGCGCATTGCTCTGTTTGAGCAGCTCTTCGCTACGCACCTCTGAAGTAATATCTCTTAACCGCAGGGCAACGGATTCCATTTGCGATGAACGATGAACAATCGGCGATAGACTGATATCTAAATGTTTTAAATAGCCACTTTTATCATCAAAAGTATCTTTGAAGGCCAACACGGAACCTTTGCTTTTCGAGACGGTGAGCTGTTTGAGCAAATCAACATTATGCAGTTTGACAAATTCAGAGACAGGTTTATTGAGTACCGACGATTGCGGCACACCAAATAGCTGCGCCGCCGCATGATTCCACGTTTTGACTAAACCAGTCTCGTCGATGCAGATGAGAGCGTCCACTGAGCCATCGACAATCGCTTGGAAAGTTGAATTGGCGTTGTTCAGCTTATTACTTGCGCGATAGGAACGATAAAACACCAAGGTGATGATCGCGAGAATAGAGACGGAAATGCCGCCCATGGTGATGATCTCTCGGTGCCTTGCGTTGATCCTTTGGTCGATGACGGTTTGATTCAATAGGCTGTAAACAAACAGATGCTCATCTCGGCTCGTGCCGGTATACACCACTTCCCTATCCGCTAACCATTGCATTTTCCCTTCCGCTTTTTCAGCGATGGTTGCCAATCCTTCCGCACCGAAGGAGGTAACGTCGTAAAGACTCTGCAGAGTCCAAGACGGATTCAGTTGCGCGGAAAAGTTCAATTTGCTGTTGGTCGAAAAGACAAAATTGCCGGCTTGATCAACCAGCCAGAATTCATTGATGAACCCCGTTTCTGCGACAAAACGTTGAATAAGTTCAGTGGCATCAATGTTCATGATTAAGAAGCCAAAGCGATCGCCACTAGGGCCAAAAATCGCCATCGCGATGCGATAGACGGGCTGTGTCGGAAAAACAATTTTTCCATATTCACGGTTCAAGTTGATGGGTGAGACGTACACCTCACCAAACTCCAACTCTGCGGCGGCGGCGAAATAGGATTCATCACTTTTATCTTGTAGCCGCTGCTCAGGCACGGCAATCACTCGACCACCGTCTCGGTCTACACGCAAGAACTCTCGCCCGTCCGCCACGGTGATGATGCGCAGCTGCAAAAGTTCGCTGTTGTTTTCAATCAGAGCTTTAAAAATCACATCAAGGCGATTTTTCCATTGGGCTAGTGTGGTATTGTCCGCGGGATCGTTACCATTGTTCTCTAACGCTCGGCCAATGCCTGAGATAGGCGGAGTGGAATGAAGAAACTTTAACAAACCGATGTTTGAAGCAATGCTTTTCTCCAACAACGAGACTTTGTTTTTCGTCGCGGAGATCAGCGATTTTTGTGCATCTTGGGTGATCTGCGACGTCGCATATTGGCTGTACTGATAAGTCACAAACCCAGACAAGAGGATAAATACCAAAAATATTCCTAAGAAAAACTTTTTCATCCACATGATGCCGTTCCTTCAGCCGAGGACTTGCTTTGGCTTTGCCGCAGCCATTCTCACCACGACGTTGCCATTTTTCCCCAGTTCTTTTGCTTGATAGAGAGCATCATCGGCCACCGCTAAGGCCTGCGCAGGTTCTTGTGGTATCTCTTCTGCACGACAAGATACGCCGCCGATACTGATGGTAATGCATCCGATTGGGCTAGCTGCGTGCTCTATCCACTGCTGTTTTAGCGCTGCATTAAGTCGGCTCGCCACCAATTTTGCACCGTGAAAATCGGCGTTGGGCAAGATGATCACAAACTCTTCACCACCAAAACGATAAATCCTATCTGTGACGCGTTTTAAGGTGTCACTAAGTAATTTTGCTACCGTGCATAACGCTTCGTCTCCAGGAAGATGACCATAGGTATCGTTGTACAATTTGAAATCATCGATATCCGCAATTAGAACAGAACAAGGGGATCCATTACGCCTGCAATGTCCAGCAATCACCGGGTAATCTTCCTCTAGTGCGCGGCGGCTAAGCACTTTGGTCAATACATCACGCTTGGATAAGGTTTCCAAGTGCTCGGTTTGTAGTTTATGCGTGACATGTGTTTTCACTCGATGCTCTAGCGTAGCGAAGTTGATCGGTTTGGTAATGAAATCAACGCATCCTGCTTCCCAACAGCGGATCTGCGCGTCATCGTCATCGCATGAAGTGGCAAAAATAACCGGAATATGGCAGATGCGTGGCGAAGATTTCATGATGGAACAGGTGGTCCACCCATCAATCTTTTCCATCATGATGTCGAGTATGACTAAATCTGGCGACGCTTCAGTGGCAAGGGCAATTGCTTCTTCGCCACTGCTCGCGGTAATAACGTTAAATGCAGACGACAGGCACTCCTTGATGACTTCGCGATTGATCAATTCATCATCAACCACAAGCACGGTCGCCCTATCCTGCCGCTTTTGCAACTCACCTAGCACGTTGGTACTTATCCTTTTGTACTTTTTCGTTATACAGAACTATATTTCTTTTTGAAGCAGATCTATATCCATCAAGTTTCTAAGCAACAATGATAACAACTCTAACTTAGGCTAGTTCATACTGGCACAATGGACAAGGTGTCCAGAACGAAATGAATCATGACGAGTTCAGCTAAGGCAGGCGACGTATGTCATCTAGTAATGTTCCATTTGACGTCAGCATTTTAATTGTGGATGACGAGCAAACCAATTTGATCATTATGGAAGAGGCCTTACGAGGTTTAGGGCGAATCATCTCCACGACTGATCCGTTACAGGCTGTTGATCTTGCAGCAGTACATCAACCCAAAGTGACGATTCTTGATATTGAGATGCCAACGCTCAATGGCTTAAGCTTATGTAAGCAGTTACTGGAAAACCCAGACACCGCAAACACCGCCGTTATTTTTATCACCTCGCACAACGAAACCGACATGGAGTACCAATCGTTTGAATATGGGGCGGTAGATTTCATTGCCAAGCCAATTGACATGCGTCTCTGCCGTTTTCGGGTACTCAATCAACTGCAGCTGCGTATCCAATCCGATGCTCTCTCCGTTGCTAAAGGTGATCTGCAGGATCTGCTCAGCCAATTGCCGATTTTTGTTTCTTATTGGTCACCGCAGTGGGAACGACGCTTTTGTAATGATTACAGCAAAAATTGGTTTGGTCTCAGCACCGACAAAGAGCTGGATAGAGAGGCCAGTATCGATATGGTTTTGCCGGAAGCGCTCGCACAGCGCATTCGTAGGGAAGTCTGCTGTCAGCAAGATCAGAATAACCTGGTGTTTCGCTATGAGCTCAATACCTATGTGGCGGGAAGCAAACATTTAGATATCCATGTGAAGCGACGCATTACCGACGGCAAATTGATTGGCTACATCGTCACAGCGGTCGATATGACCAACATCGTCAATACTCAAGTCGCTTTAACCGAAGAGAAAGAGTGGCTTAACGTCACGTTAAACTCGATTGGCGATGCCGTCATTGCCACCGATGTTAACGCGCACATCACCTTCATGAACCCAATCGCCGAAAGCATGACAGGTTGGCGGCAGACGCAAGCCAAAGGCAAGCATATTGAAGAGGTAATGTTGCTGTGCGATGCCACCACCGAACAAAAGAGTTTTAATCCTATCTTATTGGCGCTAAAAGAACAGCGCACCGTCGCCATGGCGCTAAACTGCCAGCTCACGTCAAGAGATAACAAAGTGTATCGGGTCGAAGATTCTGCGGCACCGATCCGCAACAACCAAGGCAATATCATTGGTGCCATCATCGTTTTCCATGATGTGAGTGAAGCGATTGCCATGTCAGTGAAAATGAGCCATTTAGCCAACCATGATCAACTAACCGATCTGCCCAACAGAGTACTACTGCACGATAGGCTCCACAATGCGATGCGCATCGCGCAGATCCAAAAGAGGCGTCTCGCGATGCTGCTGATTGATATCGATAATTTCAAATACATCAACGATACGCAAGGGCACCACGTCGGAGATCTTCTGATCAAAAAACTCGCTACCCGCTTAGCGGAACACTGTCTGCCTGATTTCACCATCGCCCGAGCAGGCGGAGATGAGTTCATTATCATCGCCACCAATGTCTCCAATCTCGGCACGATTGACTCTTTTGCCACTGATTTGCAGCTTGCCATCAATCATCCGTTTTATATC
This sequence comes from Vibrio navarrensis, assembly GCF_000764325.1. Classification (NCBI taxonomy): domain Bacteria; kingdom Pseudomonadati; phylum Pseudomonadota; class Gammaproteobacteria; order Vibrionales; family Vibrionaceae; genus Vibrio; species Vibrio navarrensis. Next base: position 1,966,398 of record NZ_JMCG01000001.1, on the reverse strand, counting down.
AACGGTACGGCCCATCGAATCACCGCCAGCATTGGTATTAGCATCTACCCAGATGATGCCGATAGCGAAGAGAAACTGCTGCGATATGCCGACACCGCGATGTACCGGGCGAAGAAACAGGGTAAACAGCAGCACTGCTTCTTCTCGCAAGATTTAGAGTCCGAACTGCTCCACCGCCATCATGTTGAGATCCAACTTCGGCAGGCAGTTGAACACAACGCATTAGAGGTGCTGTTCCAGCCACAGTATAACCTGCAAAACCACGCTATTGTCGGCTGTGAGGCACTGGTTAGGTTAAGAGATACCAATGGCAGCCTGATTTCACCGCTCGATTTTATCCCAATCGCGGAAGAAACTGGCCTTATCAACCTACTTGGTTTGCAAGTGATGACGAAAAGTTGCCGAATAGCAAAGCAGATGCTCGACGATGGCATGCCCACACGCTTCTCTGTCAATGTCGCGGCGAAACAGTTCGCCAACCCCGACTTTGCTAACGAGGTCAGCGCTGTTCTTCAAGAAACTCAGTTACCTAGCCACTTATTGGAGTTGGAAGTCACCGAGAGCGCCTTAATGAATGACTTCGAAACCACGAGAAACATACTGTTGAGCATTAAAGCACTGGGTGTGTCCATTTCTATCGACGATTTCGGCACTGGCTACTCAAGTCTCTCTTATCTCAAAGCCTTCCCAATCGATGAGCTGAAAATCGATAGGGCATTTGTCCGTGACATGACCAAAGATGAGCAGAGCTTTAACATCGTAAAAACTGTCGTTCATCTGGCCAAATCATTAGGCTTAACCTTGGTTGCTGAAGGGATTGAAACCGCACAGGAAGAAAAGCTTCTGCGTGAATTAGAGTGCGAGTTGGGCCAAGGCTTTTTGTTCTCACGCCCTGTCACCTATGACACGCTGTATACTTTGCTGGAAAAAGCAAACTATGTGAAGGTATGAAGCAATCTTAAACTGCCTTTTTGAGTGCGTAAATAAGCGTTCACAATCAGTCCAACTCGCACTCAATACTGGCGATTGGTGTGGCATCTTCACTAAAACAGACATACGCCCAAACCGCTTGCTGCGGGCGAAAGGTAATGTAGCCCGCCTTAACGTCATCTTGTTTAAAGTTGAGTTGTGTAGCGGTCACTTCACGTCCATCAATCAAGGTCGCTTCAATGTGCTCACGCAACCAAATGGCGACTTTTTCTTTGCGAGACGTCGAAGTGATGGTGATTTCTGCGCAGCGAAGCGGTGGATTTGGTGCCACGAAGGAGCGATTTCCATCCGTTGTTCCTTTGATTCGGTAGCCCTGCTCCACATCATGAAATTGTTCAATCGTGACCTGACAATCATCGGCTGCCTGAACGCTTGAGGCGCAGAGTAAACACAATAACGCAACGTATTTTCTTAACATAATCTCAGATATTCATTGTTTGCCAGAAACTGAGCTTACCTGCTCAGCTCATCGATGACTGTCAAAAGTTGGTGAATTGAGGTTAAGCAAAACCAAACAAACCACGGTTGCCCAGCGGTTTTGGCTTGCGTGAACGATAACGACGCCACTTGAACAGCGCGCTGGCTCTGTCTACAATGGCGCACTTTTTTAGCGACTTTAGGTCAAAAAACATGAACGACACTACGGCAAAACCAGCCCTACCGGATCGCCTAGCGGGCAATCCACGCAGCCCATTCTTCATTAAAGAGTGTTTCGAACACCAAATCGGTATCCGTTTTAACGGCAAAGAGCGTACTGATGTTGAAGAGTACTGCATCAGCGAAGGCTGGATTAAAATTCCATCACCCAAAGCGAAAGATCGCTACGGCAATCCAATGCTGATTCAATTGAAAGGCACGGTTGAAGCTTACTACGTGTAATGTCATCTGCTTTCACTGACAACCTGAAAAGTCGATGCTTGCATCGGCTTTTCTTTTTCTGCTGTTTTCCCCCGAGCTCTTACTGGTCGCAGCGATAAAACGCGCCTTTGCCAGTTCACCCCTGTTTAACCAAGTGCTAAACTTTCTGTCTATTTCGTGTATCGATTAAAAGGAAATGTGATGAACCCAATTCTGGCGATGTTGAAAGAAAATAATATTGGTGACGAGCAGATTAACGAGCTTTTCCAAGCGCTAACACAAAACCCGCTCGCCGCTATGATGACCATCTCACAGCTCGGTTTACCTCAAGATCAGTTGCAAGCGCTGATGGCGCAAGTGATGCAAAACCCTACTCTGATCAAAGAAGCCGTGGAAGAACTCGGCCTTGATTTCTCTAAAGTGGAAGAAGCGAAAGCGAAAATGCAGCAGTCACAATAACCGGCTCTCCCCTAAATTGTTTACCTTCAGGAAACATAAAGCGGCTCAAGAAGGCCGCTTTAACTTTAATATGTCTGTGCATCTTGCTTCGCAAGTGCAAAACAACCCACGCCTATTTTGCGCCGTTATTCTGATATCTGCTCACTCTCTTCTGCGGCAAAGCCTTCTATGACGGTGGCTGACAACATCACCTCATTGCTGTTCGATATTGGCATGCTTGCCGCTTCAACACACTGACAACTTGGCTCTTTCTCTGGCATGTTTTGATGTGGTGCGTACCAACCTTGCAGCCCAGCTTCCAAACGCTCAGCAGCCGCTTTCGGTGCCATTTTGCCAAGCAACACCGCTTGGCTCACCTCGGCCAGCTCATCCCCCAACTTGGGCGTGCCGCGCGAGAGAATTTGCGTCGCCACACGAATGGTAGAGTCACACTGATCGCGCCACTCCATCATCTCCCTTGCCGCAGGGTTGGTAACATCAAAGAAATGGTTTGAAAGCGAGAAGAAACCGGGGAGCGAGTTGGTATAAAGCTCGGCAAACTGAGGCGTAGTGAGCCATTGCAAGAACGCTTTCGCCGCTTGCGGATTCTTGCTCGCCGGATTCATCCCCATGCCGATGTCGGTATGGTCAGTAAAAAAGCAGCCTTCGCCCGCTTTTGCCACTGGTGGGCGCATCACTCCAAAATCCACCTTGCCAGTGAAAGGGGCAATTTCCCACGAACCCGCGACATAAAACGCCGCTTTTCCTGAGGTGAAAAGCTCGTTACTGGTGCCATAATCGCGACTTTCGCCCCCCGAACCAAGATATTTGCGCCAACGGGCTAGTTCTTCAAATACCTCAACATATTGCGGATCGTCCAAACGTTCCTGACCATTAATCAGCGCCAAGCGGCCATCTTCTCCCTTCCAGTAGTTGGGGCCGATATTTTGAAAGCCGAGCTCAGAAGAAACCCAGCTTTCTGAACCGCTCATAGATAGCGGCACATAACGGCCATCGGCTTTCACTTTATCCAGCACCGCAAAGAACTGATCGCGTGTTTGTGGCACACTCAAACCCAGCTGGTTAAAGATGGTTTTGTTGTAAAAGAAACCATGAATCACCGATGCCATCGGCACACAGAAGGTCTGCGCACCGGAGTCGGTTTGCCATGGAGCTTGGGCAAAACTGGGGAAGTTTTCCATCCCTGCCATTTCGGTCAACTCAGCAAGATGCCCCGCTTTAAACAGCGCTAATGAGTCATCAAACGGGCGACAGGTGATTAAGTCACCCGCTTTACCTGCCTTGAGGTTTTGCCACAAGGTCGGCATGTAGTTGACGTTCTGCACCGGATGAAATTTAACCTTGATGTCAGGGTGAACAGCTTCAAAGGCCGGGATGATTTTTTGCTCCCACAACGCTTTATCATCACCACGCCAGCTTTCGATCACCAGTTCACTTGCCATCAGTTGGCTACAAAACAGGAGACTCAACGCTCCAATCCACTTGTTGGTCATAAGCCCTCCTAAACCTTGAAATGTGCAATGAGTTGTTGCTGTTTCGCCGCCAGATCGGCCAACACTTCACTGCTGGTAGCCGATTCTCTCGCTTCCCGTTCAGTTTCATGCGCCACTTCCGAGATGCCCGTCACGTGGTGGGCGACGCTCTGGCTAACCAAAATCTGCTCTTGCGCCGCGTGTGCGACTTGGTCGGCCATCTCTTTAATCGCACTCATGCGATCCGCAATCGACTGCAATGCGCTGTCCATTTCTCGCGTTTGCTCCACGCAGGTCCGCGTTTGCTCTTGGCTGCGGCCCATCACTTCCACCACTTCTTTGCTTGATTGCTGCAAATTCTCGATCATATTTTGGATCTCTTCGGTCGAGGTTTGCGTGCGCGTTGCCAGCGCGCGCACTTCATCAGCCACCACCGCAAAACCGCGTCCGGCATCGCCCGCGCGAGCAGCCTCAATCGCGGCGTTCAAGGCCAATAAATTGGTTTGCTCGGCGATACCGCGAATCACATCCAAGATACTGCCAATGTTGTTGCTAAACTCGCCCAGTTTGTGGGTAATGCCGACGGCAGACTCCATATCGGTTGCAAGCTGCTCGGTAATGCGCCGTGTAGTCGCGACTTTCTGGCGGCCATTCTTCGCTTCGGCATCAGCGCGATCCACCTCGTCTTTCGCGCCATCGGTCGAACGGGCAACCTCGGTAGCACTCACTTCAAGCTCAGTAATCGCTGCCGCGACCTGGTCAGTCTGGCTCTTTTGTTCTTGTACACGCGCCATCGCTCGTTCACTTATTTCAGCTGAGCGGCTCGCTTCTTCCACCAAGTGGCGTGATCCGGCGTTAATTTGCGACAGCAGTTCACCGGTTTTGTCGGCCAGAATGTCGATAGAACGGGACAGTTCGCCAAACTCACAGCGGGTCTGATAATTGATTCGGCGCGTCATGTCACCTTTGGCCATATAGGCCAACTCGCTGTTGATTTTTTGCAATGGTCTTTGAATGCTGCGCGCGGTGGTGTAGCCAATAACCAGCGCCACCGCCGCAGAAATGGCAGACACCGCCATGATCCAGAAATTGGCACTGCTCACCGCCGCATCTGCGAGCACGCGGCTTTGCTCTGCGATTCTGCCCGCCGATTGTGCCATTTCATCCAGCTTTGAGAGGCTGTTGGCTAGGCTGGCATCAACCTGTTGGTTCTGGCTCACTAGGTCGTTTTCAAGCTGCTGCGCTTTGCGCATAGTTGCCAGCAAACCTTGCTGCCCAAGCGCCAATTCTTGCAAGCGGTTCAGGTTCGCCACATAGCGCGCCTTGACATCATCCGCCACCAGCACCCGTTCGAGCCGTTTGCGCGCCATTTCGATATCTTTACTCAGCACTTTTTCCAGCTCATTGAGGTCGGTTTTGGCATCGGCGCGGCGGATGTTTTTCAGATCTCGGGCAATCCCCGAGGTAATTAACTCCGCTTTATTGCGCATTGAGCGTTGGCTAGCACTCTGTTGCAACAACAAATCCGCCGCCCATTGGTAGGTGTCTTCTAAACGAATAAAGGCGATTTCCAGCTCACGGCGTTGCAACAAGGCATTGACCCATTCACCATGTTTCGCCAACACTTGGTCCGCTTGTGCGTAGAATTGATCGGTCGCTTTGAGCACCTGCAGGAACTGGCTTTGGCTTTCTTCTGAGGCAAGTTTGTTCATTTCTTGGCTAAGTTGCCGAAAACGAGCTTGCTGGTCCTGAAAGCGACTCGAAAGTTGCGGTAATTCGTTGGCATCTTCGCTGGTGCGAAACTCAAGCACCCAACGGTTACTCTCTTGTAACGCTTCTTTAAGCCCAGCCACCGACACCACTAAAGGCGTCGCCTTATCGGTGACCTGAGACAAACCATCATTAATGCCTTGAATTTTAAACGTACTGATGACGCCCAATAAGATCAACAACAGGAGCATCAACACGAATCCAGCGATAATCCGCTGTACGATAGATAAGCCCATGTACATATCCTCGTTGATGAATGAGTAGATAGATTAAACATAGCCCTGATTAGCGCAGGTGGTGCAACGGGCATCACGATTTGTGATGTTTAGTGTTGCAGTCGGGATTAAGCGAGGAGAAACAGAAAGAGCGCGCTTTGGCTAATCTTCGTGATGGTAGTGGCTTTCACTTTCAGAGAGATAAATCAAATCGGTCGTTTCTGCCATTGAGGCAAAGAAGCGAGTGATATGCACCAATGCATAGAATGCCAACCCATGGTGTGGTGCAAGATTGAGAAAACCGGGGCGAAGTAACTGCTCCCAAGCGGAGATAAACAGCACCATAAACGCCATCGCCAATTCCATCCTCGGAAATCGTAACCAGCGAATGGCCTGCTGCGCAGTGCGCGCCATGGTTTTTCTTGCCGCTTTACTGGCAAAGTAGATAGCGTCCATCAACTCTCCCGTGGTTTTGACCATGAACATCGCCCCCACCAACACTAAGTTCCAGTGCCAAACTTGGCTAAGCGCCACTTCACTATCAAATTCCTGAATCGCTTCACTGACGCCAATCACCACCAGCAATATGGCGATCATGATATGAATCAGAGCAATAAAGTTGAATCTGAGTAAAAATCGCGGCTTCTCTTTTTTATAGAAATGCTGAGCCGAATCCACCAGAAGGTCGACACTTTCAAGCAGCCTTAGCGTTGCCTTAAGCACCACCCAACTTCCAAGTAAGAACAGCCCTTTTGCTCCACTCAATTGATGTGTCTCTTCGACCGCGAACTCAAGTATTGCGGTGATTAAGACAAAAATGCCAATGACCATATCCACTCAAGGATTTTTTATCCAACCAATTAGCCAGCGACGAAAAATCACAAGTTTGGATACAGCCATAGCATCTCCTTTACTCGCCTGTGCGATTAACGTTTTGCGCTTAGCGCCTGACCCAATGAAGAGTAGAGTTCGATTTCACTGAAAATCTCACTGTTTTGCAGCGATTTCTGCACAGACTCATTCACCGCAACAAAACACAGACGTTCGTCTATCGTCAGTTTCTGCTTGATAAACATAATCTCGCGGATCGCCGCCGGGCAAATGGAATCCAGTTGACTGCATTCCATTACCAAACGGCTGCTGCCTTCCATGTCACCGACATACTGACTAAACGTCGGGATAGCGCGCTCATCAAAAGCGCCGGATAGACGTACCACACACGCCTCCGCTTGTTTCTCGACCTGCACTTTAAAGTGATCGACGCCGCTGGTTGGCGTGAGTCTGACTTTTACCGATAAACGGCTGTCCGACTGCGGCAAGTCGACGGTTAACGCCTTGGCATCAAACTTGTCATAAGGCTGGCCATCAATCGATACCGACTCAATCACGATGGAATCCTGCGGCAAGATATCTGGAGCGACGCGGAGAACGCGATTTTTAAATCCGTTCGGCAGCGGCTTGAAGTATAAATCCATCGGCTGTTTATGGATGAGCAAGTTGCCGTACACAGCCGCCAAGTAACACAGTTCAAACGAGTGATAACCACTCATGCTATGGCTGCCTTTTTCTCGTTCTTGCCCAAGCAGATAGGGCAAACCGTTCGCAAGCACGTTGAAGTAGATGCCGCCGTTATCGGTATCCAAGAACCAAGCATTGTAGAAGGCCTGCGATTCACGTGCGTACTTCAGATACTCGTCTTTACCCAAAATGCCGTGCAAAATCAGGTAGGCGAGAATGCCCTGTTCTTGTTGCCACCACGCTTTGCGATCGTGCCAAGCGAAACGGTGGAACTGTTCACCATCCGCCAGTTCACGCTCAACCACGTCATACCAACCGGTACGCTGTTTATCCATGCCATGCTCTGGCATAAGCGCCGCAATGCGTTCCGCCAACTGCTGATAACTGTCCTCTTTTTTTCGCTGAGATGATACGCATCAGGTTCCATGCAATTTTCAGGTTGTGTCCGACCACCGCGCGGTTTTGCTGCCAACCCCAAGTTTGATCTTTGCTCCAGTCCTCGTGGAACTTCTCCTGTACAAAAGCGCTGTGCTCGTAGTCTTGGAAATGGTTCACTACCGTATCGGCGCAGTAGGTCAGCATATCCAGATGTTGCTTTTCACCGGAGGCAAGAAAGAGGTTGATCAGATACGCTGGCGCGTGATCGCCCACTGAGTTCCAATTTTTTCGTGCACGATCGCGAGTCAGGCTGTCTGCTCTTGGATTAAAGGTGATCGGGTCAACATGAGAAAAATAGCCGCCCTGTTTGTGATCTTTAAAGTACTTCTCAAACAAGTTAATCGTCATGCGCGCATCATTGAAAATCTCAGGGTCGCCGCTAATACGGCCAGTCTGCACTGGGCCCGCCAGAGCATAAATCTGCTCGTAGGCCGGAATGGCATCGTAGTCATCGCCAAACTCGGAAGCGAGAATTTTGCGCGTTTTACCGCCTTTGACATCAATTGCGTGATACCAGTAAGTGATGTCTTGCTGCGTGTCGTGGGCACGAAAGTTCTCACGCAGGTAAAGCGTGCCCTTTTCTGCCGCTTCGAGGTACTTGTCTTTCCCCGTCAATAGATAAGCCGAGGCAAAACCGTACACCAAGCGAGAAATGGTGTCTGTCTCCTGACGCATATCTTGTTCGTGGCTCCCTTCTAGCGTTAGATGGGTGCGGTATTTCTTGTAATCGATCTCGCCGTTGCCAAATTGTGCATTGATGTAGAAATCTGCCAGAGAGTCGATTTGCTCAACCCACCAGTTGGATTTTTCAAAGCGAAACTCACCAACATTTTGCCCGAGGAAAACCAAGTGTTTCGCCTCAAAGGGCTTGTGATCCTCTGGATAAAAAAACACCATAGACAAATAAGAAGCGGCCCGGCTCCAACATGTCACGGATATTCGCGGTGCAATCGCGATAGGCTTCACCCAGATTACGCACCACCTCAGCAAACACCGTATCGGTCAGCTTGAGGTTAAACTCACGCCCGTCCGAGGTGTGCATTACGGCGATATCTGTCTTGAAATCAAATGATTGCACGTACCCAGCAATCATGTCAGAAAAAGTAAAATCTACATTTAACATTGTGCTTACTCCTAGCAACTTTTCTTACTTCGAAACCAAAATGGCGATACTGCGGCCGCTGACGTCAAATCGGCCTTCACGCACTTCAGGACGTTGTTTTTCTTCATAAAAATCATCAGGCGATGGGTTCGCGGTATTTAAAGCGAGATACCACTTACGCCCTGTAACTTGCGGTAATTCAAAGCGTTCACTTTCCCAATACATGTTGAGCATGATGTGCAAATCGGCCTCTTCCCCACGCCCCGCCAAGGTGTAAGAGAGCGCTCTGGCGTTGGGGTCATCCCAACCGGGTTGATTCAATTCGACACCGTGCCAACTTACGTCGGCTAAGCCACGCGAGTTGACTTCGTTGTCAAAGAAAGCGTTGGCATACAAGGTCGGATGGGATTTTCTAAATTGGATTAGCTGTCGGAAGAACCGGAGCATCGCTTGGTTTTGCTCAGTCAGTTGCCAGTCAAACCAGTTGAGGGCATTGTTTTGACAATAGGCGTTATTGTTACCCTGCTGGGTCCGACAGATCTCATCGCCAGCCAAAAACATCGGCACCCCGCGACTGATCATCAGTAAAGTGGCGAAGTTTTTCATTTGTTGCAGGCGCAACGCTTTGATTGCGTCATCGTCGCACGGGCCTTCTACGCCACAGTTCCAACTCATGTTGTCATTGTTGCCGTCGTTGTTCCCCTCACCATTGGCTAGGTTGTGCTTTTGGTTGTAACTCACGAGATCATTAAGCGTGAAGCCGTCGTGGCAATTGATGAAATTAATGCTGTTGACCGGTTTGCGCCCTGAGCCTTGATACAAATCGGCACTGCCCGACAGACGGTTGGCAACAGCGCCCACCAGCCCCGCGTCACCGCGTACAAAACAGCGCATGTCGTCACGGTAACGACCATTCCAATCTGCCCAGCGATAGCCGGGAAAATGGCCGACCTGATACAAACCAGCGGCATCCCACGCCTCGGCGATGACTTTAGTATCAGCAAGCACCTCAGAGAGTTCGATTTGCCATAGCACTGGCGGGTACTCCATCGGCTGGCCGTTCATATCGCGACTTAGCACTGAAGCTTCATCAAAACGAAAGCCGTCGACGTGCATCTCTTTAACCCAAAACTCTAAGCTCTCCACCACCAACTTTTCGACAACGGGCATGTTGCAGTCAAAGGTGTTGCCGCAACCGGTGTAGTCCATGTAAAAGCGTTTCTGTTCGGGGTTGAGGTCGTAATAGGTCAGGTTATCAATCCCTTTAAAATTGAGTGTCGGCCCTTGGTGATTGCCTTCGTCGGTATGGTTAAACACCACATCAAGGATCACTTCGATACCCGCTTTATGCAGCGCTTTGACCATGTCACGAAACTCATTGATATGGCAGCCTTCTTGCGGTGAAACACAATACCCGGGATGCGGGGCAAAGAAGTTGATGGTGCTGTAACCCCAGTAGTTGGTCAGCTCGGTGCCATCGTCATTGGTTCGCAGCGGCGTCGTTTCGTCAAAATGCATCACTGGCAAAAGCTCAACCGCGGTGATACCGAACGATTTGAGATACGGAATTTTCTCGATAATGGCTTGGTAAGTGCCCGGATTTTTCACTTTCGCACTGGGGGAGCGAGTAAAGCCGCCCGTGTGCATTTCATAGATGATCGTTTCGTTCATCGGACGATTGAGGGGCTGATCGCCTTCCCAGTCATACGCATCAAGATCAATCACTACGTTGCGCATTGAGGTGGCTAAATTGCCTTTGTCGCCACAGGCATCTGCGCGGACAAACAGATCGTCGGTTGCGCCATTGCCGTATGGGTCTAGCAGCACTTTGCGCGGGTTAAAGCGCAGCCCTTGATCGGGGTCTTGTGGGCCATCAACACGATAGGCGTAATGCATACCCGGTTTGAGCCCTTCCACAAAAATGTGCCAGAAGAAGAAGGTGCGGTTTTCACTCGGATCGAGTGTGATGATTTGCAGCGGTTCAACGCTGTCGTGCTTTTCAAATAGCAGCAACTCAACCGAGTTGGCGGCGCGTGAAAAGAGCGAAAAGTTAACGCCAGCCGTAGTGACACTGGCCCCCAGCGGGTGCTGTTTCCCCTTGCTGGTCGTGTAAGCAAGCATAGTGGTTCCCTCTCACAGAGGGCTAAACATCGCTCAGCCATCTCGCCGAGCATTAACCCTGACATCCTTAAATTGAATTGATCGCTTGTCACTCAGTCACAAGCGGAGGTGGATTCGCCTCATCTCGATACCCCTGATTGAGCTCGACGATATTGTCATCGGGGTCTTTGACCCAAGCGACCTGCATACCGGCAATGTACTGGCTCATATCCAAAGGACCGAGAGAGAGCGGCGCCGCTTGCCCCAATTGCTTGAGTAACGCGTCCAGATCCTCCACTTCAAGGCAAAAATGGCGTATGCCAGTAAAGGCGGAGCCATCGGGCGCGGTTCGCTAGCGCGGAACAGTTCGAGATAACACTCACCGAGTTTGATCATCACCACTTGGTTTTCACCCGGGTCATACACTCGGGTACGTTCGAAACCGAAAAACTGGCTGTAAAATCGCTCAGTGGCGATTGGGTCTTGGCAGTTGAGGGCGATGTGGGCAAGCCTGACGTTAGCCATGTTGCGCCTCCCGCTCTTCCAGCAACTGCAAGATTTTTTGTGCGAACAGATGACAGTGCATTCCCGTTCTTGCGGTGACTAAATCGCCATCCACCACCACATCCTGATCGACGTATTCAATGCCATAGGCTTTGGCATCGCCGAGCAAATTGTTGTGCACCACAGCCTTGCGCCCTTCCACCAGATGCGCAATCGGCGCCATCAACCACATACCATGACAAATGATGCCTTTGAGCAGACGAGGATTGGCGAACGCGCGCTCCAGCAGACGGCAGGCGGGTGGCAGCGCGTTGATATCTTCGGTGTATCTCAATCTGTCGGCGACAATACCGGACGGCACAATCAGGGCATCGAACTCGTCCAATAGCTCGTCACTCAGCGCTTCAAAACTCTCACTGCATTCCAGCGGCACCTTGTATTCGTGGCCAGTAAAGGTGATGGCATTTTGTCCCCAAAGACGGCTAAGTAGATGCAGCTCATAACCTGCTTCAGGGAAGCGAAACTGGTAGTAAAAGATCTCTTTCTCGAAGTAGTCACTTTCAATTAATACCGCGATTTTCTTGCTCATGATAAGTATCCTTGACGTTTGAGTTCATCGAGAAAAGGCTGCAATTTCTTGCTGTCGAGGTAATTCTTTTGCGAAATGATTTTGCCGTTTTGGATCAGATAGACATTGCATACGTCCACTTCTACCGCTTCGCCACTGGCCGTCACAGCTGAAATGTGCGTCTGTGCACAGGCGTGTTCACCATCGACAAAAAATGACAGTAAGTGATTTTGAAAAGAGCGATAGACTTTCGCCAACACCTGCGTGCCATCCGTCAGCGCTTGAATTCCGCTCAGCGTTCCAATTGGCTCTTCGATACTCGCATCATCGGCAAACAGGCTCAGCCAGGTTTGCCAATCGCCCGCGTTGACCGATTCAAAATAAGCTAAAACCACTTCTTGGGTTGTTTTTGCTTGCATAACAGATTCCTTATTCCACGCTGGTGAGAATGGTGATGATCGCCTCTTTGTCGAGGGCCTTGGCGCTGCCAACCGCGCCAAAACGCAAAGTGCGCTCGGCAATCGTCGGGATCAAACTGGTGTCGACACCGCTCGCCGACAACGAGAGATTGATGCCCAAATCTCGCCAATACTCTTTGGTCGCCTCAATCGCAGCTTGGCCGTAGGCTTCGTCACTACGCCCATTTCTTGGCAACTGCCACACGTTCTCAGCCATAGCAACAAAACGCGAAGGAATGGAACTTTGTACCTGCGGCATCCAACCGGAATAGATCAGCGCCATGCCATGACCATGGTTGAGATCGGTCAGCGCGGTTAACTCATGTTCAATCAAGTGAGAAGACCATTCCGGGATAGAGCCACACATGTTTTGATCGCAGCAAGCCCACGCAGCCGCGTAGAGCAGATACGCTCTGGCGTCATAATCTTTAGGGTTTTCTAACACCCGGCGGCCAGACTCAATCACGGTGCGCAGTAAACCTTCTTTGATTCTGTCGGTGGCAAGCGTGTTTACCGAGGGCGAGAGATATTGTTCTAGGTAGTGCGTCATGATGTCCGCAACGCCAAACACTGTCTCATCTTGTGGCAAGGAGAAAGTTAAGCTGGGGTCGTCAATGCAGAAGTTGGCGTAGATGGATTTGTTAATCACCATCAATTTCTCTTTGGTTTCACGCCGAGAAAGCACAGAGGTGTAATCAAATTCCGAGCCAGTTCCCGCTTTGGTCATCACAATCGCAAACGGCAGTACTTCTCCCACAGGGTATTGCACTGCGTAATTGGGGTTGTGCATGGCGCGGTTGAAATCTTCAAAGACATCCCACACGTCGTAGGCAAGTGGAGCCCCAACGGCAATCGCTTTGGCGGTATCACTGACGCTGCCGCCACCAACGCCTAAGACAAAATCCAGCTTATGCTATCGCACCAGTTCGATGCCCGTTTCAACCAGTTTGTATCTCGGATTGGGGTGCACACCTTCTAGCTCGACCCATTCAAGGCCCGCTTTTTTTAGTTGATCGGTGATCTTTTCATACAAGCCCGTTTGCTTGACATGATGTTGTCCGTAGACCAATAAAATGCGATGGCCATAAGGTTTGATCTGCTCGGCCAGTTGGTCGATTTGCCCGTTGCCAAACAACATTCTCACTGGGTTGTAATAGTCAAAGTTTTCCATGACTCACTCCTTAACTTGATGAGCCATTGCTTGATAATCAATGGTTTCGTAAGTGATGGCGTGCACGCTGCTGGACACCTCCGCGGCAAAACCTGCCGCATCTCGATGCACAGGGTGATGAAAGTAGTGGTGATAATCCTCTTGCGTGGCGAAGTCGGCCAACACGCACAGATCATCGGCATTAAATACCGCCGTCACATCTTGTTGGTGTGTACACACTTCGATGTGCTGGATGGAAGAAATGGCTTCGCGCATGTGGTTCACGTTGTGCTGAATACGCGACAAAATCTCTGCTTTATTCATGCCGTTGAATTCGTCTTTAAGACGAAATAGAACGATATGTCTGATCATGAGTTCCTCTCTTGATTGTCCTTGAGTTCTACCACCTGATAGTGAGCAATGCGCCAACGGCCATGCTCGTGGACCACTTGCCAGTGTTGCAGCGCATCAAAATCCAGCAGGCGGCTAAACGGCAGATCGCGATTGCGCTGACGGGCTTGCCAGTTCACCCAAATCGCCAGATGCGCCACTGTAGTGGATTGCCATTGAATATCGAGATGACGAATAAGATGTTGCTGGTCAAAAAACTGCTCACGCACACCGAGATACCAATGGTCAAACTCGTCACGGTTACTGAGTGTGGCTTCGGGGAAAGTCAGTTGGAAATCCGCCGCCAACATCTCCAGCAGCTTGCCTGTTGGGCGTTGTGTGGTGATGGCGAAAAACCAGTTTCGTACTAGTACCCTTTCCATTTAGTTTTGAATGGTTAGTTCATCATAAGCCCGGTGAAGTTTATTCCGGGCTTTGTCTACATCAAACAACCATTCAATGGATGCTTTCTCTGTATTGCGCATAGTCTCCCAAGCTTTAAGTTCCCGATGTAATTCCTCCCAACTCCCGATACGTCGATTAAGGCATTGCTGATTCATAACGCCGATCTCAATCTCCACCATGTTGAGCCAACTGGCATGAGGAGGGGTATAGTGGAAAGTGATTTTCCTTAATATTCGACGAGCCTCTTCCGCAGGGAACGTGTGATAAAGTGCGCCAGCCTTGTGAGTGGTAAAATTGTCTAATACAACATGAATTTGCTCTGCATCCGGGTAATGTTCATCAACTAACTCTTTCATGCACCAAGCAAAGTCTTCGAACTTTTTGGTTTTTGTTGCTTTCGCATGTCGCCAACCATTATGTCGGTCATACATCAGGAAGATATTCGCTACCGCTTCCCTGCGATATTCATAATCGATGCGTTCTGGTTGTCCAGGTTTAGCTGAAATAGGCTCTCTTGTATGGGAAACCATCTGCTTCATGGCCTCATCGAAGTTAATGACCGGCTCTTTGGGGTTGGCAGGTTGAGCATACAACTCCAAAACTTCTTCCATCTGTGCAATGAAGTCCGCATTGAGTTGACCAATGCACCACATTTTCTTCTGCCATGGTTTGAGTTGATTTTCCTTAAGTCGTGAGCGGATTGTTTCCAGAGAAATACTTTCTAAGTCCGTCAAAGCGATCAGCCTGTCTGCAATTAAAGAAAGCGTCCAGCGAGCGACCCCTTCAGGTGGCTTGGTACAGGCGATAGTGATAAGCGTGGCTTCCTCGCTTGAGCTTAATGCCTTCGGCTGCCCACGACGTTTTCCTTCTTCCAGGGCAGATTGCAGGCCTTCTTCAACAAAACCGCGTTTGGTTCTATAGACCGTTGAAGTACTGGTGTTTAAGAGCTGACATATTTCAGCGTCTGTATGTTGCCTGTGATTTGCCAGTAAAAGGATTTGGGCACGTTTTAGCTTTCTGGCGTTGTGCTTCCCTTTACTGGTGAGTTCGTTAAGTTCAGCAATTTCTTCACAAGTCAGTTCAACACGGTAGGAAATATTCATGGCATTATAGGCTTCATTCTTAAAACCAACAATTGATCATACTCCGGTAAAGATGTCGATCTAAGATGGGAAAATGTCTGGGAAATACACCAAGAAACAAGGGCAGTATCTGGCCTATATTTACTACTACACCAAAGTGAATGGACGAGCGCCAGCTCATGCAGATCTACAAGATTACTTTGAGGTATCACCACCAAGTGTTCATCAGATGTTATTGAAGCTTGAAGAGCGTGGATTGATAACGAAAGAAGCTGGTGTCAGCCGAAGTATCAAGGTGGCTATTGATGTAAAAGAGCTACCATTGGATTGGTAGCTCAATCGATCAGAATTAAATGGAAACGGTACTAGTAAACTGATCGCCATGTTGTCCTGACAGCGCTGCTCTGCGCTCATTGCAATATCGTTACTGCCCACATTTCACCCCCACTTGCGACGGGTCGTAATCACCGTCTAATCTGAGTTCAATTAAGAACGGTTTATCGTCAGACAGCATTTGATCCAACGCAGCTGGTACTTGATCGCGATGCTCTATACGCATCGCCTCAACGCCCATGGATTGAGCGATTTGGCAAAAATCGATGGCCGGATAAGAGAGATCAAAGCAGGTCTGATGCGGATCCATCGCTTGAGTTTGCCAGTAGTTGTCAATATTGAGTTGCAGCAGGCGGTAAGAGCGATTATTGCACACCACAAACTTGGCCCCGACACCATGGCGCACCGCAGAATAGAGCGCTTGGATGGTGTACATGCTGCCACCATCGCCGCTAAAACCGACCACGCATTTCTCAGGCTGCGCCAGTTTGACGCCAATGGCACCCGGAAAACCGACCCCAAGTGAGCCACCTCGGGTGATAAAACTCTGCCCGGTTTGGCTGGCTTTAAAATAGTGCGCCAACTGCGGCGAGCTGGTCAGCGCTTCATCAAACACCACCAACTGGTCAGCATCCACTTGCTGGACCAACTGCTCGGCAAAATCCGCCATACAGAGTTGCGTCGCGCTTTTCTGCTCGGTAATCTGCGTTTGCTCTACCTCTTGTCGGCGCAGCGCTTCTTGGCACATCGCCTGCACACGCTCAGCCGCCTTTTGTTTTTGCTCAGCACTTTGCTTTTGCTGCACAGACGCGATGAGCGCTTGCAGAGACAGTAACGGGTCGGCGAGCTGAGCTAAGGCTTCGCCCGCTTGCGAATACGCCACACCATCGCCGCAGTAGATCATTGGCTTTTGGGCAGTGAGCAAGTGAGTGGCAATGTTCGTGATGGTTTGCGGGTCTGGCAGCACGCGGGTGGACGGAATAGACGTCGGCAACAACGGCTCAGCGTTGGGCGCATCGAGAATATCGGCTGGTAGACAGACGTACACCGGCCCCATTGGCGGCGTGGCGGCGATTTTAATCGCTCGGCGCACGGTGCGTAGCAGCGACTTGCTGTCCAGCACCATGGTGGCATATTTGGTAACGGGCTCCATCATCGCCACCAGATCCCCCGCCATCTGTGCATCCATGTTCATGTATTTCAGCCCGGCATCTCCGCCGATAACCACTAGAGGTGCATGACCACGCTTGGCTTGATACAAAGCGCCAACCGCATTGCCAATGCCGGGTGAGCTATGCAGTTGCACTAAGGTTGGCTTTTGCGTCGAACGGGCATAACCATCGGCCGCCATTACTGCGACGGTTTCATGCAAAGTGAGGATGTATTTAATCTCTGGGTAGTCGTCCAAAGCATCCAAAAAACCTTGCTCAACCGTGCCCGGATTACCAAACATGTGATGTAAACCATCCAGCGCAAACTGAGCGAGAATGGCTTGCTTTCCGTTTCTTACTGCCATGCTCTACCACCCGTAACGTGTCAGCCCTTGTTCCAGTACTTCAACCATTTTTTCACCGCACTTCACTGACGATGCCGTGGAGCGGCTGGTTAAAAACGGATAGTCGACGATAACGCTAGTGCGGTTACCGACATTGCTGTGGTATTGACCTTCAGGCCCTGTCGCATCACGCAGAATGTACTCCAACGGATACGGTGGCGGCCCCATATTGAAATCGACGCCGAGAAAACCAGTGCCATCTTTGTAGTCGTACTCAAGCGGGTGGCCGGTAACGTGTTTGCCCCAAATAATGCTCTGCTTATCACGGCAATCACGGGCAAACGCCAGCACCGCCACGCCATAACATTCCGCCGCAATCAATTTGTTGGCTTTGTAAAATGCCAGCACCAGATCGTGCACTCGCTGGTTGTTGACCATGTCCACCACCGGTCCGCTTCCGCCGACCAGCAACAAAGCGTCATAACCACTGAGTTCTTGTTCGGCTTGCTCTAAGCGGTGGTAGTAGTTTTCCAGTGCGTGGAGGTAGTTTTCACTACTCAAGTAAGGGCGTTCAGGAATGAGCTGATTGAGTGCCAGCGGATTGTCCAAGCGATTGGTCGCTTCCAGTTGTTTGGCCGCCAGCTCCATCTCTTTCGATACCACACTGCGACCTAGTGGCGGATCGATGTAGCCTGCGTCCATGCTCGGCGGTAGTGCATGGGCGCGCTTACCTGTCGGGGTAGCAAAATCCACGGTGTAACCTTCCTTATCCAGCGCCTGCAAAGGCCCGACAAGCTCTTCGCCCCAGTATCCATACTCGGACAACACAGCCAGTATTTTCATGTTCAACTCTCTTTTCTTGGAATAATGAGAGCTAATGAGTGCACGAAAATCGCTCACTCTTAGCCCAACCTGACGTTTAGCTTTAAGAGCGTAGGACAGCTTTGTGACGAGGAAAGAACAGAAAACAATCTATTTATATGCAATTTAATTTATATTGAGTCAGTTCAAAAATATGAATGTAATCGTATACAAGATGATGTGTAGGTCTGGATGAGTGCGCGATCATGTACTAATGGCACGGAGAGAAAAGCCACACCGAGAATGGGCGTGGCTTTGGGGTGTGTTGGGGCATGAATGGGCGTTTTAACGCAGCATTGATTGGCTCATTTTTAAAACAGGAACTTATAACCCAACGAAATCATCAATAAACTGAGTGATACGGAAATCGTTCGTTGGATAAGTTTGGCGCCGTATTTCATAGCTGAAGAGCTCCCGAGATGGTTGCCGAGTAAATTCATGGCCACTAGAGGTATCGCCAGCATATAGAGAACATTACCAGCCACCATGAAGGCGAATAATGCGCCAATGTTAGAGGAAAAATTAAATAACTTTGACGTTGCTGACGATGAAACTAAATCAAATTTAAGTAGGTAGTGCAAAGCTAAAATCAGAAAGCTCCCCGTACCGGGACCGAAGAATCCATCATAAAAACCGATGACAAACACCGCGGTAGGAACACCAAATAGAATAACGGTTTTATTAATTGGCGCCGAGTTTTCTTCATTACGGTTCTTCTTAGGAATGAAAGATAGAATAATGCCAAATGGCAGCATAAAAAGAATAATTCTGCCGATAGTATCAGGATCAAAGTAAAGGATCGCTTGGGCGCCCGCATACGCCCCAATTAGACCCGCCGGTAGACCCGTTGCCACCGCCGTCCAAATAACTTTCTTATTTCGAATAAAATTACGGATGGCGGCAATAGTCCCCAATGTGCTGACAATTTTTTCTTGTCCAAGGGCTAATTGAGGAGGTAATCCCGCCAGGATAAAAGAAGGAACCAAAATGAGTCCTCCACCGCCTGCAACTGAGTCAATAAAACCGGCCGCAAAGGCAGATACCATTAATGCGATAAGTATTAACAGCGTAATGTCGTTACCGAATATTTCCATAGTGAGCATTCCTGTCAAAGTTATCGATCGTAGATTTTGAAAAGCACAGAGGTATCCATGCGACCGAAACCTTGTTGTTGCAAAGACTGGTATTCACCGTCTACTTGCTCAATTAACGGCAGCTCAATGCCCATTTTCGTTGCTTCATTGAGGCAAATACTGAGGTCTTTGTGCATCCAATCAATCGCAAAACCAAAATCGAATTTACCTTGTGACATGGTTACACCTCTATTTTCCATTTGCCACGAACCGGCTGCTCCATGCTTTAATACATCGACTAATTGGCTGATATTAAGATCAGTATTTTTTGCCAGAAGTAGGCCTTCGCTTAGTCCTTTTAACACACCAGCAATACAGATTTGATTGACCATCTTACTGCGTTGCCCCTGACCATTCTTGCCCATTAAAGCCGCCCGCTTACCATAACTTTTCAGTACGGGTTCGACGCGGTTGAAAACCGTTTGATCGCCGCCACACATAATGGTTAGTGCCCCATTTTCAGCACCTGCCTGACCACCTGATACGGGCGCATCGATAAACGAAATGTTCCTATCTCTGCATGCGCTGGCCAACTCTTCTGCAAGCTCTGCCGACGTTGTGGTGTGATCAACTAAAACTGAGTCAGGCGCCATACCTGCGAGTACACCATCTTCCCCATAGACCACACTTCTTACATCGTCATCATTTCCCACGCATAAAAAGACAATGTCACAGTTCATTGCTGCCAACTTTGGCGTTAGCTGGTACTCACCGGAAAATTCTTGAGCCCAGCGTTTTGCTTTGCTTTCAGTACGATTAAATACTGTGGTCTTGTAGCCGGCGTTTGCAAGATGACCAGCCATAGGAAAGCCCATGACACCTAACCCAATAAAAGCGACCTTATTTGATTCCATTTTCTTTTCCTTAGTCCTTGCCAATATGTTGTAATTCTGCGGAGACTGGAACGATGCGTTCTAATGTGCTCATTCCGAACATTCGTACTAACCAGCGGTCTGCACCATCTGATCTGGATTTGAATCCTTCACGGCTATGTAGAAGACGTTGGGTTTTCCTCACCTCAACGACATAACATCGAGCTGTCTGTCGCCAATAGCTAAAATAGGCAGACGTCTTTTCATTTTGACATTAAACGAGTTCAATTCCGAAATTGACATATTCCAATAAATAGACCGCGGATAATCAAGGCACATCGATCATGATCTGACTTAAAGCCCCGAATGGTATTGACTAAGTCATCATTTAGACTGTGTTTTACCACATTACCAAGCCATTCTCTTACGTTAAGCCACTCCTCATCCTCTCTAAATCGCAAGTTACTGAACGCACTTTTTAGCTTGTTTGCAGCGTCATATGACACATGAACTTCTTGAACACTTTGCTTTTTAAGTGTTTCTACTTTCTCTTTTAGCATTTCTTAAGCCTAATCTGATGTTGTTATAATCTGCATTGAGTTGGTTCAATTTCTTTTTTTTAGATTATTTACAAAATTGAACTATGTCAATATTTGATTTTGTTTTTGTTTAAAAGGATAAAAACTAAAAAGACATATGTTATAGTCTGCTAAATTAGGCTTATCCGAGGAGAAACCTTGTGAGCGACAGTAAATTCATTCGTATAGCAGAAGTGATAGAGCGGAAAATTGAAAAGGGTGAATATTCGCCAAGTTCAAAGCTTCCCACCCATAGAGCACTTGCAGAAGAGCTGGGGACAACACCTGCGACCGTGGCAAAAGCTTATAAGTTACTTATTGAAAAAGGATTCCTTGAGTCATTTATTGGACGAGGTACGTTTGTTCGCGCTAGCACGACACTCGATCAGGCCATTCAATCTCCCGATGAAGAGACAAACTTTAACTTTTCGATACTTCAACCTTGCCTAGAGCGAAATGTACCTGCACTGAAGAATGCTTATCGGCAGTCCGCAGAATTACTGACCGCAGCAGTGATTGGTTATACCGAATACTCGGGGCATGAAACCCATCGGGCCGCGGGGGTGAAATGGGCGAAAAAGTACGGCTTAGAAGGAGCAAACAGCAGCAATATGTTGCTGACGAACGGTGCTCAGCACGCCCTATCATTGCTTGTCGATACTTTGACAAAACCGGGTGATACCATTCTTGTCGAACGACTCACTTACCCGGGCATTCTGGCCATCGTCAATATGTCTGATCGTCAGGTGATTGGCGTCGATCTGGATGAACATGGCTTATGCCCAGAAGCGTTGGCAACAGCCATTGAACAACACCAACCTTCAATGGTGATCACGGTTCCCAGCCACCAAAACCCAACCGGTATTTCAATGCCGGAATCGAGGAAAAAACAAATCGCGCAAGTCATCAACGACAAGCGAGTGTGGCTGGTTGAAGATGATATCTACTGCTTTTTAGATGATGACCCCATCGCGCCAATCGCTAACTTCGCCCCGGATTATACTTTCCACATTTCGGCATTATCTAAAGCAATTAGCCCGGCTATGCGCTGCGGTTACTTAAAGGCCCCGGACAGCCAGATAACGGTTCTCAATGCAAATATTCGCACCAATATCTGGCTTGCATCACCAATCAATTTTATTGCAGCGACCTTGCTCATCGAATCAGGCGAAGCTTTTCGGTTAGCAGATCAACAAAGGGAAATCGCCAATGAAAGGCAGAAGATGGTCAGAGAAATTTTTACTTCCCTAGACTTTACGGCTTCGGGGTATCATATTTGGCTGCCGCTACCTGATCATTGGCAACCTGACCGGTTTGCGATGGAAGCCAAAAATCGTAATGTGATCGTGACAAGTGGTAGCTACTTTTGCGCGAATAATGGTAGTACTCCGCACGTTCGATTATCTTTGATGTCAATCGGCAATGAAGCCCGCTTGAGAGACGGATTGAATCAACTCCAACAATTACTGGACTCTGATATCAATAGCTTTTTCCCCTACTAATTAATCACACTCATGGTTTTGAGATGATGCTGAATCAATAACCAAACTGAAACAAAACGATTCTGTTAGAAGGCGTAAAAAAACGCGGCAAGAGCCTCGGCTCAAAAACCCATAAACGGGGAGCTTTGCCGCTTGCTCGCGTTTCTTACACAGCCAAACTCTTACCCTGCGTTAATCCAGCGTAGATGCATTTGCGCGAGACGCGTTTTGGTGCTCAATGGGCTGATTGGATTGATAAATCGAGTCATTAAGCGCCAATAAAAGCGGAGGCTATCGCCTTTGCGGCGAGGGATCAGGTGAATGTGTACGTGCGGTATGTGTTGCCCAGCGTCGCGGCCATTATTGACCACCAGTGTGTAATCACTCACGTCATCCAGCACTTCAAACATCTTCTTGCCGATTTGATGCGCAAACTGAAACAGCTCTGCGTGTTCTTCGGCAGAGAGTTGCTCAAGATGAGAGGCGTGGCTACGGCTTAGAATCAGCACATGACCTTCGGCTATCGGGAAGATGTCGAGTACGGCTTTTAGCCCATTTTGCTCGGCAATCCGATAGTGTTGTAAGTTATCGCTATTAATAGCGCAAATGATGCATTCATCACTACTTGGCAAAGCACTACTCCTTGGCTGTTGGCTGTTAACTGTTCGGTTATCGCTCGGCGGTCCAACTTTCCGCTGCTGTTCATCGGCAAGGGTCAAAGGTCACAGCAACCATACTAATCGATAGCGCCCTTTTGGCCACAACTGGCAGGATAAACTCTATTTTTAGAGTTGCGACTGCGCGATGGATTTAAACGTGCCCCGAGGTGACTATTTGGCGCGCGGGGTCGGCTTGGTCGGTTTACTTTGGAACTGTTTGATGCTGTTTTTATTTTGCGTGCGGCGATTGGCTTTTTTGTCACGCGGAGCGCGCTTACTCTCGCCCGTTGAGGGCTGATCCGTAACCGGGAAACCCTCTAGGTTCTGCACCGGCAATTCACGTTGTGTGAGGTGGCGAATGGCATTGAGCGCTTCCATTTCACCGTGGCACACCAGCGAAAGAGCAAGGCCTTGTTGTCCGGCTCTTGCAGTGCGACCGACTCGGTGTACATAGGTTTCGGCGTGCATCGGTAGGTCAAAGTTGATCACCACTGGCAGTTGTTCAATGTGTACACCGCGCGCTAAAACGTCCGTCGCAATCAGCACTTGGCTTTGGCCATTTTTGAACTGCGCAAGCGCCGCCTCCCGCTCGCTTTGGCTCTTATCCCCATGCAATACGCTGGCAGCGACGCCCGCTTTATTGAGCTTTTTATTTAAGCCATCGGCATGTTCTTTCGCACCAATAAACACCAACACCTGTGGCCATTGCTTTTGCTGTAAAAGCTCAATCAAAGCTTTGGTTTTACTGCCTTTATTGACGAGATAGAGCGTTTCCGCCACATCTTGATTAGTGCTGTTTTGCGCGTGAGCCGCCAGTTGAACAGGGTCTTGCATCAGCTGCGCGACTTTGTGCTTTAGCTCATCCGAAAACGTTGCCGAGAACATCGCGGTTTGTCGTGCACGGGCGGTTTGCTCGGCAATCTTCTGCACTTCAGGCCAAAAGCCCATATCGAGCAGCCGATCCGCTTCGTCCAGTACTAAGTAACCAACTTCGCTCAGCTCTAACCCGCTTTTGATCAGATCCAGCAAACGCCCTGTGGTCGCCAGCAATAGATTCGGCCCTTGCTCCAGCGCTTGCAGCTGCAACTCTTTATCGACTCCGCCAGACAAACACACGGTGTGCAAACCGAGCGCTCGACCAATTGGGCTAAGTGCTTCTGTGACTTGTTGCGCCAATTCGCGCGTAGGCACTAACACCAGAGCCTGCTGCTGAGTATTGGCTTTGAGCTTTTCCAGCAAAGGCAAACCATAAGCGAACGTTTTGCCACTGCCCGTATTGGCTAGCGCTAGCACGTCTTTGCCAGCCAGCATTTCTGGGATCACCAGCATTTGGATGTCGCTCGGCTTAACGATGTTTTTCGGCAAAGCCTGAATCAATTCAGGGCTTAAAGAAAGAGAGGAAAATGACATGGCAACGTACCTAGGCGAAAACAGAAACGGTATAAAGGCGAACTTTACCACGGGGCAATACTGCTGGCTAAGAGTTTACTCACCCCTTTTATCCTCCTGTTAGCCTGACGCGGCGCAGAAATAAACGTAAAATTTCGTGTGCGTCACAACTTTTTCAGCCGTATCTATTTGTTGAGCAATTTATCTGCTAATTTATCTTCAAAATAATGAAGATTAAAAGTTATGACTGTTCAATACATTAGTAAAGAAGGCGCGGCGATCATGAATATCGCCCGCTATTTGATGACCACCACAGAAGGTGATCGCCTGCGCACTATTGAGTCGCTGTCAGAAGAGTTTGTGGTGTCCGTCGGCTTTATTCAAAAGGCGTTAACCACCATTGAACAGCGCGGCGCGGTGGTTTTATCCAAACAAGGGCGCAATGGCACGTTTATCAGCCAGCTCAATTATCGCGAGCTGGTTGTGTGTGCGGGTATCAACAATGTGGTGTGCGCGATGCCACTGCCATATACCCGCCACTATGAGGGGTTAGCCAGTGGTCTAAAAGCCCAGCTTGGCAATTTGCCACTTTATTTTGCCCATATGCGCGGTGCAAGTGTGCGCGCAGAGTGTCTAAGAAATGGCACTTATGATGTGGCGATTATGTCAAAACTTGCTGCGAAACAGCTGGCATCAGGACTGGTCACCGCAATCGATTTAGGCGCAAACTCTTACTCTCACGAGCACCGTTTGATCTATCGCCAAGGGGAGTACGAGCAGATCCGCCGCGTCGGCGTCGATCCCGACTCACCCGACCAAAAAATTCTGACCAGCCAAGCGTTTGAAAATAAAACCATTGAGATCGTCGAAATTCACTACGGCGAAAGTTTAACTCACTTAACCAATGGCGATATTGATGCGGTGGTTTGGCTACCAGAAGCGATCGACATGGAAAAATATGGCCTTGCTGAACAATCTTTGGCGCACTTGCCAGCGTGCAAAGAGGCGTCTCAGGCGGTGATGTTGGTCAACGGCCACGCCCAGCACATTACGATTTTACTGCGCAAACTACTCAAACTTTCTCCACTGCTGGCACATCAGCAAGCCGTGGTGAAAGGGGAACTCACACCCAGCTATTAAAGGTGAACTATGCAACAACGTCTGGATCTCCTGCTGCAAGCCAGCGTCATTTCATCACAAGCCCATCGCGGCTGCGTGAAAGCGTTAGCACTACTCGACAGCACCTTCGCCATCGATCATGCAAGCGAGCAATATCAAATGGCCATCACTCACCTCGCGCGCGCCGCCGACCGAATTTGGCAGTTGCAAACGGTTGAAGAGGGATTGGATCCTGAGGTGCTTGCGGAGATACAAAGCGATCCCCACTATCCGCATCTGTTGCTGCTCCACCAAAAGGTGCTCGATGCGATGGGAATCACCGCTCTGCCAGCCAGTGAAGAGAGCTTTCTGCTCGCGAATCTTTACGCTTTGATGCAAGTGTCAAAGGAGCCAGCGCTATGATAGACGCCACTGGGTATACCTACTGCCACGAACATCTGCATATTGATCTCTCGGAGCAAAAGCACAACCTTGACTGCCGCTTAGACCAATTTGAGCTGCTGTGTGATGAGATGCGTGCCGTGCAACAACGCGGGGTACGTAACATCATCGAAGTCACCAACGCTTTTATGGGCAGAAATCCTCAATTTATTGAAAATTTAATCGATGCGACTGGTATTAATGTGTTGCTCTCAACGGGCTTCTACATCGAAGGCTTCTTTCCACAGGCGCTGTATCAGATGAGTGCCGAGCAAATCGCCCAAGGGATGATTGACGAAATTGAGCAAGGCATTCCCGACTCTCGCCTCAAAGCCAGCCTGATCGGCGAGATTGGCAGCAGTGAAGCCCATTTTAGCCCCACAGAACAAAAAGTGTTCCAAGCGGCAGCCATCGCCCACCTGCACACCGGACGGCCGATTTCCACCCACCAGTCCATGAGCACCATGGGCCGTGAACAGTTGCAACTGCTGCAGCACTATGGGGTTGCGATGGATAAAGTCACCGTGGGCCACTGCGATCTGCGCGACAATCTCGACCATCTGCTGTGGATGCTCGATCAAGGCTGCTATGTGCAGTTCGATACCATAGGCAAAAACAGCTACTACCCCGACAGCAAACGCGCGGCCACGCTTGCGCTACTGTGTGAGCGCGGTTACGAGAAGCAGTTGATGTTGTCGATGGACATCACCCGCCGCTCGCATTTAAAAGCCAATGGCGGGCTGGGATTTAGCTACTTAATGGACGAATTTGTTCCCCTTCTCAAGCAACACGGGATCGATCAAGCACAAATCGACACCCTACTCAGAACCAACCCTGCACGTTTATTCGGCGAATAAGCGTTTGAAATCATTAAGGATAGAAGATGAAAAAAATTGCCATAGCGGGTTTGCAGCGTGAGCAAATCAAACAACAGATAGAGACGGCCTTACCAGATGCCTTTGAATGCCACATTCTCACCGACATGGATGCGGCGGTGAGAGTGAAATCCGGGGAGATGGATTACTTCATCGGCTGTTGCAACACTGGCGCAGGCGGCGCGCTCGCCATGGCGATTGCCATTTTGGGTTATGCCCAGTGCTGCACCATCGCCAAACCATCCATCCAAGCCAAACAAGAAGAGATTCAAAGCTTTATCGATAAAGGTTGTGTGGCGTTTGGTCTCTCATTGGAGCACGTTGAACACGCCGTTCCCATGCTGATTAAACAACTCGCCGCCAGATAAGGAGTCGCTATGGACATTCTGCACATTGGGTTAGTAGCTGCGCTTTGCGCCATGACCGCGTTAGTCGCCAATATGAGCGCAGCCGTGTTCCACGACGGCATTCGGCCAATTCTGCCCCAGTTGTTTGAGGGCAATATGACGCGACGTGACGCGGGTTCGGTTGCATTTGGCCTCTCGATCGGTTTCGTTGCGTCGGTTGGCATCTCTTTTACGCTCTCAACCGGATTATTAAACCCTTGGCTACTGTTTCTTCCGACGGACATTCTTGGCGTTTTGATCGGCAGCCGAGTACTCGCCGCGCTGGCGGGCGGTTTGTGGGGCGTATTGGTGGTCACCTCACTCGCCGGGGTCAATGCGGTCTTAACTGGCTTGCCGATTGATGCGCTGGGCGCACTAGGAGAACTCGGCACCCCCGTTATGTCGGCGTTTGCCCTCTTCCCTCTGTTGGCCATTTTCTATCAATTTGGCTGGAAAGCGGGTGCGATTGCTGCGGGCGTGATCCTGTTTGCTCGTTTGATGATCATGAAATTTACTGGCATCTACCCGGAATCGATCCAGATCTTTGTTGGCATGATGATGCTGGTCTTCTTCGCTATCCGTAAAGATTTGGCCGATCGCCGTGCGGGTATCACCCCTCCCGATATGTCAGGCTTGCACAGCATTTTTGAAGAGCGCAGTAAACGCATCGTCAAACATCTGCCTTTTCTGGCCATCACAGGCGCGCTGATTGCAGCCGTCTCCAACGGTGGTATTTTTGCCGGTTCGGAAGTCTCTATTTATTCACTCGCAGACGCGTTGAAACTCAGCGATCCCGCAGCGAAAGAGGCTGCCATCGGCCAAGTGGCGCTGTCTGAATTTATGCGCGGCCTTGGCTTTATTCCGCTGATTGCCACCACAGCTCTGGCTACTGGTGTTTATGGCGTCGTGGGGATGACATTCGTTTTTGTCGTCGGTTATCTCTCACCGAATATGGCCGTTGCGGCAGGGCTGGGGGCAATCACCATCTGTCTTGAAGTGTTCTTGCTGCGTGCCATTGGGCGTTTCTTAGAGCAGTTCCCATCGATTCGCAATGCGTCGGATAACATTCGTAACTCAATGAATACCTTGATGGAATTTGCGCTACTGATCGGCGGCGTGCTCGCCGTGATGAAAATGGGTTCGACGACAGGATTCACCATTTTCGCCATGCTGTTCTACCTCAATGAAGTGATGGGACGCCCAATCCTGAAAATTGCAGCGCCTGCGGTTGCCGCGATCTTAACCGGCGTTATCTTGAATGTTCTGCATCTACTTGGACTCTTCGCCATTTAATTTAAGCAATCCAATGAGCTGATCGTCGGCTTAATACCAGCAAGTGAAACATCGTTGATGGTTATTTCGCGCGTGCTGACCAAAGTCAGTGCCGGCTCAGCTCATGCCTAAAAAGGGGAAAATATGTTTTTACACGCCTTAGAAAAGCAAAATCCCGACTTAATTACCGCCGCGCTGCGCTTATTTAAACAGGGCCAGATACTGCCAGATAGCACCGTCATTGATGTCGACCAGTTTCTTGCCAACGCCCAGCAGATGCGGCGCGTCGCCAATGAGCTGGGCATAAAGCTTTACGCCATGACCAAGCAGTTTGGTCGCAACCCCAAACTAGCAAAACTGTTAATTGAGCAGTGCGATTTTGACGGTATTGTGTGTGTCGATTTCAAAGAAGCACGCACGCTGGCCGCACAAGGTTTGCCCATCGCCAATGTCGGACATCTGGTGCAGCCGCCCAGCCATTTTATTCCAACCTTGGTGGCGGCTATCAAACCGCAAGTCATTACTGTCTACAGTCTGGAAAAAGCACGGCAAATCTCTGAAGCGGCGTACAATGCAAAAGTGACACAAGGTTTGCTGCTCAAATTCTATCATTCGCGCGACCAGTTGTACGTCAATCAAGAATCGGGCTTTGCGATCGAAGAGCTCAAACAGGTCGTGGCGGAAATTCAGGCCATGCCCAACGTCTATATTGCAGGAGTGACCCATTTCCCCTGTTTTTTGTTTAACCAAACATCACAAAAAACCGAACCAACCCCCAATCTGACCACGCTATTGGAAGCCAAGCTCGCTTTGCAAGCGCTCGGCGTCAACTGCGAGCAAGTCAACGCGCCCTCAGCTACCTGTATTGAAACCTTACCCCTACTGGCTAAATATGGCTGCACGCACGGCGAGCCGGGCCACGCCCTGACCGGTACCATACCCGGTAACGCGGTCAGCCCACAGGCGGAGAAAATCGCCATGCTCTATTTAAGCGAAATCTCTCACCATTATGGCGCCGACAGTTATTGCTTTGCTGGGGGATATTATCGCCGCGGCGCGCTCGAGCATGGTTTGGTCCATTATCGCGGGCAAAACGAGCGCGTACGTGTGTATAACGACGATCACGACAGCATTGATTACCATCTGCGTGTTGCCGGCCACTACCCCATCGGTTCTCCGGTGATCATGGCATATCGCACCCAAGTATTTGTCACCCGCAGTGATGTGGTGCTACTCCGTGGCGTCGCCCAAGGGCAGCCCAAAATCATCGGCAGGTTCGATGCACTCGGCAACCGCATCGACCAAACGGAGGTGTGTGATGGCTAGATGTATCGTGGTGGTACTCGATGGCTTTGGCGTCGGTGAAATGCCCGATGTGGCAGAAGTGCGCCCGCAAGACTGCGGGGCCAATACCGCCGACAAGCTGCTGAACCATTTTCCGCTCAAGCGCTTAGCGACGCTGGAAAAACTCGGCCTGCAAAATGTACTGCGCAATGGCAAATCCGTTATGCAGGCTAACCCCTTAGCCAACACAGGTAAAGCGGAGCTGGCTCATCAAGGCGGCGACACCTTTATGGGCCATCAGGAAATCATGGGCACTTGCCCCAAAGCGCCGCTCGTTCAGCCTTTTCAAGCCGTGTTGCCCGCTATTGAACAGGCGCTTATTGAGCAAGGCTATCGCGTGGAAACCATCACTCGTCAAGGGTTGTCCCTTCTGCTGGTCGAAGGCGCTGTGGTGATTGGCGACAATCTTGAAGCGGATCTTGGACAAGTGTACAACTTGACCTGTAATTTCCATCTGCTGTCATTTTCCGCTTTGCTCGACATCGCACAAGTGGTGCGCTCGGCCAACTCCGTCAGCCGCAACATCGCCTTTGGCGGCCACATTGGCGCTCCAGGACAAGCTGCCAGCATGCAGCGCATCTTCAACGCAATTGAAATCAAACCCAATGGTGCTGGCCAAGATACCTATATTGGCATCAACACTCCGGACAGCGGCGTGTACGACAACGGCTTTCAGGTGGCGCATTTAGGTTATGGCGTTGATGCGACGACTCAAGTGCCGTGGCTGTTGCATCAGCAAGGCATCACTACATGGCTGTATGGCAAAGTGGCGGACATTGTACAAAACCGAAACGGACACTCGTATTTGTCGGTGGTGGATACCGATGAGGTCTTTCGCCTACTCAACCACGACCTCGCGCAGCAAAACGATGGGTTTTTCTGCGCTAATGTGCAAGAAACCGATTTATCCGGCCACCAGCAAGATCCCAAGCAATATTGGCGCATCTTGGAAAAAGCCGATGCGGGTATTCGCCAAGTGATGACGCAGATGGGCGCTGAAGACCTATTGATTGTCATGGCCGACCACGGCAATGACCCATTTATTGGCCACAGTAAACACACGCGGGAACAGGTGCCTTTGCTAGCGTATCGGCAAGAAAAGCAATCGCTGGAGTTGGGACAGCGCAAAACACTATCGGATGTAGGAGCGACAGTGTGCACCTTCTTCGCCGCTGAGTTACCGGAAAACGGGGTAGCGATTGAGGCTTTACTCGATTGATCTCAGAATTCTCGCTACTTTTAAATAGGAAAGACCAACGCTGGGTTGGTCTTTTTCATTTTAAGGCGAAGGTGTTTGAAGAAGAACAAAGCGATCCGTTACAGCACGCTTTTGCGCGTTGGCAAAAATACTTCACCAAGCATACAGCGCACCGAACCGCCGCCAATCTCTTCGATGGTCTTCACATCGAAGGGAAGCAGTTTTCCGTGCGTGGCCAGTTGGTTGCGCTGCGCTTCTGAAAACGCATCATAGGCCGATTGCGACATGGCGATCACCTTGCTGCCGTTAACCGTTTCCAGTTGCAGGAGGTTGCCGCAAAAACGGTTCATCTGCTCGATGGAAATGGAGATCACCTGCTTGTCTTTGGCTAATGATTTCAAGACGAAACGACGCTCAAACTCGGGGATCACTTCATCACAAATCACACAAAATTTCTCGCCAATCGCCATCATCACATTGGTGTGATAAATCGGCTTGCCCGACGGTAAGCGGGTTTGAAAAGAGATCACGCGCGGGTAGCCGATACGTTTGGCATACTCTTCCAGCACCAAGCGATCACAACGTTGTGATAAGGCGGCGTAAATAGTTTTGTTGCAATGATCGATCACCATCACGCCCGTGCTTTCCAAAAATGCCTCATCGTGGGTGTATTGGGTCAGTGAATCTTGGTGGGTCACTTCTCGCCCTGCGGCAGTAAGCACGTCAATCAATGCTTGCGGGCGAACTTCTTCCCGGCGGTTTTCACACGCCATCGGAAAAGTGAAAAAAGCGCCCTCTTCGGTAGTACTAAACCAGTTATTCGGGAAAACGGCGTCCGGCGTTGCGACGGATGACTCGGGGTAGTCAAACTCCACCACTTGCACCCCTTCCTGACGCAGTTTACTCACCATCGCCTTAAACTCCGCCATGGTTTTTTGTCGCACCGCCTCTTGGCCGAGGGAGATTTGGTTCTGAAATTCGTTGTCGCGAGCGGTCTCTTCATTAAAACGAAACTCTTTCGGCGGCACCATCACCACGCAGTTGGCGTTTTGTCGCACGCTCTGTTTCGATAGATTTGTCTCATTCGGTAACAACATCGGTTCATTCCTTCTCACTAGATTAGGCAGATTGTAAAATTAATGTTAACCATGTTTTTACTGATTTTAAGCATAGCATACACCCCCTTCAGTAAGAGTTACTATAGAAGTGAGGGATGACAGAAATATTTATCGACACCCAGCCGATAAATATACTATTTCGTCTCCAGAGTGTCGCCTACGCCGAACCATTGTCTTAAAGCCATAACCAACTAGTTACATTTGCCGCGTCAATCCGTTAGACTACTTTTTGCCCTTCCAAGCCACTCTGTCTCGTTTTACCCGCACTTTCCGTCCGTGTGGGTGCATTACTTTAGGACGCGTTATGTTTAAACGATTTGAAAGCTTTACCAATCCGTTTCCGGCCGGACAGCCGGAGCAGCCACCAGAGGGATTACTGGCATTTTGCCGCTACTACACTCGTGGCTTTGAAAAACCGCTGATTTTGATGTCACTGTTGTCAACCATTGTCGCCATGGTCGAAGTCTCCCTGTTTGGCGCGATGGGCCAACTGGTGGATTGGCTGAGCAATAGCGATCCTCGTACCTTTATCGAGCAAAACCAAAGCGAGCTGATTTACTACGGCTTAGTGCTGTTGGTGGTGATGCCCACGCTCGTCGTGGTTTATTCGCTGGTGGTACACCAAACCCTGCTCGGTAACTATCCGATGTCGATTCGCTGGTTAGCGCACCGTTACCTGCTCAATCAGAGCCTGAACTTTTATCAGGATGATTTTGCCGGCCGCGTCGCTACCAAAGTGATGCAAACATCGCTGGCAGTGCGTGAATCGGTGATGAAAACCATGGATGTGTTCGTCTATGTTTCGGTTTACTTCACCAGCATCATCGTGATGCTGGCGGCGGCGGACTGGCGCCTCATGGTACCGATGCTGTTTTGGCTGCTGATTTACATCGCCATTCAGCTCTACTTTGTGCCGAAGCTGAAAAGTGTCGCTTCTGAACAAGCGGACGCGCGCTCCACCATGACCGGGCGTATCGTCGATAGCTACACCAATATTCAAACCGTGAAGCTGTTCTCGCACAGCAAGCGGGAAACGCAATACGCTGAAAACGGTATGCGCGAGTTTCTGGGCACTGTCTATCGACAAATGCGCCTGGTCACGGGCTTTAACATCGCCGTGCAAGTCACCAACTATGTGCTCGTATTTTCCATCGCGTCGCTCTCTATCTATTTGTGGCTGGGCGGGGCAATCAGTGTCGGCGCGATTGCGATTGCCGTCAGTTTGGCACTGCGTATCAACGGCATGTCGATGTGGATCATGTGGGAAGTCGGCGCGCTGTTTGAAAACATGGGCACCGTGGTTGACGGGATGAAAACTCTGGCAAAACCGATTGCCATCCAAGATAAACCGCAAGCCACTGAGCTCACAGTGACGCAAGGCGGCATCGAGTTTGAAGATGTCAGCTTCCACTACGGCGAGAACAAAGGAGTGATCAACCATCTCAATCTGAGCATCAAGCCAGGAGAAAAAATCGGCTTGGTGGGCCGCTCTGGCGCAGGCAAATCAACGCTGGTTAACCTGTTGCTGCGCTTTCACGATGTGGAAAGTGGCAAGATCAAGATCGATGGGCAGACTATCTCTGAGGTCACGCAAGATTCGCTGCGCGCGCAGATCGGCATGGTAACGCAAGACACGTCACTGCTGCACCGCTCGATCCGTGACAACATTCTTTACGGTAACCCCGACGCCAGCGAAGAAGAGCTGCTGCGCGCCACCAAACAGGCGCACGCCCATGAGTTTATCGAAACGCTGACCGACCCGTTTGGCAATGTCGGCTACGATGCACAAGTGGGCGAACGCGGGGTGAAACTCTCTGGCGGCCAGCGCCAACGCATTGCCATTTCTCGCGTGTTGCTCAAAGACGCACCGCTGCTGGTACTCGATGAAGCGACCTCTGCGCTCGATTCCGAGGTGGAAGCGGCAATCCAAGAGAGCTTGAACGAGTTGATGCAAGGCAAAACGGTGATCGCGATTGCTCACCGCCTCTCGACTATCGCGCAGATGGATCGGCTGATCGTGCTCGATAAAGGCAACATCGTCGAGCAAGGAACGCATCAAGAACTGTTGGATAACAAAGGCATCTACGCGCAGCTTTGGGCCCATCAAACTGGCGGCTTCCTCGCCGACGATTGTCCTGAAGAAAACAGCAAGATCGCCTAAATCCAGTCGAAAAACACCCATTTGTTGCCCCAAGCCCCGTTCATTCGGGGCTTTTTTTTAGCGAAAAACGTGCGCTTAAACCTCCATGCGAGGGTGGCTTAGATCACAAAATGTGATTAAAATCGCCGCACCGATGACTCAACTCAAATCAGATTTTGTACTAATGAACAAAAGCTTAATCACTAATTTGCTGTCGCTTGGCGCTTTGGCTGCGGGCTACGCGCTAAGTAACGATTACCTTCTTTACGCTGGCCTGTTTGCTTTTTCTGGGGCGATCACTAACTGGCTAGCGATTCATATGCTGTTTGAAAAAGTGCCAGGGCTGTATGGCTCGGGGGTCATTCCAGCGCGTTTTGAAGAGTTCAAAGCGGCGATCAAAACCCTGATGATGGAACAATTTTTCACCCGCGAAAACATCGACAAATTCCTCAACAAAGAGATGGCGGGTGGCAAGAGCCTCAATCTTGAGCCGATCATCGCCAAAGTGGATTTCAATCCAACGTTTGATTCTTTGGTCGATGTGATCGCCCAATCGCAGTTTGGCGGCATGCTAGCGATGTTGGGTGGAACAGAAGCCTTGGTGCCACTCAAACAACCTTTCGTAGAAAAAATGCAGGCGGCCATGGTTGAGCTTAGCCAGAGCGATAGCATTAAGCAGGCGTTAAAAGAAGAGTTGGAAGCGCCTGCCATGATGGAAGAGATCCAAGCCAATATTGAAAACATCATCGATCAGCGTCTCAACGAGCTGACGCCGAAAATGGTCAAAGAGATGGTGCAAAAGATGATCAAGCAACATTTAGGCTGGCTGGTAGTTTGGGGCGGCGTGTTTGGTGGCGTAATTGGCCTTATCACTGCGGTCATTGCTTAACGAGCCAGCGCCTGTCGCCGCAAACGAACCTTACTTGCAATTAAAACGCCCGCCAATTTGGCGGGCGTTTTGCAGTATGTCGACCAGAACATTTCGCTACTTTTTCGGCATTTCGAAAGACTGAGAAAAGTCGAGTGAAGGCTTTCCTGAATTGGCGTTTGGCGAAACGGGCTCTTGTTCAACTTCTACCGTATCCGCCAGCAAGGTTTCTTCAAACGCAGCGTCATCGCTAAGTAACTGAGTGTCCGCATCTAGCGGCTTTTCCAACGGAGGGAAGTATGCAGGGCGTTTGTAGACCTTGTTCAGCGCCTTGATAATCGAATGTTTGCCGACTTTGCCCGCTTCCAGTTTCTTCATCAACGGTTTTGCTACCGACTGCAAGCCAACAACGATATCTACACCAATTTTGGTCGCTACTTGATCACGCATCGCCCGGGCTTTTTCATAACCAAAATGCGACGCCAGAAACAGCCACACGTAGGCCAGCGCATTGCCCGTTTTACCGTAATCGCGCCACGCTTCACCAGCATGAAACATCGCTTCTGCACTGCCTTTCTCTGCCGCACGCTCCAGCCAGTAGGTGCCTTTGGTGTGATCTTTACTGGTGCCCAAACCACTTAAATAGCTTAGGCCAAGCTGAATTTGCCCATCGACGCTGCCCAAATCCGCCGCTTTGCGATACCACTCAAAGGCACTATCACTTGATTTGTCTGGGTTTTGATAAGACTGGCTCCAATCGCCCATAAACAGCATGGCATCCAGGTTGCCTTTGGTCGCCGCTTCTTCCACTAAACCGTAACCTTTAGGAATGTTCTTTTCTACCCCACGGCCGTTGACTAAGGCCTTACCCGCTTCAAACTTGGCTCCAAGGTTGCCCTCTGCGCCCGCAATCACCAATCGCCAGAAGTTGGCTTGCTCCTTGAGCACCATATCTTCGCGCATGCGTTCACTGATGCGCACAATGCCATACATGCAATTAATGTTATCCAAACGTGCGCCTTTGTTATACCAATAGAGCGCCTCTTTTAAGTTGGTGCGTTCTGCTTCCTTGGCTAAAAACAAAATGGTTGGAATGTGCCCACTCTCCGCCTTAAAAAGGCGTTCTTGCCGTTCCTGTTCTCGCGCTTTTTCAATCGCCCTGCGATACGCAGCCTCTTTTGCTTTCCTTTCCTGTTCTAGACGCTGCTTCCTTAATGACAGCGAAAACATCCAGACAAAAACCAACAGCAATGAAAGGCTGGTAGCACCAATTGCAACCGCCATCATACTCATAGTGTCATTTCTTTTATCATTGGCTCATCCTAAGCCTAATTAAACCACGCCTCGTGCTAAGTTTAACGGCTTTTATCGCAAATTCTTGAGCTATTCTACGAGGATAGCCAAACGGACGTCGCTTTCTCCAGTCACTTGCTCCCTAGCTCTACGCCCCCACAAGGATGAGTTCAATGCATTTCATATTCGCTAAATTAGCCGCTGACCAACCCTACATCTGCAAGTGAATAAACAATGAAAAAACAAAAATATTCAGTTTATCAAGTTTTTACTCGCCTTTTTGGCAACCAATGTGCCCGAAATCAGCCTTGGGGAACGTTAGAAGAGAACGGCGTCGGCAAGTTCAGTGACTTCAATGACGACGCGCTTGCGGCGATCAAACAACTGGGTATTAGCCATATTTGGTACACAGGTGTTCCGCATCACGCTTTGGTGCGCGACTACCAAGCCTACGGCATCAACAACGATCACCCGGCAGTGGTAAAGGGGCGGGCGGGCTCCCCCTATGCGGTCAAAGATTACTATTCGGTCAACCCAGATCTGGCCGACAATCCGGCCGAACGCATGGCGGAATTCGCCGCGCTGATTGAGCGCACTCATCATCACGGCATGCGCGTTATCATCGATATCGTGCCGAATCATGTCGCACGAAAGTATCATGGATTAAACAATCCTGAAGGAGTGCGTGACTTTGGTGCTGACGACGACACCTCGGTCGAATATCACCGCGACAACAACTTCTACTACATTCCCGGCCAAGCGTTTCAACTGCCGGATATTCCAGCGCCGTTTTCTCCCCTTGGCGGCGAAGCGCACCCGCAATTGGCACAGCCGTATGAGGAATTTCCCGCCAAGTGGACCGGCAATGGCTCACGACTTGCCAAACCCAACTTTGATGACTGGTACGAAACGGTCAAAGTGAACTACGGCGTGCGACCCGATGGCAGCAAAGATTTCGCCGAACTGCCAGCCGATTACGCGCAGCGTTCGTTTGAGGAACACTTTGCCTTTTGGCAGCAGCAAGAGGTGCCGAGCTCTTGGCGCAAGTTTCGCGATATCACGCTGTTTTGGCTCGATTTTGGCGTCGATGGTTTCCGTTACGACATGGCGGAAATGGTCCCTGTCGAGTTTTGGAGCTATCTCAACTCACACATTAAGATGCGCAACCGCGATGCGTTTCTGATGGCAGAAGTGTACCAACCTCATCTCTATCGCGATTACATTCATCTGGGCAAAATGGACTACCTGTATGACAAGGTAGATTTGTACGACGGGCTAAAAGCGGTAATTCAGGGCAAAGCATCTACGGCGATTATCGGTGAAATTCAAGCCAAGATGATGGATATTGAGCACAATATGCTGCATTTTCTCGACAATCATGACGAGCAGAGGCTGGCCCACGCCCAATTTGCTGGCGACGCCGATTATGGTCGCCCGGCCATGTTGGTCTCGGCGCTGCTGAGCAGTTCTCCCAGCATGATCTATTTCGGCCAAGAGGTCGGCGAGGCGGGCAATGAACACGCGGGCTTTGGCCTGCCAAGTCGTACCTCGATTTTTGACTACATCGGCGTGCCGGAACATCAGAAATGGATGAACAACGGCCTGTTTGACGGTGGCCTGTTAAGCGACAAACAAAAAGCGCTACGCGCCTTTTACGCCCGCTTACTCAACTTCAGCCTCGATTGCCCTGCGCTGTGTGGCGAGTATATGGATCTCTATCCACTTAACCAAAGAGCACTCGGCCAGCATTGCCATCTGTTTGCTCGCTTTGATCAGCAAACGCTGGTCTTAGCGGCGAGTAATTTCTCTGCTGATCTGAGTAATACGTGCCATGTGACGCTGCCTGAAAAGTTGCTCAGCCAGTTCGGCCTGAGCGACGGAAGCTATACACTCAGCGATGCGGTTGGCGAGCAAGCCGACATTCAGTTGCAAGTGCAACAAGGGCAAGGGGACGTCTGGATTGAACTGCCGCCCTTTGCGGCCAGCGCTTGGGTGTTGCAACAATAAACGGCAACGCGACATAGCCAAATTCCACCAAGATTGGCGAGGCAATATTTAGTTTTTGGGCTTGTTCACAAATTCGCATTAAGGTGACAAGCCCATTGACTTGATAACACGGTTTAGAAGCCTCGCTACAGAGTGTGATATCGATTTTTCCTATATCACTGCATCGCTTAGCTATTTCTCCCGCCACAAAAGAGACGTTAATATTCCACTCAGAACATATTAAACGGAATAATAACAATGAAACGAGTCATCAAAACCCTTTCTGTCTGTACGCTTGCAACCTTGATTGCCACGCCGGTCATGGCGATGCAAGAGGGCGAAATCACCATCTGGATCAACGGCGATAAAAGCTATGAAGGTCTGGCGCAAATTGGCAAACAATTTGAGCAAGATACTGGCGTAAAAGTGATCGTCCAGCACCCAGAATCACTGGAAGCCAAGTTCCAACAACATGCGGCCACAGGCGGCGGCCCAGACATCATCTTCTGGGCCCATGATCGTTTCGGCGGTTACGCGGAAGCGGGCCTGTTGTATGAGATCAAGCCAAGCAAAGCGTTTAAAGAGAAGCTGGTTGATTTCAGTTGGGACGCCGTGACCGTCAACGGAAAAATTGTCGGTTACCCATTGGCGATTGAAGCGCCTTCGCTGATTTACAACAAAGACTTACTGCCAAACCCGCCCAAAACTTGGGAAGAGCTGCCTGCGATTCAAAAGCAGATGCAAAAGCAAGGCAAGAAAGCCATCATGTGGGACATCAAAAACGCCTACTTTACTTGGCCGGTGATCTCCTCAGGCGGCGCGTTTGCCTTTGAGAAGATCGACGGCGGCTACAACGCCAAAAGCACTGGCGTGAATAACTCCGCCGGCGTGGCAGGCCTGCAGTTCCTCGTCGACATGGTTAACCAAGGCGTGCTCAACCCAGACATGGATTACTCTGTCTCGGAAGCCGCTTTCACTAAAGGCGAAGCGGCAATGACCATCAACGGCCCTTGGTCGTGGGGCAACTTGGACAAAATGAACGTCAACTACGGCGTGGCCGTTTTGCCTACTTTAAACGGCGGCAAAGGCAATCCGTTTGTTGGTATTCTCAGCGCGGGCATCAACGCGGCCAGTCCAAATACCGATCTTGCAGTGGAGTTTTTAGAAAACTATCTGTTTAAAGACGACGCGCTGAAAACCATGAACGACGACAAACCGCTTGGCGCGGTGACGTTGAAGTCATTCCAGAAAGTGCTAGAGAGCGACGATCGCATCAGATCTACCATGATCAACGCGGAAAATGGCGAAATTATGCCAAACATTCCGCAAATGACCGCTTACTGGTTTGCTGAAGGCGCCGCGATTGATAACGCCATGCAAGGCAAACAGAGCGTTAAACAAGCGCTGGATACCGCAGCCAAACAGATCACTAAATAACGATTTCATCGTATCCTTGGCACAGTTCGCTGTGCCTTTTTTCGTTTTTGGGAAGAAAATTATGCCTATGCCCACTTTATATTTAAAAGGCACCTTTAACGGTTGGGGACTTGATACCCCCTTTGTGCCTATTTCTGACTCACAGCTGCAAGTCAGCGTGGTGTTTTCCGCCGACCGCCATCAATACAAAATTGCCGATATGGATGGCAGCGCGCAATGGACACTGGCCGCGCATCCAACCAAAGCAGTGGCGCTTAATCTCGATCAGCCACAAACGCTGATCAGCACCCAAGGCATCGGCAACGATCTCGCCTTTACTCCCAGCCAAACTGGCCGTTTTACCTTGACGCTGGACTTATCCGGCCCCGCCCCCACGCTGACCATCACTTCTGGCGCAAGCAACCAACAAGCGCTCGCCCAGCGCGCGCTGCTTGATAGCGCGCTCAAGATCGATTGCGATCCGCTGCCAGCGCTCAACACGCGTCACGGCGCGCTCTCGGCCAACGAGCTGTTCGATACCCTCGCCATTGAAGAGACGGGTTCCTTTGCGTTTGTGTTTGGCGACAACGTCGATGGCTACTACGAAGGGCGCAGCCATTGCTTTGTTGGCGCGGGCCGTTATCGACATCATCAAGGTTGGTACTTAGGCGGCTTCGCCGCTTTTGTCGATGGCAAACTGCTGGATAAAACCCAAGCGAGCAGCGCACGTTTACTCCCTTACGGCATTGAGCACCAGTTTGCCAGCCATAGCCGAGATCGCCTCTCGATGGCGGCAGGGCAACGCTTGGTGACACTCAGCGTCGAAAGCCAAACCGAGGCGGTGCTGTCGCTGCTGCCAGAGCTCAATCTCGGCCTCAACGACTGCACGATTGAAGCGATTGACGACATGGTATTGATTGCGGTGAAACCTGAGCTGTGCCCAGAAGGCGCGCCACGCTTTATCGCCATCAGCGCCAATCAGGCCATTAGCGCCAAAGAGGCCAGCTTTGATGCGTATCCCGTGCTCGACACCGCTGTGCATCTCAACGGGCAAAATTGCAAACTGATGTTTAGTACGGTTCGAGCATGCGCTCAACTGAGTGTTTATCTCTGCTTTGAACACAACTCAGCAGAGGCGCTGCACAAGGCCAAACTGGCCGCCAAACAGCACGCCGAAAAGCAGCATCAACAGCAAATTTATCAGTTCCTGACCGACAATTACCTGTGGTGTGACGATGTGCAATACAACCGCGCGGTGATGTGGGCGAGGCTCGCCAGCCGCACGTTTGTCAGCCATGAATTTGGCGCTGGTATTTGGGCCGGTTTACCGTGGTTCAAAGATTGCTGGGGTCGCGATACCTTTATTGCCCTTTCCGGCACGTCACTAGTAAACGGCGCGTTTGACGAAGCACGTGAGATCATCAATAACTTTGCCGCCATGCAAAAGAAGGATCTGGATGACGTCAATCATGGCCGCATTCCCAATCGCGTCACCAGTAAAACCAACATCATTTACAACACCA
The DNA here is from genome assembly GCF_000764325.1 of Vibrio navarrensis. Lineage (NCBI taxonomy): Bacteria > Pseudomonadati > Pseudomonadota > Gammaproteobacteria > Vibrionales > Vibrionaceae > Vibrio > Vibrio navarrensis. Next base: position 1,925,220 of record NZ_JMCG01000001.1, on the reverse strand, counting down.
CCGATGGTACGCCGTGGATGATTCGCGAAGTGATGGAATACATCCACTACAGCGGAGATATGACATTTGCCGAGCAGATCTATCCTGTGGTGAAACGCTTTATCCAAGGGGTAGAAAAGCACTATTTAAGCGACGATGGCTTGATGTCGCATCGCGATCCGGATACGTGGATGGACGCCAAAATCAATGGCCAGATCCCGTGGTCGCCACGTGGACCGAAAGCCAACGACATTCAGGCATTGTGGTTTGAAAGCCTGCAAACTGCCGAACAACTGGCTCTTTGGCAAGGTGATGAGGCGTTTGCTCAGCACTGCCACCAGCTCGCCACCAAAGCGCAACAGAGCTTTGTCGCGAAGTTTTGGCAACCAGAGATTTGCTGTTTAGCCGATTGCCTGCGTGATAGTGAAGAGGCCGATCTCAGCCAGCGCCCCAATCAGTTGATGACATTAACCATCCCGATGAAACGTAACTTGCTTGCTGCCGAGATTGGCCAGCATTTAGTTAAAAACAGCGTTGAGCAGTTGCTCTTTCCATGGGGCATTTGTTCTTTGGCGCAAGATCACCTCGATTTCCACCCTTATCACGACAATCGCAGCGAATATCATAAAGATGCGGCTTACCACAACGGCACCATTTGGGGCTGGAATGCTGGCTTTACCGTCAGTGCTTTGTGCCAATTCAAGCAGCAAGATTTTGCCTATAAGCTGAGTAAAAATCTCGCTCAGCAGATCTTAACCCAAGGGCATCGTGGCACCATGAGTGAAAACCTCGATGCGTATCAATCAGATGAAAACGCCTTGGTGATGACAGGCACTTACGCGCAAGCGTGGTCGGTCTCTGAGTATGCGCGCAACGCACAGCAAGATTATCTCGGCTTTACGCCGCGCCTCGCCGAGCAGCGTATTATTTTGCGCCCTACCCTGCCAAGCGCTTGGCAGCAGTTCAAAGCGCGCCTGCCCTTTGGCCAAGATAATGCGCTGTGGTTTGAGATGACAAGCAACGAGGATGGCATTATTTACAGTGTAAAAGCCGAGCGTGACGAGCCATCGATCACCTTGCTGCTGGAGTTGGAGACGAGCGACAAACATCTGCAAATAACGGCAGCGCTGCAAAGCGAGCAGCAGGTGACTATCCGCGATGGCGAGGTCACTTTATCCCCGAGCGATGTGCACTGCGTCGAAAGCACTGCGGTGCACTATCCATTGCTCGATGGGCTCAGCTTTGCTCAACCGGACTGGCAACGCGAGCATCCAGCGCTGACGCAAAGTGACTACTTGCTGCAAAAGCGCATGGCGGAGAAGCTCAACATCGCACAGGATTAAACACAGCAGAATAGATCTCGACCAATAAAAAGCACTGGCAACCCCAGTGCTTTTTATTGGTGGCTTATTATTGATTGGCGTTCAAGCTCAAGCCTTTTCGGCAGACAAAGCCCAACGCGCAAAGTGTGGAAAGCGCAGTGACCAAGCGAGCTCATTGTGCTGATGACCAGCCCCTTCGATGTACTCCACCTCAAGGTTGGTTTTGTTTTGTAGCAGCGCGTGCATATCGCGCGAGCCTTGCAGATAGACTTGGGCAAAATCACTGCGGGCGTGATCGCTGGTTTCGTCGCTGCCCATATCCATATAAATGCGCATTGGGCAAACAAGCGTGGTGCGTTCGACCAAATCAAACATCGCTTGGCGATTAAACCAGAACGCCGGAGAAAAAACACCCAAAACGCCAAATACCGCCGGGCGCGTCATTCCCGCATACAAGCTGATGTAACCGCCCATCGAACTGCCCGCAATGACAGTGTGCTGGCGGTCGCTCAACGTCCGATAATGCTGGTCGATGTATGGTTTGAGCGTCTCTGCGAGAAAACGCACGTACGCTTCGCCTTCTCCACCAGAGGCGTGCAGCCCCTGTATATCGCGCCCGGGCAACTCAAACTGTGCATCCATTTGCCACGGCGAGTATTCATTAAAGCGACGTAGATCCTCTCCACAATCGATGGCGACCACAATCGCGCCCTCTCCTGATTGCTCATGCAGCGCATCTAACGTCTCCCCAACCCGCCAACTGCGGCCATAACTGGCTGTGGCATCGTCAAACACATTCTGTCCATCCTGCATGTAAATGACCGGATAGCGGCGCAAAGTGGTGTGATAGTCACGTGGCAGATAGAGACGAATGGCTCGCTCGCGCGCCAACTGCGGCAAGTGAAAAGCATCCAGAATCTGTAAACGTTCAGGATCAAATGCCATGACAAGCTCCTTAAAAATAAGACGCTCACAAGGAGCGTCTAAAAACGAAGGGATTTATTTCATCTGATTGACCGCGCGGACAAACGTCTCTTGCGCGCCGGGAATATTGAGCGCTTTGGCTTCATCCAATAGGCTCAGCGCTTTAGGAATATCGCCTGCCGCCACCGCTTGTTCAATCGCAGACAAGTAAAACTGCTGCGACTCTGGCTGTGCTTGAATGGTTTTTTCTACGACTGGCATTTGTACCGATTGTACGGTTTCTGCCGCGCGGAATGGACGCAATTTACGCGTCTCAACCTGCAACTCAATACGTCCGCCTAAACGATAGGTATAAACCGGATCAACCACCATCGGCATGACTTCACCAAATTCTTTGGCGCGTATTTTCGCAGGATGGTCAACCGTCACTTGTTTGCCCAATTGATCGGCGGGAGTGTAAATCACAAAGTACGGGGTTTGCTCTGCGTTGGTGGTGAATTTTTCAATATAACGTGTGCGGGTGAAAGCATCGGACGGCAAAATCTGGAAATCTTGCAGTTTTAAGGTCTCAACCACTTGAAACTGGTTATCCAGCAGCAGCACTTCTGGCGCAAACACCGAGTCATCAATCATCAGACTGGAGAGCGTCACCGTGACATCGCCGCTGCGCTCGCTAAAGCGAAATGCCGCAAAGTGGCTATTGCCCGCAGAAAAAGTGCCCACTGGCGAGGCAAGATCGACATCAAATTTGAAATCTTCGTTATCGTTCAGCTGAGCGTAAGGAAACTGAGCAAAATCGGTGCAACAGACTTCAGCATTAGTCGGAGGAGTAAGTTCTGTTTGCACCTTGGCATCCGATGCACAACCGGTAAGCAAGGCACCCAGCACGACTGCTAACAAAGAGTGTTTGTTTTTCATTTTATTTCTCACTATAGGTTGTAGGATACAAAGTCAAAAAGGCAGCCCGTGGGCTGCCTTTAATACTAAATGGTTTAGAACCAAATTTCAGTGTGGACACCAAAGACAAATTGGTCTTTTCCGTTTTCGATACCAATAACACCCGCACTAGTCTCATCATCCGCTTTGATGTAGCTGATGTAAGGCTTAACTTGTGGACGACCAAAGTAATCTGAGTTTGCTGTAAATGCGGTCGCAATCTCTAAGTTGATAACTTTCGTCTCATCCGCGTCTTTTCCTCGACCCCAATCACCTGGCTTGCCAAGCTCTTCATTGCCATAAGATGCTGTCGCTTCTAGACGAACATTGTCGCTTAGTTTGTAAGAAGGACGAGCAGCTAAAATCCAACGAGTAAGGTCTTCTTGCCCAAACAGGGTATCCAAGCTTGTGAAGTATGTTGCTTCCGTACCTAGTTGCATCTTATCTGAGATGTTCAATACACCGTAAGATGTGAAGAATAGAGACTCAGCTTTGTCATCACCGCCTGACCAGCCACCGAAGTTCACACCGCGGTTTTGCATTACACCTTTACCGTATGCAATCGCGGTTTGAGTCCAACCGTCTAGGCCGTAGTAGCTTGTATTTAGAGTCACCGATGCGCCGACGCCGTCATCATCTTTACCATCTTTTGCTTGGCGACCAAGTTTTAGGTCGAAATCAAGGCTACCAATACCAGCATCAACACCGTAGAAGTACAGGTCAATAGAAGAGTTGGTTTGACGAGTATTATTCGGATTTGCACTTCCTGCATCAGGATCGGCCATTACGTATGCAATACCTGCAGTTTTGCCTGCAAGTTTAGTTTGAATACCCGCACCGATACCTGAGGATTGCTTCCAGAATTCACCCGATAGGATACCTGCGCTACGGTTTAGAAAACGTTGGCCACCCCAAATAGAAGTGTCTTCGCCTAGAATGCCACCGAGCTCAACAAACGCTTCTTTCACTTCAAACTGAGCTGTATCGTTTGCTTTTTGGCTACCAGAAGAAGAATACGCGTAAGAGTTACCGTTACCGTACTCAGCACGTAAATTATAATCCGCCCATACACCGTTCTCGTATTCAGTGTGTTTTTTCACTGTAAACTCAACTTGGTTAGTACTCTTACCGTGAGTACCAGCCGTTAGGTAGTCAGGTTTACCAAATTCAGTATCAGTGGTGGTGCCATCAACAACACGCACGTTCGAAGACATGTAACCGTGAACTTCCCATCCGTCGGTTGTAACGTCAGTACCAACAGCAAAGGCAGTACCCGCTGCTAACGTAGAAGCCACTGCGGCAGCGATCAAACTTACTTTTTTCATTCTTAACTCCATTAAGGGTATTTATCGTTCTTTCTCCCCGCTCGCTCTCAAGATGAAGTAGGCAGTAAAAATCACCTAAAGAAAGAGAGGTAAGATGGGACAAAGTCCCCAGTTGTTTCAACACCGACTATGCTAAGAGAGGAGGAACAGAATAGCGTCCTCCACCCCCAAAAAAAATGGGGGGGATGAGAAAGGAGGATAGATTTTACAGAACGATGTTTAATAGAGCAGGATCACTGAATTAGGGTGGAGTTAGTAACTTTGCTAGAGATCTTCGCGCTACAAAGTGAGGCACAATTCATATTTTTGCCAACAATGGTAGGTAGAAAGTAATTTTATTACATATACATTAATCTTTGAGAGGCGCTTGACCTCTTTGTGACAAAGTTTTTTACTAATAGTTCAGAATATGGATAAAGACCCAAGAAAAATAACCATGACAGCATCGCTCTCACGCCCATACCCTCTGGGTGCTACGTTACACCAAACGGGGTGCAACTTTGCCATACATGCACCGGACTGTCCGTCGATTCGTTTGGCTCTGTTTGATGAAAAAAAACAATTCAAAACCTATGAGCTAGAAAATGAGTACGCGGGCATTCGTTACACTTTTGTTCCGGGCATTAAAGCTGGGCAAAAATATGGCTACCTAGTGGATAGCGAGGAAGGGCCATTGCTCCTTTCCGATCCCTATGCCAAAGCCTTAGATGGGCCACTACATTACAAGACACCTTACAGCGCAGAAAAAAGCTTCGCTATGCCCAAGTGCGTGGTCTATCAGGATGATTTCGATTGGCAAGATACCGATCACCCTCGTATTGCACGTGAAGAGATGATTCTGTTTGAAACGCATGTAAAGGGAGTGAGTAAACTTCACCCTGATGTTGCGGTGAGCGAACAGGGTCGGTATTTGGGCTTAGTGAGTAAGCCCATGCTGGCGTTTTACAAAGAGCAAAACATCAACACCTTACAGCTGTTGCCCATTGCCGCCTGCATGCACGAGCCACATTTGCTCGATATGGGCAAAGTGAACTATTGGGGCTACAACCCTTATTTGTTTATGGTGCCTGACCCGCGCTACGCCGATAAAGACGCGGTGCTTGAGCTTAAAACCGCAATACGGGAACTGCATCGCCACGGTATTCAAGTGATTCTGGATGTAGTTTACAACCACACCGCAGAAGGCGGCGCTGGCCCAACCGTGTTTAACCTAAAAGCACTCGATTCACGCTTTTACTTTAAACATGGTAGCCATTTTGCCAACTTTACCGGGTGCGGCAATACGATGGATCTCACCTATCAACCTGCGCTCAACTTGATTATGGATACCTTGCGCTACTGGGTAAGTGAGTTCAAAGTCGACGGATTTCGTTTTGATCTCGCTGCCACGCTGGGCCGCCAAGGGGATGACTACAACCCGGAAGCGGCATTTTTCAAAGCGGTCGCGCAGGATCCTATTTTAAAAGAGACCAAATTGATCGCCGAACCTTGGGATATTGGGCCAAATGGCTACCAAGTCGGCAATTTCCCGTTTGGTTGGAACGAGTGCAACGACAAGCTGCGCGACATCACTCGCAGTTTTTGGCGTGGCGATCAAGGCTATCTCAAAGAGTTTGCCACCCGTTTGATGGGTTCGCGTGATATCTACAGCGCGGTAAACTGGCCATACAAACTCACCGTGAATTACATCACCTATCACGACGGTTTCACCATGCAAGATCTGGTGTCTTACAAGCATAAGCACAATGAAGACAATGGCGAACAAAACCGCGATGGGCACGGTGACAACCGCTCTGAAAACTATGGCGTAGAAGGCCCCACAGAGAACTTGATGGTGATCGCCACGCGTGAAAAGCAAAAGCGCAACTTTATGGCGAGCCTACTGTTTGCCTTTGGTATCCCGCATGTTCTAACCGCCGATGTGTTGTCTCACACACAAAAGGGCAACAACAACGCCTATTGTCAGGACAACGAAACCAGTTGGCTTAATTGGCAATCATCAGAGCGTAAGCGAGATTTTAAACACTGGCTTTCCCAGATGGTGGCCAATCGACAGACCTATATGGTGCCGTTTATTCGTGCGTTCAGTGGCTCAAACCGCAACCTCAACCGCATTTTTTGGCGTAGAGTGGATGGCTCACCAATGGAGCACGAAGATTGGAATCGTTTAAGCGCGGTGGCACTGCATATTGGTATTGGCAAAGATGGCGCGGAAATGGTCTATCTCATCAACCAAACCAGCGCTCCGGCACGTTTTACCCTGCCCAATGACTGTAAACAAACCTGGACGCTGATCTGTGATACCAACGTACGTAATATCTCGCCTGGGCACGCAGAGGGCGAGTTATTGCTCTCTCCGGTGTCGATGGCGATATTACACTATCAGCCCCAAGAAGCACCCAAAAGCAGACTTGCTGAATAACACAAAGTAGAGGCTGGCAAAACCAGCCTCTCTGATTTTGACGCCATTGGCTTTTTTAGATTATTTCGTTATTAAACAACATTCTTAATGTTTCTTTTCGCTATGCATCTTGTCACCTATTGATAGTCAAATTTTTGCCGACAACATGCGTAACACGTTACATTCCCTTGCTTTAGGCCAAAGAAAGCCGATGGTCGTAACGACAAATATCTAACACTGCGACAATCCGTTCAGTCTCACATATCACCATACCTAACTAACACTTTTGAGGTATTGGTTCAAAAATCCATTTCTCAACTACAATTACGCTGTGAAGGAGTACAGGTTACAGAATTTATTGAGGGAAAATGGCCAGTTTAGCAGGACAACATATCGAAGAAATGGCGGATATAAGGCTGACGAGAAAGCGCAAAATTGTCAGCATATGCTCGCTCGCCTCCTGCGGACTGTTTCTCTACCACACCATTGAACAAGCGTTGGCGGCTCATCTGAGTATTGCGCTACTCAATGGTGCGTTTGCTTTGTTGAGCTTAGTGGTATTTGCTTACCTTCAACGCAGCGGTAAAGGCCTTAACGCCGACCTGATTTTGAGTGTCATTTTATTGCTTGGCGCAATGCCGATGATTTTCCACACCACGCCAAACCCTGATCGCTTGCTGTGGTTGTTCCCCATTCTAAGCGCAGTCATTCTAATTAACCGTTTTAAAATCGGCTTGTTACTAAACTTACTTTTTTGTCTCACCGTTTGCCTGACTCTGCTTGTCAGCCATCCCGCGCAAGGGTATCCGATCCAGACTGCCTACAGCCTTGTGATCGCCTTAATTTTCACCAGCCTTATTTGTCATGCCTTTGCGTTTTACCACTATAGATTGATCAGTTACGTCCATTCACTCTACCTCGAAGGTATCGAAGATCTCGCCTATACCGATAAGCTCACTGGGTTAGCCAATCGCTGGAGTTTCGAGAGCTGGGCAAAAGAGAAGCTCAAAGATATAGACGCCACACCCACGACTTGCATCACCGCACTTATCTTCATTGATATCGACAATTTTAAAACCATCAATGACAACTACGGCCATGATGTTGGCGATAAGGTGCTGCAACATTTTGCTCGAAGGCTGAAAAATAACATCCGCAATAAAGATCGCCGCACCGACAAGCATGATTACTCCATCGCCCGTTTCGCTGGCGATGAATTTGTCTTGATGCTCTATGATGTGAAAAGTCGCCAAGATCTGGACAACATCCTCAAACGCATCATTGCGCTCTATCGCACTGGCTATCAAGCGAATGAGCGAATTCAAGGTTTGACCTTAAGTTTAGGTGCGGCGATATACGGGCAAGATGCTGTTGAGCTCTCAGAGCTGAAACGCTGCGCAGACAAAGCCATGTACAAAGCCAAGCACGCAGGTAAGAATCGTTTCGCTTACTACAATGAGGACGAGCAAAAGCGCTTTAGTAACCCGTTGGAAACGTATCAGACAGCCTCTATGTCGAATGTGTCACCCTTGATACCTCGCCAACGCCCAAGCAAACATTAATGAGCCTGAACTACCCCGCCATATACATCAGCCACAAACAGACAGCTAAAAAAGTACATAACCAAATGGCATAACGCACTTTATTGATTTTATTTGGCCGCGGTTGTACCACTGGCTTCAACGCTGCCCGTTTGGCTGTTTTAATAATGGTGGGACGCACTTCCAACTGCTCTTTTCTTACCTGTGCTTTGTTGGCCACTGAGGTAAAGCGATGTCGCTGCTCGTTGGTCATATCCGGTACATCATAATGAGCGGGATGATCACTGTGTTTCGGTTGTACAGCCACACGACACCTCCGTCTTAGCTAGCCTACTGTGAGTATAGTCAATTCCCCCTGTGACGGTTTAAATACGTCTCTCAAATGAGAGTGAAAACCGTAAGCATGTGTTTCCGACATGCAGAATTGTCCAGAGCAGGATACAAATTTTCTCGCCAAAACACTTTCTGGTTTTCAAATCTTTCGAACATGTTGAACAACTTTCCAACCTGCTCTCATTAGACGAATGTCATTAAACTCATTGGAAAAACAAGGAGTCAGCCATGTCCTCATACCGCACTGTAAAACAACTCCATCGCGCCGTTCGAACCTCAGATGGTGACGGGGTAAATATTCGTCGTGTCGCGGGTTTTAACCAACCGAACTTTTCTCCCTTTCTGATGATTGACGAGCTGAAATCAGATGAGGCGGCCGACTATATCGGCGGCTTTCCACCACATCCGCATCGCAGGGCAAGATCATGAACATTTCTTGTACAACGCAAGGTTAAATTTGACCTGAAGCACGGTCTGTGATCTTATGCTCTTCTTTTGGGGAGCGACCATGAATATTAATACCATCAAAGCGCATTTCAGTATCATCCGTGACAAACGGCAAAGTGCAAAAGTTGATTATCCTCTGTTTGATATTTTGTTTGGGTCTATCTGTGCCGTGATAGCCGGAGGTCAAGGCTGGACTGACATTCGTGAATATGTTCTTGGCCACCATGAGTGGTTTCTTAAACAGGGACTGTTTGAAAACGGTGTGCCTGTCGACGATACCTTTGCTCGTTTGATTGCAAATATTGATCCTGCCGAGTTTCGCGACTGCTTCCTGGGTTGGATGAATGCGGTACATACCATGACGTTTGGTGAGGTGGTTGCCATTGATGGCAAGACTTTGCGCGGCTCCTACGATAGAGACGACAGGAAAAGCACCATCCATATGGTGAGCGCCTATGCAAGTGCCAACCAACTGGTATTGGGCCAACTCAAAACTGACGATAAGAGCAATGAAATTACCGCGATTCCAGAGCTTATTAAGATGCTCGACTTGCGAGGAGCTATCGTGACGATTGATGCGATGGCCTGCCAGACCAAGATTGCCAAGGCGATCACTAGCAAGGGCGGTGATTACTTGTTGGCAGTAAAGGGGAATCAAGGCAAGTTGTCGGCAGCCATACAGACAGCCTTCGCCCCACACCGCCGTGCCCCGATTGACAAAACCACTTATCAAATCGAGAAACAAAAAGGCCGCGTTGAAGCACGTACTTGCCATGTACTCAAGGCTAGTGAGTTAGAGGGTGACTTCTCAACGTGGAGCGGACTCGCCAGTATTGTCATGGTTGAAAATTACCGAGTAGCCAAAGGTAAAGCGCCAAAGTTGGAGTACCGCTACTACATAAGTTCAGCAGACCTGACCGCGGAGCAGGCAGGAAATGCCATTCGAGCCCACTGGGGCATAGAGTCAATGCACTGGATTTTAGATGTGAGCATGCGAGAAGATGCTTGTCAGATTTACCGACAAAACGCGGCTGAAAATTTGGCAGGTTTAAGACACATGGCGCTTAACATGCTAAGAGCTGAGCCAAGCAAAATTAGTGTGCCAATGAAGCAGAAACGTTGCATGATGAACCCCGGCTTCTTGGAGCAAGTCTTAGTCGCTGGATTTAAGTCAATGACTAAATTCTAACCACTCATGCGGACGCCCTGATCCGCATCGCGGTATTGAAACTTTGACCTATATGCTCAATGGTCATTTTCAGCATAAAGATCATATGGGGAATGTCGGAGAACTGAGAAGTGGTGGGGCTCAATGGATGGCGGCAGGTCGCGGCGTGATACACAGCGAAATGCCGATTATGACGGATGGGCAGTTGCATGGTTTTCAGATCTGGATTAACCAGCCAGCCAAAAACAAAATGTCGCCAGCGCAATACCACGATTTCCAGCCTGAGAGCATTACCGAAAAAAGCCATCCGGATTGGGGCTTAGTCCGCGTGATTGCCGGAGCGCTATCTATCGATGCGCAGGAGATCGCTGGCCCGCTGCAAAGCAGTTCGATAGCCATGACCATTGCCGATTGGCGCAGCAACGCCGCCCATGATCTCACGGTCGAGATCCCGCCAGACTTTCAATGTTTAGTGTTTGTCTACCAAGGGAAAATTGCCATTGACCAACACCTTATCAGTGCAGGGCAACTCGGCATTTTGAGCAGCGCAGACCAACTTAAACTGTCTGCATTAGAGGAAAGCGGCGCACTGATTCTTGCTGGAATGCCAATCCATGAACCTATCGTGCACTACGGCCCTTTTGTGATGAACAGCGTGGAAGAAATTGAGCAAGCCATCAAAGATTACCAAACGGGCAAATTTGTCTAGGTAGAGAAAAGGGCCCGAGATTCGGACCCTTTGTTTTTATAAGTATTCGCACAGATAAGCAGTGGCGATTTTGACCTGTAAGTCGAAAGAAGATTTACCCGCCACTTCAAACGCTTCACCTGCATTGTAGGTACTCCAAGTATCCTCTCCGGCGCGTTTAATGACCAAGGAACCTTTAATCACCGTCATGCGCTCAGGGGCATCGGTACCGAAAGTATAATTGCCTGGCAGCATCACACCCACGCTACTGTCTTCGCCGTTTTGTTCGAAGCCAAGAGATTTAACGGTACCTGCAAAATAGCTGTTTTCTTTGATCATTGTTTATCCTTAAACACTTCAATTACCGCTGGATGCGGAACCTCTTTTTACCGTGTTTTCCCATCGACCTCAAGCCATTCCTTGCGTGGTGATAAAAAAGCTCATCACCACATCGCTCACACAGAAAAGTACAAACTTTCTGAGGGAAAAGTTGCTAATTGGGCGCAAAAAAACCACTATTAGCCATGAACAAGGATGATGTATGAACACAAGTAAAACCACCAACGAAAATCGTAAACTGGACGACAATCGGGAAGAGGCAGAGCGAAGACGTCGCATCCGGCGTATTTTGGTTGCCTCGACCGTAACACTGTTTTTCCTTGCTCTAGTGACTTATTTTTCTTACCGAATTTATATCGAGTACCAGAAATACATTGACCCATCCAATGTATATGGCGATTGGATTGAAATTGGTGCGCCCCCCTATCAAACCGAAATACTGACCTTGAGTGACAAAGGTGTGTATCGCAATAATCGTTTGATCGCCACCAGCTATCAGTTTAATGGCAAACGCATCACCATTGAGACGGGTATTGGTTTGACCGTCTATCAATTGGCAGGTAACGCCAATTCACCTCAATTACGCCGTATCATTCCGGACTCCCCAACTCAGCGGCTAGTGAAAAAAGGCTTTGAACACACAGTGTTGCCGAGCTCTGGTGGAGCTGCGCAAGAGCGTCGCCAAGCATTGCGAGAACATTTCAACATTTCTAATTGATGCATCCTGCGATGGTGAAATCACTGACATATGACCAAATCATGTCAAACTGCAAAATTTTCACAATGCCGTACGATAATTTATAAAACTTTATGCCACGGTTCCATTTTCAATGTAACACGTCCTTTTCTTCCATCAATTTCTCTCTGGTCACTCGAAAAGCGCTTTAATTTTTTTTGCTGAAAAAAAAAGACTCTTCAATACTGTCCATGATGCCAAGTGAACTCATTCACTGGCAGCTTATGTCTCACTTTTTAATGACATAACATTCAAGGACTGAGAGAAAAATGATGAACAAATTAAACCTATGTGCAGCGAGTATTGCGTTGGCTCTTTCCGGAACCGCGCTTGCCGTACCTACCGCACCCAGCTTGGATCTGTATGGCTCCAACAATCTGCAGTTTTCAAAAATTGAACTCGCGATGGAAACCACGGCTGGTTACAACCAGATGGTGAAATATCATGACCAAGCCACCATATCGGTGAAATTTAATCAATGGAGTGGCAATACTGGCGATACATACAATATCTACTTTGATGGCGTTAAAGTGGCCTCTGGTGCTATCTCTGGTAGCCAGACCACAGCCACTTTCCAGTATGGTAAAGGCGGTTTATTCCAGATGGAAATCGAAGCTTGTGATGCCACTGGCTGTGCCAAAAGTGCCCCCGCAGAAATTACCATTGCCGATACCGATGGCGCGCACTTAAAACCACTGGTCATGAATGTTGACCCTAACAACAAGTCTTACAACACCGATAAGAATACCGTAGTAGGCACTTACTTTGTTGAGTGGGGCATCTACGGCCGCAACTACACAGTGGATAACCTTCCGGCACAAAATCTCACTCATATTCTCTACGGTTTTATCCCTATCTGTGGTCCAAATGAATCGGTCAAATCAGTTGGTGGCAACAGTTTCAACGCACTGCAAACCGCCTGTCAGGGAGTGCCAGATTATGAAGTGGTGATCCACGACCCGTGGGCCGCTTACCAAAAAAGTTTCCCACAAGCCGGGCATCAGTACAGCACGCCAATCAAAGGCAACTACGCGATGATGATGGCGCTCAAACAGCGTTATCCTGATCTGAAAATCATCCCATCTATCGGCGGATGGACTTTGTCTGACCCATTCTATGACTTCGTTGACAAGAAAAACCGTGACACCTTTGTTGCCTCGGTAAAACGCTTCCTGACCACATGGAAGTTTTACGACGGCGTTGATATCGATTGGGAATTTCCTGGCGGTGACGGCGCAGCAGCAGATAAAGGCGATCCGATAAATGACGGCCCTGCATATGTAGCATTGATGCGTGAACTGCGCGCCATGCTAGACGAGTTAGAAGCAGAAACAGGCAAAACTTACGAGCTGACTTCCGCTATCGGTGTCGGCCATGACAAGATCGAAGATGTCAACTATGCCGATGCAATCCAATACATGGATTACATCTTTGCCATGACGTATGACTTCTACGGCGGTTGGAACAATGTGCCTGGACATCAAACGGCATTGTACTGTGGTAACTTTATGCGCCCCGGCCAATGTGACGGTACTGGCGTCGATGAGAATGGCGTACCATACAAAGGCCCTGCGTACACCGCCGATCACGGTATTCAGTTGTTGCTTGCACAAGGCGTACCTGCGAACAAGTTGGTACTAGGAACGGCGATGTATGGCCGTGGTTGGGAAGGCGTGATGCCGAGTACCCTCACCGACCCAACCGATCCGATGACAGGCACAGGCACAGGCAAACTGAAAGGCAGCACAGCCCAAGGTGTTTGGGAGGATGGTGTCATCGATTACAAAGGCATTAAGTCTTACATGCTCGGGCCAGATAATACCGGCATCAATGGCTTTGAATATGGCTATGATACACAAGCTGAAGCGCCGTACGTTTGGAACCGTAGCACAGGAACGCTGATCACCTTTGATGACCATCGCTCAGTGCTCGCCAAAGGTGCTTATGCGAAAGCGCAAGGCTTAGCGGGCTTGTTCTCGTGGGAAATTGATGCCGACAACGGCGATATCCTTAATGCCATGCATGAAGGGTTAACTGGCGGTGTCGTGACACCACCAAACAAAAAACCCACAGCTAATGCGGGCGCTGACATCACTGTTGTCGGTCCTGCTACTGTGACGCTCGATGGCTCTGCGTCCAAAGACGCAGAAGGGCCAATCGCTAGCTATGCGTGGAAGCAAGTCAGCGGTACAGCGGTGACATTAACTGGTGCAAACAGCGCGTCCGCCAGCTTTAGCGCAGCGGAAGTGGCCGCCGATCAATCTTTGACGTTCCAACTGACCGTCACTGATGCTGATGGTGCCAGTGCAACCGATACTGTTGTGGTCACAGTGAAAGCGAAAGATACTGGCCCAGTCAACACCGCGCCAGTCGCGAAGGTGAGTGCGCCAGCAACAGCCAACGCTGGCGATGTGGTGGTGGTAGATGCTTCGGCTTCTTCCGATGCGGATAACGACGTCTTAACTTACACTTGGCAGTTACCACAAGGGCTGAACGCACAAGTTAACGGCTCGAAAGTGACCTTCACCGCCGCAGAATACAGCGCAGATACCAGCCTAGTTTTCTCGGTAACCGTGAGTGATGGCTTAGCAAGCTCGGTCGCTTCTACAACGGTTGTGGTGGCGAAGAAAGATAGCGGCAGCACCTGTAGTAATGCATGGGATGCATCCGCTGTTTACACTGGTGGTCAGCAAGTCACTTACGCAGACAAAACTTGGGAAGCGAAATGGTGGACTCAAGGTGATGATCCAACCAAATCTGGTCAATGGGGCGTATGGAAAGAAGTGGGCCCAGCCAACTGCAACTAACCTCCATTAGTTACTTAATCCACTAAAAACCAAGATCAGGTGCAAGCACCTGATCTTTGCTTTCTCAACGCACTCTGGCTAAACGATCAAAGCTCTCAAACACTTGCTGACATTTCATTACACGACCATGCCCCTGACCGCTGGTACTGATCAGTTCAACACGTGGCATTTCTCTGGCGGCAGAGGCCGATATTGCGTGGCTGGTGAATTTATCTTGCTGGTCGTGCACTATGATGGTCGGCGCTTCGCGCATTGCCAAACGGCGATACGGGTCGATAGACTGGATGGGATAATTGAACTGCTCTTCAACCTCTGACACCACCGCCTTAAACAGCTTCATCGAATACCCTGAACGTTCAATGCTGGAGAACAAGTTCTCAACATAATTGAGCACGGGTGCAATCAACAAAATCGGCTTGTTTTCCAGTTTACGATGACGGCATTCAAGCGCGGATGCGGTTCCCATGCTGTGGCCGATCAAACCTTCGATTTGCTCAACTGAGTCGAGTATCGCCTCTAAACCTTCGACAAAAGCGGGAATGTGTCCAATCTCACCTGAGCTCTCACCATGCGCCGGATGATCATAGGCAAGCGCAGTAAATCCTTGCGCAGCAATATACTCCATTAGCGGGAAAAACTGGCTGGCCGTTCCTGACCAACCATGGGTTAGCACCCAAACCGGCCCCGCACCTAACTGATAGGTGGTCAAAGTGCCGTGAGGTGTGCTGACTTGGCCTTTCACCAGTCCATTCGGTTGTGCATTTTTGCTCTTCGTTCGCGCCGGAGTCAGTAATAACTTACGTGCGGTTTTCTTCGCATGAGTCGGGGCAAGCGTATGATGCAAGCGAGTAGACCAGTTCACTAAACTGCGCTTTAGGCTAAACTTTCCTGACGTATTGAAGTAGATTTTTTCACTCATTTTGTTGTCCTTGGATCGCAATAGAACGACCGTGCTATTTTCATGCTTTAAAAAGGGCAACCGCGTTGCCCTTACTCATCGACGCCTAAAGCGCGCGCCAACTGACCAATAATTTCTCAACACCTAACCAAAAATGCGTTTGGCTATCCTGCTTACCACGAATCGAATAGAACACGTGAGCGCTTAAGTAGAGGCCATACAATTCAAATACCGCTTGCTTCGCTTGCAGATCAGCACGAAACGCACCGAGTTCGATGCCTTTTTCTACCTGAATTTGCAAGTAATCCAGCCACTGCCCTATCGATTGGCGCAACGCGTTTTGCAGCTCGCACTCTTTGCTACTTACGTCATTCCACGCATCAAGAAACATACAACTGCCTTGAAAAGAGTGATTCCACGTCATCCAATTATCGAGCAGCTGGCGGATCTTCTGTTCAATATCGCCATCCCCCAACCGCCTTGCTGGCGCAATGACACGCTCGGTAAACACTTGATTGGCGTACTCAAGCACGGACAACTGCAAATTCAATCTGGCATTGAAGTGGGCAAACAAGCCACTTTTCGACATACCGCACTGCTTTGCCAGTTCACCAATGGTTAAGCTGTCTAGCCCATTTTCACTGGCTAACTGAAACGCTTGCTGCAGTATGTACTCTTTTGTAATTCGACCTTTACTCATAATGGCCCTTTTTAGCACGATCGTTCTTTTCAACCAAGCAATAATTATCTGGTCACACCTGAAGCAATCAACTAGCGAGGAATTTTCCATGATCTTCCTCAGCAAAATTGTGATTAGACCTTTGCAAACTGCGACTCAAATCCCACTTCGGGCAAACCAGGTAAAGTAGCCAGCTCATTCCACATGTTGTAGCCAAAGATAGCAAGGAGGGGGTTATGTGGACCAGTCAATTAACACCGATTTTAGAACTCAGCGCCTGGTTGTCTCATGGCCTGTATCTTGTTGCCGCTCTGCTCAGTGTCGCAGGTTTATACAGTCTCAAACGCTAACCTTAGCGACGTCCAACGAATTGGACTGTAATCACACCTAAGCCGTTAATTTGTGTCTAGAATTTCTCCAAACAAATAAGGAGAAATTTCTATGAGCATTTTTCAATGGATGGCTGCATTCATCCTGCTATTTTTTCCTACTTGGAGTCATGCGGCGGACACCAGTACGCTTGATCACACCACTTCTGCCATTGGAATCGTCTCGCTGGTTATTTTCCTTTTCGCCTATCTCTTGGTGATGCTGGAAGAGTATCTCAAGATGCGTAAGTCGAAGCCTGTGCTGCTGGCGGCGGGTCTCATCTGGATCCTGATTGGTTTTGCTTATCAAACACATGGACAAAGTGACGTTGCCAAACTGGCCTTAGAACACAACTTACTGGAATATGCCGAGCTACTGCTGTTCTTGCTGGTGGCAATGACCTACATTAACGCGATGGAAGAACGTGGATTGTTTGACGCTTTGCAGGCTTGGATGGTGGGAAAAGGCTTCGATTTTCGCAAACTCTTCTGGCTCACGGGCTCTCTCGCATTTTTCATCTCTCCGATTGCCGATAACCTGACCACTGCTCTTTTGATGTGCACCGTGGTGCTCAAAGTTTCCGGCGATAATCGGCGCTTTGTCAATATTGCCTGTATCAATATCGTGGTAGCGGCCAACGCTGGAGGCGCATTCAGCCCATTTGGCGACATCACCACTTTGATGGTGTGGCAAGCTGGCCATGTCAGTTTTTCTCAGTTTATGCCGCTGTTTCTGCCTTCCGCCATCAACTACTTGGTGCCCGCTTTGATCATGTCGTTTTTTATTCCTCAAGAACGACCACAAACCATTCACCAGCACGTCGAAATGAAACGTGGTGCAAGGCGTATCGTCGCTCTGTTCGTCCTGACTATCGCCACGGCGGTAGCTTTCCATGCCGTGCTGCATTTTCCGCCTGTGATGGGAATGATGATGGGCTTGGCCTATCTGCAGTTTTTTGGCTATTTTCTCAGAAAAACCTTGGTGCGTTCTTTGGCGAGAAAAACCACCATCGCCATTGCCAATGGCGATGAAGAGGCGTTGAAACGTTTAGGTTCGGTGATGCCATTTGATGTTTTTCACCGTATTTCGCGCGCCGAATGGGACACCTTGCTGTTTTTCTACGGCGTAGTGATGTGTGTCGGTGGGCTCAGTTTGCTTGGCTATTTGCACGTGGTTTCGCTCACCATGTACAGCGAGTGGGATCCGATCTGGGCCAACGTCATGGTTGGTTTTCTCTCGGCGATTGTTGATAACATCCCGGTAATGTTCGCCGTGTTGAGTATGGAGCCCGCCATGTCGATGGGTAACTGGCTACTCGTCACGCTGACCGCAGGCGTTGGCGGCAGTTTACTCTCGATTGGTTCAGCGGCAGGTGTCGCATTGATGGGCGCAGCCAGAGGGCAATATACCTTCTTTGGCCACCTAAAATGGACACCTGTGATTTTGTTTGGTTACTTTGCCAGCATTGCCGTCCACTTAATGTTTAACTCCGCGCTGTTTACGCTCTGAAACGAAAAAGGGGTAAACCGATTCGTTTGCCCCGATAAAGCTTTCGCTTGGCGCGCTTTGGCGCAGAAATCAACTTTGCCAATTATTGCTGGTCCGCTGGGTGGTTGACGCCATCCATGAGCGGCACATCGCCCAACTCATACGGGTTCACACCATCCAGACAGCCTAGGTTGTAGCCATATTCATCCGGCGCGGAACGACGCTGATGATGAGTATAGATGCCGCAGTGAGAGCAAAAGTAGTGCTTGGCGGTGTGGGTATTAAATTGGTACAGCTTGAGCGATTCTTCACCTTGCAAAATACGGATACCGTCCAATTTTACCGAAGCGACGATGGCCCCTTTTCGGCGGCAGATGGAGCAGTCACAACGTCTTGGTTTCTCAACGCCATTGGGCAGGCTCAGTTCGAGCACGACCTTGCCACAATGGCAGGAAGCCGTGTGTTTTTCTAAGATCGGGGTTTTTCCAATTTGTTTGATCATCGATGCTCTCCTTGTATGCGCCTTGTAGCGAACTCGTTTTTTCCCTCAACCTCAATTCAGCCGTGTAAATTTTGTTAAACACATAACATTTTGCCGATTTAAGTATGCCACTCGACAAAAAACACAATAATCGACATCTTTAGCCCGTTTTACGTCTTTGACAACCAAATAAGAAAGGAATCATGATAAATGGATAAAGATCATAGCCTCAGAGAAAATCTATTGGCTCTGACGCTCGGTAGTGCCTTGGTTTCACTCGGCGTCATTTTTTTCAGTAAAGTGGGACTACTCACTGGTGGTACCGCTGGATTAGCGATTTTCCTGACAAAAATCAGCGATTTTAGTTTCGGTCAGGTATTTTTTGCCCTCAACTTGCCTTTTTACCTACTTTCCGTGCTGCGCATGGGTTGGCGTTTTACCATCAACACCTTTATCGCGGTCACGATTGTCTCTCTCGCCGTTGACCATCTGCATCACGTGATTGAAATCGCGCATATTGACCCGTTCTACGCAGCGCTATTGGGCGGCGGATTGATTGGGATAGGCATGCTGATCATTTTCCGCCACAAAATGAGTTTGGGCGGCTTCAACATTCTTGCGCTGTTTTTACAACAACGTTTTGGCATCCGAGCAGGCAAAGTGCAAATGGCACTCGATTGCAGCATCGTCATCATGTCGCTGTTTATTGTTGAGCCCACTCTGATTGCACTCTCCGTGTTAGGCGCAGTGGCCACCAACTTGATTTTGGCCATGAATCACAAACCCGGGCGCTATCAAGCAAAAACTCAAACGGCTTAACAATCAATTAGTCAGGGACTTATCGTCCCTGATTGCTTTCTCTTTCCAATAACCACTGTTTACGCTCAATGCCGCCCGCATAACCCGTTAGTTTGCCGTTTTTACCAATCACACGATGGCAAGGCACTACAATTGAAACCGGGTTTTTACCGTTGGCAAGCCCCACCGCCCGAACTGCTTTGGGGTTGCCAATCGTATTGGCTAACTCCTGATAACTCCATGTTTCTCCGTAAGGAATGGTGGTTAACGCCTGCCAAACCTGCATCTGAAAAGCGGTTCCTTTAGCCGCAATCGGCAAATCGAATTGGGTCCTTTTTCCTGAGAAGTATTCATTCAACTGAGTTAACGCCAGACCAAGTACTGGGTGGTTGGCATCTTCCTGTCCGAGATCATCAGGCCGAGTCGTTTGAGTGGTAAACCAGATGCCAAGGATGCCTTCATCATTGGCTTGTAACGTCATCTCACCCAGCGGGCTTGGTGCGATAGTGTAATAGTTCATCTTATTGATTCCATAGATGAAAAGTGGCGTAACTGCCCCATGGGGAGGCCGTTTTTGCGTTCAGTTGCGGATAAGCTAACAAGGCTTTTTTCACTACCAAGTCCTTATCTAAAAAGCAATCTGGGCGCGATTCTCCCCTGAGCTGCGCATAACTGACCGTCCATGGACCTATCCCTTTGAGCGCTAACCACGTTTTTGGATCCGCATCAGGGTTGTCTTGCACATAACAGGCGAAGCGATGCAAGGTCTCTTTACGACTTTGCGGCATACGCAGAAAATCGAGATTCGCTTGAGCAAGTTGCAAAGGGGTTGGGAAACAACGCTCACTAGGCTCTGGCATTAACGTGCTCACCAGCAAGTTAAGCTGTCCGATGGCCGCCTTAACCGACACTTGCTGACCTAAAATAGCGCGAACGCCCGCTTCCCACGTATTCCACACACCGGGAATGCGAATACCAGTTTGTTTGACAAGGCCAAGGGCGAGTGACTGCAAATGGCGCTCAATGTTATCGGTATTGCAATTCAGATCGAGCATTTGGCGAACTTTTTTCACCAACAAATGCAGTTGGCCAACATCGTCTAATCGAAACCACACCGTCATCTGCTGTTCTGCCGTTTTCTGCACCCTAAACCAAGCGCGTGCTCCCGCCAAATCTGCAAATCGGGAATAGCTGTTCTCATCCACTTGCTCGACACCCTCAATGGCGCGCAAACGGTAGAAATTCAGCATATGTGACCAATTGAGAGCGCCCTGAAAAGGGATAATCAGCGCTTGTTCACCGGCTGGCAGCGTGACTTCTCGCCGCACCTGTGAGGGGGTCAACTGGATCACTTTTTTAAAAGCATCATTAAAGCGACGCGTGCTGTTAAAACCCGCGGCAAAGCCGATGTCTGTGACACTGAGATTACTCATGTGCAGCAGTTGTTTGGCAAACATCAGTTGTTGATATTGGGCGTACTGCTTGGGCGCGATACCCAAATAGCGTGAAAAAAGTTGCCGCACATAACGATCGCTCACGCCCAATCGCTGTGCAAGTTCAGTGAGTGAGTGCTGCTGCAACGCGCCACTGTCAATAAGATGCAGTGCACGCTGGAAGGTGGTTTCCACCCCTTTCCACGCCCAAGAGCCTGGGTGACTTTCTGGCCTACAACGCAAACAAGGTCGATAGCCTGCATCAAGCGCTTGGGTGCGATCGCTGTAGTACTCCACATTTTCTTCTTTCGGCAGATTAGCCGGACAAACCGGACGACAAAAGATGCGTGTGGTTTTTACCGCTACATAAAATAAGCCGTCGAAACGACTGTCACGCGCCATTCTTGCCTGCTGGCATTGCTCTGTCGTCAACGGTGAATAGACTGATATCGCCACAAAAACACTCCTTCGCTTGATGCCCTAATTGTAAACATCACAGCGCGCACAACCAGCCATTTTCGGAACTCAATGATGACGAATGAAGTTTCACGACCATGCTAAATCTCCATTTTGTTCATTCTTGTGGCAAATTTATCAAACTGAACTAAGGTAAAAATTGTGACACCAGTTCACCGCTTATTAATGACTGGGTCAGCAACGTCAAATAGAAGGAAAAACGGCTATGGATCTGCATACCTGCATTATTGTGCCGCGCAACAGCAATGTCATTACCAGCAACTCAGTAGAAGACTCTCTAGGCATCATTGAAGCTCAGGGGCCTAAAAGTATTTCAACCATTCAAATCAACGCCCGTGATGGGAACTTTATCCGAACCTATCACTGCAACAATATTGAGGATTCTCTTGAAAACCTGATGAACCTGTAGCGCCGCTCCTAAAACACAAAAAGCCTCTTCATGAAGCTTTTTGTTGTCTGTTTGGGCCAGAACAATTTTATTCGTCGTCAACAGGCCGCTCGGCCACTTGTTGCAAACTGTAGGCAGTTAATGGATCGATCATCTTCACCAGCTCTTCCACTTGGCGAATCGCATCTATGGTCGAACTGGCTTTGCGATAGCTCAGATAGATTGGACGATACCAATCCTCAACGCTAGGGACACGATACAGTTGCTCATTGGCAATGAACGGCTGGACCAAAGAAGCCGGCAAATAAGCGCTGCCCCCTTTCTCTAAAATGAAGTCCAAGGCAATGCGCGCAGTCGAAGTACGTAAGTATGGAGCCATGCTTTTGGGGTGGCGCTCGGCGTGCTCAGACGCAAATTTGGTGCCCCAATCGACGTAAACATATTTGTCGTCAAACACCGTCTCTTTGTTGTGCGGCTGAGTCGACACCAGCACCAACACTAAATCGGCCACTTTTTTGCAGTACAGTTCATCGGCTTTAATTTGGTCAAACGCAAACGCCATGTCTAAGGTACGTTCTTGCAAGCCACGATTGAGTTGCTCCCGCCCCATCACTTCGGCGATAAAACCGTAGCCACCAAACGCATCGCTCACCACACTCAAACAGTTTTGCAGATAGGCATCCCACACGTTAGGCGTTCCACCCAGTGTCAATTGCAATCCTCGTCCATCTTGCATAGAAAGCTCTAATTTAGCCTGCTGCAGCGTCGCTACCATCACTTCCGCGTAGCCAACCAAACGCTCACCTGCGGACGTCAATTTGATGTTGTTGCGATCACGAATAAATAACTGGGTATCAAAATAGCTTTCTAGCTGCTTAATTCGAGCGCTCACCGCAGCCTGAGTAATGTAGAGATTTTCTGCCGCTCGACCAAAATGACGGACCTTAGCCAACTCTAAAAATGTTCGAAAGACCTTTACGTCCATTGCACTTCTCCGGGTTAATCGGCATCAGATTAACAATAAAAAACAATCTTTTCGATAAAAATGTTTTGTTTTTCTTTTGTTAACTTTGCGCCTAATTTTCGCCGTAAATCATCATTGTTGATCAATAACGGTTATAGAGGCTGTTTGATATGTCTGACACGACGATTCGTCATGGCAAAAAACGTTTTTACGATAACGCAAAGTTTCCTAGAGGATTTGCCAAGTCCGGTGATTTTACTCTGGCAGAAGAGGAAATCCTAACACTTTATGGGGACACTTTGCAGGCTCTGGAAACAGGTGAATTGACACCAGAAAACGAAGCAGAAGAACATTTTCTGACTCTGTTGGATAACCCAGAAAATGCCAACAGCAAAGTAGAACGCACTTGGCTCAAATACGTTCGTTTAGCGCGTGGTCGCAAGCGTTTTCACACCCTGAATGGCCGCAATAAGCCAGACGCAGGGGATGATTACGTGGAAGAGGACGCAAGCCTAAACGAGGAAGATTAATGCATATCTGCTTTTTGATGTATCCATGGGAGCAGGTATGTGCGGAAACGGACACCACGTTGCGCTTAGTGCATGAATGCGCGTCCAGAGGCCATACGGTTGCCATTACAACAACAAGCGGGTTAACCATTCGTGACAGCAACGTGTTCGGTTTCTGTCAGGTCCTGAAAAAGGGCCAAAAAATCTCCGAGAAAGTGCCCACTTTCTATCGCCAAGCTGAGTTTCAAAAAGCCCGCCTCCCCATGGCGGGCTTTGACGTTATTTTTATGCGCGCCAATCCGCCACTGGATAATCTGGCGTTAAACTTTCTTGATTCAATCAAAGATGACACCTTGATCATCAATGACTTAGAAGGGCTACGCATTGCCAATAACAAGCTTTACACCGCCAGCATGGGCGGAGCGGCAAGCGAGTTTCTCCCCAGCACCCACGTTTCAAAAAACCGCGATTACCTTCAGCGCGTGTTGGAAGAATCCCCCTGTGAGAAGATGATCCTAAAGCCACTCAATGGCTTTGGCGGTCATGGCGTGATTGTGATTGAGAAAAACGCGCGGCAAAACTTTCGCTCTCTGCTCGATTTTTACATTGGCGAGGGGGAACAGAGTAACTACGTGATTTTGCAAGATTATATCGAAGGTGCTGAAGAGGGTGACAAGCGCATTCTGATGCTAAACGGAGAGCCGATTGGTGCGATGCGCTGCGTCCCGGCGAGCGGAGAGTTTCGCTCTAATGTCCACGCGGGCGGCTCGGTGGTTAAGCATGTGATAAGCAAAGAGGAGCGCCGTCTGTGCGCGGCAATCGGGCCCAAATTAGTTCGCGATGGCCTCTATTTTACCGGTCTCGATGTGATTGGTAACAAGCTGGTGGAAGTGAACGTACTCAGCCCCGGTGGCATCACACGCATCAACAAATTAAACCGCGTGCGCCTTCAGCGTCAGGTGATTGATTTTGTTGAAAACATCGTCAACTCAAAAGACCTGTTGCAACAGCGCAAAAGCGCATTTCGCAGCGCCGTGCAAAATGCACACATCGAACACTAATGCTTACTCCTTGCAAGAGATGCTTGGGTTTATCAAGCAAGGATTGCCATTTAACGGCGAGTTAATCGGTGCGGGCTGTTACATTAAAATCGATGAATATCTTCCCGTGGTCTGTACCGCGATTCACGCCGGACATCGTTTAAGACCCGAGCTGCACAAACAGTGCTTGCTTAACCCAGACGAACGCTTTTTTGAAGAAGACCCGTTTACCGAGCAAATGATCGCTTCCCAGCCGATTACGTTAATCGGTCTGGACTCTCGTTTTGAGTACGATCTTAATCGTCCGATGGCGCTCAGCACCTATTACAAATCGGCATGGAGTCGACAGGTGTGGCAAAAAGCGCTCAGCGCCCATCAACGGCAAGAGAGCCATCGCAAACATGCCGCTTTCTACACGCTCTATCAAGCACTGATTGGCAGGCTAGAAGCTCTGCACGGGATGGTGGTGGTGTTTGATCTTCATTCGTACAACTACAAACGGCAGAAAACCGACGCGCCAGTATTCAACATCGGCACGGCGCAGATCGATATGGAACGTTGGGGCCCGGTAGTGAAACGTTTCTGCACTGAGCTTGAGCAGATAACGCTACCCAATATGACCACCAGCGCGGCAATCAATGCGGTTTTTGAAGGTCGAGGGTATCTGATTTCCCACACCAATGCCCACTTTGACCGCACGCTGGTGTTGCCAACCGAAGTGAAAAAAGTCTTTATGGAGGAAGAGAGCGGAACCCTATTTCCGCTGGTGTTGGAAGCTCTGCAAACCGGGCTCAAGCAAGCCTTTAGCCAAACAAGTGCTTATTTTCAGCGCCGCTTTAACCGCCAGCATCGCATTGGCAAAGCCGACATGCTCAGCTCATCGATTGAACCTGCGGTACTGCACGTTGACAAGGCGCTGTACAAACTGGCGCAAAAATTGGAAACACTTAAATACGTCAACCCAACCAATCTTAGTGCAGAGAAAAAGCGTTTTGAATCTGCGCCTAGTCGCTATCAACCAGACTACCGTTACCGTCAGCTTCCCCTGCATGCCAACGAGTTTAAATCTCAGTTGTATCGCTTACCGATTGAAGAGATTGCCGATCCAGACATGCGCCAGCTTTACAGCGACACGCTCAACAGCTTGAGCGAACAAGTCGATCTGCTTACCCACGTCGGCCAAGAATCGTTTCTGTATCACTCTTTGCGCCACTATGGCCGCCCGGATAGCAACGCGATCAATAACGCTCAGTTTCTTCTTTACGCCAAAGCGCTGGCAGAGGATGAAATCGAGCAATACAACGCACAGCAGGCCAAGCAGTTAATGCAACAGGCAGCCGAACAGTGGCACATGCCGTGTAAAGTCACTGTGTCTACGTCATTGGCGGCCAAAGCCATGGTGACCTCCCAACCACCGACTCTGCTGATCAATGGCAAAGCAGGCTTTTCTCACGCCGAAGTGCAGCGTTTAATCCACCACGAGCTTGGCGTGCATATGGCGACAACGCTGAATGCAAGAAAGCAGCCGCTCAATCTGTTTCGTTTAGGTTTGCCCGGCGCGGCCGCCACTCAAGAAGGGCTGGCCATCTTGGCCGAATACAACGCGGGCTGGATGTCCCACCAGCGGCTGAAACTCTTAGCCACGCGAGTACTGGCGGTGCACTCGATGCTCAAGGAGCACCATTTCTACCAAACATACCAATATCTGCGTGAGGAACTGGCGCTGCACCAAGAGAATGCCTGGACCACCACCATGCGCGTTTATCGGGGCGGCGGTTTTACCAAAGATCATCTCTATCTCAGCAGCTTTTTGCACATGCGCCAACTTGAGCAGCAGCGCAGCCTCAATAATCTTTTATTGGGAAAATGCAGCCATCGCTATCTCGATCTGCTTGACGAACTAGTCGCGCGTGGCTGGTTAGCCAAACCGCCTCATCTATTGATGGATAAGCGTGCCGAGGCAGAGCCACATCTCACGTGTTTAATTGACAGCCTAAAAATCTGACGGCCACTGAACCGCAAAACGACCCCATAGAAAAAGCCCCACAGACCACGTGGAGCTTAGAATTTTATGACCTGCCTCGGCAGTTGCACTCTTCTTGCTATTTCGCCAGCATCGCCACTTTCTTCAAGAAGCTCTCTTTGAGGTGCTCCTGGATCGTAGTCAAGATGATAAGTGTTGTGAAAACCAATTTTCAACTCAACGCCATTACCGCGCATGTAGACACTGTAGCCATCGTAATCGGAGAAGGCTTCAACACCTTCATAGATTTTTCCGAACTCCGTTGGCGTACCACGCTCCATAATGACTTCATAAGCATGCAAAATTTTGGTGGGATCGAGTTCGTTTTTCATAAGGGTACTCCTGATCAGAGAGACATATTGAGTATGGTTAACGACTCAAAATTTAGCCAATAACGAAACATGAAACCCATCAAAAGTTTACTTAATTCAAGTGGTAAATTTATCCTTTCATTCCAGCGAGCATATGCCAATCTAGTTCGCCCATCCGTGGCGCACCTCGGTCATAATATAGACAAAACTTCCACTAACTCAGTGAAATGTAACGTAGAAAAACAAAAGTTGTGAAATTTTGACCTAAAACAATGGCAGACCCAGAAAACTTATTTTATAATGCAAAATAATGTTTCAGCATAACAAAATTTCCAATATCTAGGGGCGAAAAATGAGACTTATCCCGTTACAAACCGCGGCACAAGTTGGTAAGTGGGCAGCGGCGCACATTGCTAAACGCATCAATGATTTCAACCCAACGGCAGAGCGTCCATTTGTGCTTGGCCTGCCAACTGGCGGAACTCCGCTCGCGACTTATAAAGCACTGATCGAGCTATACAAAGCAGGTGAAGTGAGCTTTAAACACGTGGTCACGTTCAATATGGACGAGTACGTGGGCCTCGATCCACAGCATCCAGAATCTTACCGCTCGTTCATGTACAACAACTTCTTCAATCACGTGGATATCCAGGAAGAAAACATCAACCTGCTCAACGGCAACGCTGAAGATCACGAAGTCGAATGCCAACGCTACGAAGATAAGATCAAGTCTTACGGCAAGATCAATCTGTTCATGGGCGGCGTGGGTAACGACGGTCATATTGCCTTCAACGAGCCAGCGTCCTCTCTGTCATCTCGTACTCGCATCAAAACTCTGACCGAAGACACGCGTATTGCCAACTCACGTTTCTTCGATGGAGATATCAATCAGGTACCCAAATACGCACTGACCATCGGTGTTGGCACTTTGTTGGATTCGCATGAAATCATGATCCTAGTAACGGGCCACAACAAAGCGCTTGCACTGGAAGCCGCAGTAGAAGGCAGTGTTAACCACTTATGGACCGTGTCTGCACTGCAATTGCATCCGAAATCGGTGATTGTGTGTGACGCCCCATCGACCCAAGAGCTCAAAGTAAAAACCGTGAAATACTTCTCTGAGCTAGAAGCAAAGAACATCGAAGGCTTCTAATCGCCCGCGCAGCGTTTCAATTTGCATAAAAAATCCCGCATCAAACGCGGGATTTTTATTGGCTTTTTCAGTAGGCTTTGATACCAAACTGACGCAGCCTTGCTGGCAGCACGTCATCCAATTTATCCACCTCTTCAGGCTCAATTTCGATCAGATTAAAATGGTGCGCTTGGTAGATAGCTCTGGTTTTTTCTCTGATGCTGTCTGCCGTTACACTGCTGTCTGAACCCCAAAATTGCAGATAGACCTTGCCTGCGGGCAAGTAGAAATCGCTCATCACCTCTTCTTCTATCGGCAGCTGTCTTTCATAAGCGTGCACGACACCTGCCATGTACAACCAATTATCAATCAGCAGCTCACCTTTCGAGCGAACGTAGTGGCCATCTAAAGTGCGGTGTTTGGCCTCAAATTTCTGCCGAAAATTCGACAGCGAGCGATCGGTGGACTGCGTCTGTGCGTCTTGACCTAAAAATTCCACCACCGATTGACGCAAACGCTTGTGACGCAGCAGAGAATCGTGCCACAGCACGTAGAACGGGTGCTCGCTACCATCGCCTCTTTGCTTACCACCAGCGCGGACCCCAGATTCGGTTAACTGCCAACCTTGCTCTGATTTGAACATCCACCCCAGCTCACTCAACAGTTGGTTGATTTTTTTCGCATTAAGTTGCCACGCTGCCCCCAATTCGGTGGCGCTAAGCAGCTTGCCTTGAGTATTGGCCAATTCAATATGTAAATTGGCGGGCCACACAATGAATTGACCGAACTTAGGGTGATCGACGTACTCTCCGCCAAAACGGGCGCCGAGTTCCGTTAAGATCCATTTATCACCCACGCGGCTAATGTAGCCAGCACGTTTGAGATCGCTAAACAACATCGGAGCATCCATGTTGCGCATTTTGGCCAATGCCGTGGTGGAAATTTTTTCGCTCATCATGCTGCCCTCGGTTTACCTTTCCTCTTTATGCCGCCAGCAAAACGGTGCAAACGGTTGCAAAACCATTGTAATAGAAGATGGCTGAATCAGATAGTTCGCTGTTTTATAAAGAAAAGGGAGCTCACGCTCCCAAGTTAAAGGCTTAGCCAAGCAGGGAAATAAACCCCTGTAAGATGATCATGTTCATTAAGTCGATAAAAAAAGCGCCAACAATCGGCACCACCAGAAATGCCTGTGGAGAAGGGCCAAAACGATTGACGATGGTCCCCATGTTCATCACCGCTGTTGGCGTCGCGCCGAGGCCAAAGCCGCAATGGCCGCTGGCAATCACCGCGCTGTCGTAACCGCGCCCCATCAAGCGATACGTCACGCCATAGGCAAACAGCGCCATGGCGAAAGATTGCACCGTAAGAATGAGCAAAAACGGCAGCGCTAGATCAAAAATATTCCACAGTTTCAAACTCATCAACGCCATAGCCAAAAACAGTGACAATGAGACGGTGCCGATGATGTCCACCGTCTCCGCTTCCAATTTTCTCACTCGGGTAACTTCAAGCAAATTTGTGACCACAACGCCAATCAGCAAGGCATAGACAAAATCGGGGATCATCAACCAGCGGATCGCTAAGGCACTGACCCAATGCTCCAGATAGCGAGCACCCAGAACACACAGCAGAATCAACGCTAAGCTCTCTATCACTTTCTGCGCGGTCACTTTGTCTTCTTCATACTGGTTGTAGGTAACAAGTTCAGGGAAGCGTTGATGCGCTTGTGGTCCACGCCCGTATTGCGATTCCAACTGATGCTTATCAATCAGGCGCTGCGCCAGTGGACTGCCTAAGATCCCGCCCACCACCAAACCAAAGGTGGCCGATGCCATGGCAATCTCCAACGTATTTTCAATCCCATAAAGCTCGGTGAGGGTTTGCGACCACGCCGCGCCTGTACCGTGACCACCAGACAAGGTGATCGACCCTGCAATCAAGCCCATCAGCGGATCGAGCCCCAACAAGCTTGCCATTGAGACGCCAATGCCATTTTGAATCACAATGTAGAGCGATGCGATCGCCAAAAAGAGCACGACTTTCACGCCTCCTTTGAGTAACTGGCTATAGTTTGCCGCCAAACCAACCGTTGCGAAAAACATCAGCATTAAGGTTTTTTGCAGCGGCAGGTCGAAGTTGAGTGTCGTGCCACGAAAGTGCAGCAAGGTCATAACCGCCGCTACTACTAAGCCACCCACGATCGGTTCAGGAATATTGAATTTTTTCAGAAGAGGAAAACGGCCATTTATCAAGCCACCAAGAAACAGCACACCAATCGCCACGAGAAAAGACGCTAGCGGGCCAATAGAGACAACATTATTCATAACACCCCTTTTGTTGCTCGTTGTTGTCCAGACAGACAACAATTTTTCAAACAGGCAGTGTGCCGCCATCGTCAGGAATGTCACTGAATCATGCCCACCCCATTCTCACCCAAAGAGAATTTAAGGCAAATATCTTTAATTAATTATCATCAGGTAAGAAAAATGAGCCCGCAAGCTCCTTATTTTTAACATGAATCACTATTTGATAAACGAGATAAACCCTTGCAGGATGACCAAGTTGACGATATCGATAAAAAACGCGCCGACAATGGGCACCACCATAAACGCCTGAGGCGACGGGCCAAAACGATTGACAATTGAGCCCATATTCATCACCGCAGTGGGGGTCGCTCCCAAGCCAAAACCACAGTGTCCTCCGGCCATTACTGCCGCATCGTAATTGCGCCCCATCACTCGAAACGTCACGTAGTAAGTGAACAGCGCCAACACAAGCGACTGAACTGCCAGAATGAGCAGAAATGGAATCGCCAGATCAAAAATGTTCCACAGTTTTAGGCTCATCAGCGCCATCGCCAAAAACAGAGACAATGAGACGGTGCCCAGCATATCGATGGTTTCTGCGTCCAATTTGCGAATTTTGCTCACTTCCAAGAAGTTGGTGATGATCACGCCAATAAACAGCGCATAGACGAAATCGGGTATCATCAACCATTTGATTTGATACGCACTCACCCACTGCTCTATGTATTTGGCACCAGTGACACAGATCAGCAGGAAAAACAGCTTCTCAATCACCTTCTTGGCGGTTACTTTGTCTTCTTCATATTCGTTGTAGGTCACCAGTTCGGGAAACTTCTCGTGAGTTTTCGAACCACGTCCGTATTCCGATTCAAATTGGTGTTTATCCACTAAACGTTGCGCCACGGGGCTACCGATCAAGCCGCCGATAATCAGGCCAAATGTCGCTGACGCCATTGCAATTTCTAGCGTATTTTCAATACCATACAGTTCGGTGAAGGTTTGCGACCACGCCGCGCCCGTACCATGGCCGCCAGACAGGGTGATCGAGCCAGCAATCAGGCCCATCAATGGCTCCAAACCTAGCGCACTGGCTAACGTTACCCCCACCCCGTTTTGAATCACGATATACACGGAAGCAATGGCTAAAAAGAGCAGCACTTTGGCACCACCTTTAAGTAACTGCGTATAGTTCGCCGCCAGCCCTACGGTAGCAAAAAACATCAGCATAAAAGTGTTTTGCAAGGGCAAATCAAACTGCAAATCCACGCCATGAAAGTGCAACGCGGTAATGGCGCAAGCCACAATCAACCCACCTACGATGGGCTCTGGAATGTTGAACTTACGCAACACGGGCAATTTTGCGTTAAGAAAATGACCAAGAAACAGGACGCTAATCGCTACCAAAAAAGATTCCAGCGCGCCGACGGTAATTAGATGATTCATACAACCTCTTCATCTCAGACTCTTTATCCTCCTTGATGTCAGAGTGTTGTTGTTACTTTTGAACGTCAGTGCTGCATCGTGTTTGAGGCGTCGAACTAACCTCGCCAAAACGCATGGTTAGCAACAACAGAGATAAGCCATCTGGTTAGGCTCAGATAGGAAGACGATCATCGGGTGATGTCTCAAACACCCTTTGCAAGCTTCCAAAATGCAAAAGGAGCTATCTCTAGCTCCTCCTATAATATCGGCAAACTGCACATCTCAATTTCCTCGATGAGGTGCAAAAGCCTTACGCGCGTACTGGCGTTCAAATCCGTTGCTATTGAGTTGGCCAAACAGAACCTATCAGCGGCCAAGCCATCGTATTATTGCGATGCGGCTTCTGGCACCAAATCAATAGGCCGCTGACTATAGCATAACTCGACAAAAATGTCCGAACTTAGCTTAAACAGCCAATTTAATCAGAAAAAACCTCGATAAAATCCAGAAAGTTAAGCGCTGGCAGTATAAAAAAGATCACCTAGACATTTCTCACAGATGACTTTGCACACCAGTGTAACCAAGCGTAGCTACCGTGAAAACGCAATAGTAAGCAAACGAACGCTTAATGCGTGCGGCATAAAAAATGATAAAAAACAAAAAGACGGCAATAACTTCATTTTTCATCCACAAAACTTTCAGATTTCACAGTCTGCTCATCCAGATTTGGCTACGCTTAACACATAACTATTACACTGTTCTATCAACGCAAAGTTGTCGCAATATAAGCCGATTAAGCAAGGAAAGTAGCAATGAGTTTGACCATAAGAAAAAGACTCTACATTTTGTCAATAGTGCCAGTTGTCACCATTGTATTGGGCATGATGTGGTTTACCTATCTCAAAACCATCGCGTTTAATGAGCAGCAGTTCAGTGTCACCCACGAGAACATGATGCGCATGAAGCAAGAGGAACTAAAAAATTACATACAAATGGCCGAATCCGCCATTCAGCCGTTATTGAAAAAAAACGCCCCGCTCTCTGAAGCCCTGCCGATTTTAAAAGAGATACAGTACGGTGACTCCGGCTACATCTTTGGCTACGACTCCAAAGGAACGCGAGTCTTTCTTGGCAAAAGCGATAGCGGCATTGGCGAAAACTTTCTGAATTTGCAGGATCAAAAAGGCAACTACTTGATCAAAGATCTGCTAAAAAATGCCAAAACGGGGCAATTCACCACCTACTATTTCCCAAAACCTAGGCAAAACACGCCGCTGCCTAAGCTCAGTTTCTCCGTATATATTCCACAATGGGATCTGACGATTGGCACCGGCTTCTACACGGACGATATTGATGCCACCGTCAACGCGATGAAAGCGAACGCGCATCAAGCCTTGCAAAACACGCTCACCGCCATAGGGCTGTTTTGTGTTGTCATCGCAGCGCTGGTGGGGATTTTCGCCGTATTTGTTAACCGTAGCATCATGAGACCGCTGGAGCTGTTTGACCAATCGATCCGCTCGTTTGCCAGCGGAGAGGCCGATTTAACCGCGCGCATGGAGCCGTTCAGCGTTCCTGAGTTCACGCAACTGAGCAAAAACTTTAACCAGTTTGTCGCCAGTTTGCAGAGCATCATTCGCCGCGTGAGTGAAGTCGGACAAGAAGTGGTCAGTGAAACCAACAACATGACCGGGCGTGCAACCCAAGTTGACGACATTGCCACAGGCCAACGGGAAGAAACAGAGCAAGTGGCCACGGCAATGACCGAGATGACCACCACGGCAACTGAAATCTCAAATAACGCCAACCAAGCGGCGCAAGCCGCACGCGACGCAGAAGACAATGCCAATGAAGCGCAAACCATCGTCAACTCAGCGGCCACTTCGGTGCGCGATCTGGCGGGTGAAGTTTCCAAAGCCAACCAAGTCATCTCCCGTTTAGAAGATGATGTGAAAAACATCTCATCGTCGCTGGAGGTGATTCAAGACATTGCTGAGCAAACCAACCTGTTGGCGCTAAACGCGGCCATTGAAGCGGCGCGTGCGGGTGAGCAAGGACGCGGTTTTGCCGTAGTGGCCGATGAAGTGCGCAAGTTAGCCAGCCGAACCCAAGACAGTACCGGCGAGATCCATCAGATGATTAATCAGCTCAAATCGGCTTCCGATGCGGCAGTGAAAGCGATGGATGCCAGCCAAGCCCGTGGTGAGCATACGGTAAAAGAAGCCAATGCGGCTGCAGAAGCACTTCTCAAGATAAAATCTTCGATTGGCACTATCATGGACATGAACTCGCTTATCGCCACCGCAACTGAGGAACAGAGCATCGTCGGGCAGGAAATCTCTCAGCGGATTGTGGTCATTTCCGATCAAAGTAGCCAATCTGCCGATCTGGCGAATCAAAACCGAGCGGGCAGCCAGAGCTTGAACCACAAAGCCCATGAGCTGTATGACTTAGTCGGACGATTCACCGTATAAGCTAGCGGTACATGTAAAGTTCGGGCAGCCGATTGGCTGCCCGATTTACACTGTAAAGCCTGTATTACATGCCTTTAAACAGGCTTTGCGATGCGCGGCTTACCGGCAGTTGCGTTTTGCCAATATGCACAAACATATGTCCACTAAAGTCCTTCTTCACCTTAGCAATTTTACTCACCTGCACCACGCAAGAGCGATGGATCTGCCAGAACTGCTCAGGGTCAAGCTGTGCCAGCAACTCTTTTAACGAGGTGCGAATCAGATACTCTTGCATCGCTTCGCCAGCTTGCGCGATAAAAACGGAGACGTACTTCTCTTCCGCTTTGAAATAGAGCACATCCGAAATCGCAATCAGATGGATCTCTTCGGCCAATTGCGCCTTGATCCATTGTAAATGAGGCGGTGTGCGTAATGGCGTCGAAAGTTGCTGCAGCTGATTCAACAAGGCACAGAGCGAGGGATCACTTTGCGTTTGCCCTGCACGCTCATGCAAGCGCTGTTCAACCCGCTGACAACTCTTTTGCAATCTCGCCGCCGAAATGGGCTTGAGGATATAATCCACGGCATTTTGTTCAAAAGCGCGAATTGCGTAATCATCGTACGCGGTGATAAACACCACCAGCGGCGCGCCTTGTTTGCCATGTAGCTGCTTCGCCACTTGTAACCCATCCATCACAGGCATGCGAATGTCGAGAAACACCACGTCAGGCTGATGCCGCTCTATGGCCTGCAACGCTTGTTCACCATCTTCAGCCAATGCGACTATCTCCAGCGTTGGACATACATCGGCGAGGCTTTTGTTCAAATGGTGTCGCAGCAGCGGCTCATCATCCACGATGATCGCGCGATAGCTTTGTTGCATCTTGTTATTCCTATTCTTTTTTCTCTGCCAACGCTAACGGCCAGCTCAAGCGTACAATCACACCTTGCGGCTTGTTCTCAATGATGCTGACCTGACCACGCCCAGCAAACAAAGTCTCTACCCGTTGCTTAAGGTTATTCAATCCGACACCGGAACCCACATGCGTCGAACTTGAACCGAGCCCTGCCCCAGTGTCTTTTACACAAATCTGCAATGCTTGATCGTGCGTATCGATCGTTACCTCAATCTCGCCGCCCGTTTTGAGCGGTTCAATCCCATGTAAAATAGCGTTCTCAACCAAAGGTTGCAGCATCAACGGCGCAATATTGACGTGATCTAAACCGGGTTCTACCTGGATTCGATAGCGCAGTCTATCGCCCAAACGGATATGTTGGATGGCGAGATACGCCTCAATCAGCGCGACTTCATCGGCAATCGTGGTGTGTTCTTCACGGCAATTGCAGAGCGTCGCCCGCATCATGGCGGTTAAACTTTCCAACATCAGCCTCGCTTTGTCGATGTCTTGCGACATTAAGGCACTGATATTAGCCAGCGTATTAAAAAGAAAATGCGGCTCAATCTGGCTTTGCATTTGTTTAAGCTGACTGAGCAATAGTGCTCGCTCCTGCTCGGCCTTTTCTCTTTTGATCACTTCCAGTTCGTGCAGCGCTCTCATTTGCTGCTCTTTCGAGTGAAAGTAGAAATAACACATACCGCTAAAAAGTAATCCCATCAAGCCAACGGCCACCATATCTGACATGCCCATGTAGTCACCTACCCAGAAGTGAGCATTGAGAATACCAAACAACAAGCAAGCGGTGAGCGATAGCAACACTTCCGCCCGGCGAGACACCGCAGGGAAAAGACGTTCAA
Source organism: Vibrio navarrensis (assembly GCF_000764325.1). Lineage (NCBI taxonomy): Bacteria > Pseudomonadati > Pseudomonadota > Gammaproteobacteria > Vibrionales > Vibrionaceae > Vibrio > Vibrio navarrensis. The sequence goes on along the minus strand of NZ_JMCG01000001.1, from coordinate 1,889,344 downwards.
TCAGCCAAGAAAAAAACAGCGCTGAATACCCAAATCCCAAGCTGATAAACAGATGGGTATAGTAAGGCCCGCCCCACACCGACAGCGTCAACAGAGAGACAAACAGACAGAATAGCGAGGTCACGATGACACTTTTCAGCCAACTGTTTTCATTGACCACATTAGCGAGAAACATTAAAACCTCCCTTTAAGATTGAAAACCATCATATGCTGGTCGGGGAGATGGGCGTACACAGAATTCCCATTCCCGGTTAAAAATCGTGCGGCAAATTCCACTTCAACGCTTTGCGCGCCCGTGTCGAGCCACTGATAACGTAGCCACTGAGTGGCAATTACCCCGCCATCTTGCGGCGAGAAAAGCAGATCCAGCGTTGGCGTGACATCCGCAAGCCAGGTTGGCCCGGTGAGACCGTTCCACATCATCCAAGCTTGCAGATCCCAACGCCAATGCAGCATCAGGTTATGCTGTACTAAGTTGGCATGTTGAAAGCCTTGCTGATAGCTGGCAGCCAATCCGGCCGTTTGTGCAGCCGTCTTGAGGCTTTCTGCTCGTTCAAGGGCCAGTTGCCACTCATCATGCGACCAAGATCGACTGTCGTACCAGTACTCACCAATCAGGTTGTGGCCGTCTTGGCTAGCCCAGTTCAGCCCCACCAACCCCTGTAGCGCATGGCCTTGATCTGCAACGTACGGCGCAGTGTAGGTCGTCGTCGGAAACTGATAGCCGACGCTTTGCCGCTGCCAGAGCGCAGAGACGTGCCAAGCCAGAGAATCCGACCACACGGAGCGCAAACTGGCTGCAAGCAACCCGCGGCGTACGTCATCGTAGTAGCCAATCCATTGATACTCACTTTGCTCATTTAACCAGTAACGGCGGAGACCGGAACCACGCTGCTCGCTGGCTTTATCCAGCGCCGTTTTTGTGACACGCGTCCAGCTTGAGTCTGTCGCCAGCCAAGTCCATTCTCCGTCTACGTCAAAATGCGACAACGACACCACGCCCGTGCCCTCTTCGGCCACCAAGCTGATCGGGTTTTGCTGATAAGGACGAAACAGATCCAATGGCCGATAGCCATAGCCGACACCCCAATCAAGGCGCAATTTGCCGACACTAACATCCAGTGCTAACCCATCAATCGTCCATTCACCTTGCCAGGCGAGCTCACGAACAATCAGATCCGAATCTCGCTCCTGCCACCATGCGGATTGATGGCCATCATCAAGATACAAACCCTGGCTGTAGAGCGTCCAAAGCGAAGTCCAAGTACCGTACTCACTGGCATAATCAAGCTGCAAATCCAACATGCCGTTAACAGCAGCGCGATGACTCGTTTGCGCCGCGACAAAAGCGCTCTTACGCGGCGTGGCCGTTTTGTAACTGAGTGCCCAATCCCAAGCCGTGCTTAGCCCTGCAACACTCGGCGTAGCACCACTGAGCAGCGCAAGAGTAAACCAAATACGAGACCAGCGCATTGACGCCTGTTTGTGCATCAAAGTTACCATTGGCTGACATCCGCTTTGATGAGGTAGCTCGGGTTGTAAAACTTATCCTCCAAAGCCCATGGCTGAATATCTTGATACTCAATCACGGTTTTCTTTGCGGGCTGAATACTGTCGAGCAAGGTCATCGAGACAACGCGGCTAACACCTTGCCGATCGCCACGCTCAAACCACGCTTGCTTGGCGAGCTTACCGGAACGCAGATAGAGATCCGCTTTGATGGGAAAGTCATCCTTTTGCGCGATCCAAAGGTTGATATGCTGATAACTGGCGCCGCTGGTAAGTGCGGTTAAGGCCAACTTGTGCGTGCTCAACGATTGGCCATCAGGCAAAGTGAGTGTCTCTTGCGCCTGCCACTGGCCTTGATAATCGTCACTCCAAGTCAGGGTCGAAATGTCGCCCACCGAGGCTTCGCCAAGCAGTTTTTGCATCGGCGTAATGCGGATCGGACGGCGGCTTTTCGGCATTTGCAACCAGTAGTTATCTTGTAGCATCAGCATCTTCTGCCCCGCTTCAACCGCCGATTTGAAGATCACCAGAGATTCGCGGTTAGAACGAGTGTACACGTGATACTCGCGGGTTTTATCCAGTTCGCCCGCTTGATAGAGACTGACCAGTGAAATCACTCGCGCTGCATCCTCTTTCAGTCGATAGTCGTCGGCGCGCTGAAGCATTTGCGCTACTTGTTCAGGTGATGGTGCGATGGCGGCCATGCTGGCTGGGGCAACAAGCGCTAGGCCGAGCAAAATTCGCGATAAAAATACGATGAGATTAGACATAAATTAGCGCCTCCGTGATCGGTTTTTTCACCCCTTTGCGGGCAGAAAGGTAAGCGGCAAGGAGACAGATCCCCACCACGCCGAGCGTTGCACTCAGCACCAGCGGCCAAGAGAAGTAGATGGAAAGCGGGTAACCATCGGTTCGCCCCGGTGGCGGTGGCATCTGCACATCCACCACCATCAAAAGAGCACAAAGCGCAGCGCAAGCCAGCGCGCCGACCACACTGCCAATCAGGCCGATTAATCCCGCTTCACGTAAAAAGCCACCAATAATTTCATTGGGATAGCTGCCCAGTGCCGACAAGGTGCCAATTTCTCGCGTGCGTTCGGTCACCGACATGGTCATGGTATTAAACAGTGCGACAAACACCACCAGCGCCATCACCGCGCCCATGATGCCAAAAATGCGATCATAAAGATCTTTCACTTTGAGGTAGAAAAAGGCTCGCTCTTGCCAAGGGGTGATCTGCAATGCTTGTTCTTGGCTAGCGAGGCGCTTGGTCAACATTTGCCCGACTGGCTCAGTTTTCGCCGTCTCAAACAGAAACACGGAGAGAGTGCTTACTTTGTCGCTGCCCAGCAGCGATTGCGCACTGTCAATGTGCAGGTACAACTGACGTTTATCCAGCTCAGGTACACCGGTTGAGTAGATACCGCGAACTTTGAAATCGTACGCGTTGAGCGCACCATCGGTGGTGGTTGCCAGCAATGTCACCCAATCCCCGACGCTGACGTGTAAGTTGCGCGCCAGATCGGTCGCCAACATCACTTCCGGTTCGCCCGGGTCATAGCGTGCAGAGCGTGGATCAGACAAGGTTTTTCCTTGGCGCACATCCAAAAACGGCCCTTTCATATCAAACTCGCGCTCATTAACGCCAATACCAGCAAAAATGGTCGATTTGCTGCCGTTCGACACCAATCCGGTCAAATCGATGCGCGGCTGCACGCCACGGACCGCTTCCAGCCCCATCAGATCGCGCATCAAAGAGTCGGCATTGCTTAAACCGTTGCTCAGCGGCATCTCTTCTTCTTTCTCGAAGTAGCCAGGGGTACTGATGGTCAAATGACCAGTATCTCTAGCGGTTGACTCTTTGAGGCTGTCGTAGGTGTACAGGCCAAAACCGCCCGCGCTGCCTAACGCAAACACCGCGATGGCGATAATGCTGGCTGAGAGTGCGCTGCGACGTCGATTGCGCTGTAAATTGAGCAAAGCAATGCGTAGCGAATCAGGCAAACAGCGTGCGATTAACTTGCCCATGAGATCACCTCCTGCTCCCCGTGATACTGGCTGAGCTGGCCGTCTAGCAGCTCAATGGTCCGATCGCAGCGCGACGCCATACGCGCGTCATGTGTCGCGACAATAAAGGTCGTGCGCCGCTCATGACCCAACTGCTTCATGATATCAATCACCCGATTGGCGGTTTGGCTGTCGAGGCTGGCCGTTGGCTCATCGGCAATCACCAGCGCAGGTCGGTGCACCAAAGCGCGTGCAATGGCAACGCGCTGTTGCTGGCCTCCGGACAAATTGTCCGGCATGGCATGCAGATACGCTTCAAGGCCAACCTGCAGCAACATCTCTGTCGCAATGCGTTCGCGCTCTGCTTTGTGAATGCCATTTAATCGCAGTGGATAGGCAACGTTTTCCAGTGCCGTCATCACCGGCACGAGATTAAATTTTTGGAAGATAAACCCCAGTTGCTCACGACGCATTTTGGCAGCTTGCAACGCATGGCGAGGATAACAAGCGCCTTGAAAAGTCACCTCACCTCGATAGTCCATATCCAGCATGCCCAAAATATTGAGCAAGGTGCTTTTGCCCGAGCCAGATGGGCCGCATAACGCAACCATTTCCCCTTGTGTAATATGCCCGCTCACGCCGCGTAGTGCGGGGACACTTTGACTCCCTAAAAGGTAGTGGCGCTCAAGTTGGCTAAATTCAATCATCTTGCTTCCCCTACCCTTTAGCATCCACTTGCGCCAATGCCGATTGAGTGTCTAAATTGGCTTTGTCGCGCTGTTCCATCTCACTGAGCCATGCTTTCGCTTGTTTAATGTCTTCCGCTCGCAATGCCGCTTGCACCGCGTAGCGGTAAATCCATGAGGTGGCTGCAAACGGCTGCTCAACGAAGCCCGGTTCATCAAGCAAATTGAGGTACAAATCGTAGCCACGTTCAAAGTGATTAAACATGTCGGGCAGCGCTGTGAAGGTGGCAGCCGCCATTGCGCGAACTAAATAGCTTTCTGGCAAACCCTGAATTCGTTCTTGCTTTTCGAGAGAGGAAGGTAAAGTGTGCAGCAGCGCCAAGCCTTTATTAATGGTCGAAAGCCCCTGCTCGGTGAACTTCATTTTGTTCCACGGTAAGAAGGCATCTCGGCCTTGCAAGGTTTGCGTACTGCCAAGGTAGACCAGAGACAAAGGCGTCGCGCCTTCTTTCTCAATCAAGCGGTTGAGTTGACCGAAAACCGAGTCGACCTGTGCCGTTTCGACTTGTGCAGCAAGATTATACTGGTTGATCAACGCTTGATCGGGGTTAGCAAGCACCTGTGCTGTCCATAGCGACGTCGCGACTAAGAGACCAGAGAGCAGCGTTTTTTTCTTTAGCAACATCATCACCGTTATCCTTCTGTTGGTTTGATGATGCCAGCATATCGGGCCCATTTCCCGCTTGCAGGAGCATGCGACCAAACGCATCGAGGCGCGATAAACGGTCAACAGAGAGGATAAACGGGAGAGCTTAAGGGCGATGGCGAAATTGCGGTTGAGCTAGTTTCGTCAGCAAGGCTTCAATCAGAAAAGTCAATGCGAGCGAGAAAAATCGAGGCGTGGAATAACGTCGAGGTATAAAAAACCGAGCTTCGAACAGCTCGGTTTTTTTTCATTACAGTTCAGCGTTGTGGTAAACCTGCTGAACGTCATCACAGTCATCCAGCATGTCGAGGAACTTCTGGAATTTTTCTGCGTCTTCTTCCGGCACCGGGCTGTAGTTCTGTGGAACGAAAGTGATCTCTTCAACATCGATGACCAGATCAGGGTACTCTGTATTCAACGCAGTTTTCACTTTGAAGAACTCAGTGTTTGGAGCGTAGATAGTGATCACGCCGTCTTCAAGTTCGATGTCGGTCACATCACAGTCGGCCATCATCAGCGCTTCAAGAATCGCTTCTTCGTCTTCGCCTTTGAACTGGAAAACCGCTTGGTGATCGAACATGTGTGCAACCACACCAGGAGTACCGATTTTTGCACCAGTCTTCACAAAGCACTGACGAACGTCCTGAAAAGTACGGTTGCCATTGTCTGTTAGACAGTCAACGATCACGCTAATACCACCAGGGCCAAAACCTTCGTAACGTGCGGGTTGGTAATCTTCACCACCACCGCCGTTTGCTTTGTCGATCGCTTTCTCGATAACGTGCGACGGTACTTGGTCTTTTTTCGCTTTAGTGATCAGGTGGCGAAGAGACAGGTTCATGTCTGGATCTGAACCACCATTTTTCGCACACATGTAAATTTCTTTACCGTATTTGGAGTAAACTTTAATTTTTGCGCCTGCTGTTTTCGCCATTGAGGCTTTGCGCACTTCAAAACTTCTTCCCATCGGGATGTCTCTCTACATTACATTTTTAACGCGAAGGATTTTAGCAAAAAGCGAGATCAATTCAATTCTCGCTCCACGAGAAATCAGAGCCGCCACTCACGGCCAATTTGACTGCTAGGCCAACCTGCTCATGCCACTCTCATTGCTCGTTTGTATTTTTCAATTGATTGCTCAAAAAATGCCTTTTCGCGCGGATCAGTGATTTTATTGGCACGCTCAATGATAGCCTCTGGACCACATTTCGCTTCTTTCATTCTCCAGACCAAGAACGAAGCCTGCTTATCTAACTCAACTTTGTTCTTTTCATCCGGCGCCAACAGTGAAAGATTAAACGACATGAAAATCTCCTGAAGTTCTACATCGGTACGTATCTGGTTGTTATAAGGAGCCCTCTCTGTGAAGAAATCGCCACCTTTAAGGACAACGAGTCGCGAAATATAACACAGCGCCCGCTTTTTACAGAAGATAAATTGAGGGCGCTGGTTGAGCAAGTCGTCCCGAAAAACACTCGTCTGCTTGCCAAAAAGCACAAAGGGTGGCTAGCGGCCACCCTCTCAATTGAGTTCGTTAAATCATACAGTCGCGTTAGTGAAGCAGTCCTAATTCTTTTGCTTCCTCGATACTCAAACCGCTTTCACGGATCTCTCTCAGCGCTTCAATGCGGCGTCTCGCTTCTGCGGATTTCACTTGTTTTTCTGGTCTCAGCGCAACTTCCTCTTCCGGAACTTCCCACTTGTGAGCCATATCTGCCATCTCGTCATGGTTTATTGAATTAATGGACATATTACCTCCGAACACACCATGTTTTGACACTTGATGTATAGCAAACCCGATTTGCTGAATTAAGTAAAACAGTAGGGAAATGTGACCATTCCCACTCTTCCATCAACTAAATTATAAAACCGTCATTTACCTTTTGCTAAATTCCCTATCGCCCAGTAAATTTAAAAAATTGCCCCTGATAAAAACAGGGAGATCAAGCTCTCATTTCCCTTTCACCGTTTTGATTCAAACGCCCTGATTTAAACCAACTCACTTGCGCTCACACCCCTGTCTACAACTGGTCAATTCTTCAAACATCAACCAGACTCAATGGTATGAACAACACTCAAGATTCAATCAGAGGTAGGACGGATAATGGAACTGACTCTCTGGCTAGCCGATATTTCCCACTGGTATCAACAGCGAAAAGATGATCAAGGGCGTGAGTTGGAAACGATCCTCTTCTCTGCACCTGACGCGGTTTTTGGTCCTTATCTCACGGCTGATCAAAGTAAAGCGATCGCTTGTTGGCTCGATGGATGCCTGCGACTTTTCCAACACTATCGGTATAATAATCCCTCTCGCGCTTTTGAGTACTTAATGTATACCGCCAGTAAACTCGAGCAAGTTGGCTGCAATTCTTCCACCGATATTGAGATCCGCGATTGGTGCCTCAAGCGTTTACAACACATTACGGTTCTTAGCTTAGAGTTTTGTGCAGAACAAAGCGATCAAACGGCTTGGTTAGCCAAAGCCAATCGTGTTATTGAAGGGCATGTAAAACTGATGGAAGCACTTGCTTGGAATGAATCTCGAAAGCATGATCAAGTGATTTGGCATTGATCGAACTAAATAGGGAACCATGATCAAGGTAAGAACGGCTTAATGGCGAATTTTGGGTAAAAAAAAGCGAGTTCTGAGAACTCGCGAAATCTATTCAGAATGAATGTAACAATATGAGCCAATCTATTAATCATCAGAAAGGACAAAAGGTTGTCTATTCGAGGCCATAGTAGCTTTGGCGAACGATACCAATGTCAGCAGATTGTTAACGTTCGGTCTGAATTCAATCAATATACAAATTATTGCATTGGTTAATATTTACTTACATGAATCACTTGAAGGTTGGCAGAGACTTTTACTCTTTGCTTGCATTCAACATCACCCCAGAGAAGTGACTGTAAGCTCTCAACATGATGTAAAGATCTTCCCCTGCTGCAGGTACAGAGCAAGACTCATTGTTGCCTGAACGAAAAGGCCGGCAATCATAAACGCTCGTGGTGGGTTGCGCCCCTGAGCGTACATATAAATCGGCATCACCCGCGCCAAATTGAATCGCCACTGTCAGCGCTGACAGCCTATTTTTCGCTTTGACGACAAACATCTTCTCTTCCCCTTTATTCAAAGCCAAGTCGGTGATCGCGGAATCTGGGATGAGTTCTTCAATCGTTGGCGCGGTTGGATCAACGGAGCCCTCAGGCAAAGTATTGTTAAAATACGTGGCCACTTGCGGCCAAATCTGGCTCATTTTGACCCCTTGATTCTCACAGCCACCAAAATGGTGGAGCGCAATCGCCTTGTTATTGGCCGCGTTCAATACTGGAGAGCCCGATGATCCAGCGATGGTGTCGCAGAAATAACCGGTATCGGTGTTGGTGCCTCGGCCATTGGTTGAAGCAATATCAATTTGGCACAAACCGGAGCCATTTTGATCGCTTTCAATCGCGAGCTCTTTCGGATTGCCTGCGCCATGTTGCGGAATGTAGATGCCATCGCCATAGACGGGTTCATTGGCATCCAAGCCTAAGTAACCAAAGGCTGCAATCTTGGCAAAGTCATCAACACTAAACAGGGTGTAGTCCAAGGTGTAGTCTGTGCGCAGCAGCTCACTGCCCATCACTTTCACCGTTGTTGCCAAAGATCCGTTACAACTACTGCGTTGATAGTTGAACCACACTTCGGTGTTTTTCAACTCAGATGCCGTACTTACACAATGGTTGTTGGTAAAGAGTGTATTGTCAGGGCCAACACGCCAAGCGGTACAGAGGCTACGCCCGTTAATCAGTAGCCGAGCCACCGGGCTTGACCACGCCACTTTGTCAGCATGGCTCTCTTGCCAGCAAGCAACATCCTTACGCTCGCTTATTCCGCAAGTGGAGAATGTGCTATCTCCCCTAGACGCTGTCACTCCAGCCTGATGACCGGCGGTAAAATAGTCAATGTCGAACTCACCGACTTCACCCGCTTGGTTAGGCAGCAACTCAACGGTGACCTGTTCACCGAAAATCGATTGCGCGAACCAATTCTCTTGGCTCTGCGTATACACCAGCACCTCGGTTCCCTCTTTTGAGGTCAGGCGGATCGAACTTCCTGTCGGTAAGATCAAGGTTTTGAAGTGGATCTTAATAAACTGCGCACCGGGATGCTGAACCACCAGAGGATTGTTCGCCTTGAATGCAGAGGAGTGAGTGAATGGTATCTGATCGGCGATCACTGGTAGATCCACTTGCGCATAAGCCGCGGAAGCGGTGCAAAACGATGAAGCCAATACAAGTTTGCGTAGAATGTTTCTCATTGGATGTCCTTATCGGTTGTAGGTATCGATAAAAACATAATTGCTATGACAAAATAAGCAACTAGTTGCTTATTTGTGGTACGTAAACTATTGCTGACAGATCGCCGATAGGTACTCAGCCAATGTGAGCTAACATGCTGATATTTTTAACTAATGTGAGAGATTCAACCTGGGCGGCACCACATCCGCCCAGTGAAGAAGATGGTGCGTTGGAAAGTTAGACCGCCACTTCGTCAAGCGCGCGGAACACGGTGTCATCCAGATGACCCTCAAACACTTGACGACACACTTTTCGCCGCACGGCAAGGCCAGCAATCAAACGCTCAATCGACAAATGTTTATTCTCCGTCTGGCTGTTGTACAGTTCCACGACTTTACTGAGCGCTTCATAAGGCAAAACATGCTCATCGACACGAATGTAATCCAGCTTCTCTAACAGCTCCTGACACTCTTCTTTGATAGAAACATACGGATGCCCTGTCATGGCTGACAACGCCGTTATACTGCGTTCTAGGGCCTCTGGGGAGGTATATTTGGTTAGCGTAATGGTGATCTCATCGGCATTGATCTCCACCAAGTGCTTACGCAGTTTCACTCGGCGCCCCAAATTGCCTTTCGGAGAACGCTCTTTGCGCTGAATCGGCTCAAACTCACCATCAATGATGCCCGATAGCTCTTCCAGCTTCTGCTTGCTCACCATCTCATTGCGTAGCGGATTAGGCAGCGTTGGTGCCATATTGCGTTTGCCAGCATTGGTGGTACGAGCTCGCGAGTAACGCAGCACTTCTTCAACATCACATTTGATATCGATCTGGTAGTCGATCACCTTGTCTTTATCTTGGATCGTCGCGACGCTCAGGTGGTAGCCCCACAAGTTGACGCTAAAAAGATCTTCCGATCCTTTCCCTTCGGATAACCTGCGTAACTCACGGATCAGATCCATCGAAAAACGGCGCCATTCAATGTTGCGCGCCAACTTTTGATTGAGCTCGGTTAATAGCATGCTGTCGGTGTGACGGCGAACCATACGACTGCGGAAAAACGAATACAACTGGAACACTAAGGTATGTTGTTTCAAGATCTCTGGTGGAAAGAGGAAGAAGTAATCGCGCGTCAGCAGCTCCTCATAAAATGAAGGTTCCCAAACTAAAATGTATAGATTGGGTTTAATGCGAATTTCGCCATCACTGCCCTCTGTAGGCGCCTCTTCCGATGCAGTAATGGTGCGAGCAAGAAAGCGAAAGCGATCGCTTTTAAACCCTTCGGGCATATTCTCACTCAGCCAACGCCCCGTCAGTTCATGCAATTGAAAATCGGTAAACTCAATGCGATCAATACTATCGCGGATCGAATCCCGCGCAGGGCCACTGTCTTTTTTGCCTCTTAGCGACAAAATATCCGTGATATAGAGTGGGGTTTTGTTCGGAATGTGAGTGGCATCTAACTGATATTCCTCTTTGTGATGATCATGGTACTGCACCGTCAAAGTGAACAGCGCAAACAGCGTCATCAAATCATCCACCGTCATGATGTTTTTTGAGGAGCGAGTTTCAATGACCGCTCGGGTGCCTGAGATTGATACCATCGATTTTTGGTAGCTTTTACGCGTCCTTGGTGGAGCAAGTGCTTGGTCAATGATCCCGGCCCAGTTGGTCGGTGAAACAACAAACTGATCGGCTTCATCTTTCATACTCGGCGGCGTGTTTAAACCGTGTTCATTGAGCAATCGTTTATTGACCTGAGTTTGCGCTAAGGCTTTAGAACGTTTCTCTTTTTCGCTCTGTTTTACTTTTTCGGTGACTAAACTGGTCGCGCCTAATACCGAGATCAGTTTGTTCGGGTTAACAAAGCGGTGCAGCATGGTTTTGCCTGCAAGCCCTTCTTCAAAGCGCACGGGCGTTTGGGTAAACAAGCCGATGCTAACTGCCGCTCGTAAACGTTGCTGCAGTGCGGCTCGGGTTAACTGTCCGTCGGTCGCGTCGACAATTTCAGTGGTAGATACCAATCCATCTTTGCTGCTAAACCCACGTAAAGAGATCAAATTCAACAGTTCTAAAATGCTTTTCGTTACCCCTTTGAAATGCTGATATTGCTCCACCCAATCTGCAGATGAGTCACTGACTTCAAATAGATGGCCGTCTTTGTGGCTCCGCGGAGCTTTGATCAGTATTTTTTCTTCGGTTGTCATGTTAGATCTAGATCACTTTGACCGTAAAAGTACTATAGTTCCAAGAGAATAATGAAAAAAAGATCATAAATAAAGTGAAAAGAGAGATCTTTAAATAACTGATCTTTTTGCTTTATTTGATCTTATTGATAAAAGTGATCTAATGATCTGTTGCGTGTTTTTGTTATAGGTCTATGTAATATAAGTCTTTTTATTTTTGTCGTCTGGAACCATGATCATAGCCAAATGGAAAACATGATCATCATTGGTGGGAAAGCATGATCATAAGTTTATGAAAACATGATCATTAGAGAGTCGAAACTATGATCAGCAAAGCATCGAAAGCATGATCATTAGTCGCAAACAATTTATCCACAGAAAGAAGCCAAACGTAAGCTTTCTATCTCTATCGGCCGAGCTGAATGGCTAACGGAACGATGATCAAGCATGGCCCATTTTGGCAATATGCGATGAGAATAACAGCAGTATCGGTTGGTAGTCTAAAAATTGTGCGTTTGCCAACGTTAATAGAGCGTAATTGGCTTGGGTTAATCTTTGCGAAAGCATGATCATGGAAATATGGATGATGTAATGCGTTTGTCGTGACTGCTTAATGCACCAAAGAAACGTGCGGGATTGCTTGAATCCCCATTCCATCGGCATTCTTCCGTAGTTTGGTGAAGTATTTACATGCTTCCGAGCATGGTGGTACTTGATCATGGTTCCGTAGAATGGATCCTCCTGCCCTCTCTCTTTCTGTAGACCTTATCGATCTTCATTACCATGATCATCGTTTCGCCAACCAGACTATTTACGGAAAGATGATCAACGGGCTTCCTTGATCATCTTTCCTAGTGCGATTTACCCAAAATAAAATGGAAAAGGCGCTGACTTTTTACAGAAGCATGATCACGGTGCGATACCGCGCTTTGTTTCTCTCTTTTTACGTGATTGCGATTAGAGCGGCTTTTTCGCTCGTTTGGCTAATCGATTTGACAAGTGCCGTAATTTAGAGGTGTTATCTAATCGTTCCGATGATTTATAACATTTACATTGTAAATTAGTGACACTGTAATTCTTTCATTCTATCTCAGTTGCAAACGTTAGGTTTGATAAAAGCCATGGTGAGCAAAAGCACATTATCGTTCTTTTTTACATCATTATGACGTGATTAAAACATTTTTATGTGATTGTTCTTCAAAATGAACGTTCACCTTTTTGTTGTATTTGAATTAAAGTGCTGTACAATCGTGTGAAAGATATTTCTCTAAGGAATCGATAATGAAAAGAGAGCAAACGATAGAGAATCTCATTAAGTTGGCCGAATCAACTCAACAAGTTCAGGCGGACCGAATTGAGATTGTTCTTGAAGAGCGCAGTGATGATTATTTTCCGCCAATGTCCAAGGCATTAATGGAAACTCGTTCTGGTTTAACCCGTCGTAAGTTGGATGATGCGATTAGCAAAATGGAAGCGGAAGGGCATCAGTTTACTAAAAACAACGCCAACCATTACTCGATCTCTTTAGAAGAAGCACATATGTTGATGGACGCTGCGGGCGTGGCGAAGTTTCACCAGCGTAAAAACAGCACCGGAAACAAGCCGTGGATTATCAATGTGCAAAACCAAAAGGGCGGTACGGGTAAGTCGATGACCGCTGTGCATTTAGCCGCTTGCTTGGCGTTGAATTTGGATAAACGTTACCGTATTTGTCTTATTGACTTAGATCCACAAGGCTCTTTGCGTTTGTTCCTCAATCCGCAAATCAGCATTGCTGAGCACGATAATATCTATTCTGCGGTTGATATCATGCTGGACAATGTTCCGGAAGAGGTCGAGGTTAATCGTGAATTCTTGCACCGCAATGTGCTTTTACCAACGCAATATCCTAATCTGAAAACCATTTCGGCGTTCCCGGAAGATGCGATGTTTAACGCTGAAGCTTGGCAATATTTGTCACAAAATCAGTCGCTTGATATCGTGCGACTGCTCAAGGAAAAACTGATCGATAAGATTGCTGACGATTTTGATGTCATCATGATTGATACTGGTCCTCACGTCGATCCCCTAGTGTGGAATGCGATGTATGCATCGAATGCGCTGTTGATCCCATGTGCGGCGAAACGTTTGGACTGGGCGTCGACCGTCAACTTCTTCCAACACTTGCCAACCGTGTATGAAATGTTTCCAGACGATTGGAAAGGGCTGGAGTTTGTCCGCCTTATGCCAACCATGTTTGAAGATGACAATAAAAAGCAAGTCTCGGTATTGACGGAGATGAACTACTTACTTGGTGACCAAGTGATGATGGCGACCATTCCTCGCAGCCGCGCTTTTGAAACCTGCGCTGATACGTACAGTACCGTATTTGATTTAACCACGGGTGACTTTGAAGGTGGCAAAAAGACACTAGCGACGGCGCAAGATGCGGTGCAAAAGAGTGCGCTTGAACTGGAGCGTGTGCTTCATTCTCATTGGTCTTCACTGAATCAAGGATAAATAAGTCATGGCAATTAGAACCTCAGAACTCAATGCCAAACTCTTTGGTAAAGCAGATAAGCGCCGAGTCACCACACCTCAAGAGGCACAGACCGCGGCGAAAGAGCAAGCACAAGTGATTGAACTGTCTGTGGCAGGCGAGCAGAGCGTCACGTTTGAATTGGTGCGTATTGCCGCTCAAGAGGTGGAACAGAAAACGGTCGTGTTTGCAGAAAATGCACGTGAACAGGCATTTTTAAATGAACACGCGTTGTCCGATGTTTTAAGTACGCTCAAAGAGAGAGGACAGCAATACCCAGCGGTTGGTCGTCGTGCGGCTGACGGTAAGATCGAAGTACTCGATGGTAGTCGCCGTCGTATGTCTTGTATTCTCGCGAAGCAAGATTTCCTCATTTATGTCGCCGATAACATCAGTGCCGAGCAGGCGAAATTTTTGTCTGATGTCGCTAACGCGCACAAGCCACTCTCTCTGTATGAGAAAGGCAAAGAGATGCAGGCGAAGCTGGATAAAGGGGAAGCTGAAGATCAAAAAGCGCTGGCAAAAATGTTCCAATGTAGTGAGGCATTGGTTAGCGGCGCGCTCAAAGCGGCGTCGCTGCCTCTGGAGTTGCTGCAAGCTTACCCAAATGTGGGCGAGCTTGGCCGCCCGACGATCGTAAAACTGCACAAACAATACTTCTCTTTGCCAAGTGAGCAACAAACGCAGCTTTTGCATAAATGTCTGAGTGAAGAAGGGCTGGTTTGGCAACGCAGTCAGGCTCAGGGAGTAGCGCGTTTGACCAAAGAAGTGACGGAAACACTTGAGCAGTGGATGTCTGAGTTGCTACCAAGTAAGCCTAAAGCCAAAGCAGAGAAGACAGAGCTTATTAAAGGACGCGCATCTTACAGCCGTAAGGGCAGTAATTTAGCGCTGACACTAAAGAAAATAGATGACCAAACGATGGATGAGATCCTCAAATTCCTTGAGTCCAAGCTAGGATAAGCCGTCATTTATTGTCAAAAAGCCGCTGATGCGGCTTTTTTTGATCCTGTGCTACCATAAGCACACTTCGAACTTGGGTACGATTTATGGACACTCCTTTACAAGCGTTGCATGCGATTTCCCAGCAAGCATCGACGACAGGTTGGCGTTATGGCGTGGTTTTACGTGGTGACGCTAAGTGGCAAGATGAGCAACTGCATCACTGGCTAACTCGACAAACCTCGGCGGTGATTTTCTCTGTTGGACTAAGTGATGACTTTCATCCGCAGATCAGCAAAGCGGTCGGATATAAACAGGGGCAGCGCCTTTTAGGGCAGGAGTGCCAGATTCTTGTTGTCAATGCGCGCCAGCCGTTTGATGCCAATAGTTTTACTGCGGCTTGCGGTGCATTAGTTGGCGGCGGAATATTGCTGATATTACCCAGTGATGGACCAACAACCTCTTATGCTCAAGCTTGGTTAGAGCGTCACTTCGCCGAGTTAGTGCAAATCGATAAAGGGCTGTTCACACAGCTTCCCCAACAGGTTGTAGCGCCAGCCGTTGACGATGGCTACGCAGAGCAGCGCAATGCGATAGACTTAGTCAAAAAAGTGCTGACTGGGCATCGCAAACGTCCCCTTGTGCTCACCGCCGATCGCGGACGAGGAAAAAGCAGTGCGCTTGGTTTGGCTTGTGGCCAGTTAATGCAGCAGCGGCCGTTGAAAATTTTGCTGACCGCACCGTCATTTTCAGCAGTTGAAACGTTATTTTTCCACGCACAAACCCAGTTGCTCAACAGCCATAGAGTTGGCAAATTCATTTTGCGTACCGGTGAATCGTCACTGCAATTTATTGCGCCCGATGAGCTGTTATCACAACGCCCATCGTGTGATCTCTTGCTGGTTGACGAAGCTGCCGCCATTCCTTTGCCGATGCTAAAAGCGATGGTGGCGGACTATCATCGTTTGGTCTTCTCTTCTACCGTTCATGGTTACGAAGGGTGCGGCAGAGGTTTTTCCAATAAGTTCATCCCTTGGCTGCAAGCTGAGCGGCCCGGAATGAAAGCGTATCATTTAGAGCAGCCGATCCGCTGGAAGAAGAATGACCCACTTGAAGCGTGGCTCAATCGCGCCTTTTTGTTACAAAGCGATGATGTGTCGATTGATGACGTGATTAGTGATGCGTTGCGCTTACGCTTAGTGAGTAAAGCGGAATTACTTGCGCAACCAGCCATACTTCAATCTTGTTTCTCTCTTTTGGTCAACGCGCACTATCAAACCACACCCAATGATTTACTTCAGTTGCTTGCCGATGAGGCGTGTCAGCTTTATCTCGCTCAAGCACAAAATGCGGTCGTTTGCTGCATCTTGACTGTTGACGAAGGCGGGTTGGAGGCCGATCTGATTAAAGCAGTTCAGCTTGGCCACAGGCGCCCAGCTGGGCATTTGGTCGCGACCACCATTGCCAATCATCTCGGCATTACGCAAGCCGCGCAGCAAAGCGCGACACGGGTAATGCGGATTGCTGTTCACCCAGATTGGCAAGGGCGTGGCATCGGGCAGAATTTATTAGCTCAGTTGCAAGCTCTGCTCGAAGGTAAAACGGATTACCTTGCGACCAGCTTTGGTGCCAGCGCGGAATTGGTTCGCTTTTGGCAGCGAGCGGGTTATCTGCCACTGCGATTGGGTTTTTCTCGAGATGCGGCCAGTGGATGCCATTCTCTGGTGATGGTGAAAGCGTTAAGTTCGTTGGCTGAAAGATGGCAAACGCAAGCGCATCTGATGTTCAAAGAGACACTGCCGGATTATCTGTCGTCGAGTTTTTCTGAGTTGGATGCGATGCTAGTGCGATCGCTGCTCAACACGGTGAGCTACTCAAGCCCCAATCCGACTTGTATCGCTCTGATTGTTAATTATGCTGAAGGTGGCAATAGTTTTGACAGCGTCCAACCTTGGCTTAAAGCTTGGATACTGTCGCTTGAGGTGCAGAGCTTATCGGATCTGCTAATCAGTAAAGTGTTGCTCAACCAGTCGTGGCAGCGCTGCGCGGAGCGTTTTGCTTTCCCTGGCCGCAAACAAGCAGAACAAGCGCTAAGAGACGATGTACGCCAACTGGTTTTCCTGTCGAATTTACAATGTAAATTGGATCATCTTGCCGAGTAAACCCATTGCTCTTTACACTGTAAATCGCTCGTGGTTTTAGCGGTTTATTCCCAGTACATAGAGATTGTGAGCTTCAGCGGGAAATGAAAATACCCTTGGTGCTGCGTTTTACCTAATCGGCTTCTCTTTGCTTGTGGCTGGCGACGTGGATTTACAGTGTAAACCGATTGAGCGAGAAATGAACCCGCAGTCACAAACTGGATGCAATCTCGTTCGATATACCCTTTAGTGATGTGAGCCAGATTATTCCCTTTCCATGATTCTCAGCGATCCTCATTTTCGTTAGACTAGTTCCAAGATTGTCTTTCGGCTTTAACTGCACGTGGCTGTTTATGTGGAAACTTTGCCTTTCATGGAATGAAAATAAGACCAGCATCATCGCCAAACTCCCCGAAGTGGATTTGGGTGGTGAGCTGATCAGAAAAGAAATTGATGCCGTACTGGCTGAGATGGATGCTGGAAATCTGTTTCTTGATGAAGCGGAAGTGGTGCGGTTTATTAACAGTGTGCGGGAGAAAAAGGCCGAAGCGTATCAAGGTATTGAGGTTGCAAAACGGTTGAATGCGCAGCTAGAAGTCGAATTGTCAAACAATGATATGTTGGCCAGTATGAAAGTCACGGGCGCCTATGGTGGTCGAGGCTTGCGCGGTAGCGAGATAGTCCACGCGCTAGCCAGCGCGCATGTCACTAAAGGCATTAACAAGCTGGCCTTGAAAAAAGTGCTGGTCATGAGCAACCAGCTCAAACCGGGTGAGAGCTTTGTACAGGCCGTGGCGCAAGGCAAACAACCAGTCAAAGGCAAAGACACCCAATTTGTCCCTTTGGTGGAAGACATCACCAAGCGAGTGCTTAAGCCGGAGAAAGGGAAGTCGGCGAACGCTAAAATCGATATGCGCAATCTTGGTGAAACCATTACCGTTGAACGCGGAGACGAAGTGATGCGTCGCGAGCCCGCCACTAAAGGTTCCCCAGGATTCACGGTTCAAGGCAAAGCCATTCCGCCTTTAGCCGGGAAAGATGCTGCATTAAAACCTGGTAAAGGAACGGAAATTGCGTCTTACAATCCCAACATACTCGTCGCCAGTCAAGCAGGCATGCCGCTGATTAAAGAGAAAACCATCGAAGTTGACAGCGCGTTGTGCCTTAATAACGTCGGTGTCGGGACGGGGCATATCAAATTTAAGGGTAATGTAGTGATCTCCGGTGATATTGAAGCTGGGATGAAAGTGCGTGCGACAGGCTCGATCACCGTTGGCGGCTTTATCGAATCTGCCGATGTGCAAGCACAAGGCGATATTGTGGTTGGCAAAGGCATCATAGGTCATACCGTGAGTGATGGTGAAGCCAAAAGCTGCTCGGTTAAAACCAAAGGCAATATTAGCGCAAACTATGCACAATATTGTGAGTTGCAGGCAGCGCACAACATTGACCTTGCAGTGCATTCGCTCAATAACGACATTTTATGCGGGCATGATCTCACCGTGATGGATGCCAATGGTAAAAACGGCACCTTGAGTGGCGGGGTTGCCCGCGTTGGCGGAAAGGTAAAATGTGTCTTTCTTGGTGTTGAAGGGGATACGGCGACCAAGATTGAAGCCTTTGCTCGTTTCGCCGCCTATAAAGATAAAATCGCTTTGCTCAAAGAGCAGTATAAGATTGCCCAAGAAGAGACGATGGATGTGATTCGTCGCGAACTCGAATTTAAGAAGACGCCGAAAGCGGAGAGGCAAGAAGGCGTCGAAGCTGAAATTGCAGAGCTGAAAGCGCAAAACAGTGCACAACTCGAATCGCTTAAAGGTGAGCTCGAAACCGTCGACTCCGAATTCAACGCATTGTTGGAAATCAACACGGTGGAGGCGACGGAAAAAGTGTTCACCCGAGTGACGGTGCAATTTGGTGATGAACAGGTGGTGACCAAGCGAACTCATGGTGGCAGTATCTTCCGCTTCAATCAGTATGAAATCAAAGTTTCTTCAACTCTGGAAGAAGAAGACGTGGCCGCAAACTAGCACTCATTTTGAGTATTAGTTTTTGGAAGATTGCTTTTTAGAAGATTGCTTTTTAGCCACAACTCCTTTAGGTTAACTACATGACACAGACTAAGATTGTTACCCAAGCCCTTTGTTGCTGCTGTAAAACTCCGTTTTACGGCCGAAGGCGCGTGTCTGTTTGTTAGTATAACTACCCGTATTTCTAAGGCCGTCGATGCATGCATCCACGGCCTTTTTTATTTTTGCAAGGAAGAAGCTATGAATTATCCCTCTCCCGTTCAGCTGTTTAATACGCTCACCAGGACCCTTCAGCCCTTTCGCACCATTCGGGAAAACGAAGTCGGGCTCTATGCTTGTGGCCCGACAGTTTATGATTACGCGCATATCGGCAATTTGCGTACCTACTTGTTTGTTGATGTTTTGACACGAGTACTGAGACTAAACGGTTATCAAGTCAAGCACGTCATGAATATCACCGATGTTGGTCATCTGGTCTCTGATGATGACAGTGGAGAAGACAAAATGGAAAAAGGCGCGCGTAAACAAGGGAAAAGTGCGTGGGAAATTGCTCGCTACTTTGAACAAGTCTTTTTCACGGATTTACACCAATTGAACATCGACCTACCGAGTCAGGTGTGCCGTGCCACAGAGCATATTGAAGAGCAGATAGCGTTTGTGCGTGAGCTGCAAGAAAAAGGCTTTACCTACAGAACCAGTGACGGTATCTACTTTGATACAGAAAAGCTCGCTAATTATGGCGAGTTGGCCAAACTGGATAAAAAAGGACTCGCGTCTGGTATTCGTGTGGAGATGGCGGAGAAAAAGCTGCCCACCGATTTTGCGCTGTGGAAGTTCAGTGGCGAGCAACAAAGACAAATGGAGTGGCCGAGCCCTTGGGGCATTGGGTTTCCCGGCTGGCACATCGAATGTTCCGCGATGGCCGAAAAGTATTTGGGTAAGCGATTTGATATTCATGTCGGCGGCGAAGATCATATCCCAATTCATCACACCAACGAGATCGCCCAATGTGAAGCAAAGAATGGCCATATTCAGGCCAATTTTTGGTTGCATGGCTATTTTCTGCAACTCAGCAATGAAAAGATCTCCAAATCCGGAACGTCAATGCGCTTAGAAAGTTTGTTGCAGCAAAGCTACACCCCGCTGGCTTATCGTTACCTCACGTTGACTGCCCACTATCGCAGCCACTTGAACTTTACTTGGCAAGGGTTAAGCGGTGCGCAGACCGCACTGAATCGTATGAGGCGGAGGCTCGCTGATTTACCCGAAGGCGGGCAAGTGGATGCGGCTTTCCGAGAGCGTTTTATTGTGCTGGTCAACCGCGATCTCAACATGCCGCAAGCTTTGGCACTTGCTTGGCAAGTGTTCGACAGTGACATTTCACTGGAGGATAAAAGAGCAACCTTGCTCTATTTTGACCGCGTGTTTGGTTTACAGTTGGAGCGCAATGAGGAGATTATCGTCCCAGCGCAAGTACAAGTACTGGCGGATAAACGTTTGGCGCTGAAACAGCAAGGACGTTATCAAGAGGCGGATAAACTAAGAGATGAGATAGTGGCACTCGGTTACCAAGTGAATGATGTTGGCAATCACACCACCACTTTACAGAGGCGTTAAGGTTGGATACGACGGGTCTATTTACACTGTAAACTGAAGACAAAAACAACCCCAGCCTGTGCTGGGGTTGGTGTTAACTGACGGCGCGAACTTTGCCTTGTTTGAGATCACTGAGCACTTGTGTTTTGGGCCCATCGGCAATAATGCTGCCTTTTTCCATCACGATGACGCGCTCCACCACATCCAACATCGAAGTTTTATGCGTGATGAGAATCAGCGTTTCACTCAGTTTTAGTTGAGAGAGCTGATGCTTGATCTGCATTTCCGAGCGGTTATCCATCGCGCTGGTTGGCTCGTCCATTAGTAGGATTGGCGGCCGCCCCAAAAACGCCCGCGCAATGGTGACCGCTTGTCGCTGACCACCCGAGAGCATTGCGCCACCTTCGCCCACTTGGCGTTCCAAACCAGCAGGATCGGCTTGGGTAAAGTTAGTTACCCCTGCGCGGTTAGCGGCGTCTAACACATCCCTATCGTCGACCAAAGGACGCCCCAAGGTAATGTTCTCGCGAATGGAGCCAAAGAACAGAGTGCTATCTTGCGGAACACAACCAATGTTGCGGCGGATATCGACATGATGCAACTGCTCAATATCGGTGTCATCGATACGCACGTGTCCAGCTGTGGGTTTGTATAAGCCCATAATCAGCCGCTCAAGGGTGGTTTTACCCGAACCAATACGGCCAATAATGGCGACTTTTTCTCCCGGATTAATGGTCAGGCTCAAATCACGAATAGAAGCGATGGGAGCATCAGGGTAGTGAAACGTCACTCGATCCAGCTCAATTTTGCCTTGCACAATAGGGCGGTGAATATAGCGTTTGCCTTCTTCTTGCTCGTCTGGCATTTCCATCACCTGATTAATGATGGTCATTGACGATTTGGCTTGATTGTAGCGAGTCGATAACAGTGAAAGCTGCACTAGCGGGCCGATCGCTTTGCCGCTCAGCATGGTCGCGGCGATCAGGCCACCCATGGTCAGATCACCCTCAGAGATGAGATAGACGCCAAGAATGATCATGCCCACGCTGGCACTTTGTTGCACAAAGCCAGCGGCACTTTGGATGCTGTCGGTGATGCGGCGGGTTTTGATGTTCCAGTTGGCCATGTGTGCAACCGCTTCTTCCCAGCGGTACTGGAACTGTCCTTGTGCGCTGAACAGTTTGACCGTTTCCAGCCCGGCTAGGCTTTCGATTAGGTTGGCGTATTTCTGTGACGCCAAACGGGAACCTTCTTCAATCGAGCGGCGCAGCGGGCCTTGAATGAGGAATGAGTGAATCATCACGATCAGCACGCCGATGATGGGTACCCAAACCAAGTTGCCCGCCATCAGCCAAATCAGTAAGAGAAACAGCAACGCGAAGGGAAGGTCAATCAGCGAGCTTATCGTTGCCGAAGTGAAGAACTCGCGAATCGATTCAAACTCTTGCAGATGGCGAGCAAAAGCGCCGACTGAAGGTGGCTTCGATTCCATACGAATGCCCATCACTTTGCTAAACAACTTGGAAGAAATCAAAATGTCCGACTTTTTCCCTGCCACATCAATAAAGTAATTGCGCAGCATTTTTAGGACAAAATCGAACAGGAAGACAACAAAAATTCCGCTTGCCAGTACCCACAAGGTTTCAAATGCGAGATTTGGCACTACCTTGTCGTAGACAATACGAGTAAACATCGGCGCTGCGATAGCAAATAAGTTAATCAGGATAGAAGCGATTAAGACGTCACGATAGATGTGTTTTGATTGCCACAAAGTAGACCAGAACCAGTGACCTTCGCGCGTTTTAAGAATCTCAGGCGAACGTTCGTCATAACGAAACTGCTTTTTGACTAAGAAATAGCGCCCAGTGTACTGCGCTTTGAGCTCGTCTAAAGGAATGACGACCGGCACCATACCACTTTCTAAGGTGGTGATTTCCGCTTCGCCTTTTTCTTGGTTGAGGCTGTTAAGCACGCACGAGTCACCGCCTTTGAGCAGCAAAATGGCGGGCAAGACTAAGCTGGAGATGGCTTCGAGTTCTGCGCGGTTCTCTTTCGCAACCAAGCCTGCGCGCTCTGCAGAGCGTGGCAGCAGAAAAGGCGTCAGCTTGCCATCGGAGAGTGGCAAACCATTGACCAGCGCCTCCGGCGAGTTGGCCAGCCCGTAATAGCGGCTGACGTATATCAGCGAATTCAACAATGGATCTTTCATGAGATAACCTTACTACTCTTTATCTACGATGAAGCCCTGGAATACTTCAACAAAATGTTCTGACAAGAAGTCCAACTGCGTTTGGGTTTCTACCCTTGAGGCGATGGTGGTGATACCCAGATTGTGGGCCGCCCGAGAGATGGACGTCAGGGTGAATTTCTGCTTTTCATCGTCCAAATTGTGGGTAAACAGATAGTCGAGTTTGACGTAGTTAGGACGATACTCATTAATGTAATCGAGCGATTGGAAGTTACGACCGTAGTTGTCCACGCCAAACTCGGCACCAGCGTTACGAATAGCGTGGCACAATAAAGCGGTGTGGTGTGGCTGGTTTACAAAGCACTCTTCTGGGATCTCAAAATGAAGCAAAGACGCCACTGATTTATGTTTATCGAGTGTATTGGTTATCCAACGGATGAAGCTGGGCTGTGACAGACTGCTGTGGGCGATGTTGATCGCCATCGGCTCGGTGAAGGTTTTACGCTCCAGCAGCTTGATCATCGATTCAATCACATATTCGTCAAACAGGTGGGTTGCTTCGAGCTGTTCCAACGCATAGAGATATTGGTTAGCACGGTAAACCACGCCCTCTTTTTCAATGCTGGAGAAGACTTCACGGTGGAACGTATTACCAGTGCGGCTGTTGGCTGATTGAAAACGGAACTGAATCCAATCGTTATGAATCGCTTCTTCCACCAACGCTTTCCACTGCTGTTTGCCCATAGTACTGCCTTGTGTGTCGGTGCCGACAAAGCCGTAGGTAAGCTCTGGTGACGCTTTGGCTTTGGAAAGCGCGTTGTCGACCATAGAGAGCATTTCTGTGCGTGTTTTGCTGTCTTTGTTATGCGCAACCCCCAACGCCACTTTGGCATCAGCAGTACCTGTTGGGTCAGTATTGAGCATTTGTACGCAATTGATGATGCTGTCCGCGACAATTTTGAGCTCACTCTCATCCATGTGAGGGAAGATAAAACCAAACTCATCGCTTGAGATACGTGCCATGGTTGCGCCCGGAACGGTGATGGTGCTCTCGAGCTGTTTTGCCAGCTCTGCCACCATACGATCGGCCGATTGATAATCTTTGTTGTCATACACTTCGCCGATGTACTCGGCGTTGAGTACCGCGACGCCGCCGGGCGCATTTTCCGCAAGCCACTGATCGAGCTGACTGATATAGAAAGAGCGGTTGCCCAGCTTCGATACAGGGTCGATGTACGCCTGCTCACGCAGACGCTGTGCCTCTTTCGCCTGAATCTTAAAGGAGACTTCAATCTGTGATGACATGCGGTTAATGCCATCAACGACGGCAATCAAATCTTTGGTGTGAGGGCGAGCAAGTGGTTCGCCAAACTTGTTGTTGGCGATGTCGTTCATCTTCTCAATGATGGCGGTGAGCGGTTTCAGCGAGCGTTTGAGGATGTAAGCAATCGCGAGTAGACCGATGACAAAGATGCCACTAAATGCGCTGACAAGGCGCATAAAAGCTTGCCAAAGCTGTTCGTATGCAGCGCCAGGGTGGCTCACTATCTCCACTTCCGCCAGTTGCAACCAACCGCTGGTGACAATGCGCTGATCATGGATGCGCTGGAACAGGTTTAACTTGCTAAACCAAGCAGGCACTGAGTTCGGCTTGACTGGGTAAGTGCGAATGATCTCTTCCCCAGAATCGAGGAAGATAAGCCGCACCACCGAGTAAGTACTGCCATCAAACAGGGCGTTGATCACCGATTCCACCGCAACTTTATCTTTGTCTTTCAGATAAGGAGCCAGCGCTAAACCAACGGTGTTGATGGTGTTGTTCATCTCGGAGCGTTGCTGCTGCTCTAGGCTATTCCGAGTGGTGTTGAATTCGATTACAAATACTGATGCCATCAGCAGGATAAACACTGTAATCATACCAACCACAAGTTGCTTGTATAATGTCATGCTCATTACTCGTCATAGTTAATGATAGGTTTGTTTAGCTTGAGTGTTTTTTCTCTTGAACGAAGATCGTTCCACAAGCTTAAACGGGATGAATCGCCAGCCAGTTGTCCGTTGGAGTTGGCGGATTTCATCAACCAGAGATTTTTACCGTTAAAACTGTATATCGGCAGCAGATCCTGACGCTTGGACGCTTTAAGGATCCTTGGATTGAGGTTGTCGAGGATCAATGGCTCCGAGCTTGGCGTTTTATAGTAAGCCAGTACCATGTGGAACTGATTGAGTTCCAAGGCTTTGACGTACACCAAGCGCAGTTTGTTGTCCGAGACGCCCAATTCCAGCAATGAAAAATATTTGGCGATGGTGAAGTCTTCACAATCGCCTGCATTACTGCCTAAAAATTCCAGTGGCGTGGCCCAATAATCTTTTTGTCCCCACAGCTGAATGTCGTCGACAAAATAGAGTTGGTTGAAAAAATCGTTGATGCCTGCCAGTTGTTCTTGTTCTTCTAACTGTTTGAAAAAGTCTATATTCTCGCGCCAAGCCGCTACACGTTTTCCTGCCCTTTGCCCATAGGTGCTGGATACCGCATCAACCCATTTCTGCTCGGTGGTGTTGAGCGCTTGAGAGCTAAACGCCGCCCAACCGAGTAACGCGAGTCCAACCCATCGGCCTGCGTTGTTGGTGTTGTGCCTTAGCAGACTGAGCGCTGCTTTAAAGTGTCTCTTATTCTTTAAGGGCATTGCTTTGCGCGCTAAGAATGGGTTTAAGCAAATACTCCAATACTGTTCGCTTACCGGTGATGATGTCCACTGAAGCCGTCATGCCGGGAATAATCGGCAAATCGGCATCTTGGCCAAAATTGGTCTTTTCCGTGCGAACGCGAACAATATAGAAGCTGTTTCCCTCCTCATCTTTGGTGGTATCGGCGCTGATGTGCTCCAGTACTCCCGTCAGGCCGCCGTACTTACTAAAATCGTAGGCGGTGAACTTCACCACCGCCGACAAGTTCGGTCTGAGGAAGGCGATATCTTGCGGGGCAATTTTTGCCTCGACTAAAAGCGTGTCTTCGGTGGGGACTATCTCAACAATATCCATCCCCGGCTGAATCACGCCGCCGACGGTATTAATGTTCAGCGTTTTAATTTTGCCGGTAACCGGTGAGACCACCACGGTTCGTTTCACTCTGTCTTTTAGCCCAACGGTAGATTCCACAAGCGCCGAGAGCTGATCTTGCGCTTTATTGAGCTTTTCTTGCTGTTCCGAGCGAAACTTCAGCGCCGCATCAATGCGGCTGAGCATGGACTCGCGAATCGAAGACTGCAGAACCGGAATTTTTAGCTCGGTCGACGTCAGTTCACGGCGGGTATCGTTGACTTGACGCTGCAACTTGAGCAGCTCGATTTTTGGCACTACACCTTCGTCGGCCAGCGGTTGAGTGATCTCCAGCTCTTTCTTGGCGAACTCGTACCCTTGTCGCAAGCTTTTCACGCGCGATTGGATTTCCACCAAGTCTTGCTGTTTCTGCCTAACTTGCTGGGTTAACACGGAAAGTTGGTTGCGTAAGTTATTTAAATTTTGGCGATATTCTGCTTTTTGTCTCTGGATCAGATCAGCCTGCTCTTGCTCCAATTGTTCAGGGAAACTGAGCTGGCTGTAGTTGATCACCACACTTTTTTCCCACTCGGCGTTGGTAAACTCTTCATCGATTTCGACACTGTCGATTGAGGCGGTGAGTTGCAGCACTGCCGCCGTTAAGTTCGCTACTTGCTGCTCACGTTCGCGATAGTCAGAGCGAAAACGGGTGTCGTCGATCAGTAACAGTTGCTGGCCTTTTTGTACCAACTGACCCTCTTTTACCAGAATTTCTTTAACTAACCCCCCTTCGAGGTTTTGTACAATTTGGATTTGCGACGAGGGGATCACTTTCCCTTGACCGACGGTCACTTTGTCGATTTCGGCCCACGAGGCCCAGCCAATCGAAATGGCAAAAAACAACACAATCACCCACAACATAAGGCGCGCATTGGTGGGGGTGTTTAAAAGCAAAGCGGCGGTTTTGTCGTCGACAAAATCGAGCTCTTGGTTGCTGAGCTTGTTGTAGTTGTTGCTGCTCATGCACTGTCCTTGTTTGATTATTTGTCTAAGTAATTGTAAGCCCAGTCGGAAATAATGTTAAAGGCAGGACCGGCAAATCGAGTGCTGCCTAATATTACTTGCTTACGGTTCTTTAAATTGAGATTTATCTAGCTGATGCTTTTTAAGCTTATCATACAGCGTTTTACGCGATATCTGTAATTCGTGTTGCACGTCTTTTAACCGCCCACCATGCCGTTGCAGAGCGTCAAACAGCAAGGTGTATTCGAAATAATCCATACGTTGGGCCATGCTTTGCGCTTCGCCTTGGTTGAGCTGTTCGACATCTTGCCAAGAGACAAACTGCTGCGCTTTCAGTGCCCGCAGTTCGGCAAACTGACGCAACTGGCGAATATTTTCTGGCCATGATTGCTGTTGGATGGCGTCTAGCTCAGCGGCGGTGATACGCGGAGGTTGCACTTGATAGCGGCTGCAAGCATTGCGCACAAAGTGTTTGTACAGCGCCGGAATGTCCTCTTTGCGCGCATCCAACGGTGGCAGTGACACGCTATCAATTTCGCCTTGCAACGCGGTTGGCAGTGCTTGCGTTGAACAGACCAAGCGGGTGCCGTTTAGGGGCACAGAGAGCAGCGCTTGCCATTGAGACGGTTTGAGCACTTCGCCATCATTAATATACAAAGTGCCGTGCTTATGTTGTTCCAGCAGGCGAGCAAGCTTGCTCTGGATCTCGTCTGCGGGCATATCGCTAAAGTAAAAACCAGAAATGGGGACCAGTTCGCCTTCCGCGCGGTTGTGAATGTCGTAGAAAAACTGCGCGCACAGCCGCTTCCCCGTGCCACTGTCACCCAGCAAAATCAGCGGTTTTTCGGGATTGGCACTGATCAAAGCGCGGCGAATCTGCACCATGGCTTGTGAATAGCCAATCAGCTTGGAACCGGCATGAGTCTGCATGTCGAGCTCTTTTTTCAGCCAGACGTTTTCTTGCAGCAGCGCCAGCTTATCTTGTGCATTGCGGATCGCTTTCAGCAGACTATCGCTGGAAAAGGGTTTTTCGAGAAAATCGTACGCACCGCTTTTCATCGCTTGCACAGCGGTTTTTACATCGCCGTAGCCAGTTAAGACGATCACCTGAAAATGCGCGTTGCGCTCAAGCAACTGAGCGAGGAAGGCTAAGCCATTCATCACTGGCATATGAATATCGGTGATCACAACCGCAGGCTCGCCGCTATCGATCTGTTTGAGCGCTTCTACGGCGTTGGGGAAGGTTTGTACTTCAACGCCCTCTATCATCAGGGCTTGGCTGACTGAATCGCGGATGTGTGGTTCGTCATCGACGAAGTAAATTCGGTTTTGCATGCTTTATTCTTGTGTCGGCACGAGACGTGGGAGGCGGATGGTAAAACGCATGCCTAGCGGCGAGCGCGCTTGTACCTCAAGCGAGCCTTGATAGCTCTCGATGATGCGCCGGGAAATGGTTAAACCCAGCCCTAATCCTTCAGGCTTGGTAGTATAAAAAGGGTCAAACAAGTGAGCGAGTTTTTGTGTCTCTACGCCCGGGCCGTTGTCCGCAACACTGAGTTGGCACCAATCACTATCATGGTGGCATTCGACAACGATTTGCGCGTCGGCCTGCCCATCCATCGCTTGTGCGGCGTTATGGATAAGATTGATCAGCACCTGTTCGAGCTCGACATGGTGAATGTTGGCGGCGAGTGTGGTCAAAATGGGCTCGACTTTGAGGGTGACGCCTGATTTGATCAGTTTATTGCTTAAAATTCGCGTGGCATTGTGCACCGAATCGTGCAGATTGGCGCAATAGCGCCGATCATCGGTGGTGGATTTACGGGTAAAGACTTTCAGGCGCGCAATCACCTCATGGATGGTTTGATTGAGCTCAAGCATCTGTTCAAGGTTGCCCTTGACGAGATCAATTTTGTCCATCGCCAGCAGCTTTTGGCTGTTTTCAGTGTAAGTACGTAGCGCCGCAAGCGGTTGGTTAATTTCATGATTGATGCTGGCCGAGAGCTCACCTAGTAGTGCCAGTTTTGCCGCTTGCGTTAGTTCTTGTTGTGTCTGTTTGAGCTCTTGCTGGCTTTTTTCATACTGAATGATGGTTTGCTGCAATTGGCTATTCGCTTGGCTGAGCACTTCGGTGCGCTGGGTCACTTTCTGTTCAAGCTCGGCATTGAGTCTGGCGAGCTGCTGCTTATTAGTTAGGGTTTGACGCCAAGCAAAGGCGATCAGGGTAATTAAACCGAAAATCAATAAGAAGATGGTGTCGGCTTGTAGCGCAGCGAGAATACGTTGCTGATGCGGTGCGAGCGTTACCACACGAAAACCGTTTTCGTTACTGGCTGAAATGAACACTTGGTAGCGTGCCGCCATCAAGGCGGCCGCTTCAGGACCGAGATACAGCGGCAGTTGAATATCGGGGTGCGCAGCAGGCGCTTGCAGGCCATATTGCTGATTTTGCACGATTTGCGCGATACGTTGCCCATCAATCGGTGCTAGGGCCGTGTAGCGCCAACGCGGATGATTGCTTAGAAACGCCACTTGGTTCTCATCTAACACCATGATGTCTGCCCGCTCTGGTGCGATGGTCTCTTCAAGCGCTTCCAAACTCACTTTCACGGTTATCACGCCAAGGATTTCATCGGCGTGCCAAATCGGCGCAGAGTAAAAATAGCCGCGTTTGTTGGAGCGAATACCCAAAGCAACGTAGCGGGCGATCTCGCCCTGAATGGCGGTCATAAAGTAAGGGCGAAAAGAGAAGTTTTCGCCGACAAAGGAGTCGTCTTGCTGGTAGTTACTCGACCCTAGCACCAAACCGTTTCGATCGTGCAGATAGATGGTATCGGCCAATGTCTGCTGCGACCAATCGGCCAGCAAGCGATTGAGTGCGCTTTGATCGCCTTGCTCCGTGAGGTAGGCCGCTAGGCGAGGATCGTGGCTGAGCAGCTTGGGGATCTGCTCAAATTTCGCCAGCTCCGAGGCGATCTGCTGGGTGGCTCTTTCCGAGTAGTTCTTCAGAGTGTTGGCCCATTTTTTTTCCAGATAGTGCGAGGCAGAAAAATGGGTGACCAAAAGGCCGGCAACACCAAGTAAGGTAACGAGTAAGACAAAGCGACGCAACGATGGACGATTAGAAACGGACACTGGAAACCCAAGCCACAGCGAAGATGAAAGGAGGTTTACTTTAACTGCGAGCGCGCCAAAGATAAACCGATGCACCGCAACAACGCGAAACCGATCTTAGTTTTACAAACGGCCATCAAACCTTGAGTTTGTCTGCGTTCGGGCGCACAATCGGCAAAAAATAGTGAAGGAGTAGAGATGGAACTTGCTGATATTCGCCGTGAATACACCAAAGGTGGTTTACGACGCAAAGATTTGAAAGAAAATCCGATTGACCAGTTTAATCTTTGGCTGGAGCAGGCGATTCGTGCCAACTTAAGCGATCCCACCGCGATGACAGTGGCCACGGTTGATGAAAATGGCATGCCTTTTCAACGCATCGTACTGTTGAAAAGTGTCGATGAAAATGGCTTTGTCTTTTACACCAATTTAGGCAGCCGCAAAGCGCAGCATTTAGAGCACAACAGCAAAATCAGTCTGCATTTTCCCTGGCATCCACTCGAGCGCCAAGTGCACATTACCGGCACAGCGGAGAAGTTGACGGCGATGGAGAATCTGAAATATTTCACCTCGCGACCCAAAGAGAGCCAACTGGCGGCGATTGCCAGCCGTCAGAGTAGCCGAATTTCAGCGCGTGGTGTGTTGGAAGGGAAGTTCCTTGAGTTAAAACAGAAGTTCGCCAACGGGGATATTCCGGTGCCCAGCTTCTGGGGTGGTTTCCGAGTTAAGCCGCAAAGCGTTGAGTTTTGGCAAGGAGGCGAGCATCGTCTGCACGATCGCTTCCTGTTTAGTCGAACTGAAGGCGAGTGGCAAATCGATCGTCTTGCTCCTTAACGCTTTTTTCTGGCGGCCGACGTCACAGTTGGTCGCCGTTGAGTACTACCGAAAGCTGCGTTTGCAACAAACTCTCCGGGATCATCGATCCAAATCCTGCCTCTAGCGCTTTATCAATCAGCTGATTTTTACTATTGGCCGCAAATTTCGTGCGCAACCTCGCCACATGCCCTTCAACGGTCTTGATGGAAATGCCCATAATTTTCGCGATGTATTGTGGCTTGCGGCCGTAAAGCAACAAAAACAGCGTCTCTTGCTCTCGCGCGGTTAAGTTTTTTGGCACGCTGACCGATTCATCGAATCGAAAACTGCTGCGTGTATCTTGATGCAGCCCCGTAGCGCGGCACACCCAGTAACCCACTTCCAGCACCGCTGTGTCGGTCAGCTCTTGCCCATAAAAAATAGTGCCTTGCACTTCCCCTTCCGCGTTACGCCAGGGAGATTTAGTGAAGATGTGCGCGTGCCAGTGACCATCTGGATAAGGATGAATATCGAGGATTTTTAGCGTGCGGCCTGT
The DNA here is from genome assembly GCF_000764325.1 of Vibrio navarrensis. NCBI lineage: Bacteria > Pseudomonadati > Pseudomonadota > Gammaproteobacteria > Vibrionales > Vibrionaceae > Vibrio > Vibrio navarrensis. The sequence continues at coordinate 1,858,023 of NZ_JMCG01000001.1, read as the reverse complement.
TTCCATCACGTATTTATCTTGACGTTGGAACTCTGCGGCGCATTCAGTGGTTGGGCTGGGCATCTGGAAATCGGTTAAACCAATGCAATCTTCTGCTTTGCGATGGCCGATTAACTGCGCGTAGTGATGATTGGCGTAACGAAATACGGAGTCTTTATCTTTGCAGCCCCAACAGCCAGGTAACTGATGAAAAAGAGATTGTTCGACAGAAGTAAATGAAATCGTCACGTTGCAACTCGCTTTTACGACACTAGGGCAGAATAGATATGCGCTTGATTGGTGTGCAATCTTTTGGTTGCGCTATATATTATAAGCAATGTCTCATTTTTGCGAGGATTATCAATAAAGAGACGAGGCGCAGAAAAAAAAGCCAGCCTGAAGACGGGCTGGCAATACAAGATAATCATCTTGTCGACGTGTAGAAGAGGTTCTAAATCACATAGCGAGGGTCTGCTACGGGGATTTAGAGGTATCGATTGATACCGGGATCTCAGCGTACAGCGGTACCTTGAGTTCCTGAGCGCTACTGTATGGGAAATGGTGCATAAGCAAAAGGGGGGAAAACCCCTATTCATCAATAAGATGGCATAAAAGTGGTTATGCTCGGTTGGTCGTACAGTGACCGTAGCATGACGCTACATGATCATCGTTCCGGAACAATGATCATCGAAGCTGGCGCATGGATCCTCGTCAATCAAATGAGTGCAGATAGGCAATCGGCCTGTGCTGGGGTATGATTTATTGGTCCTTTTCTCACTAAACTTGATTATGAGCGAACAACGGAAAGTGCAATCTAAGATCACGCCGGAGCAGAGTAAGCCCAGACCCGCAGAGCTGGTGACGTTACCCTCGTATATGGATTGCCATGATCATCAGTACACGCAAATTGTCATTGGCCTCAAAGGGCAGGCGGAATTTGAAGTGCGCGGGCGCGGTAATTTGGTTGGCCCCGGGCAGGGATGTGTGGTGACGGCGTGCTCTGATCATGCTTTCGGTGGGGTGATTGGTCAGTCGGATATTTTGGTGCTCAATATGCCGCTGCCCAGTGGCGATGATCCTCTGATGCTGCAAAAAATCAATCAGTTGGAGCAATCTCATCTCTACTTTCAGCTAGATGGGCAGATCCAAAAGTTGATCCAGATGTTAGTGCGTGAAATGCAGGCCAGTCCAGACGATCTTCTGCTGAGTCGCGCTTGCAATGATACGGTCATGGCGCTGCTACAACGTCATATCTCAGCGTTTGAGACGCTGAAAAAAGAGTCTCGCTTTGATCTCGACGCGATTGATCGCTACATCGAAAGCCACTTGAGCCATAAGATCAGTGTCGCGCAACTGGCGGGGAGCGTTTTTCTCGGCGAGAGTCAGTTCCATAACTTGTTCAAAGAACAGATGGGCATCACCCCGCATCAGTATGTGTTGGGTAAACGCATCGACATGGCCAAAGAACTGATCGAAAAAGGCACCCTCAGCTTAGGGCAAATTGCCGAAATCACCGGGTTTTCCGGACAAAGCACCTTTACCCACTCCTTCACTCGCCTGCAGGGTATTTCTCCTTCTCTCTACAAAAAGCAAAATAGCGTTAAATAAGTTGCATTATGTATTGGTTTATTTTGCTTAATTTCGTGTGATCATGTGTTTGTTTTGTTAAAAAAGCGAGTTTTTAGCAAAAAGCTCGGAGTTTTTGACAAGTATTCCTCTCAGCCTCAAAATACACTGCCTGCCATATGTATAGCCCCGGAGCGGTTTTCGGGGATGAGATTGAGGAAAACGCATGTTTACAGCGACAGATGTGTTGAAACCGGAGTTTGTCCAGCAGCCGCTTGATACGCTTTGGTCATTGATCTCCCCATTGTATATGGTGGACGAATCTCAATGGCTACAGCAGCTCCTGCCACTGGCGACCCCTTCAGCGGAAGAAAAAGCGGCGATTGCCAAAAGCACCACGCAACTGATAGAAGCGATTCGCGCTGATAAGAAATCGATCCAATTGATCGATGCCCTTTTGCTGGAGTACAGCTTAGATACTCAGGAAGGGATCTTGTTGATGTGTCTGGCTGAGGCGCTGATGCGAATTCCGGACTCGGCCACCGCCGATGCCTTGATCAAAGATAAACTCAGTGTGGCCGATTGGAAATCTCACCTAAAGAACTCGGAGTCGGTGTTCGTCAACGCCTCCACTTGGGGATTGATGCTGACGGGCAAAGTGATCGGTCTTGCGGATGAAGATACCAGCAGCCCAACTCAAGCGGTGAATCGTCTGGTCAACAAGCTCTCTGAGCCAGTGATCCGCAAAGCGATGTATCAGGCGATGAAGATCATGGGCCACCAATTTGTTCGTGGTCGCACCATCGAAGAGGCGCAGAAAAACGGTCGCCCAATGCGTGATAAAGGCTTCACTTACTCATTTGACATGCTGGGTGAAGCGGCGCTGACCACGGCCGATGCCAATAAATACTTCAAAGATTACCTGATGGCGATTGAGTCGGTGGGCCGTGAAAGCTATGGCAACAACACCAGCCCAGCGCCGTCGGTGTCGATCAAGCTTTCTGCGCTGCACCCACGTTATGAAGTGGCCAACGAAGCGCGTGTGATGAGCGAGCTTTATACCACGCTTGAACAGCTGCTTAAGCGTGCGGTTGAATTGGATGTCGCCATCACCATTGATGCAGAAGAAGCGGATCGCCTAGAACTGTCGCTCAAGCTGTTTGCCAAACTCTACCGCAGTGAAACGGTTAAAGGGTGGGGTAAGTTTGGCCTCGTCGTTCAGGCGTATTCCAAACGTGCGCTGCCTGTTTTGGTGTGGCTCAACGCACTGGCCAAAGAGCAGGGCGATTTGATCCCGCTGCGTTTGGTAAAAGGCGCCTACTGGGATAGCGAAGTGAAATGGTCGCAGCAGCGCGGCTATGAGAACTATCCAGTCTATACCCGTAAAGAAGCGACCGATGTGGCTTACCTTGCTTGTGCTCGTTTCCTCTTGAGTGACAACGTGCGCGGTAACATCTTCCCTCAATTTGCCAGCCACAACGCGCAAACCGTCTCGTCGATTGCCGTGATGGCGCAACACAAAGATTTTGAGTTTCAACGTCTACATGGCATGGGCGATTCGCTCTACAACCATGTGATGGACAAATATCGTCAGCCCGTGCGCATTTATGCGCCAGTCGGTAGCCACAAAGATCTGCTGCCTTATCTGGTTCGTCGCTTGCTGGAAAATGGCGCCAACAGCTCGTTTGTACACCGTTTGGTTGACGCACGCTGCCCAATTTCTGAGCTAACCAAACATCCAGTTGAAGCCTTGACTTCCTTTGCAACCCTCAACAATACCAAGATCCCACTGCCGAGCGCGATTTTCCCAGAGCGTAAGAACTCGTATGGCGTGAACGTCGATATTGAAAGCGAAGCCAAGCCGTTTGAAGCGCAGGTTGAGTCGTTTTTAGCCAAGCAGTGGATCGCTGGCCCAGTGATCAATGGTCAGTCTATGGCTGAAAGCATGATCAAGGATGGGCAAGCGGAAAGCGTGACCGCGCCTTATGATCGTCGCATCGAAGTTGGCAAGATCGCCTTTGCGTCACTTGATCATGTTTCCGCCGCGATTGAGGGAGCGCAACAAGCGTTTGCCGGTTGGCAAACCACCCCACTGGCGGAGAAAGCACGTTGCTTGGACTCGCTGGCGGATCTCATGGAAGCCAATCTGGCCGAGCTGGTGGCCCTGTGTCATCAAGAAGCGGGTAAAACGCTACACGACAGCATCGATGAAGTGCGTGAAGCGGTCGATTTCTGTCGTTACTACGCCAAGCAAGCGCAAAACCTACAACCTTTCGAGTTGCAAGGTTTTGATGGCGTGAAGCGCATCGCCAGTCGTGAAGGCTTGGGGGTGTTCGTTTGTATTAGCCCATGGAACTTCCCGCTGGCGATCTTCTTAGGGCAAATTTCCGCCGCTTTGGTGGCTGGTAATACCGTTGTCGCTAAACCCGCTGAGCAAACTAGCCTTATCGCAGCGCGTGCGGTGGAATTAATGCAGCAAGCGGGGTTCCCTGCTGGTGTGATTCAATTGATCCCCGGCCGCGGTGCGGATATCGGCTCGGCGCTGACGTCTCATCCTGCGATTGCGGGGGTCGCTTTTACTGGTTCGACGGCGACCGCTCAGCGCATCAACGTATCCTTAGCACAACGTGAGGCCAAACCTGTGCCATTTATCGCAGAGACGGGTGGGCAGAACGCGATGATCGTCGACAGTACTGCGCTGCCAGAGCAAGTGGTGCGTGATGTGATCCGCTCTGCTTTTGCCTCGGCGGGCCAGCGCTGCTCGGCGTTGCGCGTGCTGTTTGTGCAACAAGACATCGCTGATCGCGTTATTTCTCTCATCCAAGGGGCGATGAACGAGCTGAGCGTTGGTCTGCCGTATTTGCACAAAACCGATGTCGGCCCTGTGATCGATAACAAAGCGAAAGAGAAGCTACGTGCACACTTGGCACAGATGAGTGCCACGCAGAAGAAAGTGGCGCAACTGACGCTGGATGACGTCTGCCAGCATGGTGATTTTATCGAACCAAGTGCGTTTGAAATTGAAGGCATCCACGTGCTACAAGAAGAGCAGTTTGGCCCTATTCTGCACATCGTGCGTTTCAAAGCGTCTGAGCTGACGAAAGTGGTTGAGCAGATCAATCAAACGGGTTTTGGCTTGACCATGGGGATACACAGCCGTAACGAGACCACCTATCGCTGGATAGAAAAACATGCGCGTGTCGGCAACTGCTATATCAACCGTGACCAAGTGGGTGCGGTGGTGGGCGTACAACCGTTTGGCGGCCAAGGGCTGTCTGGCACTGGGCCGAAAGCGGGTGGGCCACACTATTTGTACCGCTTTACCCAGATCCAATTCAAACCAACTGAGAACGCATAAGGAGTCACAACATGGTTCATCAAGTAACAAGTTTTGCGGATGCATTCTCAGCGTGGGAACAGTGGAATCTGACCAATTTTGATTACAAATGCGAGCACTTGCTGGCATTTAAAAACGCGCTGGAAGCGAAGCATTCTACGCTGGCGAAAGTGGTGTCGTACCACTTGCAACAAGCGGCTTCACTTTTGGCGGAGGCCCATCTTCTGGTTGGGCCAACCGGAGAAACCAACGAGTTGTACACCGCTGGCCGTGGCGTCGCGCTGGTGATCGTTGAAAATGAGCAAAGCGACCAAGAGGCGGCTCTGTATAGTGCGTTTGCTCTGGTGACCTGTGCGCTGATCGCTGGAAACAGTGTGATTGTGTGCAGTGATAACCAAACGTTCAATGGCTTGCTCGGCAGTGCCCTTGAACAAACCCCTTTCCCATCAAACCTAGTACAGATGGTGGCTTATGATGCTGCTCAGCAGTTGATTGAGCGTGATGTACGCAGTGTCGGTTATGTTGGGCATACTTCGGTTGAGCGCGAGCTTAACCTGCAATTGGCTAAACGCAACGGGGCGATCGTTGGTTTAGTGTCTGCAACGGATCCGGCAACGTTGAACGTAGCAAACGATCCGCATCTCTCGCTGCGCTTTATTACCGAGCGCACGCGTACCATAAATATTACCGCTGTGGGTGGTAACGCAACTCTGCTCGAGTTGGGGAACGATACTCACTAACCTTTCTCCACTCCCCCCAAGCCGTTTGGGGGGAATCAGGGAAAGATAACTATTCTAATGAGGACTATCTAATGATAGAGAATAGCTTTGCTATTACGGGCACGTTTGCTGCCTATTTAATTCTTATGGTCGCCATAGGGATTTACGCTTATAAAAAGACGTCTAGTTCGAGTGACTACTTCTTGGGAGGGCGCAGCCTTGGGCCGTGGCCAGCAGCACTGTCGGCGGGTGCGTCTGACATGAGTGGTTGGTTGCTGCTTGGTTTGCCGGGTTACGCTTACGCTGCGGGTATCGAGTCTCTATGGCTCGCGGGTGGTCTACTTGTCGGCACTTGGGCCAACTGGCTGATCAACGCTAAGCGCCTGCGGACATACAGTATTCAAACAGACGCTCTTACTTTGCCTGAATTCTTATCTCGTCGTTTTGATGATAAATCAAAACTGATTCAGACAATCTCTGCGTTCTTCATTCTTCTGTTCTTCCTCTTCTACACCAGCTCTGGCTTGGTCGCAGGGGGCAAACTGTTTGAAACGGTATTTGGTTTAGATTACAGCATCGCGGTGATTGTTGGCACTGTGTGTGTCGTATCGTACACCTTGTTTGGTGGCTTCCTCGCGGTATCGTGGACTGACTTAGTGCAAGGCCTACTGATGGCTGCGGCGCTGATGATCGTTCCTGTGGCGGTGATGGAAGGCGGTTTTGGCCAGTTGGCGAGCGATATGCACAACATCAACCCTGAGCTGTTAACCCTTTGGCATGACGTAAAAGGGGAGCCGCTCTCTGCGATTGCGATTATTTCACTGGTTGCGTGGGGGCTGGGTTATTTCGGTCAGCCACACATTCTGGCGCGCTTTAAAGCCACACGTTCAAATCGTGAACTGGGTACGGCACGTCGTATCGCCGTGGGTTGGACTGCGCTTTCGATGGGCGGCGCGATTTTGGTTGGTCTTGTTGGTTTGGTGTGGGTCAATGGCCACCCGGGCACTGAACTGGCTGATGGTGAGAAAATCTTTATGTTGCTGGTCAATACCGTGTTTCATCCAGTAATTGCGGGCATCTTGCTGGCAGCCATTCTGGCGGCCGTAATGAGTACCGCTGACTCGCAGCTGTTGGTTTCTTCTTCAGCCTTAGCGGAAGATTTCTACAAACAAGTCTTCAAACCAAACGCTTCTTCTGAAGAGATCGTCATGGTTGGCCGTATTGGTGTGATCGTTATTTCGGTGGTGGCGCTGTTCTTGGCGATGACGCCAGACAGCTCAGTTCTGGGTCTGGTGTCCTACGCGTGGGCAGGCTTTGGCGCGGCCTTTGGCCCTGCGGTAGTGCTCAGCCTGTACTGGCAAGGGATGAACCGCAATGGCGCGTTAGCGGGGATTGTGTTGGGCGGCGTGACTATCGTGGTGTGGAAACAGCTTTCTGGTGGCTGGTTCGATGTGTACGAAATTGTCCCTGGCATCATTCTTTCGACTGCGGCGATTGTGATTGTCAGCAAACTGACGGGCGGCCCTGCGAAGAATGTGGTTGAGCAGCACAAACAGTTCGAACAGAAACTGGTTGAGCTCGACTAAGCTGCCGCTCGATTTACATTGTAAATAGTCAAACCCCGTTCAGTTCGCTGTGCGGGGTTTTTTCTTGTTGAAAGAAAATGACTAATTTGTCGCTATTTTGTCATGCTCTTAACACAAGCAGTACGTTGAACGTTATACTCGCTGCGTAACAAAGTGAGAGCTGACGAGCATAGCTTGCCGATACGCTTCTCACTTTCGATAAAATCAACAATAAATTTTGAATCTGTACCACAAAAATTAAAAGTATCTTTTTTCATGTGGGAAATTTTTGCACAAAATAGGTCACTTTCATTAACTAGTGGTCGGACATCGGAGGAAAGGTCATGCCGGAAATTTACTGCTCAGCTTGTAAAAAGACAACCGCACACAAGGTTATCATGTGTCGTTGTGAGTCACAGCCAGTAGAAAGTTTTACCGGAAGGATCTTGAGCTTTACGCAACTGATGGCCAAATTCGTCTCGGGTGAGCACTACTACGAAATGGAGCCGCAGCATTTCTGCCGCTACTGCAATCAGAAAAACATCGCGCCAGTGAAGAAGATCCCCGCACCCTCGGTTGTGCAGCACATTTAAATTCGTACCGATACTTTGTCACTTACTAGCCTGAGCTCTCCGCTTGGGCTTTTTGCATGGATTATTTTTAATCGGCATGTGAAACCGTGGCGCCGACGGTTGCTGATCAAAGCGCTGGGCGATTACACTGACAAAAAAGAGAAAAGGACTCAAAGATGCCAGGTTACCAACTCGATCGCATCGACTTACACATATTGCGGATACTGCATCTGAAGGGGCGTCTGCCCGTGGTAGAGCTGGCAAAAATAGTCAACCTCACCACCTCACCTTGTTCTGAGCGGGTTAAACGCCTAGAAAAAGAAGGCTACATCAAAGGCTATCATGCTGAGCTCAATGCGGAAAAGTTGGGGCTAGATGTGCAGGTGTTTATTCATATTCGCCTCGATCAAACCAGTTTTTCTATTTTCGACAAGTTTGCCAAAGCGGTGGCGGATATGCCGGAAATCGAAGAGTGCTATTCCCTCTCGGGCGACTTCGACACCATGATTAAGGTGCGAGTGAAAAGCATGAAAGCCTATCAGGAGTTTATGTCGAGTAAACTGGGCACCTTGCCGGGAGTGATTCAAACTCGCAGTGAAGTGGTGATTGAAGAGCATAAAACGGGTTTTGGTGTTAATCCTGAACTGCTTTCGACCCTATATCAAAAATAGCCTTTCCTGCTCTGCCGTTACACGCCTTTTTCGACCAAGAAAAGTGAAGATGTTGACGCACAATTTTCACTGCTTAAACAGAGCCTTGAGCGATTTTGTGCTAGGATGCGGGCACGGTTTATCTTCCCAGAATGCCAATGAACAACTTTCTCAAATTCGTCGCACTGATGCTGGCTCTGGCTGGTGGCTACTTCGTCCAAGACGTTGCCAGCTATTTCTCTACTGAGCATAGAAGCGTCGATCTCGCCGATTATTGCCTATTGTCCACAGAGCCTTGTCAGCAGCAGCAAGCGTCCATGACGCTAAGCGTTGACACGCTGCAACCGCTTGCCGCGGCCACGCTCACCGTTGATTGGCCGCAGAGCAGTGCCAAACAACTGGTACTGAGCTTGACGGGGGTGGAAATGGAGATGGGCAATCCAAAATACATTTTGCAGCAAGTTTCTCCCGGCCACTATGTGGGCGAGTTAGTGCTGCCTGTGTGTACGTCCGACTCAATGACCTGGGCGGGGGAACTGAGTGACGGACAACATACCCTTTACCCCGCGATGAGGATGCAACGATGAGTAGAAATTGGTCACTGATTTTAGTGGTGGCTTTTGTATTAGGTTTTGGCGTAAAAAGCTATTTTGATCAGCAGCAGAAAGTTGCTCCTAAGCCCACACCAAGTGCCGAGCAGCCGATTTTGTTTGGCGAAAACGAGCAGCCAGTCGATATTTTTGACCAGAATGATCCACGCATTCGCATCGCTTATTTTGGTTTCACTCGCTGTCCGGATGTTTGTCCAACCTCGCTTGCGATGCTCGCTGGCGCGCTCAATCAACTGGATGATGCCACCAAAGCCAAGTTGCGCCCGCTGTTTATCTCTCTCGACCCTGAGCGAGATGGCGCTAAGGCTTCCGCCGAGTACGCCCACTACTTCCACCCCATGATTGAGGGGCTGTCTGCGCCACTCGATATCACTAAATCGCTGGCTAATCGCTATGGGGTTATTTTCCGTAAAACCGAGCTGAAAGATTCACAACTCAAGTACACCCTAGACCATAGCTCCTATTTTTATTTTTTGAAGCCTGACGGCACCTTGATCACTAAAGTGCCGCATACCTTAACGCCTGCACCGATTGTGGATGCAATTAAAACCACCACACAAGGACAATAAAATGAAACTGAAAGCTTTAATGATTGGCGCGCTGCTGCTTAGCCCGCTCGCACACGCCAGTGATGTTATGTTCCACCATCCTTATGCGCGCGCCATGGCACCGGGGGCGGTCAACAGCGCAGTGTTTGTCGAACTGGTTAACAATGGCGCCCAAGCGCAAACCATTGTTGCGGCTAGCACTCCGGCGGCGGGAAAAGTCGAACTGCATGATGTGATCAAGCAAGGCGATGTGATGCAGATGCGCCAGATTGAAGGCATTGAGGTTCCAGCCAATGGCAAGACGGAACTTAAACCGGGCAGTTTGCACATCATGCTGTTTGAGCTGGCACAGCCACTGAAAGAGGGCAGTGAGATCGAAGTGACGGTCACGTTCGCCAGCGGTGAGAAACAAACCTTCACCGCACCAGTGAAGAAAGTGATGGCAGGCATGAAGCACGCCAGTCATTAATGTGACAGTATGCACAAAAAGGAGCGACAACAGTCGCTCCTTTTTCTTTGCTGCGCCTATACTGCCGCTGTCTAAAACACACTGGAGGAATTCTGATGATTGTCACTAACCAACTTCAAAGGGCATTGTTGGGTTAACGGAAAGTCCGTTCACAAACCTTTTTATCGCAACGAGCGACTTCTCCCCATCCCTTCTTGTTTGCCCGGTACAACCGGGGTCATTCTATCGTAACGAACGAATTACACCCTGAATCCTAATGATTTAGTCAGGTGCTTTTGTGCACTGGGAAGATTCGCAATGAATAAAACAAGTAATCCACTTCAGCCAGCAACACTTTCTCAACTTGGCTGGAAACCTTTTTTTCAACAACAACTGACACTGGACGACTACGACGACACGCTGATTTGCCGTGTTCTTGCTCATCATCGTAGTGGATATCAACTCGCTTGTGAGCAGGGCAGTTTTCATTTAGCCATTCATCATACGCAGCCCAAAATAACGGTTGGCGATTGGCTGTTGGTCGATACGCAACATCAGTTCAAACGGCTGCTGGAACGCCAGAGTGAATTGAGCCGTAAAGCGGCGGGCAGCAAAGTTGAGGAGCAATTGATTGCGGCCAATGTCGATACGCTGTTTATCGTCTGCTCGCTCAATGATGATTTTAACCTCAGCCGCATTGAACGTTACCTTAGCGTCGCCAAGGAAGCGCACATTGAACCTGTGGTGGTACTCACCAAAGCAGATCTTTGTGTCGACGCCGAAGCGCGCATCCAGCAAGTGAAGCAGTTAAGCGCGACGTTGCTGGTTGAAGCGGTCAACGCACTCGACAGCCATAGTGTTGACGTGTTAAGACCGTGGTGCACGACGGGCCGCACTGTGGCGTTTCTCGGCTCATCCGGGGTCGGAAAATCAACCTTGACCAACTCGCTACTGGGTGATGAAACGCAACAAACGGGCGGGATTCGTGAAGACGACAGCAAAGGACGACATACCACCACCGCGCGTTCGGTGCATCTGATAGCCGGTGGCGGCATCATTATTGATACACCCGGGATGCGTGAGCTGCAGCTGGCTGATTGCGGTGAAGGGGTCAGTGAGACCTTTGCCGAAATCGAAAGTTTGGCAGAGCGCTGCCGTTTTAGTGATTGTCGACACCAGCAAGAGCCGGGTTGTGCGGTACAAAAAGCGATAGAAAATGGCACATTAGAGCTAAGACGCTATCAAAACTACCTAAAACTGCAAAAAGAGCAGGCTTACAATGCGTCAACCTTCGCTGAGCAAAGGAATCGATTGAAGCAAATAGGAAAAATGCATCGTAACGTACTCAGCGATAAGCAAAAATTAAAAGCGCCTTATTGAGTTAACTAATAACGCATCCTCTTATAGCCAAAGTGGTTAGCAAAACTGCTTTGGCTATTATTTTATTCTTCTTCCTCTTTCTTATAACAATCTAGCAACATTTTTCACCATTCATCACAACTTTGTACAAACAATCAGCCCAGAAACAAACTAAAACTAGACACAAAATATTCCCCCGCTACTATAGGTACCATTCAGCACAACTATGCTGAATTTCGCTTAGTTCTATAAAATGAATAATCAAACCACCATAATTCTGATAAATGCAGGAATGATGTATGCAACATAACAGTCTTATAGCGCGATTTGCCCGTGGCAACCTCGTGCTACAGATCCTAGTCGGTATCGTCCTTGGGATCTCACTCGCCGTCGTCTCACCAAGCTCAGCCGAAAGTGTTGGCTTGCTCGGTAGCTTATTCGTCGGTGCGTTGAAAGCGATCGCCCCAATTTTGGTCTTTATCCTTGTCGCCGCTTCCATCGCCAATCAAAAGAAAAATCAACATACCCATATGCGTCCAATCGTGGTGATGTATTTGGCGGGAACCTTTTTTGCCGCTCTGACAGCCGTTGTCTTGAGCTTCATGTTCCCAACAACACTAACCTTAGTGACAGGCGCGGAAGGGGCGAACCCGCCGCAAGGTATTCTGGAAGTACTCAAAACCTTGCTGTTCAAGCTGGTGGATAACCCAGTTAACGCGCTAACCAATGCCAACTACATTGGTATCTTGGCTTGGGGTGTGGGCCTTGGTTTGGCACTGCATCATGCCTCAGCAACCACCAAAGCGGTGTTTGAAGATCTCAGCCACAGCGTTTCACACATTGTGCGTTTCATCATCCGCTTGGCACCATTTGGTATTTTCGGCCTCGTTGCGTCTACTTTTGCGACCACGGGCTTTGACGCGTTGGCCGGTTACGCGCACCTGCTAGTGGTACTGCTGAGCGCGATGGCGATCATTGCACTGGTGGTTAACCCTGCGATGGTTTACGTAAAAACCAAACAAAACCCATACCCGTTAGTGTTCCAGTGTCTGCGTGAAAGTGGCGTAACGGCTTTCTTTACCCGTTCAAGTGCGGCTAACATTCCAGTCAACATGGCCTTGTGTGAGAAGCTAAAACTGGACGAAGACACCTACTCGGTATCGATTCCACTAGGCGCGACCATCAACATGGCAGGTGCTGCTATTACCATCACAACACTGACTCTGGCTGCGGTACACACTATGGGTATTGAAGTGGATCTGATGACCGCAATTCTGCTCAGCGTTGTGGCGGCGGTGTCGGCTTGTGGCGCCTCTGGCGTGGCGGGTGGTTCGCTACTTTTAATCCCGCTAGCGTGTGGCCTGTTCGGGATTTCCAACGACATCGCGATGCAAGTGGTTGCGGTTGGCTTTATTATCGGTGTTATCCAAGATTCAGCGGAAACGGCGCTTAACAGCTCAACTGACGTGGTCTTTACGGCTGCAGTATGTGAATCAGAAGCACAAAAAGCACAGCGTTAATCTGCGCAATATGCTCTGAGTGGCATTTGATGCCACTTTGCTCAAACCTTTCATCCCCGGGCAATGCTCGGGGATTTTTTATCTTCGTCTTCCATTCTCGAGCAACTCCTCTTTTGCTCTCCGCTTTTCTCTTTATCTGGTTTGCTGTGTTTGACATTGGTGCTGAATGCGCTTTTTCCGTGAGCAACAGGAAAGGTTATTTTTATTCGAAAATTAACATCAATGAAATATGTGATTTAACCCGCACTGGGTGAGAGTGGCGAAATTTCATGCAGAATGGCATCCTCCGTACCTAGCTCACAAAAGCGCCTTTTCCTCCCCCTTTCTACGCCCTAAAAATGTGCAGCAATTCACGACCTCTCCTTCTACTTTCCGTGATCTCGATACCCGCATTGCATTAATTATTAACGACAAAAATCTTTACTGAGTCTTCTCACATTTTGCTGGCAACCGAAATTCTTAGCATAACTGGGCTTTTTATAATTACGCATATGGATATAGAACGTGAACATACAATCTTTTAATTTATCAATGGTGGCGAAAGCCATTTTACCTCTGTTAGCCACATCGCTCGTGGTTGGCTGTAATTCATCTAGCAGCGACAGTAGCACTCCGCAACAACCGGAACCCAGCAAAACGGCGCGTGTTTACTATAAAGCGAATAGCGCAGTGGCAGCGGCCGACGCCTCTGTTTACGATAAAGCGTCGCTGTATGTATGGAATGATGTTGACAGAGGTGGCAGCTGTGGTGGTTACGCCGAAACCGATCCCAATGCCAACGACTGGAACACGGGCATGGCGCCAAAAGGGGTGGACGATAAGCTCGGCGTTTACTGGGATCTCGACGTCCTTGACGAGGAAACTCAGTGTCTCTACTTTATTCCGCGTATTGATGGCAACAAAATGTTGGGCGACTTCGATGCCAAGCTCGATCTGACGCAAACAGACAAAAACAACGCGGTGTTTACCCAAGAAGGCGTCAAGGCGGTGTATCCTGAGCTGATCCCGACCTCGGACATTCCTGCAAACACGGCGCGCGTTTACATGAACACGCCAGATGGCGACCAAAGTGCGTTCCGCTTGCATGTGTGGAATGACGACACGTGTAAAAACTATGGCGCAACCAATACCGAGTGGCCTGGCATTGAGCCGACGGGCGTGAGTGAGGTGTATGGACCGTATTGGGACTTGCCTGTCACCGGCACCGACAGTTGTCTCAATATCATTCCAAACAACAAATCGAATGGCGATTACCAAACCGAGAACTTGAAGTTTGAGTTTGATAAAACCACGGCGATTGGCAATGTGGCGTTTGTATTCAAAGGCACCAATAAGGTCTACTACACCGCTTTGGCGCAAAAACCCGTTGCACAAGTGGAACTGGCGGACGCGAGCGCGATTTTTGCCGATGACAGCGTGATTCTGGTCAATGCCAAAGACGCTACCAGCGTCACGCTCTACTATTCACAAAGCGGCGAACTCGCGTTTGACAGCGCGACGAAAAAAGTCACTGGCGCCACCAAACAGGTGAGCTCGAGCAAAGTGGCAAGCGACGATTGGGCTAGCACTAAACCTCATTTGAAAAGTGATTTTATCGGCTTTGAGATGGACTTTAGCGGCGAAGGTCTCGCGCTGAAAGATCTATTGAAAGGTCAATTGATCTTAGTGGCAAGTGATGCGACCGGCGTGATCAAAGCGACCGAAGTGCAGCCGGCCAGCGCACTGGACGCATTGTACGCGGATAGCGCGACCAAGCTAAGTTATGGCGCGATCATCAACCAAGACAGCAGCACCACGTTCCGTTTGTGGGCTCCGACCGCGCAAAGCGTCAAACTGATCCCTTACAGCGCAGATAAACAGGCACAAAGCGCAATTGCAATGAGCTTTGACGCCAGTAGCGGTGCTTGGGTAGCAGAAAACACAGCGTTAAAACATGGTGATTTCTACCGCTACGAAGTGAAGGTTTACCACCCTGCAACCGACAAAGTGGAAACCTATCAAGTGACCGACCCGTATTCATTGAGCTTGTCGATGAACTCGGAATACAGCCAAGTGGTGGATCTGGAAAATGCCGAGCTGAAACCGTCGGGTTGGGATGCGCTTGCCGCGCCGCACGCGCAAGATAATCCAGCCAGCTTTGTCTTGTACGAAGCTCACATTCGTGATTTCTCAGCGCTAGACAGTTCAACCATTGAAGCGAACCGTGGCAAATACAAAGCCTTTACTCAAAGTGGCAGCGCGCCTGTTGAGCATTTGAAGAATCTGGCGAAATCAGGCGTTACTCATTTGCACCTGTTGCCTACCTTTGACATCGCGACCATCAACGAAGATCCAAGCAAAGTGGCGGATATCAACGCTAAGTTCGCCAAATTGTGTGAACTCGACACTAGCGTGAAAGATGACAAAGATTTTGGCAGCTACTGCGCCGGAGATGAAACCATTGCCGCAGTGTTTGAGACTCTGTCAAAGGCCGACGGCAAAGACAATGCGGTGGTTCAGCGCCTCAACAGCCATGTTCGTAATGTTGACTCCTTCAACTGGGGGTACGATCCATACCACTACACGGTGCCAGAAGGCTCTTACTCCTCTGACGCCGAGGGCATGACGCGCATCAAAGAGTTCCGTGAGATGGTGATGGCGGTGAAACAGGATGTCGGTATGAACGTCGTGATGGATGTAGTGTACAACCACACCAACGAATCGGGCGTCTCTTCCAAGTCGGTGTTGGATCGCATTGTGCCTTGGTACTACCAGCGCTTGAACGAATTCTCTGGCGCGGTGGAGCAATCCACCTGCTGCTCAAACACCGCTCCTGAGAACAAAATGTTCGGCAAATTGATCGACGATTCGATCGCCACTTGGGTGAAAGAGTACAAGATTGATGCCTTCCGTTGGGATTTGATGGGACATCACCCACTGGCGCAAATGCAGCAAACCCTCGCGGCGGCGCAAGCGGTCGATCCACACGTTTACTTCTACGGTGAAGGTTGGAACTTTGGTGAAGTAGTCAATGATCGCATGTTCAAGCAAGCGACGCAGCCGAACTTAGGCGGCACGGGCATCGGCTCTTTCTCTGACCGTCTGCGCGACGCCGTTCGCGGTGGTAGCCCCTTCGATGAAAAAGCAATTCTGCGTTTGAACCAAGGTTTTGGTAACGGCATTTACGTGCAAGTGAATGACAAAAATAGCCAAACCGCAGAATTGAAGAAAACTGCGCTGCACTTGGCGGATCTCACTCGCCTTGGTATGGCGGGCAACCTGAAAGATTTCCCATTTACCGACAGCACAGGCAAAGCGATTACAGGTGGTGAGCTGGACTACAACGGTCAACCGGCTGGTTACGCGCAAGATGCGTGGGAAATTCAAAACTACGTCTCTAAGCATGACAACCAAACATTGTGGGACAACAACCAGTACAAGATTGCGTACGACGTGACATCTGCTGAGCGTACTCGCATGCAGGCGGTCAGCCTGTCAACGGCGATGCTGGGCCAAGGCGTGCCATTTATCCACATGGGCAGTGAACTGCTTCGTTCTAAATCGATGCAGCGCGACTCATACGATTCGGGTGACTGGTACAACCGTGTTGATTTCACCAAACAAGACAACAACTGGAATGTTGGCTTGCCACGTGAAGATAAAGATGGCAGCAACTGGGGCATCATTAGCGATGTCATCACAGATTCGAGTGATCGCGCCATGCCAACCGCAACGGACATCGGCAACATGGACAAGTTCTTCAATGAACTGGCGGCACTGCGTGCATCATCTGGCTTGTTGACCTTAGGCAAAGGCAGCGAAATCATCAAACGAGTTAAGTTCCACAACACTGGCGCGGATCAAACCCCGGGTCTGATCGTGATGAGCGTGGATAACAGCGGTGAGCTGTACGACGCGAAAGTGGATGCAGCTCGTGATGGCTTAGTGGTGGTGGTGAACGCTTCACCAAGCGCGTTGAGCAGCTTCGCTCAATTTGATGCGACAGGTTACAGCCTGCATGCCATTCAAGCTGCCGCTGGCAATGATTCTTTGGCGAAAAACCAAGATCAAGTAGCGTCAGTGGCAGAGGGTAAACTCTCTGTACCTGCGTGGTCTGTGGCGGTGTTTGAGAAGCTGCGGAACTAACGCTTCACTCATTCTATCAGCCTAAAAACAAACCCCACCAAAATTGGTGGGGTTTGTCTATTCAAACAGGGCAACATTGGCGTCAGTGCCAAAGCGTGCGCTAAGTGTTAATGCGATTTTTGATTGGCTTCGGCAAACTTCTCCAGCCCCAGTACCAAGGCAAACGCCAGCAAGGCCATGACGATGGCCAAGCCTAACTGCGAAGGCTGCGAGGTCAGGCTTTCGAACTCAAACGGTGACAGATTGTGTTGCACCAGAGGCACTTGCTCACCTTTGGAGTTGAGGCGCCAACTGATGGTCTCTTTCCATGGCCAAATTTTCGGTAGTGTGCCGATCATCAATCCGGTGAGAAACATCAAGGTGAAATCGCGAAAGCGGCGTAACAGCCAAGAGAGCACATGAGAAAATGTCAGCAAACCCGCGACACATCCGGCGAGAAACAGGCCGAGAATATCAAGCTGGACGTTTTTGACCGCGCCGAGCACGGGCGCGTACATGCCGATCAGCAGTAAAATAAAGCTGCCAGAAATGCCCGGTAAGATCATCGCGCAGATGGCAATCGCGCCTGCTAACAGGACATTGAGCGACGTCGGTTCGAGATGCAGTGGTTTGAGCACTGTGATGCTGTAGGCGAAAACGATACCGAGTAGCAGCAGAGCAAACCGCGGTACATCTTTGCGCTCAACTTGTCTGAGAATGTGGTACACCGACACGAGGATCAGGCCAAAAAAGAATGACCAAATCGGGATCGGATGATTGGCCAGCATCCAAGTAATCAGCTTCGCCAGCGTGGCGATACTGGTAAGTACGCCGCCAAACAGCGCAATGAGGAAAAACCCGTTGATGTGCTTAAAAGCGGCTTTAAAGCCTTGGGCTTTCCATAAACGAAAAATGCTCGGGTTAATGCGGCGAATACTTTCAAGTAGGGTGTCGTAAATACCAGTGATAAAAGCGATGGTACCCCCAGAAACGCCCGGGACCACATCGGCGGCGCCCATGGCCAGCCCTTTGAGAAACGTGGATAAATAATTCATGGCTCATAAACCGTCAGAAAACAGAGTGGAGGAGTATAACCAGATTCAAGGTAAAAAAGTATGCAATCACTTTGAATCGCGCCGCCGTGATCTTCCTGTGCAGCGAAGCGGATGGATATTGGGTAATAAGTCATCACCTTGATAGGAATATGGCTATTTGCGTGTACTATTGCATTTTGCAATTGCAAAATGCAATAGAGATCCAATCAATGAGAAGAATATGAGATATTTAGCCAAAAAATAGAGCTTTTAATCTTGGCATGAATCATGCATAATCTCTTTCGACCCTTATTAAGCCGAGGGTCACCTAGCCAACTGACGTTGTTAGTGAATATCTATTGTTCACACCATACATAAGCCAATCGCACCTTTTTGCGCTTGGCTCTTTTTTTATCTGCGTTTTGGTTTGGACGCTTTTTGCGTGAACCGCCATTGACGGAACATCCGTTTCCCGCCGCACTTTTCTTGCCTAGGCTTTGCTTTGTGCTTGTAAGGTTAAGCGATCATCCACCACCATATTGTTTTCGAGCTCGTGCACGGTGGCAATACGACAACGCTTTTCCGGCGCTAGCTTTTCATACTCAGTGAGATAGATATCACTGTGGATATGTTCGGCCATCATTTTGACCATCAAACGGTTGTTGGAAAATAGCCCTTGCGTCTCCTCGCGATGTGAAAACATCATCGCTTGTTTCATGTCCACCACCAGCATAAAGCGGTGTGAAGGATAACGTTGTTCTAAGCTATCGGAGCGTGAATAGTGCTCGACTTTCGGATGCGGCAAGGTTAAGCGATTGAAAGAGAAAACAATGACGCGCACTCCGCGTTCAATCGCGTGGCAGATCTCATCGGCGAGTAAGTCGAGATGAAAATCGGTATTGAGATAGACTTCGATCTGCGCCAAGTTCAGCATTTCGCGCGCTTTTTGCAGCAGGTTTTCAAAACCAGAGACGTTATAGATAAACTCTTTCTCTTCCTGAAGCATCATGCGTGAGAGCTCTTTTTTCAGGATCTGAATGTTTTCTATGGTTTTTTTCTCAATCTGGCTAAAAATCAAATCGGGCGATTTGGCCTCGTACTCTTTGGTCTCGCCATCGGACATAAAGATGCAGCCATTTTTGTACAAGTTATCAATCGATGAATAGACAGATGAGCGAGAGAGCGAAATCTCTTTGGCAATTTTATAACCGCTGGCGCGGCCATTTTTGAGTAAATTGATATAAACCAAGGCATCGGTCTTAGTAAAGCCAAAGTCCATCAGTTTTGTTACCAGCTCGGTCACGGGGGTTCCTCGGTAATGATTCACGCGAATTTTCCTGTCAAGGTTACCACTCCTCATGCAGTGAATGTAGATGGTTGTGCACAATTTACGGTGCACATCGAGACGGCGCCCTCGGCAAAACGATACTCATCGTTGTGCAAACATAAAATTTCCGGCAGGGCGTCAAATTGGCAGTAGCGGCTTAAAGTGCTTTTAAGCGTTAAGGCGAGATCAGGGTGCAAGATCAAGCTGCCACTTAAGACCAGCAGCTTAGGTTGGAAGCGACACACCGCATCGGAGAGCGCTCTGGCGAGCTGATCGACCCAGATGCGATAAATGCGCGTTGACCAAGCGTGGTTGTCATCAACACCAAAGACGATGTCGCGCGCGGTGCGATGTTGCAAAGAGAGTTGATGATATTGGCGCTCAATCCCCTTACGTGACAAATATTGACGAATGCACTCATCACTGCCGCAGTTGCACAGCGGTGTCAGCCCGTCAATTAAGCTTTGATACCCTTTGAGCGGTTTGTGCGCCCAGCCTAAATCGAGCACGTTACGATACGGTTCGCGTCGGCAAAGTTGATCGGTAACGTACAGCTCGCAGCCGTCATCCAATACCGCGCTTAAAACGTTGCCTTGCGGCAGGTTTGGAATTTGCGCTAAGGCGATCACCGCTGGATTAAACAACTGGCAGGGCACCGAGAGGTGCGTTGTCAGCCAATCGGTCAAGACCTCTTTGGCATTGGAGAGTGCGCCTTGCCAGCAATCGGGCATGAGATTGATACCAACCAGTGTCAGTGGGCCAAACATGCGCTGCATGCTCAGCGCCACGCTGGTGATGACCTCAGCGGTTTGTTGCGCGCTGAGTGGCGTTTTGAGCTGATTGCGATAACGGGGTTGCCCATCGTTATCGATGAGCACCCCCCAGATCCATTCTGAATCGACAGAAAGACCCAGCTTCATAACACTTCCGCAGTGCTGAGATCACGCAGCTCAAAGCCAAACGCGGTTAAAGCAAGCTCAGCGCCGTTGATAAGACAGCGCGCTTCACTGTCGCTGTTGTTGAGCACCACTTGCAGTGCGCCTTTGCGAAAAGCCACCACGTGTGGATGCTCGACCTCGATCCACTCTAAGTAAGGCTGGTTGCACTCTGGGTAGGCTTGGCGAAGTCGAATCAGCTTTTGCATAAAGGCCTTGAATTCGAGATCTTGCTGCTGCTCATCCCAAATCATGCATTTTCGGTTTAGCTCAAGGCCCATGCCTTTTTGCCCGTCCATGCCCACTTCGCCGCCGTAGTAGATACACGGAGAGCCCACTTGGGTGAACATAAACAGATACGCCAGTTTCGCTTTGCGCTTGTCGTTGCCACACAGGCTCAAAAGGCGCGTGGTGTCGTGGCTTTCCAGCAGATTAAACATCGCCTCATTGACGTTACGCGGGTAAGCAAGGTAAGAGCGTGTAACCGCATTGATGAAGCTGGTTTTGTCGTCGTTGCCAAGGGCAAAGAAGTCGGTGATCGCCTGTGTCAGCGGATAGTTCATCAGCGAGTCGTATTGATCGCCGCGCAGCCACGGCATGCCTTCGTGCCAGATCTCGCCCAAAATGTAGCAATCGGGCTTGATGCCTTTGACCAAACGGCGGAAATCACGCCAGAACTCGTGATCGACCTCGTTGGCTACGTCCAAACGCCAGCCGTCGATATCAAACTCTTGTACCCAATGGCGCGCTACATCCAACAGGTAGGCGCGGCACTCTGGGTTTTCAGTGTTGAGTTTGGGCATCTCCGCCACATTACCGAACGTTTCGTAATTGAGGTTGCTAAAGTCCCACTCCGATTTGGGCTTGTCTGGATAAACCGGAAATTGCTTGATCCAGAACCAATCGGCGTAGCGAGACTCGGCACCTTTTTCCACCACATCCAACCACAGCGGGGATTGATGGCCGATGTGGTTGAATACCGCGTCTAACATTACCTTCATGCCACGGCGGTGCGCTTCTTGAACCAAAGCACGGAAGGCCTCGTTGCCGCCAAAATGCGGGTCGACGTTGTAGTAATCGACCGTGTCGTATTTGTGGTTGGCATTGGCGGTGAAAATCGGGCAGAAATAGAGACCATTGACCCCGAGCTCTTGCAAGTAATCGAGTTTTTCAATCACGCCCCACAGATCGCCGCCCATGAAGTTGTCGCTGGTGGGCGTGCTGCCCCACGGCTGCACATTGGCAGGCGAGATCTCCGCACGGCCGTTGTAAAAGCGCTCCGGGAAAATCTGATACCAGATGGTGCTGCGTACCCATTGTGGGGTTTTCAACACATCTTTGGGGTTGATGTAGGGAAAGCAGAAGAAATTGCTTAAGTTGCTCAGTTCAATTTCGGCTGTGCGCTCGTCTTGAATGTCCACACAACGTTTTTCGCCAAACAGCAGTTTCTCGCCCGCTTTGCCATGCAAAATAAAGCCGTAGCGGGTGCGTTTTTTCGGTGGTACGAATGGGGCGAACCAGTGATCATGATGTTCGCTTTGTCCTTCCAACTGCATCGGCACTTCAGTCCCGCCGGTCCAGCCGTGCGCGTCGCTGCCGCCTAAATTTCCACCGTCTAGGCCGCCTTCGGCCCAGGTGTAGGGGTCGCCGATCCACAGGGTCACGCGGTCAACTTCGCCTTTGGCACTGCGAAAGCGAATGTGCAAAGTGTCGTTGTCGTAGGCGTAACTGTCCGCACTTTTCGCCAAGTGAGTTAATGAGCTTCTAGTAATCATAAAGGTTCCTGATATTTATTCTTTTACTGCGCCACTGACTAAGCCAGTTGTGATGTGTTTTTGTGTGGCGACAAACAGCAAGGTGATCGGTACGGCGACCAGTAGCGAGCCTGCGGCAAACAGAGTGAAGTTTTCCGCTGAGTTGGAGGTGATCCAACTGAAGATGCCGATGGCTAACGTCATCTTCTCTTCGCTGCGTAAAATCAGCGTCGGCAGGATGAAATCCATCCAAGGGCCGGTAAAAGAGACCAAGGCAACAAACACTAAGATCGGTTTGGCGAGTGGCAAAATGATCTCAAGGAAGATGGTCATGTGTCCGGCGCCGTCGATTTTCGCTGCTTCATCCAGCGAGGTGGGAATGGCGTCAAAGTAGCCTTTCACCAGCCAAGTCATAAAGGGTAGAGAGCCCGTCACGTAGACAAACAGCAAGCCGATGTAGGTGTCAATCAAGCCCATCTTTGACAGCAGAATGTATATCGCCGTCATCGAGAGAAAGGCCGGAAACATCTGCAACACCAAAATGCTCATCAACACGTTACGTTTGCCCTGAAAGCGGTAACGCGAGAAAACAAACGCCGTCATGGTGACCACCACCAGTGAGATCAGCATGTTAGCCGTGGCGAGCAAAAAGGTGTTTTTGTACCACTCCAAATACGGGGTATCGGTAAACAGCGCTTTGTAATGGTCGAGGGTAAAAGCGAACTCGCCGAACGAGGAACTGAACAGGTTGTTGCCCGGTTTAAACGAAGCCAGCACTGTCCACAGTACCGGGCCAAGCACCAAGATGGCGTTGACGGCGAGGAACAAATAGACGATGGCGGTCGCCAGTTTAGTCAGTAGTTTATCCATGATTACATTCCTACATCGTCTTTAAAGGATTTCATGCGGCGGAATTGCCAGATAGCAATCACCGACAGGAACAAGAAGATCACAATCGAAATCACCGAAGCGATTTGGTACTGCTGGAAGTCGAGCGTCAGTTTGTAAATCCAAGTGATCAAAATGTCGGTATGGCCTGCAAAACGGTATTCCGGATTAATTGGCCCGCCTTCGGTGAGCAAGAAAATCGCACCGAAGTTGTTGAAATTATGGGCAAAGGTCATCACTAACGACGGTGCGACTTGATGCAACACCATCGGCAGGGTGATTTCGCGAAATTGCTGGAACTTGCTGGCACCGTCGACTTCACTCGCTTCATACAGATCGCGTGGAATATTGGTCAACGCGCCGGAAATCAGCAGCATAAAGTAGGGCGCGCCGACCCAAACACTCACCGCAATCACGGTCAGCTTGGCTAAATGTGGATCTGAGAGAAAAGCGACCGACTCAAAGCCCCAAGCATTGAGTGTGGCGTTGACCGGGCCAATACCGTTGAGTAGCAGGCGGAACATCAGCAGCGTCACGAACGCGGGAATGGCATAGGGCAAAATAAACACAAAACGCCATAGCTTTTTCGCTTTGATGTTGCGATTTTCCAGCGCCAGCGCGAGGATAAAACCAAAACCACAAGTGCAAATGGTCGCAGCAATTGCCCAGATGACCGTCCAAGTTGCGACACCGACGAAGGTGCTCGACCAAATTCTTAGCTCAAACAGAGTCAGAAAGTTTTTAAAACCGACCCAATCGACCAGATTTTTCGGCGGAATATGGTGCGGCGCTGAGTAGTTGGTGAACGAGACCAACACGGTGATCGCAATCGGCATGATGATGAAAGCGATGCTGGCGATAAACGCTGGTGACAACACGATAAAGGCGAATTTATCGTCGTAGATGGCTTTAAGTTGCTGGCGCACGCTCAAACGGCATGGCTGACACTCCTGCGCCTGACGAACGTTAACCACGTAGGCGGCAATCGCTAAGAAAAGAAACAGCAGGGCAATCACCCCTTCCACCAGCATAAAGATGGAGTTGTCCCCTTGAATCACTTTAAACCCTTGGCGAGTTTGCGCCACGTCGCCCAGAGATACTAAGCCTTTGAGTGCGGCCGCTAAATCCGGCAAGTAGAGCAGAAACAGGCATTGGATGGCGAGGAAAACCCCGCCAGTAACCCAATGTTTGTGCGCCAGTTGTGTTGAGCCCATGAGAATCCACGAGGCCGACACTTTCGGTGCTTTGATGGTTTGCGACAACAACATAACTACTCCTGAAACGCGATCTGCTCTTCAATGATCGCTTTGGCGTGATCAAGCACCTGTTTGGGCGTTTGATCGTTGACCCACATTGCGGTGATGGCACTGGCCATCGGTGACCACAGGTAGCCCATCTCCGGAATCGATGGCATTGCGTCAGAGTAGAAGCCTTGCGCGATGATTGCGTAGGTCGCTTCATCCGCATCGACAATGATTTTCTCCATCAGGCTCTGTACCGGCGGGATGGATTTGGTCATCTGATAGCGTTTCATCAGCATCTTCTCTGAAGAGAGGTAGTCGGCAAACAGCTGCGCTGCTTTCGGGTACTCACTGTACGAGGATACGACCGCCAGGCGTACGGTTGAAAAGGTACGCGGCTGTTTGCCTTCAAAGGTTGGGATGGGCACGACGCCATAGTTGACCCCACTGTTGTCATAGCCTTGAATTGCCCACGGTCCATCGATGATCGCGGCGACTTTGCCCTCACCAAACAGGCCACGACGCACCTGCGGGTTGCGCATGTCGACCGGGTTGGAGTTGTTCGCGGCTTTGAGCGTTTTCATCGCGCTCATGCCCTGCTGCGCCAGTGGCGAGTTGATGCCGAGATCTTTGGCATCGGTGCCGCCTTTGCCAAACTCATAGGCACCGTACAGCGTTAAGAACATGCGCGATTCGTAGTAGTTCTGAATATCCCACAGCAGCGCATATTTGTTCTCTTTAGCGTTGTTAAACCCTTTGCCAAAATCGATGATCTCTTCAAAGGTTTTTGGCGCAGTTGGCAGCAGATCTTTGTTGTAAAACAGCGCTAACGTGGCGTAGCTCACTGGGAAGCCATAGCTGGTGCCCGCGTATTTGGCCGCAGAGGTAGCGTTGGGTAAGAAGGTCGATTGAATGCGATCGGCAGAGACGAGGTTTTCCATCGCACCACCTGCGACCACTAAACGGCCGAGCAGATCGTGTTCGATTTCGGCGATGTCGGCTACGCGAGCGGAACCACCATCTTGAATCATGCGTGACGCAGCATCAATCGGGGCTAAACCACGAAATGAAAACTTCACCTTGTAACCAAAATCTTGGTTAAACGACTCTGCCGCGTACTTCATGTAGTCCAGCGTGGTGGTATCGGTCCAGATCAACAGATCTGAGCCGGGTTCCGGCTGAATTTCTTGAGCGTAAGTAACTGCGGGCAGACTAACGAACGTCGCGAGTAGCGCTGCTTTTATCCATGTCTTTTTCATCGTGATAGCTCTGTAGTAGTTCATAATATACTACTAGGTTAAATCCGCCTTCTTTTAAGTCAACTACTATCCATCGAACTTTGAGTTCAAGTGTGATGTTCATCAATAAATATTGGTGAAACCTAAGTCTGGCTTAGCTTCGTACCTCGCGTAGGCGATGAGTTTTTTCATGAGCAAAAAGTGCACACAAATTGGCTGCATTCTAGGCTGTCAAATTTAAAATTGTGACCAATGTCATTCAAATGAGGCGGTGAGAGTGATGAGAGTCTCATTTGAAGAAAAGGGGAGAGGAAAAACAAATCAACATGCAGAAGAATAGATAGGCGTTCACAGTGAACTACTAAATATTCAACTTAACTCTACCGACGATTTACAACCAAGTGGTTGATAAGGACCTATCGTGAAAAGAACGTTAATTTCCGTCTCCGTAGCGGCGGCGCTTGCTCTCTCTTTCCCTACTCTTGCTGCCAGTGAGCGTGGCATGGATTCTGATGCGGGTTTCCTTGACGAAGCGATGCAGTTTGGCGGCCATGTGGGCACCTCTATTGAATACGAAGATAAGGTGACCGATGGCTTCGATGGCAACAAGAAAAAGGAAAAAACCACCACCCATGAAGTGTTTGGCGTCTACTACAACAATGCCCGCTGGAACCTTAGCGCACTCTATGGCTTAAAACTGGAAAACCGTGAGCAGAGAAATCCCGGCTACCACGAAAATGAAGACGGCATTAAACATCTTTTCTCCCTCAATAAGGGCTTTGATCTCGGTAATGGCTGGGCTACTGGGGCCATCTATGAGCTGGAGTACACTCGTAGCAAAGTATTCTCTCCTTATGTGAGTGGCCTGCGTAAAGAGTTGGCCGAGCACAGCTTCCGCCCTTATTTGACCTATTTTAACAACGAGCACAACTGGGGCTTCTACTCAAACTTGGAGTATCTATACAGTTCAGAAGATAAGAGTGCTTGGGGCGAGCGCACCGAAGAAGGGTACAGCTTGCTGTTTAAACCTTATAAGCGCTTTGGTAACTGGGAGTTAGGCGTCGAGCTTTACTACCAAATCAAAGACAATGAAGATCGTTCATCAACTGGTTCTATCAATGAAATCAGTGATTTCAATGAAAAATACATCGAACCGATTGTGCAATATAGCTTCGACGATGCAGGGGTACTTTACGCACGTGTCCGAGTGGGTGAAAACGAAACTAACAATGCAGCCAACAGCGGTGGCGGCAACGCAAATGTGGATTACTTCAAAGACATTCGTAAAGCGACCTTAGGCTATGAACAGGCGGTGGGCGATAACTGGTTGCTAAAAGGCGAATATGAGTACGCGAATGAAGTAGAAGAAAAAAGTAAACTGGCTGGATGGGAAGCGAAGAACGAGAGTGAGCTCAAACAGCACACCGTTTATCTTCAAGCTTTATACCGTTTCTAACCGAGTTAAGGGGTCAACATGCTGAGTGTTTCAGAAATTGCGCAAAGTTTATCGGGTCGAGTTGAGGGGGATACCTCGCTGGTGGTGGACACCATACGTCCTGTCGTCAGTGACATCCGTGGCGGCCTCGCCGTGGTCTTTGCCCGCTCGGATCTTAAACAGCTTTCTGAAACCTCAGCCGATGTGCTGGTCGGCCCGGCGGTGATTTTACAAAGCCCAGCCAAAGCACACATAGTGATTGACCACTTGGATGTGGAGAAAATCAATTCGCTGCTGCGCTTTTATAAAGTGCATAAATATCAGCTGTTTGATCAAGGCAACACATCGACCATTGATGGGGTATATATCGGCAAACATTGCCAGATAGGGCAGGGATGCCATTTTATGCCCGGCGTACGCATTATGAATGGCGTGACCATTGGTAACAACGTGGCGATTCACGCCAATACGGTGATCAAAGAAGGCACGGTGATCGGCAATAACGTCACTATCG
Organism: Vibrio navarrensis; assembly: GCF_000764325.1. Lineage (NCBI taxonomy): Bacteria > Pseudomonadati > Pseudomonadota > Gammaproteobacteria > Vibrionales > Vibrionaceae > Vibrio > Vibrio navarrensis. The sequence continues at coordinate 1,830,679 of NZ_JMCG01000001.1, read as the reverse complement.
ATTCCAACAACTCGATTGGTAACTACAGCTTTGAGTACATGTCTGGCAAAGATGGCAGTTATCAGCGCGTGGAAAGTATTGGCCGCGTCATCATTGAAGACGACGTGGAGATCGGCTGTAACAACACCATCGATCGCGGCACACTGGGCGACACTGTGATTGGCAAAGGCAGCAAAATCGACAATCAAGTGCAAATCGGCCACGACTGCCGCATTGGTAAGCACTGTTTGATCATCTCTCAATGCGGTTTCGCCGGGCACACCGTGCTGGGCGATCACGTGGTGGTGCATGGCCAAGTCGGCACCGCCGGACACATTCACATCGGCAGCCATTCGGTGATCAAAGCCAAATCGGGGGTAAGCCACTCTTGCCCGCCGGGCAGTGATCTGTTTGGTTATCCGGCCAAAGAGTCCAAAGCCTATTACCGCAATCTTGCGGTGCTGAACAAACTGACTCTGCACTATGAGCAGTTGAAGAAATCGCCACCTGAGCAAAAGCGCTGGTTTGCCCGTCTGTTTGACAAGAAATCGGCCTAACAAGCGAACACAACCGACAACGCGGAGCAGGCAGTTCGGGCTCCGCTGGATAGAAACGAGAACGAAATAATCAAGGATTTGTTATGAAACATACACTTCTGATTGCGGCGACCGCTACCGCGTTACTGGCAGGCTGTGCCAGCACCACTGAGCAGGCCCAGCCTGCCGCGACCAATGTCGACGCGCGCTTTTCTAACTGTACCTTGCCGACGTTAGAAGATGATCGCGGGCCAATTCGCCCATCGCTGTTTGTAGTGGGTACTTTCCCGGAAGGTCAGTGGATTCATTTGGACAACCACAAAATGGGCTACAAAGGCGATGGTATCTATCAAGTGGTGGTGGACGAAAAAGCGGGCAACGTGAGCTTGCAATTTGCCACCATGAGCTGGACACCGCAGTTCACCGCCGCAGGAATGGAGATGACGGTTGGCCAAGTGAAAGAGCTGAAACGCGGCGGCTTTGCCAAGAACACCGTAGTGAACTTGCCCAAAGATGGCAAATACGTCTGGACCATTCAGATCGCAGCGGACAAAAAACCGCTGCTGGCGATGGTCACTGAGTGTCAGTAACAAAGTAATCGAGTTGGCAGCCGAAGATACGTTCGGCTGCCCGATTTACCCAGACAGATTGCCTGCCAGTCTGCCTCGGTAAATTGAGGACCAATTTTATACCCTTTTGGTAAGTGGAGAGATTCATGGCGACGGTTAGCTTACGTAAAGTAGAAAAAAAATATGAGAACGGTTTTAAAGCTGTCCATGGCATAGATCTGGATATTCGCGAAGGCGAGTTTATGGTGTTTGTTGGGCCATCGGGCTGCGCAAAATCGACCACCTTGCGCATGATAGCGGGGCTGGAAAGCATCTCGGGCGGTGAGATCCGCATTGGCAACAAAGTGGTGAACGACTTGCCACCCAAAGATCGTGGCATCGCGATGGTGTTTCAAAACTACGCGCTCTACCCACACAAAACCGTGTTTGACAACATGGCCTTTGGTTTGAAAATGCAAAAGCGACCGAAAGATGAGATCAAGCGCCGCGTGGAAGAGGCTGCCGAAAAATTGGAGATTACCGATCTTTTGTATCGCAAACCGAAGGAGATGTCTGGTGGTCAGCGCCAGCGCGTAGCGGTTGGGCGTGCGATTGTGCGTAAGCCAGATGTCTTCCTGTTTGACGAGCCACTGTCCAACCTAGATGCCAAACTGCGCGTTTCGATGCGGGTGAAAATCGCCCAATTGCATCAATCACTCAAAGAAGAGGGTAATCCGGCGACCATGATCTACGTGACGCACGATCAGACCGAAGCGCTCACGCTTGGCGATCGCATCTGCGTGCTCAACCAAGGCAAGATCATGCAGGTGGATACCCCCGCCAACCTCTACAACTATCCGGCCAACAAATTTGTCGCAAGCTTTATCGGCTCACCCGCGATGAACCTGATTGATACAGTGATCCGCGAGGAAAATGGCCAGCTCTATGTTGAAATTGGTAATGGCCTTCGCATGTTCATTCCGGTGGAAAAGCAGAAAGCGCTCAGCGAATACGTGGATAAACCGGTTTGCTTTGGCATTCGCCCAGAACACATTCGTGTTGCCGCGCCAGGTGACACGATTAACGCCGTCGAGGGCATTTTGACGGTGGTCGAAAACATGGGCAACGAGAAGTATCTCTACTTTAAAGTGGGAGGCAAGGAGCTGATCGCGCGCGTGAACGATCAAACCATCACTACCGCTGACATCGGCAAACCGATGCGCTTCAACCTCAATACCGCCTTCTGCCACATCTTCGATTTCTACAGTGAAAAGAATCTAACCAACAACCGGGAATAGTTCCCGGTTCATTTTCACAAACCACGGGGGATCTCCAATGAAAAAACGCACTATGCTTTGCAGTGCGCTGCTGGCGGCTATTGCCGCAAATGGACTGATGTTTAGCCCAACACTTTATGCTGCGACCAGCGCGCAGACGGAAAGTGGCACTTTTCTCGATTTTCGCAAAGAGACGATTTACTTTGTTTTTCTTGATCGTTTCAGCGATGGCGATGCAACTAACAACACGGGCCGCAACCCAGCAACTTACGATCCGAACAACTTGAAAAAGTATGTCGGCGGAGACCTTCGTGGCTTAATCAATAAACTGCCGTACTTGAAATCATTGGGCGTGACGGCCATTTGGATCACGCCGCCAGTGGACAACGCCGATAACCTCGATGCCAATGGTGGCGCGGGCTATCACGGTTACTGGGGACGAGATTTCTTCCGCGTCGATGAGCACTTTGGGACGCTAGACGATTTCAAAGAGCTGACCGCTAAAATGCACAGCGCAGAGTACAACATGAAGCTGGTGCTGGACTACGCGCCGAACCATTCCAACGGCAACGATGAAAACGAATACGGCGCGTTGTATCGTGATGGTCAGTTCATCACCGATTACAACAGCGATGTCGCGGCGGGCACCAATTGGTATCACCACAACGGCGGTGTGACCAACTGGAACGATTGGTATCAAGTCCGTAACTTCAACTTATTTAACCTTTCTGACTTCAATCAATCCGATGCCAATGTGTATCAATACCTGCTGGATGGCTCAAAATTCTGGATTGATGCCGGGGTGGATGCGATTCGTATCGATGCAATCAAACACATGGATAAATCCTTTATCCAACAGTGGACCACTGACATCTACAACTACAGCAAAACACTGGGGCGCGATGGTTTCTACTTCTTCGGCGAATGGTTTGGTGCCAGCGCCAATACCACGACAGGCATTGATGGCTACGCGATTGATTACGCCAACACCTCAGGCTCCGCGCTGCTCGACTTCGGTTTCCGCGATACGTTAGAGCGCGTGTTGGCCGGCCGTGCAGGCAACAGCATGAAAACGCTGAACGACTATTTGGAAACGCGCAAATCCGTCTTCAGCAGCGATGATTGGCAAGTGGTGTTTATGGACAACCACGACATGGCGCGTATCTCGACCGCGTTGCGCTCCAGCGCCTCGACGTTTGGCCCGGGCAACAACGAAGCCGGCGGCAATCAGAGCGAAGCGTTTGCCCAGCAGCGCGTTAATTTAGGTTTGGTGGCGACCATGACGGTGCGCGGTATTCCCGCGATCTACTACGGAACGGAGCACTACTCGGCGAACTTTACCCAAAACGCGTTTGGTCAAGTGGGCAGTGACCCATACAACCGTGAAAAGATGCCAAGCTTTAGCCAAGATACGCAAGCGTTTAAGATCATCCAAGCGCTGACTGAACTCCGCCAGAACAGCTTAGCGATTCAACGCGGCAGCTATACTCAGCGCTGGGTGAATGACGATGTGCTGGTCTATGAACGCCAAGAGGGTGATGATGTGGTGACCGTAGCGCTCAACCGTGGCCCTGCAACGTCGGTGACGGTGAGCAATTTGGCCATGAAAGACGGTAGTCACACCAGTTTGATTGGCGATGACAGCGTTAGCGTTTCTGGCGGACAGGCGACGTTCCACTTGGCACAAAACCAAGCGGTGGTACTGCATGCCACAGGCAGTAGCAGTGTGGATCCGACGTTGAAAAGTGTCACCTTCACTTGCTACAACGGCTACACCAATCTTGGTCAAAGCGTTTACGCGGTGGGCAGTGTTGCGCAGCTCGGCAACTGGGCAGCCTCAGGCGCGGTCAAACTTGATCCAGCTCAGTACCCAACGTGGAGTGCAACAATTAGCGTACCAGCGGCGCAAAACATTGAGTGGAAGTGCCTAAAACGAGATGAAACCAATCCATCGCTAAACGTGGTTTGGCAATCTGGTGCAAACAATCAACTGAGCAGCAGTAGCAGTGCCACCCAAGGTGCTTTCTAACCTTAAGCTACGTCGTTAATGCTTGAGTAAAACTCTGCTTAAATAAAAATCCGATAGCGATGGCTATCGGATTTTTTTCATTTATCTGATTGGTAAGAATCATCAATGCGTGTTTAGTGTTGGCTTAGTTTCAGGCCGAACCCCAGTTCGGCCTTGGTTGTTCGAGTCGTTCCTAATACCCCATCAATTGCAACAGGCTTTCGGCGGTGGTTATCGCCTCGCGGCGGTTAGCGATATTGAGCTTTTGATACAAGTTGCGAATGTGGGTTTTGATGGTCGTGCCTGCCACATCCAGCTCTTGTGCTATCTGCTCGTTGCTAAAGCCAGAATAGATCAGCCCCAACACTTGCCATTCACGCTGGGTGAGCGGGCTGGTGCGCACTAACTCCGGCACATTCGGGTGAGTAACCAGTTTTTCGACAAACTCTTCATCAAAATGAATCGAACGGCTGCGCTGGCTCGATGAGATGTCTTTCATCAGTTGCTGCGCGCGGTGACGTTCCAGATCGCCGAGCTCGTGACGGTTGGTCAGTTTCTCTAGTAAGTTGCCAATGGTCGCCCCGTCAATTAAGAAATTCCCCACCATACCCGTCTGGTTGGTGAGCACTAACGCCTCTTTAAGCAGCGATTTGGCTTGTTCTTCGTCTTTCTGCTGGACTGCGTAAATCGCTTCAACAATTAGGTTGCGATTTTTGTCGGTGATTAAACGTGAGCGGTTCGCTTCACTTTGCAGAAAATCGAGTGCCTGACGCGCTTCTGGGTATTGACCAAGATTGATATGCGCGCGGGCGATGTTGCGCCACTGCAATTGACAGAAGTGGTTGCTGGCGGTTTCCGGACGAACCGCACTGTTGAGCCACTCTTGCGTTGCTGCCATGTTGCCCTTGGCTTGCCAATACAAGATCAGCGAAAGCGAGGCGTTGGCGGTCCAGTCGACGTGATAAGTAGACTGTTTCATCAAATGTTGGATGTGCTCGATAAACTTACCGGCGCGATCCAGCTCACCGCGGCCAATGGCAATACGCGCCAACATCGAGTAGCTGTGTAAGTGCTTACTTGGTGCGTGATTTTCAAGGATCTGTAGCCCTTTGTAGGCGCACTCTTCGGCTTCGTCTAGGCGGTTCCAACACTACAGCACTTGCGCCCGGATGCGTAGCAAAAACTCGTGCAGCGGTACGTGTTGCAACTGCTGATCTTCTATTAATTTGAACGCCGAATCTTGCAGTTCGAATGCCGCTTGCACATAACCCTGCGCGATGAGAATTTCACTTTGCTGCAAAATTGCCCACAGCGCCTGATGGTACACTTGGTACTGACGCGCCAGCTTCTCGGTTTGTTGCATCATCGGCAGCGCACGGTCCAAGCAGCCAATCACGTGGTTGACTTCGCCGACCACGGAAGTGGCGACAATACGGCTGCGATAGATAGTGGTATCGAGCTGACTCAGTGCCAGCTCGGCCAGCTCCAGTGCTTTTTGCGGTTCATTGTTATTGATCGCCACTTGCGCCAGCAGCGCATTGGCTTGGCCTTGGTAGTGAATGTCGAGGTCAATATTGCGCTTTTTGTGCTCATTTTCCGCTTCCGCGAGCAGGGTACCAACTTGATTGTAGCGGTGCTGACTTTGTGCCAGCCAAGCGCGCAGCATGGTCAGTTTGGGGTCGCTAAACAGCAAATCTTTATCGAGCAAGTTGATAGCTGCTTCTAAGGTTGAGAACTCACCTTGGTGGAACATTTTCCAGCCGTACTCGTTGAGGATCTCCGCCACCAGCTCGCCGTCGTAGGCGCGCTGTGCATGACGCAGCGCTTGATGGGGCATCTTCTGCTTGAGCCAAGCGATCGCCGCGTTGCGGTTGAGATCTTGCTCTTGCTGCGGGATGCGTGCCTGACGTTCGTGCGACAAAAACTCGCCAAACAGATTGTGGAAGCGGAACCAGTTTTGTTCCCCCTCCAGCGGATAGATAAACAAGCCATAACGGTTGAGCGATTCAATCATGCCTAGCGCGTCTTCGCGCTGGGTGAGTGCATAGACCAGTTCATCGTTGAAATGATCGAGCACCGACACCTGCATCAGAAACTGACGCGTCTCTTTATCGAGCAGATCAAAAACCTCTTCCACCAGATAATCCCACAAGTGAGCGTGGTTAAAATGCGAGACCGATTCGGCTGATTGTGCCAAGGTGCGCTTTTGGTGCTGCGCTTGCAGCGCGATCAATTGCAGCGCTGATGGCCAACCTTCAACGTAAATACGGAGGTTATTGGCGGTGTCTTCGTCTATTCCGTCGCTAACGCGCTGATTAAAAAAGCGCGTGGTCTCTTCGGTGTCAAAAGCGAGCATCTCATTGCCAATCTCAATCATCAGATCGCGCACGCGCAAGTTGGCGGTACCGAGTGGCGGATTGGCGCGGCTCGTCACCACTAGGGTGACGTTATCCGGCATATGTTTGAGGAAAAAGCGCATCGCCTCGTGGATCTCGTCATTGGTAATGACGTGATAGTCATCCAACACCACGTAGCACTCTTGATGAAAATCGCTCATCTCCGAGAATACGTCGCTAAACAGCGAGCGAAGAGAGGAAAATTGGCGTTTTTCGGCCTGTTTGAGCGCGTTGGCGCAGTGGCCATTGGTGGCTTTATTCAGCGCTTGCAGCAGATAGTTTACAAAGCGGAAGCCATCGTTATCACTGTCGTCGACACTGTACCAACCGACATGAGTTTTATCGGCTAACCACTGCGCGGCCATGGTGGTTTTTCCGTAACCCGCAGGCGAGCGAAACAGCACCAACTTGTAGTGTGGCGCTTGCTGTAGCAGATCCAGCACTCTGGGACGCACAATGGCGTTATGCAGTCGTCCTGGGCGTGTGAGTTTAGAAGGAATCCACATCGTTAACTATCCTTATTTTGGCGGTGCCCGCAGTGAGGGCACCGTAAAAACGGGTGAACAAAAATTAGTCAATTTGCTCGATTTGTCCGGCATGTTACGTTAAACAAAAGACGAAAGACTTTGATCCACTTCCTAATTCTCAAGAGTTGACGCTTTTCACGTCAACTACGCCCCATTTTTGTGAACTCTATCAATATTAGTCTCTATTTTCAGTCTAGATTTAAATACGGCTGCGCAACATTTTGTAATATTTTCCATTGTTGGAAAATTTATTGTGATCGGTTTTACATAAATGGATTTTAGAAAATTGCCTGTCAATCACAGCGTCATGTTTCTCTTTTACGCTGATTGAGTAATGGCTGTGATCTTGGTCACTGCAATCTGGTTGCTGAGGTTGATTGGTGAGAGACAGATCACTAACTCATCGCTGGTCCCCCCTCTACGCCCTGACCCCTCCTCCCGTAAAGGCCCAAAAATGGGAGGATGTTTATTCATTGCCATCCATGCACGATGTACCGCAGATGGATTAGAACCAAAGGTGAGATTTCTCTAATGAAACCTATTCAACAAAAACAGTTCGACAAAGTGTCGTTCCAAGAAAGTGTCAAAAAACACCTCTCAGCAACTTACGCCCACACTCTAGAAAACGCCGATAGCCGCGCTTGGTATCTGGCGATGGGTCGTGCGCTCGCGGAGCTGACGACTTTCGACTTACTTGCTACCGAAACCGACAAGAAAATTCTTCAAGCTAAGAGCGTTAACTATCTTTCTCTAGAATTCCTGATTGGCCGTTTAACCGGTAACAACCTCATCAGCTTAGGTTTGTATGAGCAGATCACAGAGGCGATGGCAGAACTTGGTCAAAACCTGACGGATCTGCTGGAAGAAGAGCGTGACCCTTCTCTGGGTAACGGTGGTCTTGGTCGTCTGGCGGCGTGTTTTATGGACTCGCTGGCTGCGCAAGAATTCCCAACCGTGGGTTACGGTCTGCACTACGAGTACGGACTGTTCAAACAATCTTTTGAAAATGGCCGTCAAAAAGAAGCTCCTGATGCTTGGTGTGGTGTTGAAGGTTACCCATGGGAAGTGGCGCGTCCTGATCTGGCGCAACAGATCGGTTTCTACGGCCATGTGGAAGCGTACCAAGAAAATGGCAAAGAGAAACGCCGTTGGGTACCGGGCATGCATGTGAAAGCGATGCCGTGGGATCTGCCTATCGTTGGTTACGAGAGTGACACCGTTTATCCGCTGCGTTTGTGGGAATGTCAGGCGATCGCCCCATTCTCGCTAGAGAGCTTTAACAACGGCAACTACTTTGAAGCGCAGCACGCATTGATCGACGCGGGCAACATCACCAAAGTGTTGTACCCGAACGACAACCACGAAAAAGGCAAGACACTGCGTCTGATGCAGCAATATTTCCACAGCGCTGCATCGGTACGTGACATTCTGCGTCGCCACGAAGCGGCGGGTCACGCGCTGGCGGATCTGGCAAAATTTGAAACCATTCAGCTTAACGATACGCACCCAACCATCGCTATCCCTGAGCTAATGCGCATTCTGATCGATGAAAAAGGTCTGACTTGGGATGAAGCGTGGGCAATCAGCTCAAAAACGTTCGCTTACACCAACCACACACTACTGCCTGAAGCACTGGAAACGTGGAGCGAGTCGTTGATTCAGCACCTGCTGCCGCGTCACATGGAGATCATTTACGAGATCAACCACCGCTTCTTGCAAGAAGTTCGTGCCAAATGGCCGGGTGATGTGGCGAAACAGCAAAAACTGTCGATCATTCAAGAAGGCTTCCACCGCATGGTGCGTATGGCGAACTTGTGTGTGATTGGCTCTTATGCGGTCAACGGCGTTGCAGCGCTGCACTCAGAGCTGGTTAAACGTGACCTGTTCCCAGAGTTCAACGAACTGTACCCAACCCGTCTGCAAAACGTGACCAACGGTGTGACGCCACGTCGCTGGTTGAAGTTCTGTAACCCAGGTTTGTCTGCGCTGATCTCTGAGAAAATTGGCACGGAGTGGCCAGCTCATCTTGAGCAGCTAGAAGGCATTGCCAAGTTTGCCGATGACGCTAAGTTCCAAAAGCAATACATGGCGGTTAAGAAAGCCAACAAAGAGCGTTTGGCCAAGTGGGTGAAAGAGAACATGGGTATCGAGCTAGATACCAATGCGATCTTCGACGTACAGATCAAACGTCTGCATGAGTACAAGCGTCAGCATCTCAACATGCTGCACATCCTGTCTCTGTACCACCGTCTACTGAACGATGCGAACTTCGACATGGCGCCTCGCGTGGTGTTCTTTGCTGCCAAAGCGGCGCCGGGTTACCACCTAGCGAAAGAGATCATCTTTGCTATCAACAAGATTGCAGAGAAGGTTAACAACGATCCACGCATTGGCAACAAGCTGAAAGTGGTCTTCATCCCTGACTACCGTGTCAGCATGGCGGAAATCATCATTCCAGCGGCAGACGTTTCTGAGCAAATCTCAACAGCAGGTAAAGAGGCATCTGGTACCGGCAACATGAAGATGGCGCTTAACGGTGCACTGACCATCGGTACCATGGACGGCGCGAACGTGGAGATCCGCGAAGAAGTGGGCGATGACAACATCTACATCTTCGGTTTGGAAGTGGATGGTGTTGAAGCGCTGAAAGCGAAAGGGTACAACCCGTTTGATTACTACCACGCCGATCCGCTACTCAAAGCATCGATGGATCTGCTGCTGGGTGAGGAGTTCACTCAGGGTCAACCTGGTCTGCTGCGCGCCACTTACGACAGCCTGCTCGATGGCGGCGACCCATACCTCTGCTTGGCTGACTTCGCCTCTTACGTGCAAGCGCATGAAGCGATGGACAAACAGTACCGTGACCCAGCGGGTTGGGCGAAGAAAGCGATTTTGAACACAGCCTTGGTTGGCAAGTTCAGCTCAGACCGCTCAATTCGTGATTACGTGAACAACATCTGGAAACTCGAAGCGGTTCACCGTTAAGCAAAATAACCAAGGTAGCCAACGGCTGCCTTGGTTGTTTATCCACGACTTGGTTGTTTATCTACGAATTAAATAACAACACTAATTGCAGCAATAAAACCCTACATTGAAGGCTTGAGAAGTACCTTCGGAGAAAGCGATGAAAGAACAAACAGCATTAAAGAAAGTCGCAGAGATGGCAAGATTAGCCGATAGCTACGTCAGCGCTTGGGGAGATGAAGCGTACGTTTCCGATGAAACGCTTCGCCGCCTGTTGACTTCGCTTGGCTACGACACCAGCAGCGACGAAAAACTACTGGCATCTGCTGAAAGAATGCACAAGAAAGACGTATTGGCCCCTGTGTTGGTTCTACGTGACGGTGATGCGGTTGAGGTTGAGCTTAACCTTGGCGTGAGCGCGCGTGAAAGCGAGTTCAACTGGCGCTTAGAAACCGAGCAAGGAGAGGTACTGGAAGGCTATCTTCAATCACAAATTGTGCGTGACGAGCGTGCCGAGGGTGGCCCTCTAGTGTTTGCACTGCCAAAAGATTTGGCGTGGGGTTATCACAAATTGTATGTCAGCCGTAAGCGTCGCAAAGCGCCTTATGAAATGACGCTGATCAAAACGCCACGTGCGTGTTTCAAACAAGACTCACTGGAGCACGGCAAAAAACTTTGGGGCCCAAGCATTCAGCTTTACACCCTGCGCACTCAGCACAACTGGGGTATCGGTGATTTTGGCGATCTGAAACAACTGGTCAGCGACATCGCTTCGCGTGGCGGTGATTTCATTGGTCTAAACCCAATTCACTCACTTTTCCCAGCCAACCCAGAAGGGGCTAGCCCATACAGCCCATCTTCTCGCCGCTGGCTGAACATTCTGTACATTGATGTGAGTTCCGTACCTGAGTTTGCCTTAAGTGCGCAAGCGCAGCAAAAAGTCGGCAGCGCAGAGTTCCAGCAGCGCCTGCAAAAAGTGCGTGAATCGCACTGGGTGAACTACTCGGAAGTCGCAGCTCTGAAGATGAGCGTACTGCCGCTTCTGTTTGACGAGTTCAAAGCGCGTCATCTGGACAAAAACAGCGACCGTGCTCGCGCGTTTCTCGCTTTTGTGGAAGATGGCGGCGACAGCTTAGTACACCAAGCGGCGTTTGACGCTTTGCATGCCGATCTGCACGCCAAAGACAGCAACATGTGGGGCTGGCCTGTTTTCCCTGAGCAGTATCGCCGTTTTGATTCTGCCGCGACGCAGAAGTACATCAAAGAGAACCAAGATCGCGTTCATCTCTACATGTATCTGCAATGGATTGCGGACGGCCAAATCAACGAAGCGCAAGCACTCGCAGAAGAGAAAGGCATGTCGGTTGGTCTGTACCGTGATCTCGCGGTGGGCGTGGCCGATTCCGGCAGCGAAACGTGGGCAGATAACGGCAACTTAGTGCTAGACGCCAGCATCGGCGCGCCGCCAGATGTGCTGGGCCCACTTGGTCAAAACTGGGGCTTGCCGCCGCTTAACCCACAAGTGCTGCAAAACACCGCTTACGACGCGTACATCAAACTGCTGCGCGCCAATATGAAACATTGTGGCGCACTGCGTATCGACCACGTACTTGGCTTGCTGCGTTTGTGGTGGATCCCAAGAGGTGAGAAGGCGACTGAAGGGGCGTATCTCTACTACCCAGTGGAAGACATGCTGGCGATTTTGGCGCTGGAATCTCACCGTCACCAGTGCAGCGTGATCGGCGAAGATTTGGGTACCGTACCTGACGAGATCGTTGACATTTTGCGTGACGCTGGCGTGCACTCCTACAAGGTGTTCTTCTTCGAAACATCGAAAGAAGATGGGGGTTTCATTTCACCTAAGCATTACGCCGAGCAATCCATGGCGGCTCTGTGTACCCACGACATGCCAACGCTACGCGGTTTCTGGCACTGTGATGACCTGAAAATGGGTCGTGAGATTGGCCTTTACCCGAATGAAGAGCAACTGCTCGGCTTGTTTGATGATCGCTTGAAGTGCAAACAAGGCATTCTGGACAGCGTGCGTTGGCACGGTTATCTGCCAGAAGGCATCGGTCACGACGCGCAATTTGTGCCAATGGATGCTTACCTAAGCGAAGCGCTGCAACTGCACGTCGCGGCGGGTTCGTCGGCACTGCTTAGTGTTCAGCTTGAAGACTGGCTGCAAATGGACAATCCAGTCAACATCCCGGGCACGGTCGATGAGTACCCGAACTGGCGTCGTAAACTGTCGATGAATCTTGATGAGATCTTCAGCCGTGACGATGTCAACCGCATCGCTAAACGTTTGAGCGAAGTGCGTGCCCAAGCGAGCAAATAAGCCGGCTTGACAAGAACCCGATATAATGACTTGATTTTACGCACAGAAACTACAGCATGGGTCACTCTATCTTTACCAGTAAATTGGTAGAATGAGTTACCGTTATTATGCCCGCCCCATAAAGCGGGCATTTTTGTTATTTATTGCCGTTTGCGCTTTACTGTGTAACGCAATAAGTTTGTGGTGAACGCGGAATTTAGTTCACAACGTTGGCTGTTTGGTGAGGGAAAAGGTTTGAAAAAAAGTGTAAAAAGTAAGCGAGATCAGGTGGTAGAGAAGTTGTCTCAAGCCGCTTACGCTGACCCGTTCTCATTTTTGGGTCCATTTATTGATGATGCAGCAGGCTCACTGCGGGTTTGGATGCCCGGAGCAACTGGAGTGGAACTGCTGCTGGATGGGCAACCACGTATCGCCTTAAAGCGCGAAAAAGAGAGCGCGTTTATTCTAGAACAAAAGCGCGATCTGCATCTAACGCATTACCAACTGGCAATCGATTGGAATGGCGTGGAGCAGCTTATCGATGACCCGTATCAGTACCATACCATTTACGCTGAGTATGACGATCTGCACACTCCAAAGCAGATGTATCACCATATGGGCGCGCAATTTGTCACCCAGGAGCGCGGCGGAAAGTCGATCTCCGGGGTTCGTTTCTTGGTCTATGCGCCACACGCTTCTGCGGTGAGCTTGGTCGGCGCGTTTAACTATTGGGATGGCCGCCGCCACCCGATGCAGCGTCTGGATTACGGCATTTGGGGCCTATTTGTCCCCGGCCTAGCAGAGGGCGTTAGCTACAAGTTTGAGATGAAAGGGCCTGATGGCAAAGGGCTACCGCACAAAGCAGACCCTTGGGGTTTCTACGCTGAGCAATATCCTTCTTTTGCATCGGTCACTTACGATCACAATCGCTACCAATGGCAAGACGACGCTTGGCAATCTCGCCCGGTGACGGCGAAGCGCAAAGAAGCGCTGTCATTTTATGAGCTGCATGCGGGTTCTTGGAAACGCAATGCTGATGGCGAGTTTCTTAACTATCGCGAATTGGCCGATGAACTGGTGCCATACCTTACCGAAATGGGCTACACCCATGTCGAGCTGATGCCAGTCTCTGAGCACCCATTCTACGGTTCTTGGGGTTACCAGCCGGTTGGTCTGTTTGCCCCCACCAGCCGTTATGGCTCACCGGATGATTTCAAATATTTTGTCGATGCGTGTCACCAAGCTGGCCTTGGCGTTGTGCTCGACTGGGTACCGGCGCATTTCCCGTCAGATGATCACGGCTTGGCCAATTTTGACGGTACGCCGCTGTTCCACGATCCTGATCCGCGTCGTGGCTGGCACCAAGACTGGAACTCGTTTATTTATGATGTGGGCCGCGAGCAAGTGCGCCGCTTCTTGGTCTCCAACGCGCTCTACTGGTTCGAGCAGTTCCACATTGACGGTATTCGCGTTGATGCGGTGGCGTCGATGCTTTACCTCGACTATTCCCGCAGCCACGGCCAGTGGATCCCGAACCAAGACGGCGGCAATGAGAACTACGATGCGATTGCGATGTTCAAATGGATGAACGAGGAAGTGTACAAATACTTCCCGAATGCCATGACCATTGCTGAAGAGTCGACTGCTTTTCCGGGCGTGTCTGCCCCGACTTTCCTCGGCGGTTTAGGTTTTGGCTTTAAGTGGAACATGGGCTGGATGCACGATAGCCTTGCGTACATCAAAGAAGATCCTGTGCACCGCAAATACCATCACAACACGCTCACATTCCCGCTGGTGTATGCACACAGTGAAAACTACGTGCTGTCGTTGTCGCACGATGAAGTGGTGTACGGCAAAGGCTCGATCCACAACAAGATGCCGGGGGATGAGTGGCAGCAAACCGCTAACCTGCGTGCGTACTACGGTTACATGTATGGTCAGCCGGGTAAAAAACTCAACTTTATGGGCGCTGAGTTTGGTCAAACGGCGGAGTGGAACCACGACGATCAACTGCAATGGTTCTTGCTCGATTTTGAACGTCATCAAGGGGTGAAAGCGCTGATGCGTGATCTCAACTTCTTGTACCGCAACGAAGCGGCGCTGCACGATCAAGATTGTGTGCCAGCAGGTTTCGAATGGCGTTTGCAAGACGCGGCAGAGCTGAGCATCATCGCTCACGAGCGTATTAGTGAAGCGGGTGAGCGTATTTTGGTGATCTCCAACTTTACTCCGGTTCCGCGCGACGAATTCCGTCTTGGTGTGCCAAGTCAGGGTACCTATTCGTTGTTGCTCAACACCGATGACGGCAAATATGCTGGCGCCGATTATGCCGTGGTGCCACAAGCGAAAACCGAAGCTATTGAGAGCGAAGGTCTGGCGCAATCCATTGTGCTTAACCTGCCACCACTGTCGACGCTGTTCTATAAACTGGGCTAAAAATCCGTCTCAAGATCAGTAAAAATGGGAACCGTGCGTTCCCATTTTTTATTGGCTAAATTTTGCACTAAAATCTTTATCTTGCTCTTTGCAATTTTTTGCCGTCAGTTATAATTCGCGCGCTCTTTAGAGATATCGCCAGCAGCGAAAAGTGGCAATTCGATCACGACCGGCTGGAAGTAATCAACACTGGAAGCAGACCAAGTAATGACAGTTCAAACGTTTACGCCTAACCAAACAACCACGTTGGAGACGGCAAAGAAAACCATCGAGCAGCAAAGCCAAGAAATGACGCCAACGGGCGGCAATAAAGTCGGTTTTGTCTCTTTGGGTTGTCCAAAAAACCTGGTGGATTCAGAGCGAATCCTGACTCAGTTACGTACCGAAGGCTACGAAATCGTCAACAGTTACCATGATTCTGACGTTGTGATCGTCAACACCTGCGGTTTTATCGACAGTGCGGTGCAGGAATCGCTGGATACCATCGGCGAAGCGTTGAAAGAGAACGGCAAAGTGATTGTGACCGGTTGCTTGGGCGCGCGTGAAGATGAGATCCGCGAAGTGCACCCGAATGTGCTGGGTATTACTGGCCCGCATGCCTACGAAAACGTCCTTGAACATGTGCACCAGTTTGCGCCAAAACCCGCGCACAATCCGTTTACCAGCTTAGTGCCGGATCATGGCGTTAAGCTGACGCCAAAGCACTACGCTTATTTGAAGATATCGGAAGGGTGTAACCACCGCTGCACCTTCTGCATCATCCCATCGATGCGTGGCGATCTGGTCAGCCGTCCGGTGGGTGAAATCATCAGCGAAGCGGAGCGTTTGAAAAACGCTGGCGTGAAAGAGCTACTGGTGATCAGCCAAGACACCAGTGCTTACGGGGTCGACAGCAAACACAGCTTAGGTTTTGCCAACGGCACGCCTGTGCGTCAAAACATCAAAGCGCTGAGTGAAGAACTTGGCAAACTGGGCATTTGGGTGCGCTTGCACTATGTCTATCCGTATCCACACGTGGACGATCTGATCCCGCTGATGGCGGAAGGAAAGATCCTGCCGTATTTGGATATTCCGTTCCAACACGCCAGCCCGAATGTTTTGAAAGCGATGAAACGTCCGGGTCGTGCCGAGCGTACGCTGGATCAAATCAAAAAATGGCGCGAAATCTGCCCTGAGTTGGTGATCCGTTCGACTTTCATCGTCGGTTTCCCTGGTGAGACAGAAGAAGATTTCGAGATGCTGCTGGAGTGGCTAAAAGAAGCGCAACTGGATCGCGTTGGCTGCTTTAAATACTCTCCGGTTGAAGGGGCGGCGGCAAATGAGATCGCGGAGCAGATCGCCGAAGAGGTCAAGCAAGAGCGTTTCGAACGCTTTATGCTGGTTCAGCAAGAGATCAGTGCCGCCAAGCTACAAAAGCGTATTGGCAGCACCATGAAAGTGATCATCGATGAAGTGGACGAAGAGGGCGCGATTGGTCGTACCTACGCCGATGCGCCGGAAATCGATGGTCTGGTTTACCTTAATGGCGAAACCAGCCTCAAGCCGGGTGAGCTGGTTGAAGTGGTGATCGAGCACGCCGATGAGTACGATCTGTGGGGTTCGCTGGCTAGCGCGCAGTAAAGCCGCCGATTGTTACCAGCAAATCATCGCAATCAAAAAGAGCCGGCTTGTCCGGCTCTTTGCTTATCCCAGCATAGGGAGGGTGGAGACCAGTAGCAAAAGCGCCATGCTGATGTTGAACCCTTTGACTCGCGTGCTAGTGGTAAGCCAACGCTGCAATTGTGTGCCTGCGGCGGCCCAAAAGCTGACCGAAGGAATGTTGGCAGCGATAAAAATCCCGGCGATCAACGTCATCTCCCACCAATGGCTGCCGCTGCTGTAAACGCTGACCGCGGTCAGTGCCATCGACCAGCCTTTCGGGTTAACCCATTGAAAACTGGCGGCTTGAAAAAAATTGAGCGGCGTGAAGTTCTCTTTCTCGGCCGCTTTGCCGCTGGTGGCGATTTTCACCGCCAAATAGAGCAAATAGCTCAGGCTGAGGTATTTCAAAATATCATGGCTAAGCGGGTAGTGGTTAAACAGCCCCATCAGCCCCACGCCGACTAAGATCACCATCAGGGCAAAACCGAATGTGACGCCAAGCATGTGCGGAATGGTGCGCACAAATCCGACATTGGCCCCTGAGGTCATCAACATAATGTTGTTCGGACCGGGGGTAAAGGTAGAAACAAACGCAAACAAGGCCAAAGCCCCCAATTGTTGCAACTCCATCATTTTCTCCTCAATTTCTCTTATTGTTGGTTCATGAGATAACGCTTGACTGGTCACGACAATCATAAGTAGTTTCAATGGCAATTTTGTGTTTATATTTGATGACAAAACACATTATCAGCAAGAAAATTTCACTATGGATAAGTTTGACGAAAAAATATTGCACGCACTGAAAAGCAATGGCCGTCTCCCCAATGTTGAGCTGGCAGAGCGTGTCGGTTTGTCGGCCTCGGCCACCTTAAGACGAGTGCAAGATCTGGAGCGTAAAGGGGTGATTCAGGGCTACCGAGCGGTTCTCGACAGCAACCAACTTGGTATCGGTTTTGTCGCCTATGTGTCGATTGGGCTGGCGTCACACAGTAAAAAAGCGCAGCAACAATTTGAAGATCATGTGCGCTTTGTCGATGAAGTGGTCGAGTGTCATAACATCACGGGGGCGAATGAGTACTTACTTCGAGTCGAAACGCGCGATCTGGTCAGCTACAAGAAATTTCACGCCGATGTGTTAGGAGAGTGCGAGCAGGTCAAATCCATCACCACTATGGTCGTGATGGATTCGCCGAAAGATGAGCGTTAGAGGTATTTCTCTATTTTATATGACCTTCTAGGCTGCATATAAAAACACATACTTATGGTATGGCATGCATAATTATTTTGTACTAGAATCACCGACTTTATAGACAACTAATTTGCTAAAAATGACCGACTTTCTTGCTTCCATCATAGCTTCTTATAGCGCAGCATCAATCTCAGATGCATTCATCTATACCATCGTATTACTACTTATAATTTCTAGTGTTTTAGCTTTTTTAGGAAAACATCCGAGGTTTACTGCAAGTACGACTAACATTCTAACTTCTTTAGGTATTCTTGGTACTTTTGCGGGCATCGTAGTGGGTTTGATGGAATTTGACCCATCTAATATCGACGGTAGCATAGAGTCATTGCTGGCTGGTTTAAAAACGGCTTTTCTAACTAGTTTGGTTGGTATGGCAGCCTCGATTCTTTACAAGGCAATTCTAGGAGTGATCCCGCATAAAGATGAATTAACCATCCAGGCTGTTGGTCCAGAAGAAATTTATTCTGTAATGTCAGCTCAATTGAACGCATCAAACGATCTTTTATCAGCAATTAAAGGTGACGAAGACTCATCATTAACTTCTCAGATAAAGAATCTACGTACAGATATTAATGATGGGAACAAATCACTTGGCCGTCATTTAGAAAAAGCAGCTAATAGTAGCGAGCAGTTCCAGTTTAAGCTGTGGAATAAGATGGATGAATTTGGTGAGCTTTTATCTAAATCCGCTACAGAGCAAGTAATTAATGCTCTTAAAGAGGTAATTGTTGAATTTAATGACAAACTCACTGAGCAGTTTGGAGAAAATTTTAAACGCTTAGATGAGTCGGTGAAAAAACTTGTTGATTGGCAAGAAAACTATAAAAACCAACTAGAAGATATGGCTACGAAATATCAGCTAGGCGTGGATGCCATTTCTTCAACTGAGAAGTCAGTAGCTAGTATCAATGAGCGAGCAGAATCAATCCCAGCAACGATGGAAAAGCTCCATCATGTTATGGAGCTAGGTCATGGGCAAGTTACTGAACTAGAGCATAGACTTGAGGCATTTAAAGACTTGAGGGACAAAGCGATAGAAGCAATGCCTCAAATTAAAGAGCAGATGGATTCCACTATGTCGGTGATTGGAGAGTCTGTAAAGGCGGCTTCTAGTCACTATGAGTCGATGCTCGCCGAGTCACAAAATATTATTGATAACTTTAGCTATACTGCTACTCAAGGTGTAGAACTTATGCGTACAAATCTGGAAAGTGGTGCGGAGAGCGTATCTAAGCAGTTAATTGAAAGTTCACATACTATAGGCGGTAAGCTTGCAGAAGCATCGTCTGATATTCAAGAGCAAGTAGGAACTGCAACTGGTGGTTTGAGCAATATGACCAACCATTTGACGAACACGACTGAGCAGATTCGCCAACATCTAGAAGATTCAATCACTGAGTTAAATAGTCAACTTCGTGTATTGGTTGCTGATATTAAAGATGACGCACGCGAAACAGGTAATGTTTTAAAAGAAGCCAACCAAGAGTTACTTAATAGTACTAAAGAAATCCAGTCACAAACTACATCAGCGATAACTAAACTTCATGATCGATTGGAAACCACTTTGGAAGAAGTGTTCCAAGTTCAAGCTCAAGCGGTTCGCAGAACATTTGATAGTTTGGAAGATCAAATTACCCAGTCCGTAGCGCAAACAGGTAGTGCAGTTGAAAAACAGGTGGAAATTCTTGATCTACAAATGCAGCAAGAAATTAATCGTACGATGAATGAAATGGGTGAAGCTCTTGCAACTATCACTCAGCAATTTACTCGCGATTACCAGAAGCTAACGCGTGAAATGTCAAATGTAATCAATACTAGGGTTGCTGTTTAATCATGGAAAAGCTGTTTGGTAGTCCTCCATCGAGAGGTGAAGGTGGTGAGCACTGGATGTCTGTATCAGATCTGATGGCTGGCTTGATGATGGTGTTCCTTTTTATCTCTGTAGCACTAATGCGTGATGCAATAGTTGAACGTGACAAAATCAAAGATGTTGCTGAAACTTATCAGCAAACACAGCAAGCGATCTATATCTCTTTGCTGGAAGAGTTTGCAAAGGATCTTGATAAATGGGGAGCTGAGATAGATAGAGACACATTGAGTGTCAACTTTACAGCACCCGAAGTTCTGTTTGCTAATGGCAAAGCTAGTTTAACAGATCAGTTTCAACGTATTTTGAATGATTTTTTTCCTCGTTACCTTGAAGTTCTAGAACAGTACAAACCGATCATCCAAGAAATTAAAATCGAAGGGCATACATCTAGTCGTTGGAACCACGATTCTAGCGATTACGAGGCATATTTTAATAATATGAGTTTGTCCCAATCGAGAACTCGTACAGTCCTTGGATATGTGATGAGGCTTAGTGATGTTCGCGCGAAACACTATGGCTGGGTAAAGAATAATGTAGCGGCAGTTGGGTATTCGTCATCAAAAGCGGTAGTGATTGAAGGTGTTGAAGATGAAAAACGCTCTCGTAGAGTATCTTTTCGTGTGATTACCAATGCCGAAGAGCAAATACTGAAGATTTTGGGGGCGGAATGAAATTAACACTAAACCTCCACTCTTTGATGTATGCGGTAGAAATTATGGAGCCAGAGAAGAGGGGAGTTTTTCAGTGGGAGCATCAGATAACAGAAAAAAGCAAGATTGATGTTGAACTAGCTTACGGTAAAGATGTTGAACTTAAAGATGTTGATATTGACTCAGGTTTACTGAGTTATAAAGGAAGACAAGTACTGCTCTATATAAAAGATCATGGTAACGCAGTTCAATCAGTAATAAATAATCCATCAATGGGAAACAAATATCATGTTGCGGATTGTTCTAAATTGAAATCCATGCGTTCTGAAGGACGCTTTGAGAGATACGTAGTAATCAATGATACGTCAGGTGAGTTTCCTATATCTGGTAGTCACTCTTATGGACAAGGTCGAGAAGATGGCTATGCAAGACTGAATGTTTGTAAACTATGCCTCGGCCAATTGAACTATAAGGGCTACGGTAGTGGTGGGAGTCGCTCGAATATTTTCGACAAGTTCAATATGGCAGAGTTTTTCTCTACGTATAGCTCTTTTTTTCCGTATATGCCATCTCGACGAGGTGAAACCGCAGAGAGTGGCTATACAGCCGATTGGTCAAAAATATCATCTCATTATAGAGTTGAGAAGAACTTTGAGTGTGAGGAATGTCAAGTCGACATGCGTTCAAACAGATCTCTTTTGCATGTTCATCACGTAAATGGAGTAAAGTCAGATAATCGTTCGTCAAATCTGCGAGCTCTTTGTGTCGATTGCCACAGTAAGCAGCCAATGCATCAACATATGGCTTTAAGTCATAGAGAACGTCAGACCATAAACTGTTTGCGTAAAGAACAAGGATTATTGGATGATTTAGTTGATTGGGAGAAGTTGTTTAACCTTTCAGATCCTGGAGTGCATGGAGTATTACATGCTTGTCGT
Organism: Vibrio navarrensis; assembly: GCF_000764325.1. Classification (NCBI taxonomy): domain Bacteria; kingdom Pseudomonadati; phylum Pseudomonadota; class Gammaproteobacteria; order Vibrionales; family Vibrionaceae; genus Vibrio; species Vibrio navarrensis. Next base: position 1,809,340 of record NZ_JMCG01000001.1, on the reverse strand, counting down.
CAGGCGTATCTAAGACTTCCAGAGATTAACTATGTGATAGAGAATGGCACTGACGATTTAGCTGCACATCTTGAGCTTGCTTGGCCTAAACATAAGTTTGGCATTGCAATATCGGAGAACGATCTAGATATAGCGAATCGACATGGTTGGCACGCAGTGGGAGTTAATGAGTTTTTAGAAAACTATAAAACACAGGCGTACAATTTAAGATACTAGAGACTAAAAGCAACTAGAAATTTTAGTCCAAAACCTATCAAGATAGTTACAAATTGGTGAATGGCTAGGTGTGATCTGGAAATTCTACATGACCAAATAGAAAGAAGTGGCCCCCAATTTTCGGACATGACTTTAAGTGGTCGATCTGTTTTGATAGTACCCAACAATACAGGGACAGATTATGACTAGAAAACGTAGAAACCACTCTCCTGAGTTTAAAGCTAAGGTGGCTCTCGATGCCGCTAAAGGCGATAAAACCGTCGCTGAGCTAGCTCAGAAATATAACCTGCACGCTAACCAGATCTCAACATGGAAAAAGGAGCTGCTTGAAAACGCAGCCATGATTTTTGCCACCGAAAATCACTCAGGAAAAGAGAGTTCCGAAGATGTGGACAAACTTCACGCCAAGATCGGTCAATTGACCATGGAAAATGATTTTTTGGCCAAAGTGCTCGGTCGTTAGACCGAGCCCAGCGAAAGAGTTCGCTGGTTAAATCCACCCCATTGCCGATAAAGCGCCAATGTGAGCTGCTCAATATCCCCCTCTGGCAGGATAGTTGTCACTGTTAAAATTTAACCAGTCTAGGGCGGTAAGAGTGAATTGTGTCTCGTATTCCAACAGAAAGAAAAGAAGCCATATTGAAGAAGCTGCTGCCTCCATACTCAATGTCAGTGAGCGAACTTTCAAAAGAGGAAGGCATTAGCACTGCAACCCTGTATCATTGGCGACAGCAACTCAGACGTTCAGGAGCCGCAGTGCCAAACAGCAACACTTCATCAGAGCAGTGGTCTGCTCAAACTAAACTCGCCATCGTCGCCGAGACTTACTCGATGACCGAGAATGAACTCAGCCAATATTGTCGTGAAAAAGGTCTGTTTCCAGAGCAAGTCCAACGCTGGCGCAGCGAATGTATGCAAGGCTTCATGTCGAGTAAAGAGCGGGAAGCACAAGCAAAGAAGCAGGCCAAAGCGGATAAGCTTGAAATCAAAGAGCTTAGGAAGGAGTTACGCCACAAAGAAAAGGCGCTCGCTGAAACGGCTGCCCTGTTGGTTCTACGAAAAAAGCTCATAGCCTTTTACGGGGAAGAGCCAGAGGACGACTAACCTCAACCGATGAAAGGCAGCACCTGATTGCTCTTATCCACGATGCCAAGCAAAGTGGTTGCCGCTTAGAGCGAGCTTGTTATGAGGTTCAAATTGACCTGAGAACGTATCGTCGATGGTATCGGCAAGGAGAGGTTCAAGCGGATAAAAGACCGACCTGTGCCAGACCTGAGCCAGCTAACAAGCTCTCTCAGCAAGAGCGTGATGCCATTATCGAGGTGTGTAACCGCCCAGAGTTCGCGAGCTTACCTCCAACTCAAATCGTACCGACACTGCTTGATAAAGGTGAGTATATCGCCTCAGAGTCGAGCTATTATCGGGTACTGAGTGCACAAGGGCAACTTCATCATCGAGGCCGTCAGAGGAGTAGACAAACACAAGCGAAGCCAACGAGTTATACGGCGACAGGCTCGAATCAAGTCTACACATGGGATATCACTTACTTGCCTTCAAAGGTTCGAGGCCAGCACTATTATCTGTACGTCATTGAGGACATCTACAGCCGAAAAATCGTGGGTTATGAGGTGTATGAACGTGAGTGCGGCGAGTTAGCCTCACAACTCCTGCAGCGGACGTTGATGCGAGAGCAGTGCTTCAGTCAACCGCTGGTTCTTCACTCAGATAACGGTGCGCCTATGAAGTCGCTGACGTTCAAAGCGAAGATGGATGAGTTAGGCATTACCTCATCGTATAGCCGTCCAAGAGTCAGTGATGATAATCCGTATGTAGAATCGTTGTTCCGCACGGTAAAGTACATGCCAAACTGGCCGACAAAGGGCTTTGAAAGTCTCGACAGCAGTCGACGTTGGGTTGAAGCCTTCGTGCGCTGGTACAACACCGAGCACAAACACAGTAAGCTAAATTATGTCACGCCTTCAGAGCGTCATAATGGAAAAGATGAAGAGATCTTGAAGCGCCGAGCTGAGGTATTGCTCGCAGCAAAACAGCGAAAACCTGAGCGCTGGCCTGGTGATATCAGGAACTGTGAACCAGTTGGTGAAGTCCACCTAAATCCAGAAAGAGAAGCTGCTTAATAAGCAAGCAAATGATGGCAACTATCTTGAAAAACACCGATATTGCTCGCTCTACCGCTTACTATCAGCCCATCGGACTCTCTGCTGAGGAGATCACGTTACGACGTATGATTGACGAAATTCATCTGCAGTATCCGTTTATGGGCAGTCGGCGCATTCGAACTGAGCTGGCTAAAAAGGGCCATAGCGTTAATCGCAACGTATCCGCCCCATGATCCCACGGGGCGATATTGTTAGTGTTTGAAGTTCCAAGGCAGGAGTGCATCGATATCAGGTTCCGCTTTCGCTAACTCCTGCATGCACTTGACCATGTAGTCGTAAAGGATAAGGCCGCTGGCTTTCGCTGTCTCGACGATACTGTAAAGCATCGCGCTCGCTTCCGCTCCATTGGGATTGGTCGAGAAGAGCCAGTTCTTTCTCCCAATAACCAGCGGTTTTATTGCGCGTTCAGCACGGTTATTGTCTATCGATAAGTGACCGTCATCGATATAGCGAATGAGCTTCGGCCACTGACCGAGCGTGTATTTTATCGCTTTACCCAGCGGGCTAGACTCAAGCACTTTCTGAGTTGTCATCCATTCATAAAGCTCATCCAGTATCGGCTTAGCATGCTCTTGGCGCTCTGCTTTCCGTTTTTCGGCACTGGCACCTTTTAAGCGGGATTCTATCCCATAGAGTTTCTGGATTTTGGCCAGCGCTTTATCCGCTTTGCCTGACTTACCTTTGCCTTGAAGCTTTTTCGCGTCCATGAACTTGCGCCGAGCATGCGCAAAGCAACCGACATTGGTGACTCGATGAAGCCCATCATAAACACCATAGCCATCGGTTTGCAGATACCCATCATAGTCGCCCAAGAAGGCAACAGGGCACGACCTCGCGCGACTGTTTTGATAGTCATACAAGACGATATTTTTTACATTGGGCAGTGCGGCATCTGGCGAGTCCGCGCCCGAGCAGTAGAGCCACATGTAACACTGTTTATCTTCTTTGAGGACATTGAGCGGCGTTTCATCCGCCTGAATCACCATTTGCTCAAGTAGGTGCGCTTTCAAGGCCGCATAAAGTGGAGCGAACTTCTCACTGACTTGGATAATCCACCTTGCCATGGTGGTGCGCGAGAGTTCGATACCCGACTGGGTAAACAACGACTCTTGTCGATAAAGTGGCATCGCGTATTGGTATTTGCCGAGGATGATATTGGCCAACAAGCTTTCTGTAGCGAAGCTTTTAGGGATAATACTTTGCGGCGCTGGCTTTTGAACGATGCGGCTGTTGTCCTGAGTTTGCTCGCATTGGCGGCAAGCATATTTAGGACGAACATATTCCAACACTTTGAGTACCGCTGGCGTGAACTCAAGTTTCTCGCTACGGTCTTCACCGATTTTATGCAGGTGATGTTGGCAGCAAGTGCACTGCTTTTCATCGTCGTCTAAATCAAGTTCGATAACCTCACGAGGCAAGCTCTTTGGCAGGGGCTGACGTTTGCCGCGTTTCTTCATTGTGGTGGTCGTTGTGACAACATCAACCTCTTCTTCCTTAGCAGCTTCACACTCCGCTTCGTTGAAGAGGTCACCTTGGGATTCATTGTAAGGCTTTAACGCCTCTGAGCGTTTAGCGAACTGACGGTCGAAGGCAAGCTTGAGCTGTTCAAGTAGGGATTGACGCTCTTGTTGCCACTCATTTTTCTCCGACATCAGCACTTTCACCATCGCTTGTAGCTCGGCAACATCTTGGCTTTCTGGGTTGATATTTAGCGTCTTTTTCATGGCGTTGATTATACTAAAATCATGACGTTAACGCTTGGTGGATAAGACTTTATTATCGCTTAAGTCATTGTAAAATCGTTTATTTCAATGGGTTTATGGCCGATAATCGTGAAGCCAGAAAGCAGTCTATCAAGCTCGAATTGAGTTAGGGTAAACACCTCATTTTGCTCTTTGGAAGGCCACTTGTACTTGGCTTTTTCGAGGCGCTTGTACCAAAGAGCGAAGCCTGTTTTATCCCAGTACAACACTTTGACTTTATCGCGCTGTTTGTTGGTGAATAGGAACAGCGCACCACTGCCCAAGGGTAAGTCGGTGTCACTTTCGATAATCGCCGCGAGGCCGTTGATGGACTTTCTAAAATCGACGCTTTCGCGATAGAGATAGATTTCGGGAGCACTGAGCATACGTTTCATGACAGCGCACCGATAAGCTCTGCGAGATAGGTCGCTGGCGTGCCTTGTGGGATGCTCAGTTCAACATCATTGACGAGCAGGGTCATATTGGCAACGGCAACGTGAGTGGCTTGATACTTTGTGGTCTTTTCAACGACTTCTGTTTTAACAAAGCCAACCGTGTTCGGTTTTTCGCAGTGCTTTAACTGTTGGCGCTTAGCGTAAAAAGTGGAGAGACTCAGTCCGTTACGTTCACAGAATAATCGTTGTGATAACTGGCTGGATTCATAGTGTTCGAACAGGGTTCGCCATTCTTGGTTAGTGCGTCGTTTGGCCATTTCAAATCTCCTTTGGGTTGGAGGTTTGATCTTATTATTCGGGCTAGACGATTAGAATGCGGGGTTTATGATGCGCTTAGAACGCTAGGCAAAGCTGGCGAATAAATAATGGGTGGAAGTCCCATCTCAGTAAGGACTAACCATCCGCTGGGTTCTCGAGCTATGCGCTGAGTGTGGGTAACTGCATTAGTGAAGTGTTAGTAGAGGCATCTGTAGGCTAAGTATTGAGCCACGAAATTCAGTTTGGAAGTGGAGATGTTGTTAAGCGAAGCAGAATCCAATAGTGACAAGAGCGTAATTTGGTGAGTTCTTGGGCACACTTCCCGGGGTCGGAGACCTTATGCATACAGAGAAATTTATACGCCGGAACCTAGGAGATCCTATACAGTCCCGGTAAGTATCAACCGGGCATAATTATTGAACCCTCTCAGGCAAGATAAATATGGTATAGGAAGTCGGACAGGATAATAGTACTGATGAAACAGACGAACAAAACTCGTAAAACAGACGCGGAGTCTGCGGAGGGAAGTATCCTGACCAAGGGGAATGGTCAACAGTCTAACCACGGCCAGACACAGAGCTGGATCCCCGTGATGTCAAAGTTGGTGGCCATACGCAAACTCGCAGCTCAAAATAAGACACTGAAGTTTAACAACCTTCTTCATCTTATAACGGAAGAATTGCTCATGGAGTGCTTTTACACTCTCAAGCGTGATTCTGCCGCAGGGATCGATGGGGTAACATGGGATAAATATCAATTATTCTCAAAACAGCTCATCAAGCAGCTATGTGAAGATATTCAATCAGGACGATATAAGCCAAAACCTGCCAGAAGAATTTATATCCCTAAACAAGACGGTAGTCAGCGACCGCTGAATATCCTATGCATTAGGGACAAAATTGTTCAACAAGCAGTCAGTAAAGTTCTAGAATCGATCTATGAGAGCGACTTTATGGGCTTTTCATATGGTTTTCGACCAGAGCGGAATCAGCATCAAGCTCTTGATGCACTGTATGTTGCTCTCAACCGGAGAAAGATAAACTGGGTGCTTGATTTAGATATAACCAAGTTCTTTGATACTGTAGAACATGATTGGTTGATCCAGTTCTTAGAGCACAGAGTCGCAGATAAACCATTGCTCAAAATTATTACCAAATGGTTAAAAGTAGGGTACGTTGATGAACATAACCAGCGAGTTAAATCGCTCCTCGGGACTCCTCAAGGATCGGTGATCTCACCATTGTTGGCAAATGTTTATCTTCATTATACTTTTGATCTTTGGCTGAACCGAGAACGGCATCGAAGTGCAACTGGCGATGTCATCATGGTTAGGTACGCTGACGATGCTGTTATCGGTTTTCAGCATAAAAATGATGCAAATGCGTGTTTAGAGGGGTTGAAAAGACGCCTCTCTCAATTTGGCTTATCCGTTCATCCGGACAAAACCAAGTTGATACATTTTGGACGATTCGCTTTTGAAGACTTTAAAAGAGGGAAAGTTCAAAGACCAGGAACCTTTGATTTCCTTGGATTCACACATTACTGTGACCTGACTAAGAGCCAAAAGGCCATAATGATCAAGCGGAAGACAATCAAAAAGCGACTTATCAGTAAGATAAAATGGGTCAGACAGGAGCTAAAGAAAAGGCTTCACTTACCGCCGTGGAAGGTTGGAAAGTGGCTGAATCAGATTATTCGAGGGCACATCAACTATTATGGTGTCCCAATGAATGGTAGCTCCCTAAATCTGTTTATTACAGAGATCACTAATGCATGGCTAAAGCAACTGCGAAGGCGTAGCCAGCGTCATAAAATGACATGGTCACGTTTTAGGAAATTAGTTGATTACTGGATCCCCAAAGCAAGAATTGTCCACCCTTATCCTGAGCAGCGATTTGACGTTAGACCCAAGGTAGGAGCCGTATGCGTTAGTAGCGCACGTACGGATCTGTGCGGGGGGTAGCGGGTGACCGCTATTCCTACCGCGACCGCTAATGCTAAACCCCAAGCTGGGTGATGTGATTCAAGGTACTGGCGGTTTGCGAAAAATTCGAGTTGCGAGTAAAGGCAAGGGAAAGCGTGGTGGTTCACGGATTATCTATTACTTTCTCGATGAAAAGAGGCGTTTTTATTTGCTAACCATTTACGGCAAAAATGAAATGTCTGACTTGAATGCAAATCAAAGGAAACAACTAATGGCTTTTATGGAGGCGTGGCGCAATGAGCAATCGTGATTTATTTACAGAGTTAAGCTCAGCTCTTGTTGAGGCTAAGCAGCATTCAGAAGGTAAGCTTACTCTGAAAACACATCATGTGAATGATGTGGGTGAGTTGAACATCTCACCGGATGAAATCGTGAGTATTCGCGAGCAGTTCAATATGTCCCGCGGAGTCTTCGCGCGGTTACTTCATACGTCTTCGCGCACATTGGAAAACTGGGAACAAGGTCGTAGTGTGCCAAATGGTCAAGCGGTCACTCTTTTAAAGTTAGTACAGCGTCATCCAGAAACGTTGTCACACATAGCCGAGCTATAACAAACGCTTCAAGAGGGACAGCCAACGCATGGCATTTTTACTATGCGTTGGTTTTCGTGGTTACTGTGTTATGCGGAGAATCAGTAGTGGCGTTGGCTGCCCCTTAAGCGGGCGTTAGCTTAAAACAATGAAAATCAATTGATTGCAGCCTATTTTTTCTTCCCTTGGCAGCTCGTTCCGGTTTCTCGGCAAATCAGCATTGTTTGCCAACGCGAGTTTTGAGCCGGTGCCTCAATTGAGTTTTGGGATCGCGTGAGGTTAGCCAGTTTGGCGTAAAGTCGCTTTGGTAGTTTTGCTTTCGCTTTGAGTTTTCCGAAAATGATTTATCAATATTTCGAGTTTTCAAATCGTATGAAAGGCCACAAAGTTTGAGTCAATTCGGGTTTTAAATCTCAGGTGGTTTGTTGGTTTTCCAAATCAGGTTAATCTCAGTTTTGGCAAATCTAAGGTGCTGAAATTTAAGCTAACAAACTGCTTAAGCGGGATTCGCAATGCGTGGCATTTTCAGCATGCGGTGGGTTTTGTGATTCAGACGGCGTGCGGTAGCTTTTGCAGTGCATTGCTCACCCCTTAGCAGGGCGTTATAACACAGAATCAACTTCTTGCTAGAAACGGTTAGTTGAACTATTATTTGTACATTATTTTGTACTATTTGGAGTTCAATATGAGTCGTATTCATTTCGATCAAGATATTCAGCCGTTATCTGAATTTCGTGCAGGTGTAGCTTCTTACATCAAACAAATCAATGAGACTCGCCGTCCATTGGTTATCACACAACGTGGTAAAGGTGTAGCTGTTGTTCTCGATGTTGCAGAGTATGAAGCAATGCAAGAGAAAATCGAATTACTAGAAGAAATACGCACAGCTGAAGCTCAATTAGCTTCAGGGCTTGGTGTTTCCAATGATGATGCTCGTGCTCAAGTTCTGGGGCGCATTAAGAAATGAAAGTAGTTTGGTCTCCATTAGCGCTTCAGAAGCTAGGCGATGCAGCGGAATTTATTTCTTTGGATAATCCACCTGCGGCAGAAAAGTGGGTAAACGAAGTTTTTGATAAAACTGAACTACTTGGAAGTATGCCGGAAATGGGGCGCTTTGTTCCTGAAATGCCCCATACGAATTATCGCGAAATCATATTTGGTCACTATCGTATTATCTATAGCTTAAGTCATGAGATACGCGTATTAACAGTTCGTAATTGTCGTCAAATGTTGTCGGAAGATGACGTGTAAAACTGTGTTATAACCAGGGCAAGATCATGAACATTTCTTGTACAACGCAAGGTTAAATTTGACCTGAAGCACGGTCTGTGATCTTATGCTCTTCTTTTGGGGAGCGACCATGAATATTAATACCATCAAAGCGCATTTCAGTATCATCCGTGACAAACGGCAAAGTGCAAAAGTTGATTATCCTCTGTTTGATATTTTGTTTGGGTCTATCTGTGCCGTGATAGCCGGAGGTCAAGGCTGGACTGACATTCGTGAATATGTTCTTGGCCACCATGAGTGGTTTCTTAAACAGGGACTGTTTGAAAACGGTGTGCCTGTCGACGATACCTTTGCTCGTTTGATTGCAAATATTGATCCTGCCGAGTTTCGCGACTGCTTCCTGGGTTGGATGAATGCGGTACATACCATGACGTTTGGTGAGGTGGTTGCCATTGATGGCAAGACTTTGCGCGGCTCCTACGATAGAGACGACAGGAAAAGCACCATCCATATGGTGAGCGCCTATGCAAGTGCCAACCAACTGGTATTGGGCCAACTCAAAACTGACGATAAGAGCAATGAAATTACCGCGATTCCAGAGCTTATTAAGATGCTCGACTTGCGAGGAGCTATCGTGACGATTGATGCGATGGCCTGCCAGACCAAGATTGCCAAGGCGATCACTAGCAAGGGCGGTGATTACTTGTTGGCAGTAAAGGGGAATCAAGGCAAGTTGTCGGCAGCCATACAGACAGCCTTCGCCCCACACCGCCGTGCCCCGATTGACAAAACCACTTATCAAATCGAGAAACAAAAAGGCCGCGTTGAAGCACGTACTTGCCATGTACTCAAGGCTAGTGAGTTAGAGGGTGACTTCTCAACGTGGAGCGGACTCGCCAGTATTGTCATGGTTGAAAATTACCGAGTTGCCAAAGGTAAAGCGCCAAAGCTGGAGTACCGCTACTACATAAGTTCAGCAGACCTGACCGCGGAGCAGGCAGGAAATGCCATTCGAGCCCACTGGGGCATAGAGTCAATGCACTGGATTTTAGATGTGAGCATGCGAGAAGATGCTTGTCAGATTTACCGACAAAACGCGGCTGAAAATTTGGCAGGTTTAAGACACATGGCGCTTAACATGCTAAGAGCTGAGCCAAGCAAAATTAGTGTGCCAATGAAGCAGAAACGTTGCATGATGAACCCCGGCTTCTTGGAGCAAGTCTTAGTCGCTGGATTTAAGTCAATGACTAAATTCTAACCACTCATGCGGACGCCCTGGTGTTATAACAAAGCGTTTAAGACGGATTCACAACGCTTGGCATTTTTAGTTTAAATCAGCTTTAGTGTTTACGGCACAATGGTTTAGGTTAGGTGGTCGCGTTGTTCACCACTTAACGCGGCGTTATGTTTATCGGAGAAGTTCATGGTCAATTGGCCTTGTATTCTGAAATTAGATGGTGACGATGAGCTTGTTTATTTGGGTTCTGAAGCTGATTTGAATTGCGAGTGTGTGGATTTGATTGTTGGTCCAAGCGATCGAGTCATTGACTCTGAAGGTTTTGTCTATTCAATTGTTTCAGATGGCTCAGCAGTTAACCTGATTGGAAACTCAATCCAGGTTTCAGCAGAGGAAGCGTCTAGATTGATTCAACGTCATGAGTTCTGTTTAGCGGAGGTCTGTTTGACAAAAATTCAGTTTGAAACAGTCGCTGATGGATTTAACTGTTTTAAATCTTAGGCTAAATAAACATAACAAAGCGTTCAAGAGGGACTTGGCACGCGTGGCATTTTCAATTTGCGTTGGGTTTAGTGGTTAAGTTGTCATGCGGTAACTTTTGTATTGCGTGCCTGCGCCCCTTAACGCGGCGTTAGCCGTCATGGAGCTTGCTATGCTCAAAGTGATAGAATAGTATCACTTTAGTAATCCATAGGAGCAGCTCTCATGAAAGTAGAACTAGTTACATCACTCAAACGGCAAGCAACCAAGATCCTAGAGCACCATATAGTTTAAATTTTAAGCAGCCAAACTCATCGCTATATGCAGGTTGGTAATAGCTGCCGTTCTGTTTAAATCATATTCATTTAGCCGCAAGCCTCGGTACCTTGCTCTAGGACCTTTGCGGTTGCAGATTGATGCTAGAGAGTGCTCTACTTTGACCCGCTCTCTAGCATCAGCCCGACCTTGAGACGTACTTACGTGCTTCTGAAGCTTTTGCAGCATCGCTTCCTGCTCGTGTATTTTAATTTTTCGACCTTTATCTGATGTCGTACAATCTGCTTTTTTCGGACAAGCGTTGCATTCCGTTGATTTAAAACGGGCTTGCGTTACTTTTCCAGACTTTATCATGGCAACTTTCCCTGCTGGGCACATGACACTGCCTTCAACCAAGTCAATTTGGAAGGCGTTTTTACTCAGTGCGCTCTTGGATGGCGGTGTCCATGGTTTTGCAACAACCTCTTTTCCTGCTTCGTACAGCTCCGTTGTCCAGTGAGCAGCTAAATAACCCCTATCTATTTGAATTTGTTTAACTTCACCGTAAGCATTGACTTTGGGTTTTAAGTACTCCGACGCCTTGTGCTCCGGTTCATTGGCAGGACGGACACAGGTCGCTAATATGGTCGCGGTAGGAATAGCGGTCACCCGCTACCCCCCGCACAGATCCGTACGTGCGCTACTAACGCATACGGCTCCTACCTTGGGTCTAACGTCAAATCGCTGCTCAGGATAAGGGTGGACAATTCTTGCTTTGGGGATCCAGTAATCAACTAATTTCCTAAAACGTGACCATGTCATTTTATGACGCTGGCTACGCCTTCGCAGTTGCTTTAGCCATGCATTAGTGATCTCTGTAATAAACAGATTTAGGGAGCTACCATTCATTGGGACACCATAATAGTTGATGTGCCCTCGAATAATCTGATTCAGCCACTTTCCAACCTTCCACGGCGGTAAGTGAAGCCTTTTCTTTAGCTCCTGTCTGACCCATTTTATCTTACTGATAAGTCGCTTTTTGATTGTCTTCCGCTTGATCATTATGGCCTTTTGGCTCTTAGTCAGGTCACAGTAATGTGTGAATCCAAGGAAATCAAAGGTTCCTGGTCTTTGAACTTTCCCTCTTTTAAAGTCTTCAAAAGCGAATCGTCCAAAATGTATCAACTTGGTTTTGTCCGGATGAACGGATAAGCCAAATTGAGAGAGGCGTCTTTTCAACCCCTCTAAACACGCATTTGCATCATTTTTATGCTGAAAACCGATAACAGCATCGTCAGCGTACCTAACCATGATGACATCGCCAGTTGCACTTCGATGCCGTTCTCGGTTCAGCCAAAGATCAAAAGTATAATGAAGATAAACATTTGCCAACAATGGTGAGATCACCGATCCTTGAGGAGTCCCGAGGAGCGATTTAACTCGCTGGTTATGTTCATCAACGTACCCTACTTTTAACCATTTGGTAATAATTTTGAGCAATGGTTTATCTGCGACTCTGTGCTCTAAGAACTGGATCAACCAATCATGTTCTACAGTATCAAAGAACTTGGTTATATCTAAATCAAGCACCCAGTTTATCTTTCTCCGGTTGAGAGCAACATACAGTGCATCAAGAGCTTGATGCTGATTCCGCTCTGGTCGAAAACCATATGAAAAGCCCATAAAGTCGCTCTCATAGATCGATTCTAGAACTTTACTGACTGCTTGTTGAACAATTTTGTCCCTAATGCATAGGATATTCAGCGGTCGCTGACTACCGTCTTGTTTAGGGATATAAATTCTTCTGGCAGGTTTTGGCTTATATCGTCCTGATTGAATATCTTCACATAGCTGCTTGATGAGCTGTTTTGAGAATAATTGATATTTATCCCATGTTACCCCATCGATCCCTGCGGCAGAATCACGCTTGAGAGTGTAAAAGCACTCCATGAGCAATTCTTCCGTTATAAGATGAAGAAGGTTGTTAAACTTCAGTGTCTTATTTTGAGCTGCGAGTTTGCGTATGGCCACCAACTTTGACATCACGGGGATCCAGCTCTGTGTCTGGCCGTGGTTAGACTGTTGACCATTCCCCTTGGTCAGGATACTTCCCTCCGCAGACTCCGCGTCTGTTTTACGAGTTTTGTTCGTCTGTTTCATCAGTACTATTATCCTGTCCGACTTCCTATACCATATTTATCTTGCCTGAGAGGGTTCAATAATTATGCCCGGTTGATACTTACCGGGACTGTATAGGATCTCCTAGGTTCCGGCGTATAAATTTCTCTGTATGCATAAGGTCTCCGACCCCGGGAAGTGTGCCCAAGAACTCACCAAATTACGCTCTTGTCACTATTGGATTCTGCTTCGCTTAACAACATCTCCACTTCCAAACTGAATTTCGTGGCTCAATACTTAGCCTACAGATGCCTCTACTAACACTTCACTAATGCAGTTACCCACACTCAGCGCATAGCTCGAGAACCCAGCGGATGGTTAGTCCTTACTGAGATGGGACTTCCACCCATTATTTATTCGCCAGCTTTGCCTAGCGTTCTAAGCGCATCATAAACCCCGCATTCTAATCGTCTAGCCCGAATAATAAGATCAAACCTCCAACCCAAAGGAGATTTGAAATGGCCAAACGACGCACTAACCAAGAATGGCGAACCCTGTTCGAACACTATGAATCCAGCCAGTTATCACAACGATTATTCTGTGAACGTAACGGACTGAGTCTCTCCACTTTTTACGCTAAGCGCCAACAGTTAAAGCACTGCGAAAAACCGAACACGGTTGGCTTTGTTAAAACAGAAGTCGTTGAAAAGACCACAAAGTATCAAGCCACTCACGTTGCCGTTGCCAATATGACCCTGCTCGTCAATGATGTTGAACTGAGCATCCCACAAGGCACGCCAGCGACCTATCTCGCAGAGCTTATCGGTGCGCTGTCATGAAACGTATGCTCAGTGCTCCCGAAATCTATCTCTATCGCGAAAGCGTCGATTTTAGAAAGTCCATCAACGGCCTCGCGGCGATTATCGAAAGTGACACCGACTTACCCTTGGGCAGTGGTGCGCTGTTCCTATTCACCAACAAACAGCGCGATAAAGTCAAAGTGTTGTACTGGGATAAAACAGGCTTCGCTCTTTGGTACAAGCGCCTCGAAAAAGCCAAGTACAAGTGGCCTTCCAAAGAGCAAAATGAGGTGTTTACCCTAACTCAATTCGAGCTTGATAGACTGCTTTCTGGCTTCACGATTATCGGCCATAAACCCATTGAAATAAACGATTTTACAATGACTTAAGCGATAATAAACTCTTATCCACCAAGCGTTAACGTCATGATTTTAGTATAATCAACGCCATGAAAAAGACGCTAAATATCAACCCAGAAAGCCAAGATGTTGCCGAGCTACAAGCGATGGTGAAAGTGCTGATGTCGGAGAAAAATGAGTGGCAACAAGAGCGTCAATCCCTACTTGAACAGCTCAAGCTTGCCTTCGACCGTCAGTTCGCTAAACGCTCAGAGGCGTTAAAGCCTTACAATGAATCCCAAGGTGACCTCTTCAACGAAGCGGAGTGTGAAGCTGCTAAGGAAGAAGAGGTTGATGTTGTCACAACGACCACCACAATGAAGAAACGCGGTAAACGTCAGCCCCTGCCAAAGAGCTTGCCTCGTGAGGTTATCGAACTTGATTTAGACGACGATGAAAAGCAGTGCACTTGCTGCCAACATCACCTGCATAAAATCGGTGAAGACCGTAGCGAGAAACTTGAGTTCACGCCAGCGGTACTCAAAGTGTTGGAATATGTTCGTCCTAAATATGCTTGCCGCCAATGCGAGCAAACTCAGGACAACAGCCGCATCGTTCAAAAGCCAGCGCCGCAAAGTATTATCCCTAAAAGCTTCGCTACAGAAAGCTTGTTGGCCAATATCATCCTCGGCAAATACCAATACGCGATGCCACTTTATCGACAAGAGTCGTTGTTTACCCAGTCGGGTATCGAACTCTCGCGCACCACCATGGCAAGGTGGATTATCCAAGTCAGTGAGAAGTTCGCTCCACTTTATGCGGCCTTGAAAGCGCACCTACTTGAGCAAATGGTGATTCAGGCGGATGAAACGCCGCTCAATGTCCTCAAAGAAGATAAACAGTGTTACATGTGGCTCTACTGCTCGGGCGCGGACTCGCCAGATGCCGCACTGCCCAATGTAAAAAATATCGTCTTGTATGACTATCAAAACAGTCGCGCGAGGTCGTGCCCTGTTGCCTTCTTGGGCGACTATGATGGGTATCTGCAAACCGATGGCTATGGTGTTTATGATGGGCTTCATCGAGTCACCAATGTCGGTTGCTTTGCGCATGCTCGGCGCAAGTTCATGGACGCGAAAAAGCTTCAAGGCAAAGGTAAGTCAGGCAAAGCGGATAAAGCGCTGGCCAAAATCCAGAAACTCTATGGGATAGAATCCCGCTTAAAAGGTGCCAGTGCCGAAAAACGGAAAGCAGAGCGCCAAGAGCATGCTAAGCCGATACTGGATGAGCTTTATGAATGGATGACAACTCAGAAAGTGCTTGAGTCTAGCCCGCTGGGTAAAGCGATAAAATACACGCTCGGTCAGTGGCCGAAGCTCATTCGCTATATCGATGACGGTCACTTATCGATAGACAATAACCGTGCTGAACGCGCAATAAAACCGCTGGTTATTGGGAGAAAGAACTGGCTCTTCTCGACCAATCCCAATGGAGCGGAAGCGAGCGCGATGCTTTACAGTATCGTCGAGACAGCGAAAGCCAACGGCCTTATCCTTTACGACTACATAGTCAAGTGCATGCAGGAGTTAGCGAAAGCAGAACCAGATATCGATGCACTCCTGCCTTGGAACTTCAAACACTAACAATATCGCCCCGTGGGTTCATGGGGCGGATACCTTGATGCACTGTATGTTGCTCTCAACCGGAGAAAGATAAACTGGGTGCTTGATTTAGATATAACCAAGTTCTTTGATACTGTAGAACATGATTGGTTGATCCAGTTCTTAGAGCACAGAGTCGCAGATAAACCATTGCTCAAAATTATTACCAAATGGTTAAAAGTAGGGTACGTTGATGAACATAACCAGCGAGTTAAATCGCTCCTCGGGACTCCTCAAGGATCGGTGATCTCACCATTGTTGGCAAATGTTTATCTTCATTATACTTTTGATCTTTGGCTGAACCGAGAACGGCATCGAAGTGCAACTGGCGATGTCATCATGGTTAGGTACGCTGACGATGCTGTTATCGGTTTTCAGCATAAAAATGATGCAAATGCGTGTTTAGAGGGGTTGAAAAGACGCCTCTCTCAATTTGGCTTATCCGTTCATCCGGACAAAACCAAGTTGATACATTTTGGACGATTCGCTTTTGAAGACTTTAAAAGAGGGAAAGTTCAAAGACCAGGAACCTTTGATTTCCTTGGATTCACACATTACTGTGACCTGACTAAGAGCCAAAAGGCCATAATGATCAAGCGGAAGACAATCAAAAAGCGACTTATCAGTAAGATAAAATGGGTCAGACAGGAGCTAAAGAAAAGGCTTCACTTACCGCCGTGGAAGGTTGGAAAGTGGCTGAATCAGATTATTCGAGGGCACATCAACTATTATGGTGTCCCAATGAATGGTAGCTCCCTAAATCTGTTTATTACAGAGATCACTAATGCATGGCTAAAGCAACTGCGAAGGCGTAGCCAGCGTCATAAAATGACATGGTCACGTTTTAGGAAATTAGTTGATTACTGGATCCCCAAAGCAAGAATTGTCCACCCTTATCCTGAGCAGCGATTTGACGTTAGACCCAAGGTAGGAGCCGTATGCGTTAGTAGCGCACGTACGGATCTGTGCGGGGGGTAGCGGGTGACCGCTATTCCTACCGCGACCATCGCAACGAGGTACAGGAACCCCTTCGCCATCGGGATGTACGTGATATCAATCGCCCAAGCTTGGTTTGGGTAAGTGACTTCGATATCACGCAACAGGTAGGGATACACCTTGTGTGCTTTGTTAGCCAGCGTCGTTTTGGGCTTGGGATAAATCGCCCCAATCCCCATATCGCGCATGAGTCGAACAACACGCTTACGATTAACGCTATGGCCCTTTTTAGCCAGCTCAGTTCGAATGCGCCGACTGCCCATAAACGGATACTGCAGATGAATTTCGTCAATCATACGTCGTAACGTGATCTCCTCAGCAGAGAGTCCGATGGGCTGATAGTAAGCGGTAGAGCGAGCAATATTGAGCAGCTCACATTGGCGCTTTATCGGCAATGGGGTGGATTTAACCAGCGAACTCTTTCGCTGGGCTCGGTCTAACGACCGAGCACTTTGGCCAAAAAATCATTTTCCATGGTCAATTGACCGATCTTGGCGTGAAGTTTGTCCACATCTTCGGAACTCTCTTTTCCTGAGTGATTTTCGGTGGCAAAAATCATGGCTGCGTTTTCAAGCAGCTCCTTTTTCCATGTTGAGATCTGGTTAGCGTGCAGGTTATATTTCTGAGCTAGCTCAGCGACGGTTTTATCGCCTTTAGCGGCATCGAGAGCCACCTTAGCTTTAAACTCAGGAGAGTGGTTTCTACGTTTTCTAGTCATAATCTGTCCCTGTATTGTTGGGTACTATCAAAACAGATCGACCACTTAAAGTCATGTCCGAAAATTGGGGGCCACTTCTTTTATCGAGATCAGCCATTTGAAAACAGCAATGAAGTGATTTTGGATTTCGTATTCAACCACACTAATCCTGTTGTTGTGGGTCTAGTCATTTCCGCACTTGCAGCGGCGGCAATGTCGACCTTAGATTCGACCTATAACTCAATGGCGACAGTAGCAACGTTTGATATCTACAAACGCTTTGTTCGCAAGAATGCTGGTGATGAACATTACCAAAAAGTAGCAAGAAAAATGAGTTTGCTTGCCGCAGCAATGGTAATCGTGCCTGCACTTCTGGCGGTATCGAATGAATCGGTGCTCAAAACCATCGCAAGTTTGACTTCAATATTCGTTGGTATCCGCTTAGGTTCATTTGTGCTTGGCTTATTCTGGGCAAAAGCAAATGAAAAAGGTGTTATCGTTGGTAGTATCATCAGTGTAATTGCGGTGTTCGTTGCCAGATCTCTCGACGTGGCTTGGCCGTGGTTCGCGCCAATCGGTACATTTGTCTTCCTTTTGTTTGGAGTGTTAGTGAGCTGTCGTTGGGGCTCTGTGACTGCTAAGCAACAAACCTTTATCCATAAGCAAAAACATCTTTTTGCCAAGCCAACCGCAAGCCATTATGGGATGTTGGTGTTCGCCGTTGCGACCATTGTAGTTTGTATGGTTCTCCCTGATTGGCTCTATGCTGTATTGTCTTAGCGAGGAAATTTTATGCTGTTTATCTTTGATATTTACAAGATTGGTGTGGGGCCCTCGAGCTCTCATACCAATGGTCCTATGATTGCGGGTTACCACTTTACACGTTTGATTGAATCGAACTTGGCAAAAGTGGTTCGTATCCAGGTTGATTTATACGGCTCACTTTCGTTAACAGGGGTAGGTCACCACACTGATCGGGCAACGATTTTGGGGCTATTGGGAAACAAGCCGGACACTATTAAAATCGCATCTGCCAACAGTGCGATGCGTAAGGCGATTGACGAAGGTCTATTATCTGTCGATGGCCGCCATGACATCAAATTCAACTACAAAACAGACATGCTGTTCCATGAGGAGAACCTTCCTCTCCACGAGAATGGCATGACGATTACCGCGCTGGATGCGTTTGGCAATCAAGTTGGCTTTGAGACGTAGTATTCAATCGGCGGTGGCTTCATCGCAACGGCCGCCGAACTGCAAAGTGGCAGTAAGGCCATACAGGTGGAAGTTGAGTACCCATTCTCAACGGCGGATGAAATGCTGGCGCAAGCTGACAAAAATGGCTTGAGCCTAGGTGGCATGATTCTGGCCAATGAACAAGCGTTTCAGGATATGGAGACTATAAATCAACGAGCAGAACAGATCTGGCGTGTGATGACTCGTTGTATGGAACGCGGCTTCAAAACCGAAGGTGTTTTAGAGGGCGGCCTGAACGTCACTCGTCGAGCGCCAAACTTACTGAAAAAGCTGGAAGCGAACTCAGCAATAGAAAATGATCCGATGGTAATCATGGACTGGATTAATCTGTTTGCGTTTGCCGTGAGTGAAGAAAATGCGGCTGGTGGTCAGGTTGTGACCTCACCAACTAACGGTGCGGCTGGGGTAATCCCTGCGGTTTTGATGTATTACCATCGTTTTATTAAAGAGTTAGACACCAAACAGCTCAAAGACTTCCTTGCGGTATCCGGTGCGATTGGCATTTTGTACAAAACCAATGCGTCGATTTCTGGGGCTGAAGTGGGTTGTCAGGGGGAGGTCGGCGTCTCTTCTTCGATGGCGGCGGCGGGGCTAACAGCATTGCGTGGCGGAAGTAACGAGCAAATTTGCATCGCGGCAGAGATCGCTATGGAGCATTCACTCGGGATGACGTGCGATCCAATTGGCGGTTTGGTGCAAGTTCCGTGTATTGAACGCAACGCGATGGGGGCAATGAAAGCGATAAATGCCTCACGTATGGCGCTCAAGCGAAGCAGTGAATCTTTGATCTCTCTGGATAAGGTTATCGAAACCATGTACCAAACAGGTAAAGACATGAATAAGAAATATCGAGAAACGTCACTTGGTGGATTGGCTCTTATTCACCTCGCACCGCCTTGCGAATAATCTATAGCGTATTGATATGTGAGTACAATATTCTTAATAGAGGCGTGAAAGCTCTCTGACTTATCAAAGCCAGCGCTAAACAATCAAACCATACTGAAAGAGGCCGTATATCAATGTTAAAGCCACCAGTGCCGGTGTGACAAAAGAACAGAAGCACGGGAATACTAAGGGCTGTACGCAATTGATGATCGACGTTTTTAATAAAGAAACCGTCAAAACTTTTGTGGTTATGGATGAGGTACACAAGGACTTTTGAGCTGATGACGGGGCAGAGACGCTAAATCGTCATTTCAGCGTAAATACAATCCCCCTCGCTCGAGGGGGATTGCTTAACAAGGCTCTGCTTTAGCACAAATCAAATCGATCCGCGTTCATTACTTTGGTCCATGCGGCAACAAAGTCTTTGACGAATTTTTCTTTGTTGTCGTCCTGTGCGTACACTTCCGCATAAGCACGTAGGATGGAGTTAGAACCAAACACCAGATCCACTCGAGTTGCTGTCCACTTCACTTTGCCGCTGTTACGCTCAACAATCTCGTAAGAATTACGACCGGTTGGTTTCCAGGTGTAACTCATGTCGGTGAGGTTAACGAAGAAGTCGTTGGTCAACGCACCCACGCGGTCGGTAAACACGCCGTGTTGGCTGCCAGCGTAGTTAGTGCCAAGCACACGCATGCCACCAATTAACACTGTCATTTCTGGAGCGGTGAGGCGCAGCAGTTGCGCTTTGTCGAGCAACATTTCTTCCGGTGTGACTACATAATGCTTTTTCTGCCAGTTACGGAAGCCATCCGCGAGAGGCTCAAGCACTTCAAAGGACTCAACATCGGTTTGTTCGATTGTCGCATCGCCGCGTCCCGGTGCGAACGGTACGGTCACATTCACGCCCGCGGCTTTGGCCGCTTGTTCGATACCTACGTTACCGGCTAGAACAATCGTATCGGCGATACTGATGCCAGATTCAGCGGCAATTTTCTCTAATACCGCCAGCACTTTACCAAGGCGCGCAGGTTCGTTGCCTTGCCAATCTTTTTGTGGAGCGAGGCGAATACGCGCCCCGTTGGCACCACCACGTTTATCGGAACCACGGAAAGTACGAGCACTATCCCAAGCGGTGCTGACCATTTCACTGATGGTTAGGCCGCTTGCCGCAATTTTTGCTTTCACCGCATTGACATCATAGTCTTTACGACCTGCTGGAACAGGGTCTTGCCAGATCAAATCTTCTGCCGGAACATCTGGGCCAAAGTAGCGCGCTTTTGGTCCCATATCGCGGTGAGTGAGCTTAAACCAAGCTCGCGCAAACACTTCTGAGAAGTAAGCTGGGTCTTTGTAGAAGCGCTCTGAAATCTTGCGATATTCAGGATCCATTTTCAGAGCCATGTCGGCATCAGTCATCATTGGGTTATAGCGAATACTTGGATCTTCCACATCAACAGGTTTGTCTTCCTCTTTAATGTTTACAGGTTCCCATTGCCATGCGCCCGCAGGGCTCTTAGTGAGTTGCCATTCATAAGTGAAGAGTAGGTAGAAGAAACCGTTATCCCACTTAGTTGGGTGAGTGGTCCACGCACCTTCGATACCGCTGGTGACCGTATTTCGGCCAACACCTCGGCTGGTATGATTATTCCAGCCCAAGCCTTGCTCATGCAGATCCGCACCTTCAGGATCAGGGCCAAGGTTGGCTGCGTTACCATTACCGTGCGCTTTACCTACGGTATGACCGCCAGCCGTCAGAGCAACGGTCTCTTCATCATTCATTGCCATGCGAGCAAAAGTGACACGCATGTCTTGCGCAGTTTTGAGTGGATCTGGGTTTCCATCCACACCTTCTGGGTTGACGTAGATAAGCCCCATCATGACGGCAGCAAGTGGGTTTTCGAGATCGCGCTGACCAGAGTAACGGCTATTTTCACCTCCGGATTTGGCAAGCCACTCTTTTTCAGAACCCCAGTAAATGTCTTTTTCTGGATGCCAGATGTCTTCGCGGCCAAAGGCAAAACCAAAGGTTTTGAGGCCCATCGATTCATAAGCCATGTTCCCCGCGAGGATCATCAAATCCGCCCAGCTGATTTTGTTACCGTACTTTTGTTTGATAGGCCACAGCAAACGGCGCGCTTTATCCAAATTGGCGTTATCGGGCCATGAGTTCAGTGGGGCAAAACGTTGGTTGCCAGTACCGCCGCCGCCACGACCATCGGCAATACGGTAAGTGCCCGCAGAGTGCCATGCCATACGAATCATCAAACCGCCGTAGTGTCCCCAGTCGGCCGGCCACCATTCTTGGCTATTGGTCATTAACGCTTTCAGATCGCGCTTAAGCGCTTCTACATCAAGCTTTTTCAGCTCTTCACGATAATTAAAATCAGCACCGAGTGGATTGGTTTTGCTGTCATGCTGATGAAGGATGTCCAAGTTTAGCGCCTTAGGCCACCAGTCCATATTCGATATACCCGCTGACGTCGCACCGCCGTGCATCACCGGGCATTGGCCACTAGAACCTGTTTGATCGTTATGCATTATATTGCTCCTTGCCTAATTGTATGAACACTCGAAAGTAGAAAATCAGCTTGTATTCGAATGCGTTGAGATACTGTGTTGACGGTTAGAGTATAGACATAGGTTGCTGCTGAAACTAATTCGAAATACCGATACTTGTGATAGGTAGCATTGACTACCATCACGCTATGGTTATTTATAAATGTAACCAGTTACAGAAACCGGTTACATTTGGAGGGGTTTAAGTTATAGTGTCAGCAGTTTGAACTGGCTAACAATGAATTGCCAATTTTGTGAGAGAGGTCATCTATGACTAAGTCTGTTTTTCCTAACGATTTTTTGTGGGGCGGGGCGGTAGCCGCTCACCAAGTTGAGGGCGGTTGGGATCAAGGTGGTAAAGGCGTAAGCATCGTTGACGTGATGACTCGAGGGGAGCATGAGGTCGCACGCAAGATTACCGATGGTGTGCAGGCGGGAGAGTTTTACCCCAACCATCAAGCGGTGGACTTTTACCATCACTACAAACAAGACATTGCACTGTTTGCGGAAATGGGCTTTAAGTGTTTCCGCACGTCAATAGCGTGGACACGCATTTTCCCTAATGGCGATGAAACAGAGCCCAATGAAGCAGGCTTGCAGTTTTATGATGATCTGTTTGACGAACTGTTAAGTCATGGCATTGAGCCAGTCATTACGTTGTCACATTTTGAGATGCCGCTGCATCTGGTAAAGCAGTACGGCAGTTGGCTCAACCGCGATTTGATTGATCACTTCACCAAATTTGCGCAAGTGGTGATGACACGCTACAAACATAAGGTGAAATACTGGATCACCTTTAATGAAATCAATAACCAACGTAACTGGAAGCTACCGATCTTTGGTTATTGCAACTCAGGCATGCTTTACGCTGAGCAAGACCACCCAGAACAAGCCATGTACCAAGTGTTACATCACCAATTTATTGCCAGTGCGTTAGTGGTGAAACTGGGGCACGAGATCAATCCGGATTTTAAAATTGGCAGCATGATCCATATGATGCCGCTGTATCCTGCCACCTCACGTCCGGAAGATGTTTTGTTGGCACAAGAGTTGATGCGTGAGAAATATCTATTCAGTGACGTACAAGTTCGAGGCTATTATCCTAGCTATTTGCTTAAGGAGTGGCAGCGTAAAGGAGTTCAGGTTGAGATGCTGGATGATGATGAAGCCATTCTGCGAGCGGGTTGCGCTGATTATCTGGCAATCAGTTACTACATGACCAATATCGTCTCCGCAGAGCCTGATCCTAATAGTGAGACGACATCGCTGTTTGAAAACAGTCGACTTAATCCCCACCTTCCCGCTTCAGATTGGGGATGGCAGATTGATCCAGATGGCCTGCGTTATGCGCTTTCTGAGCTGTATGAGCGATACCAAAAGCCGATCTTTATCGTAGAGAATGGCTTGGGTGCGTACGATACTGTTGAAGAAGACGGTTCAATTAATGATGATTATCGCATTAACTACTTGGCGGCGCATATCAAAGCAGTAAAGCAAGCGATTCACTACGATGGGGTTGAGGTAATGGGCTACACCCCTTGGGGCTGTATCGACTGCGTTTCCTTTACCACTGGCGAATACAAAAAGCGTTATGGCTTCATCTATGTTGACAAACATGATGATGGAAGTGGTACATTTGCCCGTTCGAAGAAGAAGAGCTTCTACTGGTATCAAAATGTGATCGCCACCAACGGCAAAGAGATTTAATTGCCATTCTGAGCGACACGTTATATAGAGGCGCAATCGCGCCTCTTTTAGTGAGAAAAAAATGGCAACCATAACAGATGTGTGCGCGCTGGCAGGCGTTTCCAAGGCGACAGTGTCACGCGTTATCAACGGCAGCGAGCAAGTGAAACCGAAAACGCGCGAAGCTGTGCATGCGGCGATGCGCCAGCTTGGTTATCAACCAAATACACTAGCTCAAGCGCTCGCGACCAATACCTCGCACTCGATAGGTTTGGTGCTGCCTCACTTTGAAAGTAGCTATTTTGGCAGCGTACTGCACCATGCAGAGCAAGAAACACAAAAAGCGGGTAAGAAACTGCTGGTGGTCAACAGTAAAAACAGTGCAGCAGGGGAACGTGAAGCGGTTGAAACTCTAGCTGCCCAGCGCTGTGATGCGGTTTTACTTTATAGCCGCCATTTATCGCAGGATGAACTGGTTGGCTTGCAGCAAAAGATACAACGGCCGCTATTGATCCTCAATCGACGTTTGACCAGCCCTTATTTATACAGCTTTGGCCTCGATCAGCAGCAGGTGACGTCACTGGCCATGGATCATTTACTCTCACTTGGACACAGACAGATCGCTTGCATTGCGTCGCCATTACAGAGCGAGACGGGCAAAATTCGTTTTCACGGCTATCAAAAAGCGTTGCAAGATAAGGGTATTGCGGTAAGCACTGATTTGGTAATTGAGAGTAATAACACGCTGGCTGGTGGTTATGAAGCGATGAACGAGTTACTACAAACAGATGAAACGTTCACGGCCGTTTTTGCCAGCAACGATGATATGGCGTTAGGTGCAATGCGCGCACTGTACGATCACGGGAAAAAAGTGCCTAGCGATATCGCCGTAATCGGTATCGATAATGAGCCAGCTGCCGCTTATGCGATACCGAGTTTATCAACAGTCAGCCTGCCGATCGTTACCTTAAGTAAAGATGCGACACTTTGTGCTCTCAAGCTCGCCAACAAGGAAACTGTGCCTGTCGAGCATCGTGTTTACCAAAGCGAATTAGTGATTCGAGAATCAACCAGCAAACAAGGTTGATTCAATGAGAAGTTAACAACAATGCCCACCACTTTGGTGGGCATTGTTATTAAAACGGCTTTGAAACAACCTCTCGAGAGCAGAAGGCGTTAAGAGATAAAACGTTCAGGGAAATCAGAGAAGATCGCATCGACTTTGTCAAAATAACGAAACTTATCCGGCTGGTTAAGGGTAAAACACCAGATCTGATATCCGCCACGGCGCAAGTCGAGAATGTGTTTTTCTGTAATCCAGCGATAGTTTAAGTTACAACTGAACGCGTTGACTTCTTTCAGTACTTGTCTGTCTCGTTGTGACAAACGTTCACTTAGCACGGCCAGTCGGTAACCCGGGCAGTGTTTATGTAACTGCAAAATCACCTCGTGGCTAAAGCTAGACAGCAAGATTTTGTCGGTAGTGAGCGGGCTATCATCAAGCAACTCTTTGAGATCACGTACGATACTACTCAATTCGTGGCGATCGACTTTCACTTCAATGTTTAAGCCCAAATCATACTCAGCAGCCATTTTTAGCAGCGATTCCAATGTCATGATCGGTTCATCATTGAACTTGGGGTCAAACCAACCGCCAAAGTCTAAATCTTGTAATTCTTCCAACGTGTGCTCATCGATGCAGCCTTTGCCGTTGCTACAACGGTCGATCGTGTGGTCGTGGCAAACCACCAACACACCATCTTTGGTTGGTTGAACGTCAATTTCAACCCAACTGAGACCAAGATCAATCGCGGCTTGCACACTTGCCCGCGTATTTTCTGGGTAAGAACCTGCCACACCACGGTGGCCGACAATCATTGGAGGCATTGTTTTTCCTTAAAAAATCATACCAAAAAGCGGGTATGGATAACTTGGCGACGCTGTCACAGCAGAAACGCCACTAGTGTGATTCAAAGCACAAAAATCCATTGCATTTCAGACAGTTCACTCTCTTAAAACGCAGCATATCGCCCTTGTGGTCTTTTGTCTTCAAGCGAAGCGTAATATTTTTGCGTTCAAGCCAATTTGCTCAAACAGCAAAGACTTAATGAATGGGTGAGCTAAATAAGCAAAAGGGTCTGCCTAAAAAAGACAAACCCCAAAGTAGAACGTATAAGTTGCAGAGCGTTTGCGAATTACACGCCAGCACGTTTGAGTAGGCCAGCCATCAACGCAGAGCTAGAACGGACTTGCTTGGCCTTATTTCCCAACGTTTTTGCCAGCGCCATGTTATCGATACTTTTGGCAATGTAAGACATTGAACTGTAGAGATCCGTGGCCGATTTGATTTTCGCTTTGTCGTTTAGTGGTGCGAGAAGCTGAACCATCTGAGTTCCGCTCATGCCTTTATCGTTCGCATAGTCTTCCACCGCATTAAGTAGTTGATCAAGATCGATCATCGCTTCAGCACTTTCGATGCCTTGCTTTTTCATCTCTTTCTGATTGCGCTTACGCATTTGCTTGATCACAAAAGAAGGCGTATTGGCTTTTTTGTAAACCACGTAACCAAGCAGGGCAACCACAGCAATACCCCCTAAAACATAACCCCATACTGAACCTGAAGATTCAACCACAGGTTGTAGGGTTTCGACGGTATACTCCACGGTAGTTGGTGCATCAGACATAAAAATTACCTTTGAAAATGGCTTCGGTTTGGAAGCGTAATACTAAAATTCACTGGCGCAGGCTCGCATTGCGGTGCATCAAATTAATATGAATAACCCTCTCCCGAGAGAGGGTCTGCTAACTCATACTGTGATCATTGGGATTTGAACGAAAATAACAAGCCAACTTGCTACAAATTGTAAAAAAGAGTCGTCCTAAATCACATTTTCCTGGTGTGAATGAGTAAAAACTCAACAGTAAAGATTATTTTCGACTGGCATTGCGCTCCGTTTTCACGCTGGAGTAACGGACGATCTCATCCACCAGTTCGCGTATTTCTGGCGGCGTATAGTGAACCGCTTGTCGATTGCTGCGCGACTGAGACGGCGCCTGTGCCAACTCTCGTTTAGTCGCTGGTTTATGTGAACGCTGGATTACCTGATACAAGCTGTCCGCACCTTCAATGATCTGCCATCTTTTATCCCAAAAACTGCCCATACTGGTGCCTCCTATGTTTCAATTTGGTGCAAAACTTTGTTTAAAAAGGGCGAAGTACGCCGAATTTATCCTCTGAAACGATTAGGGCAATTTTCAGGCCAAAGTGACATGGTTCTAAGTTATTTTACTTCTGTTCAATTGATTAGGCTTAACCAAAACGCCAACTCTTGTCGCAAGTGTGTATAATCCTGAGCAGTTTATTTCTCTTTCAAATCGGCGTCATCACGAGGTTACTTTAATGACAAAGGCAAAATTGACGTTAATCCGTGGATTACCGGGTTCCGGCAAAAGTACCTTGGCGCAAAAGCTGGCGAGAGAACATCAGGCGATACACATTGAGACGGATATGTTTTTCGTCGACGCAAACGGAGAGTATCAGTTCGATCCGCAAAGACTAAGCGAAGCGCATCAATGGTGTTTAGCGCGTACCATTGAGCTTTTACAAGCTCAGCAGCATGTGATTGTCAGTAATACATTTGTACGCCACTGGGAACTAGCACCCTATCGCCGATACGCCAAAGAGAATCACATTCCACTTGAGGTTCTGGTTTGCAAAGGAGAGTTCGCTAGCGTTCATCAAGTGCCAGTACAGACGATAGAGAAAATGCGTAAAATTTGGCAAGATTAAACTCAGCTCCAATTTAACGTGCTATGTCGCATCTGTAACTGAAATACGATGTTTGTCAGCGCCGAAATTTCCCACTTAGCCTCGCAACAGTAATGTGCTCAGCTTGCCCGAGATGCGCAATTCGCCCCCAATCTGAATCATAGAAAATGATGATTCACGAGGATTAACGCGATGCGTCTTACCATCTTAGCTTCCTGCCTATTAGCCACTTTCGCTACTTATGCCGAAGGGCTGTATCCACCGCCAGAAGCCGATATTGTGTTGGCTGAAAACTACCAAAGCGGAATTAACATCGATGAGTACTGGTACAGCGAAAAACTGGATGGCATTCGTGCCTATTGGACAGGGGAGCAGCTCCAAACTCGCAGTGGCAAAAAAATTCACGCACCTGCCTGGTTTGTGCAGGCGCTGCCCAACTATCCATTAGATGGCGAGCTTTGGGCTGGGCGAGGTCATTTTCATCTTGTGCAACAAACCGTGTTGGATACCACCCCGATCGACCAAGCATGGCAGCAAATTCGCTTTATGATTTTTGATTCCCCGCATACAGCAGGTGACTACCGCAAGCGTTACCATCACATTACTGATTTGGTTCGAACAATGGACGTTCAACATATCCAATACGTTGAACATATGCCGATACAAAGTGAACAAGCGCTGTTTGCACACTTAGATGAAATAGATCAGCAGCAAGGTGAGGGGATAATGCTGCGTAAAATCAGCAGTCGCTATCAAGCAGGTCGTAGCTCCGATCTACTTAAACTCAAGCGTTATCAAGACGATGAGGCGGTGGTGATTGGCTATAAGCCCGGTAGTGGGCGCCTTATGGGTAAAATGGGCGCCATTTTGGTTAGGCTGGGGGATGGAACGGAATTTTATATCGGTAGCGGGTTTACCGATGTGCAACGCGAAACGCCACCAGCGATCGGCAGCACCATTACTTTTCGTTATAACGGCCTAACCCACAATGGCATTCCTAAGTTTGCTCGTTACTTGCGCCAGCGTGTTACTCAATAAGCGCGGACTATTGAACAGGGTTCTGGCAGCGCTGAAAAAGTTGCTGCCAAAACTGAATGTGCTCTAGATTGGCTTGGCGAAATTCTCGATGAGCTTCTTGGAGCCGATATGCCGAGTTTTGCTCTTCAAATGACGTAATGATGATGGGCAAATGGTTACTCAATTGGTAGTAAGCTGCGTCAAGTTCGGCGTTATACGCTTGAATCGACTTTATGTAGGTTTCATTAAAAACGTTGCGCAGGTAGTTAAAACGAGTCTGATCCCGGTTAGGACCGCAGTGAATA
Organism: Vibrio navarrensis; assembly: GCF_000764325.1. NCBI lineage: Bacteria > Pseudomonadati > Pseudomonadota > Gammaproteobacteria > Vibrionales > Vibrionaceae > Vibrio > Vibrio navarrensis. The sequence goes on along the minus strand of NZ_JMCG01000001.1, from coordinate 1,780,685 downwards.
GAAGAAAAATGCTTCGATAGCATATCAGTGGTGAGATTCAGCCAACGTGTTGAGCGTTGTAGCGAGTAGTACAAAGCACCAATCAGCGGCGCTCTCTCTAATACTTCTTGGTAGGGGTAGACTGACAAAGTAACCGGTGCACCCACCTTGGCCGCGGCGTCTATCTGCGCAAAAATCGACAAGGCGTCATGAATCTCACTCCACTGGCTTTGTTGCCCCTCCATTAACCACTGATAACCACTCAATTGCTTTCTCATCGCATCACTGGTCAAGATTAAGTTTCGCAAATGGATGGACAAATGACCCTGTTTGATCATGGCAAGATCTTCCAGTTGTCTCCTCAAGCGAGCCGAGAGCGAGTCAGACATTAGGCATTGACGTAGCGTATCACTTAAACGTAGTTGATAGTCGAAATCTTGGAACTGATCCCAAACCTTTCCAAGCGACGAGTTCTTTTCAGCAACGATTTGAAAAAGGCCACAATCACGCAGCTCATAGCTGTCCAGTAAACCGAGCGATAAGCGAGGCAGCTCACTGTATAGCCGTCTTTTATCCTCAAGTGTGATAGCAAAAGAGGAGGGCGGTGTTGGCGCATCTACCTCTAAAACGTTGGCCAGACGTTCTGCATAGGTGACAAAGCGATCTTCAATACCGCTATTGTCGATGCAGGCAGTCAGCGAAAAGAGGGGAAATAAGAGTAAGCAAACACGCCGTAACATAGTCATCCTCAATAACATCCCATGTTTAGGATAGTATAAAGCCGGCGTTCGCCGGCTTGAAGAGTGTGGTCGATAACTGGGTAGATAGCTATTTTCCTACCAGTTGCAGCTGTATGTCGTCACTTTGCTTGTGCAACCAATGCAGACGCAACCCTAACATTAACGCGGCCGCTGAGAGGCCGACGATGAAGCCAATCCAAAAGCCTTGCGCGCCCATCGGCTCAACAACCCAATCGGTAATGCCAAGCACATAGCCCGTTGGCAAACCCAGCAGCCAGTACGCAATAAACGTACGGTTAAAGATGGCTTTCATATCTTTGTAACCACGAAGCGCACCTGCCGCAATAACTTGAATTGCATCGGTGCATTGATAGATGGCCGAAAACAGTAGTAGTTGCATCGCGAGATGGATCACCGCTTGGTTATCGGTATAGAGCAATGCAATCGGCTCACGCAGCAGCACCGTTGCTGTCGCAGTGAATACCGCAGTGAGTAGCCCAACCATCAAACCAACATGGGAAGCCACTCTTGCGCCTTCAGTGCTGGCTTCGCCAAGTTTATGACCAACGCGAATGCTGGTCGCCGCGCCAATACTCATTGGTAACATAAACAGCAGGGAGGAAAAGTTGATCGCCACCTGGTGGGCTGCAACCACCACAGAGCCGAGCGGTGCGACCATCAACGCCACAACGGCAAAAAGAGTGACTTCAAAAAACAGTGCGGCGGCGACAGGGAAACCAAGTTTAAAGAGTTTGATTTGAGCACTGAGATTAGGGCGATACCAAACATGGAATAGCTTCACCTGTTTGAGCCTTTGTGACGTCGTCACATAAAGCAGCAACATGAAAAACATGATCCAGTAGACAATGGCCGTCGCCACCCCACAACCGACGCCACCGAGCGCAGGCGCGCCAAGTTTGCCATAGACAAACATCCAGTTGAGCGGAATATTGAGCAGCAAGCCGAAAAAGCCAATGACCATCGCGGGTTTGGTCAAAGACAGCCCGTCGGTCAAGCTACGCAGTGTTTGAAACAGCAGAAAAGCTGGTACTGCAAAGATCACCGCGTGGATATAACCTACTGTTTTGGTCGCTAACGCGACTTCAACATCCATAAGGCTAACAATTCGTTCCGTTTGGAAAAGCACCACGATGATAGGCACACTGATAAGCAGTGCCATTACTGCGCCTTGCTGGATTTCATACGGCACATTGTCGCGTTTTCCGGCTCCATTGAGCTGAGCAACAACTGGAACCAGGGCCATCAACAGGCCAATGCCAAACAGAATTGAAGGAAACCAAATGCTTGAGGCAACAGAGACGGCTGCCATATCGATTGCACTCACGCCGCCGGCCATCACGGTATCGACAAAACCCATACCGGTTTGTGCAACGGAAGCAATGAGCACTGGTGTTGCTAACCTGACGAGGTTGGATGCTTCTTTCTTGTAATTTTGCACGTGTACTCCACTAGATAGGTAAATATGTTATAAGGTCTTATTGCATTTCCGGGGCAGACAAAGGCACGTAACCTATGGAGTGGTTGAGCTGATGAACATTCAGCACAGGTATCATTTCGGGAAAGTTGTCTGGTGTTGAGCGTAGGCCAGAACAATCAGTATGATTTTTTTGAAGCCTCCGGAATATTGATCCAAGATAATAATGGAATCTTAAACTACGCGCTAGAAAAAAGAGGTTGCATAGCATGTTTACAGGCATTGTTCAGGGAATGGCAGAAGTGGTCATCATTGATAGAAAAGAACAATTTCAGACTCATACACTCCGTCTATGCAATGAAATGCTAGAAGGGTTAAAAATCGGTGCCTCGGTGGCCCACAACGGCTGTTGCTTAACCGTGACTCGCATTGACGGTGAACTGGTCAGTTTTGACCTTATGCAGCAAACCCTATTACTGACTAATTTGGGCGACTTACAAACAGGCGATAAAGTGAATATTGAGCGAGCCGCGAAGTTTGGTGATGAGATTGGTGGACACAGCATGTCAGGCCATATCAGCAATACCGCTTTGATCGAAGAAGTGATTGATAGCCCCAACAACCGCACCGTTTGGTTTAGCTTGCCAGAGAAGCAAATGAAATACGTGCTCGAAAAAGGTTTTATTGGTGTGGATGGTTGCTCATTAACTATCGGTGAAGTGGTGGAAAATCGTTTTTCCGTGCATCTCATTCCGGAGACATTAAATCGAACTCTGTTTGGCGTAAGAAAGGTTGGAGAGCGAGTAAATATCGAATTTGACCCACAAACCCAAGCGATTGTGGATACCACTGAACGCGTGTTGGCGGCGAAAGGTTTGGCTTAACAACACACCGCCACGTCTCTGTGGCGGTAATCTTCTCTTAGAAAACCTGCTCGTCGTCGGCGTCTATCGTTAGTTGAATGGTGTCTTGCATTTCGTCCACCATCATATTGAGGTGGATTGCGTGGCAACAAGCTGGGCAGTCATCGTAGAAGTCTTGACTGCCATTGCTAGCGTCTAATGTAATACCGATAAGATGGCCACAATGAGGGCATTTGATGTGTTTTTCAGTGTAGTTACGCATACTTCTTTTCCTTACGTCTATTCTGGTTTGTGTCGGCAAACGTGGCGAGTGACGAAATGCTTGCTAGCCAAAGCGCTAAAAAGCCAGTTTATTTGTACACAACAGCACTACGCTCTGAATTTATGTTAGGCAGGAAAGTTGATGTTTGACTCAAAATAAGTGCAAAACATGACAAAAAACTCAATACATAGACAAACGAACAGAAGTTAAAGTGATATGACTCGAAAAATGTCATCGTTGTACTGAAAACGATGACATTCTTGATCTAGCACTGCTGGCTAGGCATTTAATTTATGCGTTTCACTCAGTAAGAGAGAACATTGTCAACCGCCTTCTGTGCTTGTTCCAGATAGTGACCGCCAAACTGATTGCAATGATTGAGAAGATGGTAAAGATTATAAATTTCTCGGCGCTGAGCGTAACCAAATGGGAGTGGTGCTAAGCTCTCATAGCCTTGGTAAAACTCGGGCTGAAAACCGCCAAACAACTCTGTCATGGCAATATCACATTCACGATCTCCCCAATAGCTCGCGGGATCAAAACAGAGTGGGCCACAGGCAGATAGCGCCACGTTTCCATTCCATAAATCACCATGCAATAGGGAAGGGCGAGGGTTGTGGCTAATGAGCTGACGCTTTACGACTTCGACAATCTCATCTAGCACACCAAAGTTGATGCCTTTTTCACGTAAGAGTTGTAATTGCCAACCGATTCGTTGTTCAGCAAAAAAAGTGTGCCATTTTTTATGCCAAGCATTGGGTTGCAGCACCGCGCCAATGAAGTTGTCTTGGTCTAAACCATACTCTTTCTGTTCTCCCCACAAATGCAACCTCGCAAGCTGTTGACCTAATTGATAGCTGCTTTGCGCATCTTCAAGTGGTTTGGTCGGGAGGTAATTGAGAATGATAAAAGCGTTGGATTTAGAGACGCCTGTCAAAATCAACTCTGGCAGATGGATGGTGCAGGTTTCTCGTAGCTGACGCAGATTCTCCGCCTCACTTTCAAACTTTTGCAGGAAATCACGCTCGTTGACTTTGACGAAATAACGTTGTTCGCCATCGCTGATCATAAAGCAGTCACTGATATCACCGCCAGCAAGCGGGATCTTCTCTACAATCTCGTAAGAGAACATTAAAGTGTCTGAAAGCTGCTCTGAAATCGCTTGCCACATAAAGCCTCCCATCTGACGACGCTGGTTTCAACCTAAGTGTATGCTAGAAGGAGAAACAAAATGTCGCCATTTCACAAACTTCAGCAATAATCAGGTAATTTTTCGAAAAAAAATAACTCAAATGTGAATTTAGTCGCTTATCTTCCCCCTTTTTCTGCCTTTTCCCTCTAGAGCATTTTTTGTTCGACCAGTATTATTCATTTTTTGACATTGGTTCCACGGTCTGTATGAAAATACTCATTTGCGATGATTCGGCGGTTGCAAGAAAGTCAATCAGCCGTTCAATTGTATGCGATAGCTCTGTGCATCTTCTCGAAGCGCAAGATGGCTATGAAGCACTGCAGATCATGATGGAACAGAATATCGATGTGCTGTTTTTGGATCTCACCATGCCAGTGATGGACGGTTTTGAGCTGTTAGCCAGTTTGCCCGTCAGTCAATACAAAACTCGTGTGGTGGTGGTTTCTGGAGATGTACAAAGGGAAGCGAAGCAGCGATGTCTGAATATGGGAGCCATCGCCTTTGTAGAAAAACCCTTTAGCGATGAAGAAGCAGAGCCCTTGTTCCAGCAATTAGGGCTACGCTACACCAACCCTCATGTTAAGCCTGTCCTTAAAGCCGAAGCGCTCACCACCCCACTTTTAAAATTTAAAGAGATCGCCAATATTGCTCTAGGTAAAGGAGCGGCGATTATGGCAGACCATCTCAACGAGTTCATTCAGCTACCGGTACCGAATGTAGGACCTCTCACTTGTGGTGAGCTCTACATGACGATGGTTGATGTAGTGAAAAGGGAAGGATCGGTCGCCGTTTCTCAGCGCTTTGTAGGTGGTGGCATTCATGGAGAAGCTTTAGTTTGCCTTCGTGGTAACGACATTGATCAAATAGGTGAGAAGCTCGGTTACCACAAAGACTTTACCACCCATAACGAGGTAATTCTCAACATTGCCAACTTACTGGTTTCTTCTTTTTTAACCTCGCTTGGTGGCCATCTCGACAAATCCTTCTCACTGCGTCAGCCCGCCATCATCGATATGGTGATTCAGGACATCGATTGTGGACAAGAATCAGACGAACTGTTTACCATTGAGTACACCTATTTTGCTGAAAGCATGGATTTTGAATGCGAGGTGCTATTTCTGATTGATAGTCCGTCGGTTGCCATCATCTACGACATCATGGAGACATTATGACTTCGGACTTAACGCTCGATATTGCCGATTTTCACTGGGTAACCCAAATTCTCGATACCATGGACTCAGGCTTGGTTGTTATCGACCGCTCATTTCAAGTGTGTGTCTGGAACAGTTTCATGCAGTCCTACAGTGGGGTGATGTCACAGCACATTTTAGGTAAAAGCCTTTTTGAGTGTTTTCATGAGTTGCCACGCGTCTGGTTGGAGACCAAAGTAAATACCGCCGCAGATCTGGCGACGCGCTCTTTCTCTAGTTGGGAAAACCGTCCTTATCTATTTAAGTTTCATAACTTTTCGCCAGTCTCGCATGGCAGCACCTATATGTATCAAGACATCGTTATCACGCCATTGCGTTCTCTCTGTGGTCAAGTGACACACATAGCGATCCAGGTTAATGATGTTTCCGAAATCGCTCGCAATAAAATTCACCTCAAAGAGACCAATCAGCATCTGTCTGAAATGAGCCGCCGTGATGGGCTGACCGGGCTGTATAATCGAGCCTACTGGGAACAGTCGATGAAAGAAGAGTTTAATCGAATGCAGTTTCTCGATACACACAGTTCACTGGTCATTTTCGATATCGACCATTTTAAACGCGTCAATGATACCTACGGCCACCACGCTGGCGATGAAGTGATTCGTAAAACCTCTAATATGCTCAAGAAAACCGCTCGCAGCAGCGACTTGTGCGGGCGCTATGGTGGTGAAGAGTTTACCGTTCTATTACCAAATACCAGTGCCGATCAAGCGCGTTATTTCGCTGAACGTTTACGCAAACGAGTCGAGCAAGAAATTGTTCGAGTCGAAGACTTCGTGATCAATTACACCATCAGTTTAGGTGTATGTGAGTTTAAACCTGCTTTTTCCGGATACGTGGAGTGGCTCAAATGCGCTGATAAGGCGCTTTATGCGGCAAAAGAGAGCGGCCGCAACCAAACTTGCGTTTACGAAGAGTGATCTCTGTTCGCTTTTGATGGAAAGTACGCCATTTGATCAAATTCTGCGATTTATAATTGATTAAGTTGGTGAAATTTCCCAGACATGTCTTAGTATTAACTTAGATAAAAAAGTTGTAAGCTTACGCGTGATGTAAGCATTCAGACGGAGAAGAAGAGTGGTTGTTGAAACCGATGGATACTTAGCTCTCATAGAGCACCTTGCCTTGAATCTTGATGTATTCGCGTCTGACGTTGGCGATACAGGCACAGAAACCATAGAAGATGTAGTCACAGACATGATTGCATCCAACATCATGGCTCTTTTTGAACAAAATCCAGAACTGCATTCCAGCATCCGTTTTAAATTGCTGAAAGAAGCCGATATGGTCGCAGACGATCTGGGTGAAGTGTTGGCGGGCGTTTGGCATAAGAAAGCGACAAACGAACAGATCAATTTTCTTGATGAGTACATTGCACTGGTAAAAAACCTATTTGACAGTGCTGTGGCTAAGTACGATTGATACTATTGGGTCAGAAGAGTTAGAGTAGAGAGTAACTCTTCTGACCTGCCAAAATTTATCCGCCCAATAAGGATTATCAAGCCGTGAAATGATCACCCCCATGCTTGTAGATGCATGCATAAACTGCAACCCGCCTAAATATATTCCTACATGATAGTCCGATTTACTGGTTTTAAAGAACAGCAAGTCTCCCTGTTGCTTCTGCTGCCATTCAATCTTCCGGCTCGCATCAAATTGCTCTCTCGTGGTTCTGGGCAGAGTAAATTGGTAGGCTTGGCTGAAGGCATGCTGAACAAAAGCCGAACAATCGACGCCATCTTTATCACTCCCACCAAACTGATATGGTGTACCATACCATTCGAGATAAAATGACTGTAGTTGAGGGTTGTTGGCTAAAACGTGCTCCGAAAGATTCATTTTATCAACCTCAGGCTGAGCCATCTTCGTCTGGCTACATCCACCAACAAGAAAAATCATTAGCAAAATTAAATAATTAAATTGTTTCATATGTAATCAGGATGTCTTTTTACTGTCATGTAACTGTCACGAACGGCCCATAAACTTGGCAGTAAATCACACTTTGTCTCATTCCTGTGACTTGATACTTTGGTTAATGTATGAATTCGCCCAAAACTAAACGCGCTTCTCTCTCTTTGATCCAAGCGATCAGCGTGCTGTTTCTCTCTATCATCCTCCTCGTCTTTGCACTCTCGATATCGAGTTACAACGGTGTGCAAAAGATAGGAACACAGTTTAGCACTTTGTCGACCCAAGCTTTACCACTTGCGATGAATAACGCCAAACTAACCCAGAATATTCTCGAACAGATAAAACTGCTCAACTACGGATCTTCACTTAAAGACCCGGATGAACTGCAAGCAACTCGCAGTAAAATTACGCAATTGACTTCAGAAACGTCTCAATACATTGAACGAGTAATGGCCATTACAGGCGCCTTTGAGCAAGTGATTTCCACGCGACAACAACAGCAGTTGCAAAGTAATGTCGATGCGATTGCCCAGATCACCTCAGATATCTTGGCGAGACAAGCACAAGCGATCGAGAACCAACAAAAAATTGACCAAGCAATTAGCAGTTTTCGCTATGGTCTCAGCTCAATTGGTCCAGAGATGAATCGCATCAGCTCGTTTTTGAGTGTCGATAACCCGGAATCCACCGATGCAGCAAACCGCTTTAGCGCAGGGGCAAGCTCCATGGAGAGTACGTTTCTCATGCTAATGATGCAAAGCGATCCAGAAAAGGCGGAGAGCGAGTATCGTGAAATGCGTAACCGTATCGCCGGGATCCGTCTCGCTTATGATGATTTTAAAGAGTGGCATCCAGATGTCACTGAATTTGCTAGCTTAACCGCGCCTTATGAGATGGTGTTGGCTGGCTTTAAAGAACAAGGCGTCCTAGCCATGTTGATGGAGAGAGTTCAAAATCAACAAGAGCAGCAGATGCAAATCACTCAAGCTACACATTTATCCAATGAAACCATCGAGCTATTGAACGCGATCTCGGCCACTGCCTCGTCATTGATCCACCAAGGCGAGCAGATTGTAAATCAAACCATTAGCAATATGATCCTCACTCTGACGCTCAGTGGCGTAGTGGTGGTTGCTCTGGTCATCACTTCATGGCTTGGTTTCCGTGCATGGGTCAATCGTGGTCTGAAAAATATTCTGAAGCGCCTTTCTGAACTCACCCAGCATAATTTTACCCAATTAGCCGAGGAAGTAGGACCGCATGAGATGCGTGAAGTGGCGAGAAAACTCAACCAAGTTATCAACTCCACGGGTGAGTCACTCACGGTCGTTACTAGAAACTGTGAGGCGCTCTATCAAACGGCAGAAATCAGCCACGGTGCGGCGGAGTATTCTAGCCAAAGTTTGAGTGTGCAAAATGATGCCTTAGCGGCGATGGTGGCGACGGTGACTGAACTGGAAGCCTCAATCAAAGAGATCGCGTCTGTTACCAGTGCCTCTTACGATGATGCCAAAACGGCGACAGAAAATACGCGACACGGCGTTAGAGTGGTCGAAGGAAGTCTCAATCGTTTGGCGCTGCTTGAACAGTCATTGAACATCAACGAAGAAGCGATGCGCGAGCTGGATTTACGCGTTAAAGCGATTCGCGAAATGGTCGATCTGATTAGCGGCATCGCGGAAAACACCAACTTGCTAGCGTTGAACGCGGCTATTGAAGCCGCCCGAGCGGGTGAGCAAGGACGAGGATTTGCTGTGGTAGCCGATGAAGTGCGTAAGCTGGCCAGCGATACCTCTAAACAAACATCAAACATCAGCGAAATGATGAACGAGTTGATATCGGCCGCTGAGAAAAGTCGCCAATCGGTCGACGAGTCGCGCAAGGGAATGGCCGAAGCACTAGCAGCAAGCAGTGAAGTGAAAGTCGCCTTCAGCGATATTGAGATCGCCGTTGGACATATTCGCGAGCGCGTTGAACAAATCACTTTGTCGACAGAAGAGCAGCAGCGAGCCACTTCTGAAGTCTCTCGCTCTATTGCCCATGTTTCTGAGCAGGGCGATCAAACTAGGCAGCAGTTGGAATCGATGGTGGAAAGCTCACAGCAAGTTGCGGATATTGCAGGTCAGCAGCAAGAGATGCTGCATAAGTATCAGCTGGCGAGCTAGGTTTAGCCAAGGCAACAAAAAAAGCTCAATCGCCGTATTGAGCTTTTACTTTTCTGAAAATGATTAACGTCGTTTGGTTTGGTAGCGAAAGGGCTGGGTTAGCATCTTATCTAGCCATTGTTCTCGCGCTTTCCTAATTTCTGGCACACCGATTTGTACCCGCTGGTGGCCCAGCTTCGGTTGAGCAACGTAGGTACGGAAAACTCTATCCCACAGCGAGAGGAAAAAACCAAAATTGGAATGCGTTTCCCGCGCAATCACTGAATGATGCACCCGATGCATGTCAGGCGTCACAATCACTTTTCTCATCACCGCATCAAGCCTAAGTGGCAGCTTTGCATTGCTGTGATTAAACATCGCACTGGCGTTAAGAATGATTTCAAACGCCACAATCGCCAGTGGTGAGACACCTAAAGCGAACACACTGCCGATTTTGATCAGCATAGAAAGCAAAATTTCTATCGGATGGAAGCGAGTGCCAGTGGTGACATCGATATCTAAGTCAGCATGATGCATACGGTGTAAACGCCATAACCAAGGCAGTCTGTGAAACAACAGATGCTGCAGATAGATGATGAGATCGAGCGCAATGACAGAAAGCAATACATTGGCCCATATGGGCAGAGAGAGCTGATGGAAAATGCCCATTTGCTGATCTTGAGCCATCTTAGCGGCTTCAAAAGCCGTCAGGGGCAGTAAAAGCGCAATGAGCAAGCCGTTAAGGGCGACCAAGGTGAGGTTGTTAAACCAACGCACCGTTTTAGAAACGGTCAGCGCTTTTCGTGGTCGGTAGTGCTCCCAAACGGCACAGAGCAACAAAACAGTAATAAAAATGCCAAAGCGAATAGTGGAGGGGTCGTTAAAACTCGGCTCGGTCATGTGATTCCTTTAAGCATAGTCGAAAGCGGTGTTGAGCTTGTCGCGTCTAGTCAGTAGAATCCAGTTCCCTTTTATCGACGCGTTTAGTTCGCCATGAGAATGCACGCTTTTCACCGTTTATACCAGTACCGCCAGTCCATCTCAACCAAGCCATTTCAGGCGCGAGGATGTAATGTCGTGCGCTGCCGCAATTGCCAAGTCGCCCTTGAGCACTGCTTGTGCGATATTCAGCCGAACGTACCGACCAATATTGCGTGCATGTTGATCATCTCGGACAATGAGGTGTTTAAGCCGAGCAACACAGGGCGTTTGATTGCTGATGTGGTGCAAGAAACGTACGTTTATCAATGGAACCGTACCGAACCAGAGCATAAAATGCTCGCCTTGTTACAGTGTGACGACTACCAGCCAGTGATCGTTTTTCCCGCAGATTATGTTGATCAAACAGAGCGCTTGATTAAGCAGCTTGATTCCAACATGTTAATACGTGAGCCGTCCAAACATGATAAACGTAAATGGCTGTTGATCTTTATTGACGGCAGCTGGCGCGAAGCGAGAAAAATCTTCCGCCGCTCTGATTATCTACAAAATCTGCCTGTACTCTCCATCGACCCCGAGCAATTGTCCCAATATCAAATGCGCCGCTCAGATAATGAGCAGCACCTATCAACGGCAGAAGTGGCGTCATTAGTACTCAGCCAAGCTGGTGAAACGTATGCCAGCCAGTGTCTGCAAAGTTGGTTTGAAACCTTTCGCGAAAGTTACCTGCTGAGTAAAAGCCGCGCCAAAACCGATGAAAGCAGGCCATGTCGAGCTGCATACCTTCGCCGCTTTAAAAGCGAGATATCTGTCTAAGTTATACTGCTGCGCTGCTGAGTAGTTGCGCAAACGATATCAATCAGCGGATAAATCCTGCCTGTGTCACGGTTTGTAGGCGTACAGATGTGGATAATGCGCAGATATTTATTATCTTTTGACTCCAATACATTGGGAGTCTGACAGGTCTTTTCAGGAGAGAACACATGTACTACGGCTTTGATGTCGGTGGCACTAAAATTGAGTTTGGTGCATTTAATGAAAAACTAGAGCGCGTTGCAACGGAGCGTGTGCCTACGCCTACCGACGATTACTCACTGCTGATTGACACCATCGTCGGTCTAGTTGAAAAGTACGATGCGCAGTTTGGCTGCGAAGGTAAAATCGGTTTAGGTCTGCCGGGGATGGAAGATGCTGATGATGCAACGGTTCTGACGGTAAATGTCCCAGCAGCAAAAGGCAAACCACTGCGTGCTGATTTAGAGGCGCGTATTGGTCGTAACGTAAAAATTGAAAACGATGCCAACTGTTTTGCTCTTTCTGAAGCGTGGGATGAAGAGTTGCAAGATTCGCCATCGGTGATGGGGCTTATTCTTGGTACCGGTTTTGGCGGCGGTTTGATCTACGACGGCAAAGTGTTCTCAGGCCGTAACAACGTGGCAGGCGAACTGGGTCACATGCGTTTGCCGATTGATGCATGGTTCCATCTTGGAGAGAAAGCGCCGCTGCTTGGCTGTGGCTGCGGTAAGAAAGGCTGTCTTGATAGCTATCTTTCAGGTCGTGGCTTTGAGCTGCTTTACGCCCACTATTATGGTGAAGAGAAAAAAGCCATCGACATTATTCAAGCAAACGCCGCCGGCGATGAGAAAGCCGCAGAACATGTTGAGCGCTTTATGGAGTTGCTGGCGATCTGCTTTGCCAATATCTTTACCGCAAACGATCCACACGTGGTTGCGCTGGGTGGCGGCCTGTCTAACTTTGATCTCATTTACGATGAGATGCCAAAACGCGTGCCTAAGTATTTGTTGTCTGTGGCGAAATGTCCGAAGATCATCAAAGCAAAACATGGTGATTCAGGCGGTGTTCGTGGCGCAGCCTTCTTAAATATCAAAGGATAAATTCAATAAAGGCTTGCAGATGCAAGCCTTTATTTTATGTTCAGTCGCGCTTCTTTTTGCCTACGCCCAAGTTATCTTTCTGCTTGAGCGTAATCAACTCAAATCCCAACTTCTTGAAGTGATTATCGCGATAATTGCGCACCGACTTGGTATCTGAAATCGCTTCGAGCTGCTGCTCCATTTTCAAATAAGCCGAGATGTCGATGCCTTCCGCTTCAGCAACCGCTTCGTGAATATTCCGATGTTTTTCGTAGGAAAAGGGCAGTGTTTTCTCAACGCCCTTGTAGATGTAAATTAGAGTGCGAACCATCAGTTTATCTCGCAATGAAAAAGGCCAACGAGTTGGCCTTGATTTAAATTGGCTAGATTTTGCCTTGAAGTGGATAGATTGTCACGCATTCTCCAGCTTTCAGCGTATCCACAGTTGCGGGGACGACGATCAGGCAGTTGATATTCTCTTTACTCTGTATCGTTAACCAAGAGGCCAGACTCTCAAACGAGTGCATTACCGGTGTCACCTGATTGCTTCCCATGCTATCCACCGTCAAAGAGCCATAGCAAAATTCGTGCTCTCCCAGAATGCCCTTAATCCCTTGAGTTAATCGCGCTTTTTGCCCTGCAGCCAGATAACCTCTTTCGCCACGAAGTTTACGCAGCATAGGTGCAACGGTTGAAAGAAAATAGCCTTGCAAACCTTCGAGTGTTGTCTCCATCAAGAAAAGCGGTTTTTGCTCAACGAATTGCAAAGAGAAACCGTTGTCATTAATCTCTGGAATAGAATTAAGTACTATGCCTTGCCAATTCTTAGCGCTTCCGTTGAGGAGGATAACCTCATTCAGATTTAGCGCCTCTTCAAATACTTGTACTCGTTGTTGACGCTTCTCAGTGCTAACAACGTGCGAGTTTACCTCACAACCGAGCGTATGCAGCATGCCAAGAAGAACAGCATGACAAACTTGAGAATCGTTACCATCGAGCGAAAATAGTGCGACACGTGGTTTTCGTATGACCTGACAGTGCTTGATCCCTAAAGTAGTTAGGGAAGAGAGATGTGTTTGCGTCAGTAGCGCACCGCCATCCATGACAACGTCACCATCATGAAGTATCGGTAGGGCCAACACACGCCCGTAAGCGTCAGCGAGGGGCACCGTTTCGCTCTCAGCGAGCGGCTTTAGATTAGAAAGGATACGCTCAATGCCGCTCTCTTGCGTCAACATATCTTGCGACACGTCATCTATTGTTGGGTGCTCTTTAGAGTGACATTGCTCTCGCGCGTAGCGAAGAACAAACTCGGCAATCGAGTCGAGATCATTGATGTTCATTTGCGGCAAGGTCGTCTCTAAGTGATTGGCATCAGATGCAATCGCAATGATGTTTTCATCGTGCGGGTACAACCACGGTTTACCGACTTCCTCGCGGTGCAACTCAATCTTATTAAAGGCGATATTCTTGCAGCCCTCGACCAGCAATAAATCCAGTTTGCTGTGATCAAAACGGCTAAGCAGATAGGCAAATTCAGCTTCAGCTTGCGGCGTTTCTGTCATTAAAGCAAAGCGCTTGTGCGAGGCGATCAGCATTTGCGACGCACCAGCTTTGCGCAGACGGTAACTATCTTTGCCGGGCTTATCGACATCAAAATCATGGTGGGCATGTTTCAGTACACCCACTCTTAAGCCCGCTTCAGTAAGTTTTGGCAGTAGCGCTTCAAGCAAGGTGGTTTTTCCAGTACCAGAATACGCTGCGAAACCGAGTAAAGGGAGAGATGATTTATGCATCATGAACAGATTTTTCCAAACTGGGCTAATTCTTGTGGCGTATTCAGATTCACAAAACATTGTGGCGAATCACTGAAATCCACATAACGTGCATGGTGCTGTGAAAAAAACAGCCCCATTTTGCGCTCGCCACGCTGTAAAAATGTCGTCAAAGCGGGCAGGACACGTTTGTGACAAAGTGCAAAGACAGGTTGTGGATGATGCCCATCGTGGGCGACCCAAATATCGCTGGATTCGTCGACCGACCTACAGAAACGCTCAACCAAGTCGAGACTGATATTTGGGCTGTCACAAGGCACAAAGCCAACCCAATCTGTTTCTATATGATTGAGAGCGGCATGCATGCCTCCGAGTGGCCCTTGGAATCCTTCAATATGATCCGCAAATACCGGAGCGAACGCTTGGTAGCGCGATTGGTTACGATTGGCGTTGATAAAAATACGATCGGTTTGCGGCTTAAGACGCTCGATAACATGTTGGATCAGCGGTTTGTGGTTAAGCTCAATAAACCCTTTATCATCGCCTCCCATTCGGGTGGCTTGCCCTCCGGCAAGAATGACCCACGTGGTCTGTGTTGGTTGCAGCATATCGGTTCTCTTTGATTGAAACTGGGTCTAGCCACTTCAAAATTGCTGCAGACTTTAGCAGAAATCCTTGGCTATTTCCCCAAGCAAGACGAAAGAAACACATCTATCGCCCGCTTGACTAACAAAGCTGTTAAACTTACGCACTTTCTTTGCTACACAGCGCAATCAATGCTTGCAGTCAACTCCTTGAACAAGTAACGTTGCGCAGTTTTTTTATTTGATACTGGACAAAAAAGGTACAGGTTTTGATTTCTACAGCAAACATCACTCAACAATTTGGCGCCAAGCCACTGTTTGAAAATATCTCGGTTAAATTTGGCGAGGGCAACCGCTATGGTTTAATCGGCGCAAATGGTTGTGGTAAATCAACCTTTATGAAAATCCTTAGCGGTGAGCTGGAACCCAGTGCCGGAAACGTGAGCTACGATCCGAACGAACGTGTTGCCAAACTAAACCAGAACCAATTTGCTTATGAAGAGTTTACGGTTATTGATACCGTAATCATGGGCCACAAAGAACTTTGGAAAGTTAAGCAAGAACGTGACCGCATTTACTCGTTACCAGAAATGAGTGAAGAAGATGGGATGAAAGTGGCAGATCTTGAGGTTGAGTTTGCCGAAATGGACGGCTACATGGCCGAAGCAAAAGCGGGCGAGCTGCTTTTGGCGGTAGGCATTCCCATGGAGCAGCACTTTGGTTTAATGAGTGAAGTAGCACCAGGTTGGAAACTGCGTGTTCTTTTGGCGCAAGTGCTGTTTGCTGATCCAGATATCATGCTATTGGACGAACCAACCAACAACTTGGACATTGATACCATCCGTTGGCTAGAAGACACGCTCAACGAGCGCAACTGCACCATGATTATCATTTCGCATGACCGTCACTTCCTGAACTCAGTATGCACTCACATGGCCGATCTGGACTATGGTGAGCTTCGTGTTTACCCAGGCAACTACGATGAATACATGACCGCAGCAACTCAAGCGCGCGAGCGTTTATTAGCCGACAATGCGAAGAAGAAAGCGCAAATTGCCGAACTGCAAACCTTCGTAGCGCGCTTCTCGGCCAACGCGTCAAAAGCAAAGCAGGCAACTTCTCGCGCTAAACAGATTGATAAAATCAAACTGGATGAAGTGAAGGCTTCAAGCCGTCAAAACCCATTTATTCGTTTCGAGCAATCGAAAGAGCTGTTCCGTAACGCACTGGAAGTTGAAAACCTGAGCCAAGGTTTTGAACAAGACCTTTTTGCTGGCTTCAATGCCATTTTTGAGGTGGGTGAGCGTGTTGCCATTATCGGTGAAAACGGCGTCGGTAAAACAACATTACTCAACACACTTGCAGGCGTACTAGAGCCTCGTACAGGCAGCTACAAATGGTCTGAAAACTCAAACATTGGTTACTACGCGCAAGACCACGCACACGAGTTTGCTGAAGACATGAACCTAATGGAGTGGATGGGGCAATGGCGTCAGGAAGGCGACGATGAACAAGTGGTACGTAGCTTCCTTGGTCGCATGCTGTTTGGTCAAGACGACATTAAGAAATCCGTAAAAGTGCTTTCCGGTGGTGAGCAGGGGCGTATGCTTCTCGGTAAGATCATGATGCACAAACCTAACATGCTACTGATGGACGAACCGACCAACCACATGGACATGGAATCGATCGAATCACTCAACAATGCGCTGGAGCAGTATAAAGGTACGCTGTTCTTCGTATCACATGACCGAGTCTTTGTTGACTCTCTAGCCACACGGATTATCGAGATCCGCAATGGTAAGATCACCGATTTCAAAGGTACTTACGCAGAGTTCCTAAAATCTCGCGGTGTCGACTAAGCGACACCGATTATTCTCATTAAGAAAATCCCCTCGCATCAACGAGGGGATTTTTATTCTTGATTCTATCCACTACCTTATTGCACGCAATGGGTGCGCTTGTTTTTGGTGCATTAGAACCAATTAAGTGCAAAATCTCTCTTCGCTATTTTATACATTTCGTTTAAGTAGAAAAAATATTGATAATTTTCATAGAGATGTGATTTATCAATAGAACGACCAATAGTTGGAGCATTCTTTGCTGTATGTAGCGCTCAATTGATTTTCTCACCATCATGGTGATGACAAAGTTTTCTGATGCACAGGATAAGTGCACTACATAAACGGAGAGCTCTAACAATGAGTGTTACCGCCAGTCAGGTTCAAGGAGCCGTTCAAACCCTGACCCAAAGTTCTGACACACTGTTCCTCCTTCTAGGAGCGATCATGGTGTTTTTGATGCATGCTGGTTTTGCCTTTCTTGAAGTGGGGACCGTTCGACAAAAAAACCAAGTAAACGCACTAGTCAAGATCATCGCCGATTTCGGTATCTCTGCGATTGCCTATTTTTTTATTGGCTATTGGGTGGCTTATGGAGGCACTTTCCTCGCTGATGCCAATACCTTGTCACAGGGTAACGGATACGAACTGGTCAAGTTCTTTTTTCTACTGACGTTTGCGGCGGCGATTCCGGCGATAGTTTCTGGTGGTATCGCCGAGCGAGCACGTTTTTATCCTGTCTTGATTGCGACTTTTTTTACCGTCGGTTTGGTTTACCCGCTGTTTGAAGGCATCATTTGGAACGGCAATTTTGGCATTCAAGCGTGGTTTGAAGGTCAATTTGGCGCAGGATTTCACGACTTCGCTGGCTCTGTAGTAGTGCATGGCGTTGGTGGTTGGATTGCACTGGTTGCGGTTTTGTTCCTTGGCATGCGAAAAGGGCGCGTACGTGCAGGAAAGCACACTAACTTTGCTCCGTCCAACATTCCATTTCTTGCATTGGGTGCATGGATCCTGTGTGTTGGTTGGTTTGGTTTCAACGTCATGTCGGCTCAAACCCTAAACGGCATCAGTGGTTTAGTCGCAATGAACTCTCTCATGGCGATGGCTGGTGGTATTGTTGCGGCGCTTGTTGCAGGTAAGAATGACCCGGGTTTTATCCACAACGGACCATTAGCTGGGCTGGTGGCAGTGTGCGCGGGCTCCGATCTCATGCATCCGATTGGTGCGCTCGTTACTGGCTTGATTGCAGGCGTATTGTTTGTTTACCTATTCACTTACTTACAGAACAAAACAAAAATTGATGACGTACTCGGGGTTTGGCCGCTGCATGGTCTTTGTGGAGCTTGGGGTGGTATTGCGGCTGGCATTTTTGGTCAAAGCGCTTTAGGCGGTTTGGGCGGGGTGAGTTTAAGCGTACAAATTCTTGGCACGCTGATGGGTATTAGTGTAGCGTTGATCGGTGCTGTACTTGTTTATGGTGCAATCCACAAAGCCAGTGGACTGCGCCTTTCTGAGGAGGATGAGTTTAACGGCGCCGATTTGGCCATTCACAAGATATCTGCCACTAACATGGAATAATAAACTCCTTGCAACAGTGTGAAAGGGGCCGCATTGTCGGCCCGTTTTGGTATCAGTTCACATTATTGCCTCTTAACGCTAGCAATTGCGACCATCGTCTAACCCTCATCACTATTGTTGTTATTCCTGCAGTGCTACTCTATTAACAAAAGATAGCGAGTGTCGTGTCTGAGTTTTTCTCTCGTTCATCTTCGCGCGACTATCACCACTTCGAGAAACAAGGATGTAACATGAATTTCCCATACCGAAACATTGTTGTATTAACGGGTGCTGGAATCTCTGCTGAGTCAGGCATTCAGACTTTTAGAGCACAAGATGGCCTTTGGGAAAACCACCGCATTGAAGATGTCGCCACCCCAGAGGGCTTTGCTAAAAATCCTGACCTGGTCCAAGAGTTCTATAACCAGCGCCGACGTAAACTGCAGGGCGAGCATATTGAACCCAATGCAGCGCATAAGGCGCTGGGGCGTTTGGAACAAGAGTTGGATGGCAAGGTTACTATCATTACTCAGAACATTGATAATCTGCACGAGCGAGGGGGTAGCAAAAACATCATCCATATGCACGGCGAGCTACTCAAAAGTCGTTGCAGTGTCTCGAATCAGGTGATTGAGCAGAGTGGAGACATTCATACAGGAGATTTATGCCATTGCTGCCAAATGCCAGCTCAAATGAGGCCACACATTGTCTGGTTTGGCGAAATGCCGCTCAGAATGGGGGATATCTATGCCGCGCTTGAAGAGGCTGACCTGTTTGTTTCTATCGGTACTTCGGGGGTGGTTTATCCCGCGGCGGGCTTTGTACATGATGCGAAAATGCACGGTGCGCATACCATAGAAATCAACCTTGAGCCGAGTGCGTTAGAGAGTGAGTTTGCCGAAAAACGTTATGGTAAAGCGAGTGTTGAAGTTCCACGCTTGGTAGAAGAGTTGTTAGCCCATATCGACTCTCAAGCAGCGGTTTGAGAAAGAACAGCCAAAGAAAAAGCGGCACTAAACCGCTTTTTCTTTGGCGATGTGGACTAGTTATCCACTTTCAACTTTTGGAAGTACTCATCGTATAAAACACTGGCTTCACCGACTTCATCTTGCCATACCCCATTATCCATCACAGATTGTGGTGGGAAAATGTTCGGATCGTTAGCAAACGCTTTAGGTAGCAGAGAGTAAGCGCTTTTCACCGGCGTCGGATAACCAATTTCCATCGCAATTTTCGCTGCGTTTTCAGGACGCAGAAGGAAATCGATCATTTTATGGGCGGCGTCAACATTCTTTGCTTGTGCTGGAATGGCTAGGCTATCCATCCAAAAAATAGCCCCTTTTTCCGGCCAGATGATCTCAATCTTGGCGCCTTCTTGGCGAGCCATGTAAGCAGAGCCGTTCCACAACATGCCCAGAGACACTTCACCAGCTAAATAGGGGTTTGCTGGAAAATCCGAGTTGAAGACCAGCACGTTAGGAATGAGTTTCTTCAATTCCTCAAAGGCAGCGTGAATCTCTTTCGCATCCGTGGTATTCGGTGAATAACCCAGTTTAGATAGCGCGATGTGGAAGACCTCACGGGCATCGTCCATCAACATCAGTTGGCCTTCCCATTGGGTATCCCAAAGATCGCCCCAATTTCTCACCGAGTTTTTGGAAAGCATATCCACATTGATGCCGATGCCCGTTGCGCCCCAAATGTAAGGAATAGAGTAGTCGTTGGCAGGGTCAAAAGGCTTATCTAAATAGTTGCTATCGAGTTCAGCGAAGTGGGAGAGTTTGGTTTTATCGATTTTCTGTAACATACCCTCTTTGCGCATTTTGGAGACAAAGTAGGTTGAAGGGACCACCAGATCGTAACCACCACCCTGAGTCTTCAGTTTTGCGTACATACTCTCGTTGGATTCGTATGTCGAATAGATGACTTTGATACCCGTTTCTTTGGTAAAATCTTCCAGCACTTCACTTGGAATGTATTCAGACCAGTTATAAAAATAGAGTTCCTGATCTGCGGCAAAAGAAGGGGTAGACAAGAAAGTAGCAGCACACAATGCGCCGGTATACAGTGCTTTTTTCATTACTGTTCCGCTCATGTTAGCGTGCCCTAAAGGGCAAATGGTTGTAAAAATAGGCTGAAATTCACGAATTAGACGCGAATAGGTCGGGATTATATCAGCAATAAAAAAAATAGGCAGCTCTTGGCTGCCTAAGTGGTTCGCAATGAAATCGTGTGTCGTTTTACTGACCAGCTTTCAGTTTCATAAAGTATTCTTCATATTTCACGGTCTTGTCGCCAACCGCAGCTTGCCACTCTACGCGATCCAGATCTTCCTGAGATGGGAAGAGTGGGGCGACATCTTTAAACTTCTCGTTAGATGCTTTCACAGCCGTCAGATAGCCAGTGTCGTTTGAGATCTGCTCTGCAATTTCTGGGCGCAGTAAGAAATCAATCATCTTATATGCCGCTTCAACGTTTTTCGCGCCAGAGCTGATCGCAAAGTTATCAACCCAACCGATGCCACCTTCTTTAGGGAAAACCAGCTTGAGTGGTAGGCCTTCTTTCTGCGCGGCTGCGGCACTGCCATTCCAAAGCATGCCAAGACCAACTTCACCAGACATGTATGGTGCGCCTGGGTTATCTGAGTTAAATACCAGTACGTTTGGCATCAGTTTTTGCAGCTCGGCATACGCTTCGTCGATCTGCTTTTCATCGGTGGTGTTACCTGAGTAGCCCAATTTACGTAGTGCGATGTGGAACACTTCACGTGTATCGTCCATCACCATCAGTTGGCCTTTTAACTCAGGTTTCCACAGATCTGCCCAGCTTTGGAAATCATTCGGATCATACATATCGGTATTGACCGCAAGACCTGTGATCGCCACAACGTGAGGAATCGAGTAGTCGTTATTTGGATCGTAAGGCTTATTCAGATAGTTACTGTCTAGGTTTTTGAAATTGCTCAGCTTAGATTTGTCGATCTTTTGTAGCATGCCTTCATCGCGCATCTTAGACACGAAATAGGTTGAAGGCACAACAAGATCATAGCCTTGATTGTGAGTCTTTAGCTTTGCATACAAGGTTTCATTTGACTCATAAGTTGAGTAAATCACTTTGATGCCAGTTTCCTTAGTAAACTGCTCTAAGATGCCACTGTTGATGTAAGGTCCCCAGTTCATGAAGACCAGCTCTTTGTTCTCATCTGCGGCAGCAGAAGCAGAAAATAGGGAAAGCGCACATGCACTACCAGCTAATAAAGTAGCCCATTTTTTCATTGACGTTAGCTCCAAACCAAACGTTGCCCGAAGGCTTTTGATAGAAAAACAGAATGATTCGCATCATTCTGTTTCGCGTTTAAATAGCAGCAGAAAGCAGCAGGATTATTTCACTTTCTCTCGTGCAATAAGCTGAGAAGTGATCACCAGTGCTAGCGACACCACTAACATAACTGTTGCAAGGGCATTCACTTCCGGTGAAATGCCGACTTTAACCATCGAATAAATCTTCAATGGCAAAATTTCATACGTTGGACCAGTAACAAATGAGCTGATGATTACATCGTCTAGAGACAAGGTAAAGCTCAATAGCCAACCAGCCGCAACCGCAGGTTTCGCTAGCGGGAGAATAATTTTTCTCAAAATCACCCACTCACTTGCCCCCAAATCCTTCGCTGCTTCCAACATTTTGACATCGAAGCCATTGAGACGGCTGTAAACCGTCACCACAACAAACGGTAAACAAAATGTAATGTGGGCAATCAGCAAGGTAAAGAAACCCAATTGAGCACCCAAAACCAAAAACAGAGCGAGTAACGAAATCGCCATCACGATATCTGGCGACATCATGACAACAAACAGCATTCCGTTAACCGCTTTTTTACCTTTAAAGTGATAACGGAAAAGAGCAACGGCTGTCAGACTACCAATAATAGTAGCTGCTGTAGCAGAAAAGATCGCCACATTAAACGAATGCCAAGCGGCTTGCATTAAGCTGTCGTTGTTCATTAGCGCGTGATACCACTTGGTGGTAAATCCGCCCCATTTCATGCCGAACTTGTTTTCGTTAAACGAGTTGGCAATCAAGACTATGATTGGCAAATACAAAAATGCATACACCAAGGTCATAAAGCTAAATCTAATTGTACGTCCCATTAGTCCAGCTCCACTTTCTTATTCAACAGTTTTCCTGCACGGTAGTAGGCGTATAGCATAATTGCCATTGCAATGGTCAAGGCAATACTGGTTGCCGCGCCAAATGGCCAATCACGAGCATTGAGGACTTGGCTCTTAATTACGTTACCGATCAATAGGTTTTTCGCGCCCCCCAACAAGTCGGCAATGTAGAACATGCCAAGAGCGGGCAGTAACACCAACAAACAACCGCCGATGATGCCCGGCATGGTGAGAGGCAAAATCACCTTAGTTAGCGTTTGTAGCTTATTCGCACCCAAATCTTTCGCGGCTTCAATATAGGTGTAATCCAATTTCTCGATCGCCGAATAGAGCGGCAAAATCATAAATGGCAGCAAGATGTAAACGAGGCCAATCATAACCGCAGTTTCGGTGTACATCAGGCGTAGCGGTTTATCGATAATGTCCAAGGTGAGTAGGGCATTATTGAGGATGCCTTGTGTACCTAAAACGATTTTAAGTCCATAAGTGCGGATCAGTGAGTTGGTCCAAAAAGGCACAATCACCAAAAACAGCATAAAAGGACGCCACTTCGCTGGCATCTTGGCCACAATATAGGCAAAGGGATAACCGATAACCAAACAGATCAAAGTCGCAACAATCGCCATGTAAAAAGAGTGCAACAGCACTTTGGCATACAAAGGATCGAGCAATCTCGCGTAGTTATCGAGCGTGAATGTCATCTCTATTAGATTGGCTTCATCACGAGTCAGAAAACTGGTTCCGATGATCATCAGGTTTGGGATCAGAACAAACAGCACTAACCATGAAACAATCAGTGTGATGATGGCGTTTTGCAGACTAAATTTCTTGCTCATCACTTAGCACCACTTCCCAGCTTTCTACCCAAGTAATGGCGACTTTTTGTCCTAGAGAATGATCTACGTCAGGATCATCTTCGTTAAAGAACTCGCTTACCATCACACGCATTCCTGACTCTGTTTCAATGACCGAATCCAGTGTCATGCCTTTGTAGGTCCGTTCAGTAACGTGACCAACGATGCCTTTCTCTTCCGATTCCTTGATCTCTTCGATACGTAAATCTTCTGGGCGAAGCAACACTTGCAGCTTTTGACCTTGCGTAATCGGTTCATCGAAGTAAACCACTGAGTCCACCCCTTCGATTTCAGCTCGGATACGTTTCTCGTCAACACGCTCTTTGGCAACCGCTTCGAACACGTTGATTTCACCGATGAAACGCGCAACGAACAGATTCTTCGGATCTTCGTAAATTTCACGTGGAGAGCCATCTTGCTCAATGACACCAGAGCGCATAACGATGATGCGGTCGGACATTGACAAGGCTTCTTCTTGATCGTGGGTGACAAAGATAAAGGTAATACCTAGTTGGCGCTGTAGCTGCTTCAACTCAATTTGCATCTGCTTACGCAGTTTGTAATCAAGGGCAGAGAGAGATTCATCGAGCAACAGAACTTTAGGCTTGTTGACCACAGCACGTGCGATAGCGATACGTTGTTGCTGACCTCCAGAGAGCTGATGAGGCTTGCGCTGTGCCATGCTTTCTAGTCGTACCATTTTAAGCGCTTCCATCACGCGTGGCTCAATGTCAGCAGAAGGTCCCTTCTGCATACGCAGACCAAATGCAACGTTTTCAAACACCGTCATGTGAGGAAACAGCGCATAGCTCTGGAATACCGTGTTGACATGCCTTTGTTCCGCAGGAACATTGGTAACATCCTGATTGTCTATGGTAATTTGCCCTTTATCTGCAGTTTCAAAACCTGCAATCATGCGTAAAACCGTTGTTTTACCACAACCAGATGGGCCTAGGATCGTTAAAAACTCACCATGATTAACGTCCAGATTTAAATTACCGATGATTTCCTTACCATCGAAACTCTTACTGATGCCAGTCAAGCGGATAACTGGCTGTCCTGCGTTCTGTTTAGCGTTCAACGTCTGTATTTCTCCCACATTGGTCTTGTCAACTAACTAGTACGACCTGTAGCTATTCACATGTAAGGGGCGCATCATAATCACCAAATTTGTGAATTCAAAGTGTTTTCTTATTCGGAAACAGAAAAAGTTTTGCATGCAAAAGTCGATGTTTCTTACCATACTTCCCCTAGGATTTAGTGACACAATCAACCTGTTGATTGCAAGACAAAAATCCCTGAGCTAAAACCTTCCGCCACCTATACATTTCAAGCGGTTAATTATCAGCCAAATAACAAATATTGCAAGGACTGGTAACAAAACAGAGTTTAGCAAAAAGTAGATTTCAGTATAATGAAGACAATTCTAATCAGCGAGTTAGGTAGATAAGGTACGCAGTAAACCTTGGAATAGACATGAACAACGAATTTGAAAAAGATTTTAACCTTGGTGGCACCATAGATAGGGCGCTTTCTGGGCAATATGAGTTAAAAGCAGGGGCGATTTTTCAAGAAGCTTGGAAGTTGACCATCCGACATCTTTTCAGCTTTTCCCCCGCCATTATCGCTTTTCTGTTAGTGCAGTTAGCTATTTTTTACATCGCGTTACAATTGCAATTAGGCGATCCCGCCGTTTTGCTCGACGCAATTGTCGACCCGAATTTGCTCAATGAGCAGATCTTGTCGGCTATCTATATTGCCAATTTTAGTTTCGAGGTGGTGAGCGCACCGATTTTTGCTGGTGTCAGCTTAATGGCTATGAGCCATGCTGCTGGGCTGAAAACTAAAAACCGTCACATCAGCAAAGGGCTGCAGTTTACTATTCCTGTTATTCTGGCGACACTGTTCAGCCTGATGCTACAGGGGGTGGCCGGAATGCTTTTACCATTTGTGTCACTCTATTTATCGATGGCATTCAGTTTATCTATCTTACTGATTTGTGAGAAGAACGTACCACCGATGCGCTCTCTGCTGTTATCATTTAGGGCGATAAATCGCAAAATACTGGTCATTTCAGGGCTCTATTTACTGGTTATGTTGCTGTTTGTCGTTGCCATTCTTTTCTATGGCATTGGTTTGATTTTCGTGTTGCCGTTCTTTTTCCATCTCAAAGGAATTCTCTATCGAGAGATGTTCGGTATCCGACTCAAGGTCGTTACAGTGCAAGATTCTGGCGATCATAACGATGACAATAATTCGCAGGTGTTCAATGCCTAACAACACATCTCCTTCCATTTTTCTTAAAGCGACAGCCATAGCGATGGCTGTCGCTTTTTCATCTATTGGTCCTTATCTTTTTTACGAAGAGCAGCGTCGTGAGCTGGAAGCTCAACAGGATGACGCAACAGGAGCTGCAGAAGCGTTGCCTGATTTTGCCTCAATCACAGATACTCGAGAAAAGAAACAGGCATTTTTTGATTATTTACGCCCTAAGATTGCCGCAGAAAATCAAAAAATTCTCAAAGACCGTGAGTTTTTGCTCACTCTGAATATTGCCGAACTGTCGCAAAAACAGAGAGAGAGGGCGTTGCGTCTAGCCAAACGTTACGATGTCACGGTGACAGACACGCAATTGAACCGAGCTTGGCTTAGTGAAATGCTTAAACGCGTTAATGTGCTTCCTGAGTCGTTGGTGATGACACAAGCGGCGAATGAGTCTGCATGGGGAACATCACGATTTGCTCGTGAAGCCAACAACCTCTTTGGGCAGTGGTGTTACACTCGAGGTTGCGGCGTTGTCCCTTTGCAGCGCAGTGAAGGCGCATTTCACGAAGTGGCCAAATTCTCTTCCGCTCAAGAATCGATTCATCGTTATTTTATGAATGTGAACCGCAACCGAGCTTATGCAGAATTGCGTAATATTCGCCAAAATTTGGCAGACAAACAGCAGGATCTGTTGAGTGTCGAAACGGCAAGCGCATTAACTCATGGGCTATTGGCCTATTCTGAGCGGGGTATGGATTACGTCCAAGATCTGCAAGCGATGATACGTCACAACAGCGAGTTTTGGAGCCAATAAATAGGATGCAAGTAATGATGAAAAGAAACCTAGCTCTACTAGGATGTGCGATGAGTCTGTTTTCTTCCTTTGGCGTTCAAGCTCAGGAATACATGTTTACTTACTCGAAGTTGTTCTCGCAACTGAAAAACAACAGCAAAGAAGGACATGATGATGTCAAAGTCGGGATCTTCTTTGTCAACCCGCAAACTAAGCAGCTATGTAATATAGAGAAGGCTTGGATGGAAAAGGAACAGCATTACGAAGAGTTTGTTATCCCGCCATCCCAAGAGCTCTTGTTACCACTGGATAATAACTTGAAGTCAGCCAACCCACTGGTCTTTGTCCACACCCCACAGGATATGCGTTGTGACTATTCACTGGTAGTGATGACTAAAGAGCCGCTCGAAGGGAAAGTAACCTACCAGCAACTAGCCCCTTTGATGCCACAAATGAAGGCTCTTTTGGACGATTTAGGGGGCATGTTTTCCAGTTGGTTCACTCCTGAAGTTGAGGGAGTGACGATGGAATTTGCTAATGGACTCAATAGTAAGGTCACATTTTCTAACGGTGATGAAAAAGCGATTGTGAATGGCAAAGTACAAGTTGCGCTAACGGAGATTGGTGAAAAGGGATTTGTACTTTTACCGCAAGCCACAACACGGGTTCTGCCTTACTTGCCTGCGGCAAAAAAATAGTCTTCAACAGGAGTAAAAGAGGCTGCCGAAATGGCAGCCTCTTGCATTGTGTCTTTAAACCAAGCAGGTTACACAGATAGATTGGTTACATCCAATTTCAGTGCGGGATCAAAAGCTTGCACTACGTCGTCTTCGTCTGCGACGACATTTGGCACATCTTCTTTATCAAAGCCAATATCACCACCATTGATAACACCTGAGTCTTTGTTGATTGATTTGAAATCAAACAATTCAAAGTCCGCCAGATGGCTTGGCACAACATTTTGCATCGCTCTGAACATGGTTTCAATTCGTCCTGGGAAACGTTTGTCCCAGTCATTAAGCATCATCTTAATGTTCTGACGTTGAAGGTTTGGCTGAGAGCCACACAGATTACATGGGATGATAGGGTAGCCGACCATATCTGCGTATTTAATAATGTCTTTTTCACGGCAATAAGCCAATGGACGAATAACAACGTGCTCTCCATTATCAGAGACCAGTTTCGGTGGCATTCCTTTAATTTTTCCGCCATAGAACATATTGAGGAAAAGAGTTTCCAGGATATCGTCACGATGATGGCCAAGCGCGATTTTGGTTGCGCCAAGCTCTTTCGCTGTGCGATACAAAATGCCACGGCGCAAACGAGAGCACAAAGAACACGTGGTTTTCCCTTCGGGAATTTTGTCTTGCACGATAGAGTAAGTGTCCTCTTCGACAATCTTGTACTCAACCCCAAGACTTTCTAGATACTCAGGCAACACATGCGCAGGAAACCCCGGCTGTTTTTGATCAAGGTTCACAGCAACCAGAGAAAAGGAGACAGGCGCGCTTTTTTGCAAACTCAGCAGAATATCCAACATCGTAAAGCTGTCTTTACCACCGGATAAACAGACCATAATGCGATCGCCATCTTCGATCATATTAAAGTCAGCAATAGCTTGGCCAGTATTGCGACGAATGCGCTTTTGAAGCTTATTAAAGTTGTATTGTTGAGCTTTCGTACGCTCTTGAATTTGCTCTGTCATCTGCTGCTAATCTTAAATTCATCAAAATAAATGAAGTGCGTATGATACGGATAAATTTGCAAGATGCCAGTGCCGACAAGAAAAAATCCCAGAAGAGACTCCTGGGATTTTTATCGGTTTAGGAAGCGATGTTGGGGTCGAGCGGACTGACATAACCTTTCGGTTTAAGCGCCAACACATCACAGTTAATCTTATCAATCACGTGTTCAGCGGTATTTCCGATAAAGACCGCTGAGAGCCCGGTACGCCCAGTTGTCCCCAAAATCACCATAGCGGCATTCAACTTGTCTGCCGACGCGGGGATGATATCTTCTGGCAACCCCTGCTCAACCATGGTGTGCTCTTCATCTATCCCATATTGCTGCCTCAATGCCTTCATGGACGTGAGATGATGGCCACGTACCGCATCGGTATAGGTCGTCGGGTCAAACTCTGGTAACTCAATAGTAATATTGGCAGGTGTTACTGGATAAGCATTAACCAAATACGCTTGTGCATCCAGTCTGGATGAAATTTCCAGCAACCGCTCAACCATAATGTTATTCAGTTCGATATGTGTCGGGTTATCCGAGCCCACGTTGACTGATGCGATGATATTCGCTTGCTCTGGCCAATCGGCGTTTTTAATCAAGAGTACAGGAACAGGGCACTTACGTAACAAATGCCAATCTGTTGGTGTAAAGATGACCGACTCAAGGACATCGTGCTTACGCGTCCCTTTAATTACGATGTCATGACTGCCTGAAAACACTTCGGCGATGATGGCCTCATAAGGGCGATTATGCCACACCACCTTGATATCAAAAGTCATCGATTCATCAATATATGGCTTTGCAATTTTTCTCATCCACTGCTCGCGTTGATAGATAACACCGCGGCGCATCGCATCACGCTCGTCTAAAGACAGCATAGATGTCATGTCATAGGAGAAATCGTAGATGGATAGAAAGAAAGTAACATGACTCTTCGAGACACTCTTTCTAGCTAATTGTACAGCTCGCGCCAGTGCAGGTTGTTCATCTTTGTTGATGTCGGCAACCACAAGGATTTTACTGTAAATACTCATATCTAAGCCCGCTCATGTTGGAGAACCATATAAGTAACTGTAGCTTAGAAAAGAGATAAATATTAGGAGTTTAGAAGGGTTTTACATAAAAGTATGATGCAGCTCATCTCTGAGCTACATCATTAAAAATGGATTAGTCGTTAGAGACGCCAGCCAGTTCCATTAATGCGCTGTGATCGAGGATAGTAATATATTTCCCCTTAACACTGAGTATTTCAGACTTTTGGAATCGCCCAAGAAGACGGCTAATGGTCTCAACGGTCAAACCAAGGTAGTTGCCGATATCACCACGTGTCATAGTCAAACGGAACTCACGAGGGCTGAATCCGCGCTGAGAGAAACGAGTTGAAAGGTTGTAAAGAAATGCCGCCAAACGCTCTTCCGCATTCTTCTTCGACAGCAGCAGAATCATTTCTTGATCGCCTTTGATTTCACTGCTCATTAGACGCATGATCTGTTGGCGTAGCTTTGGCATTTTGCCTGAAAGGTCATCAAGAATTTCGTAAGGGATCTCGCAAACCATCGAGGTTTCGAGCGCTTGGGCGAAACTAGGATGAGCATCGTCGGTAATCGCATCAAACCCAACTAAGTCCCCGGCAAGATGAAAGGCTGTAATCTGCTCATCGCCTTGCTCAGTGATGGTATAGCTTTTGATCGTACCCGAGCGAATCGCGTAGAGAGATCGTAACTCATCACCCGCTTTAAAAAGCTCTTGGCCTTTTTGGATCGGTTTTTTTCGCTCGATAATCTGATCAAGTTGATCCAATTCAGCTTCATTCAATGTAAATGGGATACAGAGTTGGCTGATACTACAATCTTGACAATGAATCGCACACCCACCGGACTGGATACGCTTTGTCGCAGGTTTTTCAGAAATCATAACAACCTTTCACTATTTGATATACGTCAATATTTTAGCACTGGTGAATACTAAAGGGTAGTAAAAAAGCGTTTGCTCAATGTGAGTCAACGGGCAAGACCGAGCATCGTAGCTGCGCCAAATCCGGTATAGAGTCCATATAGAAGCAAAATTGTGGCCGATGTATGCCTAAAAATGGATGATTTTTGAATTCGAGCGAAATACTCCGCGCCGATTCCGACCAGTAACATGGCGGGCAGGGTGCCCAAACCAAATGCCAGCATCATCAAAGCACCGTTTAAAGCACTGCCAGAGAGCGCGGACCAAGTGAGGGCTGAGTAAACTAAGCCACACGGCAACCATCCCCATAGAAAACCAAAAGGGATCGCTTGTAAAGGGTGGCGGATCGGCATGAAATGTTGAGTCATCGGCTTAATAAAACGCCAAAGCAGTTGCCCAAGTTTCTCCACGAAGAGAAGTCCGTTCCACCACTTCGCGATATAAAGCGCAACCAGAATCATGAATAGAGCGGCCAGTAAGCGTAACCACGCTAGCGATTGATTGAGTCCAGCCATGTCACTGAGAGAAGAGATTGTTCCACCGACAATGGCGCCAAACAGTCCATAGCTCAATAAACGGCCCAAATTATAGAAAAGCGTGTTCAATTTTGGCGAAGGATTTTTACTGCCTAGATTGAGCAATGAGGCAATCCCACCACACATTCCCAAACAATGGCCAGCGCCCGCTAATCCGATCATCAACGCGCCAAGGTAATCACCATTCATTACCTACTTTCTCTCGCTTTGCTGCTGAGATTCTTGCTCGTCATCAAATAGTATGTTTGTTCCTTGACGCTCAAGATCTTCAAATTGTTCGCTTTTGACTGCCCACAAGAAGATCGCGACGGCAAAGCAAACCAAAACAATGGCAATCGGAATGAGAATGTACAAGCTTTCCATATTACTTACCTTGCTCTTTGAGCAGTCTGAGCGAATTAGAGACAACGATGATAGAGCTTGCCGACATGCCAACAACGGCGATGTAAGGGGCAACCAATCCAGCAACCGCTAGCGGTAAAATTAACAGGTTATAGCCTAGAGACCAAGCCAGATTTTCTCGGATGATTTTTCTAGTGCGCAGTGCGAGTTCTCGAGCTTCGAGTAATTTATCAAGTCGATCACCAAGCAACGTCATATCTGCTGATGCTTTAGCAACGTCAGTACCGCTGCCCATCGCGACCGAAAGGTGAGCACCAGCTAAAGTTGGTGCATCGTTTATACCATCGCCAACCATCATGGTAATGTCTGAAGCATCCAAGTTTTGTAAGTAGGCGAGCTTATCTTCGGGTTTGGCAGAAGCTATCACGTGTTCAATGCCCATCGCGCTGGCAACTGGCGTTGCATTGGCAAGAGAGTCACCGGTGAGCAGCGTTGTTTTTATTCCTGCCTCAGCAAACTTCTGCAAAAATTCTCTGCTCTCTTTACGAATCGGATCGTGATAAAAAAATGTGGCGGCGTGTTTGCCAGCAATAGAAAGATATACCGCATGACTTTCAGGCTGCTCACGCTCTAGTACATATCTGCTGCTACCAATTTTTACTTCCTCACCGTTCCAGTAACCACAAATACCAGCGCCAATGACATTGGTCACATCGACTGCTTGAACATCTGAATCTGCGTATCTAGCAAAAGCGCGAGCAATTGGGTGGTTAGCATGGGATTCCAAACTGCTCGCAAGCGCGAGACATTGTGTTTCTGGCCATTCGGCAAAGGTTTCCGTGCGCTGTATCTCGATATCACCTTTGGTCAAAGTACCCGTTTTGTCTATCACCAGATGATTGATTTTACACAGGGTTTCAAACACATGACCTTTGCGCAGTAAGATACCAAAATTACCCATACGTGAGGTCGCACAAGTCAAGGCTGTTGGCGTGGCAAGCGAAAGAGCACAAGGGCAGGTTGCCACAAGCACAGATAACATGATCCAAAACGCATCTTCCGGCTTAGTTTGGTGCCAGTAGAGCCAGGTTGCCGCTGAAATGAGCAAAATGACACCGACAAAATAACGTGCAACGACGTCGGCAATTTCGGCGATTTTCGGTTTAGAATGCTGTGCCTCATCTTGAAGTCGAACGATATTTGAAATTACCGAGTCCGCTTTAGAGCAGGCAACCTCCAATACAAAAGATTCATCACCATTGAGCGTACCAGCATAGACAAGATCACCCATCTGTTTAACAACATGGATCGACTCTCCCGTTAGC
This sequence comes from Vibrio navarrensis, assembly GCF_000764325.1. Taxonomy (NCBI): domain Bacteria; kingdom Pseudomonadati; phylum Pseudomonadota; class Gammaproteobacteria; order Vibrionales; family Vibrionaceae; genus Vibrio; species Vibrio navarrensis. The sequence continues at coordinate 1,748,401 of NZ_JMCG01000001.1, read as the reverse complement.
ATAGACTCGTCAACATGCACACGCCCTTCCACCACTTTACCATCGGCAGGGATATGCTCGCCGGGCAAAACACGGATTTGATCGCCAACTTTCAAACTTTTTACTGGGACCTGTTTGCCTTCAAGGGTGGTTGCAATTGCTGGGATCAACTTGAGCAGATTTCCACTAGCCGCGGCGGCCTTTCTCCGGGCTCTCATCTCCAGAAAACGTCCTACCAAAAGAAAAAAGGTAAACATGGAGATAGATTCAAAAAAGACTTCACCTTGCTCTGTCACGGTAGCGACTAAGCTTGCGCAATAAGCAAAGATGAGTGCTATCGACACAGGCACATCCATACCGAGAGTTCTACCTTTAATGCTTCGCCAAGCATTAAGATAAAAAGGCAGTGCAGAGTAAAGAAGGACCGGAGTGGCAAAAATTAAGCTCACCCAGCGGAAATAATTTTTGAACTCAGGTTCAAGATCACCAAAAACCTCAAGATAGAGCGCGACCGCCAACATCATCACCTGCATAGTCGCAAGGCCAGCAATACCTAAACGATAGAGATATTGCTTCATGGTTGCGTGATAAGCCGCTTCTTGTTTGTCCGCTTCAAAAGGAGCGGCTTTGTAGCCTAATTGATGAATTCCAGATAGCAGTTCACTGAGTTTAGTCTTTGATTTATCCCAAGAAAGTAAAGCTCGGTTTGTCGTAGTGTTTACTTTTATAGACAAAACCCCTTGCTTGCTATTAACTTGCTTTTCAATCAACCATGCACATGCCGCGCAAGAAACGCCCTCCAGAGAAAGCATTACCTCACAGTAATTGTTACTGTGACGGACAAACTCTGACTGAACTTCCTCGTTGTCGTAATGCACTAAGGCTTTGAGCTGCTCAGGGACTAAATCAACCTTTTCTGCCGGCGCAGTTCGATATTGATAGTAAGAGACTAAGCCATTATCGACGATTGTTTGTGCAACGGTTTCACAACCTGGGCAGCACATTGAACGAACATCGCCCAATATCTCCACTTTGAAATCCGTGTTGGCTGGTACATCTTCACCACAGTGATAACAGGATTTTGTCATAGTGCTAATTCATTAAAAGCGTAGAAGGAGAGGGGAACGTGACACGACCTTGAATCAGCCATTTCTGGTCATGAGGCTGAAGCTCAACGAACCATGGCCCTTCAATGTGGTTATCCGGAACCAGACGATAGACACCTTTCGCATCAGCGGTTAATAGCTTAGTGAAATCACGATCCGGTAAAGTGCGATGAGTGAAGGTCGCAGTGAGAGCGGGGAAATGAGCTAAGCTTCCTTTATCAAATACAATAGTGACGCCGGTATCATCTGAAGCGATAGTTGCATTGAGGCCGAGATCTTTGGCTACTTTGATCTTACTGATGTCAACGTTGATCCCTTTGCCTTTTTTATAGTAATCCTCCGCAACGAGCGAAACCGAGTTCTTAGAGAAGACTATGACCGTCGCTATCGTCCAAGTCACTACCGTGAGTGGTAAAATGATCAGGAACCACGGCCAGAATTGTTTATACCAAGGCTTTACCATAAAAAAGTTCTCAACAACAAAATGAAACGTAAGGGCTTTAATTTAAAGGAAAGACAGCCCCTGAAGAAGGGGCTGTTATTGAAATGTTACTTATTATTTTCAGTGTTGCTCAGGCTCCAAACGTAAGCAGCAACCAGTTGAACTTTGTCTTCACCTAGAATATCTTTCCAGGCTGGCATTACGCCAGAACGGCCATTCATGACGGTTTCTGTCACATCTGCGCGCGAATCACCAAATAGCCAGTCCTTGTCTGTCAAATCTGGTGCACCAACAGCAGGGTTACCTTTTCCATCGGTACCATGACATGCAGCACAAACGACAAAACGAGATTTACCTGCTTCGGCTTCGCGAGCATTTACCGAGCGACCCGATAAGCTCAGAACGTAGCTAACAACTTCCTGAACCCCTTGCTCACCCAGCGCGTCTTTCCAACCTGGCATCTGACCAACACGGCCATGCATGATAGTTGTAACGATGGCTTGAGGCTCACCACCATACAACCACGCGTTATCAGTTAGGTTAGGAAAACCTTTTTGACCACGCGCATCTGAACCATGGCACTGTGAACAGTTTTGCAAGAACAAACGTTGACCAACTTTAGTTGCTTCTTCATTTGCTGCAATTTCAGGGATAGAACGCAAAGCACTGCCGTTGTACGCAAGACTACGAAACGCTTCACCAAAGTAGGTGTTAGCATCATCAAGCTCTTTGGCATACTGGTTTAGCTGCTTGTTTTGTTGTGCTGACGCGATGGCTTCTTTGTACTCTGCAACCGTACGGACGGTTTGGTCTGAACTTTGCCACCCAAGTACCCCTTTGAAGCTTCCCAAGCCAGGGAATAGCGTCAAGTACACCGCAGCAAAAACAAACGTACTGATGAAAAGATAAGTCCACCACTTTGGTAGCGGATTGTTCAGCTCGCGAATACCATCGTACTCGTGGCCCATATCTGCACCTTCTTCGACGCCCATTTTATCTTTGGCACACCAGAAAAGAAGTACAGCACAGCCCACAAGCGTACCGACAGTAATCACGATAATCCAGAGACTCCAGAATGTAGTCATTACTTCGTAACTCCTTGTTGATTAGGGCTAGATTTCTCTTCATCAGCAAATACTAAATTGGCTGCTTCATCAAAACTGGCCTTACGTTTTTTGCTGTAAGCCCAGACGACGATACCAATAAAACTGACAAAAAGTACGACAGTATAAATACTGTGAATTGTACCGAAATCCATAACAACCCCCTTATTTCATTGCATGACCCAAAGACTGAAGGTAAGCGATGACAGCGTCCATCTCTGTTTTTCCTTCAACATCTTTGCCAGCGTTGGCGATTTGCTCATCGGTGTATGGCACGCCGAATTGATTGCGGAACAACTCCAGCTTCTTCTGAGTTAATTTGCCATCCAGTACATTCTCAGCTAGCCAAGGAAAACCCGGCATATTTGATTCAGGTACCAGTTCACGAGGGTCCAGTAAGTGGACACGGTGCCATTCGTCCGAATAACGACCACCTACGCGGGCTAAATCTGGACCAGTGCGCTTAGAGCCCCATAGGAATGGATGCTCCCACACACTCTCGCCAGCGACAGAGTAGTGACCATAGCGTTCTGTTTCAGAGCGGAAAGGACGAACCATCTGGCTATGACATACGTTACAACCTTCACGGATGTAAATATCACGACCTTCCATCTCTAGGGCAGAGTAAGCGCGTAGATTTTCTACAGGCTCTGTGGTTTGTTTTTGGAATATCAGTGGAGTGATTTCAACAAGTGCTCCCCAACTAATTGCAAAAACGATAAAAATAGCCAACAAACCGACATTACGTTCAATGATTTCGTGGCGATTATTAGAATTTGAACTCATTCTTCAATCTCCTTATGCCGGTTGTGGAATAGCTTTCAAGCTATGTTTTGGTGCACTGACAGTTTTGTACGTATTGTAGGCCATCAAGAACATACCAGTTAGGAAGATGAAACCACCTAGGAAACGTACAAAGTAGAATGGGTAAGACGCTGATACAGATTCAACGAAACTGTAAGTCAACGTACCATCAGAGTTCACTGCACGCCACATCAGACCTTGCATTACGCCAGATATCCACATCGCTACGATGTACAGAACAGTACCAATTGTCGCTAACCAGAAGTGAACGTTGATCAGACCAACAGAGTACATACGTTCTTGACCAAACAAACGTGGGATCAAGTGGTAAACAGAACCGATAGAAACCATGGCAACCCAGCCCAACGCACCTGAGTGAACGTGACCGATGGTCCAGTCTGTGTAGTGTGATAGCGCGTTGACAGTCTTAATCGACATCATCGGGCCTTCAAAGGTAGACATGCCATAGAAGGAAAGAGACACAATCAAGAAACGCAGGATAGGATCGTAACGTAGCTTATGCCATGCACCAGAAAGTGTCATGATACCGTTAATCATACCACCCCAAGACGGAGCAAATAACACAAGCGACATCACCATGCCCAAAGACTGAGTCCAGTCTGGTAGAGCAGTGTAGTGCAAGTGGTGAGGACCAGCCCAGATATAAAGAGAAACGAGCGCCCAAAAGTGAACGATAGACAAACGGTAAGAATAAACAGGACGTTCAGCTTGTTTAGGAACGAAGTAGTACATCATACCTAAGAAGCCAGCTGTAAGTAGGAAACCTACCGCGTTATGACCATACCACCACTGCACCATAGCATCCACTGCGCCAGAATAAATCGAGTATGATTTACCCAAAGAGACAGGAATCGCCATACTGTTCACAATGTGCAGAACGGCAACAGTGATAATAAAGGCTCCAAAGAACCAGTTCGCCACGTAAATATGAGAGGTCTTACGTTTGATTAATGTTCCGAAGAACACCACAGCATAAGAAACCCATACCGCCGCGATCGCGATGTCGATAGGCCATTCTAACTCCGCATACTCTTTACCCGATGTTAGACCGAGAGGCAGAGTAATCGCTGCAGAGAGGATGATCGCCTGCCAACCCCAAAAGGTAAAGGCAACCAAAGGTCCACCGAAGAGACGAGTTTGACAGGTGCGCTGTACAACATAATAGGATGTTGCGAACAGGGCGCTAGTACCAAACGCGAAAATTACCGCGTTAGTATGCAATGGACGTAAACGACTGTACGTCAACCACGGCGTATCAAAGTTAAGCTGTGGCCATACTAACTGAGCGGCAATCAAAACACCAACAGCCATACCAACAATACCCCATAGAATGGTCACTAGGGTAAACTGGCGAACGACTGTATAGTTGTAGTTTTGTTCAAGCTGCTTTTCTTGGCTCATTTGCATGCTTCCAATTTCTAATTAACTACACTTTACTTCCAACACGACTTGCGTCGTAACGCCACCCAAACCAGCTCAAGAAACTAAGTCATTTCATGACGTTATTTCCCTTGCCGACTTTAAAGAAAAGTGGCATTTTCAGCCTGTAACTATACTTGAATTAACAAATCAATGACAGAGTAGTAACCTTACTGATGCTCGGGAATTGCTCTTTTATTTAAAAACTTTGAAGTTTGTAACAAGGAAAACGGTAAAAATGGCGGCGCAAAAGTTAACAAAGGCAAGGCTCGCACAAATATTGCTCATCCTGACAGTATTAGTCATCGCATTTATCTGGCGCACATTGAAATATGAGTCACTACAAATGCTGGATTGTTCACAAAGCCAACCATGTGAATTAACAATTTCTCAAGAAAAGTTAGAAATAAGGCGAGAAAGTGATGGTATACGCATTCAACTGCCCAAAAATGGCACTTTAAAAATTGATTTAAATCAAAAACAGTATTCTATAACTCGTGATGAAGAAAGTATTCTTCTAAGCACTCAAAGCTATCCTGTCACGTTCTACATCCGTAATAAAGACGTTACTATTGCCAAGGTTTTATATAGATAAATCTGACACAACACGCGAAATTTTAATTCCAAAATCCTCATCACTCTTAGCAATCAATAGAAGTAGTGGTATAAAGGAGATCAATTTACAAAATCATAAATTAGAAAATGCGTTGTCAGACTGTGTTTAGCCATGAGCTTGATGAAACGAAAGCGATTAGCGAGTTTCGCATGAAAATCAGTAACAAGCATCTTGCAATGCTTATTTGCTATTACACAGAAGAGTATTGTTGCGATAAGTTGCAACACGCATTTAAGACTCAGTTTCCTGGCATCCCATTTCATGGCTCAAGCTCATGTCAAGCCATCATGACAGAACATGGTTTTCATCCTGGTCCAGTGGTGGGTGTATTCGCGATATTTGACAGTGGCTTGAGCAATGCCTACGGCACGGGAATCTCTGTGGAAGCAAACCTTCCGCAGATGGTTGATCACAATGTTCAACAGGTGCTTGAAATGGCGCTCTGTCATGCCAATCGACAGAGTGAAGTGCCTAGCCTCATCCTTTTGCATTCAACGCCAGGTAATGAAGAAGAAATCATTCAAGCTTTAGATCAATACTTTGGAACTCTGGTGCCCATCATTGGAGGGAGTGCAGCAGATAATCAAATCAAAGGAGCCTGGTCTCTTTTTACCTCTCAGGGCACGAGCAGAAATGGGATTAGTTTGACGGTTTTCTTTTCATCTCAATCCATCTACACCGGATTTAGTGCGGGTCATATTCCAACAGAGGTAACAGGAAAAGCAACCAAAGTTCACGGGCGAGAACTGATTGAAATTGACAATCTCCCCGCGGCTAGCGTTTATAAAGAGTGGGCAAAGCTTCATTTCAAGGAAAATGAAACGCATAACATTATCTTCGATGTGGCAACCGCATATCCGTTAGGGCGCATCGCTGGTCATCTTTATGATCATCCTTATTTTATCCTTTCCCATCCCATTCGCGAGACAGAGCAAGGGGGGATTGAGCTGTTTTCAAAGATAGACGAAGGCGATAGACTTTATCTGATGCGAGGTTGCAAAGAGCAACTGATACGCCGAGCTGCACGTGTCGTCAATGCGGCATTTTGGCAAAAGCTGGAAGACTCCAACAAGATTGGCGTAATTAACATCTTCTGTGCAGGTTCAATGATCCAAATTCGCCAAGATATTGATGCCGTACTCACACAGTTAGCCGATGAGCTCAATGGCAAACCCTTTATTTGTCCTTTTACTTTTGGGGAGCAAGGAAGATTTATAGGCGGAGAAAATGGTCATGGCAATTTAATGATCTCCTCGGCTATCTTCCATTCACCACATGACGCATAAAATCGAAAACACCTTTATCAAAGAAGAGCTGCAAGAAGCGCTGGCTGAACTAAAAGAGAGTAGGGAACGTGAGAAGAGATTGGCAGAAGAGAATAAAGCCATTCTTAGCGCTATCTCCGCCATGAGTGAAGCTAAAAATCGCCATGAAATATTTTCCGGCTTAAAACGCGTGTTGAAAAAATACATAGATTTTGATGATTTTATTGTACTTTCTCGCCATCGCGAAGAACCCTCATTTTCAACACTACTGACCACCAATCGAGTTTTTGCTCACATCACATGGTCTGAGGGCGACAGATTCAACCGCGCTTTAGGCGGTGAATGTATCCTGCTGTTTGAGCCTTATAAAGCCAATGAATTCCAAAACATTAACAGCTTCATTCAAACTCACATCGGCTCCGTGTTATTAACAGGCATAGACGCAGAAGTGACGCAGTCCGTCATTCTACTCGTTGGGAACAGGTCAGGGCAGTTTAGCATTGAGTCAAAGGAAACGCTGAAACGTTTTTTACCCTTAGTCGAACGCGCTGTTATTGATATTGAACACAAAGAAAAGTTACAACGTATCGTAGAAGCTAGAACTCACGAACTGGCTGTGGCGCGAGAAGAATCAGAGCGAGCCAATAAGGCCAAATCCGAGTTTCTTGCCATGATGAGTCACGAGCTCCGAACTCCACTTAACTCCGTTTTGGGCATGCTCGATCTACTTAAGGATTCCGGGATTTCTAAATATCAAAGCGAAGTTGTACAACAAATGGAAAACTCCGCAGAGCTCTTGTTGGCACTCATCAGCGACATACTAGATATATCCAAGATCGAATCAGGTAACTTTTCTTTATTAGAACAATGGACCAATTTAAGTGACACTGCAACTTCTGTGTTGAAGCAGCAACAGCAACTAGCAGAAAACAAAGGACTCAGTTTTCACTACAGTTTGCTCTTTGACCCGCATAAGGATTATTGGCTTGACCCAATACGTATTTCGCAGATTCTATTCAATCTAGTGGGCAATGCAGTCAAATTTACTCAAACTGGTGAAATACATATTCGTTTAGCTGTCGAGAGAAATAATCTGGTATTGACCGTCAGAGATACTGGTATTGGTATAGAAGAAGATAAAATTTCATCACTATTTGTCGCATTTAAACAGGCGGATAGCTCAATCACACGTAAGTTTGGCGGCACAGGTTTGGGCCTCGCAATCACCAAGCATCTTGTAGAATTAATGTCTGGAACTATCTCAGTTTCTAGTGAGTTTGGAAAAGGATCTGAGTTTTTAGTCCGTTTACCAGTCAAAGAGCTAAGACGGAGCAAGAGTGGTAACGTCACTAAGACTGAGCCGTTCAATAAGATCTTGAACATACTTGTCGTTGAAGACACCCAATCTAATCAAATGGTCATTAAGTTGCTTCTGTCTAAGTTAGGACATAAGGTATTCATGGCAAACAATGGGAGTGAAGCCATTGAATTTATTGGACGAGATGAAGTGTCGCTAGATATGGTACTCATGGATGTCTCGATGCCAGTCATGGACGGACTAACAGCCACACGCACACTTAGAAGCAACGGTTTTCAAGTGCCTATTGTCGCACTAACAGCACACGCTCTAGAAAGTGACCGTCAAGATTGCTTGGAATCTGGAATGGATAGTTTTATCGCAAAACCTGTCAGAAAGCATGAACTAGAGAGTGTTATCCAAACATTCCACCGCGATGAATCTTAGCAGAAACGCTTGAGCTTAATATAGAACAAAACAAACGCAGATTGTTTTGTTCTATATTATGGATTTTATGGTAAATCGGTTATGTTCAATTGCGATCGTCGTGTCGTTATGAGAGAAAAGTGCAGGCATATAAGATTAGAATGATCCTTTATTTAACATAATATACATAATGCGCACTGAGATAATGGCATTACAGGGTCACTTATTAGCAACGCCAATGCTCCGCAAGCCATTGAAATACCTGTTAAACCTAGCCCGTTAAACTTTTTCCATATGAGCTTTCCACTACGTTTCAAACGCTCTAATTGAATAACACGTGAGCTATTTAGACAACATGAGGCGTCCGGGAACACGGGCTTGGATTTCTTTTAGTGCAGATCCTGGCATCTGTACACGAGCAAACCAATACGGCTTGTGCTTCTCCACAAAGGCATTGCTCTGATTCAGACCGTCATAAATGGAATACGCGCGAGCTTGCGCTAAAGCCGCGCCGGCGATATTTCTATTTTCGACTGGCACCTTATCTAAATCTTCCTGTACAGCTGTTTTAACAAACACTGAGTTGGGTGACCAATCTAATGAGTCTAAAACGCGTTGCGACAACTGAGCTTCAAGCTCATGAATGACTTTGGGTAGAAAAGATATATTCGCCATTACTTCTGCACAGGCATAGTACTCTTCGCGTTTGTCCTGCTCACGATACTTAATCATCGTTTCGACTAACGCATCTTCGAACGTATGAGTAAAATGATTAGCAATTAAAAACTGGCCAACGGTTCTTAATACGCCAAGAAGTATTCCAACATCTGGTTCTTTAAAACCAGCGTCAGACAAACGCATTCGAGTAACATTCGCGGTGACTATCATATGCTGCCACATTTTGGGGGCAATTAACTTAGTATTCGCATCAGACCATTTGAGCATCGGCCTCGCCATCAGCACCGGAAAAAGTAATCGGCAATTTTCGATGCCAATTTGACCTATTGCGACTTTTGCATCGGTAACCCCTTTAGCAGCCTTCCCTATACGTTCGCAGAATTTGGGGTTGGAGACTAAATCCACCACACTTGAGCTTAGTTGATGGCTCAACGTGGTTAGTGTGCTCAACTTGCTAAAACTCAAAGATGGTGAGTAAGCAAAAGAAGCCAGATGATCAAAGTGTGGAATTCCGTTAAACAGCTTATCTATGGGATTACTAAGCAGTTTTTTAACTAGAAGATGCTCGGTATGACGGCTTACATCCGCAACGACTCTTTTAAGGGTATTTTGACGATCTTGTACCCTTTCTCGCTTCTCCTTAACTCTGGCTTGCTCACATTCCAACAGGATACGTTGATTACGAGTAATCCGCTCATTTTCGGAAAAGATGACATCATCGCAGTAGCGACCTTGCAAACTGAGCAAACTGTCAACATTAGACTGATCGAGCAAATACTTAATACTCACCAACCATTTTGCATGCCGTACTTCAACTTCATTGGCGACCTGCTCTGCAATGTCTACGGCTTCTTTGGTATATCGTCTATTCGCTAAAAGCAAAACACTCTTCCTTGAACTTTATTTGATATACCTAATTTTATTACATAACCACATAACTTGGGATATTTGTGTGATTTTGGTTCCGAATATTGTGATTGGAAGTTACAAGAAAAACAGTAACGCATTCAACGTAATGTACTTAGGTGAATCACAAGCATGCTTTCCGCGCTGCGGTAACGATAACGAGAGCCTATTTTTAGAAGCGCCTTGCCTGCAGTGCAGATCTTTTGATCACCAATACCAGAGACTCGCTTAACGATGGCATACTTTTCCGTGTGCTCTAGGTAAATGACTAGGTCACAGTACCCTTCGTAGGAATGGAACTGTTTATTTACTTTAGTTTGCAATTGTTTTTTTTATCTTTGCCGCAACAGGATTCCTTGCGGAATCGTCAGCAGAAGATGGAAAAGCTAAGCAAATTGTGATGAAAAAAGTGACACTGTATCTCATGCATTTTCCTTCTTGAAGAAAAGTCCGAGATTAACGTGTCACTCCTTTGATTTGAACATGATTGTTTACGCTTCTCGCGTGAGTCGAAATAACGATGAAACTGAGATGTTTCTCAGGCGTGCTTTTTCCCTTTACTTGATTTAAAGCCCTGGTGTGGGAAAACATTTCTAATGCGCTGTTGAATTTTTTTCGGAACTTGCTCGCTGAAAACCAATTTCATCCCCGTGCGTTGGCTGTAAACTTTTAACTCACCATCAAAGGGCGTTTTATCACCAATCTCCTGCAAATTATGGCGGAATGATGGTGGCAAATTTCCCTTAACCGCATTGATATGCCCTTGCTTAAAGCTAATTTTCAATACAGGTCTGTCGATGGCGACTAACCAAAAGATTAACACCGCTGCAATCACGATAACATAAAGCATAACGCCCTCCTTGGTTTAGTCTGATAGCAGTTTACTTAAGTCTTCTTTTAAGCTGGTAACCGCAGCACTGGCTTTTTCGCTACGCGAAGCTTCACTCAGCAAATATTCAATCGCATCAGATAAAGTGCATCCCAACTCATTTGCTCGAAATGAAAGCTTCTCCCACACGCGATAATCGAGATCTATCGACTTTTTCTTTGTGTGAATCTGCTCTGCGTTAAAATGTCGTTTACGTTTGGCGCGAATGGCTTGCTTAAGCTTTTTATCTAGATCGAGAGCCATATGACGTTCAATCCACTCGATTACTTGCGTAGGTTGATGCTCCAACCTTCGAAGCTCAGCAACTGCGGCATCCGCTTCACTTGAATCGATGTGACGGGTAATCGCTTCTCCATCCTTCCATTTATTGACAAGATATTGCCACTTCCAGCCACATTCTAAATTCTCTAACTGTTGATATTTCATCTATTCCATCCCAGCACATTTATGGTGACAGCGTAACTCAAGCCGCGTCAGTTCTCAAGCTAGAGAAGATGCCAAGTAGAGTCAGATCAACCTTTTTCTTTATCGTAGGCATGCTCGTGGCAATTTACCTGCAGAATTTCATGATTCTGATATACTCCGCTGCAATTCCCGTTGATAAAGAATGTAGATGAACCAAGTTAACTGGCAATTCGTAACGCCTCAATTCGACCATTTTCGCCATGTCCTTTCCGAGCTCCACAACATTGAGCAGACAGACTACTTAGAGCTGCAACCCAGAGCCGCTTCGGCACTTGAAGCCTTTACGATTTCCTCTGGAATGCATCGCTTCTTACTTGTCAACTGTGGCGACAACTCTGTATTCAGAGGTCTTATCAAAGAAGCGCTGCAAGAAACGATATCTAATCATAACGTGTTATCGACCGAATCCTTGGCGGTAGATCAATTGTTTGATACTTATCGGCTCGATAAAAACGGACAAATAGAGATGCTAGCGGGCCAACTCTCACAAGTAGAAAACGTCATTCTGATTGTTTCCGCCAATTTGATTCTAGCTAATCCGCTGCTTTGGCCAAAAATCAAAGCAGCGATGCTTGGTGAGCCAGTGTTACCGAAACCGTTAAAAGCCGAATGGTTTTCTCCACAAGTTGAACCAGTTGTTTATCAAAGCAAAATGGTGATCACTGGCGACAGAAATCAACTAGCAGAACTGGACTATCTTGATGAAGACCTGCTTTCTGTTCTTTCAATGTACACTGAATTGGAGGAGGATTTTCATCTTGATGATGACAACCTGACTCCTTACATCGGCTATTTAAAGTGGTTATGCAATAGATATGAGTTACCCTCTTTTGATCAGGACGCACTTTTACGTTTGCTTACAGCCGGTGTGAGAGAGACGGAAGATCAACATTACCTGCCTCTGTCTCCACTTTGGCTACGCAACATACTTTCTCTTGCGGCCATTGAATCGGATAACTACCTCATAACTGGGGCAAATATGGATCGAGCGATCGAAGAGAAGCAGTTTAGAGAGTCCTATCTTCCTCATCGTGCTATTGATGATATTCTTGATGGACAGGTGATTATTGAAACCACGGGCGAACAGATCGGACAGATTAATGGGTTAACCGTTATTGATGTTGCAGGGCACCCCGTTTCTTACGGCGAGCCGGCACGTATTTCATGCGTGATACATTTTGGCGATGGTGATGTTTCTGATGTGGAACGTAAAGCGGAACTTGGAGGCAATCTACACGCTAAAGGCATGATGATCATGCAGGCGTTTTTAAGTAGTGCACTGCGACTTGATGAACCATTACCCTACTCCGCTTCGATTGTATTTGAACAGTCCTATAGTGAAGTTGATGGTGACAGTGCCTCTCTCGCTGAACTCTGTTGTTTGGTAAGCGCACTTTCCGAGCAGCCAATTGACCAGCAAATCGCAGTCACAGGAGCGGTAGACCAGTTTGGTCGCGTTCAAGCTGTTGGTGGATTGAATGAAAAAATTGAAGGCTTCTACCAAGTTTGTAAACATCAAGGGTTTACAGGTGAACAAGGCGTTATTCTTCCAGAAACGAACTTAAAACATCTTGCATTGCATAAAGAGGTCGTCGAGAGCATTAAAGCGAAAGAATTTCATATTTGGGCTGTATCATCTATTGATGAAGTGATTCCGCTGATTATGGGAAAACCATTTCGTGGCGAAGAAGACAGTGTGCTAAGTATGATTGCTGAGCGCATTGAGAATTTTGCTAAACATGACCATCCTCAAGGCTTTGTAGAACGTATTAAAAACTGGTTTGTCTAGTACTCATCGGAGTTGTTTAGCGTACACGCGTTCACTAAGATGCCTTGGTCAAAAATTGGAGTATACAGACAATGCAAAACAAACGTGAATCATATACCCGAGAAGATCTATTGGCATCTAGTCAGGGCGAGCTTTTTGGTCCTGGTTATCCGCAGCTCCCTGCACCAAATATGCTTATGATGGACCGTGTGACCAAAATGTCAGAGACAGAAGGCGATTTTGGCAAAGGTCTTATCTTAGCTGAGTTGGACATCAAACCGGATTTATGGTTCTTTGATTGCCACTTTCCTGGTGACCCTGTAATGCCAGGCTGCTTAGGTTTGGACGCCATGTGGCAACTTGTTGGTTTCTTTCTTGGTTGGGTTGGTGGCCAAGGTAAAGGCCGTGCATTGGGTGTCGGTGAAGTGAAGTTTACCGGGCAAATCTTACCAACAGCGAAAAAGGTCACTTACGAAATTCATATGAAGCGTGTCGTAAACCGCAAATTGGTCATGGGTTTAGCTGATGGCCGTGTTCTTGTTGATGGCAAAGAAATTTATGTCGCAAAAGATCTGAAAGTCGGCTTGTTCCAAGATACGTCTGCATTTTAGTTTCACTGATTTTGTAGCGGCCCGGTTTGGGCTGCTTATTTTTTCACCAAACCATTTAGTTATAGTGCACCAAATTGATATTTACTAACGGCAAAAGAAAAGGCTCACTAAGAAGTGAGCCTTTCTTACAAATCCTTCTAGTTGTATGTGGACATCATTTATAGAGACCAGAGTGCTTGTCATTTCTGGCGTCACGCCAACCACCTAACCAATACGAGCGAGCATCCATCTGCTGATAAGGACACTCCTCCTGAGACCTACCATTTAAGCCAGCCTTGTAGCCTTGGGATTGTGCTCGATCTAGGCGATCACGCTTTTGTCTCTTCATAATTTTTTACCTCATACGGTCCATTATAACTAACGTACTACTATGAAAGTTTGATGGAGTTTTTGTGACTCCACAATTAAGAATCGATCACTTGCGAGCATTTCTCAAGGTATAAAAAAAGCACAGAGTCAAAAATGTGAGCCTGTGCTTAGTTTAAAAAATCAGTCTATTTTCTGCGGAAACCAAAAAACACTAACAGTGTCAAAGAAAGCCAACCAAGGCCTGCTCCTTTACGTTCTGCCGCCGCTTTATCGACAGGTCTCGCTTCGATGTCTGCTGAAGTCGCACCTGCAATTGGAACTAATTTGACAGCCACAATCGTTTCATCTTTGCTGCCACCACCACAGTAAGCATTATGTGACGTAGAATCATAACCTCCATCACACTTAATCGCAGTAGCAGAAATCACGCCCGCATCATTGATATCGGAAGCATCCACTATTCTATATTGGTTATTGCTTGTCGGCGCATTACTGCCATTGGTGAGATCATCCAAAAACCAAGCTTTGTCGTTAAAGATAGCACGCCGCTCTTGATTCGCTCCTGCTCCACCATATGGAAAGATAAAACCGCGCTTTCTCCGCTCTTTACCATCAATTTCACGGGTATCTTCAGCATCAACTTGACCAACAATCTCGTTGTAATTATTGATCCCGCCCATTTTGCCACCAGCCCCCGAGAAGAATAGATTATCTAACGAAGTTAAAAAGGTCGCCGAAATAGAGTCTGCTGTGACATCTTCGATTAAAAACAATCGATTAGCCGCCGCACCTTCTGAGGGTTTTGAACCAGAACGCTTGGCTTCGCCGACAGCGACAAATTTATCATTGACGTTGGTCACAACAGAGTTGCTATGGATAATGTCGCTACCAATTTTCATCTGTGCGCCACTAACCACTTTCGTTTCCCAAGTCGTTTTATCAAAAGCGCTATCATCGATAGTTCCGACAAAGACACTGGCATTGAGATAGTTGTCATCAGAAAAGGTGTTGTAACCCACCCCATAGATAGTGATAGGTTTATCGTTTTCGTCTCTTAAAAGAGCAAAATCTCTCATACTACCTTGTGCGAGACGATTTCTATCTCTATCCCCACCTTGAGGCCAAACAATTTGGCTAACGTTGCCATTTTGATCCCAAATCGCTGCTTTGGAAGTGTGGTGAGAACCATAGTCATTCGTCGCAGATGTGGCAATGCTGCCAGAAGTGTAAGAGCCATCTGTTTTCCAGGCTCGAGACTGATAGAAATCCCCATTTGGTACAACAGGAGCAACGACAGTATTGCGAGTTTCTAAAGCCGTTTGATCAGCTTTTACCACACTCTGATTGCCTACTGGCAAACCAGCTTCAGTCAAGCTATTGATAACGTTGTTGTATTTATTATCGTAAGCATTGGAAGCTCCTTCAACAAAGGCCAGCGCGTTCGATGTATAGTCTTTACTCAGCTCTTTTGACCATGGAGCCCAGTGAACGGAAGCCCAAGTATCGCAAGTTGAGTAACGCAATTCGCGAAAACAATAGGTTCTGAAATCATCGTAATCTTGGATGTAACTGAAGGCAGGATCCATGGCAAATGGCACTTCTTCACGATAGCTAACCCCATCGACAGATATTCTCGTCTCCAAAGCCAGTTTAAATTGCTCATCACCACAAGCGGCAGCATTGTCAAAGCAGCCTTTATCAAACGGTAGCGTTTTTCCGCTATCCTGATAGACGTTTCCAGCTTGAATGGCAACACCATAGGCTTCGTTGTACGAAGAAGTGCTGCCATTTTGGGCTGGGTCAACTTCCACAACTTTGTATAGCGCGGCGTTTGCCTGCATTGCACTACCCACCAGCAGTGCTACGGTCGTCATTTTGAATTTCATACTGCAATTCATTGGTTTTTAACTATCCTGTTGCATTGCTTCGAGCTCTTCCCATCTCTCGAAAGCGATTTCTAATTCCTGCTCCAAAGCGGTTAACTTATCGAGTACTGGTTGCGTTTTCTCTACAGGCTGCGAGAAGAAATCGGCAGAGTTGACCTGCTCTTGCAAGGCTTCAATGTCGGTTTCTAGCTGTTCCAAACGAGCAGGTAGCGCCTCCAACTCTCTTTGGAGCTTATACGATAACTTCTTCGAGGTGTTCTTTACTGGCGTTGTTTTGGGAGTATCCTCAACCACTTTCGTTTTAGGAGATTGTTTTGTCTCAATTTCCCTTGCCAAGATCGCCTGAGAACGTTGTTGCTGCGCGTCGTGATAACCGCCAACAAACTCTTCAATCCGCCCTTCACCTTCAAAGATCCAACTTGTGGTTACGGTGTTGTCGACAAATTGTCGATCGTGGCTAACCAAAAGCAATGTACCCTGATAATTGGCAAGTAATTCTTCCAAAAGTTCCAACGTTTCAATATCTAAATCATTGGTCGGTTCGTCAAGAATCAATAAGTTATTGGCTTTAAGGAAAATACGCGCAAGCAAGAGCCGGTTTTTCTCACCACCAGAGAGTGCTTTGACCGGCGTTCTGGCACGTTTGGGCGAAAAGAGAAAATCTTGCAAATAACTCAATGCATGTCTATCACGCCCACCAACCGTCACTTCCTGTTTACCATCGGCCAGATTGTCAATAACGGTTTTTTCTGGATCTAAAATCTCACGGTACTGGTCAAAGTAAGCAACTTCAAGTTTAGTACCACAATGAAGCTGCCCGGCATCTGGCGACAATTGGCCAAGCAACAATTTCAGCACTGTACTTTTGCCGCACCCATTTGGACCAATCAATGCGATGCGATCACCACGCATGATATTGAAGCTAAAATCATCAACGATTGTCTTACCATCAAAGGCAAAATGGATATTTTTCGCCTCAAACACGATCTTGCCCGAACGCGATGCATCATCAATCTGGATCTTCGCTTTACCTTGCACTTCCACGCGATTTTGGCGCTCTTCACGCAGTTTTTTTAATGCGCGAACACGTCCTTCGTTACGGGTTCTGCGTGCCTTAATGCCTTGACGAATCCAAACTTCTTCTTGGGCGAGTTTCTTGTCGAATTCTGCATTCTGCATCTCTTCAACCCGAAGCATCTCCTCTTTTTCTACCAAGTAGTTTTCGTAGTCACCCGGGAAAGAGGCGAGCTTGCCACGGTCAAGATCGACGATACGTGTCGCCATCGCCTTGATAAAGGCACGGTCGTGAGAGATAAAGATGATAGAACCACGGAAATCTTTTAAAAACGTTTCTAACCATTCGATCGTCGTGACATCTAAATGGTTAGTCGGTTCATCCAGCAGCAAAACATCTGGATCGCAAACCAATGCTTTGGCCAGAGCCGCTTTACGCTGCCAACCACCGGACAAATCGGTCAGCTTAGTCTCTGCGTTAAGCTGAAGGGCCGCCAAAACGTGGCTCACTCGATCATCAAAACGCCACGCATTAGCGTGATCCAGTTGTTCTTGCACTCTGGCAAGCTGGTTTATATTTTTCTCACTTGGGTCAACCGCAACAAGATCCAAAAGATCATGGTAGATCTTTAACTGCTGGCCGATTTCTGCCAACCCACCAGCAACATAATCATAAACTGTTCCCGATTCATTTCTTGGCGGATCTTGCTCTAGACGCGATACCACCACATCTTGCGTGATCTGAAACTTGCCGTCGTCCATTTGGATTTCACCAGCAAGCACCTTCATTAAGGTCGATTTACCTGCTCCATTACGGCCAACTAAACAGACTCTCTCATTTTCTTGTAAGGCAAAATCCGCTTTATCGAGCAGAGGATGGTCACCAAATGCCAGTTGACCATTATGAATGGTAAGTAATGCCATTATCTTCCAACCATTGAGTTAATTCTTTGAGATCAAAAGGCCAGTTTATTTCGGCCCCTTGGCAATGCAATACAGGAATGGTGACACCGTAACGAGAAAACAACCCATCGTCGAAAGCTATGTCGATAACCTCGAGTTTATCCCCTATTCCTGCTTGATTTGCGAGTTCAAGGGCCATCTCACAGAGATGGCAGCCTTGTGTGCTGTAGAGTATCACCAATGCATTCACCATTAGTTCTGATGCGTTACCAACCAGCAGTTATGGATCTGCTTATTGCGTTCAAAATCGAGTGGTAACGTCTGTGAAGAAATATTTTGAGCGTTCAAACCTAGCTCTAGAAGCGATTCCAAGTCCATTTTGAAGTGGCGCTTATTATTGGAGAAGACAATCGTTCCTCCCAGTCTGAGCAGACGCTTTAGATTTTTCATCAGTTTGATGTGATCACGTTGTACATCGAAAGAAGCTTCCATCCGTTTCGAATTGGAGAATGTCGGTGGGTCGATGAAAATAAGATCATACTGCCCCTGCGCGTTCTCTAGCCACTGCAGACAGTCGGCTTGCTCAAACTTATGTTGATTGCCTACACAACCATTTAACGCCATGTTGTCTTTTGCCCATTGCAGATAGGTTTTGGACATATCGACGGTCGTCGTAGAACGAGCACCACCTTTAGCCGCGTGTACCGTCGCACTACCTGTATAAGCAAACAGATTCAAGAAATCCTTGCCCTGTGCCATTTCACCAAGACGACGACGAGTGATCTTGTGATCAAGAAACAAACCCGTATCGAGGTAATCGTAGAGATTAACAATGAGCTTAACGCCATACTCGTTGACTTCCATCGTCTGTGCGACTTGAGCCATTTTCTGGTATTGATTGCGCCCTTTTTGTTTTTCACGCACCTTAAGCACGACTTTGTTCGCTTCAATGCCCGTCACCTGTATGGTGGCACGAATAATATCCGTCAGACGACGTTTCGCTTTTTCCTCTGGAATGTCTTTAGGCGCTGCATACTCCTGAATCACAATATGATCGAGATAGATATCAATTGCCACATTGTATTCAGGAAGATCAGCGTCATAGATGCGATAGCAATCCAGTTGTTCTTTCTTTGCCCACTTGCCCACTTTGCCGATATTTTTCTTCAATCGATTGGCAAAATCAGGGGCAATGGAAAGAGGTGTATCGGCGCCTTCAATCTGTTCGGCGCTTCTTTGCGCTATGGTGTAGTTCTTTTGGTGACAAGGTAACGCACCGTTATTCAATTTAAACTGCTTATCAGCACGCATACGCAGACAGCTTAGTAGCTCATCTGAACTCGAGAAGATGGAGGCAGTACAACCGCCAAACTCAGACTTAAGCTGTCCACCAAATGCGGTGTAAAGTGCAATTAAGCCTGGTTCTGTACCCAAACGCTCACCGTATGGGGGGTTAGATACAATAACGCCATGGTCGAAACCTTGCGGACGTGACAGTGTTGCCGCATCACCCAATTTAAATTCAATCAGCTCAGCCACACCTGCACGTCGCGCGTTTTCACGTGCAATGCCAAGGACTTTTTCATCGTTATCAAAGCCATAAAACTTTGCGTCAACTTTTTTGACACCACGTCGAGCGGTGACACTCGCTTCTGATTTTATCTGTGCCCACACTTCAGGTTCAAAATCTTCTAAGCACTCAAACACCCATTTCTCACGCTTCACACCCGGAGCCATGTTCGCAGCCATCATTGCCGCTTCTATCAGAAGAGTGCCTGAACCACACATTGGGTCGAGGAGTGGTTGAGTTGAGTTCCAGCCAGAGCGAAGGATGATTGCGGCAGCCAGCGTTTCACGCAGTGGCGCTTTTCCCGAAGCCGGACGGTAGCCGCGTTGATGTAATCCGCTACCGACCATGTCAATACCCAAAATTGCTTTGTCTTTGTGTAGTCGCACGTGCAAACGCACGTCTGGTCTTTCTTTACTAATGTTCGGGCGAGGCAACCCTTTCTTTTCAAAACAGTCCACCACAGCGTCTTTCACTTTCATCGCACCGTACTGGCTATTTCTTATTTCACGGTTGGTTCCGTTGAAATCGACAATGAACTTTTTCGTGCTGTGGAACTGATTTACCCAGTTAATCGCGACGGTTGCCAGATAAAGATCCATATCATCCTGACAGGTAAACTCAGAAAGGATTCTTACGAAACGAGAAGCTAGACGGCTCCACAAACAGCAACGATAAATCTGCTCATTTGAAGCAGAAAATTTCACCCCTGCCTGTACGGGTTTGGCGTCTGTGATCCCTAGATTCGTCAGTTCTTCAGCAAGAAGGTTTTCTAACCCATTTGAGGTAACAGCAAGATATTGGTTCATAGCGTTCTTTAGCAATTAAAAATGGTGCTGATTATACCTGATATTCTTTTCAATGCCTCGTATTTCAAAGGTTTTCTCCTCCACTGACTCAGGTGGCAAACAACTGCTCAACTTCTAAGCGGTCATTCCCTTTCAAATGTTATGGCTCAGGTCACTGTCAACGTCATCTCTTATCCAGATTAATTGGCCCACAAGCAAAGTGAATACTTATTTACATTAAATTTGGTATATACCAGATTTAAATCTGCTGTGTAATTTACTTACCAATAGGGCAAAACAGGGAACAATTGGCGGTTATTTGGCCGCTATCGTCCTAATTCGGGAGGTTAAATGGGAAGAAAAAATTGGCTCAAAATCACACAGTCGAACCTAGAAAAAGTAGAGATATGTTTTGTAGACGTAATTGAGGCGCAAAAAAAATCGACCTCATGGGTCGATAAGTGCAAACAATAGGAACGAAAATAAAGGAAAGTTTTACCCAACAAGGGCCATAGGAAGGCATAAATCGGCTTGATTAGGAACGCTCATTCGATCGTGCATCACTTTAATCGCTTCACCGTAAGCCAATGACTTTTCAGCCGTTAATAAGAAGCCCGTCAGCTGCACTGGGCACACCAAACTTGCGTTGTCCCCTGCTTCTAAAACAATAAACAGCCCTCGATTGAAGCTATTGGACAATAGCACCAGTTCCCCTTCTACCGGTTGATGCTCTGCTGTACTTGCATCAAAGAACCAGCTCTTAGGTTGAACAGGCTTGTGAAACCGCTTTGCCGCCACGCAATACAGTGTGAGCTCATCCTTACGATATTCATTAAGCTCTAGATAAGCGAGACCTTCTTTGAAGGTTTGAAATGCACTGGCGTCGTCTACCGTGAACTCATTTTGCGAAAATGCACAATCTACAAGATGTTTCTTGGTCAGGTTTGTTTGGAAGACGTAGGTATCCCCCAAATCAAGCATCAAACAAGCCGAGGACTTGTCGAAATACCATTTCCATTTATCACTTGGTTTAAGCATTATTCCATTCTCACGTTAGCTCAGAATTAAGAAGGTAAACGCTTAATTACCTTCCAGTACTTTTGATTCTACAAACCAACGGACAAAAAAAAAGAGGAAACACGTTCCTCTTTCTTTCGTAATAAGACTTGATTTCTCAGTAGCTTATCGCTTGTAAGTCACAGATTTTTAACAATATCGCGTACCAGACCTGGCCCATGGTAAATAAAGCCAGAATAAACCTGAACTAGATTCGCCCCCGCCATCATTTTCTCTTTCGCGGCGACAAATGAATCAATACCGCCAACACCGATGATAGGAATGTCACCCTGTAACTCCTGATGAAGTAGACGGACGACTTCGGTACTGCGCGATTGCAGAGGACGGCCACTTAACCCTCCCGCCTCATTAGCGTACTTCATTCCTTCCACAATACTGCGATCAAGAGTCGTGTTGGTCGCGATCACACCATCGATCTTATTTTTGATCAACGATTGGCAAATCTGCTTAATTTCCTCATCCGTAAGATCCGGCGCGATCTTCAGTGTCAACGGGACATATTTGCTGTACTTTTCTGCTAGCTCTTCTTGCTTGTGTTTCAACGAGGACAAGAGTTCATCTAACGCTTCACCATATTGTAGAGAGCGCAATCCTGGTGTATTGGGTGATGAAACATTCACCGCAATATAGCCAGCGTATTCATACACTTTATCCATACAGATGAGGTAATCCTCTACCCCTTTCTCAATCGGCGTATCTTTATTTTTGCCAATATTGATCCCAAGGATACAGCTGTACTTGGCTTTTTTAACATTCTCAATCAGGTAATCAACACCTTCATTATTGAAGCCCATACGATTGATAATGCCCTCGGCATTGACTAGGCGGAACAAGCGTGGTTTGTCATTGCCAGATTGAGGTCGTGGCGTGACGGTACCGACTTCGACAAACCCAAACCCCATCGCGTCAAACGCTTCAATGCATTCTCCATTTTTATCGAGCCCCGCGGCCAAGCCGACAGGATTACGGAAGGTTAATCCCATACACTCAACAGGACGATGTGGAAGTTGTTGACGATAGAATAGATCGAGAGGTGTTCCAGTGAAACGTTTGAAATTTTGAATGGCAAGGTCATGCGCCTTTTCGGCATCCAATTGAAAAAAGCCAGCTCTGGCTAGACGGTAAAGCATTGTGCCTCCGAAAGAAAAAAGCCCCGTGTAAACGGGGTGGTATTATTTACTTAAAATTGGCGCAATTCAAACAAAATACGGCGATTATTGATAAATGCAGCCATCTTTTATTTAATATCTTTAATTATCAGTCCCTTATAGTTAAGAACAATGTAGGTACATATTGAAAGATAACAAAGCAATCGTTTGAGTGGATACGAAAAGAGACACCGTAACGTGTAAATGGTCACTTTATAATCTCAGAGTAATAAAAAAGCCCCTTTCGGGGCTTTAAACTTATCTAACGGGTAAAAACCTAGTCATTTGCACTGCAATTGAGGTTAAGTAATACCAGTTCACGCAGAGCCACTGAGAATTTAGCAAATTCGTGAACACTACCCACCTTGAACTCATTTAAAATGCTTTCCCAGCGGTGTAGTGACGTTTCGTTGCGCTCCATCCATTCATCGAGTGCTTCGATCACATCAAACTCTCCATCAGCACTACGACAGTTAAGCACTTGCGCAGTTAATAAACGTTGCTGCCAATCTAAATCTTCACGGAACGCCGCTCGCGCCAATGCTTGCCAGTTGTTATCAACGGCCTGACTGTTGATCTGTTTGAGGAACCAATGCAGTGAAAGGCGATCACCCAGATTAAAATACAACTTCGATGCTTGCTCGACGGTTTTGCCCTTCTCTCTGGCGACCGCAGAAATATCCAAAGCCGACTGCAAACTAGAAAGACGTGACACTCTGTTGGCCAAACTCGCGTCTACCCCACGCTCTATCCAAGAACGTGCCAGCTCTTCATGCTCTTCCACTTCGGCTGAGACCAACATCTCATCTAAGCTGCGAGTGATCACATCCACATCAGCGCGGTAACGTTCAATCAACTCACTTACGTTGTTCTTACCACTGCGATTACGGAGCAACCAGCGAGCAACACGACGCAGCATGCGACGCACGTTAAACATAATTTCGTACTGTGCATCCGCGGAAGCGACGTTATCGAGATCGCGGGTTTTGTCTAAAATGTCACCGAGATCGTAGATTTCTCTTGCAGCGCTGTATGCATTAGCAATGTCAACAACGGTTGCTCCTGTCTCTTCCTGCAATCGCGTAACGAAATTACATCCCATTTCGTTAACCATTTGGTTTGCAAGAGCCGTTGCAATGATCTCTGTACGAAGCGGATGAGATGACATCTGCTGCGCATACTTATTACGTAGCTCACTTGGGAAATACGCGACAAGCTGCTTGGCATGGAACTCGTCGTTGGCGATATCATCGTTAGCCAATTGTTCTTTCAGCACCATTTTGCCGTAAGCAACCAATACGGCAAGCTCTGGGCGAGTCAGACTACGTCCGGTTTTTTCTCGTTCCAGTAGTGTCTCGTCATCTGGAATACTTTCCAGCGCGCGATCAAGATAGCCCGCTTTTTCCATGGTGTGAATAAAGCGAATTTGCTCTTTAACAACACTGACACCTTGTTGCTCGGTGACAGAAATAGACTCGGATTGACGGTAAGCATCATCAAGAACAATCTCGCCAACTTCCTCTTCCATGGATTCCAAGATGGCGTTGCGCTGTTTGATCGTCATATCGCCATTGGAAACCAAGCCGTTGAGGAAGATCTTGATGTTCACTTCGTTATCAGAACAATCTACACCACCTACGTTGTCGACAAAGTCAGTGTTAACCCGGCCGCCGTTCAGCGCATACTCAATACGACCTTTCTGCGTCATGCCCAAGTTGCCGCCTTCACCGACAATACGAGCTTGTAGATCACGTCCATCAATACGCAGCACATCGTTGGCACGGTCACCAACGTCTGTATGCGTTTCTGTCGACGCTTTGACATAGGTACCGATGCCACCGTTCCAAAGTAGATCAACTTCCATTTTCAGGATCATTTTGATCAACTCATTCGGCGCCAAAGAGGCTTTCTTCGTAGACAGCATCTTCTGAATTTCTGGCGTCAGTGTAATCGACTTCGCACGACGAGAGAAAACACCGCCACCTTTAGAAATCAGCTTAGCGTTATAATCTTCCCAGCTTGAGCGAGGCAAGTTGAATAAACGGTTACGCTCTTCCCAACTGGTTGCTGAGTCCGGATTTGGATCAATGAAAATGTGCAGATGGTTAAACGCGGCCAGCAGGCGGATGTGCTTGGAGAGCAGCATACCATTACCAAATACGTCACCCGCCATATCGCCAATACCGACTGCGGTAAAGTCTGTGGTCTGACAGTCAATACCCATTTCACGGAAGTGACGCTTCACCGACTCCCAACCACCTTTCGCGGTGATGCCCATCGCCTTGTGGTCGTAGCCGTTTGAGCCACCGGAAGCAAACGCATCACCCAGCCAGAAGTTGTACTCTGCCGATACTGAGTTCGCCAAATCAGAGAATGTCGCCGTCCCTTTATCCGCCGCGACAACCAAATAAGGGTCGTCTTCGTCATGTCGCACCACATTTTTCGGCGGAACCACTTCCCCTTCGATAATGTTATCAGACACATCCAAGAGCGCGCGGATAAACTGTTTGTAGCAACGTTGACCTTCGGCAAAGATTTCATCACGAGTGGTCATGGTGTGCTGACGTTTACAAACAAAGCCACCTTTCGCACCCACGGGCACAATCACAGTATTCTTAACTTGCTGCGCTTTAACCAGACCCAAGATTTCAGTACGGAAGTCTTCTTGACGATCAGACCAACGCAAACCACCACGAGCGACTTTACCACCACGCAAGTGAACACCTTCGATATCCGGTGCGTAAACAAAGATCTCAAACGCTGGGACTGGTTGTGGGATCTCAGGGATCTCGCTTGGTTTCATTTTCAGAGACAACCAAGGTTTCGGCTGTTTCTTGTCGTCCACTTGATAATAGTTGGTGCGAAGCGTGGCTAAGATCATTTCCATGTAGCGGCGAATGATACGATCATCATCCAAGCTCTCAACATGATCCAATTGTTCCGTCATCGCTTTGATGAGATCTTCTTGGCCTTTCTCCGAGCCCTTGTATTTGGGATCAAAACGCTTAACAAACAGATCCACCAGCGCTTTGGCCAAATCTGGGTAATGGCTTAAGGTATCTTCGATATATTGCTGACTAAATGGGAAGCCCACTTGACGCATATAACGTGCGTAAGCACGAAGGATGGAAATTTCGCGACCAGTGAGGGACGCACCGAGCACCAAACGGTTGAAGCCATCACTCTCCAGCTCACCCGCCCAAATCGCGGCAAATGCTTGTTGGAAACGATCGCGTGCTTCACGCAGATCCACCACTTTGTCGCTCTTATGCAACATGGAGAAATCAAGGATCCAGAATGTCTGACCATTGGTTTTGTGGATCTCATACGGCGATTCACCGATCACTCGTAGACCTAAATTTTCGAGCATTGGCATCACATCAGATAGATGGATCGGCTCGTCACGATGATACAGTTTCAAACGCACTGCTTTGGAATCCGCCGCTAACTCTTGTGGGCGATAAAACAGCATACCTAATTTATGTTCATCACTGAGTGATTCCAAACGCTCAATATCGTCCACTGCGCTACCTGGCATCATGGCTTCTTTATAAGAACGCGGGAACGCCTTCATATACTCTTTTGATAGTGGTAAGCCTTTGCTTTCGCCAAAGTTAGCAATGATGGAGTCTTTGAGGCGATCATCCCAAGATGAGGATACTTCCATTAGGTTTTGCTCGATATTCTTTACGTCTACGTCGATGTTGTTGTTGTCTACCCGCACAATGTAGTGGGTACGCGCCAGAGGGCTTTCGGAGAAGAATGTGGTGAACTCCACTTCTTGCTCGCCGCCAAAATATTGCTTCAGGATGCGTTGGGTCTGACGACGAAGTTCGGTGTTATAACGATCTTTGGTCACGTAGACCATGGCGCTAAAGAAACGTCCAAACGGGTCTTTACGCACGAAAAGACGCAGAAGATCTCGATCGTGCATTTGCACCACGCCCATGCCAACTTCAAGAAGCTCTTCTTCGGTTGCTTGGATTAGCTCATCACGTGGATAGTTTTCAAGAATATTGTGCAGTGCTTTGTAGGAATACGAACCGTGACGGTAGCCGCTAGCTTCAAGAATTCGCCCCACTTTCTCACGAATCAGTGGGATAGAAGAAACGGCTTGGTTATAAACGGCGGAAGTGTAAAGCCCCGTAAAACGATGTTCACCGATAACTTTGCCGTTTTCATCAAATTTCTTAATGCCGATATAATCGTTGTAAGCGGGTCTGTGAATTCTTGAAGGCTTGTTGCCTTTGGTGATAATCAGCGCGTAAGGTTTTTTCGCTTCTAGACGAGCAGAATCGGAAAGCTCAGACAGCTTCACACCGCGAACTCGTTTCTCGTCTGCAAATAGGCCAAGGCCCTTTTCTGCCGTTGGCAGTAATTCGCTGTCGCCATCGACATTGCTCAGGTCATATTCCTTATAACCCATGAACGTGAAGTTGTGGTCCCCTAACCAACGAAGAAAGGCAATACTTTCATCGAAGCGTTCATCGTTCACGGCAATAACCGATTTCTGTTTTTCTAGTTGTGTCGTCACTTCTTTGAGACGCTCAACCATTGGTTGCCAAGCGTTCACCACCAAGCGAGTGTCAGAAAGCACATCGAGCAATTCTTGCTTTAGCGTCTGCATCTCCTCTTTCTTGCTCAGACGATCCACTTCGATATGGAACAGTGACTGAAGCACGCCGCCTTTACCGTTGACCTCAGTCACCGCGCCTTTACTATCACGTGTGATTTGCGTTGGGTTGTTGAGCATCAAGTGACAAGAGAGGTCCAAACGACTCAAGGTCATTTTGATGGAATCGACCAAAAACGGGCTGTCCGGAATAACGACTTCAACAATAGTGTGGGTAGATTGCCAACCTTGGCGACTCACTGTTGGGTTAAACACCCTGACAGAGATCTCTTCCGGTTTTTTCTCATTGATATGATGCCAGAGGCTAACAACAGCGCCATAAAGATCCGATTCGTTACGCTGAATCAAATCGTCGTTGGACATATTACTAAATAAGTGTTGAGCTAATTTAGTGACTAAAGGCTGGTGAGATAGCTCGAGTTTGTCCTGAATCAGTTGATACACTTTTTCAAGCAGAACCGGCACTACATTTTCACGCGCGGTCATATTCACACTCCACATTAGAATAGTTTTTTGTAGGGGACACTTAGCATTAAATCGGCTTAAAAGACCTAATAACTAAGCATAGGTAATGCATGTGCTTATTGTAAAAGCATTATTGAAATTTAGTTAATAAAATTAACGAACTTGGCAGGTGAAATGTTTGAGAATGTGATTGAGATTCCTGTTTAACTCGCTGTTAAACGGAGGAGTTACAGAGTTTCTAACTTTATAAACTTATTATTTTGGTCAGTTGTTAGTCTGAACCGACCTCTAAGCCCCAATTGGCTAAGAAACGGCCTAAAACGCGTTGCCGGGAGTTGTATCCTAAGCCCATTGTCTGTGACAACTTGCACCGAGCTCGCCGCACCCGAATAGTGTGCGAGGAAGGTCTGATAGCTGATATTTAAGCTGAAGTAATATTGATTCATCGTTTGCAAACAAGCAGCTGACACGAGGCCAGCTGCATATGATTTAACCTTTAGCTTTCTAGCGCTTTGCTCACTTTTTCGAACAGATCTTTCGCCAGATTATCCATCGCTTTGAGTGATTCTAACTCAGCACGCATCAGTGCTTTACGCTCATCATCGTACTTGGCCAATTTCAGCAATGGGTCGATCAGTCGAGACGCAACCTGCGGATTGGTGCTGTTGAGCTCGCGTAGAATTTCTCCCGCGAAACGGTAGCCGCTACCCGATTTATCATGGAAATGAACAGGGTTGAGATTCAAGAAAGAGCCCACCAAACTGCGAGTACGGTTGGGGTTTTTCAGGCTAAATGCTTCATGCTGCATTGTCTGCTTAACCACCTCAAGGGCATTTGCAGCAGGGTTGCAACCTTGAATCATGAACCACTTATCCATAACCAGACCATCGTGTTTCCACTTGTCACTGTAGTCTTGCATCAAAGCTTCACGACAAGGCAGTTGAGCGTTGTTAGCTGCGCTCATTGCTGCAATGGTGTCGGTCATATTGTTTGCTTGGTAATAATGCTTTTCAACCAGCTCATTACCACCAGCGATTCGCGCTAGATAGCCAAGACAGATGTTGCGTAGTGCGCGTTTTCCAATCGCAGCATGATCGATACTGTATTGCGCTTGTTTCAAGCTGTGATACACCGCACTGAGCTCTTCTTGCAGTTGATCTGCGAAGATCGCTCGCATACCTTCCAAGGTTTTTGCAATCGCATCAACATCAACGAGCTTATACCAACCAGAAACTTCGTTATGCTGCGGCAACGATAACACTTCAGCGATGAACGCAGGTTCAAGATCGGCACTGAGCAGTACGCCGCGGAATGCGTCCACCACTTCTGCCGCCACTTCAACGTCACCACCTTGCTGCACACGTTGCACGTTGGCGCGAATGTATTTCGCCAACAACATTTGGCTTGCATCCCAACGAGCGAACTCGTTACGCGCATATGTCATCAAGAACATCAGTTCTTCGTCAGAGTAGTTGTACTCCAGTTTCACTGGTGCAGAAAACTCTCTCAGCAGCGAAGGCACTGGGCATTCGGAGACATTTTCAAACACAAAGGTTTGTTTCTCCGCTTTAACATCGAGCACGTTAGAGACGGATTTGCCTTCTACGATAAGCGGGATCACACTACCACCAGCCGCATACAGCTCAATATCGAATGGAATATGAAGAGCGTGCTTTTCTGCTTGGTCTTGCGTTGGCTCAGTGAATTGCTCAACCGTCAGCACATAAGTCTGCGCTCCGGCATCATATTGGCTGCTCACCCGCACGGTCGGTGTACCAGACTGGCTATACCAAAGACGGAACTGAGTCAGATCAACGCCCGTTGCATCTTCCATCGCTGAAACAAAGTCTTCACACGTCGCAGCCGTGCCATCGTGACGCTCAAAGTAAAGTTTCATCCCTTTTTGGAAGCCTTCTTCCCCAAGCAAGGTATGATACATACGAATCACTTCACTGCCCTTTTCGTATACGGTCAGGGTGTAGAAGTTATTCATTTCAATCACTTTATCCGGACGGATCGGATGTGACATTGGGCTGGCATCTTCAGCAAACTGCGGTCCGCGGATCACGCGCACATTCTGGATACGATTAACCGCTCTTGAACCAAGATCAGACGAGAACTCTTGATCACGGAAAACCGTCAAACCTTCTTTCAAACTCAACTGGAACCAATCACGGCAAGTGACACGGTTCCCCGTCCAGTTGTGGAAATACTCATGACCAATGACCGCTTCAATACCAAGATAGTCGCTATCTGTTGCAGTCTGAGAGTTAGCCAGAACAAACTTCGAGTTAAAGATGTTGAGACCTTTGTTCTCCATCGCTCCCATGTTGAAGAAATCCACTGCGACTATCATGTAGATATCGAGATCGTACTCTAGGTCGAATCGCTCTTCATCCCACTTCATTGAGTTGATGAGCGAAGTCATCGCGTGTGGAGCTCGGTCGAGATTGCCTTTGTCGACAAAAATTTCCAGATCAACTTTGCGACCTGATTTCGTGGTATAGATGTCACGCAACACATCGAAGTCACCTGCAACCAGAGCGAATAGATAAGCTGGCTTTGGATGAGGATCTTGCCATTGTACCCAGTGACGTCCACCTTTGAGCTCACCTTGAGCGACACGGTTACCGTTACTCAGCAGGTAAGGATAAGTTGCTTTGTCTGCGATAACTTTGGTGGTGTAACGAGCCAGCACATCTGGACGGTCGAGATAGTAAGTGATGCGACGGAAACCTTCGGCTTCACATTGAGTACAGAATGCGCCGCCTGATTTGTATAGACCTTCCAAGGCGGTGTTCGCCTCAGGATCAATCTCTGTCACAATAGTCAGCTCAAACTCGGTCGGAAGCTGCGATAGAACCAGTGAAGCCTCTTTCACTTCATAGGCCGACCAAGCTTCACCGTTAACACTGACAGAACGAAGTTTCAGCGCTTCACCGTCCAATTCAACGACATTGCTCTCGCCCAACTGCTTCACTTGCGAAACGGCCGTTACCAGAGTGTTGTTATCGTAAAGATCAAAAGTCAGATCAATATCGGTAATGGTATGCGATGGTGGCGTATAATCTTCGCGATATTTAGCCTGTGGGGTCTGAGACATATCTATAAATCCTTGTACAGTGAATCAAAACGTACCTGCTACCTTGTGTACGACATGCTCATCTTTGTATCGATAAGCAGACGTATTTATGCATCTGTGAGTTCAATTATCTGGCAGGTACCGGAAAATTACCCAAGTAAGATGCGGTTGACGAACGAATAAAACAAGTCTCACAACAAAAAAAGAGAGAACTTTATAAAAACCCTCTCTTATCCACACTTTGTACTGTTTACTCATGGTTCAATTCACATTCAACGAACTCGGTTCAGCACCGCTAACATCTCACCGCTTTCTTCTTCCAGAGTTAGCTTATCTCTTTCCAGCGTGTAGGTCGTATTGTGCTCACCGTTCTCATACAACAAAACTAGGTGATTGCCCTCGGTATAATAGACGCCTTGCGTGACGGACTCACTACCTCCTTCAGAGGTAACGCGAAACATAAAGACAAAATCGGGTTGCAACACCAGATCCACTCGGTTGATTTGATTGGCAATCATCCCTTCCCCGGAAAGATGAGCGCTCGACCAAATACCAGCTAGCGCATTGGGCAATCCTTTAGTAAAAGTCACCCCATTCAGATTGAGCATGTGGTGGTTGCTTTCATACTGGTACACTTGAGGTTGATCTGAATTTAGCCCGAGAATAATGGTGTCTTCGTTGGCCGCGTACATCCCTTGCCAGTGGTCGACACTGTAGTCTCGTTTCTGGATGTCGATTTGGAACTGGTAATCTGAACCTAGTGACAGTTTGATCGCTCGGAAATCTTCTCGGCCAGACTCAGGATCGGGATTGACCAAATACCAATCACCCAGCAAGAGTGGTGTATCAAAATAGGTTAAATCAGACGGGGCTTCGCCCACTTCATTCGCCTGTGTGAAAGGAAACATGATAACAGCAAGGAAAAGTAGGAAATGTCTCATCGTTTTATCTCCGGACCTTTTCTTACAGCTTAGGTCTGGAGATAAAATAATGCGAAATTTTTAGATCTAAATCACATTATTACGCGATAAAAAATAACAGAACGCTCGTTTAACGGTGCGTTCATCAAGATGAAATGGTTTTAATTTACGAAGGATTTTTGCACATGGAATGATGAAGAAACGAGCCTAGTTAGGCTCGCTTGAAGGTTTAAGATTTTGCCATCTTAAGCATGTCGACCATAATCGAGACCGATTCATCTAAGTAGGCATCGGGATATTCGTAGTCTTTTGGCACATCATCAAGATTGTCAAAAGGCTTTTTCCCTTCGAGAAGCTGACGCTGATTAATGCGATCAAGTCGAGTTTTTTCAGCACTTTCAGATTCTTGCTTACGCACTTTTTCGTTTAAGGACAACTTGTTGTCATCTTTTTCCGCTTTGTACTTGGCAATATCTTCAGCGATGAATTTAAACTCAAGCTGGTTGGCAATTCTCGCATCGTGCTTTAACTTTAATGCATTGACCAATTCAGCATTACGCTGTAACACCGTATAGTCTGCTTTCTCAATGCTATCCCAAGGCAACGCATTATCTTCAACGCTCTCGCCTGTCTCTTCAGGGTCAACCGCGGTTGGATAGGCGATATCTGGCACAACCCCTTTATTTTGCGTGCTCCCGCCGTCGATACGATAGAATTTTTGGATCGTATACTGAACATAGCCGAGCTCTTTGTCGAACAAATCATAAATATGATTCAAAGAGCGATGTTGTTGTACCGTACCTTTGCCAAACGAGTTTTCACCCAGAATAATGGCTCTACCGTAATCTTGCAGCGCAGCCGCAAAAATTTCCGATGCGGATGCACTGTAGCGATTGACCAATACCGTCATTGGACCCGCATAGCTGATTTCTCCGTCGGTATCCGCATTGACTTTCACTCGGCCGTAGCTGTCACGAACTTGCACTACCGGGCCTTTCTCAATGAAAAGACCCGTCAATGCCGTCGCCTCTGTAAGCGCTCCACCACCGTTATTTCGCAAATCAACGATGATGCCGTCGACGCCTTGAGACTTAAGGTCAGTTAACAACTTGTCGGTATCTTTAGACAGACCAACATAAAAACTCGGCACTTCCAGAACACCGATTTTTTTGCCGTCTTTTTCGATTGTCTTCGCTTTTACCGCTCTGTCTTCTAGGCGAATCTTATCTCGAACAATTGTGACCACGTAACTCTTTGCATCGTTACCATCAGGCAAAACTTGCAGATTCACTTTCGTTCCTTTCGGACCTTTGATCAACTGCACAACGTCATCGAGACGCCAGCCAATGATATCGACAATCTCTTCGCCATCTTGACCGACACCGATGATTCGATCACCTTCGCCAAGCTGTTTACTCTTTGATGCAGGTCCACCAGCCACCAGTGAGCGAATCACCGTATAATCGTCAGTCATTTGCAGCACGGCACCGATCCCTTCCAGAGACAGATTCATTTCCGATTGGAATTGCTCTGCGTTACGCGGTGACAAATAGCTGGTGTGTGGATCGACTTCACGAGCAAACGCATTCATGTACAATTGGAAAACGTCTTCGTTACGCGTCTGCGTAATGCGCTTCATCGCGTTGTTATAACGTTTTTCCAAAACCTCTTTGATCTCTGGCCACTCTTTACCGGTTAATTTCAGGTTAAGCGCATCATATTTAACGCGTTTGCGCCAAAGCTCATCGAGTTCCGCTTTATCTTTTGGCCAAGCAGACTTAGCTCGATCCAGTTCAATAAAGTCATCGTTATCAAATGTAATTTCCTTATCTAACAGCTTGAGTGCAAATGAGAAACGCTCAAAACGCTTCTTCATCGACAAGTTGTAGACGTCAAAGGCTATCTGATTTTCGCCAGCTTTAAGCTGATCATCAAGCTGAGTTGACCAAGTGGCGAAGGCATCGATATCAGCTTGTGTGAAAATGTTCTTGTTGTAATCGAGCAGCTCAATATAGCGAGTAAAAATCGCTTTAGAGAAGTCATCGTTTAGATTGAAATGTTTATAGTGAGAGCGGGTGAATCTGGAAGTCACTCGCTTGCTCGCGGTTTCATGCTGAATTTCAGGAGCAAGAACAGGAAGATCTTTGATGGATAATTTGGCTTCGAGAGCCTGAGCTGATGCTGCCAGCCAAAGGCTAGCAGCGATCAAGGTCAATTTTGAACGGCATTTCATGCGTAGGAGTGTCTCCTTTATGCGCGCAAGTGCTCCGCTTTGACAACCATTTGTAGGCCGTTAGCTAGTTGAACACGCACATCATCCTTGTTGATTTCTACGATTGTCGCAGCCATGTTGCCTTTGCCCATATTGACGTTGACTGTCTTGCCGACAATATATTCATCGGCATTCAGCGCACGCGTTTCAACCGGCTTCTCTGCTGGTTTCTGGGCTTGTGGCTTGTTGGCACGACGTTGTTGTGGTGCTTTTTTTGCCTTAGGCTTATCAGCCTTGCTTTCTTCACGAGCTTTCTGCGCTTGTTCTTTGCGACGAGCTTGAACTTTCGCTTTGCTTTCAGCCAGAGTGGCCTTAGCGTGCTCTACATGTTCTTCTTCCAGAACACCACAGGCATTACCATCAAGGTCAACACGTGTTGCGCCCGCTTTAACGCCATGTAAATAGCGCCAAGATGAAGTGTACTGTCTTAACGCTGCACGAAGCTGAGTTTTGCTCACTTTCTCATCGTCGCTCAGACGATCCGCAAGATCTTGAAAAATACCGATTTTAAGTGGCTTTGCTTCACCTTCTAGAGTAAAGCAATTAGGGAAACATTCAGCAATATATGCAATAACTTCTTTGCTGTTTTTTAACTTTTCAGTCATGAGTTGTCCTGGTTAGAGCGGCCTGTCCGCGAGCATTAAGATAAAAATATCCTCGTATTATAGTGACCTGCGAACGAAAAACCACTCTCGTTACCGAATTTATGCTTTGTTCGCGTGGGAATTAAGCAGCTTTTCTACTTCCGCCATAAAAAATGTGAGTCCAGCTTCATCTATTTCACTGAATCGGCCAACACTTGGGCTATCAATATCTAAAACGCCAGCCAAGGTACCGTTAATAGAAAATGGCAGTACAATCTCCGAATTGCTCGCAGCATCACACGCAATATGCCCTTCGAACTGGTGCACGTCATGGATACGCTGCACGGTGTTGGTTGCCGCTGCTGTGCCACAAACCCCTTTACCCATAGGAATACGCACACAAGCTGGTTTGCCTTGGAATGGCCCTAGAACCAGTTGTTCTTCTTTATAGAGATAAAAGCCAACCCAGTTCAGATCTTCAAGCTCCATAGAGAGCAAGGCACTGATGTTTGATAGATTGGCAATCAAATCGTGTTCAGATTCGATCAAGGCCACGGCTTGTTTAGTCAAGGTTTGGTATTGTTCAATAGTCATATCAACTTCCGATTTTACTGCAAACGCACGGCATGACTACGCTGTGCGGGTGTTTCTGAATTTACTTGGGATTCCCATCGAGAACGGCTAGAATGCTCGCTCGAACATAAATAGGACTTATTCTCATTATAATGATTTCCTCATCTGACACTATTAGCCGTTCCTGGTTGATAACACAAGTAAAAAAACATAAGTCAAAGCTTCTGTTTGCCAATTTCATTGCTGTCATCGCCACTTTGCTCAGCGTGCCTATTCCTCTCTTGATGCCGTTAATGGTCGATGAAGTACTCATGGACCAACCGGGTAAAGGTTTAGAGTTAATGAATGGTGTTTTACCTCAAGCTTGGCAAACTCCGACTGGCTATATCTTCTTTACCCTATTTTTGGTCGTGTTGATGCGCGCATTGAGTCAAGCGTTCAACATTCTTCAAAGCCGTCAATTTACTCTGGTTTCTAAAACCATCACCTACCTGATGCGGGCCAAAATGATCGACAAGCTTGGCAGGATCAGCATTCGACAATACGAGACAAGAGGCAGCGGCGGAATCAATGCCCACTTGATCACTGACATCGAAACCATCGACCAGTTCATCGGCAGCACGCTAGCAAAATTTGTCATTAGCCTGCTAACAGTTATAGGCACAGCCGTCGTCTTGCTGTGGTTGGAATGGCGGCTAGGCCTGTTTATTTTGCTTGTGAATCCGATCGTTATCTACTTCTCCCGTAAGCTTGGCAGCAAGGTCAAGCATCTTAAGCGACATGAGAATCAAGCGTTCGAACAGTTCCAAAGCCGCTTAGTGGAAACTCTCGATGGGATTTACCAGTTACGAGCGGCCAACAAAGAACGTGAATTTTTGCAAGAGTTGAAACAGCAAGCCGATCAGGTGCGCATCAATGCCGACAAGTACGCCTGGCAGTCGGAAGCCGCTGGACGTGTCTCCTTTTTGCTGTTTTTGATCGGTTTCGAACTCTTTCGCGCCGTCGCTATGTTAATGGTGCTGTTTAGCGATTTAACCATTGGCCAGATTTTTGCCGTGTTTGGCTATTTGTGGTTTATGTTGACCCCCGTACAAGAACTGCTCAGCATTCAGTTTTCTTGGTATAGCGCCAAGGCGGCACTGACCCGTATCAACGCTCTTCTTGAACTGGAAGAAGAACATAGGCCGATTTCGAAAGTAAATCCTTTCTTAAACGAAGGCGAAGTGGAAGTAAAAGTAGAGCAGGTAAATTTTGCTTACAATAGCGATAATCAGGTGCTCAACAATCTGTCTTTAACTATTCCCGCTGGAAAAAAAGTCGCTTTAGTCGGCGCAAGTGGCGGCGGAAAATCAACCTTGATCCAACTTTTGATTGGGATCTATCGAGCCAGTAGTGGTCGGATTCTGTACAACGGAGAAACCACGGAAGACATTGGATTTGAGATTATCCGCAATCAGATAGCTGTTGTTTTACAACAACCTATACTATTTAATGACAGCTTACGGCATAATCTCACCTTAGGTGGTGCTTACGAAGAGAATGCACTGTGGCATGCGCTCGAAGTTGCTCAGCTGCAAGATGTCATCGCCCAGCTTACTGATGGACTTGAAACGCAAGTTGGACGCAACGGTATTCGGTTGTCCGGCGGACAACGCCAGCGCCTAGCCATTGCACGCATGGTGCTGAGCAATCCTAAGTTTGTTATTCTGGATGAGGCGACCTCTGCGCTCGATACCGCAACGGAAGCTGCGCTGCATAAAGCGTTGAATGAATTTCTTCGAGGACGTACCACACTGATTGTTGCCCATCGGCTATCAGCAGTGAAACAGGCGGATATCATCTATGTTTTGGAAGATGGACAGGTTACGCAATCAGGAACCCATTTGGAGCTGGTTGAACAAGACGGGTTATATCAAACACTCTATGGCAGTGTACAATCCCACGCCTGATACTTTTTTATTGACACGTGCACCTTTCCACGTTGAGAGGTCATTATGACCTCTCAATCACCCAACTCAGCCACTCAGCATCGCACGGAAATTACGCAAGTACGCCTATGTCAGGGTTGTGAGCTGCCTGTCGATGTGATTTCGGTTGCTTCCGGCAAAAGCGCCTATTGCCCTCGCTGTGGCACGCAGCTTTACCGCGGTGGTCGACCAAGCCTCTCGGGTAATTTGGCGATTGCCATCACCTGCCTGATGCTGTTTATTCCTTCGCACTTTTTTGACTTTATTAGTATTCGTCTGTTTGGTGTGATGATCCCGGCCACCCTACCCTCAGGAGTGTGGGCGCTGATGGGGGAAGGATACGTTGCACTGTCACTTTTAATTTTCTTTTGTAGCTCTCTTGCCCCGTTTCTGGTGTGCAGTGCTGTGGTACTTGCGCATCTTGCCCTCAAACGAGGCTGGTTTCATCTGCTCAAATATTCGCTTGCTACCGCGCAGACATTAAAGCATTGGATGATGCTGGATGTCTTTCTCGTCAGCATCGCCGTCTCCTGCTTTAAGCTGCAAGACTATTCTGATATTTTTGTGGGCCCTGGGCTTATTGGGTTGTTATTACTGCAGCTTTTTAGCGTGCTACTCATTACACGCGTTAGTGTGCGGCGTTATTGGGAAACTTGGCATGCTGAGCACCGCTACCAATTAGAAGAAAAGCACGTCCACTGTCACAACTGTCATATGTCTCAACCCGAAGCCGAGCGCTGTATCCGTTGTGACAGTCCGTTGCATCATCGGAAACCTTATTCTTTGCAAAAAACTTGGGCGTTTTTAATTGCCGCGACGATTGCCATTTTCCCTGCAAACTTGATCCCGATTTCGATTCTGATCACCAACGGGCAAAGATTGCAAGACACCATTTTCTCCGGCGTCGCCTCGCTGATTAAAAATGGCATGCATGGCATTGCTGCCATCATATTCATCGCCAGTATTGTTGTGCCCGTGGCCAAAATCCTCGGCTTGGCTTATATCCTGATTTGCATTCACATTAAGCGATCTGTGTATCATCGACAGCGAATGATCATTTACTTTGTGGTGAAGTGGATTGGAAAATGGTCCGTATTGGACCTGTTTGTTATCTCAATTATGATGACCTTAGTGGATCGAGGTCGGATTTTAGATTTTACCCCCGGATATGGTGCGGTCGCTTTTGGTTTAGTGGTCGTTTTTACCATGTTGGCCGCAGAGAGTATCGACCCTCGTCTGATTTGGGACGATTACTCGCAAGCAAAAAAAGATGAGTCTGTGCATGAACACACCTACTAGTTCACAAAATTCTTACACCCCTGACGTGCGTAAAAACCGCGGGATTTCTCCCCTGTGGATACTGCCAATCCTGACCATGTTATTAGCTGGCTGGCTCGTTGCCAAAGCGATTCATGATGCCGGTCAGCGTGTGCAGATCTATTTCTCCGATGCACAAGGACTCATTGCAGGTCGCACCACGATTCGTTATCAAGGTCTTGAAGTTGGCATGGTGCGAGATATTAATCTTTCTGAAGATCTTTCGAATATCTACGTCGATGCGGACATCTATCCAGAAGCGACCAAACTGCTCAATCAAAACACCCGGTTTTGGTTGGTTAAACCCACCGCAAGTCTTTCCGGCATTTCTGGGTTGGATGCTTTGGTCTCCGGCAACTACATTGCGATCCAACCGGGTGAATCCAGTGAAGCAGAAACTGTTTTTCACGCGTTAGAGAAAGCGCCAACCGACCTTTTGGCCAATCAAGGTTTAACTCTGAAACTCAAAGCCAAAGATCTGGGTGGCGTCTCAATCGGTTCTAAGATTTTCTATAAAAAGATACCGATCGGTGAAGTGTACAGCTATCAATTGGATGAAGATGGCAAGTCGGTAACCATCCACGCCAGCATTAACGATGAGTATCGACACATCATTAACGACCAAAGCCGCTTTTGGAACGTCAGTGGGATCGGAGCCAGCATCGGTTTTGAAGGTGTGGATGTGCGCTTGGAAAATATGACCGCTCTGCTCGGCGGTGCGATTGCGGTCGATTCCCCCGACGATGGTGAACCTGTGGAGGAGAATAGCGAATTTCGTCTTTACCGCGATCTCAAAACCGCTGGGCGAGGTATTTCTGTCACCATTACGTTACCGGACGACCACAACGTGAGTCCAAACGGCGCGCCAATTATGTATCGCGGGATTGAAGTCGGACAAATCACCGACCTATCGCTTTCAGAAGGACGCGAAGTGATTGTCGCATCTGCGGCGGTTCAACCTGCGTTCAATGATCTGCTCACCAGTGGCAGTAAGTTTATCCTTGAAGAGGCAAAAGTCTCGCTCTCAGGCGTTGAGAATATTGGCAACTTAGTGCGCGGCAATTTTCTCACTTTGATACCCGGCGACGGAGAGCGAACTCGTCGCTTCAATGCCATTCGTAAAACCGAATACAATCAAGAGCAAGCTAAGTCGATTGCCATCCGCCTGTTATCAGACAACTCGTTTGGCTTAGATGTCGGTGCGAATCTGCTCTACAAAGGGATTGTTGTCGGTTCGGTGATCAAAGTTGGGCTGCTTGACGAAGGCTTAGGGCGTAAGCAGCATGAAGTCTACTTTGACGTACTGATTGACAACCAATATGCCCATTTGATTCGCTCGCAAAACCGCTTTTTTGTCACTGGAAGTGCCAGTGCGGAGCTGACTGAATCAGGCTTAAATATCTCCGTTCCACCAGCGAAGCAGCTTTTAACTGGGTCGATAAGCTTTGTGAGCGAGGGTAAGGAGAAAATTAGCCCTTCGTATCAATTACATCAAAGCCGCTCACTGGCCGAGCTGGCAAAGTACAATCAGAGTGGATCTCAAACTCTGACGCTGTTTTCGTCTGAGTTGCCGCCAATTTCCAAAGGGAGCCCCCTGCTCTATCGTAATCTGCCCGTCGGAAGCGTCTCTGACTTTCAGCTTGCTGAAGGCGGTGTAACGGTCGAGGTCAGCATTGAAAATCGCTACAAACATTTGATTACCGAGCAAACCGTATTTTGGAATCGCTCCGGAGTAGAAATAGAAGCCAGCCTTGCTGGTGTTGCAATCAAAGC
Organism: Vibrio navarrensis; assembly: GCF_000764325.1. Classification (NCBI taxonomy): domain Bacteria; kingdom Pseudomonadati; phylum Pseudomonadota; class Gammaproteobacteria; order Vibrionales; family Vibrionaceae; genus Vibrio; species Vibrio navarrensis. Next base: position 1,708,328 of record NZ_JMCG01000001.1, on the reverse strand, counting down.
CTCTCCCTTAAAAACCTTAATTCAAGGCGGGATCGCTTTTGATTCTATTCCCGGCATAGAAAACAAAATTGCCGAGAAGTGGAAACTCTACCCAGATCAAAATGAAGCTCGCACATTCGGCCGTATCATCTCGCTCACCACTAATGGGCAACAAACCATCAGCAAAGGCATGCCCATTCAGTACCAAGGAGTCAAAGTGGGTGAAGTTACTCTTGTCGTGCCCGATTTTAGAAGCGGCACGGTGAGCGCCTCAGCGCGCATCTACCCTGAGTATGTCAGCCATATTGCGGTTGAAGGCAGCCATTTCTGGCTAGCCCAACCGTCCTTAGGTATTGGTGGCATAGATAATTTTGACGCACTGCTGGCGAAATACATCCATGTCCTGCCGGGCCAAGGTCAAGCTCAATACCGTTTCAAGCTAGAAAGCGATGCCCCAAATTCTCGCGGAGTCGTTTTCACCTTACAAAGTGAGCAACGCGGCTCGATAAAAGTCGGCACGCCAATCCTTTACCGCCAGATGGAAATCGGCCAAGTGACCTCCGTTGAACTTGGAGAGTTTGCCGATCGCGTGATTTCCACCATCAAAATTGACGCGCAATACGCGTATTTGGTGCGACAAAACAGCGTTTTCTGGAATGCATCCGGAGTCGATGTGTCCATTGGCTTGTCTGGGGCCAGCATTAAGGCAGGAACCTTAGACAGCGTCGTGCGTGGTGGTATCGCATTTGCCACCCCACAACAAAAGCAGCTCGCGCCCCCAGCAAAAAGTGGCCAGCCATTTTTCCTCAATGACAAACCGGAAGAAGATTGGCTCAATTGGCGAACGCCGATACCTAAACCTGAATAAGTTGAGTATTAATCTCTTTCAAATGCAGCCAAATGGCTGCATTTTTCTTATTTTGTCGCTGAACTAATTCGTTTATCATGCCAAGCAAATTTAGCCCTTGGACCATCGCTGTGCATTCTAACGTCTACCTTCCAGACGCGTTTCTGGAAAAAATCGAATCCATCCTCCCTGCTGACTTAAACATGAAGGACTTTATCGCTTACTGTCAGCAGCCATTGCGTAAAAGCATCCGCGTTAATACCTTAAAAATTTCAGTCGACGCTTTTTTACAACGCGCCAAAGAAAAAGATTGGCAACTCGCCCCTATCCCTTGGTGTGAAAGCGGATTCTGGATCGTCGCCGACGAGAGTGATGTTCCTCTTGGCAACAGCGCGGAACACATGGCCGGCCTGTTCTACATACAAGAAGCAAGCTCTATGTTGCCAGTCAGCGCACTGTTTATGCATCAGGAAAACTACGCCAGTGTCCTCGACACGGCCGCCTCACCAGGCTCTAAAACCACTCAAATGGCGGCACTGATGAACAATCAAGGTATTTTGGTCGCCAATGAATATTCCGCCAGTCGCGTAAAAGTGCTGCACGCCAACATTGAACGCTGCGGAGTGCGAAATGCCGCGTTGAGCAACTTTGATGGTCGCGTGTTTGGCGGATGGCTGCCAGAGAGCTTTGATGCCGTGCTGCTGGATGCGCCTTGCTCTGGTGAAGGTACGGTGCGTAAAGATGAAGATGCAATGAAAAACTGGTCACAAGCCTCGGTGGTAGAAATCGCAGCGACACAGCGCGATTTAATCGAAAGTGCCTTTCAAGCACTAAAACCCGGTGGCGTGATGGTTTACTCAACCTGCACCCTCAGCACAGAAGAAAATCAACAAGTTTGTCATCATCTGAAGAACACCTTTGGTTCCGCCGTCGAGTTTGAAAGCCTGAGTTCTCTTTTCGACGGTGCCGAGAAAGCACTGACCGAAGAAGGCTTTCTGCATGTCTTCCCGCAGGTTTATGACAGTGAAGGTTTTTTCGTCGCCAGAATTCGTAAACACCACAGTGTCGAAGTACCATCCGTGCATAAAAAGCTGGGCAAGTTTCCATTTACCAAGGCGAGCAAAAAAGAACACGCGACGATAGAAAAAGCGCTCAGCGACGATCTCGGCATCGCTCTTCCTTCAGATAGCACTATCTGGCTACGTGAGCGAGATGTTTGGTTGTTTCCTGATGCGCTTGAAGCGATGCTGGGCGAACTACGCTTTTCTCGGATGGGGATAAAATTGGCGGAAACCCACAAACACGGCTTCCGCTGGCAACATCAAGTCGCTACCTCATTAGCGACAGGCAGTGAAAAATCAGTGTTCGATCTCAATACAGAGCAAGCACGGGAGTGGTTTATGGGACGAGATATCTACCCTGAAAATTACAACGGGAAAGGAGAAGTGATTGTTCGATACAGCGATGCAGTGATCGGCCTAGGTAAATGGGTTTCTAATCGAATTAAAAATGGCTTACCGCGCGAACTGGTCCGCGATGGCAACTTATTCTGACTTTTCTCATTGATGTTTTTAGGCTGATTCCAGAATCAGCCTTTTGTCGTCAATTTGGCTAGCAGCATGCACACCCTGTACTACACTTTTAATTAATGCAGTGTTCTTGTGAAATGACATTCCCTTCATGTCAGTATCCAACCAAAGACCTCTGTGTTTAGCGCAGGCTCCCTGAGAGCCATTTCCCCTGGGCCCAAAAATGGAACTTTTTGGGCCTTTTTTTGTAACTTATTTCACTAAACGAATGCCATCAGGCTCGATCGTAATTACGCCGCTCTTGTATAAGCCGCCAATGGTTTTCTTAAACGTCCCTTTGCTGGTACGAAACGCAGCGAAGATCTCTTCCGGCGAAGACTTGTCGTTCAAGGCCAAAAAGCCGCCTTTTTTCTGCAGCAGTTGCACCACTTTCTCTGACAAATCATCCATTTTGGCCACACCCACTTTTTGCAAAGCGAGATCAATCTTGCCATCTTCACGAATGCTTTTTACAAAACCTTTGAGCTTTTTGCCAATGAACAGTTTTCCAAACACATCCGATGGGAAAATCATGCCCCAATGGGCGCCATTAACAATCGCCTTGTACCCCAGTTGGCTGCGCTCTGCAATGATCAGCTCAACCTCTTGGTTTTGGGAATAATTGGCGGGTGTTTTATCCAGTAACTTGTTGAATTTCGTCGTACCAACAATGCGACCAGACGCTTTGTCTGAATAGACATACACCAAGATGCTTTGCCCTGCACTTAAGCGACCACGCTGTTCACTATAAGGAACCAGCAGATCCTTCTCTTTGATGCCCCAGTTGACAAAAGCGCCAGTGCTATTCACGCCTTCCACTTTCATCAAGCCCCACTCACCCACCTGAGCAATTGGCGTCTCCGTGGTTGCAGCAAGGTGATTATCAGAATCAAAATAGAGAAACACGTCCAGTTTGTCGCCGACTTGACACTCTTGCGGCGCATGTCGATTTGGCAACATCACGCTGCCATACTCATCCCCATCGAGGAAAACACCAAATTCGGTGCGTTTTATTACTTCTAAGTTGTTAATTTGACCAACTTTAATCATTGAATACATCTCACGGCAAATTTGCAGAGATTATACGTTATCTCTGCTATTCTTGCGCAAGTCCCGATACAATTAATTTTCCACAAAGGGTTTTTCGTTGATTTCTGTAGATAAGCAAGATTCCATCACCTTAAAAATCAGCCACATCATGGGCGCGAGTAAAAAACTGGATCTTGATCTCTATCTCTTCGTTCCGGGTGAACTGGGCCTAACGCCTGAAGTGCTATCCGAATCAGAGTTTTACTACACCTCTATGGGGCAAACGCGTTCCTATTTCAGTGATGAAATTCTATTACCTCTCGTTCATAGCCGCCTTGCGAAGCGGGGGCGATTATCGAACACGCAATATCGGGTCAGCTTAAGTCTGTTTGCCTATCAGTACGTTGTGGCGCTCGATAAAGCAGTGGCCAAACTCAACGACAGATCAGGTGACAGCGTCACGGAAGATCAGGTAGACCAAGTCATCGAACTGTCGATTGATATTCTCAAGCGCCTACGTCGTTCGATTCCCTATGAAGAAGTGCTAAAACGCTATTACGTGAATATCGATAATTATCTCTCTTGGTACACCGAGCAGAAGTTTTTGTCTTTGGTTGCACATCTGCCACGTGAGGGAGATTACTCGACGATTAAACAACGTTTGATCACCTTATGCGAAAAAGAGCAAGCGCACCGCAAACTGAACAAGTACAACTCACCCAATGTGGTGGAAGACACCACCCGCATGACCAACAAAATGCGTTTGCTGCGACGCTTAATCGAACACCCGATTGTATTGACAGAGAAAACCATTTCGCTAGGCAAAAATATTAAACGCATGATCAAAGGGATTGCGACCGGATTAGTGATGGTATTTGTCACCACCACGGTTATAACTGCGCGCGATTACCTTGGCGAAATTTCGGCTTCATTTATTGTCGCCATGTCCGTCATTTATGCTCTGCGGGAGATCTTCAAAGACGATCTGCGCGATATGATGTGGCGCTGGATCCGTAAAGGCAAACCGAAATGGCGTCGTCAGTACATCGACCCGACCACAGGCAAGCAAGTTGGACAAAAGCTCGAGTGGTTTGACTACACCGTTTTTGCCAAACTGCCTGACAGAATTCAAGCCATTCGCAAGAAGCGCGTTGTGCAGCGTGAAGAACAGATTTTGCATTATCATGCACAAACAGAGATGAGCACATCGAAGTTTCTCAGCGGCTATGAGCAGACTCGGGAAACCTTGAGCATCAGCTTAAGGCCATTTACTCGTTTGATGGATAAAGGCACCAACCGTATTTATCGTCTTAACGAAGGACAAGTCAGTCGCGAATCGATAGAAAAACGCCATCTGTTCAACTTGATCATCAAAGAAAGCGGCCAACAAGGAGAGCCCGTTTACTACCGCTGGAAAATCATCATGAACCGCTCAAAAATCGTTGCTATCGAGAAAATCGAACCCGTTGAATGACAAATGGAACTCTGCTTTGCCCATTTCATTCCCAACAGTGCTAAGCTTGTCGTTCTGGTGATATACAAGAGCCAATCAGCCGTTTTCTGGCACTTTGTCGCCACAGAACATTCTTACGCTACAATAAAGCACATAGCTGGCTTACAATAGCGGGCAAATTCGTTGGAAGTAGAGAACTATCAAAGTGAGCTCAAAACACACCTATTTAGCTTGGCAAATCATCACCGCGAGCCCAGCAGAAAAACTTGTCCTACTTATGCTCGCTGACAATTCGGATTCTACTGGCTATGTCACCATCAATCTTGAGGAAATGGGGCCGCTGTGCTGTTTATCGACCTTTGGCCTTGCTGAATGCCTTCGCTCCTTGTCGCAGCAAAACCTTGTTGAGAAAGTTAAAGTCGAGTACCGGCAAGGGGCAGAGTTACATATCTTCAAAGTGCTGCTGAGTTCGGTACAAGCAGAGCAATCTGCAACTGCAACTGCAACTGCAACTGCAACTGCAACACAGACTCAATTCCCTAACTTGCCGATGCAAGCTTTGCAAACTCGGAATCAGACTTTAAATCAGCCACCTCTAGGAAATACGATTTCCACACACGACCTAGATGAGACCGAGATCCCGATGTGGGCTGAGCGTGCTTTTAAGTTTTCCGGCCTAGTGAGCGAACATGTTTTAGTATGGAAAAAGTTTGTACTTTGGCACAAATCCAAAGCCAGTGAACTGTTAACCATTGCCCGACTTGAAAACAAACTTCAATATTGGCTAATAAATGAGAAACTCAATGAAAGACAGCAAACGAAAACCTCAGAACATTCAGGAGATAGAAACCAAACTTCGGCAAATGGGTATAAACCAAAGCTTAGCCCATCTGAGCGATTCAGGCAGCAGCTCATTCAGCGAGGAAAAAAGCCAACGTTTTGACAATGCCATTACCGAAGAGAGCGACAATGAGCCTTCAGACTGGTGCCTGCACGTATTTGGCTCTTTTCTAAGTGTTTATGAAACACAATGGGAGTACCAATATGGCAGTTTGCCAACGGGGAAGTTCATTGTCTTTGCAGAATCAATCGACCCAAATGGCCTAAATCGAGTCTTAAAACATTGCCACGAGCGCATCCAACTGGGCAACAGTTGGCCTCCTCAAATGGGGGAGCTTTGGGTATTGCGCGATGCTTTAACCAGTGAAGAGCTGTTAGATAGTCGCCTACGTGTTCTTTCCAGAAAGCCCGAAAACAAGTTAGAAAAATGGCTAATTCAAAACAAACTTTATGACTTAAGCCGTGTTGCCGAAAACAAGCTCGATGCATTATTTAAGAAGTATTATCTTGAAGCAAAACGCCTTGAAGAACGAGGCGAGCTTAAAACAGAGCTGGTTGAATATGCTCTTCCTAGTCATTCGGTGAAAAACCTCAACGACTTACAAAGAGAAGAATATGAAACACGCCATGGCAAGGCTCTGAATCCGCGTATCCAAAAAATTATCGATGAGAAAAAGTTAAAATCTTAGCAATGGTGTGGCGGAAATTAAGCATGTTCCGCCACTGACTCATCAGGAACACTTTTTGATGGAGAGTGTTAGATCAAATTGTGCCATCGGTTCGCTCCCATGCAAAGTGGGACATAAGGCGGTGATACGCACATCCTGATTGACTCGCTCACCCGTTTCCAGCGTTTGTTGCAGCATGCGGTCAATCACGTCTCCATCGTGACAGACAAAATGCACGTCTGCCTCTGGGCGTTTGAGAAATTCCGCTTTCACGCCTTTGAAAGCCAGCGAAATTTTTTCCCCTTGATTACTCGCTTTGCTCATAGCAAGGAAACCACCCGCCACGTCCGCACCAACCGCCAACGCACCAAAATACATACTGTTTAGATGATTTTTAGTTCGCTTACGTAACGGGATTTTGACCTCCACCATTTTTTCATTAATGGCGATGATTTTCGGCCGACAGAGCCAGATCAACGGTACTTTAGTAAAACCGAACATGTTCAGATAGAGATTGGCTTTTTGAATTGGGCTGAGCATCGACATTCTTCCATGAAAACTAGTCAGACCAGTTTGTGCAATCACACCCACAATGTCAAAGAGTTGTTAACAAAAAAGAGAGCCAGATTAACAACTCATGACTCCCTCCCTTGGTATTTGCCCGCGTACCAGACAATGTTTAGAAGTGGAATAACTCGACGGAGTCCATATCAAGCAACGCTTGTTGTAAACGCGGCAATTTATCCAGATTCGACAAAAGAATTAAAGCGGGCTTATTAACAGTGGCTGCGGATTTTACCGATTTTTGCACCAGTTCCAGTACCGCATCATTTTGCGCATCGTAAGCATGTAGATGTGATGGATTGCTTTGGTCGACTGCCAGAGTGAACTGAGCCAAATTCTCAATATTGACCGCCAACCCATCAAAATAGTGCAGCAGTTTATCGCTCAGCAGTGCGGCAGAGGGAGTATCAATACTAAAAATAACTTTCAACCCCTGTAACCCACGCGGCAAGCCTTGTTCGGCAAGTAAGTCGATGATGGTCGCTGCGTCCGCTAAGGTACGTACAAAAGGGACGACGACCTCAACGTCCACACCTTGAGCACGTAACTGCTTGATTGCATCGCACTCTGTCGCAAAAATAGGTTTATAATTTGCATCGCAAAAACGCGACACACCGCGAGCTCCCATCAAAGGGTTGGCTTCCATAGCATCCGCTTGAACCACGCCTAACGAGGCATATTCTGGCAAGGTTAAGTCACTTAAACTCACTCTGACACTCTGCGGCCCTTCGGTTTCATCTGCCAATCTAGATTGTAGCCAGGAAACCCATTCATTGGCTGACAAGTTCTGACTGCGATACCAAGCCGAAGTGGAAAAATAGATACGCTTTGAACCCTTTTTTTCTGGCGATTGCGGCAAAACAAAATTCAAACTCAGTGCGGGATGAATGCTTCCCTGAACAAAATGCTCCATGACGACTCCAATTGTGTAATTATGTCACCGACGATACCGAGCTTAAAAATAAGTTTCAAGTATATTTATTCATATTTTTGACATATTAAATCACCCATTGGCTATACAAAGAGGTAGAAGACATTCGTTCCCTATCTGGCTGGAATCAAAAGTGAATCCACTTACCCGCTATCCCCTTCACTTGTTTACAGTTTACAACGCAATTAGATTGATAAGTTTATGGCCAAATGGTTTATTCCTTGGTGCAATTCCGTTATCTTTACCGCTTCGCAATAAAAGAACAAAGCTATCACATGCCACTAAAAACCGATGAATTGAGAACCCAACCTTTGGGTCCAATGCCTACCCCTGCGGAGCTGAGCAGTGCACATCCCATCACTGATGATGTGGCAGAACGAATCGCTCAATCACGTAGACAAATTGAAGATATTTTGACAGGAAAAGACAACCGTCTTCTGGTGATTGTCGGCCCTTGTTCGGTGCACGATACCGACGCAGCGATCGACTACGCTACACGTCTAAGCCAAATTCAGGGTCAATATCGCAACGAACTATTCATTGTGATGCGTACCTACTTCGAAAAACCTCGTACCGTAGTTGGCTGGAAGGGGCTGATCACCGACCCTAACTTAGACGGCTCTTACGCCCTAGAAGCCGGCCTTCACAAGGCAAGAAAACTGCTGTTGGATATCAACAAACTTGGCTTGGCGACGGCAACCGAGTTTCTTGACATGATCACTGGTCAATACATCGCAGACCTCATCACTTGGGGCGCTATTGGGGCAAGAACCACAGAGTCTCAAATCCATCGAGAAATGGCTTCGGCCCTCTCCTGTCCTGTTGGATTTAAGAATGGCACAAACGGTAACGTGAAAATCGCGATAGATGCTATTCGCGCTTCAAAGGCCTCTCACTACTTCTACTCGCCTGACAAAAATGGTCGCATGACCGTCTACCGAACCAGCGGTAACCCATTTGGGCACATTATCTTACGTGGCGGCGACACTGGGGCAAACTTCGATGCACAGTCGGTAGAAAATGCGTGTAAAGCGCTGGCCGAATTTGATTTGCCTCAGCGCCTCATCGTTGACTTTAGCCACGCCAACTGCGAGAAGCAGCACCGTAAACAGCTCGATGTCGCGAAAGACATTTGTGCTCAAATTCGCGCGGGCAGCACTTACGTGGCAGGTATTATGGCTGAAAGCTTTATTGAAGAAGGCAACCAGCCAATGACAGATTTGAACAATCTGCATTACGGCCAATCCATTACTGACCCATGTTTAGGCTGGGCAGATACCGAACAGATGCTGGAGCTTTTAGCTCAAGCGGTAAAAGAAAGCAGATAAGATTGTAAATTAAGGATCGTAAACCATGTCGTCATTTGACATTGTTTCTGAAATCGACATCGTTGAATTGCGTAATGCAGTGGATAACTCAAACCGTGAGCTTTCTACTCGTTTTGATTTTCGCAACGTAAAAGCCAGTTTTGAGCTGGTTGAGGAAACGGTGAAAGTTTCCGCTGAAGGTGATTTTCAGCTCAAACAGATGCGCGACATTTTGCGTGGACATCTTGCCAAACGTGGGGTTGACGCCAATTCGATGGATGCCAAACAAGCCGAACAAACTGGCAAGAACTGGCATCAGGACATTGTGTTTCTGCAAGGTATTGACACTCCAATGGCGAAAAAGATCGTTAAACTGATCAAAGATTCCAAGATGAAAGTTCAGGCGTCAATTCAAGGCGACAAAGTTCGTGTGACGGGTAAAAAGCGGGACGACCTGCAAGAAGCGATTGCCGCAATTCGTGCCGCAGAGCTGGGACAACCTTTCCAGTTCAATAACTTTCGCGACTAAATACGCACTGAGTAAGCAAAGCTCAATCGCATCTCGCTGCTAGGGACCGATAAAAAGCCTCTCAAGAGGCTTTTTGTTCGTTTACTGTCTTATCTTTAGATCACCAAATCTGTTCCTTGCATAAAATTGAATGCCTGACTGCTTTTAGGAAACAGAATGCACAGGTTACGGTATTCACCTCGACTTTGGTTTACCATTTCTGCTAACTGTGCGGAATCGCTATAACTGCGTCGGTTCGCATCGCGCCGCACCATTTCCAGAAATCCCTTCTCAAGCTCAGACCAATACAGCACCATCTCTGCTTTTTGCATATAACGCAGTGCTTTAATAGGCAGGAGTTCGACATCCTCACTACAACGTATCCAAACACATTGACAACCTTGCTCGAACGGCGAGCGAGTTGCCTCGGTAAACACTTGTTCCAATTGACGATTGTTTTTTGCCTCTTGTACATCATTTCTAGCAAAAAATTGTTCCCAGAAGACTCGACGTTCCTCAACACTTGATAGTAACGACTTGATCACACTACGTTTTGACTCTGCAAAGTCAGCCAATAAGCTCAAATTTTGCGGCAATAGCGCTTCCAGTGACTCACGGATATTGCGAATAAGTACAGGCGACGACCCACCACTGGAAATCGCAATTTGGATCCGACCACGGTTGATCATAGACGGAGTAATAAAGTCGCAATACGGTTTGTCATCCACCACGTTGACCAACACATTGTGGGCTTTCGCATCACGATAAACCTGATGATTGAGCTCGGGGTTATCTGTCGTTGCCCACACTTGGACGTAGTGTCGATTAATTAATTCAGAAGAGTAAAAACTTTTCAGCCAATGGCACTCTCCGCTTTTCACCACATCCAGCAGCTCTTCAACCAGGCTTGGAGAGACAATCGTCACTTTGGCACCAGCTTTGAGTAACGCTTCAATCTTTCGGCTTGCTACCTCGCCACCACCAACAACGAGCACAGGTTTGTTTTCCAGAGCCATGAAAAGAGGAAAATATCGCATTTCAATCCTTGTTTGTTCTATCTGTCTGAAGCGTCATCCTAGCAGATTTGGTGCACTGATATCACTAAGCATGCTAACAACAAATAATTTTTGTTCAAATTTCCAGTTATGTTCAGAATATAGTTTCAAAATGATTCTTAGGTTCGCTCTTTTCAACCATATTATTAGAAGTGTAAATAACAAACACTCTGTTGCACCGCAGTGGGAGCTCGTTGCACTATTTACATTAGATTAACATTTATTCATTCTAGTTACCGCAGGGTTTGTGAGTTCTCTCAAAATTCTTTTTAAATTATATATTTGAGAATTCGAAAATCCTTTCCTACGCTTATAAATAATTGATTTCCAGATGCCGTTTAAAATGGAAATCAAGCACATAGGGCACACACAACACAGATTGAGCACGTTGTATCAGGTGTCACCTGGTTAAACTTGGATCATACAGGAAGGATACAAATGGCAAATAAATTAACGGTTCTTGCTTCCGTCGTAGCGGCTTCTACTGCAGTTATGTCGTCAAATGCATTTGCAGCAGATAGCACATTGGATAAAGTCACTAAACAAGGTTATTTGACTTGTGGCGTGAGTACTGGTCTTCCAGGCTTCTCTAACCCAAATGCAAAGGGTGAATGGGAAGGTATCGACGTAGAATATTGTCAAGCCATCGCAGCAGCTGTACTGGGTGACAAAACAAAAGTTAAGTATGTTCCGCTCACCGCGAAAGAGCGTTTTACTGCATTGCAATCTGGCGAGATCGATGTTCTTTCTCGTAACACCACTTGGACATTGCATCGCGACACAGCATTGGGGCTTAACTTTGTCGGTGTAAACTATTACGACGGACAAGGCTTCATGGTGAAAAAAGAGTTAGGGATCAAGAGTGCAAAAGAGTTGGATGGCGCTTCCGTGTGCGTTCAATCTGGTACAACAACCGAGCTTAACTTGGCAGACTACTTCCGCAACAGCGGTATGAGTTATAAGCCAGTCGTGTTTGATACTGCAGCGCAGACTTCAAAAGGCTTTGATGCAGGTCGTTGTGACGTATTAACCACCGACCAATCAGGTCTGTATGCGCTGCGTCTCAATTTAGAAAACCCAAGTTCAGCGGTAGTACTACCTGAGATCATTTCCAAAGAACCTCTTGGACCTGTTGTTCGTCAAGGTGATGACCAGTGGTTCAACATTGCGAAATGGACTCTAAATGCAATGATCAACGCCGAGGAGTACGGCATTACATCCAAAAACGCAGAGCAAATGCTTAAGTCTGACGATCCAAACATCAAGCGTATTTTGGGTGTCGATGGTCCAAAAGGCAAAGGCTTAGGCATCCGTGATGACTGGGGTTACCAAGTCGTCAAACAAGTTGGTAACTACGGCGAAAGCTTTGAGCGCACTGTTGGTGCAGGTTCACCACTACAGATCGCTCGTGGTGTTAATGCCCTTTGGAATGCCGGCGGCTTTATGTACGCGCCACCAATCCGTTAATGATAAGAGTCTAGCTAAGAATGGGCGGTATGTGATGCCGCCCTTTTTCTAAGTAATGGATTAGAGGTTATAGCTGTATGAAACCCGACAATAAATCACTTTCCACAGGAGCTGGAAAGCCAGCTTCGGGCACCAATTTGTTTTACAACCCCACTTTTCGCTCGGTGCTGTTTCAGGTCCTAGCCATTTTGGCTCTGGTCTTCTTCTTTTACACCATAGTAAACAACGCACTCACCAACTTGGAGTCACGCGGTATCGCAACGGGTTTTGACTTTTTAAGTCAAGAAGCCGGATTCGGCATCGGTCTCACTTTGATTGAGTATGACGAAACCCACTCATACGGTACAACGTTTGTCGTAGGTCTACTCAATACAGCGTTAGTGTCGTTTCTGGGTATTATCGTTGCGACTTTTCTCGGATTTGTTATCGGCATCGCGCGTTTGTCGACTAACTGGTTGGTAAGTCGTTTTGCCGCCGTCTATATAGAGACCTTTCGCAATATTCCGCTGCTGTTGCAGATCTTCTTCTGGTATTTTGCAGTCTTGCAGGCGCTTCCGTCACCAAGGGAAAGCATTAGTTTCGGCGAATATGTTTTCCTTAACGTAAGAGGACTGTTTTTCCCCAAGCCGATCTTTGAATCGGGCAGTGCATTCGTCTTCGCCGCGTTAATTGCTGGTGTGTTGGCGACCATTTTTATTCGCATTTGGGCAAAAAACAAACAAAAACTCACCGGTCAACAAACCCCGATGGGACGCATCGCCTTCTCTTTAGTGATAGTGCTCCCGGTATTGGTCTACTTTATTGCTGGCTCGCCAATCGCATTTGAATATCCTGAACTCAAAGGCTTTAACTTTCGTGGTGGCATCAGCATTATTCCTGAACTGGCTGCTTTATTAGTCGCTCTCAGTATTTATACTGCGGCGTTTATTGCAGAAATTGTTCGCTCGGGTATTAATGCCGTTAACCATGGTCAGACTGAAGCTGCGATGTCTCTAGGCTTACCTCGGGCGCGCACCTTAAAGCTGGTTATCATCCCTCAAGCGTTGAGAATCATTATTCCACCGCTGACCAGCCAGTACTTGAACCTGACCAAAAACTCCTCACTTGCTATGGCGATTGGTTATCCCGATTTAGTCTCTGTCTTTGCTGGTACAACATTAAACCAAACCGGACAAGCGATTGAGATTATTGCGATGACCATGGCGGTTTATCTGACGTTAAGTCTTTTAACATCCGCCTTGATGAATCTTTACAACAAAAAAGTTGCGCTGGTGGAGAGATAATATGCGAGTACATCAATTTCAACCGAATCTGCCGCCGCCAGCAAACACTGTTGGGGTTATTGGTTGGCTGCGGAAAAACCTGTTTAATGGCCCCATTAACTCGATTGTCACCGTCATTCTGGCCTATTTTGCACTGTCAGCACTTTGGCATATCGTCGATTGGGCGATCATCAGCGCCGATTGGTCTGGTTTAACCAGAGATGACTGTACACGTGAAGGGGCATGCTGGGTATTTATCAGCGTTCGCTGGGAACAGTTTATGTATGGCTTTTACCCTCAAGCTGAGTTGTGGCGCCCTCGCCTTTTCTATGCGTCTTTAGCAATTTTCACTGTGCTTTTAGCATATGAAAAAACACCAAAACGTACTTGGATTTGGCTCTTTTTCGTCAACATCTACCCATTTATTATCGCCGCGCTGCTATACGGTGGCATATTTGGCCTAGAAGTGGTCGAAACCCATAAATGGGGTGGCTTGTTAGTCACACTAATCATTGCACTGGTTGGCATCGTCGTTTCACTGCCTATTGGCGTCGCTTTGGCACTAGGAAGACGCTCAGATATGCCGATTATTCGCAGTATGTGTACCGTCTATATCGAGGTGTGGCGTGGGGTGCCGCTGATTACTGTGCTATTCATGGCGTCAGTCATGCTGCCTCTGTTCTTATCTGAAGGATCTGAGACAGACAAACTGATCCGTGCATTGATAGGCGTGGTCATGTTCAGCGCCGCCTATATGGCAGAAGTGGTTCGTGGTGGTTTGCAAGCCATACCCAAAGGCCAATATGAAGCGGCTGATGCGCTTGGTTTGAGCTACTGGAAAAAAACGGGGCTGATTATTCTTCCTCAGGCACTGAAGATTACTATCCCTTCAATCGTGAACACCTTTATCGGCCTTTTCAAAGACACCAGCCTGGTACTCATCATCGGTATGTTCGATGTATTAGGCATTGGACAAGCAGCCAATACCGACCCCGAATGGCTCGGTTTTGCTACCGAAAGTTATGTATTTGTCGCGTTAGTGTTCTGGGTATTTTGTTTTGGCATGTCGAGATATTCGATATGGTTGGAAAATAAACTACACACCGGTCACAAACGATAACTCTGTAAGCTCAAGGACGTATTATGACGCAACAACAAGATTACATGATCCAACTGAAGGATATGAACAAGTGGTACGGTGAGTTTCACGTACTAAAAAACATCAATTTGAATGTCAAAAAGGGCGAGAAAATTGTTATTTGTGGCCCGTCCGGTTCTGGTAAGTCCACCATGATCCGCTGCATCAACCGCTTGGAAGAACACCAAGCAGGGCAAATCATCGTTTCTGGTACGGAATTGACCGAGGACTTAAAAAACATTGAGGCGGTGAGAAAAGAAGTCGGCATGTGTTTTCAGCACTTTAACCTCTTCCCACACCTGACAGTCTTAGAAAACTGCACGCTCGCCCCAATTTGGGTGAAAAAGATGCCTAAAGAAGAAGCGGAAGCGATCGCGATGAAATACCTTGAACGTGTACGCATTCCAGAACAGGCAGACAAGTTCCCAGGCCAGTTGTCAGGTGGTCAGCAACAGCGTGTTGCGATTGCAAGATCGCTGTGCATGAGCCCTAAAGTCATGCTGTTTGACGAGCCGACCTCAGCGCTGGATCCGGAAATGGTGCGTGAGGTATTAGACGTTATGGTGGAACTGGCTGAAGAAGGGATGACCATGCTTTGTGTTACCCACGAAATGGGTTTTGCCAAAGAAGTGGCAGACAGAGTGATATTCATGGATGCGGGTGAAATCATTGAAGAGAATAATCCGAAAGATTTCTTCGAAAATCCGCAATCTGATCGAACTCAGAATTTCCTCGCACAAATACTCCACCATTAATACAGAGAAAAACCAAGAGGTGTTGCGAAACACCTCTTTTTCTTTTGCAGATTCGCAATAAAGTGTTACAACTTGAGCGATACATAAGTTACTATTTCTACTATTATTTTGCCTAGTTAGGTACAACGTCAGGCTTGATTTTTGGAACTATCGGCCTCATTAATGTACATATAAGTAAACCGATCTTTTTAAGAGGAAGATTATGAACAGTCCAATGTTTTCTCGTACAACCAGTATGGAAAGTACACTTCAGACAAATAAAGTACTGAAGAATACCTATTTCCTACTGTCTATGACCTTAGTCACTAGTGCTATTGCAGCGATGGCAACGATGGCGATTGGTATTTCGCCCATCGTGGCGCTCGTCATGCAACTCACCGCACTTGGTATTCTGTTTTTTGCACTACCGCGTAGCATTAACTCGTCAATGGGGATCGTCTGGACATTTGTCTTTACAACCCTAATGGGTGGTGCATTAGGCCCGATGCTAACCTACTACGCGTCGATTCCTAGCGGCCCAACCATCATCGCACAAGCGCTAGGCTTAACCGGTATGGTGTTTCTTGGCCTTTCTGCCTACACCATCACCAGCAAAAAAGATTTCTCTTTTATGCGTAACTTCCTGGTGGCAGGTTTGATCATTGTTATCGTCGCCGCCATCATCAACATCTTTGTGGGTTCGACACTGGGTCATTTGGTCATCAGTAGCGTTTCTGCTCTGGTTTTCTCCGGCTTTATTCTGTACGACACTAGCCGTATCGTACGTGGAGAAGAGACCAACTACGTCAGCGCAACCATCTCGATGTACTTGAACATTCTCAACTTGTTCACTAGCTTGTTAAGTATTCTTGGCATCATGAACGACGATTAATCTCGTTTTAAACATAAAAAAAGCCCGAGCTCGGGCTTTTTTATGCGCATATTTTAAATTTATTAGCATTATTATTGCTACCCATCTCGAAAATTTTCTAACTCACTCGCATATATATGCAAGTTAAACTTCTAAAACGCCTTTTTGAACGACGCATTAAATTTAACCACTCAATTCAATCTGCACAAACTTCGGTTGAGCTATCGATGAATACTAGGCTACTCTACTCTTCTTTGTCGCCACTTGTCGAAACAACGACGGATAACCACCATGTTTGTTTATAACGGAAAAGAAATTGAAACTGATGCTCAAGGCTACCTGCTCGATCACACGGTGTGGGATGAATGCATGATCGCCATACTCGCGGAGCAAGAAGGGATTGAATTGACCGACGCACATTTGGAAGTGATCCACTTTGTTCGCAACTTTTATCTGGAATTTAACACTTCTCCTGCGGTGAGAATGCTGGTAAAAGCGATGGAAAAAGCGCATGGCCCAGAAAAAGGAAACAGCAAATACTTATTTAAGCTTTTTAAGCAAGGCCCGGCAAAACAAGCCACTAAATTGGCTGGATTGCCTAAACCCGCAAAATGTTTATAAGCGCTCTTGTAGCCAAGGCTGGCTACAAGATTTCGAAGCCATCAAAGTCTCGATAAACACTCTCTTCTCGGCTCAATGCATCAACTTGTGCCGTTTTTGGTCCGTGGGTCAACCAACGAGCAAATGCCTCAAGGCTTTCTTCTTCGCCGCAAGCGATCACTTCAACATTGCCGTTGTGCAGATTCTTTGCATAGCCGACTAACCCCAGCTTCAACCCTTGATGTGACGTGTGATAGCGAAAGCCAACGCCCTGAACTATGCCCGAGACCACAAATTTCTCGCATCGTTTTGTCATCCGTATACCTCTCCGTTTTTTTGAGTGATATATTTATCAACTCTATTCACCCCACAAAGGACAGTGGGTCACTACGAGTATAATAATTATGAAAGAAATTCCATTTCGTTGGATTGATAAGTATCTCATCCACTTAAAAATTCAAGAAAAATTCTATTTGCTCTTCCTCCTCCCAGTTTTAGCATTATTGATGCTAACTTTTGTTCTCACCAATGCCGCAGATGCGATGCTAAATGAAGCGTATCAAGATCAGCTCATGCTGGTTAAAGGTCTGATTGAATCGGGAAATTTGACGCGTAATCAAGTCGCTGAACTGCTCTCCGCTTACCCTGCGATTGCAATTGGCAACGGAAAAGACGCGGTTTTGGTGATGAATGGCGCGTTTAGTCTGGTCTCTTCGCAGCAAGGCAATTTGTTATCGGCACTTTCAAGTACGCATCTCACTATTATTCTCGGTTCGCTGTTTGTTTTGGTGATGGGTGTCTACTACATCATGACCTTTATTGGCGGCGCGATGTTTACCATGAATAAAGCGCTGAGCACCTTAGCCAATGGCGACCTCACCGCTCGTATGAACTTCTTTCAGGTGAGAGACGAGTTCAGCACCATTGCGATCACCATCGATAAAGTGGCAGAACGTGAGCAAAAGATGGTGTTGTCTATCCAAGAATCCGTCGCTTTGATGCAGCAGATCAGCTCAGACTTGAACCAGTCGATGCATAAAAGCTCTGACATTTCAGGCACTCAACAAGAGCACCTCAATTCTTTAGCCAGTGCCACAGAACAGATGGCGTCGACTATCCGTGAAGTCGCCAATTTGGCGCATGATTCCAGCACTCAAACGGAAGATGCACGTAGCGTGGCACAATCTGGTCAAGTGAAAGTGGTGAACACCTTGAGTTCGATTTCTAAACTGTCGACAGAAATTCAATCTGCTTCTCAGGCTGTAGAAGAGCTCGATGCCAATGCAGCGCAGATCGATGAAGTGGTCACCACCATCAACGGTATTTCAGAGCAGACCAACCTATTAGCTCTCAACGCCGCGATAGAAGCCGCACGTGCGGGTGAACAAGGGCGTGGTTTTGCGGTCGTGGCGGATGAGGTTCGTGCGTTAGCGGGAAGAACTCAGAAAGCAACCGTCGAAATTCAATCCATGATTGAAGCATTACAACGTAACAGCCAGTCATTAACCAAGCTGATGGAAGTCACCGTGAGCAATGCCAGCCAAGGGCAAGCGTTGATGTCGGAAGTGAATCATGAAATCGCCTCGCTCGCCGATAAGAACCAAACTATCTCCGATAGTAGCTTGCAAATTGCAACGGCGGCTGAAGAGCAAGGCGTCGTGGCCGATAATATTGCCGCAAGCGTGGAGGAAATACGTCATCAGTCCAATCAGGTTTGCGAAATGATCACCATGACATCACGTAATGTCGAGCAACTTCGCACACAAAGTGATGCAATGGAAAGCTTGCTCACTGGGCTGAAAGCTTAACGATCATCCAAGTTAATCAGGCCGCATAACGCGGCCTTTTTGTTATTTGCTTTTCTACGCTGATTCCATGAAAATACCCCACTTTCAAATTTCTTAAGAGTACTGCAATGTCTGCTTCAATCTATTTAGCCAAAGGCCGTGAGAAATCCGTCATCAGACGTCATCCATGGATTTTTTCTCGTGGCATCGACAAGGTGGAAGGCAATCCGCAACTGGGAGAAACCGTTGACGTATTGGCTCACGATGGTAAATGGTTGGCAAAAGCGGCCTACTCTCCTGAATCGCAAATTCGCGCTCGCGTATGGAGCTTTGAAAAACAAGACATTAACAAAGCGTTTTTTGTAAAACGTCTCCAAGACGCGCAGCTTCTTCGTCAAGAAGTTATTGAACGCGATGGTTTGACGGGTTATCGCTTGATCGCGGCAGAATCCGATGGTATGCCAGGTGTCACCATCGACCGTTACCAAAATTTCTTTGTCTGCCAACTGCTCAGCGCGGGTGCAGAACATCAAAAGCAAAATATTGTTGGCGCTTTGGTTGAGGTATTTCCTGACTGCAATGTTTACGAACGCTCAGATGTGGCCGTTCGTAAAAAAGAGGGACTGAAAGAAACCACTGGTGTGTTACATGGTGAAATACCGCCTAAATCGGTCGTTATCGAAGAAAATGGCGTCAAAATTAGCGTCGACATCGTCGGCGGCCACAAAACCGGTTTCTACCTCGATCAACGCGACAGTCGCCAGCAAGCGATGAAGTACGTCAAAGATAAAGAGGTTTTAAACTGCTTTTCCTATACCGGCGGTTTTGGTCTTTATGCTTTAAAAGGCGGAGCCAAACGCGTGATCAACGCAGACGTCTCGCAACCCGCCTTGGACACTGCAAAATTCAACGCAGAGTTGAACGATTTTGATATTTCCAAGAAACGCGCCGTGTTCTTAAATGCCGATGTGTTCAAACTGCTACGTGAATATCGCGACCAAGGCACTCAATTTGACGTGGTGATCATGGACCCACCCAAGTTTGCCGAAAGCAAAGCGCAACTCAATGGCGCATGTCGTGGCTATAAAGACATCAACATGCTCGCGATGCAAATTCTCAAACCCGGCGGCACACTGCTCACCTACTCTTGCTCTGGTCTGATGGACCAAGTGTTGTTCCAAAAAATCATTGCCGATGCCGCAGTCGATGCTGGCAGAAGCGTCAAATTTGTAGAGCGTTTCGAACAGGCGGCCGATCACCCAACCGACACGGCCTACCCAGAAGGTTTCTACCTCAAAGGTTTTGCGTGTAAGGTGCTTTAAACATACTCATCCCGAGCATGTCCGGTGAAAAATGGGAATGATTAAAAAAGGGCCTTTCGGCCCTTTTTGTTTAGTTAATTGTCATGGATCTTCAGTAAGTCATTCAAAATCGCATTCATGTTGGTAATTGCACCATCAGCGATATAAGACTGATACTGCGATGCACCATTCTCAATAACCACCGTTTGATTGCTAGAACCATCTGAAATGGTCAGTTCTAAATGACCACCGTTAAGAGTAAGGCCTATTTCGTTTCTCGCCAGCAATGAATCGATAGAATCAGACTGATCCGTATGAAGCAGATCGGAAAGATCGATCTTATCTTCACCTGCCGTAAAGTCGGTAATAATGTCTCTCTCACCATCACGCAGTCCTGTGCCATAGTCAACAAACTTGAAGATATCCGCTCCTTCCCCACCGGTTAGAATGTCATCACCAAGACCGCCGATGAGGATGTCGTTGCCACCTTGACCATAAAGGATATCGTTACCCTCTCCACCATTTAGGATATCGTTGCCTCCACGACTATCACCCGCAACGTTAAATAGCTCATAATTGTTCTTAATGAACTCATAGATAGCAACTTGAGACGGTGTAACACCATCGCGCAACTCAAGGAACATAACCAAAGCGTTATATCCCGCACCATCAACTAAATCCGTAGGTTTATCTGGGTTACCATCTTGCCCCCATGGAAGATTATCGGTATTTATTGCGTCACCAAACAGAATATCGTCACCGTCACCGTCACCGTCACCGTCACCGCCATTGACCGTATCGTTACCCATTTCCGCAATATCTGTGATGGTTTTAGAGCCTTGCAGAGCGGCCTGAAGTTCCTCAGCAGAGTTTACAATTTGAACTTCTCCAGCCTGAGCATAATACTGGCTGTAGCTATTGATTGAACCAACTTCTGCCCATGCATAGCTTCTCCCATTCGGCAAAGCTGTATTACTCTCTCCTTCAAAACTGAATTCAAAGTAGTAATTTCCTGCATTAACTACCTCTATACTGATAGTTTGTGAACTATCCGTTTCCCCTGAGGAAACGAGCGTTCCATTAGCACTAAATAGCTTCCAGACAAAATCACCTCTAGCGATACGAAGCTCAAACTGAACTGTTGAGTTGTCGTCTACAATTGAAGTCACTTCAGAGACATATTTAGTGGCATCAGTATTGTTATCCCATCTAGCATCTGGGTCAGTCATCACCAATTTTTTATCTGCGTAGTAAACACTACCAGAGCCATCCGTTTGTACCGATTGTGCATGTGTTCCATTATCAAAATGCAACACTGCATTGGTTACATACATTCCATCAACGGCTTGCAGTGACGTTTCTGCGGTATTGTCAAAAAACTTCAGGTGGCTTTCTGTAATACCATCACCGATACCAATTGCATGAACTGTGCTCTGATTGCTCAAATCTTTGAATGCCTCAATGGCATCATACATATCCCAATAATCTGTTGTATTACCCGCGCCATTATCACCGCGGTTGCTGAAAGTTGGATCCCCATCTGTCAGGAAGTAAGTTAAGTTCTCATAACCTTCTGTTGGCTGTTCGCTAAACCAATCACTCGCTAAATCAAACGCCGCTTCGTAGTTAGTGCCACCCTGCGCATCCATATCTTGAATTTTAGTCAATAATTGCTGCAAGTTATCGGCTGTTAGCTGAAGTTTCAAAGCTGAGTTCGCGCTTGATTCAAAGCCAATTAAATGAATATTGATCACACCGTCATGATTCACTAAATCTTTTGCGAGGCTTGTCAGTGCATCAATCACCAATTTCATTCGCGAAGCATCATACTGTGACTGGCTTTGGTAACCATTGCTGAAACCATTGTCATTACCGGCCAAGTCAAACTTCATTGAACCTGACGTGTCGATAATTAGAGCAATATTGTAATTGACACCCGGTTGAACGCTGACAACATACCCACCAATATCGCCCATCAACACATCGTCGCCTTTGCCGCCTTCAAGCGTGTTATCACCGTTTGGTGATCCATCAGGCAAACTGACCGTGCCAATGTCTGTCGAAGCATACTTAGGCCAATCTATCGCTTGACCACTGCTATCCACTTCCTGTGCACCAGCCGTGACGGTAAGTTTGGGTGAAGTTCCTACTGGTGCTTCTAAAACTACTGCCACTTTGCCATCAGAGTCCAGTGCGCTTACCGGAATACTCCAAAGGCTGTTACCAAGATTCTCACCAATTGACAAAATCACGCCACTAGGTACACCCGACACCGTCACTTCCGTGATGACTTCACTACCATCGTTATCATTCAGGTCAATATCGATATTTAGCTGATATATTTCTGCCGTTTTGACTAACTGACCACCACTTACTTCAAACTTGCCATCTGCGAAATACAAACTCTCTACACTGTAGAAGTCATGATGCGCGTTGCCTGTTCCTTGGTGGATTAAGGTAAAGTCTGAGTAATTATTTAGCGTCAAGCTGTAGTCACTACTGCTGCCAGTCAAATAGGCCTTATCAAAGCCAATGCCGCCATAATAAGCCGTAGAAGACTCTGCACTACGTGATACAAGGATATCATTACCAGCATCCCCATCTAACCGGATGCTGCTAGAAGAAACGGAACCAATCAAAATGTCATTGCCGTCACCACCTCTCAAGTACTCTGTGGTAGACGTTCCGTTGCTGCCAATGATTACGTCATCACCACGACCACCATTGGCCGTCATTTGTGAGCCGGAGCCGTAGACGATGGTGTCGTTTCCATCCAAACCTTCAACCAAAGCACCATGGCTAATAAGATAGTTATCATCACCGTTCGCAGAACTGTCGGCAAGTTTACCTTCTATCGCAGCAAGCTGAGCTGCCACTAAAGTATCGGCGACATTGCCACTAACAGAACTCAAAGTGGCAGAAACACTCAAGCCATCACTGATTGGAGTGACCAAAGTGGTAACCGTTGCGGTATCTGTCTTGCCTGTACTATCAACGATGGTGTAAGTGAAGCTTGCCGACCCCGTAACACCTTCGTTTGGCGTAAAGATGATCTCTCCTGTCGCAGCATCATATGATACGGCTCCATCGTTTGAACTAAAACCATCAGCAACGATAGAGATAGTGTCACCATCATTAAGATCGTAATCATTGCCCAAAAGCAGTGTGCTATTTAGTACGAGCTCACTACCCTCTTTAGTCGTCAGTGTATCGCCAATCAACGGATAGTCGTTTAGATCATGCTCGCCATTATTGAAGTTGCCGTTAGCATCAACAGTACCTAGATTGACATCGAGTACTGCATTTCCACCCTGATCCCAATACACAATTTCAATCTTATGGTAGCCATCGCTGCTTATCTCAAAGGAGCTATGCATGGTTGTTGTAGGTGATTGATTACGGTCAACTGTCGCTACAGCAACGCCATCAATTAATATTGTATAGCCATCATCTGCTCTCACTTTAAATGCGTAATTGCCTGCTTCTAGATAAACCGAACCACTCATCTTAATCACACCATCTGTGTGATTTGCCACTTCGCCCTGTAATGATCCTGCATCATTATTTAGGAAATCAGCAACCTGAGATTTTGAACTCAAGCTATTGTTGTTGGCATCTAATGAGTAATTAATGTCACGCGCTTCAAAGGTAAGTTCTGGGTCTTTACTCGCGATAACATCCAATGCATCTTGAACCGAAGTCAGATTTCCGTTTTCACTATCATTGGAACTGTAATAATAACCCGTCAAACCGCGGTATACAGATACCGTGTCATCCTGTGCCACAGGCGCAACCGAAGTATCGACAACCACAATCTGTACAATCGTGGTCGTATTACCCGCTTTGTCTACGGCGCTAACAGAAAGATCATTACTACCTTCTGCCAGCGCATTACTGATATGAATGGTATATTTACCTTCTGCATCCGCTGTACCAGTGACTGTTCGAGGGGCACCTGTCGCATCAGTGTAGGTAATAGTCACGCTCGCACCCGCTTCCGTTAAGCCAGTAATGGATGGAGTTGAATCGTTGGTGACATTGTCCTCTTTAGACCCGCTATTTGTTTCATCAGTAATTTTGGAAGTAAGAGAAACCGTAGTATCTTTCGAAATATGAACAACTTCTGAATCAGCTGTATTACCAGCGCTATCAGTGGCACTTACCACGACGTTTAGTTGTCCATCAGTCAGTTGCGAAACATCTACAACGACTGAGAAATAGTCAGCATTCTCATCACTAGTATCGACCGAGATCCCCGAAGAGATCACCATTGGATTACCGTCTTTATCAGTAATTGTAATGGTATCTATAGACGCTCCTTTTTCGACAAAACCGGAGATAGTCACATTTCCCTGTTCATCAAAATTAATGACATTATCGCCGCTTATTTCTTCAACAAAAACTTCGATGTCTAAGCTTTGGTCAACTTTATAAACTTCAGTGCTAGCCTTACTGAACTCATTCCCCGCACCATCTGTCCCAGTGACAGTGGCAACAATATGAGGATATTGAAGCGTAGTATTAACTAACTGAGAACCTAATACTTCGACCGTAAATAGGTACTTACCATCTGCATTTGTATCATTGGAAACCAATGCACGACCAATCTCGACTCCACCAAGAGTAATTGTAACGGTATCGCCAGGTCTAGCATCACCACCTACCCAACCAGTGATAGGAATCAACACACCTTCAGCAGACTCATTGGCATTAATGATTCTGTCATCCGTGATTGGATCTACATTAATAGAGGCTGTCGCGGCAAGGTCTACCGTGTGAGTTGAAGAGCCTGTTGTATCGACGGTGTGACCCGCCGCATCCGAAGACGTCACCACCGCGTCGAACGCCGTATCCGCGGCCAAGTCTGAACCTGCAACGTCCACAGACCATGTGCCACCTGCGGCCACTGTGGTTGTGTAAGTCTTACCGTTGATTTCTAGCGTGACTGTATCGCCTGTCGCGATATCGCCACCTGTGGCTGTACCGGTCACGGTCACTGTGCCTGCCGCTTCACTCGCGTTGATCACATCATCAGCAGTAATTGGATCAACTGAAACACGATTAACACTCACTGAAACTTCTGCAGTATCAAACGCAACTCCATCGGTAATAGTATAAGTAACAGTTGCTTTACCACTAAAACCATTCGCTGGCGTGAACTCGAGTTTGCCGTCGACGATCGCGACCGTACCTTGCTCTGCTGGGACCGTCGCGCCTGTGATGGTCAACGTATCGCCATCCACATCGCTGTCGTTCGCCAACACATCGATGGTGATCACGCCACCGTCTTCTGTGCCTGACGCCGTATCGTCTGTGGCCACTGGGCCGTCGTTCACCGCATCCACGGTCACTTTCACGTCCGCAGTATCGGTTCCGCCATTGCCATCGCTGATGGTGTAGCTGATGGTCGCTTCGCCGTTGAAGTTCGCCGCTGGCGTGAACTCGAGTTTGCCGTCGACGATCGCGACCGTACCTTGCTCTGCTGGGACCGTCGCGCCTGTGATGGTCAACGTATCGCCATCCACATCGCTGTCGTTCGCCAACACATCGATGGTGATCACGCCACCGTCTTCTGTGCCTGACGCCGTATCGTCTGTGGCCACTGGGCCGTCGTTCACCGCATCCACGGTCACTTTCACGTCCGCAGTATCGGTTCCGCCATTGCCATCGCTGATGGTGTAGCTGATGGTCGCTTCGCCGTTGAAGTTCGCCGCTGGCGTGAACTCGAGTTTGCCGTCGACGATCGCGACCGTACCTTGCTCTGCTGGGACCGTCGCGCCTGTGATGGTCAACGTATCGCCATCCACATCGCTGTCGTTCGCCAACACATCGATGGTGATCACGCCACCGTCTTCTGTGCCTGACGCCGTATCGTCTGTGGCCACTGGGCCGTCGTTCACCGCATCCACGGTCACTTTCACGTCCGCAGTATCGGTTCCGCCATTGCCATCGCTGATGGTGTAGCTGATGGTCGCTTCGCCGTTGAAGTTCGCCGCTGGCGTGAACTCGAGTTTGCCGTCGACGATCGCGACCGTACCTTGCTCTGCTGGGACCGTCGCGCCTGTGATGGTCAACGTATCGCCATCCACATCGCTGTCGTTCGCCAACACATCGATGGTGATCACGCCACCGTCTTCTGTGCCTGACGCCGTATCGTCTGTGGCCACTGGGCCGTCGTTCACCGCATCCACGGTCACTTTCACGTCCGCAGTATCGGTTCCGCCATTGCCATCGCTGATGGTGTAGCTGATGGTCGCTTCGCCGTTGAAGTTCGCCGCTGGCGTGAACTCGAGTTTGCCGTCGACGATCGCGACCGTACCTTGCTCTGCTGGGACCGTCGCGCCTGTGATGGTCAACGTATCGCCATCCACATCGCTGTCGTTCGCCAACACATCGATGGTGATCACGCCACCGTCTTCTGTGCCTGACGCCGTATCGTCTGTGGCCACTGGGCCGTCGTTCACCGCATCCACGGTCACTTTCACGTCCGCAGTATCGGTTCCGCCATTGCCATCGCTGATGGTGTAGCTGATGGTCGCTTCGCCGTTGAAGTTCGCCGCTGGCGTGAACTCGAGTTTGCCGTCGACGATCGCGACCGTACCTTGCTCTGCTGGGACCGTCGCGCCTGTGATGGTCAACGTATCGCCATCCACATCGCTGTCGTTCGCCAACACATCGATGGTGATCACGCCACCGTCTTCTGTGCCTGACGCCGTATCGTCTGTGGCCACTGGGCCGTCGTTCACCGCATCCACGGTCACTTTCACGTCCGCAGTATCGGTTCCGCCATTGCCATCGCTGATGGTGTAGCTGATGGTCGCTTCGCCGTTGAAGTTCGCCGCTGGCGTGAACTCGAGTTTGCCGTCGACGATCGCGACCGTACCTTGCTCTGCTGGGACCGTCGCGCCTGTGATGGTCAACGTATCGCCATCCACATCGCTGTCGTTCGCCAACACATCGATGGTGATCACGCCACCGTCTTCTGTGCCTGACGCCGTATCGTCTGTGGCCACTGGGCCGTCGTTCACCGCATCCACGGTCACTTTCACGTCCGCAGTATCGGTTCCGCCATTGCCATCGCTGATGGTGTAGCTGATGGTCGCTTCGCCGTTGAAGTTCGCCGCTGGCGTGAACTCGAGTTTGCCGTCGACGATCGCGACCGTACCTTGCTCTGCTGGGACCGTCGCGCCTGTGATGGTCAACGTATCGCCATCCACATCGCTGTCGTTCGCCAACACATCGATGGTGATCACGCCACCGTCTTCTGTGCCTGACGCCGTATCGTCTGTGGCCACTGGGCCGTCGTTCACCGCATCCACGGTCACTTTCACGTCCGCAGTATCGGTTCCGCCATTGCCATCGCTGATGGTGTAGCTGATGGTCGCTTCGCCGTTGAAGTTCGCCGCTGGCGTGAACTCGAGTTTGCCGTCGACGATCGCGACCGTACCTTGCTCTGCTGGGACCGTCGCGCCTGTGATGGTCAACGTATCGCCATCCACATCGCTGTCGTTCGCCAACACATCGATGGTGATCACGCCACCGTCTTCTGTGCCTGACGCCGTATCGTCTGTGGCCACTGGGCCGTCGTTCACCGCATCCACGGTCACTTTCACGTCCGCAGTATCGGTTCCGCCATTGCCATCGCTGATGGTGTAGCTGATGGTCGCTTCGCCGTTGAAGTTCGCCGCTGGCGTGAACTCGAGTTTGCCGTCGACGATCGCGACCGTACCTTGCTCTGCTGGGACCGTCGCGCCTGTGATGGTCAACGTATCGCCATCCACATCGCTGTCGTTCGCCAACACATCGATGGTGATCACGCCACCGTCTTCTGTGCCTGACGCCGTATCGTCTGTGGCCACTGGGCCGTCGTTCACCGCATCCACGGTCACTTTCACGTCCGCAGTATCGGTTCCGCCATTGCCATCGCTGATGGTGTAGCTGATGGTCGCTTCGCCGTTGAAGTTCGCCGCTGGCGTGAACTCGAGTTTGCCGTCGACGATCGCGACCGTACCTTGCTCTGCTGGGACCGTCGCGCCTGTGATGGTCAACGTATCGCCATCCACATCGCTGTCGTTCGCCAACACATCGATGGTGATCACGCCACCGTCTTCTGTGCCTGACGCCGTATCGTCTGTGGCCACTGGGCCGTCGTTCACCGCATCCACGGTCACTTTCACGTCCGCAGTATCGGTTCCGCCATTGCCATCGCTGATGGTGTAGCTGATGGTCGCTTCGCCGTTGAAGTTCGCCGCTGGCGTGAACTCGAGTTTGCCGTCGACGATCGCGACCGTACCTTGCTCTGCTGGGACCGTCGCGCCTGTGATGGTCAACGTATCGCCATCCACATCGCTGTCGTTCGCCAACACATCGATGGTGATCACGCCACCGTCTTCTGTGCCTGACGCCGTATCGTCTGTGGCCACTGGGCCGTCGTTCACCGCATCCACGGTCACTTTCACGTCCGCAGTATCGGTTCCGCCATTGCCATCGCTGATGGTGTAGCTGATGGTCGCTTCGCCGTTGAAGTTCGCCGCTGGCGTGAACTCGAGTTTGCCGTCGACGATCGCGACCGTACCTTGCTCTGCTGGGACCGTCGCGCCTGTGATGGTCAACGTATCGCCATCCACATCGCTGTCGTTCGCCAACACATCGATGGTGATCACGCCACCGTCTTCTGTGCCTGACGCCGTATCGTCTGTGGCCACTGGGCCGTCGTTCACCGCATCCACGGTCACTTTCACGTCCGCAGTATCGGTTCCGCCATTGCCATCGCTGATGGTGTAGCTGATGGTCGCTTCGCCGTTGAAGTTCGCCGCTGGCGTGAACTCGAGTTTGCCGTCGACGATCGCGACCGTACCTTGCTCTGCTGGGACCGTCGCGCCTGTGATGGTCAACGTATCGCCATCCACATCGCTGTCGTTCGCCAACACATCGATGGTGATCACGCCACCGTCTTCTGTGCCTGACGCCGTATCGTCTGTGGCCACTGGGCCGTCGTTCACCGCATCCACGGTCACTTTCACGTCCGCAGTATCGGTTCCGCCATTGCCATCGCTGATGGTGTAGCTGATGGTCGCTTCGCCGTTGAAGTTCGCCGCTGGCGTGAACTCGAGTTTGCCGTCGACGATCGCGACCGTACCTTGCTCTGCTGGGACCGTCGCGCCTGTGATGGTCAACGTATCGCCATCCACATCGCTGTCGTTCGCCAACACATCGATGGTGATCACGCCACCGTCTTCTGTGCCTGACGCCGTATCGTCTGTGGCCACTGGGCCGTCGTTCACCGCATCCACGGTCACTTTCACGTCCGCAGTATCGGTTCCGCCATTGCCATCGCTGATGGTGTAGCTGATGGTCGCTTCGCCGTTGAAGTTCGCCGCTGGCGTGAACTCGAGTTTGCCGTCGACGATCGCGACCGTACCTTGCTCTGCTGGGACCGTCGCGCCTGTGATGGTCAACGTATCGCCATCCACATCGCTGTCGTTCGCCAACACATCGATGGTGATCACGCCACCGTCTTCTGTGCCTGACGCCGTATCGTCTGTGGCCACTGGGCCGTCGTTCACCGCATCCACGGTCACTTTCACGTCCGCAGTATCGGTTCCGCCATTGCCATCGCTGATGGTGTAGCTGATGGTCGCTTCGCCGTTGAAGTTCGCCGCTGGCGTGAACTCGAGTTTGCCGTCGACGATCGCGACCGTACCTTGCTCTGCTGGGACCGTCGCGCCTGTGATGGTCAACGTATCGCCATCCACATCGCTGTCGTTCGCCAACACATCGATGGTGATCACGCCACCGTCTTCTGTGCCTGACGCCGTATCGTCTGTGGCCACTGGGCCGTCGTTCACCGCATCCACGGTCACTTTCACGTCCGCAGTATCGGTTCCGCCATTGCCATCGCTGATGGTGTAGCTGATGGTCGCTTCGCCGTTGAAGTTCGCCGCTGGCGTGAACTCGAGTTTGCCGTCGACGATCGCGACCGTACCTTGCTCTGCTGGGACCGTCGCGCCTGTGATGGTCAACGTATCGCCATCCACATCGCTGTCGTTCGCCAACACATCGATGGTGATCACGCCACCGTCTTCTGTGCCTGACGCCGTATCGTCTGTGGCCACTGGGCCGTCGTTCACCGCATCCACGGTCACTTTCACGTCCGCAGTATCGGTTCCGCCATTGCCATCGCTGATGGTGTAGCTGATGGTCGCTTCGCCGTTGAAGTTCGCCGCTGGCGTGAACTCGAGTTTGCCGTCGACGATCGCGACCGTACCTTGCTCTGCTGGGACCGTCGCGCCTGTGATGGTCAACGTATCGCCATCCACATCGCTGTCGTTCGCCAACACATCGATGGTGATCACGCCACCGTCTTCTGTGCCTGACGCCGTATCGTCTGTGGCCACTGGGCCGTCGTTCACCGCATCCACGGTCACTTTCACGTCCGCAGTATCGGTTCCGCCATTGCCATCGCTGATGGTGTAGCTGATGGTCGCTTCGCCGTTGAAGTTCGCCGCTGGCGTGAACTCGAGTTTGCCGTCGACGATCGCGACCGTACCTTGCTCTGCTGGGACCGTCGCGCCTGTGATGGTCAACGTATCGCCATCCACATCGCTGTCGTTCGCCAACACATCGATGGTGATCACGCCACCGTCTTCTGTGCCTGACGCCGTATCGTCTGTGGCCACTGGGCCGTCGTTCACCGCATCCACGGTCACTTTCACGTCCGCAGTATCGGTTCCGCCATTGCCATCGCTGATGGTGTAGCTGATGGTCGCTTCGCCGTTGAAGTTCGCCGCTGGCGTGAACTCGAGTTTGCCGTCGACGATCGCGACCGTACCTTGCTCTGCTGGGACCGTCGCGCCTGTGATGGTCAACGTATCGCCATCCACATCGCTGTCGTTCGCCAACACATCGATGGTGATCACGCCACCGTCTTCTGTGCCTGACGCCGTATCGTCTGTGGCCACTGGAGCAACACCATGAGTTGATAAAACCGAACTTGTTACGGTATTTCCCGCCGAGTCCGAAGACGTCACAACAACTTCGAACTCGGTGTCCGCCGCTAGGTCGCTGCCCGCCACATCCACTGTCCAGTTGCCGTTCGCATCAACCGTGGTTTCGTAGTCGGTACCATTGATCGTCATGGTCACTTTATCGCCTTGTGCGATATCGCCACCTGTGGCTGTACCGGTCACGGCCACTGTACCTGCCGCTTCACTCGCGTTGATCACGTCATCTGACGTAATCGCATCCACTGTCACTGTACCCGCTGTCGCAGACGTATCGACTGTGTGTGTTGAAGTGGTAGAGGCGGAGTAAGGATTTCCTGCACTATCCACACCAGTTACTGTCGCAACAAAACTGTTATCGTTTGCTAGATCGGTACCCGAAACCTCCACACTCCAAGTTTTGTTTGCCAAAACCGTTGCTGTGTATAAGGTGCCGTTAATTGTCATTGAGACTAGATCACCAGCCTTAGCATCAAAACCAACCCGGCCACTAACAGTAACGGTTGACTGACTCTCAGCAAGATTAATCACATCATCGCTGGTGATAGGGTTGACACGTATTGTCGCCAGTGAAGATGTATCAACAAAGTATACTTCGGTAGAGGTAGATGAGCCGATTTGACCCTTGCTGTTCACAACATCTACAACAGCGGAGACTTGTTTGTCAGAGTCAGCAAGTAACTCATTACCAGGGACATCAATTGCATACCTGCCGTCGACAACTTGCCCACTAAACTCGTTGCCATTAACAATTAGCGTTACCGTTCCTTGTGCAAACTCTTCCCCCGAAACGGTACCAGTAATAGTGATATCACTTTGAGATTCAGTTGCATTGATTACCGAGTCTTCAGTAATTGGATCGATGTCAATGTTCACGATAACAGGCGTGTCATCAAATCTATGAACGGACTCCCCTGTGGAGGTGACTTCGTTACCTGCTGCATCTGTTGAATTAACGGTAACTTCAAAAGCAGTATCAACAGCAAGATCTGAACCGTTTACTGATAGCTCCCACGTTCCATCTTCAGAAACGCTGCCTTTGTATTCGTTGCCGTTAATGATAGCGGTAACAACATCTCCAGATTTAATGTCACCACCACTCGCTGAACCAGTCACTATAATTGTTTGGTTTTTCTCTGTTTCTGTAATCACATCATCAGAGGTGATTGGATCGATAGAAACCGTACCTGCCTGAGCCGTAGTATCCAGAGTAAACGTCAGCGTGCTGCTGCCAGAAGTGTTGCCTGCCGCATCGGTCTGACGAACAGTGATGGTGTTTTCACCTTCTACTGGCGTTGGCGCTGTAGTTGTCCATTCGCCATTAACAAAGTACTCCACCGTCGCACCTTCTTCGGTGCCTACAACGGTGAAATCGCCTTTATTGGTCAGGAAGTCATCAGCAAAACTGCCGCTGTCAGTGTCTAGTGAGATCTGCGGTGCATCTGGCGCTGTGGTATCTAACGTGAACGTCAGCGTACTGCTGCCAGATACGTTACCAGCCGAATCGGTCTGACGAACGATGATGGTATTTTGACCTTCAACTGGCGTGGGTGCGGTGGTGGTCCATTCGCCATTAACAAAGTACTCCACCGTCGCACCATCTCCAGTGCCAGCAACGGTGAAATCGCCTTTGTTGGTAAGGAAGTCATCGGCCAAGCTGCCGCTGTCGGTGTCTAGTGAGATCTGCGGCGCATCTGGCGCTGTAGTGTCTAACGTGAATGTGAGCGTGCTGCTGCCTGAGGTGTTGCCTGCCGCATCGGTCTGACGAACGATGATGGTGTTTTCACCTTCTACTGGTGTTGGAACTGTCGTTGTCCACTCGCCATCCACAAAATATTCGACCGTCGCACCATCATTTTGTCCAGAGACGGTGAACGAACCATTATTGGTTAGGAAATCGTCCGCTTCAGAACCACTATCTACATCTAGTGTAACGGTTAATAGAGGTAAAGTTTCTGCTGGACTGATAGTTGCCGCATCAGAAGAAAGAGAACTGTACACTTCAAAAAGAGAAAGACTTTGCGCTTGGTTAAGCCCTAGGTCCTGCAAACCTTGGGTAGTAAACGCGGTACTTGCTAGGGTCTCGCTTCCGTCGCGGGAAATCGTCCCTGCCGACACCAAACTTGAACCGCCCGTTTCGCCTGCGGCGGTAGCAAACTCATCACCCAGTTGGGTTGGATCTTGTCCGTCTTCTAACGCTGCAAAAATCTGCTGCACATCATCAGTAATGTCATTGCTGCCGTTTTCTGTCGCCACTCGAACTGTAGGCACCTCAGATTCATCTAGGGTATCAATCACAACTTCGCCAGGTGCAGGTGTTTGTCCGGGCGCTAGCATTCTTATATTACCGTTCAAATCAATAACAACAATTCGACCAGCGGTAAGGGCAGCTCCAGAAAGAAAGGCTGAGAAATCCATAAGTAAACCTCTGTGATGACGGTGCAGTTCTGCCAATATTTTGACGGGCACATTAATTCTATTTTCTTAGCCATTAGTATATCAAACGGGGATCGCTAGAACATCCGAAAAACCAATCTCTTTTACATTTTTGTCACCTATTGGGGACTTTGCTCACACAGTCTCATTTATGAAGCAATATCACAGATCTCGTCCTATCATTACGGAACATCATTTCTTTAAAACATCCATTTCAACAAGTTAGAAAAAGGCGATGGAATTCGTTACAATGACTGATATTTTGCGATTGAGCACGCAAGCTCAACATTGATTTAATGATTTGTTGCGCTAAAAAATTGACGTTTTATCGTAATCTTCTCAAAATTAAGACAGCTAATCTCTTAGACTTAGCGCAAACAACGAGTAGGAGAAATTGAGTGAAGTGGACCCGAATAAGCACATTAGCCGCTGGGTTAGTGATGTCACTTCCTGCTGTGGGGCAAACATTAGAGCAAGCGGTTGCCATTACGCTTGCCACCAACCCTGAAATAAAAAGTGCATTTAACGAGTTCTTAAGTAAGCAATATGCTAATCAGGCCTCTTCTGGCGCTTACTTGCCCAGAGTGGACTTAGAGGCAGGTGTCGGTTTCGAATCCATCAACCCTGCCGGTAATCCTCCTCGTGAATCAACCGATATGACACGAAAAGATGCGTCTTTAACCCTAACGCAACTGATTTGGGATGGTTCTGCCACACTCAACGATATGGATAGAACAGCAGCGGAAGCGGAGTCGCTACGTTACCAACTGTTAGCAGATGCGCAGGATAAAGCACTAGAGGTGACCAAAGTCTATCTGGATGCGGTGAAAGCGTACGAAATCTTAGCGCTTTCTGAAAGCAATCTCATGACTCACAAACGTATTTACAGTGACATTAAGAAACGAGTCAACTCTGGCATCGGTTCTACCGCAGATTTGTCTCAGGTCGAAGCTCGATTGGCGAAAGCGCACGGTAACTTAGCCGCTGCACAAAATAATTTGTTTGATTCTCATACTATGTTTACTCGTTTGGTTGGGCAAACACCACAATCACTGATTTTTCCACGAGCGGATCAAGAGCGAATTCCATTTACCGTCGATGAAGCGATTAGTCAGGCTTTTGAGCATCACCCGGTAATTAAGGTCGCAACGGTGGATGTCGATTCGGCCCGTTTTCAGTATAAGCAGACCAAAGGGCGCAACTATCCTACCTTTACGTTTGAAGCGTCACAGACTTGGCGTAGCGACGCAGGTGGCATTGAGGGACAGAGTGACGAGCTAACAGCCATGCTTCGTATGCGTTACAACTTGTACAACGGAGGAACGGATTCCGCGAACTCTGAAAGTGCCGCTTATCAACTCAACAAAGCAAAAGATCTTCGCGAAAGAAGTTATCGGAGCGTCGAAGAGGGGTTGCGCCTAGCTTGGAGTGCGCTTGACCTTACTTTGCAGCAGAAAGAGTTTTTGGCCGATCACGTTGACTCAGCATCCGATACAGTGATTGCTTACGAAAAGCAGTACCGTATTGGCAAGCGCACTTTGCTAGATTTGTTAAACACCGAAAACGAACTGTTCGAAGCTCGCAAAGGTTACTTAGATGCTAAGTATGCAGAGCAATACGCCAAATTTCGTGTGATGAATGCGACTGGGCAATTGCTCGATACGCTGCGAGTCGATATCCCCAAAGAGTGGACCCTAAAGGTGGAATACTAATGAAATCATACACTTTACCTTTTGCCTTAGCTGCTGTTTTGGTATCTGCCTCCATACTGGCGGACGAATACGATTACCGCCCCACTCCAGTTGCGGATCAAATTGATGATTTACAAGACCAAGACAGAGATGGCGTAATTAACGCCCGCGATTTGTGCCCCGATACGCCAAGTACCGCGGAAGTTGATAACGATGGCTGCGGAACTTACATCAAAACCACGCAGCAGATGCAAATTCGGGTGTTATTTGCCAACAACTCCGACGTGATTAACCCGGTATTTCGCAGCCAAATCAAAGAACTGGCTGAGTTTTTGAAACTTTATCCATCCACGTCAATCGAACTGCAAGGTTTTGCCAGCCGTACGGGCAATGCAAAGCTAAACCTAGAGCTGTCTCAACGCCGAGCGGATAACGTTAAAGAGATGCTCATCAGTTATGGTATTTCATCAAACCGAGTGCGCATTGTCGGTTTTGGTGACAGTAAACTGGCGAATGATGGAGATGACGAAGTCAGCCACGCTTTGAATCGTCGCGTCGTGGCATCCGTTGTTGGTCACAAAGGTGACATCAAAGAAGAGTGGACCATTTTTACCCGTCTACCAAAAAGCAAAAAATAATCTTTAGGGGCGAAAAAGCCCCTTATCTTTGTCGAGCCGCCACCAACGTAAACTCAGATACTCATTGGTAAGGCTGCGATAAAATGATACCCTACGCGGGTCTTTTCATATCGAGATTTTAAAATGAGCAAATTAACTGCGGATATTCAAGCGAATCTGGACCTTTTCATTCAAGAAACTCAAGAAACCAAGCTGGTTTGGGGTCTTCGAAATGAAGAAGGATGGCTGGCTTGTGACTCTTCAGAATTCGAAAATAGTGAAGTGATGCCGTTTTGGTCCGCAAAAGAAGATGCCATCGCACACAATGTAGAAGAGTGGGCTGATTTTGAAGTACTTGAAATTCCTCTTGATATTTTCGTTGAAGATTGGCTCATTACGTTAGATGAAGATGGCGTACTGGTAGGCATTAACTGGAACGCTCAGCTAGAAGGTAAAGAACTTGAGCCGGCTGAGCTGGCAAAAATGTATCTTTAATCGTTAAGCAATGTTTGCTTAATTGAGAGGCTGGCTCTGTACCAGCCTTTT
Organism: Vibrio navarrensis; assembly: GCF_000764325.1. Lineage (NCBI taxonomy): Bacteria > Pseudomonadati > Pseudomonadota > Gammaproteobacteria > Vibrionales > Vibrionaceae > Vibrio > Vibrio navarrensis. Next base: position 1,672,126 of record NZ_JMCG01000001.1, on the reverse strand, counting down.
TTACAGCTTGGCTGCACTGTAGATACATTTATCAACTCTGGTATATTGCTCTTTGATATACGACGTATTGTATATTTCACTATCTCGAATGCATCACACCTTTTCATTTACAAAAAGATATCATTCCTGTATCTCATTTTTACCATCAAATCAGCCCATGTTTAAACGCAAGCTACTACTTTGGCTCGCCATCTGTACTTTTTCTTGTATGACGCTCGCAGACAACAGCGGACTGCATCAGTGGTTAGGCGTCTACCAACAAAAACTCAGAGCCGATGACAATCGAGCCTTAGATCTCTTGCAAGATCGTTACTCCGCCCTCCTTCCAGGCGCGGAGAAGTTGTATGTGAGTGGCTTACTATTTGACTATCTTTCTGCACGCCATCAGCCCTATTATGGCGCGAGCCAAAACAAAGATACTCACTTCTCTCGCCAAGAATCACTTTACATACAAGCGCTATATGACCGACAGAAAGGCTTGTATGAACAAGCAGTTAAAGGTTTCACCACCTTACTCAATCAAGCGACACTAAGCGAAGAACAGAAAGTACAAGAACTGCTGTTATACCAGCTTTGTTATACGCTCAACGAACAAGGCGATTACCACAAAGCCAAGTTTTTCTGCTCTCAACTCAAGCGATTTGCCACTGAAGAGAGTGAATCTCTGTTACCGAAATATTTGGTTTATCGCGTGATCGCCAATAACGAACATTTCCGTGGCGAGTTTGAGCAATCTCTTATCCACTATCAAGCGATGTTGCGCCATTTACCTGCAAACGCGGATGTCTCTGGCGCTTACAACGATACTGGCAATTTGCTACGCGAACTAAGCCAATACGCGCAAGCCGAAGAGTATTTGCTTAAAGCCAAGGAAATTAGCGAAAGCGGGCATTCTCAGGCTGCCTTAGCACAAATATTGCACAGCCTCGCCGAACTCTATCACGATCGTGGCGATCAGCCGCAAGCAATCCTCTACTACGAGCAAGCACTCTCGATCTTGATTAAGAAAAATCACACCTTTGGTCTGGTCATGACGTATCTTGGTTTGGGGTCTCTCTATCTGCAAATGAATGATGCAGAGAAAGGGTCATACTATCTCGAACTCGCGCTTAAAGCGGCAGAAAAAGGGCAAAACCACCGTTTAGCTGCCGAAGTTCACTCTCGATTTAGCCTCGGTTATCTTGAGATGGGCAAGCTCAGCGAAGCGATGACGCACGCGACACAGGCTTATAACCTCGCAGTATCGATGGATATGCCCGTAATCGAAGCGAACGCCTTATTATTGCAGTCGAGCATCGAAGTGCTGCAAGGAAACTACCAGAAAGCCTATCAACACTACACGCTCTATTCCCAACTCGAACTTAGTTTCAGAGACAAAGACACAACCAAAGCGATTGAGGCATTGGATCTCGCGCAAAAGCAATTTGACTATCAGTTGCGCTTAACGCAGCTTCAAAGTGAAACTGAGCGCAAAATGCGCTTAGTCAAGAGCCTTGAACAAGAGAAGTTTCTCTACTCACTGTTGTTGATTGCGTTGGTGACGCTACTGCTCGTTTTGGCGTTAGCCAATCATCGCTACCGTAAGCAACGACAAACCGATCGATTAACAACAGTGTTGAATCGCCGCGCAATCATTGAGGCAATAGAAGCGCAAACGACTAGCAGAGCCCCACATAAAGTGCCGGTACTGATTTTGTTTAAGTTAGATAGTGTTAAAGCCGTCAATCGGGAGTTTGGCCACGCGTATGGCGATGAGCTATTACATACTATCGCTTGCAATCTTATCGCCCATCTTTTGCCAGGGGAGCTATTGGGACGACTCAATGGAACAGAGTTCATGCTGTTGTTGAAAGAGGTTGACGAGATAGATGTGCCACTGCGCGTTGAACAGCTAAGCCAACGCATAGCCAACAGCGTGATTTATTCACAAACTGGCGAGCCGATTCAGCTTAACGCCTGTATGGCCTATCTTGTTTTGGAGCGTTCGGCGCCGAACTTCGACTGCGCCTATAACAAGCTCGATTTCGCGCTCTCTCAACGGCAAAGAGAGCGCAAGATGGGGGTTGTTGATGCCAGCCGTCTGCCAGTTACGCTTGAGCCTGTTTCTCAAGCAGCGACGCCATCACAAGCGGTTGGTTATTAAGGTAGTCATCAAGCCCCGCTTTGCGCAAGTGGCATGATGGACAATCACCGCAACCATCGCCAATCACACCGTTGTAACAGGTCAAGGTTTTCTCCCTGACCAGTTGCAACGCTTTGTTTTGATCGGCCAATGCCCACGTTTCCGCTTTGTTTAACCACATCAGGGGCGTTTTAATGGTCAAGGCTTTATCCATCCCTTTAACCAACGCACTGTTCATTGCTTTGACAAAATCATCACGGCAATCGGGATAGCCAGAGAAATCGGTTTCGCACACCCCCGTTATCACAGTATCAGCACCGATTTGGTAGGCGTAAATGCCTGCCAAAGTCAGAAAGAGAATGTTGCGCCCGGGCACAAAAGAGTTCGGTAATCCATTGGCTTGAAGTTCATGCGAAACAGGAATGTCATCTCGCGTCAGCGAGCTAATCGCCAGCTCATTGAGTAACGTGACATCCATCACTTTGTGTGCTTTGACACCCAAGTCCGCGGCAAGTTGTTGTGCAACTTCAATCTCCAAACGATGGCGCTGACCATAATCAAAGGTGATGGCATGGACCTCATCATACTCATTCAGAGCTTGCACAAGACAAGTGGTTGAATCTTGACCGCCACTAAAAACCACTACCGCTTTATTCATCGCTTATCCCTTCTAGGCAATACTTAAATATTTGTGGGTTTGAACCGATAAACGCCAGTTGCGCGCAATACAAGTCTCAATACACAATTGCGTCGCTCTGGCTTTCTGGCTGATCGGTTGCAGGGCTATCGTCGTTGTTGCAGGCACTTGGGCTCTGGCCAGCAACAGATCTAACTGCTCAATGTCTTTTTCTGTACCAACCGGATGTTTGATTTCATTGGCTCGCAGCAACGCGCTATCAAGCACGGGTAATTTGCCTTTCATCGCCACTTTGGGTGACACTGTCACCCAAGTTGCAGGCGAGGTCTGCACGGGATAGGTACCACTTGTTTCGATTTGGCATTGACAGCCGATCGCTTCAAATGCTTCGGTTAGAGAAGTTAAGTCATAAATGCATGGCTCGCCGCCAGTGATCACTATGTGTTTGGCATTGAAACCTTGCTGTTGATACTGAGCCACAATCTCCTCAGCGTCAGCATTACACCAACTTGGGCTATCTCCCGATTTGAGAATGATTTCGCCAAACGTGCGTTGATCCTGCTCTAAAGCCTGCCAAGTTTGTTTTGTATCACACCAGGAGCAGCCCACTGGGCACACTTGCAAACGGACGAACACCGCTGGCACACCAGTAAAAACGCCTTCCCCCTGAATGGTTTCAAACATCTCGTTAACTTTATACAACTTAACTCTCAACCCTAACAATAAATCGCAAGGCGCAGACCTTAAAGGACTCCCGCTCTCAGGTCAAATTAATCTGCTGGGATCGCAAAAATTCTGTGTTAATCTGCCCCGTTTTGGTGTTTCATTACCGCTTTAATACTCTGGTTCAAAGTTTAGTAGGTAAGTATGTTCAAGTTAATCGCGCTGGATATGGATGGCACTTTGCTCAACAGCGACAAACAGATTTCGGCAGAAAACAAAGCCGCCATTACACGCGCTCGCGCAGCAGGCGTGACGGTAGTACTGGCTTCGGGCCGTCCACTGGAGGGCATGCAAGACAAGCTGGATGAGCTCGGTATCTCCTCAGACAGCGACTTTGTTCTTTTCTATAACGGCTCTATGGTGAAGAACGTCGGCAGCGGCGAATTAATCCATGAACAAATTATCGATGGCAAAAGCGCGAAGCAGCTTGCCCGATTGGCAGAAAAACTCGGCGTTTACGTCCATGCCTTCAGCAAGGAGCACGGTTTGATTACCCCTCAAACCAACCCTTACACAGAAATAGAAGCCAAGATCAATGGCTTGCCGATCACTGAAATGAACTTCGAAGCACTCGCAGACGATCACCCGATCATCAAAACGATGATGGTTGCTGAGCCGTCGCTGCTCACCGAAACCATCGCCAAACTGCCCAGTGAGCTTCATCAACAGTTTACCGTAGTGCAAAGTGCACCATTCTTCCTAGAGTTTCTTAATCCATTGAGTAACAAAGGCATTGGTGTCGCGGCGATTGCCGAACATCTCGGCATTAAAGCGGAAGAAGTGATCTGTATGGGCGATGCCGAGAACGATCACCATATGCTGCAATACGCGGGCGTAGGCGTGGCAATGGCCAATGCGATGGAACAGACAAAAGCGATTGCCGATTACATCACCGCATCGAATAATGACCACGGCGTCGCCAAAGCGATCGAAAAATTTGTTTTTTCCGAGTGAGCAGAGTTAACTCGTCACCCAAAATAAACGCCTCAGTCGAGGCGTTTATTTTGATCTCACAGGAAATTGCTTACGCTTCTCTAACCTTGCAAAGTGGCAACACCAGCAGCATTGCGGCCAAGAGCGAGGATGGGTAGCGCAGCGTTTCTAAAATATAAGAATAAAGTCCGCTAGAAGAAAAATAGCTCTGCAGTATAGTGAGCAACAAGTTAAGCGTTAGCAGCACCACTATCAGCACCAACGCACGCGCTTGAGTTAAACTGCACGCTTTTTTGCGCCACATCAGCACCAGAAGCGGCATCAACATCAATGTAGCAAGCCAAGCGGAAAAGACCGGCAACGGCCAGATGAAAGTCAAGCCAACAGCCACGGCGACAAGTGCTCCCCACACTAAAGGAGAGGCAAACAGTTGTCCCAAATCCAGCTCCGCTTTTTGTTGCAAACGAAGCAAATGCCAAGCAACCAAAGCGCCCAATAGTGCGCCAATCAACAGATCAGAAAGAAACTCTGCGCCCGCGTAAAACTCTCCCAAAGCGACTAAAACGATAGCCCCAAACGCCCATTTGCCCCACTCTTTTCCCCCTTCCCGCTGGGTGATCAGCAACGTCAAGCAGACCCAAACGGCCATTGAAACGCTGGGAAAACTAAAACCCGAGCGAGGAAGCAACTCCGTGCTAGGCAGATACACATGAGGCCGAGGCATCGCGAAGCCTTGCTGCGCAACCAAAGCCAATAATGAAGTGACGGTCACTGCAAACAGCGCATGCAAGGTAAAATCTCGTCCGAAGCGCCAGAGAATAAGCGGCATGACCACCAAAAGCAGTGCTGGAGTGGTGAGATAAAAAGCCAGATGTGCAACGGCCATGGCAATGGATGACAACACTTGCGATTGCGCCGCCCAAGATTGGCTAGCGGCTAACCAACCAAGGCCAATTTGACGATACGATGGCGCAGCCTCTTTGAGATCGCGCACATAACTGGCGGGTTGATTGGTGGCACGAGTAAACATTTCGCTGACCAGCGGCCACTGTTGGGGAAAACGGTATTGCTCCGCTTTGAGAGCAGTTGGCTCAAGCAGCATCGCGGAGGCAATTTCTACTCCATAATGCGGCGCAAACCAAATGGGTAAGGTATTTCCACCTAACGCATGCTGAGTGTTGTAAGCGACGATCGGCGAGTCCGACACACAATCATAAAATACCGCGGTATCACTGTAGCCCAGCGCTTCCCCCACCGTCACCACTAGGCCAGTTTCTTCCCACACTTCTCTTTGCGCCGCTTCATGTGGCGGCTCACCAGCGCTGATGGTTCCACCGGGCAGCGAGATCTGCCCCGTCAGAATTTCATTCACCAGCAACAACTTGTTGTCGACACGCACAATGCAGAGCGCGCCTTTAATTCCTTCGGGTAATGGTGTTGGCAATCCAGCGGCAGAAAATGTGCTGTAAAAAAGAGAAAAGACGCCAAGGGTGATGATGAAGGCTCGTTTTAACACGTGTGAAAACCTTTGAGTTGCATGTCGATCTGGCGTTGCATCTAAACTCGGCAAAATGTTTTAGTGAGCAACAATAAGAAAATTTGTCGTCATGATGGCAGGAAGTCAGATTTTTTTCGACAAGAATTAAGCATGTAAACAGAAAAACATCCCGCAATGGGAGACTGAGCAAATTGCCGAGCTGAATGCGAGCTGTCAGAAGCGTTATTTCCCGCTGGTGAGCGCTTTTCGCAGCCAATGAATATGATGCTGAAAACCCGATTTTTGATAAAGAGCGATCGCATTCTGATTAAAATGCCACACTTCGACAAACACTTGGCTGACTCCATAGTCAGTGAAGGTTTGCTCGATTTTTTGCAGTAGCGTTTGCGCGATGCCCTGATGGCGATAGGCATTTACCACAAACAGTTCGTCGACACTGCCCATTGGCAAAGGTTGGCTCACAGTCGAAATCAGCTCGCAAAAGTGGCCGCTGACAAAGCCAATCACCTCTTCACCTCGCTTTGCGACAAAAACCAAACACTCTGGATCATCCAGATAGCGAGCAATACTTTTCTCTTGTTCAATCTCTTCGGCAGTTTTGAAAAACTCGGGACATTGCTGATGGTGCTCGTCATGCAGAGCAAACATCAGGTCATTGAGCGCGTCGATGTCGCTTGGCTGTGCTGGTGAGATGGTGAAGTCGTTCATGGAGAGATCAATCAATTGCAAAACGACAGTGTGTCGCGCGCAAAGGAGGATAGCAAGAAAATTTGTTGTTGCTCCGACAGTTATCGCTCTGGAGTGGCGCAATGAAATAAGCCAGTCCAGCCTTTGTACCGGCAGGACTGGCTCTTGTCTTTGTACCGTCGTCACTCTCGATGCAGCACTTTCTCGATTTCATTCAAACTAGAAGGGTCATCAATGGTAGAGGGAACGGCGTATTGCTCACCATCTGCGATCTGGCGAATGGTGCGGCGCAATATTTTACCCGAGCGGGTTTTGGGCAAGCGTTCGACAACGATGGCATGTTTAAAGCAGGCCACCGCACCAATCTCGTTTCGCACTTTGCCGATAAGCTCTTGCTCTAACTGCAGTTCATCGACTTTGACACCATCTTTGAGCACCACAAACCCAATTGGCAACTGCCCTTTCAGTTCATCGTGCACACCGACCACCGCGCATTCCGCCACCGCTGGGTGCGCGCCGACGATCTCTTCCATTTCACCCGTCGAGAGGCGGTGACCCGCAACGTTAATTACATCGTCAATGCGGCCCATGATGAACAGGTAACCGTCTTCATCCAGATAACCGCCATCACCCGAGACATAGTAGCCCGGAAATTGCGACAAATAACCGGACTCAAAACGGTCGTGATTACGCCACACAGTCGGCAAACAGCTCGGTGGCAACGGGCGTTTCAACGCCACAAAGCCTTGCTGATTCGGCGGCAGCACCTCGCCCAGTTCATTGAGGATTTCCACTTGATAACCCGGAATCGGCTTAGTCGCTGAACCCGCTTTAATCGGCATCAGTTCAATGCCCGTTGGGTTGCCGGCAATCGCCCAGCCCGTTTCGGTTTGCCACCAGTGGTCAATGACCGGTTTGTCGGTTTGCGATTCGACCCATTCTAAAGTTGGCGGATCCAAACGTTCACCCGCCATAAAGATGGTTTTCACGCTCGACAGGTCATAGTGCTTAAGATACTCGCCATTCGGATCTTCTTTCTTGATGGCTCGGAAAGCCGTTGGCGCCGAGAACAGTGCAGTGACTTTGTATTCCTGACACACGCGCCAGAAGGCACCTGGATCCGGCGTACGTACTGGTTTGCCTTCGTACAAAATGGTTGTGCAGCCGTGGATCAGCGGCGCATACACAATGTAAGAATGCCCCACTACCCAGCCCACATCTGATGCGGCCCAGAACACGCCATTTTGCGGCATGTTGTAAATACAGCTCATTGAGTATTTCATCGCGACGGCATGACCGCCGTTGTCACGCACCACCCCTTTGGGTTTGCCCGTCGTTCCTGAGGTGTACAGAATGTAAAGCGGGTCCGTTGCCAGCACGGGCACACACGCATGCGGCAGCGCGCTTTGAATCAGCGTGTTCCATTCCAGATCGCGCTCACTGGTTAAATCGGCAAGACACTCCGGGCGCTGATACACCAACACTTTTTCCGGTTTCCAACGACTGTCCATGATCGCTTTATCGACCATTGGCTTATAGGGAATCACTTTGTTGACTTCCACACCGCAAGAGGCCGTCATAATGACTTTTGGCTCTGCGTCTTCAATACGCACCGCCAGTTCGTTTGGCGCAAAGCCGCCAAACACCACCGAGTGAATAGCGCCCAAACGCGCGCACGCCAGCATCGCCATCGCCGCTTCCGGGATCATCGGCATATAGATGATCACGCGATCGCCTTTGGTCACGCCCTGCTCGGCCAACATGCCCGCAACACGCGCGACACAATCCCGCAGGGCGGTGTAGCTGTATCGCTGTTTTTTGCCCGTCACCGGTGAATCATAAATCAGCGCCGTTTGGTCGCCGCGTCCCTGCTCACAATGGTAATCCAGCGCCAACCACGAGGTGTTGAGTAAACCATCCGGAAACCAGCGCTCAATGCCGTGTTGGTCTTTTTGCAAAATGGTTTGAGGGAATTCAAACCAGTCGATGTTTTGGGCTTGAGCTTTCCAGAACGCTTGCGGCTCATCCTTTGCCCATTGATATTCCTTTAAATATGCAGACATGGTGCTTCTCCTTGATTGTTCTGGCTTAGCCGTGGTTGATGGTTTCTGCGGGCACTCGCACCCAACCTTCCATCAAAATACGTGCGCTGCGACCCATCACGGCTTTTTCTACCACCCAACCTTGCGTCGTTTCGCTTGCACTGGCGCCAACTTTTAATGTTCCCGAAGGGTGACCAAAGGTCACCGACGTTTTCTCTCCGCCACCGGCGGCCAAATTCACCAGCGTTCCTGGCACACACGCCGCGGCAGCGATGGCAACGGCAGCGGTCCCCATCATGGCGTGATGCAATTTGCCCATCGACAACGCGCGTACCAGTACATCGACATCACTGGCTGCAACGGTTTTGCCGCTGGATGCGGTGTAAGTTTGCGGTTTGGAGACAAACGCAATTTTTGGAGTGTGCTGACGGGTTTGCGCTTCACTAAGGTCTTGAATCAGCCCCATTTTCAGCGCGCCGTAGGCACGAATGGTTTCAAACATCGCCAGCGCTTTGCTGTCGTTGTTGATGTCATCCTGAAGCTCCGTGCCCTGATAGCCAATCGACGCGGCATCGACAAAAATCGTCGGAATGCCCGCATTGATTAACGTGGCGTTAAATGTGCCTACGCCCGGAACATCAAGATCATCGACCAAATTTCCGGTCGGGAACATAGAGCCTTCCCCGTCGGCAGGGTCCATAAAATCGACCTGAATTTCCGCCGCCGGGAATGTCACGCCATCAAGCTCAAACTCGCCCGTTTCCTGCACCAAACCATCTTTGATCGGCACATGCACGACGATGGTTTTGCTGATGTTGACCTGCCACACGCGCACCGCAACCACGCCGTTGTGAGGAATGCGCTCGGGCTCAATGAATCCGGCGTAAATTGCAAACGGACCAATCGCCGCCGACAGATTGCCGCAGTTACCGCTCCAGTCGACAAACGCTTTATCAATCGACACTTGTCCAAACAGATAATCGACGTCATGACCCGCTTGAGCACTTTTCGACACAATCACGGTTTTACTGGTGCTTGAAGTGGCGCCGCCCATGCCGTCAATCTGTTTGCCGTACGGATCCGGGCTGCCAATCACGCGCATGAGTAAGCGATCGCGCGCCGCGCCCGCAACCTGCGCCGCTGGCGGCAGATCGCCCAGACGGAAAAATACCCCTTTGCTGGTGCCGCCACGCATGTACGTCGCGGGCACTCGGGTTTGAGAAGGCTCTCGGTTTTGAAAAGATAGGGGCTGAGACAGCATCTCAGCAGTGGTCCATGGAGAAGTTGTGCTGACATTGCTCATTGCATCACTCCTTCTCAGTTCGCCAAAAAGTCTTGCGCAAAACGCTGCAGCACACCGCCTGCGTTATACACATGCACTTCATCGGCGGTATCTAAACGGCACGTCACCGCGACATCCAGCTTCTCGCCATTTTGACGAGTGATCACCAGCGCCAAATCGCAGCCCGGCTTGATGTCACCCACCACGTCGTACAGTTCGGTGCCATCGAGTCCCAGCGTGAGGCGATTCACGCCCTCTTTGAATTGCAGTGGCAACACACCCATGCCGACCAGGTTGGTGCGGTGGATGCGCTCAAAGCCTTCGGCAACAATCGCTTCCACACCCGCTAAGCGCACGCCTTTGGCTGCCCAGTCACGCGAGGAGCCTTGGCCGTAGTCGGCGCCCGCCACAATGATCAGAGGCTGTTTGCGCTGCATGTAGGTTTCAATCGCTTCCCACATGCGCGTCACTTTGCCGTCCGGTTCGATACGTGCAAGCGAGCCTTGCACCACGTCGCCATGCTCTTTGACCATTTCATTGAACAGTTTCGGGTTGGCAAACGTTGCGCGCTGCGCCGTCAGGTGATCGCCGCGATGCGTCGCGTAGGAGTTAAAGTCCTCTTCCGGCACGCCCATTTTAGTCAGGTATTCACCAGCGGCGCTGCTGGCCAGAATCGCATTCGATGGCGACAAATGATCGGTGGTGATGTTGTCACCCACCACCGCCAATGGGCGCATGCCTTTAAGCGTGCGTTCACCCGCCAGCGCGCCTTCCCAATACGGCGGACGGCGAATGTAGGTACTCATTGGGCGCCAGTCGTACAGTGGATTGCTGTTTTGCTCGGCGTCATCGAGTTTAAACATTTGAATATAGACTTGATTGAACTGCTCCGGTTTGACGTGCTGATTCACAATCGCATCAATCTCTTCATCGCTTGGCCAGATGTCGTTGAGGTAAATCGGCTTCCCGTTGGCATCATGCCCCAGCGCGTCGCGCTCGATATCAAAGCGAATCGTACCCGCCAGCGCATAAGCCACCACCAGCGGTGGCGAGGCCAGAAACGCCTGTTTGGCGTAGGGGTGAATCCGACCATCAAAGTTACGGTTGCCCGACAATACGGCGGTCGCATACAGATCGCGATCGATGATCTCTTGTTGGATGGTCGGATCCAGCGCGCCACTCATGCCATTACAGGTGGTACACGCATACGCCACGATGCCAAAGCCCAACTTTTCCAATTCAGGCAACAGCTTGGCTTCTTCAAGATACAATTTGGCGACTTTCGAGCCCGGCGCAAATGAGGTTTTCACCCACGGTTTACGCACCAAGCCCAGTTCATTGGCTTTTTTCGCCACCAAGCCAGCCGCGACCACGTTACGTGGGTTACTGGTGTTGGTACACGAGGTAATCGCGGCGATGATCACGGCACCATCGGGCATTTCACCCGCTTTCTCTTCCCACTTTCCGGCGATGCCGCGCTGCGCTAGCTGCGAGGTGGGCAGACGGCGATGCGGGTTGGAAGGCCCGGCCAAGTTACGCTCTACTTGTGAGAGATCAAACTCCAATACGCGTTCGTATTGCGCCGTCTCCAGCGCATCCGCCCACAAGCCGGTTTGTTTGGCGTACTGTTCAACCAGCGCCACTTGTTCGGCATCGCGGCCGGTCAGTTTCAGGTAGTTGATGGTCTGCTCATCAATGTAGAACATGCCCGCGCTGGCACCATATTCCGGAGTCATGTTGGAAATCGTCGCGCGGTCGCCGATGGTGAGCTGTTTCGCCCCTTCACCGAAAAATTCGAGATAAGACGACACCACGCGTTCGCCACGCAGAAATTCGGTGATCGCCAAGACGATGTCAGTGGCGGTAATGCCCGGTTTGCGTTTGCCGGTCAGTTTCACGCCGACGATGTCCGGTAGGCGCATCATTGATGGGCGACCAAGCATCACGGTTTCGGCTTCCAAACCGCCAACACCAATCGCGATCACGCCAAGGGAATCGACGTGCGGCGTGTGGCTGTCGGTACCGACACACGTATCAGGAAACGCTACACCGTTTTTCAGTTGCACCACGGGCGACATTTTTTCCAGGTTGATCTGGTGCATGATGCCGTTCCCGGCAGGAATCACGCTGACGTTTTTAAACGCGGTTTTACACCATTCGATGAAGTGAAAACGGTCTTCGTTGCGGCGATCTTCAATCGCGCGATTTTTCTCAAACGCATCCGGTTCAAAACCTGCGTGTTCGACCGCAAGCGAGTGGTCGACAATCAGTTGCGTTTCCACCACCGGGTTCACTTTGGCCGGATCGCCGCCCTGCTCTGCGATCGCATCGCGCAGGCCAGCCAAATCAACCAACGCGGTTTGGCCAAGAATGTCGTGACACACCACGCGCGCCGGATACCAGGGGAAATCAAGGTCGCGTTTGCGTTCAATCAGTTGTTTCAGGGAGTCTGTCAGTGCTTCGGGTTCGCAGCGGCGAACCAAGTTTTCAGCCAGAACGCGCGAGGTATAAGGCAGCGTCGCGTAGGCACCGGGCGCAATTTCGTTGACCGCTTCTTCGGCATCGAAATAACTGATATTTGTGCCGGGCAGCAGTTTCCGGTATTGGCTGTTGATATCGTTTTGAGTGGTCATAGTATCCATCCGATTCATTACTATTCCCTTGCCACTTAAAGCAGAAAGCGTGTCGCCAGTGCTTTAAGTTGTTTGGGCTTCACAACCGTGGCAGGCAAATTCGCCCTTTGGCGAACCGCATTAAATTGATGACCGCGCCTATTGGGCACGGTCATTCCTGAGCGAGTTAGCCGCGTTTTTCAATCGGCAACCATTGCTGATGATCCGGACCAACATAGTCAGCACTTGGACGAATGATGCGGTTGTTCGCACGCTGCTCGTACACATGGGCAGCCCAGCCAGTCAAACGGCTCATCACGAAAATTGGCGTGAAGAGTTTGGTTGGAATACCCATGAAGTGATAAGCGGAGGCGTGGAAGAAATCGGCGTTACAGAACAAACCCTTCTCGCGTTTCATTACCGCTTCAACGCGCTCAGAAACAGCATAGAGTTGGGTGTCACCGACTTTTTCGGACAATTCTTTCGACCAGCGTTTGATCAGGGCGTTACGCGGATCGCTCTCACGGTAAATCGCGTGACCAAAGCCCATGATTTTCTCTTTGTTTTCCAGCATGCGCAGAATGTTTTGTTCCGCTTCATCCGGCGTTTTCCAGTTCTCGATCATCTCCATCGCCGCTTCGTTCGCACCGCCATGCAGCGGACCGCGCAGCGTACCGATCGCGCCCGTCACGCACGAGTGAATATCAGACAACGTAGAAGCACAGACGCGCGCCGTGAACGTGGATGCGTTGAACTCGTGCTCTGCGTACAGAATCAACGAGCAGTGCATCACTTGTTTGAACAGATCGCTTGGCGCCTGGTCAGTCAGCATTTTCAGGAAATAACCACCGATACAAGCTTCGCTGGTGTCTTCGGTATCAATGCGCACGCCATCATGGCTAAAGCGATACCAGTAACAGATGATGGCCGGAAACAGTGCCAGCATGCGTTCCGTCGCGGCAAGCTGCTGTGAAAAATCGTGTTCAGTTTCCAGATTACCCAGCATTGAACAACCCGTCCGCATCACATCCATCGGATGGGCATCGGCAGGAATGCGCTCCAGCACTTCTTTCAGTGGCTGAGGCAGACCACGCAGGCCAATCAGACGGGTTTTGTATTGATCAAGTTCGGCCTGAGTAGGCAGATGACCCACGAGCAGCAGGTGTGCTACTTCTTCAAATTGAGCATTATTAGCCAGATCCGTGATGTCATAACCACGATACGTCAGACCGGTTCCGGTTTTACCAACCGTACATAAAGCTGTGCTTCCAGCGCTTTGGCCACGCAGACCTGCTCCGCCTAATTCAGCTTTCTTTGTCAAAGACTGAGGCATGTAGAACTCCTTTTCTTGCTGCGCTTCGGATCCTATTGAATCGACCTCATTGGGCCAGCTTGAGCTTGATGGCGCAGCGGTTTCACGTTATTGGGTGTTCCCCGCCTGACTGACTGTCGGGCCGGGGAGTTTTTCTTTCCGATTCTATTTTTCTTGGGCTTCGTTTTTCTTTGGCTTCCGTCGTTAGACCTCATGGAATCAAGGTCCAAATCGACTATTTTCCTTCCGAAAACAGCTGATCCAGCTTGTCTTCGTAATCATGATAGTTGAGGTATTCATACAGCTCTTTGCGCGTCTGCATCTGCCCCAGTAGTGCTTCCTGATTGCCCACCTCCAGTAGATGGCGATACACCATCTCGGCCGCTTTGTTCATCGCGCGGAACGCGCTCAGCGGGTAAAGCACCATATCCACTTTCGCTTTGGCGAGTTCTTCACCGCCGTACAGCGGCGTTTGGCCAAACTCGGTGATATTGGCCAGAATCGGCACATGCTTACCCGTGGCAGCTTGTAGCGCCGTTGAGAACTGCTCATACTGCTTCAGCTCTGTCATCGCTTCCGGGAAAATCATGTCGGCGCCTGCTTCTACGCACGCAATAGCACGTTCAATCGCACTGTCCATACCTTCCACCGCCAGCGCATCGGTACGCGCCATGATGACGAACTCCGGATTGTCTCGCGCATCTACCGCCGCTTTGACGCGGTCAACCATCTCTTGTTGGCTGACAATGGCTTTGTTTGGACGGTGACCACAACGTTTCTGCGCCACCTGATCTTCCATGTGCACCGCCGCTGCGCCGGCTTTTTCCATCGCCTTGATGGTGCGGGCAATGTTAAACGCGCCGCCAAAACCGGTGTCGATGTCGACCAATAAAGGCAGATCACACGCGTTGGTGATGCGTTCCACGTCCACCAGCACATCGTTGAGTGTGGTGATGCCGAGATCCGGCAAGCCATAAGAGGCGTTAGCGATACCACCGCCAGAGAGATAAATCGCCTGATGACCGAGTTTTTTCGCCATCATGGCGCAATATGGGTTGATCGTGCCGACAATTTGTAGCGGATCGTTTTGTTGGACGGCGAGTCTAAACTTCGCCCCGGGGGATAAATTCATCACATTTTCCTCTAATCTTGCAGAATATGTTGTTCAATTAGTTTCCTACTGCCTGAAATATGGCGTCTCATCAGCATTTCTGCCAGTTCTTCATCACGATTACGGATCGCCTGCAAAATATACTTATGTTCATCCAACGCTTCTTTGGGTCGTGATTGAGCTCTGGGTGATTGATAACGGTACATGCGCAGCAGGTGGTAGAGCTCGTCACACAGCAAAGCGATGAGCTTGCGATTGCGACTCGCTTTGATGATCCGATAGTGAAAATCAAAGTCACCGTGTTGATGGAAGTATGAAGATCCTTCCACTTCGTCGATATGTTTCGAATGGGTCGCAAGCAGCAGCTCCAAACTCAGCAACTCTTCTTGAGTGATGTAACGTGCGGCCAATCGGGCTGCCATGCCCTCCAATGCTTCGCGCACCGCGTACAGCTCAATCAGTTTTTCTGGAGAGAAGGTAATCACGCGCGCGCCAACATGTGGAACGCGTTCAATCAAACCCAGCCCCTCCACCCGCATGATCGCTTCACGTAAAGGCCCGCGACTCACTTGATAATGCTTTGCCAGCTCCGGCTCGGAGATTTTACTCCCCGGCAACATGTCGCCGTTGATGATGGCTTCAACCAACAGCTCCGTCAGTGTCTCTGACTTGGTATTTTCTTTCTCGTTTACTGGCACTTTAAGGTGAGCTCTCTCTTCGACATTCATTTCCATCACGCTTCCAGACACGCTTGTGTGTCTACACTCTTTATCTCTTGACGCAAACATAGCGCATCGAAGTGTCGACAATCAAGCAAATTGTCGACACTTTAGACTAAGGTATATATCCCAATGGTTATATTCAAAACACCAATCAATTGAAGAAACTTGCCAAATACAGATCAGGATTTCCCTCTATTTTATTGTTTTTATTATTTTAAAATATTTAAGGGCAGTATTTTCACTGATAAGAAAAGTCTCGATAGCAACAACTCAACGTAAACAAAACATGGATAAGTGTCGACAGTTCTTATTGTTGGGCAAAAACGTACGAGATGGCGTGAACTTTATGCACAAAATTCACTTTATGACCGTTATTTTTTTTAACTTCCTATTAGAGACATTTTGTTAACAGGTTTTTAACCTTTCTCTATTCCTGCGACATACATGCTGTGGTAGCGGGGAAAAACCATAACGATAAGCAGCTTCTTCTTAGTGAGGAAGCGCCGACATAAGGAACGTGAAACATGTTTAAGGCACTCAAACCGACTCTGGCAGCCTCGATCATCGCCGCTACTTTTTCTCTGAACACTTTTGCCGCTGATATTGAGAAGATCCACTTTCTGATCCCAGGTGGTGCAGGCGGCGGCTGGGATATGACCGCACGCGGTACAGGTGATGTACTGATGAAAGCGGAGATTGTCGACAACGTCTCCTACCAAAACCTTTCCGGTGGCGGTGGTGGCAAAGCGATTGCTCACCTGATTGAAACGGCAAAACGCCAAGAAGACACGCTGATGGTCAACTCAACGCCGATCGTTGTTCGCTCGCTCAGCGGCGTGTTTCCGCAATCGTTCCGAGATTTGACTCCTGTCGCGGCCACCGTGGCGGACTACGGCGCCATCGTGGCGTCAGCAGATTCGAAGTACAACACTTGGGAAGATGTGGTGAAAGATTTCGCCTCAAATCCTCTCAAAGTGAAAGTGGCTGGCGGCTCCGCACGGGGCTCCATGGACCACCTTGTTGCCGCCGCTGCGTTTAAAGGCCAAGGTTTTGAAGCAAAAGATGTACGCTACATTGCTTATGATGCTGGTGGTAAAGCGATGGCGGCGCTACTTTCTGGAGAAACTCAGTTGCTCTCAACCGGCCTTGGCGAAGTACTGGAAATGTCTAAAGCTGGCCAAGTCAAGGTGTTAGCGGTGACAGCGCCCAAACGCCTTGAGGCCGCGCCCAACATTCCCACACTGACTGAATACAACAACCCAACCGTCTTTGCCAACTGGCGCGGTTTCTTTGCCGCACCGGGCGTGAGCCAAGAGAAGATCGACGAGTGGAATGCCGCGCTCAGCAAGATGTACACCACCGAAGATTGGAAGGTGGTACGCGATCGCAATGGTTGGATTGACAACTACAAAGCAGACAAAGAGTTCTATGCCTTCCTCGAAGAGCAAGAGAAGCAGATGGGCGACCTGATGCGCGAACTCGGCTTTTTGAAATAATCCAGACGGGCAGGTTTCCCCTGCCCTTATCACCCTTTTGCCGTTTATGAAGTGCTGCCTCGGCAGTGTTTGATTACTCCTTTGTTTATGAATCCTCGCAGGTCGTATGGTCTGTTTTGTCAGTGAATCCTTCTCATTGACGCTTCATTTACGGCGCTTTTCTTTCTTGAATCATGGAGTTGGCTATGTCGGACTTACCAACCACTTCACTCAAAAGTAATAAGCTATTCTCGACCGAGTTGTTACTCAGCCGTGACCGCGTTGGCGCGCTGATTTTCTTGCTTCTCTGTCTTGGCTACGGCTATCAAGCCTATCAAATCCCGCTTTATCCGGGCGATGAACTCGAACCCTTCACTGCCCGTACCTTGCCGTTTGCGCTCACCATCATCGGCAGTTTGCTATCGCTGTTGCTGCTGATCTCCGGTCAACCCGACAGTAAAAGTGGCGCTGTGGTGAATTTTAACTGGAAACTGCTGATCGCTTTTATCGTCCTCATGGCGTTATACGGACTTGGCCTCACTTATCTTGGCTTTGTGCTCGCTACCGGTTTTTTCCTGATGGCTGGGTTTTACTTGCTTGGCGAACGTCGCAAAAAGGTCTTATTTGGCGCGTCTTTTCCCTTTGTGATCGCGTTTTATCTGCTGCTCACCAAAGGCTTGGATGTTTACCTTGAACCCGGCGTGATCTTCACCCTGTGGTAATCGGCTTTATAGGATAAAAGTTATGTTAGATGGAATTTTGCAAGGCCTTTCAACGGCGGTAATGCCGATGAACCTTTTGATGGTGATTGTTGGCTGTTTTGTTGGCACCTTCATCGGTATGTTGCCGGGGCTTGGCCCGATTTCGGCGATTGCGCTGATGATCCCAATCACCTACGGACTCGAACCCGCTTCAGGCATGATCTTGATGGCCGGGGTCTATTATGGCGCTATTTTTGGTGGCTCCACTTCGTCGATTTTGATCAACGCTCCCGGCTGTTCTTCCACTGTTGTAACGGCCTTTGATGGCTACCCAATGGCGCAAAAAGGCCAAGCGGGTAAAGCGCTAGCACTGGCTGCGTATGCTTCGTTTACCGGCGGAACGCTCTCCGCCATCATGCTATTAATCGCCGCGCCAGCGCTCGCGACCGTCTCGCTCAGTTTTCAATCTTCAGACTATTTTGCACTGATGTTGGTTGGCCTCTCTGCGGTGGCAGCGTTTGCGGGCAAAGGCCAAGTACTTAAAGCTTGGATGATGACCATTCTCGGGCTGATGCTTTCAACCGTGGGCATAGATAAAGGCGTCGGTGTTGAGCGTTTTACATTCGGCCTCACCGACTTGATGGATGGCTTTAGCTTCCTTCTGCTTGCCATGGCGACATTCGCACTCGGTGAAACCTTAATGGGCATTTTAAAGCCAGAACAAGACACTCGCGGCGAAGAACAAAACAAACTCAGCAACATCGGCTCAATGAAAATCAGCAAAGAAGAGCTCAAAGAAGCAGCCCCGGTTTCCATTCGCTCATCGCTGCTCGGTTTCTTTACAGGTGTATTGCCGGGCGCAGGTGCCACCATCGCGGCTTTCCTGAGCTACGGTATGGAGCGTAATCTCGCGCCAAAAGAGAAGAAAGAGGAGTTCGGCAAAGGCAGCCTGCGCGGCTTAGTCGCGCCAGAATCGGCCAATAATGCCGCTTCCAGTGGTTCCTTTGTTCCCCTTTTGACGCTGGGTATTCCTGGCTCAGGCACCACCGCCATCATGCTCGGTGCACTCATCGCATACGGTATTCAACCCGGGCCGCGCCTGTTTGTTGACCATCCCGATGTGTTTTGGTCGGTGATCATTTCGATGTACGTTGGCAATATCGTTTTGTTGGTACTAAACCTGCCTTTGATCCCTTACATCTCACGTCTGCTTGCGGTGCCTAAAACCGTATTGCTGCCGATGATCCTGTTTTTCTCGATCACGGGCGTGTATTTGGTGTCGTTCAACACCATGGATGTGTTCGTCATGCTACTGGTGGCCATAGGCGCGATTGCGCTGCGTTTAGCCAACTTCCCGCTGGCGCCACTGCTGCTCGGGTTTATTCTCGGCGGTCTGATGGAAGAAAACCTGCGCCGTGCATTAATGATCTCCGATGGTCAGCTCAGCTTCTTATGGGAACGGCCAATCACGCTGGTGTTTACTCTACTTGCCGTGGTGATGCTCACCAGCCCACTGTGGGTGACTGTGTATCAAAAGCTTAAACCAAGCGGCAACAAAACGGCGCAAACCGCCAAATAATGTATAGACCGCCTCGTTTGAGGCGGTTTTTTATTGATGCCAACTCAGTCACTGTTTGCCTTTTGTCCACTATCACTGCTCGTTGTCTTTCGCTAAGGTGAAGAAAAAAGGACAGCTAACACATGGATATTCTTCTACTTTTCTTCGCTGGCGTGTTTGGCGGTGTGCTCAACTCCATTGCGGGCGGCGGCAGTTTCATTACGTTCCCAGCACTCATGGCGGTTGGCGTGCCGCCTGTTATCGCAAACGCCACCAATACATTTGCCTCTTGTGCTGGTTACCTCAGTGGTGCTTGGGGTTTTCGCCATGAACTGAGTCGTCATCGCGATGTGTTGCCAAGAAGCATCCTAGTCAGCCTAATGGGCGGCGTGCTTGGCGCCGTTCTGCTGCTGACCACCGAAGAAAATGACTTTCTGACTGCGATTCCTTGGCTGCTGCTCTTCGCCACCTTGCTGTTTATCTTTGGGCCAAATATCAATCGCCGCCTTGCTCAAGGTTCACACGCGAAAAAATCGAGCTTCACCCGCCAAATCTTACCTGCTGCTTTTTTACTTCTGGTCTCGGCTTACGGAGGCTTTTTTAATGCCGGGCTAGGCATCGTCGCCCTTGGCTATCTGAGCCTTTGCGGTTATCACGATATTCATCTGATGAACGGCCTCAAGCTGCTCATTTCTAGCTGCGTTTCTCTGGTCGCTGTGGCTATTTTTATATGGCATGGTTCGATTGATTGGCTAAATGGCATAGCGGTGCTGGTGGGCAGCTTAGCTGGCGGTTACATTTCAGCGATGGCGTCCAAATATATTGCCCGCCTCTGGATTCAACGCTTTGTGGCGCTCTCTTCTTTGTTGATCACGGGTTACTTTTTTATCGAGGTTTATGCCTGAACATCGGAGTAAAACTTCATTGAATGAGTTCTTTAACCTATCAATATTGCTGGCATTTTAAGCAAATGGTGGATTTTGCTTTCGCCTCAGTCGATATTCTGTTTGCAACCGAATGAAACTTGTTTGCAACAAAATAGAGGCTGTCTTACTATTGAGCCAAACTATAAATTCAGTTTTCTCTTTTGTTGTGCCGCTGGAATGCGACACCTATTTCATTAGTCACTTTTAAGGATCTAAAGTGTTATGAATCACCTTTCCTTTAAAAATAAGATCATTGCACTGATCATCGCAATCATCACATTAACCATCGTCACCTCCTATTTCAGCGTCAATTACTTCATCAGCCACTATATAGAAGAATCTGACAGCAAAAACATTACCCATAACGTCGATCTTATCCAGCGTAAAATTGAGGCTGAGCTAAACGGTAAACTGTCACTGGCAAACAGTTTAAATTTCAGCATGATGGACATCAGCGAAACCAAAGAGAGTTCGGGTTTTGACAAGATAGTCAAAATCGTCAACGGCTACGCATTTGACGATACAGGCAATATGAGCGACGAGGATGCTCAGCTGTACATCGACTTGGCAGAAAACCACCCTAGCGAAACCGTCGTCAGCCCAGTTAGCATGAATAACGGCGTACCGATGATTACCTTTTCTATCAAGCGCATTGATGATTCGGTTGATTTCTTTGTCTTTAATTTAAGCCAATTTAGCAAAGTCATTACTGACTACGCCAGTGAAGGCAGTTACGCCGAATTGATCGCGAATGGCAGCACCATTTTCAGCAATAAGCACGGCAACAATCTCACGCCGATTGTGCGTAGCATCTCGTTTGCCGGACAGCAATGGGATCTGGTCGGCTACATCGATCTCGATAGCATCCAAGCCAATACTGACCAACTCAACTGGATGATCACCCTCGCCCTGTTAGTGTGTGCCGCAGGTATTATTCTGGTTAGCGTGCCACTGCTGCATGTGTCATTCAAACCGCTTGCCCGCTTGCAAGTGGTGGTGGCTGGTCTTTCGCAAGGCAATGGCGATCTGACTCAACGTATTGATATTGAAAGCCAAGATGAGATCGGACGTATCTCTCACTCGATCAACTTGTTTATTGAACGTCTGCAACAGATGTTTATCGAAGTGGCCGACTCTTCGAAAGGCATCGACCACGCAGTAGCCAACTTGGGCGCGCAATCCAGCTCTAATATTTCTACGCTCAATCAGCACACTCAAGAAACCGAGCAAGCCATCACTGCGATTGAGGAGATGAGCGCGACCGCCAGCGCCATTGCCCAAAGCGCTGACGAAGCGGCGAAACTGACCGACAGAACCAATCGCTACGCTGAAGAGTCGAAGCAGAGTGTTACGGGCGCCGTGCACAGCGTGAACGATTTGGTCACGCAAGTGGTGTCGATGTCAGACACCATTACGCGGATGAGTGACGATACCAAGCAGATCAATTCAGTATTGCAAGTGATTGGCGATATCGCAGAGCAAACCAATTTGCTTGCCCTCAACGCGGCGATCGAAGCAGCGCGCGCAGGGGAACAAGGTCGTGGTTTTGCCGTGGTCGCAGACGAAGTTCGCGCCTTAGCGGCGAGAACTCAGCAAAGTACAGCGCAAATTAATGAGATGCTGGCCAAGCTAAAATCCACCACAGAAAACGTGGTAAATGAAATGGGCTCGACGCGCACACGTTGTGAAGAGACCGCCGAACGAACTAATCATGTGATGGATACCCTCAATGTGGTGACCGACTCAGTCGCACAAATCAATAATCTCAACACACTGGTGGCTACCTCCGCAATGGAGCAGCGCCAAGTGACCGATGAGGTGAGCAAGAACATGGCCGCCATTCAAGAAATCATTCGTCAGCTAAACAGCAATGCCGCCCAGACTAACTCGGTCAGTGATGAACTCGATGACACCTCTCAGGCACTTTCTGCGGTCGTCAATCGCTTTAAAGTACGTTGATCCTTTACTACTTTTGCAGCTAAAAATGGGGCGTCACTTACGTGGCGCTTTTTTATTGCTATCTTTTATGTGTCAGAGTGCACATATTCTTGTGAGCACGACGGAAATAACCCTGTTAAAGATGATGGAATTCTAACTTCAATGCATTTTGTGTTAACGACATGTAGCATTATTGATACATTAGTCGTCTCAATTTGAGGATCGGGATCAAATCTCACAAACCACGCTAAGAAGGGGCAAAAGGATGTTGGACTACCTCAGGCTTAACCAAATTGCATCGCAAAACAAAGAGATCGTCACTCTCTTAGACGAGTTGTTCCAGCAACTGTGCGACGCATTTCCACCGTTGTCGCGCTTTTCGGTTGTGCTGCTGGGGGATAAACAAGCATCCAATTACTATGTGCAAGATAGGCTAATTGGTACGGATGTCTCAACTGAGCTGGATTTTGCAGAGCATGCGTTAACGACCGATTCTTCGCTTACTCATCTTGCCTTCAGCAGTGCTGTTCGCATTGTCAATGACTTGCGGCAGATGACACCGACCAAACGAGTGACGAGGCTGATAGCACTTGGCCATAAAAGCAGCTATGCCGTCCCGTTGAGTTATCGTAACAAGACACTTGGATTTCTGTTTTATAACGCCAAGGTGACCCACTACTTCACCAATCAAGACGTGCAAAAAGATCTGGCTTTTCTTTCCAACCTCATTAGTCAGCTTTTCATCCATCTACATGAAAATCAAAAACACTTTCAGGCGGCGTTGAGCGTTGCACTCAATATGGGACACGCTCGCGATCCCGAGACAAAAGAACACCTCATCCGCATGGGCAAATACAGCGAACTGCTGGCAAGGCTGCTTTCTCAGCAGCATCCCGAAATCAGCCATCAATTCATCCACCGTATACGGCTTTACGCCCCCTTCCACGATATCGGCAAATACAAAATTCCCGACCATGTGCTGTTTAGTGACAAGCGTTTTACCGATGAAGAGCGTTGCATTATGAACATGCATACAATTTACGGAGAGGAGATCATTGAACAAGTGGTGCATCTCTCAGATGCCGAGCTGGTGTCACAAGATGAAATTGCATTTATCAAACACATTGTGCGTCATCATCATGAACATTTTGATGGTGCTGGGCTACCAGACCAACTTTGTGCGGATGCCATCCCTCTTGAAGCTCGCATCGTCACATTAGCGGATGTCTTTGATGCGCTGCTTAGCCGCAGAGCTTACAAACCAGAATGGTCGGTTGATGCTGTAGTGGATTTTATTCGCGCTCATACAGGCCAAATGTTCGACCCACAGTGCGTGGCCGTTTTACTTGGCAATTTGGATCAGTTTTTGGCGATTCGAGAAAAATATTTAGATAAAGAGGAACAGCCGGGAAAGTGCGTCGCGTAGCGTCGTCTACAAAAGCAGCCAATCGAGGATGAAATTTCTTTAGGAAATGAGAAAAAGAGTTGAGGCTAAAAATTTTATTGAGCACAAATGAAAAGTGGTGCGACGAATCGCACCACTTGTCTTAAAAACTGGTTACTGATTACAGTACAGTTACTTCAGAAGCTTGAGGACCTTTTTGGCCTTGCTCAACGTTGAAGCTAACTTTTTGGCCTTCAGCCAGAGTTTTGAAACCGTCAGAAACGATTGAACGGAAGTGAACGAAAACGTCCTTGCCGCCGTTGTCTTGAGAGATGAAACCAAAGCCTTTAGTTTCGTTGAACCATTTTACTGTACCTGTCATTTTTCCAGACATAGTGACCTCTTTAAAAAATTAATCAATTATTGAAAGTGGCTATACAAAGCTATGAATGATTTATCAAGAGAAAGTTTACGCAGGTCTAACGAAAGGTTTCGAGAAATAACTGAGAAGGAACTTTGACTAAATCTAACATTACCACTCTTTTGTAAGAGCCGACTGACACTATACGCCTACTGAAAAAAAATGCTAGTGATTTCGCTAGCAAAGTTATCGATCGGTTAAAAAACACTCCTAACGCATTGAATATGGGCAGAAATTAGAGCTTATACTCAAATTTCAACCGTGAAATTAAGCGAACCATTTCAGTTTTTCGTGCAAAGCCGTGACACTGCCGACCACGATCAGTGCAGGGCTCACTGCTTGCTGGGCAAGAGCTGGCAAATCTTGTAAGGCTCCACGCAGCACTTTTTGCTCGCGGCGCGTACCGTTTTCGATAATCGCACACGCCATATTGGCATCCAATCCATTTTCCAGTAGTTTCTGTGCGATGTAACCCGACTGCTTGAGCCCCATATAAAACACCAAAGTGGTATTGGCTTGCGCCAGTGACGCCCATTCGATCTCTTTGCCATCTTTTTGAATGTGGCCCGTAATAAACTGCACACTCTGCGCGTGATCGCGATGGGTCAGCGGAATCCCCGCGTAGGCGGTAGCCCCGGCGGCAGCGGTAATTCCGGGAACCACCTCAAAGCGAATACCGTGTTCAGCCAATGCCTCGAGCTCTTCTCCGCCTCGACCAAAAATAAACGAGTCCCCGCCTTTAAGGCGCACGACCCGTTTACCCTCTAATGCCTTATCGACCAAAATTTGGTTGATTTGCTCTTGAGGCACGCAGTGATAATCGAGCTTTTTGCCGACGTAAATTCTCTCGGCGTTTTCACTAGCGAGAGCAAGAATTTCAGCGGAAACCAAACGGTCGTAAACCACCACGTCCGCTTGTTGAATAACGCGATACCCTTTTACGGTCAAAAGATCTGGGTCACCGGGCCCTGCACCGACCAGAAAAACAAAGCCTTTAGTTTGAACGGAAGTGAGCGTAATTGACTTCATTGTTGAGCCTATAGAAATTTTGATGATAAAAAGTGGCACTCACAATGGCTTATTTGGTAAGTGGCCACTTGTTATCAGCAACTCTTTAGCGTAAGCGAGTATCTGGCTGATGAGCGTACTCGCTCTCCTTTGATTATTGACTTGCCCTGAAACCACACTGTTTCAGGGCATGACTTAGGCTATTTGCCATTCAACACAGGTTGAATGCTTACTGCAGTTTGCTCGCCAACACTATCGAGCGCTGGCGCGGTTTTCGCGTGCGTTAGATAAAGAGGAATGCAAGTGAAAAGTAAGCCACCAACGATGTTCCCTAAGATGGTTGGGATCAAATTGAAGTTTAGCCAAGTCGCAATGCCGAAGTCAGCTCCCAGCATCATACCGAGTGGGAATAGGAACATGTTGACCACTGCGTGTTCGAACACGAGCGCAAAGAAGATAAAAATAGGTAACCACATTGCAGCGATCTTTCCCGCAACAGTTCTGGCTGTCATGTTACCGACAACACCTAGACAAACCATCAAGTTACACAAAATGCCGCGCACAAAACAGGTGATCCAACCATCTGCACCTAGGTTTTCAAAGCCTACCGTGCGAGCCGTCGCCGCTTTAATAAACGTTTGACCGACCGCATTTGGCTCTACGCTAAAGTTCATGGTTAAAGAGAGTGCGATAAGCGCAGCAACAAGCAGTGAGCCAATTAAGTTGCCAAGACCAACTAGTCCCCAACAACGAAAGACGCGTCCCCAAGTAATGCCCGGGCGACTATCAAGTTTCGCTAGTGGTGCCAAACCAAACACGCCAGTCACCAAGTCGTATCCCATCAGGCTTAAAATGCAAAAACCCACCGGGAACACAAGCGCACCGACAATGCCTAATCCGGTTTGCGTAATCGCGGTAATCGCCACCACCACAGCAAGCGATAAAATGATGCCCGCCATTGTGCCGCGCAAAATTAAGTCGCGCGTTGAGGTTTTTATTTTCGCTTCACCAACATCAATCATGGTTTGCACGAATTCAGCTGGTTTTAAATCAGACATAGAGCGTCCCTTTATCAAAGTTAAAATTGAAGATGAAATAGAGAAAGGCTCCCTGCTCTTTTTCGTCTTTTCCCTACAAAAATCCGTTCAGGAAACAAGAAGCCTTTGTGCTATTGAATCTCAAGCCAATGATTAAGCAGAGATTTCGACAATGCCGTTGTTGACGCGAGCTTGGTATGCCTTAACGTTAAAGCGCTCATCTTCCATACACTGACCTGTTGCAAGGTTAAAACGCTGCTTTTTCAGTGGGCTTGCCACCCAAAGATCGCCTTTGTGCTCAGCGAGCAACCCGCGAGATAACACGTTTGAGCGCGCGAACGGGTCCATGTTACTAATGGCAAATACCTGCTCCTCTTCACTTGGACGAAATACCGCGACTTGCTGTCCGTTAACCAGTGCACACACTCCCGTACCTGGAATAATGTCGTTAATGTCACATACTTGTTCGAATGCCATGATGGACTCTCCTCTTATTCCGTAACCGCGACATGCAAGATGTCACCTTGAAGTTCTGGGTGTTTCTCAGCAAACGTGGCTGGGCGATGTTGCTGACGCACTGGTACAAACACGACGTTGTCGTCACGCTTGTCTGAGTTAATAAAGTGAGCGAAGCGTTTTAGCTGAGTTTCGTCATTGATGGTTTCATTCCATTCGCAGCGGTACGCTTCAACCAATTTGGCAATGTCCGCTTCCAGCTGTGCATTGATGCCCAATTTGTCTTCGACGATCACTTGGCGAAGGTAATCGACACCGCCCTCCATATTTTCCAGCCACACCGATGTGCGTTGCAGTGGCGCAGAAGTACGGATGTAGAACATCATGAAGCGGTCGATGTATTTGATTAGCGTTGCTTGGTCTAGATCGCTAGCCAGCAAGTCTGCATGACGCGGCTTCATACCACCATTACCACACACGTATAGGTTCCAACCTGCATCTGTGGCGATAATGCCAAGATCTTTGCCTTGTGCTTCTGCACATTCACGCGTACAGCCCGACACACCAAACTTCATTTTGTGCGGCGTGCGGATGCCTTTGTAGCGGTTCTCGATAAACACACCAAGACCTACCGAATCTTGCACACCGTAACGACACCATGTTGAACCCACACAGGTCTTCGCCATGCGCAGCGCTTTGGCATACGCTTGACCGGTTTCATAACCCGCTGCAATCAGTTTTTTCCAGATAGCTGGAAGGTCATCTTTTTGCGCGCCAAAAAGACCAATACGCTGAGCGCCCGTCACTTTGGTGTAGAGGTTGTACTCGGCCGCTACTTCCGCCAACACTTTCAGTGCTTGCGGCGTCACTTCACCACCCGCCATACGTGGGATCACGGAATAAGTGCCGTCTTTTTGCATGTTGCCAAGGAAGTTGTCGTTGGTGTCGTGTAGCTTAACCAGTTGAGGTGTCAGGATGTGCTCACCCCAGCACGACGCCAAAATCGAGCCCACCACAGGTTTACACACTTCACAGCCATAACCTTTGCCATGTTTGGCTAGCAGATCATCGAAGGTTTTGATCTCTTCGATGCGAATCAGGTGGAACAGCTCTTGGCGAGAGTAAGCAAAGTGTTCACAAATATCACTTTTCACTTCCACGCCCGCTTTTGCCAGTTCCGCGTTTAATACCGAAGTGACCAGTGGAATACAGCCGCCACAGCCAGTGCCTGCACCGGTGACGGCTTTGATATCACCAATGGTGTGATGGCCGTCGGCGACCGCTTGCGCGATCTTGCCTTTGGTCACATCGAAACAAGAACAGATCACCGCAGAATCTGGCAGTGAATCCGCGCCGAGTTTTGGCTTCTCAGCACCAGCATGCGCCGGCAGGATCAAGCTATCGGGGTGCTGTGGTAGCTCGATTTCGTTGAGCATCAGTTGCAGTAAGTCACCGTAATCCGACGTGTCACCCACCATCACTGCGCCGAGCAATTTCTTGTTGTCTGCAGAAACGATCAAACGCTTGTAAACTTCAAGCTCTTCGTTTTGATAAACGTAGCTCTTACAACCCGGAGTGCGACCATTCGCATCGCCAATCGAGCCAACTTTTACGCCAAGCAGCTTGAGCTTGGCAGACATATCTGCACCTTCGAATTTGCTTTGTGTATTGCCTAGCAGGTGATCCACGGCAACTGTGGCCATTTTGTAACCCGGCGCAACCAGACCATAGAACATCTTATTCCACGACGCGCACTCGCCAATGGCGTAGATGTTGCTGTCTGTGGTTTGACCGTGATCGTTAATTTCAATACCGCCACGAGGTGCGATACCAAGGCCCATTTGGCGAGCTAGTTTGTCTTGTGGGCGAATACCGGCCGAGAAAACGATGAAGTCAGTCTCAAGTTCAGTGCCATCAGCAAAGCGCATCACATTGCGTGCATTTTTGCCTTCTGCTGCGATTTCCAAAGTATTTTTGCTGGTGTGAACTTTCACGCCCATGCGTTCGATTTTCTGCCGAAGTTGGTCACCGCCAGCTTGGTCGAGCTGCTCAGCCATCAGTTTCGGCGCAAACTCAACCACGTGCGTTTCCATTCCCAAAGCTTTTAGCGCGCCAGCGGCTTCCAAACCGAGCAGACCGCCGCCAATCACCACACCACTTTTACTTTTCTTCGCGCATGCCTCGATAGCTTTGAGATCTTCAATGGTACGGTAAACAAAGCAATCTTTGCTTTCATTACCTTTAATCGGTGGAACAAATGGGTATGAACCTGTTGCAAGGATGAGCTTATCGTAGTGAATTTCACGCCCCGAGCTTGAATACACCGTCTGCTTTTCACGATTGATATTGATTGCGCGCTCACCAATCAGCACCTTGATGCCATGCTTTTGATAAAAGCCGCTTTTCACCAGTGAAAGTTCATCGGCGGTGTGATGCGAGAAATAAGAAGAGAGATGGACGCGATCGTACGCGACGCGGGGTTCTTCACAAAATACGGTGATGTCAAAGTGGGAAACATCCGTTTTATCAACCAGATCTTCGATATAACGGTGTCCGACCATCCCGTTACCGACAATCACTAGCTTCAACTTGCTCATAGTACTTCCTAAGGGTTAGGTTCTTATCTGAGCGCATTGTTAATTATGAAAGAAAATGAAAAGATGATGTAAATCAATTACGAAATTAAACTACCCTAAAGGGGTAGATGCTTTTGAAGGCTCGATTAGCTTGCGCGATTCAAGGCAGAATCACCCTTTCGGCAGTGAAAATAGCAGTAACGAATCACTGCGGATGTAATAAAGTAACGAAAAAGAGAAACAAGATAAGAAACTGATGAGAAGTGACCGTGCGGCAATACAACTAGGCAAAATCAAACACTGGAAAGCAACAAAGCCTGCTCAATGAGCAGGCTTTGTGTTTGTTCATACTGAACGAATTTGGTGCGTCCAAGTGGACTCGAACCACCGACCCCCGCCATGTCAAGGCGATACTCTAACCAACTGAGCTATGGACGCTTTACGCACAATTCTCAAGCTAACCATTCAGTGAATGGTGCGTCCGAGTGGACTCGAACCACCGACCCCCGCCATGTCAAGGCGGTACTCTAACCAACTGAGCTACGGACGCATTCCCTGAGAACGAGGAGGATATTAACCACTGCAGCGGATAGGTGCAAGCATATTTTTTCGCTTTCCGAATCGTTTGCTCTATTAATAATCTTTTTGCTCTGTTTTTGGTCTTATTCAGTATCAATCGATTGATCTAACTCACATTAATCACCGGAGTTGGGCAATCGGATCACCACTCTTTTCTCAAGGTTAAGTTTTTTTAAATCTTTTAACCAATAGGTATCGATCAAACGTTGCAGTAAGCCACTTTTATCTGCCCTTTCCAATGCTTCTTGCAGCAAGGTTTGATGCCTTTCAGCACTTTCACTGAGATAAAAGCGAAAATCTCGGTCATACACAATCAATAGACGTTGCTCGATATCCAGATTGGGGACTAAGCGTGCTTCCGTCATGATTTCGTTGATGCCTCGCGGGAAGTAGTTAACGGGCCCAACTCGACTCAGTTTGTCATATAAAGCGCGCCATTCGCCATCTTGCGGGTAGTAAGCAAGGTGATTCGCTTGCCACACATCAGTATCAAACCAACTGGAACCCAGCCCAGCCACCAAGCCGCTGCGCTGCAAATCTTCAAGCGAGTTAATTTGGTTGTATTGTGCTTGGGCCCCTTTGGGGATGAACAGAACGCGTTGGCCGATCAACCCTTTGGTGACGGGGGCGTTGATAAAGGGATACTGCGCATCTCTTTCCCTACTTTGCACCAGCCACATTAACGACAATTGATTGTTTTCAACCATCTTGATCAAACGCTTTTGTGGAATATGCTCAAAAGGAGTGTTGATGACGAGTTTTACGCCAATGTCCGCTAACGACTGTTTTAGCAACTCATGATAGAACAGATGAGTGCCGTCCATTTGTGTCGGTAGGGTTAAGGTAATTGATTTTGGATTAGCGCTTGCCAAAGATAAGGGGAGCCATAGCGAGAGTAAAAATGCAAGCCATTTCATAGCAAATCCCCAAACAAGTTCAACTACTTACACTATAGAACGGTTTGAGGATTTTGAGTAATACGGGTAAGAAAAGTGTTCCATCACTGTGAGGTAAAAGCGCGGATCAGCTTATTCGTCATCATCGGTATCAAACACTACGTTGTAGTTTTCCGTGTACGTACAGTTGGGTTGTCGGCTGCAGGTGAAAAAGCGTCGCCCTTTAAATTCACCTTGTGAGGCGACTTTGATCACCATAGGGCTGCCACACTTTTTGCAAAAGCGGATCTCTTTGTCCGGCTCAATCAAATCGATGTGCGCCGCAAGTAGGCGTCTTAATCGCCCCACCTGATAACTGTGTTTCACCGATGTTCCGATGAGTGGAATATTGGCGCTTTTACACACTTGCATCAGCAGTTTCTCTCGTTCCACTTTACTTTTATTGAGCTCTTTGCCGTTATCGAGTTCAATCACTACTCTCGGCTCAAAGGTTCTTGGATCACAGATGAGATAATCAAAATGGCTACGCGAGATCTTGTTGCTGGCGATGAAAAGCTGCTTTTTACTGACGATATCACGCGGCGCAATGACACTGCTCATGTTCACTTTGCTAAACACCACCCCATGCTCTCCAACCGCAGTTTTCAGCGCATTAAAGAAGGCAACTTCCTGCGACCTGAGCACCGGCCCTTTGACACGATAAGAGTAGTCTTTGCTGTTATCTTGTTTAACCACGTATTTCTGGATGATGAAAAAGAACAGGATCAGTAACGCGACGATGATAAAGATATTGGTCATGCTGCAATGTCACTCAAAACATACACTTGGGTTGCGAATACACTATGTGGAAAGCCTACTGAACTCAAGAAAAAAGCCGTTGTGCTCGTATTGTATCGTTACGACTTTGGTCGATCTCACAGTTCAAATTGATCAAGATCATTTTTGTATCTGATTAATCGGCGTAGATTTAACATTGTTATCAATTGGTTAACAATGTTGCAATTTTCATCGGAGGCCATATGGAATTGAAACAAGATCCTCGCTGCTACACGGATGTCTGCTTAGAAGGTAAGTGGTATCACTACGACCACTGTGGGACGACCGCTTACATGCTCAAAGGCGGAAGCCCCGAAGAGATAGAGTTGGCCAAAGAGCCTGTCACCGAAAGTGAGCTGATCGAACTGCTCTTAAACCGCTAAACGCCCAACGAATAAACACCGAACAACTAGCAAGAAAACGCCCTTGGATGACACTATCTATCAAGGGCGTTTTTGTCGTTGCTTGTGTTATCGCACCGCGTCAGGTTGGTTTTCCGGTTTAGCGGCGATAAACGCAGGCAGCTCATTGCAAGCCGCCACCACTGCGTTAATCAGCGGATAGTTCTCCATGGGAACGCCAAAACGCTGCGCGTTATACACTTGCGGAACAAGGCAGATATCAACAATGCTTGGGCTATGGCTGATGCTGTACAAACATTCGCCGTAGTGCTCGCGATGCCTGCGCAATTTCTCTTCCACCGCTTGAAAACCTTGCTCAATCCAATGATGTATCCACTCAAGTTTGTGCTTTTCGTCAAGCTCAAGTGTTCCTTCAAGGTACTGCAATACGCGCAAGTTATTCAGCGGATGGATCTCTATGGCGATATCTTGCGCCAGTGCCAGCGCTTGGTAACGCAGCGCACCGATAGAGGGAATCACCTGCACCGCCGAGTAATTATCATCCAGATATTGGATGATGGCCAAAGACTGGTTAAGTACCATCTCCCCATCGACTAAAACGGGCACCAGCTCCGCGGGATTGAGTGCATGATACTCTGCGCTGTGCTGCTCTCCGCCCTGCTTAACCAAGTGAATAGGTACGCTTTGGTAGTTCAATTGTTTGAGGTTAAGGCAAATGCGCACGCGATAAGCGGCGGACGAGCGCCAGTAACCATACAATTTGAGATTGTCACTCATCGCTTATCCCCAGTTACTTTTGATAACGGCTCACTTGCTGCTCAATCGCCCCGAAAATACTTTGCCCTTCATCATCAAGCATCTCTAAGCGAATCGAATCACCAAACTTCATAAAAGATGTTGCAGGTTTGCCATCACGGATCGTTTCAATCATGCGAATTTCCGCGATACACGAGTAACCGACGCCGCCCTCTTCAATCGACGTGCCGTGCTCTGTGCCCTGTTTATTCGACACCGTGCCGGACCCTATGATGGCCCCAGCGGATAAGGGTCGCGTTTTCGCCGCATGAACAATCAAATCGGCAAAATCAAAAGTCATGTCGACGCCCGCGTTGGGTTTACCAAACGGTTTGCCGTTGTAGGTAGAGAGCAGTGGCAGATGCAGCTTGTTCTCACTCCACGCAGAGCCCAGTTCGTCGAGCGTTACCGCCACAGGAGAAAACGCAGACGAGGGTTTTGATTGGAAAAAACCAAATCCTTTCGCCAGCTCAGCCGGGATCAGACCACGCAGCGAGACATCGTTAACCAACATCACCAAGCGAATCGACTCCTGCGCCTGTGCGATACTCGCCCCCATCGGAACATCGCCAGTGACCACCGCCACTTCACCTTCAAAATCGATGCCCCACTCTTCACTGGCAAATTCGATATTGTCGCGCGGGGCGATAAAAGCGTCAGAGCCGCCTTGATACATGAGCGGATCGGTCCAAAAACTCTCCGGCATCTCTGCGCCGCGCGCTTTACGCACCAGCTCAACATGATTGACGTACGCAGAGCCATCCGCCCACTGGTAGGCGCGTGGCAAAGGTGACGCCACTTGGCTCTCATCAAATGGCGCGCTGCCCGCCACATCACCTTGGTTCAACGCCAAATACAGTTCTTGCAGCTGTGGGCTGGTTTGCGGCCAATTATCCAAAGCCGCTTGCAGAGTGGGCGCAACTGCTTTCGCCGACACATAGCGAGTCAGATCGCGACTCACCACCACCAGTTCGCCATCACGCGAACCATTTTTCTTTGTCGCAAGTTTCATTGTTATCCCTTCTCTTAGTCGCTCGATGACTCATTTTCACGCCAGCTGTAGACGTACTCTTTGTTCTCTACGCTGTCGAGCTCGGGAGCAAATTGCAGCGCATGGCGCGTATCGATCATCACCGCCACTTCGTCGGTGAATTTTTTCTTATATTCTTGACCCGCTTTAAACGCTTTTGGATGCGGACCGTGCGTAAACCCGGCTGGATGGAACGTCACCATCCCCGCTTCAATGTTGTCACGGCTGAAGAAATCGCCCGCGTGATAGAACAGCACTTCATCGTAATCGTCATTGTTGTGATAAAACGGCACTTTCAGCGCGCCCGGATCGCTCTCAATCGGACGAGGAACAAAGGTGCAAACAACAAAGCCGTTACCGACAAACGTCGTGTGCGCCGAAGGTGGCAAGTGGTAGCGGTGCGACATCAGTGGACGAATATCGCGCCAGTTGAGTTTCACCACCGACAAATCACCGTGCCAGCCAATCGCATCGAGCGGATTAAATGGATAAGTGATGACACTGACGCGCTCATGGCGTTTGACCTCAACTCGGGTACTCTCTTCGCTGTATTGCGCTTTGAATTTGTCGTTGATCGACGGCACTTCTAGCACCGCAGGGTCAAACACTGCATGGTTACCCACCAGCCCTTTCTCGGGCAGCGAGTAGGCGGCATCGCTGTTTTCAATCATCAAGATGAACATCGGTTCAGACGGTTCTAACCGCCAGTTGGTCGAGCGCGGGAGCAACACGTAATCGCCTTCGCCGACCTCTAAATGGCCGTAATCGCAATAGAGATCCGCTTTACCTTGATGGATAAACAGCAGTTCATCGCCATCGGCATTGCGCGCGAGAAAATCCATCTTCACCTGAGTTTTCCATACGCGCACTTTGCACTGGGCATTGTGCAGCAGATGAGGAACACGCCACGGCGATTGCTGCGCGGTGTGTTCAACACGGGTGAAATCAAACGCTCTCGGTCTGAGTTCCCCTTCCCATTCGCTCCAGCCTGTCGGGGCATGCTGATGGTGGAAATGGGCCGCAGGGCCAAAAAAGCCACTGCGCCCTGCTTCACGTTCATAAATCGCCTCTTGCGGGAAGTCGGCGTGTGCCTGTTTAGAGCACACTCCCTCCCGATGAGGGAAGGAGATCCATTTATGCATCGCTCAATACTCCACGGCGGATTTGGTCTTCTTCAATCGATTCAAACAGCGCTTTGAAGTTGCCTTCGCCAAAACCTTCGTTGCCTTTACGTTGAATGATCTCGAAGAAAACAGGACCGATAACGGTTTGAGTAAATATTTGCAGCAAGATGCCATCTTTGGTCGGCGCGCCATCAATCAAAATGCGCTGCTCACGCAGTTTGTCGACGTCTTCTTTGTGACCAACCACGCGATCATTGACCTTCTCATAGTAAGTGTCTGGAGTTGGCATAAAGTCCATACCGCGATCACGCAGGGTTTTGACCGTGTCGTAAATATCGTCTGTGGTCAAGGCGATGTGCTGAATGCCTTCACCGTTATATTCGCGAATAAATTCTTCGATTTGCGATTTATCGTCAGAGGACTCATTGATTGGAATACGGATCTTGCCACAAGGCGCGGTCATCGCACGGCTGACAAGGCCCGTGAGTTTGCCTTCGATGTCGAAGTAGCGGATTTCACGGAAATTGCCGATGCGCTCATAAAAACCAGACCAAATGTCCATGTTGCCACGCTTTACGTTATGGGTCAGGTGGTCAATCTCATACAAGCCCACGTCAGCTTTGACTAAACGCTCATCCGCATCATCATAGAAACGGAAATCGACATCATAAATACTCTGTTTACCGTAGCGATCAACAAAATAGAGCAAGCTGCCGCCAATGCCGTACACCGCCGGAATGCTTAGCTCCATCGGACCAATCTCGGTTTGATATCGTTGCGCGCCATTGGCGAGAGCATGCTCAAGCGCGTGGTTGGCGTCTTTGACACGAAAGGCCATACCACACACCGACGGGCCGTGAATACGCGCGAACTCTTCGGCTTGGCTGTGAGGTTGGGCATTGACCACAAAGTTGATGTCACCTTGACGATACAGCCATGCTTGCTTAGAACGATGTTTTGCTACTTCAGCAAAACCAAGGGAGGCAAACAATCCTTTCAGCTGTTCAATGCCCTCATTATTGGCTGCTGTATATTCCACAAACTCGAATCCGTCTGTGCCCAGAGGGTTGATAGCGTCTACCATGACTTTCTCCTTGTACTATTCGTTTGTTTTTTAACACTCTGTTAACTTGGATCAGACGCACAAGAATTGGAATAGACAGGCAACTTTCTCAGCTCGGTCACTCAGCCCGCAAAACATGTAAATTTATTGTTACAGCAAAAATTAGAACAAATACTTTGCTGCAATCTTTTCACCAAACATTAGATTTCAAACAGTTAGCTTGTCATTTTTCCTGTACACCACAATGATAAATGTAAATTTTTTGTTATTAAACCGGAACACAAAAAGGCCAAGTACACACTTGGCCTTGAGTGCTTTTCAGAGAGTGGCAAGAAAAACGCTAACTCAACACATAAACGGAATCATCTTCCACTAGCACGGGCCAAGTGTGGAGACGAACATTCTCATCTTCCAAGCAACTGCCCGTTTTGAGACAAAAATGCTGTTTATACAAAGGGGAAGCGACACACAGTGCGCCTTGAATATCGCCAACAATACCGCGGCTCAAGACAAACGCTTTGCCTATCGGATCCCAATTTTGCAGCGCGAATACCCCTTCTTCGGGCACATAGAACATCGCCAGTTGTTGCTCATTCAACCACACCGGATGGCCATGATTTTCTTTGAGCTCATTAAGACGACAGATGAACTGTTTGTTGACCATAGTTAATCCTCCTGCTTGATGGGAATGCGCTGACCGCGAGTGCGCTGATAAGCCAGAGGCACACTGGCTTGGTCAGAATTGATAAACGGGCGAAAGCGGATCAGCTTTTCCGGGTCGTTGAGCGTCTGCTGCCATTCACAATGATAGGTGTCGACAATGTGCGCCATCTGCTGTTCAAGTTGCTGGCACAGACCGAGTGAGTCGTCTAGCACCACACTCTTAAGGTACTCTAAACCGCCTTCGAGGTTTTCCAGCCATACCGAAGTGCGCTGCAAGCGATCAGCGGTGCGCACATAGAAGATCATAACGCGATCAATTAATGCGATGAGCTGCGCTCTGCTTAAATCGGCAGCCAACAAATCGGCATGGCGAGGACGCATGCCGCCATTACCGCACACGTACAGATTCCACCCTTTCTCGGTGGCAATCACGCCAATGTCTTTGCTTTGCGCTTCGGCACATTCGCGTGTACAACCGGAAACGGCAAACTTCAGTTTGTGTGGCGCACGCAAGCCTTTGTAGCGATTTTCCAGTTCAATCGCTAAACCGACAGAGTCGTCCACGCCATAGCGACACCAAGTCGAACCAACACAGGATTTGACCGTACGCACCGATTTTCCGTACGCGTGACCGGTTTCAAAACCCGCTTCGATCAAGGTTTGCCAGATCTGCGGCAATTGCTCTACCTGAGCGCCAAACAGGTCGACCCGCTGCCCACCTGTGATCTTGGTGTAGAGATCGTACTCGCGCGCCACTTCCCCGAGTGCAATCAGCTTTTCAGGGGTGATCTCCCCGCCTGGGATACGTGGCACTATCGAGTAAGAGCCATCTTTTTGCAAATTGGCCATAAAGGCGTCGTTGGAATCCTGAAGCGGCGCGTGTTTCGATTCCATAATGTGCTCGTTCCATAACGAAGAGAAAATCGACCCAGCGGTGGGCTTGCAGATGTCACAACCACGCCCTTTGCCGTGTTTGCTGATCAAGGTCGAGAAATCGCGGATCGCTTCAACTTGGCAAATATGATAAAGCGCTTGTCTGGTGTGGCTAAAATGCTCGCAGAGCTGATTGCTCACTTCGACGCCCAGCAAACTCAGTTGCTCATCGAGCACACTTTTGACCATCGCACTACATCCACCACAGCCTGTTCCGGCTTTGGTTTGCGCTTTTAAGCTGGCGAGATCTTGCGCCCCGGCGTGAATGGCGACAATCAGATCCCCTTTGGTGACGTTGTGGCAAGAGCAGATCACCGCGCTATCGCTCACATCGCCTTTAAGTGCGCTGCTATCAAACAGCAGACTCACCGCTGGCTGAGGCAAAGGCGTTTGATTGAGATAACTTTGCAGCAGCGCGTCGTAGTCTTGGTTATCACCAATTAAAATTGCACCCAGCAGTTGCGTGCCACTTTGATCCACCACCAGTTTTTTGTAAATCCCCTGTTGTGCATCATGCAACACCATCTCTTGCGCGTTAGGAGTCGCCTTGTGCGCATCACCAATCGAAGCCACATCCACACCCAGCAGTTTCAACTTGGTACTCATGTCGGCACCAGTAAATGCCGCGTCGCTGATCCCTTGTAGCTGCTGCGCCACCACTCTTGCCATCGCATACCCGGGCGCCACCAAGCCAAAGATTTTGCCTTGCCATAGCGCACATTCACCGATGGCGTAAATCGCGGCGTCGCTGGTTTGACACGCATCATTGATCACTATGCCACCACGTTCGCCGATCTCAATGCCGCAATCGCGCGCCAGTTGATCCCTTGGCCGAATCCCGGCGGAGAAAAGAATCACATCCACTTCCAAAGGGGCAGCGTCTTTAAACACCATGCGATGATACGCACTTTCGCCGTCAATGATCTTTTCCGTCGCGGTGGCGGTGTGCACCGTCAAACCTAACTGCTCTATTTTGCATTTCAGTACCGTGCCTGCACCCTCATCCAACTGCACTGGCATCAAACGAGGGGCAAACTCCACCACATGCGTCTCAAGTCCAAGCAAACGCAGAGCATTCGCCGCTTCTAAACCCAGTAGACCACCACCGATCACCGCGCCAGTTTTAGCGCCAACACAAGCCTGCTTGATCTGCGATAGGTCATCCAGGGTGCGATAAACAAAGACATTTTTCCGCTCGCTCCCCGGCATAGGCGGCACGAATGGATAGGAACCGGTCGCAAACACCAATTGGTCATAGTGCAGTTGCGTGTCATCTTCTAGGGTGAGAGTTTTGTTCACTCGGTCGACAGCGACAACAGCCACACCAAGCAGCAGCTCGATACCCAATTTTTGATACCACTCTTCACTGCTCAGCAGCAGATCTTGGTGACTCTGCCCGGCAAACAAGCCCGAAAGGTGGACTCGGTCATAGGCGATAAATCGCTCTTCGCCAATCACCACAATGCGTTTTTGCAAATGGCTGCCACCTGCGACCAACTGTTCCACCAGTTGATGTCCAACCATGCCGTTACCGACAATCACGATGCTTTCCATGCTCTTCTCCTCAGGCCAATCTGGCGGATTTACTCGCCTGTGCCACGCTAGTGCGTGTACTCAGCGACTCGTTTTTATGCTGTTTTTCATACAAGAATTTCAGTACCGACTGCCTATAGTGTTGATACTGCGCGTTTTCCGCCAGCGCGACCCGATCGCGTGGCCTTGGCAGGTCAATGTGTAACACTTCGCCGATGGTGGCGGCGGGCCCGTTGGTCATCATGACGATCTTGTCCGACAGCAGTACCGCTTCATCGACATCATGAGTGATCATGATCACTGTGTTATTCAGCTCCGCTTGAATCGCCATTAAGGCATCTTGCAAACGCGCGCGGGTCAAGGCGTCCAGCGCACCAAACGGTTCATCCATCAACAGCACTTTCGGTTGCAGGGCTAACGCTCTGGCAATGCCGACGCGCTGCTTCATCCCGCCGGAGATCTCATCGGGCCGCTTGTCCGCCGCATGCGCCATCTGGATCAAGTCCAGATAGTGAAACACCTGCTGTTTTATTTGCGCCTTCGACTGCCCTTTGGCAACCTGTTTCACCGCCAGTTCGACGTTCTGGTACACACTGAGCCAAGGCAAAAGGGAGTTATTTTGAAACACCACCGCGCGCTCCGGTCCCGGTCCGCTCACTTCGCGCCCATCGACCACCACCCCGCCATCGGTCGGAAGATGCAAACCGGCCACTAAGTTGAGTACGGTGGATTTCCCGCAGCCCGAGTGGCCAATCAGCGAAATGAACTCGCCTTTGTCGATCTGCATATCGACGTTTTTCAGCGCGATAAACTCGCCGTTTGGGGTTGGAAATCGCATCCCCAGTTGCGTTAATTGTAAAAATGACTTCGACATATGCCCGACTCCTAGCGTAAAGCGGTTTGCTTGTTCCACGACAGCCAACGCTGACACTGCAGCATGCCGCGATCCAATAAAAGGCCAATCAAGCCGATCACGATGACCGCCACCATGATGCGGCCCAGTGAATCGGAACTGCCGTTTTGAAACTCATCCCAGACGAATTTCCCCAGCCCCGGGTTTTGCGCCAACATTTCAGCAGCAATCAGCACCATCCAGGCGATCCCCAGTGACAGACGCAAACCGGTAAACATCATTGGTATCGCTGACGGCAAAACGATGGTGCGAATGTGTCGCCACCAAGAAAGCTGCAACACTTTGCTGACGTTGAGCAGATCTTTATCCACGCTAGTAACGCCAACTGCGGTATTGATGAGCGTTGGCCACACGCTGCACAGCGCCACAGTCAACAGAGAGTTGACAAACGATTTGGCCAACAGCGGATCGTCGCTGACGTAAGTGGCGCTCACCACCATAGTGACGATCGGCAGCCAAGCCAATGGGGAAACAGGCTTAAGTAGTTGAATAATAGGGTTAAATGCTAAGTAAAGACCTTGGTTTAACCCAAGCAAAATACCAATTGGTATGGCGATAACACTCGCCAGCAGAAAGCCGCACGCCACCGTCACCAAGCTGGTGGCGATTTGGTCAAAAAACGTCGGCTTACCGGTATAAGGACGAATCTTCACTTCAGCGCTTGGATCTAAAGCAAGCTTTTGCGCGTTTCTCTTCTCCTGACGCTCAATAAAGCGCTGCGCCTTATCACGCTGGTGTTGATGCTCATCCAGCAGATTGACAAACTGCTGATAGGTCTGTGCTGGCCCCGGTAAGGTGCCGAGCGAAGTTTCGACTTGACGCGCGCTCAAGTGCCACGCCAGCAAAAACAGCAGAATGCCAATCAGCGGCAGCAGCAACAGACGGCTGTGATTGACTACGGCCTGTGGGCTGGGAATCAATGAAATGACGTTTCCAGACATAACTTCTCCTTGTTAAACCTTACGCGCTACAGCTTGTCCGACCCTTTCAGCCCTATCGCAAACTGCTTGAGGTACTGATTAGGCTGCGTGCCGTCGTAAACTAAGTGGTCGATAAAGTGGGTTTGTGCCGGGCGAAACCCCGTTTCATGGGCAAAGTCGGGAAAATCTTCAGCACTGAATCGCCCTTCTTCGATCAACGCCTGCGCCGCCTGCTGATAGATCTCGGGGCGATAGACTTGTTTGGCGATATCCATATACCAAGCGTCCGGCTTTTCGCTCTCGATTTGCCCCCAGCGGCGCATTTGTGTCAGATACCAAATCGCATCGCTGTAGTAGGGATAGGTCGCGTTGTGGCGAAAGAAAACGTTGAAATCCGGCACATCGCGTTTGTCACCGCGCTCATACTCAAAAGTGCCTGTCATTGAGTTGGCGATCACCTCCGCATCGGCGCCGACATATTCGCTGCGCGCGAGCAGCTTAACCGCTTCAGCGCGGTGTTGGTTGTGATTGTCATCCAGCCAGTGGGCTGCGCGGATCAGCGCTTTCACTACGCGAATGTGGGTGTTGGGGTACTTCTGCGCCCAGGTTTCTGCCACACCAAACACCTTCTCTGGATTGTTGCGCCAAATCTCGTAATCGGTCACTACAGGCACGCCAATGCCCTTGAACACCGCTTGTTGATTCCATGGTTCCCCCACGCAATAACCTTTGATGGTGCCGGCTTCCATTGTCGCGGGCATTTGCGGCGGCGGTGTAACGCTGAGTAAAACGTCCGCATTGATTTGCCCGCTGTTGTCTCCTTTGTGCGGCGCATAAAAACCGGGATGAATCCCACCAGCAGCCAGCCAGTAGCGCAACTCGTAGTTGTGGGTGGAGACGGGGAAAACCATCCCCATGTTGAAGGTTTTGCCTTGGTCGCGATAACTCGCCACCACAGGTTTCAGTGCATCGGCTTTGATTGGATGCTGCGGCTTGCCTTCGCTGTCTTTCGCAAGGTTGGGTTTCATCTGCTGCCAGACGTCATTGGAAACCGTGATCGCATTACCGTTGAGATCCATACTGAACGCGGTGATAACTTTTGCCTGAGTACCAATCCCGATGGTCGCCCCCAAAGGCTGTCCTGCCAACATATGCGCACCATCCAGTTCACCGTCTATCACCCGATCAAGCAGCACTTTCCAGTTGGCTTGCGCCTCTAACGTCACATACAGCCCTTCATCTTCAAAAAAGCCCTTTTCATAAGCAATCGCCAGCGGCGCCATGTCGGTCAACTTAATAAAGCCAAATTTGAGCTCTTCCTTTTCCGCGGCGCCTATTTTTGCCAAAACCTGCGGGGTCAAAGTCAGCAGTACGCTGGTTAAAGCCAAAGCCCTAAGCTTGTCTCTCTTTCTCATCGATTTTCTCCAAAAAAAACGCTACGACTCCGAAGAGCCGTAGCGCCGTTGCTGTCCCTGCAATTACCGCCGTTGATAATTGAGATAAGCCATTCAACAATATACCCACATAAGGTAATTCAATTGTCGTGCCAACTAATTAACAAAATAAAAACAACAAGTTAGATGTATTTCTTTGCTTGAAGTTGTTTTGTCTGCTTTGATTTAGTGCACCTCGCACCAATTGCTCGCTTTTGCTCTAACCCCAAAGTAGTAGTTCACATTTCCAGCGCCGTGAGCGTAGCAATCAAATTTTTCGCTACTTGGGCCATCGGTTGGCTGGTTTGCATCGCAGAACGACGCATCGCTTGGTAAGCGGTGTTTTCATCCACCTGCTGACATTTCATCAATAATCCTTTGGCTTTCTCGACCAATTTTCGCTCTTCAATTTTGTCGGCGAGCTGATTGAGTTTGTGCTCGGTTTCAAGATGGCTCTCACGCCTTGCTGCAGCATACGCCAGCCAAGGCGACAAGGTAGAAACGCCTTGTAGCGGCAGAAACACACAATCATGACAAGAAGATAACTGACTGATTTGATGGGGTAAAACCTGATGAAA
Source organism: Vibrio navarrensis (assembly GCF_000764325.1). Taxonomy (NCBI): domain Bacteria; kingdom Pseudomonadati; phylum Pseudomonadota; class Gammaproteobacteria; order Vibrionales; family Vibrionaceae; genus Vibrio; species Vibrio navarrensis. The sequence goes on along the minus strand of NZ_JMCG01000001.1, from coordinate 1,629,327 downwards.
CAGCACCAGAAGTGGCAACTGTAAACGTCGGCAGTATTCAATAATCAAGCGAACTTCAGCGCAGGGGGCAGACCACGCCACCACCACAGCGACCTCACTTTCGCGCTCAATCACGCTTTCCAATTGAGCCAATTGACAGCCGATCACTTGGTCGTACTCCTTGGCCAAACAGTCACTGATTTGCGCCTGTTTCGCGGGGGTATCACAACAAACGATGATGGTTTTTGGCAGCATTTTTTTCGGCATAGACATTCCTTGTCGTCATCTTTATCTATAAGTGACATAACAAGGAATGTGCCAACGCGTGTTATGAGGGCAAGCGCTTCCCCCAAATGGTGCGCGCAATGGGCAAGCGACAAACCGCGAGATGAAGGAAGGTTAGGTGTTTACCTCAGCGGCGCAGTATTCACGCCACATGCGATGCGCATTTTCCAGCGCGACTTCACGATCGTTAAGCTCGGTAAACAGCACAGCGGCCAAGGTCGCGACCACGGTATTCGCCATGAGATTTTTCTCCTCTGGCGGGGTATCGAATGGACACTGTGTCACAGTAGGAATGTCAGAGAGCATCTGCTCAGTCCAATAGTGCGAACTCACCCCCTCAGGTGAGCTCAACCACACGGTTTGACTGACTTTGGGGTTGAACTCCGATTCGCCCGATTGGCCTTTAAATGAGATCACACCATGCGAGGTTTGACCAATTTCCTGTTCCACTTCCGCGTGTAACTGCTGAAACCCCGGATGAAAGCTACCACGCAGCCCTACTTTCGCGCCGCCGGGGTTGAGTGCCCGCACCACGGTGTTGATCGGTGATCTAAGACCATAACGGTTTTTCCAACCAATCATCTTCTCGGCGATGGGCGCAAAGTCTTTCAGCGCTAAATAGGCAATGCCTTGCGCCTCCAGCAAACTTTTCGCCTGTTCGGGCGATGCGGCTTGAGCAATATTGAGCGATGGCAGATAGTGCTCGGCATGCTCACGTTCGGCAGGTTTGTCGTTGTAACCGTGCAGGAGCACTTTATAGCCTTGCCTGGCTAAAATCTTGGCCGCCAGCAGATGCCAAGGCTTACCCGCTGAGGGCCTTTTGCCCGCATAACAAGGCCAATCCACATCGGCACCGAGATTGGGAACACGGCTCTGAAACGCTTTGACAAACCCGGCGATCTCCTGACGCGTCTCATTTTGTACGCGGATCAGCATCAGCAGCATCGCCATCTGATCATCTTCTATTTGCCCGTCAAGATACTCATCCATCACTTGGTATGCCTGAGCAAACGTCAGTGGTTTACGTCCACGCTCGCCTCGCCCGACAGTGCGGATACACTCTAAAATGATGCTCATACTCCCTCGATATGTTTTCGCGTTAACTTGTGCACTAAACGTCCAGCGTCAAAGGCTGGGATGCTTGCCAAGCAACCGCGTCTAAAGTGGTGATCAGTTTATCTCGCAGTGTGATGACTTCACCGATAATGATCAATGCCGGGCTGATACCTTTGAGCTTGAGCGCTGTTTTTTCCAGCGCAGCCAACTGTGTCACGTGCGTTTGCTGTAAAGGAGTACTGCCTTGGGTGATAATCGCCACAGGAAAATCGGCCGCAACACCATGCGAGCGCAAGCCTTGTTCAATCGCTCTGGCCGACTCAAGACCCATGTAGAACACCAGTGTTTGCCCCGCAGCAATAATCGCTGACCACGCCGGAAGCTGCCCGGTCACGACCGTACCTGTTACCAGCGTGACACTTCTCGCCATTTCACGATGAGTAAGAGGAATCGCGCAACTGGCGGCGCAGCCAATCGCGGCAGTAATGCCCGGAACGACGGTATAGGGAATGTTATGCTCCGCCAGCGCCAGCGCCTCTTCACCACCACGACCAAAAATAAACGGATCACCGCCTTTTAAACGCACAATCTGCCGCCCTTGCTTGGCAAATTGCAGCAAGATTTGATTGATCTCTGCTTGCTTCAAACTTGGCTCGCCGCAGCGTTTGCCCACGTAGATTTTCTCGGCCGAAGCGGGGATCAAATCGAGTATCTCCTGACTGACCAAACGATCGTAGACCACCATATCGCAGCGCTGTAACGCTTTCAGCGCTTTCACCGTCAGCAAGTCCGGATCGCCCGGCCCCGCGCCAACCAAAGAGACAAAGCCGCGTTGATTTGGCGACTTGCTTAACGCCGCGTGCCCGACCTGAAAGCGTTCGGCATCCAAAAACATGTGCTTGCTGTAGCTGTTCTCCAAAGAGTGGCGGGTTGTTTTGCTTTCCATGCGATTTCTCCTTTTCGCTCACTTAACCATGTTCAGTTGAAAAACTGTTTGAGCTGCGGCACGCAAGAGCCGCAGTTGGTGCCGCATTTAAGCTGACTTTGCAGTTGAACGAGATTGCTCACGCCCTGTTTGGCGATCGCCTGTTCTATTTGCACATCGGTGACTCGCAAGCAACTGCACACCAGTTGGCTTACCCGAGTCGCAAAGGCGGCTTGCATCAGCGCCTGCCATTGCACTGGCTGACCAATGAGTACGCTGAGAGCTTGATAGTCGGCGTTAAGCGGAGTGGGTGAGCTGAGCAAAATCGACCCGACTTTTCCCTCAGTCAGCCCGGTAGATAGGCTTTCTGCGGCGATCTCGATCCCAATCCAGCCCTGAGGAAGCTGCCAAGTTACATACTTACTGTTTGAGCGGCTCAATACTTCCAGAGAGATTGGTTCCTCACTGGCAAAGCGCCAGATGCCAACCTTGTCTTGATGTTGATAGGCCCGGTACGCGCTTGTTACCGGAGGGGGATTTTTACCGATATAAAGGCCAAAAGTGGCAATGTTGGCTTTGCTTGCACGTACCAAGGATGATTTGAAGGCAGGTTGACCCGAAATAGGGTCAACCTCAGCACAAACAGCCGCGTTAACTTGGCTGCCACCTGCATAGACGCCCGCCCAATGCATCGACATAAAGAGCTGGCCCAGCGAGAGCGATTCATCCACTGCAACTTTGGCAAGCAGTGCGTGATCGCGCTCTGCGTGGCGCAGCGAGAGAAACTCACCATTGGTCACCTCTAAACGTTGCGCCGACAGCGCATTGAGATAAACCGTCGGCTCCACTTCACTGCCCGACAGTTTTTCGATGTGTCCGGTACGGGTCATGGTATGCCATTGATCTCGCTGACGCCCGGTATTTAGCCACCAGAGTCCAGCCTGGTTTTCAACGTTCGTGCCCGTAGCACCTTGCTCAACAGCGATAAATCTCGCTTTACCATCCGGGTAAGAAAACTGCTTGTTGCGATAAGGCGACTCACCGCCCCACTGCGTCGGAGCCCAGTTTTGGTAGTCCTCATCGCTCATCGTTTGGTACGCGGACAAGTCGAACTTGAGAGGTGAATCGCGGTTGATGCCACTAAGCGCGGCAAACTCACGAAAAACCGCCGCTTCAGAGTCAAAAGCAAAACCATCTTTGGCCCCGAGTTTCGCGCACAGAAGTGAGCCCACGTCGCACACCGCCTGCCAGTCTGCTTTCGCCTCACCGGGGGGCGAGAGAAAACGGCGCTGGCGGGATAGTCTCCGCTCCGAGTTGGTCACCATGCCTTGCTTTTCCCCCCAACCTGCTGCGGGCAATAGAAGGTCAGCATATTGCGCCACGTCAGAATCGGCGGTGATGTCGGAGACAATCACACACGGACAGTCAGCTAAAGCCTCTCGCACCGCTTGATTATCCGGCATCGAGACCACCGGATTGGTGGCGATGATCCACAGCACCTTAATCTCACCGCGCGCCAGCGCTTCAAACAGTTCAACCGCTTTCAATCCCGGTTTTTCCGCAATGCGTGGGGATTGCCAAAATTGGTGCACCGCATGAATCGAATTCGGGTCGAAGCCGCGATGCACCGCCAGTTGATTGGCCAATCCGCCCACTTCTCTGCCGCCCATCGCATTAGGCTGGCCGGTCAGCGAAAATGGCCCAGCGCCACGCTCGCCGATTTGTCCGGTGGCTAAATGTGCATTGATGATTGCGTTACCTTTATCCACGCCATTTTGAGCTTGATTCACCCCTTGGCAAAAAAGCGTCATGCTGGCTTGACTGGTGACAAACCAGCGATAAAAAGTGCTCAAAGCTTCAATACTTAAACCGCAGCGACTCGCCACGTCAGGCAGTTGATACTTCTCTTGCATCACCACTTCGAGCAAGGCCTTAAACCCCTGCGTATGCGCCTCAATAAAGGCATCATCTAACTTTTGCTGGTCAATCGCATAGCGCAACAAACCGTTAAACAGCGCCACATCACTGTCATTGGCAAGCGCCAAATGCAGATCCGCCTGCTCGGCGGTCACCGTTTTGCGCGGATCAATCACCACCAATTTCACGTTTGGCTTGCGCTCTCGAACTTGCTGAATGCGCCGAAACAGCACCGGATGCGTCCAGGCGGTATTCGCGCCGCAAATGACGATCAGCTCTGCATGTTCGAGGTCGTCGTAGCTGACTGGCACCACATCTTCACCAAAAGCACGCACATGAGCCGCTACCGCTGAGGACATGCAGAGGCGCGAGTTGGTATCGATATTCGCGCTGCCGACATAACCCTTCATCAGCTTGTTGGCGACATAGTAGTCTTCGGTGAGTAGTTGCCCAGACACATACATCGCCACAGAATCCGTGCCATGCTGCTGCATCGCTTGGAAAAACTGCTCTGCGATCCACTCGCTGGCGTGTGACCAACTGACTTGCTGACCAGAGAGTTTGGGATAGAGCAAACGCGTGGGCATGCGCAAGCTCTCCGCTAACGCTGCGCCCTTGACGCACAGGGCGCCCTGATTGGCCGGGTGGGTGGCATCGCCAACCATCTCTTGTTGCTTAACTTCGACACCACAACCCACCCCACAATAGGGGCATGTTGTCTGGGTACATCCTTGCATAATCCGCTCCTTTAGCCATAAAAAAAGCCTCTTCCGCTAACGGAAGAGGCTTCATTGCCTTAACTTGCACCATAAACGCAGCAAAAATGGTGCGTTTGATGGCTTTTTTAATCTCTAAGCAAATCAGATGCCAAAGTTCGAGATCTATTTATTTCAATGGGTTAGCTTGTTTCTCTGGCTATTTGGCGCTTTCCCATGCACCAGATTGGAGCAAACCCTTTGCGCAGTACGTGTACAACAAAACGCACTTTGCCGATTTTCCTTGTCGACATCACAAAAAAAATAAGATAGGTTTAGATGTATAGACGTCCAAAACCATGAGCTTAGGGAGAAAGCTGTGCCTATTCGTATTCCAGATCAATTACCCGCCGCCGATGTATTACGAAATGAAAATATCTTCGTGATGAGTGAAACGCGCGCGGCCAGTCAGGAAATTCGCCCTCTGCGTGTGTTGATCCTCAATTTGATGCCAAAAAAAATTGAGACCGAAACGCAGTTCCTTCGCCTGCTGTCTAACAGCCCGTTGCAAGTGAATGTTGAACTGCTGCGCATTGATGACCGCCCGAGTAAAAATACCCCAACTGAGCATTTGGATAATTTCTATCGTCAGTTTGAGATGGTTAAAAACCGTAACTTCGACGGCCTGATCATCACTGGCGCGCCGCTCGGCCTGGTGCAATTTGAGGATGTGATCTACTGGGAACATCTACAGACCATCATGGAGTGGGCAAAATCTCATGTCACTTCCACTTTGTATGTGTGTTGGGCGGCCCAAGCGGGCCTCAAGCTACTGTATGACCTGCCGAAACGCACCCGCAAAGAGAAACTCTCTGGCGTGTATCAACACAAAATTCATCATCCTTACCATCCGATTTTGCGAGGATTCGATGATACCTTTTTAGCGCCGCATTCACGCTACGCCGATTTCTCGCCCGAATATTTGGCCGAGCACACCAATCTCGACATTCTCGCTACCTCAGACACGGCTGGCGTCTATCTGGCCAGCACCAAAGACAAGCGTAATGTGTTTGTGACCGGACATCCAGAATATGATCTGCACACCTTACACAATGAGTATGTGCGCGATCTCGGTGAAGGGCTGGAGCCGGCGATTCCGGTCAACTACTACCCGAATGACAATCCGGATAATGCGCCGATCGCCAGTTGGCGCAGCCACGGTCATTTACTCTTTTCTAACTGGCTCAACTACTGCGTTTACCAGCAAACCCCGTACGATCTGGACCACTTTAGCGAAGACGCCTTCACCAAAGACGAATAGCCGAAGCTTCTGCATCTCTCTTCTAAGGCCGCCGCAAGGTGGCCTTTTTGCCGAATATGCAAAGTGACTCGCATCTTATTCGCAGCTTGATAGGCATGGCGGTCAGAGGAATTATCATCGTGGTAAATTTTGCACGCACAAAGAAATACCATGATGAATCAGACGTTTCGCTTCATTTCACTGCTGAGTTTTGCCCTGCTGACGGGTTGCGTCACCATTACTGAAGGGCAAGTCGCCAACAATGCCGACCCGATTGATATGGCTGAATCTCGCATTGCTTTAGGGCTTGGTTATCTCGACAATGGCGCGATGGTCAAAGCCTACGACAACTTACAACAGGCACTAAACCACGCACCGGATTACTACCGCGCTCAGCTCTCCATGGCGCACTATTACGAGCTGGTCGGCGAAAATGGCAAAGCGCAAGATCTCTATCGAAAAGCGGCCCGCCAGCACCCCAAAAACGGCAATGTGCTCAACAACTACGGCACTTTTTTATGCAAACAGGGCGACTACGCACAAGCAGACAAACTGTTCAACCAAGCCATTGCGCAGCCTTACTATTATTTGATCCCGGCCAGTTATGAAAACGCGGCATTTTGCGCCTTAAAAGCAGGTTTTAAAGCCAAAGCGCAAACCTATTTCACCCGAGCCATTGATTACGATCCGCACCGCCCCAAATCCATCCTCAACCTCGCTAAGCTGGAAATCGAGGCAGGCAACTACACGCAAGCTCGCCTGCGTTTGATGCGCTTTCATCAAAGCTACGGCTTACAGTTGCCCTCACTGCAACTGCTGATCGAGCTGGAACAAAAGGCGGGTAACCAAGCGTTGGTGAAAAAATATCAGCAGGAGTTAGAAAAGTTGACGGCCAAACAAAGCCTAAGCGCCATTTAATGCAAAACCGCCTGAGATTTACTCAGGCGGTTTAGGCTAACGTCTTGATGTGGAATTGCGGATTTTATACCTGTCTTTGCGGTGCGTATCGCGCAGTTTTCGCACCTGATTCTTGCGTTTTATCGTGCGGTACTCACGATAGATAATTCGAATAAACGCCACCAATCCAACCAAAAGCAGGACAGTAAAAACGCTCAGGAAGCTTTCACACAGCCAATCTGGCTGACAGGGTAGATAAATTTCAAAATCCATCGCATGCCCTCCTGTTACGCAACCTATTCGTTTTCGCTGGTCAATGACGCAAAGCCAAACACTGGCGTCACTTCAACTTAACCCACTCTCCTCGCTGTTGCCGATCCATATACGACCAAGCGACAAAACGACTCACTTTTTGTCCTTGGCTCATCTCGACGACACGAATACTGCGTACACCTAATTTTTCCAACTGTTTACGTAGAGGTCTCACATTGTCATTTTTTGAGACTAGCGTACTAAACCACAATACTTGGCTGGCAAATCCTTGGCTTTCATTGGCCATGCGGCGTAAAAAGGAGGATTCTCCACCATCGCACCACAATTCAGAATTTTGACCTCCGAAGTTAAGTATAGGGTTGTTTTGCGACAATTTTTGTGAGCCCGCTTTCGCCTTGACACCTTTTTTCAATCGGTTAGCTGAGAGGTTGTTCAGTTTGCGCTGTGAACCCATCGCCGCTTCTTGCGCCGAAGCGTGAAACGGTGGATTGCAGGTGGTGACATCGTAACGTTCCCCCGGCGCAATCACACCACGAAAGATGGATTGCGGATTGTCTTGCTGTTTAACAATGAACTGACCCGTCAGCATCGGATTGGAGTTGGCAATCAGCTGCGCCGACTGCACGGACTTCGGATCAATGTCGCTGCCGGTGTAGTGCCAGCCATACTCGTGAATGCCAATGATCGGATAGATGGCGTTCGCACCAACACCGATATCCAGTGCGTTGACTTTGCCATGCGGATAATCACCAGTCCCATTTTCACTTTCTAGCAGTTCAGCCAAACGGTGGATGTAGTCGGCACGTCCGGGGATAGGCGGGCACAAGTAACCGGGCGGAATATCCCAGTGCTGGATCTGGTAATAGGCGCACAGTAGCGCTTTATTGAGCATTTTCACTGCGCTGGCATCGGCAAAGTTGATGCTCTGCTCCCCTTTGGGATTGTGCAGCACAAAAGGAGCTAACGCAGGTAAGGCGGCGGTCAACGTTTTGAAATCGTATCGCCCGCGATGTTGGTTGCGCTGATGCAGCCCTGCACGGCTGACTTTGGCAAAATCGACACTGGCCGATGAGGGTATCTGCTTCTCTGCGGGCTTACTCTGAGCTCGAACTGTTTGGCGCTTGTTGGTCATGACTGTTTTTTTTCCTGAGCTTTGAGATCGAGATAAATCATAAAGAGACGAGCATCGAGCTCTAGTTGATGATAGTTCGGTTCCATGTGGCAACAGAGCGCGTAGAACGCCTTATCGTGTTCTTTCTCTTTGATGTGGGCCAACTCATGCACCACCAACATACGCAGTAACGGCTCGGGCGCGTCTTTAAAAACACTGGCAATGCGGATCTCATTTTTCGACTTTAGCTTGCCGCCGTGATTACGCGAAATCACACTGTGTAGCCCGAGCGCATTGTTGATCAGATGGATCTTAGCGTCGTAAACCACCTTGCTGATCGGTCCGGTTTTCTTCATAAACTGGTTTTTTATCGCCATCGCATAATCAAACAGCGCTTTTTCACTGCGAATATCGTGACGCGTTGGGTAACGCTGATCAAACCAGCCGATTAAGCGGCCCGAGTCGATAAGTTTGCTCACTGGCTCAACAATGTGGGCGGGATATCCCTGAATATAACGAAGTGACGGATGCAAGATTGCTCTACCCTTGGTTTCTCGTGCCACTGAAACGTAGCGCTAAACAAAGCGCGCTAGTTTACCCGACTCGACGCCTTGATTCATCGCATTTCTCGTTGGCTCTTTTCCCGTCGCGATTAATTGGCTACACTTGCGCCCCTTTTTCCTTGCATCGGTAGCAAAACATGAAACGAGTTGTCCTCTACATCAAAGACAAGTGCCCTCACTGTAAAGACGCACAGCGCTATCTCGATAGCAAAGGCATCCAGTACCGTTTGTGTAATGCCAAAATGCAGCGCGGCAGAAAAGAGCTCGACGCGATTGGTGCGCGCTCCGTTCCGGTGCTGAAAATCGGCGATCGTCTGATGATTGGCTGGAACCCAAGCAACTTTGAGCGCATGTATAAAAGCTAAACGTACTGCTTGATAAATTCGATAAAAGTGCGATCCGCCACCGACAAATAGCCGCCGCGACGCCAAGCGAGCGCCAAGTTGAGCGTCACTGGCGGGTCAAACGGCACCCCTTTGATGCCACTTTCGTGTTCAGTAACCAGTTGCAGCAGCGCCGTGATGGCAAACTCTCGTTTGACGATTTTTAAGATCAGCGGCAGCAAGTTGGTTTCAAACGAATACTGCATTTCGATCCCATGCTGGGCACTGAAATGGTCGAGGAAATCTCGATGGAAATAGCCCGATTTAAACATCACCAACTCGTGGCGGAAAAACTCCTCAAAGCTTAACGATGTGCGCTCCGCTAGGGGATGCTCGCTAGCAACCACCGCCATCATCTGGCTGGAAAAGAGGTGGTCAGTTTCCAAATCCTCCGGCAGATCGTTTTCTGTGATCACGCCAATATCGAGTTCACCTTCAAGCAACATGCGCCGAATCGACTGCGTGCCCGCTTCTATCAAGGTCAGTTTGAGATTCGGATAATGGCTTTTGAACGCCATCAATATCTCCGGAAAAAAGTAGCTGCCCATCATGCTGGGTGCGCCAAGACGCACTTCTCCTTTTTCCAATCCCTTCAGCTCGTTAATGGCGAGTTCGGCGTCATGCAACTGCTGCACAACCCGTTTGGCGTGCTGATAGAGCGTTTGCCCTTCTGTAGTCAGCGCGATCTGTTTGTCATCTCGCTTAAACAGCGTCACGCCCAAACTTTGCTCCAAACGTTTAATGGAGACGCTTAGCGCTGGCTGGGCAATGTGCAAAGCCTCAGCAGCCCGCGTGAAATTGCGATGCTCTGCCACCGCGACGAATTGTTTGAGTTGTTTCGATTCCATGAAGATCAAAAATATATCGTTATCATATTTTTAATATATTTTGTTTATCATAAGACGACTGATACTGTGCTCACAAATCGACAGGTGGATGAGATTAGAGATGTACGACCTCGGCAGTAAACAGTATCGACATATTACCTTTGCACTCGCACTGGGCTCTTTTTTGGTGTTCTGCAATCTGTATCTTTTCCAACCCATGCTGCCAAAGCTGGCACTCGAATACGCCGTTTCAGAAACGCAGGTTAACTGGATTTTTGCAGCCACCACACTCGGCCTCTCATTTAGCCTTGTACCGATGGCCGTATTGTCCGAAAAAATTGGTCGCCGCCGCGTCATGCTCTCTGGCCTGTGTGCCATTCCACTGTGCAGCGCCGCGCTGCTCTTTAGTGACTCCTTTCTGTTTGTCGTTGCCTGCCGCGCCTTACTGGGTGTTGCTCTCGCAGCGTTTGCCGCCGTGGCGGTGGCATACATGGCAGAAGAACTCAGCCCGAGCGCCTTTGGTCATGCCATTGGCGGCTACATTGCGGCGAACTCGCTGGGTGGGATCAGCGGCCGGATCAGCGGCGGTTTGATGTCGGATTGGTTTGGCACCACCACCGCCATTCAAGTAATGCTGGCGTTTACTTTGCTTGGTGTGTTCGCCGTTGGCTTACTGCTTCCGGCGCAAAAAAACTTCACCGCCAGCAAGCACACCTTGTGGCAGCACAACCAGACTATCGTTCAGCATTTGCGTCACACTCGAGTATGGCTGGCGATGCTGATTGGCGGTCTCAACTTCGCTTTGTTCGTCAATCTCTACTCAGTGATGGGCTTCCGCTTGGTTTCCGAGCCGCATAATCTGCCCGTCGGTCTTGCCTCGTTGATCTTTCTTTGTTATCTCGGCGGCACGGTGAGTTCTAAATACACGGGCAAATGGAACCAGCACTTTCACCCGGTAACAGGGATGTTAACTGGCGCGGCCATCAGTTTGAGCGGGATGTTGATTGCCTCAATTGAGCACCTGTTTGCCATGTTGCTGGGTTTGGTGCTGATCTCTTTTGGTGCCTTTTTTACCCACACCTTGGCCTATGGTTGGGTTGGACAAAAAGCACACAAAGCCAAAGCCACCGCTACCGCGATGTATCTGGTGCATTACTACGTCGGCGGCAGTCTGGGCGGATTTCTCCTACTCTATTGCTGGCAACACTGGCAATGGCCGGGCGTGACTTACGGCGCGCTAGTACTGTATGCATTGCTGATTGCCGTGATCGTGAAACTGCGCAAACCCAAGTACGCCATGCTAGAGGATAAAGTAGCGCTATCAGAAAAGTAGGTTTTCGCGCTAGGTATCGCTATACTTGGCGCCCATTTTTCCAAAGCAATAATGACAATGACACAGCGCTCAACTCAAGAAATCAAACAGCAAGTAAACCAATGGTTGGATGATGTGGTGATTGGCCTCAATCTCTGCCCTTTCGCTGCCAAACCGCAACGCAATCAACAGATCAAAATTCATGTCAGTGACGCTGACAGCGAAGAAACGCTACTGCAAGACATTCTCACTCAGTTGCTCGAATTGGATCAAAGCGAACCGAGCGAGTTGGAGACCACGCTGGTGGTGGTGCCCAATATGCTGGAAGATTTCTGGGACTACAACTTTTTCATTGATTGGGTGGAGACGCTGATCAAACAGCAAGACTGGGAAGGGATTTTTCAAGTGGCGACCTTCCATCCCGATTACTGTTTCGGCGGCGCGCAGCCGGAAGATGACGAAAACCTCACCAATCGCTCTCCCTACCCGATTTTTCATCTGATCCGCGAAGAGAGCATGGAGAAAGTGCTGCGTCACTATCCCAATCCAGAAGCGATTCCGGACACCAATATCGCGCGCGTTTCAGCGTTAACGCCAGAGCAGCGTAAACAACTGTTTCCGTATCTCTTTTCGTAAGCGATGGCTTTCGCTAAGCAGATGCTTTAACTAAGCGGACAGTTTAACTAAACATATGGTTTAACTAAGTAGATGGTTTTACCAATACGCAGACGAAACCCGCGCTAGCATGAGCCTAGGGTAGAGCTTGCCGGTTCGCTCTGGTATCATTCGCGCTTAGTAAAAACCAATGGAAAAGCACATGTATTTGTCTCAACTGACCCAAGAGATTTTTGACCACCTGTACCGCGACATCAGCGAGTTTCGCAGCACCTTCGATTTGCCAGTCGCTTCGCCTGAAAGCCTCGACGACAAAGCGGACACTCTGCATACCTCTTTGATCATCGAAGAGATGACAGAGCTCGCCGAAGCAGATAACAAAACAGAACAGGCTGATGCCATCGTCGATTCGGTGTATGTGTTAATGGGCAGACTGGTGCATCTTGGTCAAACGAAGGTTGAAGACAATCTCGCCATCAGCTACCTGATTGATCTGCTGCTTAACGTGGCAAAAAACCGTGGCATCAATTTCATTCCTTGCTGGGATGAAGTGCATTCAAGCAATATGAGCAAAGTGTGCCGCAACGAGCAAGAATACGCTGACACCGAAAAGTTCTACGCTGAACAAGGCGTGAAGCTGATGGCGGTGCAAAAAGGCGATTACTTGATTGCCAAGTGTGCCGAAGATTTTGTCAGCGAAGGCAAAACCATTCGCCAAGGTAAAGTGCTGAAATCGGTTTACTACCGCCCAGCCGATCTCAGCGCGTTGACAGCCTAATCACCGCTTAGTTTTTGCTTAAATAACCCGCGCATGGTCGCGGGTTTTTCGTCTCTATGCTCAGGTAAAAAACAGATAGGCTCAGGTAAAAATCAGATAGGGGTTATCGTCCACCATCACTTTCTTCACTGAGGTGCGAAACACCTTTTGCAGATGCTCAACCGTCATCACCTGCTCTGGCGTGCCATAAGCCTCCATCACACCCTGATTGAGCAGCAGGACTTTATCTGCATGCTGGCAGACTCGATTGAGATCGTGATTGGCGACCACCACCGTAATGCCTTGCGCTGAGATGACATCGATCAATTGATAAAGCCATTTCTCTTGCGCCACATCCAGCGGCGCGGCTGGCTCATCCAGCAGCAAAAGCTGCGAAAAGGGGTTGAGCTCACGCCAGACTTGCAGACAAACAGCGGCCAAACGCACGCGTTGCCACTCGCCGCCCGACAACGTCTGCACGCGGCGATGCAGTTTATCCTCAAGCTGCAATAATGCGCAGAGCTGCGCAACAGCCTGCTTGACATGGCTATCACTGGGTTTGCACCCGGCGGGTAAAGAGAGCGCCAACATTTGATAGACATCGATATGAAACGCTGGTTTGGCCTGCTGGGATAAATAGGCACGAAAGCGCGCCTGTTCGGTCAGCGGCAGCGTCAGCAAACTCACCGTATCCAGCTGCACTTCGCCTTGGCCGCCATCACGCCGACTCAAAACGCCAGATAACGCAGAAAGTAAGGTGCTCTTGCCTGAGCCGTTTGGCCCGACCAGGTAGACTTTTTCACCCGCTTGGCATTGAAACGAGAGCGGGAGAAGCCGATGACCGACGCCGATGTGGTTAACTTGCATCTTGGCTCCTTAACAGCATCCAGATAAAAACGGGAGCGCCAATGGTGGTGGTCAGCACCCCCAGCGGTAGCTCGGCCGAATCGAGCAAAGTGCGCGCCCCAATGTCCGAGAAGACCAGCAAAGCAGCCCCAGCCAACGCGGATAACGGCAGCAAGAAGCGGTTTTCACTACCAAATGCCAAACGTAAAAGGTGCGGCACCACCAGACCAACAAAACTGATAATGCCTCCAAGCGCCACGGCGCAGCCGATCAATACCGACACCGCCAGAATCAGTTGCCAACGGATTTTGTGCACATCCAGTCCAAGCTGCGCAGCGTGCGTTTCGCCCAGCATCAGTTTGTCGAGCACTTTACCCTGCAAACAGAGCCAGAGCAGCACAGGCAAAAGCACTAAAGTCACCAGATGATGATGCCAACTGGCACCGCCAATACTGCCCATCAACCAGTACATCAGTTGTCTTAGGCTCAAGTCATCGCTGAAGTAGAATGCCCACGTAACGGCTGCGCCAGAGAGAATGCCAAGCGCCACCCCAACCAACAACATTCTCGAGGTAGAAAGAAGCATCGCCCTCGCCATGCCGACCAGCAGCAAGGTAAAAACCAGCGCGCCTAAAATGGCTGAAATCATGAACACGCTTGGCGTTGGCATCGTGGGAAGAAAAAACATCGCGATCACCATCGCCAAACTGGCCCCGCCCGAGATGCCCAGTACGCCGGGCTCAGCCAGCACATTGCCCAGCAGCACTTGCAAGGTCGCGCCACTAACCGCCAGCGCAGCACCAATTGCCAGTGCCGCTATAAGCCTTGGCAGGCGTAAATCCACCAGCAGTTTTACCTCGAAACTGGAAAGTGAAGAGAATGGCGAGAGGAAAACTTCACCCACCATCAGATAGATGGCCGAAAGGAGAAGCAGAAGCAAGGCAACCAAGATAAGCGTTTTTTGCCAGCGCTGCTGTTTGTGGTCAATAAGCTGGTGAAATTCCATGATAATCAGGCCAAATGCGGCGCAAAATAATAAAGGCCTAACTGTAACGTTAAGCCTTTCAAAAATAAACCTTCTGCGTGTGTGGCGAGCGGATTAATCGTAAACCAGCTGCCCATCTTCAAAGCGTGTTTTCACTTCACACACCATCAGCGCTGCACGTTGTCCAATCGCCACTTTGCGGTTAGGGAAGACAATGGCTTCATTGTCATTTTTCGCCATCAGTGGCTTGTCACCATCATGACCAAACACTTCGCCGTGCATAAACGAAGTGAAGTTTTCCACATCGTCATCAAATCTAAAGGCAAAATCTTCATGCAAACGCACAATCGTGCGGCTGACGCGGTAAGTCACTGCTGGTTTTGGCAAATGTTCAGGTGTCATGTCAGCAACCAGATCGCGCAGAGTAATATCGAGTGCGGTAAAGCGACTGAGATCGTTGTCACCGATACGCGCCACACGACCCAGTTCCATGGTCAACGCTTGCGCTGAGTAGTTTTCCGCGCTGAACCAGCTAAAGGTACTGGATGGCGAATTGGACAGCAGCAGCGCTTCTACATGGCTGTGGTTGACAAAATCTACCAGCGCTCTGGAGCGCGTCGGATGGCGGGTTTTCGGGCTGATGGCGAACGAATAGTGTTTCGAACCGCGGATCGCACAGTGCAAATCAAGATGCCAACGCGTCTCTTCGTCCGTATCCGCAAAAAAGTCTTTCACCAAGATTTTCAGCGTATCGGCAATCACCAGCTCTTTGCTCATCGGGTGATCTTTGTCGTCAAACAAGCGATTGAGGTTCTCTTCAATAAATCGCGTATGGGCATTGGTGGCTTCTGGGTGAGCAATGATGAACAAGCAACGTGCTTTGACTGCTTGAAATCCCGTTTCAATGTCACGAACGATCTTGTCGACCAGCTCCATCGGCGCCGTTTCATCACCGTGGATCCCAGTCGAAATAATCATATTTTTGCTGCTGGCGGTGTAACTGGCCGGGATGACTTCTAACACACCGCGCTGATGCAGCTTAAGTTGCACCCCACTTGGCAGCGTCTTTGTTTGCGCATCAACGGCCAGCTGCATATCTAGGGTGTCTAACAAAAACGATTGGCGAAACAGAGAATTCGTCATGCGTTACTCCTTAATTGCACGGCGGTATGTTAATAAAATGTTTTGATGATTTATGTTGCTAGGATCCCACTTATGAAGACGAATCAATAAAATGAGTGCAAAACAGGCAAATCATACTTTCTTTTTATATGCAACTTGCAAAAAGCTTACTTATTGAACAATAACAATACGTTAGGGAGCGAACTCTATCACATCCCTAACCATTTTCGTTTTAGCTGGATCAAGTTATCTTACTGCGACACTTTTGCCAGCAAACGTTCGAACTCATCCACTTTGGCGCTGATCAGATCAATACTCTTTTGCCAGAACTCGTCTTGAGTTAAATCCATCGCCAAATGCTGAAACACCACGGCTTCCGCCATCATTGAGCCCGTATCACGTAGCAGCGAGACATAGTCTTGATAGAACTGCTCGCCTTTTTCACTGCGCTGGGCGTAAATGCCTTTGGAGAACAAGTAACCAAACAGATACGGGTAATTGTAAAAACTGATATCAGAAATCGAGAAATGCAACTTACTGGCCCAGAAATAGGGATCGGGCTCTGACATCGCTTCGCCATACCATTCTTGCCAAGTGCTGCTCATCAGCGCACACAGCTCATCAGCCGACAGTTCGCCGTCAGAGCGCTGCTGATAAAAGGCTTTTTCAAACTCATAGCGCACCGGAATGTTGATCATCAGCGCCAATGCAGACGAGAGTTCTTCCCACAGCATTTCCAACTTCTCTTCGTCGCTTTGCGCTTTGGCAATCAAGTAGTCCTGCACAATATTTTCAGCAAAAATCGACGCGGTCTCGGCTAAGGTCATTGGGTAACGGGTCTGACACAAGGGCATATCTCGCATCACCCAATTATGGAACGCGTGGCCGAGTTCATGCGCCAACGTCATCAGATCAGAACGGCTGCCCGCCCACGTCATAAACACCAAAGGCGTTCGGGTCGCAGCAAGTTTGGTGCAATAAGCACCCAAGCGTTTGTTGTCGCCGGGAGCGGCATCAATCCAGCCATTTTCGACCATCATGTCAACAAACGTTGCCATCTCAGGGTCGACTTGAGCGAACGCCGCGCGGATCACCTCAATCGCTTCTGCAAAGCTATAGACCTTGGCTTCTCCCGAAAAAGCAGGCATGGCGGCGAGATGATTCCACGGCTTCATCTCGTTTAAACCATGCACTTTCGCCATTAATACGCCTGCTTTTTGCCCGACGTGGCGATTTTGTCTGGTCACCGAGATCATGGTATCCAACGTCTGCGGCTGAATACGGCTGCTGTACAAGCTGGGTTCAAGGAAGTGAATGTCGCGCTGGTGAGAGCGTTTTTGATACTCAGTCAAACGCCAACCGGAAAGCGCATTTAAGATCGCGGCAAAGGTTTCGCGATGCGTCGCCATCGCTTGTTGAATGCCGCGCCACGCGCTCTCCTGACGCGCGAAGTCCGAGCCGTATAAAATCGCCGCGGCTTGAGAAAAGCCGAGGGTCTGCTCCTGGCCGTCTGCCAGTTTAAGATTTACTTTCAGCGTTCCTGTCAGGTTGTCGTATAAACGTCCCCAACCGTCACGGCCATCCACTGCCATTGCTGAGAGCAGCTGCTCTTGTTCCACACTCAAGCTTTGGTCCGCCAACTTACGCAACTGCGCAATCGCGAACGCCTGTGAAGCGACATCTGGATTATCACTTTCTAAAACATCAACGATGAAATCGTCATCGGCGTGCATTAAGGCCAACTCGTACGGGCTAAACGCTTGATCCATTTCTGAACTGAGTTTGGCCATACGGCCCACCAGTGCTTTCGCTTCGGCATGGGTCACATCAACTGAAGTGTGACAGTTGGCAAAAGTATAAATGGTTGAAAGTAAACGGCCTGCCGCTTCTTTAGTGACGATGGCGTTTTGCATTACGCTGACCACTTCTTTCTGCGAAGCTTGAGTTTTGAGCAATTTAATGCATTGCTCGATCAGCTCAATATCTTGTTCGATGCGTTCATCGTTTAGATCGGCGTAAGCGATCGTGAGATCCCAACTTGGCGCTGTCATGCTGTTTTCCTTAATTAAATCTGTTTTTATTACCAATTTTGCTTCGTCTGTTCGTCCCTGAGTCGCAGCGGCAGCGCAATGCTTTTCACCGTAGGGTAAGATTCCCCGTCGCTATCGGTAAACAAGCTGATGTGCGTCAGGCTTGCGTTTTCAATGGTTAAACGTTGATACCAATGAGGATTTCGCCAGTCTACACCCAAAAGGTGGGCGAGAATAAGGCGAATGACGCCACCGTGAGTGACGATTAACACTTTATCAGCTTGTGAAGTGGCGATCTGCACCCAAGCATGAATCACTCTGTGTTGAAAATCAGCCAGACGCTCTCCCCCAGGCAACTCAGTGTGGGCAGGGTCACGCGAAAAGGCATTAAGCAAAGGCCACGGGTAATCTTGCTGCGTAAATGGCCGTCCGTCGAGTTCGCCAAAGGCCATTTCTCGCCAGCCATCGTCAACCACCAGCGGTGTGCCGAGTAAACTGCCGAGCTGCTCAGCCAACACTCGGCAACGGCTCAGCGGAGACGTGACAATCCGAGTGAGCGGAACGATTTGCTCTTGCGTTAGCTGCTCGCACAAGGCTCTCGCTATCGCGTGTTGCATTTTGGGGTCTACTTTTGCATCGCTGGCACCGTAAAGACCCGGCGGCGCAGTGGTTTTTCCGTGGCGAAGCAGATAAATCTCTTTACTAGACATGCCACTCAGCCTTCTTCAAGTCCAGAGGCAATCCGGCAGCGACCAGTGTTACTTGCTGGCAGATTTGCGCTAGCCGCTGGTTCATTCGTCCGGCATTATCGACAAACAGGCGGCTCACTTTACCCATTGGCACCACGCCCAACCCCACTTCATTGGACACCAGTACCACGCTTGCCGGACAAGCGATTAACGCTTGGCAAAGCTGCGCCACTTTATCTTCGAGCTGCGCGTTATCCGCCCGCTCTGCCAGTTCAAACAGCCAGTTATTGAGCCACACCGTCAGGCAATCAATCAGCACCACATCTTGCGCTTCGAACCTTGCTAGATACTCTGCTAGCAACAGCGGCGCTTCGTGCTCTTGCCAACCTTTGCCACGCTGCGCTTTGTGATGCGCAATCCGTTCGCTCATTTCATTATCAAACGGCACCGCCGTGGCCAGATAGTGAAGCGTGCCAGCGCTTTGCTCACACCAATTTCGCACCAGTGCTTCCGCATAAGAGGATTTCCCGGAGCGAGCCCCGCCAAGTATTAATGCTTTCATTTGCCGCCTTAACCGTTATGGATCATCGCAATCAGCACTAGGTAGATGCCAAGCTCCATCAATTGCTGCGCAGCGCCAAGGCAATCACCCGTAAAGCCACCAAGCCGCGCCATCAACCAACGCTTAAAGCCGATACGAAATAGCGCAGCGACCAGCAGCAGCAACAATCCTTTCGCCATGCCCAAGGTCAGTGCTGCCATCACACCACAAAAGAGCAATACCGCTAGATCGAACGAAGATTGCGCGCTGGCAAGCGGTTTGCTCTTACTCTGGTCGGCATCGCTGACGTAAGGCATGTCGTAAATCAGCGACGCCGCCACCGCTCGGCTTAGGGCATAAGCAACGATGAGAATCAGGACAAAATCCGCTTGGCGAGCCAATGTGGTGAGAAAGACAAATTTACCTAGCAGCGCCATGGTCAAGGTTGCACTGCCGTAAGTGCCGATACGACTGTCTTTCATGATGGTGAGGCGCTTTTCTACCGTCATACCGCCGCCAATGCCATCCGCCATGTCGGTGAGTCCGTCTTCATGAAACGCGCCGGTCAGCAACAAGCTGAAAGCGATCATCAAAAAGATAGCCACCTGAAACGGCACAAATTGCGCTGCCAAGGTGTAAAACAGCGCGCACAAACCACCCAGCAGCGCACCAACCAAGGCAAAATAACGCCCAGATTGATTCATTCGCTCGGAGGAATACGGCGTGTTGGCGGGCACTGGCAAACGGCTGAAAAAACTCAGCGCCAGACAAAACAGCTCGAACTGATAACGAAGAAACGCCATTTACACTGTGACTCCTGCACTTTCAAAACTGGCCATCTGGTTGTAAAACTGCGCCGCCGCTTTGACCAGTGGGTACGCCAGCGCGGCGCCAGTGCCTTCTCCCAAACGCAAACCGAGGTCGATCAGCGGCTGTGCGTCTAACAATTGCAACACGATTTGGTGCCCCTGCTCTTCTGAGCGGTGGGCAAACAGCAAGTAATCTCGCACGTTTGGCTGCAAAAGCGTGGCAACATAAGCCGCCACCGAAACAATAAAACCATCGACCAGCACGGGCGTTTTCTGCTGTTCAGCGGCCAAAAATGCCCCCACCATAGTGACGATTTCAAACCCGCCCACTTGCGCCAGCACTTCTTTGACGGGCAACTCGTGACAGCGACCGACACCCTGTGCCACCAGTTTGATCTTCAATGACAACTGCTCTGCAGAAATGCCGGTCCCTTTACCAACACAGTGATCCACTTCATGTCCAGAGAGCGCGCTCAGCAGCGCTGCTGCCGAACTGGTATTGGCGATGCCCATCTCGCCAAACATCAATAAATCCGCCCCGAGCATGCAGCGCTGCTTAACAATCTCTGCGCCATTGCTTAAACCCTGTTCGACTTGCTCAAGACTCATCGCCGCTTGCTGGGCAAAATTGTGCGTTCGCTCGCCCAAGCGACGTAACAGTAAATTGGGTGCAGCCTGCGTCACCGGATACAAAATGCCACAGTCGATGACCGTCAGTTCAATATCGTTGCCGCGACAAAAACAGTTGATCGCCGCACCACCAGCCAAAAAATTCAGCACCATCTGCTGTGTCACTGCGCTGGGCGCGATGCTCACCCCTTCATCCGCGATGCCGTGGTCACCAGCAAACAGCAACATTTGCGGTTTGCGCAGTTCAATCTGCACAGCCGCTTGGCTTTGGCCTTGGCTCTGGATGAGCGCCAGTTGCAACGCCACTTTCTCCAATTGACCGAGAGCACCAAGCGGCTTGATTTTGTTATCGATAATGTGTTGAATTTGCGCGGCGAATTGTTGATCTAACATGACGTCCTCTGTCTTAAACTGACGGGAAAAAAGAAGTGGCCTAGTGTAACCTTTAGCGACAGCGGATCGCCAGCGCTAAGCTAATGATAGTAAAGACGACTTGCTGAACACTATGAGCAGCGAATCAATTAGGAGTAACGATGAGTATCAATCAGGACAATCACTGCGTAATCATTGCTGGCGCGACTGGCTTGGTTGGCTCAAGGCTGCTTCAGCACATTTTGCAGCACGATGCGATTGACACCGTCTACGCGTTAAGTCGCCGGCCGCCACAGGTCGAGCATACAGGCAATGGCAAGGTACATTTACTGCTCGACCCTGAGCTCAAAATTACCGCTTGGGATGAGAGTTTACCAAGGCCCACCATCGGTTTTATCTGCTTGGGCAGCACGCGAAAGCAAGCTGGCAGCCGGGCAAAACTGCGACAGGTAGACTTTGAACTTGTCTGCCATGTAGCGCAAAGCATGAAAGTGCTTGGCGTGTCCAAGTTGGCCGTCGTCTCTAGCTTAGGCGCGGATGCACATTCTCCGTTCCACTATCTAAAGTGTAAAGGCCAGATGGAAAATGCGTTGATGCAGATGGAGTTTGAACAACTGGTGATCACCCGGCCCGGCCCTTTGCTGGGAGCGCGCAAGCAGCAGCGCCAAGACGAAAAATGGCTGCAATGCCTGATGCGACCAATCACTCCTTTGCTGCGCGGCCGGCTACACAACTGGACACCCGTCAGCGCAGACACGGTCGCCGAAGCAATGCTTTATCGCACCTTCAGCCATCCTCATCGCAAAATAGAGATTTTGCACAAACTGGAAATGGAACAGTTGTTGTCACAGTTTCGCTAGGTTTTACGCTGCGAGTCGGGTGTCTGACCGTTTGATGCTCTTTACCCTTTCTGCGCTTAAGCGCCAGCGAAGTCGTTGCCAGCGCTGGCGTGCAATGGTCTAATACACCTTTTGCAGCTCTCAATGGTACGCCGGATGCACCAGGATAATCAGCCTACATTCTTCTTCTTTGATTATGAAACTTGGGGAGTAAGCCCCGCTAAAGACCGTCCTTCCCAGTTTGCAGGGGTACGCACCGACGAAAATTTCAATGTGATTGGCGAGCCGCTGGTTATCTACTGCCGATTGCCAAGCGACTATCTTCCTGCGCCAGAAGCGGCCTTGATTACCGGCATTACCCCGCAAAAAGCGATGCAAGAGGGGCTGTCTGAGCCCGAATTTATTAGCAAAATCCATGCAGAGCTGTCAAAACCCAACACCACTAGCCTTGGCTACAACAGCATTCGTTTTGACGATGAAGTCACTCGCTATACTTGTTATCGCAACTTCATTGATCCTTATGCGTGGAGCTGGCAAAACGGCAACTCGCGCTGGGATCTGCTGGATGTGATGCGCGCTTGTCACGCCCTTCGCCCAGAAGGCATTACTTGGCCGGAAAATGATGAGGGCTTTACCAGCTTCAAATTGGAGCATCTGTCCGTCGCCAACGGCATAGAACACAGCAACGCGCACGATGCGATGGCCGATGTCATTGCCACGATTGAGATGGCCAAAAAGCTCAAAGCGGCCCAGCCGAAACTGTTTGATTACTTTTTCAACATGCGCCACAAACGTAAGCTGAATGCGCTGATTGATATCGTCAACATGACCCCCTTGATGCATGTATCCGGTATGCTTGGCCGTGAATGTCAGTACACCAGTTGGGTGGTACCTTTGGCGTGGCATCCGACCAATAATAACGCAGTGATCGTGATCGATTTGGCGAAAGATCCACAGCCACTGTTTGAGCTAAGCGCTGAGCAGTTACACGAACGCCTTTACACCAAGCGAGAAGATCTTGACGATCTGCTGCCAGTGCCGGTGAAATTGGTGCATCTCAACAAATGCCCCATTTTAGCGCCCGCGAAAACGCTGACAGCAGAAAATGCGGCGAATATTGGTATTGATCGCGAGCAGTGTTTGGCCAACCTAGCGCAGATCCGTCAACACCCAGAAGTGCGGGAAAAGTTGGTGCAACTTTTTTCCATTGAACGCGAATTTGCCGATAGTGACGATGTCGACAGTAAATTGTACGACGGTTTCTTCTCACCAGCCGATCGCGCCGCGATGGATATTATTCGTCAAACCGAGCCAAACAACCTCGCTGCGCTCGACATCACCTTTAACGACAAGCGCATTGATCCTCTGCTGTTTCGTTATCGTGCGCGTAACTATCCGTGGACATTAGATGAGAGCGAACAACGTCGCTGGGCCAACCATTGCCGAGAGTACTTCGAAAGTCGTATTGAAGAGTACATGCTCAATTTGGAAAACTTGGTGCATGAGCACGAAAGCGATGAAAAGAAAATAGCGATATTGAAATCGGTTTACCGCTATACTGAGAGCTTGATCTCATAATTATCGAGCGCCATACGGCGTTGACTTAGCAGTGTGTTTCTACTCAAGATGAAATTCTCTTTGAAAACCCTATTTGGCCTGATGTTGTCATTTGGCCTTATTTTTCTTTCGCTCAACATCGGCATGGCGATTTCCCACTGGCTAGAAACCTCCATTCCTGCCAGCGTGATTGGCATGCTGGTGCTGTTTCTCGCCATGGCGAGTGGGCTGGTCAAAGTCGAGTGGGTCAAGCCGGGCGCAAGTTTGTTGATCCGCTACATGATTTTACTTTTCGTGCCAATCAGCGTGGGTTTAATGGAGCATTTCGATCTGTTACTCGCCAACGCGCTACCCATTTTAGCCAGTGCGATTGGTGGCACCTTGATCGTCTTGGTCAGCCTCTCTTGGCTACTTGATCGCATTTTGCGTAAGGAGAGCTAATATGTGGCTACTGGTTACTCTCCTAGTGTTTTTCTTTGCCCGCTGGCTGGCGATAAAAATCAACAAGCCGTTGGCGAACCCTTTGCTGATCAGTATCGGCATTTTGATCCCGCTGCTTACTTATCTGAAAATCCCGTTTGAACGCTATTACACCGACAACCAGTGGATCAGTTACATGCTGCAACCCGCGGTGGTAGCACTGGCTTATCCGCTTTACGAGCAGTTGCCGCAAATCAAAGCCAGTTGGCGCATCATCACTTTCGCTTGCCTGATCGGCAGTGTGATGTCGATGATGACCGCGACCGCTATTGCTGTGCTGTTTCACGCCGACATCACGCTTATCGCCAGTTTGCTGGGAAAATCAGTCACCACGCCGATAGCGATGGAAATTTCCAGTCAGTTGGGCGGCGAAGCGGCGGTTGCTGCCATTCTCGTGCTACTGGTTGGCTTATTTGGCGCGATTCTCGCCTATCCCATCTACAATCTCATTGGCATAAAGCACCCGATTGCACGTGGTTTAACCATGGGCACGGTATCACACGCACTTGGCACCGCGACCTGCGCGGAGAAGCAACCCGGCGATGCCGCATTTTCTTCACTTGCTCTGGTCCTGTGCGGCGTGATCACCTCGATTCTCGCACCCAGCTTCTTCGCTTTAGCCATTTGGGCACATCACTAATGGTCAGGCCCACTCTCGGGCCTGCACCTGTTGATCTTAAACCGTCAATCACTCGCTAAAATGGCAATATTGGTGTTAACTGTAGACTTTGAAAGATAAAAACCGCATCGGGAAAAACTGCGACCTCGTTAACAGTTATTTTCGATGCAATCGAATACATGTGTGAGCTCACTCTAATTATGCAACGTGTAAATTCGTTGCAATTTTAAATGTGAAGTAAGTCACTGTAGGTTTTTATCGTTCGCATAGAATATCCTTCCATGCAATAACAAGGATTCATCATGAAGAGTCGTATTGAACAAGCGCTAGCACGCGCACCGGCATCAATTTCTCAATACCTTGCACCTATCGTTTCAGACGACCATTTTGACGCGACCCTTTCCAAACAGCAGTTCGATGAACTATTGGAAAAGACAGGACTGGCAGACAACGAACTGCGTGTCGCACTGTTGCCTTTCGCTGCGGCTTATTCTTACGCCCCTATTTCAGAGTTCTATGTTGGCGCGATTGTTCGCGGTCTATCCGGAAAGCTCTATTTTGGCGCGAACATGGAATTTAATGGCGTACAACTGGGCCAAACCGTCCACGCCGAACAAGCGGCCATCAGCCATGCGTGGATGAAAGGCGAAGAAGGCATTGCTGACATCACCATTAACTTCAGCCCTTGTGGACACTGCCGCCAGTTTATGAATGAGCTATCTACGGCGAAAGTGCTGAAAATTCAGCTACCTGAGCGCGACGAGAAAGTACTGCAAGACTATCTGCCCGATTCTTTTGGCCCGGCGGACCTTGGCATTGAATCCGGCTTGATGACGAAAGTCGATCACGGTTTTTCCACTGACGAGAGTGACGAGCTGCTCAAAGCGGCCATCTCGGCGATGAATCGAAGCCACGCGCCCTACACACACAACTTAAGCGGTGTCGCTCTGCAGGTGCGTAGCGGCAAAACCTATCTGGGTGCTTATGCGGAAAACGCCGCTTTCAATCCTAGCCTCCCGCCGCTGCAAGTGGCCTTGATGCAACTGCTGCTCGACGGTGAACGCTTTGAAAACATCCAGTCGGCGGCTTTGGTTGAGAGCCATAAAGGCAAAATCAGCCACCTTGCGTGCACCCAATCTACCCTTGAAGTGATCAACCCTGATATTCCGGTGACTTACCTTAATATCTAGCGCATTTCCGTTTGCCCTGTTTTACGCAGGGCTTTCTTTTTCCTTCATTGGCAAACGTTTGCTTTGCCTGTGAATTTGGGTATCATCCCTCGCTGATTATCTTACTGCTCTCACTCTCTAAGGAAAAACAAACTATGTTCGGTACAGCTACCCGTGAAGGAGCAACTCGTGTACTACTGCTGGGTTCAGGCGAGCTCGGTAAAGAAGTGGCGATTGAGTGTCAACGCTTGGGTCTGGAAGTGATCGCCTGCGACCGCTATGCAGATGCTCCCGCCATGCAAGTGGCCCATCGCAGCTATGTGCTTAATATGCTCGATGGCGACGAACTGGAAAAAATCATTAAAGCGGAAAAGCCCGCCTTCGTCGTACCAGAAATTGAAGCCATTGCTACCGATAAACTGGTAGAGCTAGAAGAACAAGGCTTAAACGTGGTGCCTTCTGCCAAAGCCGCCAAACTCACCATGAACCGCGAAGGCATTCGCCGTTTAGCGGCTGAAGAATTAGGGCTAGTCACCTCGCCTTATCGTTTTGCTGATAACTACGAAGAGTTTGTCGCTGCGGTTGAAGCGGTCAACATCCCGTGCGTGGTTAAGCCCGTGATGAGCTCTTCTGGCAAAGGACAGAGCGTGATCAAATCTGCGCAAGATATTGAGAAAGCTTGGCAATACGCGCAAGAAGGCGGCCGCACTGGCGCAGGGCGTGTGATTGTCGAAGGGTTTATCGATTTTGATTATGAAATCACTTTATTGACGGTAAGAGCCGCTGATGGCGTGCACTTCTGCGCGCCGATTGGTCATCGCCAAGAAGATGGCGACTACCGCGAATCTTGGCAGCCACAAGCCATGTCAGAAAACGCGCTTAAAGCCGCAGAGTACGCCGCTGAAGAAGTCGTCAACGCCTTGGGTGGCTACGGTATTTTTGGTGTTGAGCTGTTTGTCAAAGGCGACAAAGTGATCTTCAATGAAGTGTCACCTCGCCCTCACGATACTGGCATGGTGACCATGATTTCTCAGGAAATGTCGGAATTTGCCCTGCACGTACGCGCCTTTACTGGAATGCCAATTGGCAAAATCGTCCAGTACGGTCCTTCCGCGTCAGCGGTGGTACTTGGCAACGGCAAATCAACCAACATCCGTTTCGATGGAATTGCCGATGCACTAGAAGCGCCGCAAACACAACTGCGTTTGTTTGCCAAGCCGGATATCGACGGGCGTCGTCGCCTTGGGGTTGTCCTCACTCGTCGCCAAAGTTTAGAAAAAGCGATTCAAGGCGCGATAGACAGCGCGAAAAAAGTGAAAGTGATTTACTAAACTGAGAGCGTTTCAAGTGATACCGTTCTCATGACTGAAAAGGGTTGGCATTTCGCCAACCCTTTTGCTTTCAATTCAATTAGTCAATAGCTTCAATCAAGTAAACATGCTCAGCAAAACGACTTAACCCTTTTTGCGCAATTTTAGGATGACGCTCATCGGCAATGTCTTCAAACAGATGTGTCACCTTCATACCCGCGAAAAGACGCTCTACTTCGCTTTGCGCGACGCTAAAAGGCGGTCCTGACATCTCTTCTTGCGGATAATCCAAGGTGATCAACAAAATCCCCCCACCCGGGTTTAATAGTGAACGCACTCGCTGCACATATTCAAGCCGCATCTCTTGGGGCAGCGCAATCAGGGCCGCGCGATCATAGACAATGTCTGCTTTGGAAAGCGGCGCAGTGAAGAAATCGCCAGCATAAATGGCGAGTTCATCAAACTGATACAGCTCATGCTGGCCTGACAGTGTGGTCACCGTCGGGGTGTAAAAGTGCTCTGCAAAAAACGCCCGAACGGCAATGTGGCTGAGCTCCGCTCCTTCGACTTGGTCATGTTTTGTTGCCAGCCAAGCTAAATCTTCCGATTTACCACACAGTGGCACAAGTACCTGATCACTGCGCTTAGGCTTTGTTTCCTGCCAGAAGCGCACCAGCAGCGGATTAACGTCTTCGAGGTGGAAACCGATATGATTGGCGGCCCATTTGCTGTGCCAAAACTCTGGATCTCTCATGGCTATCTTTCTTTCAAAGTGACTTTCGCCCTAGCCTAACCAAAAAGAAGCGCTGAAAACAGAAAAATGTTAAGCCCATTCACCTTGTGTTAATCGAACAACGTTAAATTGGCAACTAAACGGAAAAGACGACGTCGAAGTCGGTAACCATAACAACGTGATGCGGAACACAGTTAAACAAGGTATTGACTCGCGGGTGTTGTTTTTTGTCATCTCACCCCAATTAATTAGATAGCTTGATTTGTGTTTTAGCCTTTAGTTACACCGTTTACTAGGACAAACAAGTTAAGGAGAGTGAATGAGCTTGCTTCTTCGTACTACCGCATTGATGCTTTTGTTATTGAGCCGTGCCCCCGCATTTGCGGCGATTCCTAATGCTCCATCAAACCAAGAAGAGCCGCGTGCTAACAGCCAAGGTCAAGTCTCTTCTAAACTTTTCCGTCACAGTCTAAGTGGTTTATACGGAATTCAATCAACTCACACCCAGCCGACTCAACCCTATAGCGACTTCGATATTCTTTATAGTAAAGCGCACCAAGCCCAGCTTGAGTTGGAAACCATTGTCACAAGCACGGCCTTACTGACCGATACTCCCCCTTATTTTGCAGGAGTAAAATCGGCGCAACGTGCTAAAGAGAAAGTCGCGTTAGAGTTGAACGGTGATGCGAGTCGAATTACTGACTTAGCTCGCGCAACGATTGTGGCTAATGATGTAGCTAGCCTAGTGAGTGTTTACGAGGCTTTATCGCGAGAAACTCGCATTGTTAAAGTGAAAAACCGCTTCAAGACGCCAGCCGAGTCAGGTTACCGTGATTTGAACCTGTTGGTGCGTTTGCCAAAAACCAACCTAGTGGCAGAAGTGCAATTGCACTTAAAAGCGATTGCGGATGTGAAAAGTGGTCCAGAGCACGATCTGTATGAGCAGATCCAAACCATAGAGCGTCAAGCTTCGGCAGCTCAGCGCGACTTAAATGAAATGGAGCTGGCCGCAATCAAACAACTGAGAAATCAATCGAAAGACCTTTACCAACAGGCTTGGCAACCGTATTTGACGACGCATCTAGAAGCGGCCTAAAACACTAAGCTAAACAGCCTACTTAATAGACAAAGACCACGCTTTACGTGGTCTTTGTATTTGAAAATCGACAAGGTATTTGAAAATCGTTCAAGGCTTGAGATTCTCAACTCTGGCTTTCAATTTCTGCCCTGGACGGAACGTGACCACCCGTCTGGCTGTGATCGGAATATCTTCACCTGTTTTCGGGTTGCGGCCAGGTCTTTCATTCTTATCACGTAAGTCGAAATTACCAAAACCTGATAGTTTCACTTGCTCGCCGTTTTCCAGTGCTTTACGAATCTCTTCAAAAAACACCTCAACCGTGTCCTTGGCGTCCCGTTTACTGAATCCAAGTTTCTCAAACAGGTTCTCTGCCAAATCGGCTTTTGTGAGCGCCATAAAAACTTTCCTCAAAGCTATGTTAAACCTTGCTACACCGTAGGTAGCGCCAAACCAATTTGCCCTACCAATCAACAACATATCGGGCCTACTTGAGAAAGTGTATGCCAAGCTTCTGATTTACGCCAACTTTTTATTTGATCTAAATCTCACCGTACCACGAAGAATCCCACAGTTTTAGGTTGGTTTTTGAAGGATTGCAACAAAAAAACGAATAAAGCATTCACTCATAAAGACATTTTCACCAGTAAATAAGAATTTATCAGCAAATAAATCTATTTGATATTTTCGATATCAATGGATTATTTTTTGTTCACAAAGAGAAAACTTCTTATTTAATCAGTAGTTTGTGTTAGCAACCCAATGCACATCATCACTCTGCCTTCCAGTGATTTATGTCAAAATCACTGGGCTTACAGTAGGTCAATTTGCTCTGCATCTTCAACACAAATCACACCCAAAATAGACAACTGCTCAATCACCTCGGGGGCCGATTCAGCAAAGACGGCTTTGGTGGCTGCTAAGTTCAACACAACACGAAAGCCCGCTGCTATCAATTGCTCAATCGATCTTTTCACACAAAAATCGAGCGCTAAACCACCAACGATCACCGTATCAATTTGGTTGGCACGCAAAAACTCAATGCCACCTGTAGATAACTTTTCGGCCTGATCGTGATAAAATGCGCCATACGGATGCGCATCTGGATCGACGCCTTTATTGATTTGAAAGTCGTATTCACGCACCGCAGGGAGCCCCGGAAGCAGCTCGACACCCGGCGTCCCCACCACGCAATGCGGATTCCATTTGATGTCCACCTCAGGCAGGCCTACTGGCTCAAGCATATTGGCGGGGGTTTTTGCTTCCCACACTGCGCCCGGAGGGTGCATATCACGCGAAACGAGCTTCAGTTTCGCTTTTTGATGGTTGCGTTTCAGTTCATCAACAATCTCTAGCGCGCCAGCGACGGGCAGCTCCGACGGACATAGCTCGCTAAACCCCTTTTGCGGGTCTACATCTAGTGCGGCTGTCGTTGCTCTGTTAATAGCAATCATGGTGATTATCCTCGTTGGTTTAACGTAGACAAGTTTGAAAATAGGTCACGTGTTTATCTGCCAAACTATAAACTTGGGCTGGTTTGCCACCTTTGCCTTTATTACTAGCGGCTATCTTGTTGGCACTTTCAATGACCCCAGTATCGATAAGACGCCGTTTTATGGTCATGCGATTGACTTCCACACCAAACTGGGCATACGCGGAAATGATGTCAGAGACGAGAAACTCTTTCTCCAAGGCAAACAGCAACACCGAGGTATATTCAATCGCCGCTCTGAGTTTTGTCCATGCCAGCTTGATCAAATCGGCATGGTCAAAGGCCAACGCCACTTCACCGTTTAAAATCCGCTCAAGCGAAAACCAACCCAGTTGTTTGTCGCACAAGCCGCAATTATCTATCTGTTCCACATTGGTTTTATTGAGTAGCGCGTAATGGGCGATTGTCACACTCCACCCTTCTGGATCTCGTTTCGGGTTTCCGTCCACCATCGGTTCACTAATGTAATGGGGGTAAGTGTGAATTTTCTGTCGGCAGATGCGTCTTCTCGCTGAATCAAAATCCGCATCCGCGGCCTGTCCGCCCTGCGCGCTCAAATCGTGCTCAAAAACAAACCCACCGGGAATCGACCACATACCAAATTGAGGCCGCTCAGGATTGTTGCGCTTAATCAGCAACACGTCTAAGCCGTTTTCGCCCAATTTCAGACAAATCATATCAATGGTGACTATCATTCGACGTCTCTCAAAGTATTGTTCTGCCAATACCTTACTGATGGTGTTGTTTGAGGTCAATATGAAAGTAACAATCCGTTATTAACCACGAGCACACTCAATGCACTTCTAACCAAAAAGGCAATCATGCCTATTGAGCATTATCTACTTAGCATTAGATTAGCTTTGAATTGGGCCAGCCTTGGTTAATAACAAGATTTGACAAACCAAGATGAGTTGATTAGAGTTCTGCCATACTGACAAACAAGATGTTCTTGACCTAGTTTGGGTAGAGAGGATTTCATGAACACAGCACTTTTTCAATCGCCAATCATTCAGAGCGCTCTCGATCTCGATGTATATAAAATCAACATGATGCAAGCGGCGTATCGCTTCTACCCAGACACACAGGTACGTTATGAGCTAACCGTACGCTCTGATGATGATCTCTCTGATTTGATTGAAGAAGTTCGCCAAGAAATTGAAAAACTGGCCCTGCTCACCTTTACAGCCGAACAAATCGCCTACTTAAAAAATCAAGCGCCTTACTTAACAAGCGAGTTTCTCGAATACCTGCGCCATTTCCGCTTTGTGCCGCAACAACAGGTTCTGCTTGAGACCGTACCTAGCAAGAGTGGTCAATCCCAACTGCGCGTTGCTATCCAAGGGATATGGCACGAAACCATCTTGTACGAAACCTTGGTGATGAGCATCATCTCTGAAGTGAGAAATCGTCGCCACTGGCAAACCATCCCCTACTCGCAGTTTGAGCAAGTGCTTACCAATAAAATCAGCCAGTTAAAGAATGAACTGCAGCAGCGACGCATCAGCAATTTCCGTTTTTCTGAAATGGGCACGCGTCGGCGTTTCAGTGCCAAGGTGCAACGGGATATGTTGGACTACTTACGCACGCATGTTCCTGAACTGCTTACCGGCACAAGCAATTACCATTTAGCCCAAGAATTTGCACTCACCCCAATTGGTACTGTGGCGCATGAGTGGTTTATGGCTCACCAAGCGCTCGTCAACGTACAAGACTCTCAGCGCGTGGCATTGGATAGATGGCTCGAGGCATTTTCTGGCCATTTGGGGATTGCACTTACCGACACGATTGGTATTGATGCGTTTTTGCAGGATTTCAACCCACAAAGAGCTCATGCTTATGTTGGCGTTAGGCACGACTCGGGTTGCCCATTCACTTGGGGTGATAAAATCATCAGCCACTATCAATCACTTGGTATTGACCCGTTGAGCAAAACGTTGATTTTTACTGACGGCCTGGATTTCTCCCGCGCACTGGATATCTGCGAGTACTTTGCCGGCCGTGCGCAAATCAGCTTCGGCATTGGTACTTTCCTCGCCAATGACATGGGCGATTGGCAAAATGCGCAAGGCGAGCGCTATCAACCGCTTTCCATGGTGGTCAAAATGGCTGAGTGTAACCGCTCACCCGTTGCCAAAATCAGTGACGAACCAGAAAAGGCGATGTGTGAAGACATCTTCTTCCTACTCAACCTCAAGCAGCGCTTTGGCTTCCCGCTTGAGATGGATGAGGTGATCGCCACCCTGACCAGCCTACAGAAAGAACAAAACCCGCGCTTTCGCAGTGTGGCCTAGTCGGCCACACTTAGCTTTGCAGCACACTCGACTCTTCACCGATACCATAAAATAGATGGCTCATGAGATAGTGCGAGAACTCACTCTCCGTTACCATGCCCTTATAATATTGTTCTTCTGTCAGCACAATCGGAAAGGCTATGGTCTGCGCTTTCAGCAGCGCGATTAAACCGGTAATCGGCGTGCTTGCATCAAGACGATCGAAAGCGGTATTCATCAAACTGACCACGGGTTTCTGCCAAATAGAGGCTTCCTTCGCACTTTCATGCTCAGTGCCCATCGCTGGCGTGAGATGCAAATTCACCAGAGCCTGACTCACAATTCCAACACATTCACCTTTGTTCACCACAGGTAGATACGTTATTCCCCCGGCTTTGAGATACTCATCAGCCAGCGCGATTGGCTCACCGGGGTCGAGCCTAGGTAGGCTGCGGCAAGCGATACTGTTCAAGGTTGACACATCTTCATCAATATCTCGTTTTCCCGCCATTTTTTTACTGTACAGAGCGGGCAATTCGAGCGTGATTTTGGGCTCTGCCTCTAGGAGCTGCTGGTAAGGCAAAGGTTTGGCAAAAAGATAGCCCTGCATATAGTCAACCCCAAGATAGGAAAGCGTTTGCGCTTCCTCACGTGTCTCTACCCCTTCAGCGATGACTGAGACATTGAAACGGTGACAAAGACGGACAAGAAAACGGATGATCTGGTAGTATTCGTTTTTCTCGTGCTTCTTTTCGATAAGTTTTCGACTTAAACGTAAGTACCTGAATTGCTTTGTTTCTAGAACTTCTGGAAGGTCAAATCCCGATTTCAGATCATCCAGCGCGAAGCTGACACCAAGCTCGCGCAGTGGCTTTAACAGGGGCTCAAACTGCAAACTTAACGCTGGAGACTTCACTTCATTGATATCAATCACCACACGATTGAGATCTATTTTCTCTTGACTGGCTAGCGCCACCATACATTTTAAAAACTCGGATAAATCGTGACGGGTGTTGGGCGATAAGTTTAAGTTGAGAAAGCGATCGTTTCTCTTTAGAAAAGAGGCCATTTGGCGAAACGCTGTTTGATAAGCGAGCATATCCAATTCAGATACAAGATTCATGTTTTCAATCAGTTCGATCACTTCTTGCGTGTTCGTTTCAAGGGAATGATGAAAATCGAAACGACAAAATACCTCGTATCCGGCCACTTGCCAGTCCATGCAGCGAATAATCGGTTGGTAAACGACTTGAATATCTCCAGTATCAATTACATTACGTGCTAAATCTTCCAGCAAAATGTAACGCTTAATGCTGCGCTGTAAATCAGTATCGAAAAACTGCACATGAGTTTGATTACCCATTGCTTGCTCTAGCGTAGCTTGGATGGCGTGTGCAACGGCTGTTTGTACTGTCTCAGCATCAACACTCAACACTGACACACCGATCTTCCCTGACATCACCATTTGGCTCATCGCACTACTGATTCTCTTGAGCTCAGAAAAGAAATCACGGACGCAAGCGTAAATCGCTCGAGTTCGATTTTGACTAATACAGATGGGTTCACAAAGATAAAGCAGATATATCTGTTGGTTTAAACAACCCGCTACTTTAACGTTCTTGATGCGATTAATGCCCTTCTCAAACTGTGGCTGGCTGATTAGCTCGCTATTTTTCACTCTTAATGCCAAGACAACAGCCACACAAGGATAACGAGTCTCTTCAATTAACTGATTGACGATTTGTACAAATTTGCTCTGATTAGGTAATAACGTCTTAGTCGCACTTCCTAGATTTCCCATTTTTATTACCCTTCTCAAAAATAAGAACATATGCAAATAATAGAACACCAATCTCTAAATAGCTATTTTGAGAGTAAAATTAAAGGAAATATTTATACACGCTATAAAACAATGCCTTATATTGACATAAGAAACAGTATATGTAAGATCAATTCTCCTGAAAAAATAATACCTAAGAGGTATTTTTACCATTTTGATGAGCTTTATTCTTAAAAAGAGAAACTGCTATACAACTTGAGAGCAACACTTTGCACTCTTTATATCACTGAGCAGGACGTAACTATATAAGAAGGTTAAAAAAGCAAATTATCATAAGCAAGTAGGAATGCTCGATAGGAAGAGCGAACATCACCATGTCTCGCAATGCAAGTCATGGTGAGAACGATTAGGGCTAGCAGATAAGAGGCTGTGTTACTTTGAACCAAGCGATTCAGTGGAGCTCCTTTGAAGCTGTTGCAAAAACTCAGATAAAGGCACTGGCTTAGCGAATAGAAATCCTTGCAGATAGTTCACATCGTGATGTCGCAAATACTCAACTTGCTCCTCACACTCAACGCCTTCGGCAATAAGATTGAGAGACAAGCGCTTGGCAAGTTCAATCGTGCTTTCAACTAAGTGTTCAGCGACTGGATCGGCACCGATATTTTTGATAAAAATCTGATCAATTTTTAAATAATCCAAGTCGATTTTTTGCAGGTTAATCAAACTTGAGTGTCCAGCACCAAAATCGTCGATGGCAATTTTACAACCCAGTTGCTTAATATTGCGAAACAAAACATCGGTGGCATCAGAAAACTCAAGTACCTCACGCTCGGTTAACTCAAGTAGCAGTATGGTTTTATCGCAATCAACTAGGTTATAGAACGCCTGACATTCAGTAAAAAGATCGTCATTCTTATAATGCTGCGGAGAAATATTGATCCCAACATGAAATTCGTTCGGCAAAACATCTCTATATTCTCGTAGCTGTCGCGCCGTTTCTTTAAACAATAGCTGTGTCATAGGGATGATGAGTCCAGATTCCTCCGCTTGAGGAATAAACAGATCTGGCCTTACGAGCCCCTGAATCGGATGTTGCCAGCGCATCAAGATCTCAATCCCGGTTATTTCTTTGGTTTCAGCATGGACGATAGGCTGAGCATAAGGAACAAATTCATGCTGACGAATAGCACGTTGCAACTCTGCATCTAATGTTTTAGAACGGTTTGCAAGCCACCAATAACAGAGAGAATGCGTCGGTAGAAGATAAGGTGCTCTATCGATAAAAAAACGGCCCATTTGGGCCGTTTGTCAAAGCTAAGTTCTGCTTGTGAGCAGCTTATTGGTTTTTGCTTAATCGCGCAGTGACGCGCCAAATTTCTCAGCAACGTGCGCGACGATTGCATCAACCGCGCCTGCGATATCCGCGTCTTCCAACGTGCGTTCGTTTGACTGCAGTGTCAGGGCGATAGCGAGGCTCTTCTTGCCTTCTTCCACGCCTTTACCGACATAAACGTCAAACAGTTTTGCCGCTTTCAGGAACTCACCGCCCGCTTCCAAACACGCATTGACGATGTCGCCAGAAGCAACCGCTTGATCAACCACCACTGCGATATCACGACGGTTGGCAGGGAACTTAGACAGCGCCACCGCTTCGGGGATCACTTTGCGATTGATCGCAGACCATTCGATTTCAAACACGATAGTGCGGCCGTTTAGACCAAACTTGCGCTCAAGTTCGGGGTGAACCGTACCAATCACACCGATTTCTTTTCCATCGACCACGATAGCCGCTGATTGACCCGGGTGAAGCGCTGGGTGCTTGGTTGCTACGAAGCTGTACGCTTTGTCGTTGGCAGAGAGTTCAAGAATCGCTTCCACATCGCCTTTCAGATCAAAGAAATCCACCGTGTTGGTTTCGATGTTCCAATGCTCTTCGCTGCGAGTACCGGCAATCACGCCCGCCAGCATCGGCTCTTGACGCATACCGTTTTCCGCTGATTCACATGGAATGAAACGTAGGCCGTATTCGAACAGACGAACTCGTGGCTGTTGGCGTTTTTGATTGTGAACCACAGTGTTTAGCAAGCCTTGAATCAGACCAAGGCGCATCGCTGACATTTCTGCAGAGATTGGGTTTGGCAGAATGAGAGCATCGACACCCGGAACAACCAGTTTTTGTTGCTCTGGTTCAACGAAGCTGTAGGTGATCGCCTCGTGGTAACCACGATCAACCAGCAAATCACGCACGCGTTTTAGTGGCAGTTTGGCTTCTTGATGATCGTGCATCTTAAGCGCAGCTGTTGGGTTTTGGTTTGGAATGTTGTCGTAACCGTAGATACGGCCCACTTCTTCTACCAAATCTTGCTCGATGGCAATATCGAAACGCCATGTTGGCGCTACCGCAACCCAGCCTTCAGCCGTGGTTTCGACTGCCATACCAAGACGCTCTAGGATTTCAACCACATCGCTGTCGGCAATGTGATGGCCTAGAAGGTTATCGAGTTTGCTGCGGCGCAGTGCCACTTTGTTTGGCTTAGGCAAATCAGCTTGTGATTCTACCGCCACAACAGGCGCTACTTCACCACCACAGATTTCCACTAGCAGCGCGGTCGCACGCTCCATTGCGCTCACTTGCAGTGCGTAATCCACACCGCGTTCAAAGCGCATTGAAGAATCGGTGTGCAAGCCATAGCTACGCGCGCGGCCACGAATGTGGTCTGGTGCAAAAAAGGCACACTCAAGCAATACATCTTTGGTTTCTGCGTTCACGCCTGAGTGCTCGCCACCAAAGATTCCTGCAATCGCCAGCGCTTTGTTGTGGTCTGCCACAACAAGAGTATCTGCGTTGAGTTCTGCTTCGCTGCCGTCAAGCAGAGTCAGCTTCTCGCCCTGCTCTGCCATGCGCACCACGATGCCGCCTTCGATCTTCGCCAGATCAAACGCATGCATAGGTTGGCCTTGCTCAAGCAAGATGTAGTTAGTAATGTCCACCACAGGGTCGATAGAGCGAATGCCGCAACGACGCAGTTTTTCTTGCATCCACAGTGGCGTTTGCGCTTGAACGTTTACATTCTTCACTACACGACCAAGGTAACGTGGACACGCCGCCGGTGCTTTTACGTCGATGGACACTTTGTCGTCAATCGAAACCGCCACCGCTTCTACCGAAGGTTCAGTGACGTCAGCGCGGTTAAGTACGCCCACTTCGCGCGCCATACCGCGGATGCTAAAACAGTCGGCACGGTTAGAGGTTAGATCCACGTCCACCGTCACATCGTTCAGGGCGAGGAAAGCACGAAAATCCATACCCACTGGCGCATCTTGTGCCAGTTCCATAATGCCGTTTGATTCTACGTCGATACCTAGTTCAGTAAATGAGCAAAGCATACCGTGTGAAGGTTGACCACGCAGTTTTGCTTTTTTGATTTTGAAATCACCAGGCAAAGTGGCACCGACGGTTGCCACGGCCACTTTCAGCCCTTGGCGACAGTTGGCCGCGCCACAAACGATATCAAGCAGCTCTGCTTCGCCTACGTCAACTTTGGTCACACGTAGTTTGTCGGCATCTGGATGCTGACCACATTCTACAACGTGGCCAACTTTAACCCCGTTAAACTCGCCAGCCACAGGCAGAACATCGTCGACCTCTAGGCCAGCCATGGTAATTTGATGAGTAAGTTCGTCAGTGGTAATCGCAGGATTTACCCACTCACGAAGCCATGATTCGCTGAATTTCATTGTGCTTAAACCTCTGGATTACTTGAACTGTTTCAGGAAACGAAGATCGTTTTCGAAGAAGGCGCGCAGATCGTTCACGCCGTAGCGCAACATGGTCAGGCGCTCAACACCCATGCCGAATGCGAAACCAGAGTATTTTTCAGGATCGATGCCTACGCTGCGAAGTACGTTCGGATGAACCATGCCGCAACCCAGTACTTCTAACCATTTGCCGTTTTTGCCCATTACGTCAACTTCTGCTGATGGCTCAGTGAATGGGAAGTAAGATGGACGGAAACGCACTTCCACTTCTTCTTCAAAGAAGTTACATAGGAAATCGTGCAAAATGCCTTTCAACTGCGCGAAGTTGACGTTTTCGTCAACCAGCATGCCTTCCACTTGGTGGAACATTGGCGTGTGCGTTTGGTCGTAATCGTTACGGTAAACACGGCCCGGCGCAATGAAACGGAACGGCGGTTTGCCATTTTCCATGGTACGGATCTGCACACCAGAGGTGTGTGTACGCAACATCAGATCTGGATTAAAGAAGAAGGTATCATGATCAGTACGCGCTGGGTGGTCTGCGGCAATGTTCAGTGCATCAAAGTTGTGGAATGCATCTTCAATTTCAGGACCAGACTCAACGTTAAAGCCAAGCTCACCAAAAAACTGTTCAATACGCTCAACCGTACGCGTCACTGGGTGCAAACCGCCGTTTTCGATACGACGACCCGGTAGCGTCACGTCGATCGTTTCCGACGCCAGTTTCGCCTCAAGCTCTGCTCGTTGAAGTGCATCTTTACGCACCGCTAAAGCGTGTTGAACAGCCTCTTTCGCTTTGTTGATCTCTTGACCAGCTTCACGACGCTCTTCCGGTGGCAATTTACCTAGGCTTTGCAGTTGAGCGGTTAGCTCGCCTTTTTTGCCCAGATACTGAACTCGCACTTCATCAAGTGCGACAAGCGACTGCGCGGCATCGATCGCAGCATTCGCGTTAGCAATGATCTCTTCTAGATGTTGCATCGTTTCCTCATCTACCTTTTGGTAGTGTCCATAAGGGAGTAATTGGTACTTTTTTGATAGTCGTACATAGTAGCTAAAGCCGCCACTAATGCCAAATTGAATTATTAAAAGAAGAGGTTATTGAATAAAAAGGCGTCAAAGCAGCACAATTCAGGCTTTATCAAACAAATTTAACGCCTGAATTGCGACAAGAAGATGAAATAGATGCGGTTATTGAACTTGATATTGGCAAGGAGGCATCCCCATCGCGTTTTTCTCGGAAAAGTGCTCGCTCTGAGTGGTCTTGACTCGGTTTTTGCCTTGGGATTTGGCGAGGTACACCGCGTCATCGGCCGCTTTGATCAGATCGGTATAAGTTTGCATCTTTTTGGTACGCTGCGCCACGCCGACACTGATACTGCCGCGCCATGGCTCCATGCCCGTTGGGATCAGTAAATTAGTCACCTGCTTGCGCACCAGTTCCGCAATATGCAGGCCGCCGTGCAAGTCGGTGTTAGGGCAGATAACCAGAAACTCATCGCCCCCCAAACGGCACACAATATCGTCACTGCGGAAGCTGTGTTTTAAGCTGTGCGCCAGCTCTTTTAACACCGCATCGCCCGCGTCATGGCCGCAACTGTCATTGACCTGTTTAAAGTAGTCGGCATCCACCATGATGCACACCATCATGTCGCTTTCGGCGTGATCCTCTTCCCACAGCTCTTTTAAGGTACGAATGGCGAAACGCCGATTCGGTAGTTTGGTCAGTGAATCGGTAAACGAAAGCACTTCCAGTTGCTTGTTGGCTTCCACCAACTGACGGGTACGCTCTTCGACTTTTTGTTCAAGTGATTGATTGAGCATCAGCAGCTCACGGTTGCGCTCAGACACTTGCATAAAGAGCGCGCTAAGTGCATCTATCAGCGGTTTGGTTGACGCATCGGCTTTACGCTCTTCCTGCTCAAAAGCGGCTTGGGGAGAAAGACCCGACTCGATGGCGCGCACTTGCCTTGCCATATTTTGATCGATGCCAAGAATATGGTACGCCAGCCAGTGAATGAGGAAGTTGAGGAGTTGTTCGGCTGATTCACGATTTTGCTCGCTGATGAAGCTTTGCATCGTCATAACATCGCTCATAAAAGCGTGATGGATCTGAATGTGGTGTTCTAGATGCTGATGGTAAATACCCGCCTGACGCATCAAGTTTTCTTCTTCTTTGAAGTGAAACTCGGCATAACGCGACAGCTCAAACAGTGCCATCTGGACTCCTTGCAGCGAGATGTTATTTTCCGACAGAAGCTCACCATATTTATTGATAAATCCCACCAGAAATTGATGCTGCTCATCGACATCATCAAGACCCGTTTCGAAGTTTTTATCCCATTTGAATGAATTCAACATGCCATCCTTTCTACTGCTTTATGGTCACCGAGCATCACCCATCGGTGCTCAGACTATAAGAGAATTTTATCCCCTTTATCGAATAAGGGCTTTAGGCAAATGTTGAAAAAAAGAGGTAGATCGAGTTTGAGCCGCTATCTGTGCTCAGTTACTTATAATCCACCTCAATTATTCAGCACAAAACTTGTACTGCAAGCAAAAGCTGATAACTAAAAATAATAGTCGACCGCCAGTTCAACAAAATCATCCCGACGCGCGAAGTAGAGCTGATCGCTTGGCGTATCGTTGGCAAACAACCAAGCATCCAAACGCCATTTCCATTGATTGTTGATGCGCTGGCTCGCTTCCAGTTTGGCGTTGTACACATCGTGATTGTCGAGATCTTGCGTGACGCCCACGAGCACTTCCGTTCCCTGCTCGTCGTTAAACGCTAGGCGCATGCCAGCAAATAGATCGTTTTGACCAATACTCTGCGCCTTGCTACCACGGCTGTCGTAAAGATACTCGGCGATCCACCCGACATCCATCTGGCTGTCAAACGCGCCAACCCAAGTGTATTCAAAACCGGTCACTACAGCGGTATGGTTGTCTAGGCTGTCGCGATAAATGCTTTCTAGCTTCCACAGCCAATCTCCGACAATGCCTTGGACATCCAGCCCAACTTGGCTCATCTGCGCGTAATAAGGATGAAGTTTCCCTTGCTGAAACTGGAAATAGGGGTCGCGGTTGGTGCCATGAAAGTAACTCAGCCCAAGATCCCAATCGCCAAGCATGCGCGTGTAACGTAGCGCATAGTCAAGATGGTGCTCTTTTCGGGACGATTGATAAAGTGCCTCTCCATCGACGACCGGATCGCTTCTCAGCCTCCCATCTTCGCCTGAAAAGGTGCGCTCGCGAAAATAGGGCAGCAGCATCGCATCAAGCGTGCCCCACTCTTTAACACTGGTTAAATGCAGCATCGGCTGGCCTAGCTTGTCTTCACCATCAACCGATTCCACCGCATCGGTTTGATTGACCACATCCACCAGATGCGCCGATTCCGTCACGCCCCAAAACACTTTGCCAACACCCGCTCTGAGTTCGTAATCACCCCAGTAATTCAGGTACAGCGCTTCGCGAATATCGCCGTGGCTGCGCTCTTCATCCTCGCTGTCTAAGCGGTAAAAAGGCGTGAAGGTAAAATGACCATTCCCTTCGGCTTGTTGCCAGTAAAATTCGGGCTGCAACACCAACGCGCTCTGGCCTAAATTTTGCCCTTGCAAACCCGATTGAATAAACTGCCTATGCTCCACGCTAACCTGTCCTGCCAGCTCAACGCCAAAACAAGGCAAGGCGATCACCGTCGCAAGTCCGGAGGCCAAAATCTGACCTCCATTGATTGTCCAACGTGTCATGTCACTCCCTCTTTATTTAATCCGTTTGAGTACATTCTGCTCAAAGTCGTCCGCACTCAGGCCAGTACGAAAGGCCAAATCAGTGGTCAAGAGTTCGGTGCTTTTGCCCGTTTGATGGTTGACCATGGTCATCTGGTGCGCGCGCCAGTACTGGTTGAGGTATTGTTTGTAATCATCAAAGGTGAGCGTTTTGAGCAGTGCATCTTTACGGTCATAAAATTCCACTTTAAGCGGACGGTAGAACTGTTGATCCAACCAAACAACCTGTTTGGTATAACCTGAGTTTTCATCAGTCGGAATTTGTTCCAGCACAAAACTCGGCTGGCCATTGAGCACTTCGTCTCGCAGGTAGTTGAAGCGGTACTTTTCCAGCTCAAATGAACTCAAATCTTCATAGGCAAACTCGCTGCCCATAAATGGCCCCGATTTATTACGCGATGAGATGCGCTTCACGCGTTTTAGTGCCGGCAGATAGAGCCACTGGTCGTCAGCTTCGCTGGTGTGCGAATGGTTGAGAAATGCCGTGCCTTTGACATCGCGTGGCTCGTCGAAAATCGTTAGCCCTTTGTCGCCGTCGCCATCCACTTCCAAAGATTGCAAACGCATCAGTCTTGAACTGCTTTCACCCTGCGCATTTTTCAGCAACATTTCCATGGTAGCGACCGAGTCTTGCCAGCCGAGGTCGCGGTTTTTGCGCTCTGTGGCAATCTCCAATCCTTTGTTCGCCAGCGCCAATGAAGAGAACATCAGGCTGGAGGCGAGAATAAAAGCGGTGGTGATCTTAGTGGTAGATTTCATAGCAATCTCCTTATTAGGCTTGGGTTTGTGATAATTCTGCCGTGACGCCGCTTTGCTCGGGCGCCTCAATCGGATACTCGGCTTTGTCAAACAGCATCAACAACGTTGGCAGCAGGACAAAATCGATGACTAGAGCGAGGAAAATCACCAAGGCACTGAGCTGGCCCATATCCGCGTTTAAGCGGAAGCTGGACATTGCCAGTACCGAGAATCCAGCCACCAGCACAACGGTGGTGATCCACAGCGCGCGACCAACGGTATGGAAGGCGTAGCGCACCGCTTGCTCAGCGTTTTGGCCTTGCTTGCGCGCCCGTTGATATTTAGCTAAGAAATGGACCGCATCATCTACCACGATCCCGAGTGTCAGCGTCACGACCACCGACAAACCCAGGTTGATTTCACCAGAAAGTAGCGCCCAGAGACCAAAGCCGATAATGGCTGGCGCGATGTTGGGGACGAGGCTGATCACGCCCAATTTCCATGAGCGCAGAGCAAATATCATCAAGGCAGAAATCAGCACCAGTGTGATCGGCAGCGTTGAGAGCATACTTGCCATGTTAGTTTCACCAATGTGGGCAAACATCAAAGACGGGCTCGATGCAACCACTTGGTATTGCGGCGCATGTTCAGCAAACCAAGCGTAAATACGCTGCTCCAGATCAACCAGCTCGACACTGCCGAGATTGGCGGTGGTCAGCACCAGCTTCAGCGAGGACTTATCCACGTTGATTTGGTTGTTGAGATCCAAGCCGTATGGGAGAGACATCTCATACAGCAGCAAATATTGCGCGGCCAACTCTCTGTCTTGCGGCAAGCGGTAGTAGGCATCATCGTCGTTGTGCATGTTTTTGTTGAGGCGTTTATACACGTCGGCCAACGAAGCCACATGGTCTGTTTCTGGCTGGGCTCGCAGCCACGCGGTGAAATCGCCCAGTGCAGTCAAAAATTGCGGATCGGCAATCCCTTGCGCTTGATTGGTTTTGATCGCAATGCTGATATTCGTCATACCACTGATGCGCGCCTCCATAAAATCAGCCGCTTGGCGAAACTCACTGCTGTGGCCGAAATACTTCACCGATTCATCGTTAACTTTATTGAGAGGGATAAGCGCGCCGCCAAGGGCAATCACCGCAACCGACAGAGGTAAGAGCATGCGGCGTTTGGCGACGACAAAATCGCCCAACTTGTCCATAAAATCAGAGCTGTCACTTTGCGCTTTTGCCGTGATGTGGATAGGCAGCAGCGTCAGCAGTGCTGGCAACAAGGTGACTGACAGCAGACAAGCCAGCATTACCCCAAGTGCGGATAGATTGCCGAAATCACGCAATACGGGAGAATCAGACATGTTCATCATCAAAAAGCCAATCGCGGTGGTCACAGAGGTAATCACAATCGGCACAAAGTTGATGGAGATACTGCGCTCTACTGCTTGTGCTCGTGACATCCCAGACAGCATGGATTGGCGCATGGTGGCAATCACATGGACACAGTCTGCAACCGCTAATGTCATCACCAACGTAGGCACGTTCACCGTGGCGGTATGTAAGAACATTCCCGCCCAACCCGACAACCCCATAGTGGCGAGAATCGCCCCAATGATCACCGCAAGCGTGGCCAGAACGCTCAAGAAGGTGCGTAACATCAAGGTAAGGAACAGCAAAATCACCAACAGCATCGCCGGAACAAGCGTTGCACTGTCTTCTTGCGCTGCAACCATG
Source organism: Vibrio navarrensis (assembly GCF_000764325.1). Classification (NCBI taxonomy): domain Bacteria; kingdom Pseudomonadati; phylum Pseudomonadota; class Gammaproteobacteria; order Vibrionales; family Vibrionaceae; genus Vibrio; species Vibrio navarrensis. The sequence continues at coordinate 1,585,048 of NZ_JMCG01000001.1, read as the reverse complement.
AAGGCATCGTTTAAAGCAATAATACCCGCTTTGTAAAAATTGACTTGCGGATACTGCGCCTGATAGCTGGCGACCAAATCATTGACCGCGTTAATCACTTGCTGTACTTCGGCGGTTTTGTCAATTTCTGGCAACTGCACCGTGACGTTAATAACCGCCACATCACCACGTTGCGAGACCAGTGAGTTCACTACAGCAGGTTCACTTAATGCGATGGCTTTGACTTTGCCAATCCGCTCCGCCGTGAATGCGTAGTCGCGGTACAGCAGATCCTCCACGACGAGATCATCCTCCAGCGCCTCGGTATGCTGATAGTTCGCCAGTGAATCGACGCGACTAGAAAAAGGAACTTGCCACGCCACTTCGGTAAGCTTTTGCAGCAGGGTTAGGTTTTCAGCATCAAAGATGTTGCCGTTTTGCGGCGCAATCACCAGCGCAATGCTGTCGCTCTTGGCGAAGGTGGTTTGGATTTCATCATACGCCTGCAACTGTGCATTCGAACCATCAAAGAAAATATCGTAATCGCCACGAAAGTAGAGATTACGGGCTCCGAGGGTAGCAATGACAATCAAGGCGATTGAGATCAGTAGCGTCCAAAAACTCCACTTGGTTGGGATGGATGACCAAGAAAAAGGCGCACTGTGGGAAGAAGTTGGGTATTTCATCACACTCTCCGTTTGTGACGTTTCGTCAAATACAAGTCTCTAAAAACCAGCAAATGCTGGCGCTATTAACTTATGTGTTAGTTATTACACGGAAACTCACTCACCTCCGTGCAATCTCGTGCCATTTTTGACGATTCGTCACTCAGCGTGATGAAAAAACCAATCCTCAGATTGGTTTTCAGCTTCTAACGTCCGACAGATTCTAAGTAAGCCAACTCTTCAGCGAATAGCTCCTGCTCCACCCTTCTCCAGGTTTTGCGGTAGTCCCATTCGCTAGAAAGTGGTTTCCAACCCAGCCCGTCTAGCAGCATGTTCGCATTGTGAAGCACGGTAAACGGATCTTGCAAACGATTGATACAACGGCTGTTTGATGCATTCTGCGTTAACGCATTAGAACCAAACGCAATCGACCAGTTAGCAAACACAATCGCATCCGAACCAATCGCAGGAGAGAACTTTAAATCCCCGATGGCTACCGCATGACTGACGAGCGCATCCGCGCCATCGATCATCCGCTCTTCCAACTCATTGAGTTCACTGACTCGACTTGGAGACGCTTTCTCCAGTACCCATGGCGTTTTCGCCATGATCGCGCAGGTAGATAAGATGGGCTCCAACCGTGCGTAAATGCGAAAGCCTACATGCATCGCAATCATTTTTTCCCGCGTCGACCCTTCAAAAGCGGCTGTGCGGTTAAAAAACATCGCTTCATTCTTTAAAGAATGGATACATAAAGCCAGAACTACGTCCTCTTTACTGCAAAAATGGTTGTAGATTGTCCCTTTCGAATACGAGCTTGCCGCGGTCAACTTGTCCATCGTCAGGTTGGCAAAACCTTCCTTCTGCACAATGCCTTTCGCCAGCAGGATCAATTCAACTTCTCTATCGGCGATCGCTTGTTGCTTTTTCGTCTTGATTGACGAAAAGGCACACTCTTTACGTTCATCGCTTTTCTTACAGCCAAAGTTAAACATCTTTCACTCACCCGTATCGATTTACTCCTGCCGCGATTGTAACATGATTCTTTACTAAAGAAATGACGCACAATTGTGACTAATCGTCATAAATGACACTTCGTCATAATAGCGTATTAATCACTCAAAGCAAGACTTTCATCAAAGATTCATTTTCTTAATCAATACGAGATGAGTAGAGTGTGACAAACCACCAGTTTTAGAACTCAGAAATATAGAACCTCATTCTGTTATACCCAAACGTTCTGATGAAAATCCATACAGGTCGAACATCTGAGTGAGACACTTGTTTACAGCCCAAAAATCAGCGTATTTTTGTTTAAAAAGAGATTAACGCTTCATAATTACAGATACAAAAACGATTATATTGACTCTATAAATATAAAAGACCATTCTGTTAAATTATAAATTCCACACAACACAATCCAATTATTGAGCAAAAAGTCACCAGACCCATCTGATTGTACCAGTCGCACTAAATACTGATACTTTACATGAATAGGTTCTCTTGTTGACTTAGTTCCTTTAGTATTCGTCAATTGCAAAAAACACAACATCAATCACAAATTACAAGGAAAGTTTCGTGAAACAGTGTCATTACGCACTGTGTGCGCTCTTTGCGACTTGTTTGCCGTTAACAGCACATGCAGAAAGTCCCACCGACGAACAAGCCAGCGTGGAAAGCGACCAGCCCTGGAGTTTCTCTGCGTCGAGCTCTTACAGCCGAAACGCCTATCGTGATACCAGCTACCTTGCCTCACGTTCGATAGATGCCAGCGTAACTCTTGGCTATCAATTCGACGATAACTGGACACTGAGTGCCGATATTGCTGGCATTCACCAATTTGATGGTGAAAAAGGCCAATATTGGCAAAACGCGTGGATCAAGGCCAACTACGCCGACCTATACCAACCTACAGAGAATCTGAGCTTCTCCGCAGGCATGCGCGTCTTGATTCCTCTTTCCGAGACAGCGCAAAAAAGCGATCTTTCTACCGCGATCCGCGCCGATCTCTCACTCTCTTATGACATGGCGTTTTTGCTCGAAGGCCTGACTCTGACCGATTCGGTGCGTATTCGAAAGAACTTCCACCGCTATACCACCGTGGGAAAAACACAACTGGAAGAGTATCGCCTCAGCAACTCTTTTGGTTTGACGTATGAATTTGGCGATTGGTGGCTTTCTACGACCATCGACAGCTCAACGTCTTGGACTTATCGCGGCAATGAATATTCTCCTGAGTTCAGTCACTCAGAAGAGCTTGGTTACAACGTAACTGAAAACATCTCACTGGCTGTTGGTCTAACCAACAGCGCACGGTATTTCGATGCCGACCGAGGACCAAACCCAATCGACACCTTATTCGACTTGGACAAGCCAACTTACTACCTATCAATCACTTATAACTACTAATCTGGTGCACAACATGTATAGAAAGTTATTACTCGCCACTATGGTGTCTGTGGCATTGTATGGCTGTGGCGCAGAGGAACGCGCATATGAATACGAACCGAGAGCAGCTGAGCAGATCAGCAAAAGCTCTTTAGACACAGAATCACTTTGGCTTTATATGCCATCAACGGGTGCTGCTCCGCGCTATGCGGCCACACAACGTGGCTTCTTCCAAGGCACGCCAAAATTGGTCACCTTACGTTTTGACCAGAAGAACGGCATCATCGCCGAAGAAGTGGATCGTGATACCCTAGTCGATGGTAAACCGAGCCGCTACGACAGCAGCATCAACCTTGCTCCGGTGTTGAAGATCCCTGGCGAATTTCAACAGTATCGCTGTGCCGAAGATCAGTTTGATGAATGCACCAACAAAGAAGAGCTCAACACCGATGCGAGCTTAAAATGGGAAGAGACCACCCATTTCACGCCAGATTACACTGGCATTAAGTCGCTGGCCGTCAATACCGTCGATGCTTGGTGGACCGCAGACAACGTCACTGAGTCGGCCGATCCGCGCTTGGTCCATTGGGAGTACGATGCCGATGCTGGCGTGATTAACGTCGAAGTCGAACGGACTTTCACCGCCGATGCCGACGATATGTACCAGTTTGGTTCTGAACTAGAAGATCTCTCCTTCAAAACGCGCTTTTTCTACTCTTTGGTCAAGCTCGACAAGTTAGCCAGCAAAGATTATGAAGTCGTGCACTACCCCGGCCGCGACTCTCAGCGCTATGGCTTCTTTAACCAAGAAAAAACGCCGCTTTCAACCAATGGTGAAGCGGACTTAGAAGGTGAAAAATACCGCCTGATCAATCGTTTTAACCCGAAAAAAGCGTCGATCGATTACTACTTAAGTGACAGCTACTTCACGGCAGAGGGACGTGAGTTCCTAGAAACCACTATTAAAACTATCGATCATGTCAACGAAGTGCTTGCTGGAACGGGTGTGCCGACAATTAACATCGTCAATAAAGAGACACCAGCAGGTAAGCACCCTGGTGACTTGCGCATCAACATGTTTAACCTCATCACCGATCCGGTCGACAATGGTTTGCTCGGTTATGGCCCTTCAGCCACCAACCCGCTTACTGGCGAAATTGTTCATGCGCACGTCAATCAGTACGCTGGCGTTATCCGCGCCTCCGCTCGTGAAATGTGGCGTCGCCTGACGGTGCACTACAACCGTCAAGAGATTGCACGCCCGACTGAAAACGATCTCGATAATAACCAAACCACGACGAACGACGGCAATACTGCCGCTTCTGAACCAGCGATAATGACCTTTGGCGGCGAGCGCGTTTCTAACTTGGTCATGGCGAAAAACATCACCAATATCAGAGCGTCACTTCCTATGGTCGCGGCCAGCGAACCTCGTTTCGATAATGGAGTCGTCTCTTGGCTTCGTCCAGATATGCAGCAGGAACACAGCTTTAACAAGCAGGCCCTAAGCTATGCGAAGCAGTTTCAAGCGTACGCTGAGCAGAACATGTATTCTGATCAGTTCCTTTGGGTGAGCACTCAATCGAAAGGGTTAATTAAGGGCATTGATTATATCAACGGCGGTTACTTTGATAACACGCATTTGGATCCTTCACAGCCAGATTACGCCGACAAGGTCAATACTAAGCTCAAAGCGTGGGAAGATCTCAACGCAGATCAGCGAGCGCAAGTGACCAAACAGATTTCGCAGCACATTTATACCTCGACCTTAGTCCACGAACTTGGCCACAACCTCGGTTTACGCCATAACTTTATGGGTTCAATGGACAAGAACAACTTCTACAGCGAGCAAGAAATCACCGCACTTGGCTATGATAAGGTCCCCGCTTACAGTTCGATCATGGATTACGGCGCTTCGATTTTTGACGAACTGCCAACCTATGGTAAGTACGACATCGCTGCACTGCGTTTCGGGTACAATCGCCAAGCCGAAGTGAATACCGTTGATGCTCAAGGTGAGCCGACTGTCGCATACGCCAGCTTAGACGCCATTGACGCTAAAGTGCGTCAGAACTACCGTGATTACCCACTCGGTACTTTGGAAGCGCTCAAAGAGCAGTTGGCAAAACAAGACGATAGCCAACCGACTCAAAGCGTTAAAAACTACTACTACTGTACTGATGAAAACACCAGCAGCACGACCACCTGTAACCGCTTTGATGAAGGGACCAATATCCTTGAGTTGACCAAGTTCCGCATTCAGCGTTACTGGGACAGTTACGACTACCTCAACAAACGTAATGGCCGAGATAGCTTTTATGAGAGTAGATTGTTCGGCTACACGGTGGCTCGCCTTAACCAGTTCAATGAGATCCGTGAAGTGGTTGAGGATCTTGGTGAAATCGACTACTACTTTGCCCAGCTAAAAGGCGAAGAGGAAGAGAGTTACGGGCAAAACGTAGCGAATTTCTACACCGACAACTGTCAAAATGCATCAACTCGCAGTCGATTGCCACAAGGTGCACAAATGATTTGTGACACCTTTGATGCAGCCTTATTAGCGGCAGATTTCTTTGTTGAAGTGATGGCACAGCCCGATCATGTTTGCGAAATTGAGGTCACCACTGGCAGCGCTCAGCCGTTACAGCTATTTTCCTCATTAAATGATTTGTGGGCGCAATACGGTCCAGACATGAGCTATAAAACCACGCTACCAGAATCTTGTTTCGACAAGGACTTGGTCGCTAAATTGGCAAGTGGTTCTCAACCGATCAAGGTATTATCAGAGACCCGTGATGGCCGCCCATACACGGATATGAAAGCCAACAACCCCAACCAGATTTACTCATCAGCAATCGATTTGATGGGGATCTGGCCAGACAAATTGCTGGCAGCGCAGGCACTGGTGCAAAGGAATGATTGGAGTAGCGCGCGTGACAAATCCAATATGGCGCTGATGGATGTTTCCGACGTTCGCAGCGGCACCAAAGGTACGCCAGTGAAGATGAAAGAGTACCTGGGCTACATAGGCTACGGTGCGACCAGCTTCCGCGGCCCGGTATTTGTTGACGAGAATGGTGAGAGTGTCCAAACCAAGACACGTTACCTACCAGATTTACGTAGCTCCATTGAAATGCCAACATATTTTTACGGCCTGAAGAGTTATTTCCAGTTGTCACCAACCACAGTGACACCATTGTTTAATGCATTGCTGACCAACTTGGTGGCGTTCGGACAGGCAGATGAGTACGGATTAGCCGACAGCGCTCAACATCTGATTGATGATATTTCAATCAGAAAGCCAAGCTTGTCTGTTGACCTAAAAGGCGGTTATGAATTTAGCTGGAAAACGCGTAACTACATGGTGACACGTCGCAACGGTTTAGCCAAAAACATGGCGCTTAAAGCGATGTTCATTGACGGACGTGACGAGCAACTGGCACTTCTGGAGAGTTCACCTTACACCGTGAAGCAAAACTTGCGTTTCACTCAGTTAGGCATTCGTACGCAAAAAGACGCCACTTTGTATATGCTGCGTGATACTGACACAGTAAACCTTCTAAAATCAGCCGTTTATTTTGAATCGCTGTTTAGAGGCACCCCTTTCACCCCAGCTAAATTCGCCTACGATAGTAGCCAAAAATGCTACTACCCAGCGAAGAAAAGTGCCGATGAAGGCTGCCATAACCAGGATGAGCTACTGCTTGCTTGGCAGAGCATTGATGAGAATAAAGATAGCGATCCGGAGTACTTGGACGCTCTACTTGACTACTCAGCAACTCAGGCAACGGAAATCGCTGCACAGATCGCAGACAACCCTGAGCATGCCAAGTTCTACGCTATCCCAGCAGAAAGCATCTGGCTATGGAGCACAGGCGAGTACCGTCGTTACCGCCGCGCCATTGAGCAGTTGCCTTTGATGGACTAAATCACTGGCCGGTAAGCCCGATGCCGGCCTGATTATCCCTGCAAAAGCAAAGCGCCGTCATGTCTTCATGACGGCGCTTTTTTTGCTCTTACACATAAAATATTAAATCACAGTGCCAAACTTGGCTTTTGCCCAGCTTTATCAATCGCCTCTTTGATTTGATTGAGGAAATCATTAGGCAGCTTGCCGATGCCGTCGGAGAACATCAAAGGCTCATGTGGGCTGGCAATTAACAACACGTTTTTAAAGTCAGATACTTCAAAATTACCATCCGCCATATTCTCACTGTGATACTTCAGCACCTCTTTCGCTAACGTCTTGCCAATCGCAGTAAGCTGATCATCCGTCAGGTTCATACGCGAAAAGCCGATCCGTACACAGTCTTTGTAAGCGGTTGTCTGCTCTTTCAGCGTTTCGGTGTACTTTTTGTTCAACTTTGAATTATCGGCAAAACGGTAATACATCGGACCAACCAAGCTGAATTTGTTGTCTTCGGTGAGTTTAATCAAACCCAACATTTCCAGAGCGCGAAAGTAGGAATAAGTGGTTGAGTCATCTAACTGATATTTATCTTTCATCCAGCGAAAACCGTCTTTGTCGCGCAGATGACGAATTTCTCTATAAAAATCATAAAGTTCTGGATGGTTAAAAAACACTTCATCCTGAGTATGGTTGAAGTAGTTTTCATCATTTGTCTGTAACTGCACTGCAATTTTCTGCAGCTCATCAAGGGTAGAATCAATCTCTCGGCAGTATTCAATCAACTTATCAAGCGTAATGTTCGAGCTATAAAGATGGCGTTTGAATGTAGAAAGAGGAATTCCTAATCTGTCAGACAACTCTCGATACGTTAGCCCTTTGCTCTTAATGATCTGCCTTAATGCGGCTAACAGATACTCGGGAGTAGTTCCTCGCATATCTTCTTTCCTTTTTATTTTACAACCGGACTATATTTGTAGCGTGAAAAAAATCTTTCGCAACCGTTACCGTGATTTTTTAATAAATAATTTGATATAGATACACTTTTTCCATTTATGCATTCAATATCACAAAAACGACAATACTCTGTTTAATAAATGTGAGGCAGTCAATTATTCACGTTAGTTAACTTTAACAATTTATTAATAATCAAAAGATTAGCAGAATAACAGAGATAGTGCTTTACCAAGATAAAAAGTAATCAGGCAAAGAGAGGAATCGCATCGATTTTAGAAGAATAACTTCCCGTCATAGCCACATTAAACTGCATTTTTCAATTTACGCAGGTTCAATTGATAGCGAAAACAATCCACATAATGGCCATGCAATCGCACATAGTTTGGCACTAAAGCAACTTGAGAAAAACCGCACTTCTCCAGCACTCGTTGCGATGCCAAATTATCCACCGCCGCAACAGCGACAAGACGTCGAAATCCAATTTCCCTGACGGTATCAATGCCTTCTTTTATCATTTCACTCGCCAACCCTTTGCCACATGCGCGTTTGGCGAATCGGTAGCCCAGCGCCGCTTGCCCTTGGTTAAACTTCACATCGTGGAAATTAATCCGCCCGAGGATCTCACCTTGGCTATCAACCACCACCATCGGCAGCAGGCGCTTCTCCTCATACTCTTCTAAGCAAAACTCAATATGTTCTAGAATGCCGTCAGAGGAGAGCATAGAAGCCTCCCTTGGTGCGATAAATCGTTCAAACCACTGACGATTCTCTAGCTCAAACGCGAGCAGAGCGTTGCTGTCTTTCTCGCTAAGTAATCTGAGTGTGACTGTCACTGCGACACCTTTTTTATTTTGATCAGGCTCGATAAGCCGATATTTGCTACTCATCAGGCTATTTTCTGCCAAGCCTACTTTGCCATGATGCTATCGGCTTTTGTCATAATCTCAAAGTGTGGCCTATATTAAAACTGCCCACACCACGGGGAGAAACATCATCAGTCAGGTTTGTTGCTTACAAGACTAGACGAACTACCACGCTCAACGCCTGCTGCAAGGGCAACGAGTGAAAGTGAGTATATACGGCGCAGAGGAGCGCCCTTTTGTGACCGTTGAATGATGTTTAATCAATTAAGCACTTCTGGAAAATCAGGCACTGCTCGAAAGTGATTTTTGCATGAATGAATATATTCATTATTTGCATTAGCAACGTGAGTCCTTATGGCAAACTAGCGCGCTTTCTCACGAAGCGCATAATGCAAAGACAACCGGATAACTATCTGAATAAAAGGCGATTACTCTGATGAAAAACAGGAGTTTTCACACCAAGAGTGGACAACATTTTACCCCCTGAATATCAAGTGCTTACTCACTGTTATTCAATGAAAATTCGTTTGTTTTTCGTCGAGGTCACAATAAGAAACTATTGTCGTAAAAATTAATTTTATTCATTAGACTCAAATGTTAAATTGTCCGTTAATTCGCGCAACACGCGTTGCGTGTCAGGCCATGAGAGGCTCAGCCCACTCATGTTTTGTTCTTAAATATCCGTTGCAGTTGTGCGGATATATTCTGTGAGATTAGATGTGGAACAAACATCCAAACTAGACCGCGTTCGCGCAGATTACAACGTACATTACTGGAGCCAAGGCTTTTACGGCATTGACGATCATGGAGAAATGTACGTTTCACCTCGTAGTGACAATGCTCACCAGATTCAGTTAAGCAAAATCGTCAAAGCACTGGAAGAGCGTCAGCTCAATGTGCCGGTATTGGTTCGCTTTCCACAGATTCTGCATCAGCGTGTTCATTCGATCTGTGACGCGTTTAACCAGGCGATTGAGGAATATCAATACCCCAATAAATACTTGCTGGTTTACCCGATTAAAGTAAACCAACAGCGTGAAGTGGTGGATGAGATTCTAGCAAGCCAGGCACAACTTGAAACAAAACAGCTGGGCCTTGAAGCTGGTAGTAAACCAGAGCTACTCGCCGTGCTTGCCATGGCGCAACAAGCGAGTTCTGTGATCGTCTGCAATGGCTATAAAGACCGTGAGTACATTCGTTTAGCACTGATTGGCGAAAAACTGGGTCATAAAGTATTCATCGTGCTCGAGAAGATGTCGGAGCTGGACTTGGTACTGCGTGAAGCCAAAAGCCTTGGTGTGACCCCACGTCTAGGCATTCGCATCCGCCTTGCTTCTCAAGGTACGGGCAAATGGCAAGCGAGCGGCGGTGAAAAGTCAAAATTTGGCCTCTCTGCCTCGCAAGTGCTGAATGTGATCACCCGTTTGAAGCAAGAGAACCAGCTCGATACGCTGCAACTGGTTCACTTCCACCTTGGCTCACAAATGGCCAATATTCGCGATGTGCGTAATGGAGTGAACGAATCGGCGCGTTTTTACTGCGAACTGCGTACCCTTGGTGCGAACATTAAATATTTTGACGTAGGCGGTGGCTTGGCTATCGACTACGACGGCACGCGCAGTCAATCGTCCAACTCAATGAACTACGGCTTGGTCGAGTACGCACGTAACATCGTCAACACGGTCGGTGACGTGTGTAAAGATTACAAGCAGCCAATGCCCGTGATCATCTCTGAATCCGGTCGTTCATTAACAGCGCATCACGCAGTGTTGATTGCCAACGTCATCGGTACAGAGACCTACAAGCCAGAAACTGTGACCGAACCGGACGAAGATTTCCCAATGCTGCTCAACAACATGTGGCGCAGTTGGTTGAATCTGCACAACGGAACCGACGCACGTGCATTGATTGAGATTTACAACGACACCCAGAGCGATTTGGCTGAGGTGCATTCTCAGTTCGCCACAGGCGTGTTGACGCTTGAGCACCGTGCTTGGGCAGAGCAAACATCGCTGCGCATCTATTACGAGCTCAATCGTTTGATGAGCAACAAAAACCGTTTCCATCGCCCTATTTTGGACGAATTGGCCGAGCGTCTGGCAGACAAGTTCTTCGTCAACTTCTCGCTATTCCAGTCGCTGCCTGACTCTTGGGGTATCGATCAGGTTTTCCCGGTAATGCCTCTCTCTGGGCTGCAAAATACCGCAGACCGCCGCGCTGTAATGCTGGATATCACCTGCGATTCAGACGGTGCGATTGATGCGTACGTAGATGGTCAAGGTATCGAAAGTACCCTCCCCGTTCCAGCTTGGAACGCGGACGAACCTTATTTGATGGGCTTCTTCCTTGTGGGGGCTTACCAAGAAATTCTCGGTGACATGCATAACCTGTTTGGTGACACCCACAGTGTGGTGGTCAATGTCGGTGACCAAGGCGAAATGAATATTGATTTTGTCAACGAAGGTGACACCGTCGAAGACATGATGCGTTATGTGCATATTGATGTGGACCAGATCCGTAAGAACTACCAATCTCTGGTTTCACTTCGTGTTGAGGCCCAAGAGCAGCAACAAATCCTGGCAGAGCTGGAACAAGGTCTGTCTGGTTATACTTATTTAGAGGATTTCTAAATGAATGATTTGTTTACTAAAACTGATTATTCGCTTTACTCGAACTCAATGAGTTTCGTGCGTCGCCCGTATGTGAAAGATCCGGTCGCCGCAGACGCGGATCTGGTGGTGTTTGGTGCCCCACTGGATATGGCAACCTCTGGTCGCCCGGGTGCGCGTATGGGACCGGATGCGATTCGTCGTGCCTCTGTAAACCTCGCTTGGGAAGGCAAAAAGTTTCCTTGGGACTTTAACCTGTTCAAGAAAGTAAAAGTGATCGACGGCGGTGACTTGGTCTTTGACTGTGGTGATGCAGAAGACTTTACCTACCGTATGGAAGCCGCGACCTCAGCCATTTTGCAAAGCGGCAAAACCATGCTGGCGCTGGGTGGTGATCACTTCATCACACTACCAGTGCTGCGTGCTTATGCCAAACACCACGGTGAGATGGCACTGATCCACTTCGATGCGCACACCGACACCTATGCAAACGGCAGTAGCTACGACCACGGCACCATGTTCTACCATGCGCCGAAAGAAGGTTTGATCTCACCGAAGCACTCGGTACAAGTCGGTATTCGTACTGAATACAAACAAGACGGTCACGGCTTTAACGTCATCAACGCGATGCAAGCCAACGACATGACAGTCGAAGAGATTCTGGCCGACATTCGCCGCATCGTGGCAGATAAGCCAGTGTATGTGACGTTTGATATTGACTGTCTGGATCCGGCGTTTGCGCCCGGAACAGGTACACCTGTTTGTGGCGGTCTCAACTCCGATAAGATCCTCAAGATCATCCGTGGTTTGAAAGACGTCAACATCGTCGGCATGGACGTTGTGGAAGTCTCTCCGCCATACGATCAGAGCGACCTGACCGCATTAGCCGGAGCCACCATCGCGCTAGAGCTTATCTACGCATGGGCAGCGAACAAAGAGTTCGAAGAGAAGTTCTAATTCGTTGAATGATTGATCAAAGGGAGCGCAAGCTCCCTTTTTATTACTCTTACATTTGCATTAATTTTTCTAATGCAAATGATAGAAATTAATCTTGCTTTAGATCACATTTTCTCATTGCTTACCCTCCGAGCAAGGACTAACATCTCGCGCCGTAACCTCCCGTGTTTACGTCATTTATTGGCACTTTTTTACTAAAGTGCCGGGGAATATTGTTGTCTTTTTTCCGGAGAAAATACGCAGATGTCCGCGTCATTTCCATTAGTCAAACTTACCTTTTTAATCGCTATACTGACGGCTGTCGGTCAAATGACACAAACCATGTACGTGCCTTCGATTGGTTACATGGCCGACGAATTCCTCGTTTCACCAGCTGCTTTGCAGGCGGTCATGGCCTGCTATCTGATCCCATATGGCTTATCGCAGTTTTTCTACGGGCCGCTGTCTGATCGCATTGGTCGTAAACCGGTCATCATCATCGGCTTGGTGATCTATATCCTTGGCACGCTTGTGACGCTGTTTGCCAAACAATATGAGTGGTTTTTGGCGGGTAGCTTTATTCAAGGCTTGGGCATTGGCTGCGGCGGAGCGATGTCACGCACCTTGACACGCGATTGCTTTGAAGGAGCAGAGCTGCACCGCGCCAACAGCCTGATTAGCATGTGCGTGATCTTTTCTCCCTTGTTGGCTCCGGTGCTGGGTGGCTACTTGACGGAAACCTTTAGTTGGCGTTCAAGTTACCTCTTCCTCGCCCTGTTTGCGATTGCTGTCATCATCACCATGATGACCAGCATGATGGAGACATTGCCAAAAGAGAAACGCAAAGTAGAGTCCGTCGCACGCAGTTACCGCTATGTGCTTTCCAACCCACGTTTCCAAGGCTATTTGCTCTGTTTGGTCGCGACCTTTGCTGGCGTGGCGGTCTTTGAAGCCGCAGCAGGCGTGCTGTTAGGCGGCGTGCTTGATCTACCAGCCACGACCGTCAGTATTTTGTTTGTCTTGCCCATTCCCGGTTATCTGATCGGTGCAGGCCTGTCGAGCTACATCGCTCAGCGCCGCTCGCAAAAACGTGCACTCAATGTGGGTTTGGTGGCGATTTTGCTTGGCGCGGCCATCGTTTTGATCCCTGGCGTGTTTGGTCAAACAACGGCACTCACGCTTGTTGGCGGCGCGACCATCTACTTTCTTGGCGCGGGCATTTTATTCCCAGCGGCAACTACTGGCGCATTGGCCCCTTTTCCTTACCATGCAGGGACGGGAGGCGCGATATTAGGCGGGATGCAAAACCTAGGAGCGGGCATTGCAACGCTCATCGCATCGCTGTTTTCAGCCCAAGATCAACTGCCGCTAGGCTGCTTGATGCTCGCCATGTCCATTCTTGCCATGCTTGGGCTGCGTTTGGTGTTTCGTAAACCTGATTCATCCAACGAAATGCCGCTGGCGATTTAATCAAGAGAGCAGGTATCCCCTGCTCTTTTAGTTTACAGATTGCGATGCGTCTTGAATGCGCTCTAACGCTTCGACTCGTCGCCACTGCTTTTGGGCAAAGCGGCTGGCTCGCAGCGCCTCAATCTGCTGCTGCTTTTGTTCTGTGCTAAGAAAATCTGCCTGTAGAATATCGCTGCGGGCAAGCATATAGCTCTGCAACTCATCGGCAAACTGCTGGCGCTGGGCGTCGAGTTGACTCAACCGCTGCGCCCCAGCGTCTCCCACCAACTCAGCTCGCTTTAAGTAGGCCGTTTGCCTGTCCTCTTGCTCAGTTTGGCTAAGTTCACCAATCAACCTGCGATTCGCATCACTTTGCTGAATATACTCTGGTAAATCAGCTAATTGAGCTTGCCACATGGCCTGCTGCTCTTGCTGGCTGAGTGTGCTGCTCTGCAGGCGCATTTTCTCTATCGCGAGGGCTCTCAACTGATTTTCTTCGGCAAAAAGCAGTGCAATTTGCTCGTCGGTAAAAAAGCGCTGCTGTAACGCCAACAAAGATTGGTGTAACTCGGTAAAGGCAACGCTATCGAGCGCACTCCAATTGGGCTCTAACTCAACGAGTGCTTGCTTATATTGCAAATAGGTCGCAAACAGACGCTCGTCAATTTGCAATGGTTGAATCACTTCACCAAGCGCGGTGAATTCACTTTGGATCTGATGCAACGGTTTTTCACCCAAAGCGCTGAGAGAGTACTCCATTAGCGCCCGGCCAGAGGCGATATCGAGCTCGGTATCCTTTTGAGCTGCGGTGCGAATGTCTTGCACCGCAGCTTGTTCTGCCGTTGGATAAAAGACCGCAATGAAGCTCCCCAAGGCGATCACAATAATTATGCTCAATACGGTCTTTTTCATTGGCTATCCTTACAAACCCTGCAGTTTCAAACGATTCGCATGCTGACGATACAAGGTAACCGGATCGGTCTCAAACAGATGATGAATGCCAAGCAGGCCATTGATTTCATCTAAATGATTCATTTTGTAGTCATCGCGGATCACTTTGCCCAAGTGCGCACTGCATGTACTGACCAGACCATCGCTTGGCTCACTAAATGCCAAACCCAAAATCGCCATCGGCGCGTCAATCGGATCTAACACATTGGTGAACGTGCTTGCGCCTGTCCAAGAGTAGTAATAGACGCCATTCGCGGCGAGAAGAGCCCCTTCACCGCATTCTGAACTTGGAATGCCTTCAGGGTAAAACTGGTTAAAGCGCAGCGAACCTTGCGTGGTCAAGGCATCAAGCGAGGCGAGTGGATCTTGCTCAAGCGAGCTGCCACCAGAAAGCAAGCCAATCAGCCCGCTAAGCCCTTCGGCAAGTTTCACCGCCAGCGCTTCCGTGACAGAGCCTTCAGCAACTTGGCCACGCACTAAATCTGCCACTTTTGAACCTTTGTGAACACCGCCAATACTGGTCACCGACGCCACCAAATCAGGCCGAACAGAAGCAACATAACGTGCCGTTGGCCCACCATGGCTATGGCCAATCAGGTTCACTTTTTCCGCCCCAGTGGCTGCGAGCAAGGTTTCAACTTGCGCGAGCAACTGCTCACCACGCACCTCACTACTGTTGGTCGCGGAGACCTGCGCCACGTACACCTTAGCGCCGTCTTTAGTGAGCGATTCTGGAATGCCGTAGAAATAGTCCACCCCAGCTAGCTTATCAAAGCCGAATAAGCCGTGCACAAGCACGATGGGATAACGAGTTTGGGTATAGCCTGTTTGATCAAGTGAGGCAGCGCTGGTTCCGGCCAAGCTACTGACACTCACTATCCAGAGAGTAGCAAAGAGTAGTTTCCTTTTCAATTTTCTATTCCTTATAACTAGTCAGACCTCTGAGGAGCTCATTAACCGTAGGATAGATTTTCAAGGATTGATGGAGTTTGTAAATTATTTGTTAATTTTTGTGATAACCACTCAATGCTCAACAAATTTTATAAACATCGTATCACATATGTAAATTACTGTTCGTCAAACGACTATTTTCACATGCATTACAATTACTTGCTAAAACTCCGTACTTACCAGCGTTTTTACCGAGTTGGCAATGAAGCAGTGCTGATGAGCCAAATGATGCCACTTTTCTAGTTGCTCACGTGTCGGCTGCAACTCACCAGCGAAGCGAATTTTCGGCCTGAGTACCACCTGCGAAACCCACATTCTGCCCTGTTCATTTTCTTCCATGCGGCCAACCGCGTGATCGATATACTCTTCCACCACGTAACGCTTTTTCGCCACAATTCCCAGAAAAGTCAACATGTGGCAGCTCGACAGCGCGGCGACAAAAGCCTCTTCAGGATCGACGTTTTGCTCCACCGATAAAGGCAGAGGAACCACATGCGGCGAGGCAGAAGCGGGAACCACTACGCCACCATCAAAACGCCACTCATGTCCGCGGCTATACAGATTATCAGAAAACGGCTCGTGGGCTTGACGCTGCCAATGAACTGTCGCTGTGTATTGAGACATGACTTTTCTCTCCTTGAAACGGGGACAACAAGTCGAAGTCGTCCTCTCAGTTGGAAAGAAACACTACCCCAGTTTCGCTCTCTAGTGCAACTTGACTACCATCAGCTTTGATGTGAAACAGCACACCATTAAGGCGAATAGTCTGATTTTCATATTTATAAATGCTGGTGTAGCCGTTTTCTTCACCGGGCAAACTGTACATTGCGGTGGGCGTCTGAGTGTCAAATTCGATCACACTTTGCGCCGTGCAAGCCAAACAACGGGTATCACTGTGGTCGCCAACCACTTGTTCCACAAACACTCGGCCTTTCACATAACGGTTAAGCAGTGCCTCATCCACACTACTTGTCTCGGCAAGTACGTCGTGGCTGAGCGGAAGAAAAAAGAGCAATCCGAGGGCGGAGATTTTTCCTGTTTTCATTAAAATTCATCCAGTTAGCTTTACAAAGCAGATGATGAAAAAAAACGCCTTGAGTATCAACTAAATCCCGATTCTGATATTTTATAGCGCTATAAAATCGCCTCGAGCAATGCTCCTAACCACCATGTACGATGAACATTTTGAGCTGCAACACATACTCTTAGAAATCAAAGCCGAGCGCTGGCACGCGATTGAACGCTTTCTGTTTCCCTACTACTGCTATCGCCATCGACTGGTGACTCGCCACGGCAAACCGGATTGGAACTTAGCGCGAGACCAACTGCCGCGTTCGAGCAAAGTAACCCGCAGCAAACAGAGCGTGATTGAACCTTTAGTACCAGAACCAAGTGTGGTTGGCTTACTGAAAGGTTTTTGGAAAGATAATGAAAACATCACCTTAGAACAGCTAGAGTGTTTGCTGGCAACTTGGCTAGAGTACGTGGTGATTAGCAAGGAGGAACTGAAAGCCTTAAAACAGGCAGGGTTAGAAAAATCGATGCCAAGCGAGTGGTATCAGACCGATCAGCCAACGCTTGGTGCGCGCTTTGACAAAGTAGGGATAAAAATAAACCGCTAATAAATTAGCGGTTTATTGGATTTATCATGACAAGTCGAGCGACTTATAAAAGATGAATTGTCGCATTGAGTGAGAAGGTACCCACATCGTCTTTATCTGTGGTGTAGTTCATGTAGCTTGCACCAACAGAAAGTGGACCAAAGATAAAGTATTCCGCACCAACACCGTACATGATATCGACACCATCATCGTCTTGTGCTGACAAGCCAGTGACTTCTTTATCCCACTGATGAAGGCCACCTTTTGCCCAAACGTGCAGTGGGCCTACATCAATACTTGGTTTAAGTGCCGCGTAGTAAGAACGCAATTTCGTGTCGTGCTTCGTGCCTGAGTAATCAATATCAAAAGTACCGTGTTGAGTTAGGCCAGCTTCGATACCAATGATTGGCAGAATGCCTGTACCCGCGTGAATTGAGTAGGAAGTGCCGCTTTCGCCTTTAAAGTCAGACTGACCGACCGTCGCACCGCCGTAAATCCATGAATCCGCCATCGCTGTTGATGACGCGCCAACAAGCGCTAGTGCTAAAAGAGTCTTTTTCATCGTTAACCTTCTCTCGTTTGTTTGTCAGTCTGTCAGGAGGCAGGTTTTTGCCTTCTGATAGACGTATCAATGCCCGCTATTATACATTCTGCAATTAATATGCCTACATCCAAGTGCGGAATTAGCAAGCATCTATTGCGTTTTTAACCCGTTTATCCGAAACCGGATACGGCGTGCCAAGCTGCTGGGCAAAATAACTCACGCGCAGCTCTTCCAACATCCAGCGAATTTCCTTCACATTGTCTGGTACGGCCATCCCTTTCGGAATTTTATTCAGCAGCTCCTTGTAGTCATTCACCACCGATTCGATCTTAAGCATATGCAGACGATCTTTGTTTGGATCGATCGGCAGCTTCTCCATGCGGCGCTCAATTGCACGCATGTAGCGCAGAATATCTGGCAAACGCTTCCAGCCGTATTCCGTGGCAAAGCCTTTGAAGATCAAACCTTCAATTTGCGCCTTGATGTCAGACAGTGCAAACGCCATAGTGAAATCAATCTTACCTTTCAACTTCTTATTTATATTAAAGGCGGTGGTGAGGATAGTTTCCACTTGTTTGGCGATTTCAACCACAGTGTCACCCAATTCGGCGCGAACATGCTCTTTAAGCGCCTCGAACTTTTCGGGCTCCCAGACTATACCGCCCTGCTCTTCAATCAGCTTATCCACGCCACAGGCGATACAGTCATCAATCAGATCGAGCACTTTGCCATACGGGTTGAAGTAGAGGCCAAGCTTCGACTTGTTCGGCAAATTGGTGTGCAGATACTTAATCGGCGACGGCACGTTGAGCAAGATCAAACGACGCTGACCCGCACGCATAGCCGCAATCTGCTCTTGCTCGGTTTCATACAGCTTGATCTCCACGCTGTCTTTGTTATCGACAATCGCCGGATAGGCTTTGACTTGATACCCACCGCGCTTTTGCTGGTAAACCTGTGGCAGCTCACCAAAGCTCCACGTATGCAAGCCTTGCTGCTCGATGTCGTCATCCGCCACTTTGGAGAGCGTCTCCTGCACTTTCTCTTTCAAACTCTCTTTCAGTTCGTGCAGATCTTTGTGCTCTTTCAGTTTGCGATTTTTCTCGTCCACCGCGCGGAAAGTGACTTTCAAGTGATCGGGCACCTGTTCAAGTTTCCAATCCTCGCGCAGCACTTCCACACCTGTCATACGGCGCAGCTCTTTCTCCAACGCGTCCAATAACGGCATTTCCATCGCGCTCACACGCGCTAAAAACGCATCTGCATAGTTCGGTGCGGGAACAAAATTCTTGCGTAGTGTCTTTGGCAACGACTTAATTAGGCTCACCACCAGCTCATGACGCAAGCCCGGGATCTGCCAGTCAAACCCAGCAGCATCCACTTGGTTGAGAATCGGCAGCGGAATATGCACCGTCACGCCATCGCTGTCATCGCCCGGTTCAAATTGATAACTGAGCTTGAGTTTCAGGCCGTTTTGATGCCAAAAATTCGGATAGTCCAAATCTGTGACATGGCTGGCGTCGCCTTTAAACAGCATCTCTTTTTCGAAGTTCAGCAGTTCAGGGTCTTTCTTCGCCGCTTGTTTCCACCAAGTGTCAAAATGCTTCCCGGAGACAACGTCTGTGCCTACACGCTGATCATAGAACTGGAACAGCTCCTCATCGTCGACCAAGATGTCACGGCGACGCGACTTATGCTCAAGCTCTTCAACTTCTTGCAGCAACTTGCGGTTTTGCTTGAAGAAAGCGTGTTTGGTTTCCCATTCTCCCTCGACCAGTGCGCTGCGAATGAAAATCTCCCGGCTCACTGCGGCGTCAATGTTGCCGTAGTTGACCAAACGCTTTGGCACGATAGGAATGCCGTACAGCATCACTTTCTCATAAGCCATCACCGCTGCACGCTTTTTCGACCAATGCGGCTCGCTGTAACTACGTTTTATCAAGTGTTTGGCGAGCGGCTCAATCCATTCTGGTTGGATCTTCGCCACCACGCGTCCCCACAATTTGGAGGTTTCCACCAGCTCGGCCGACATCACCCATTTCGGCTGCTTCTTAAACAGACCGGAGGCAGGGAAAAGATGGAAACGGGCATTGCGTGCGCCCTGATATTCGTTCTTCTCCTGATCTTTCATACCGATGTGAGATAACAGACCGACCAAGATGGCACTGTGAACCGCATCAAATGAGCCCGGTTCATCATTCAACTTGAAATCCATTTCCCGCATCGACTGATGGATTTGGAAATAGACGTCTTGCCATTCGCGCACCCGCAAGTAGTTGAGGTAATCCTCTTTGCACTGGCGGCGGAACTGGTTACCCGAAAGCGCTTTTTGCTGCTTTTGAATGTAGTTCCACAAATTAACGAAAGTAAGGAAATCAGACTCTTCGTGGAAGAAACGGCGATGTTTATCGTCCGACGATTGCTGTTTGTCCGATGGACGCTCGCGCGGATCTTGGATGGAGAGCGCTGCGGCAATGATCATCACATCTTTTAAACAGCCATACTTAGGCGCTTCCAACACCATGCGCGCTAAACGTGGGTCAATCGGCAAACGGGCCAACTGCTTGCCTATCGCGGTCAGACGTTTGTTGGCATCTTTCGCTTGCGAGTCAATCGCGCCCAGCTCTTCTAAAAGACGCACACCGTCTTGGATGTTGCGTTTATCCGGCGCTTCAACAAACGGGAACGCTTCAATATCGCCAAGGCCGAGCGCCGTCATTTGCAAAATGACCGAAGCTAGATTGGTGCGCAGAATTTCCGGATCGGTGAACTCTGGGCGTGAGTTAAAATCTTCCTCAGAGTAAAGCCGAATACAGATCCCCTCTTCCACCCGTCCACAACGGCCTTTACGCTGGTTGGCACTGGCTTGCGAAATAGGTTCAATCGGCAAACGCTGCACTTTGGTGCGATAGCTGTAACGGCTGATGCGCGCTGTACCCGGATCAATCACGTATTTAATCCCCGGTACCGTCAGCGAGGTTTCCGCGACGTTGGTCGCCAGCACAATGCGACGTCCAGCGTGCGGCTGGAAGATTTTATTCTGCTCGCCCGCTGACAAACGCGCGTATAGAGGGATGATTTCGGTGTCTTTGAGCTTTCGTTTCGCCAAGGCATCGGCGGTATCGCGGATCTCGCGCTCACCGTTCATGAAGATAAGGATGTCGCCCAACCCTTCATCACACAGCTCATCAACGGCTTCAAAAATGCCTTCGAGCTGATCGCGGTCGTCTTCATCTTCGCCACTTAGCGGACGATAGCGGGTCTCAACCGGATAGGTTCGGCCAGAAACTTCGATGATCGGTGCGCCGCCAAAGTGGTTAGAAAAACGCTCCGGATCAATCGTCGCAGAAGTAATGATGATTTTGAGATCTGGGCGACGCGGCAACAGCTCTTTGAGGTAGCCGAGAATAAAATCGATGTTGAGGCTGCGTTCATGCGCTTCATCGATGATGATGGTGTCGTACTGATTGAGAAAACGGTCGTGCTGAATTTCCGCCAGCAAAATACCGTCGGTCATCAGTTTGATCTGAGTATTTTCAGAGATTTGATCGTTAAAACGCACTTTGTAGCCGACGAAATCGCCAAGCTGGGTCTCCATCTCTTCGGCAATACGGCTGGCGACCGAACGAGCGGCCAAACGGCGCGGCTGAGTGTGACCAATCAGGCCAAATTTACCTCGGCCCAACTCGGCGCAAATTTTCGGTAGCTGGGTGGTTTTCCCTGACCCTGTTTCCCCCGCCACAATCACCACCTGATGCTCAGCGATCGCTTTAGCGATGTCATCTTTCTTCTGGCTAACAGGCAGGATTTCAGGGTAGTCAATTTTCGGTTGTAGGCGACAGCGCTGCTCCACTTCCATCATCGATTTGGCGATATCTAGTGCTATCTCATCAAACACGGCGTGGCGTGCTGACTCTTTTTTAATTTTGCTGGCACCCGAAATGCGCTTACTGAGACGAAAGCGATCTTTGATCAAGCACTGACTGAGCGCTTGGCGTAAAGAGGCGGCGGTATTCGCCTGAGCCTTTTGCTCCGGCGGCTTGGATTGTGTATTGGGCTGTGACGACGTCAAAGCATTTCCTATTCTTTTCATGACTTAAAACTGCGCGGATTGTACCACAGCCTCAAGAAAAGCCACCAACGAGCATTATTCTAATTTTTCGAATGAGATTACCAAGTTCCTTGACTTCTCACTCAATAGAAAGTGACTAAAATGGCCACATACTTTGCAACAAAGCTTAAGGAATCTCCTATGTCTCGTCTCCTCGTTCTTAAATCCAGCATTCTTGGCGACTACTCTCAATCCAATAAACTGGTCGATGAGTTGGTCAAAAATCTCGACCAACAAGAAATTACCGTGCGTGACTTAGCGCAGCAACCTCTGCCTGTTTTAGACTTCCAAGTGGCGACAGCACTGCGTGCCAGCGGCGAGTTGAGCGCAGAGCAACAAGCGATTGTTGAGCTTTCAGACACGCTAATTGCAGAAGTGAAAGCGGCAGACACGCTGGTTATCGCAGCCCCGATGTACAACTTCACGGTACCGACTCAGTTGAAAAACTGGATTGATCTGATTGCGCGCGCTGGTGTGACGTTCAAATACACCGAAGCGGGCGTACAAGGTCTGATTGAAGGCAAAAAAGCAATTGTGATCACCACACGCGGCGGGATCCACAAAGACGCCGCCAGCGATAACGTCACACCATATCTGCGCACCGTATTGGGTTTTATCGGTATCACTGAGGTTGAATTTGTCTACGCAGAAGCGCTCAACATGGGTGACGACTTTGCTAGCAAAGGCATCGCTTCAGCAACGCTGCATTTGGCGGCGCTGAGCGCTTAGTCACAAAGCGCACCATATCCACTGTCTGGTACACCAATGGACTGAACGCATTTTGCCCACTTTCGTGCCGGTTAGTTTGTGCCCTCACATGATGTGAGGGCCTTTTTACAACTGCGTGCCGAGTACAGCATTAGGGCTTAAAAATCAAACTGCAGATACACAGTGTTGTAGTTGCTGCCGCCTTTAATCCGGCCAAATTGCGAGGCATTTTCAAATATCGCCGAGCGATGGTGAAGCGAATAGCCAAACCAGACATTCTTCCATTCTGATTGCCCGAACAACTCTCCGGCATTCACATCAAACGAAAAGTCGAGATAGTTGAGCAAATGGCTTGGCGTATAGCCTTTTTCATCCATTTCGGTCTGTTCGATATAGGTAATGTTGTCGATGTAGGACATCCCTTCGGCAAAACCAAAACGCCACTTAGTCGGCCAATTGAAGGTGTAATAGGCTTTAATGGACACAACCGTTTCGGTACTCGAGCTCTGCACTTGCGATGCCCAATGATGGGTGATTCCCGAATGCAAGTAGATATCCAAAGGCAGGCCAAATAGCTCGTCGGTTAAAGGATGGCCATAAAAAAATGAGCTCATTTGGTTGTTGTACGGATCTTTTTCTTGTTCAAATTTAAAGATTTCGCCAATATTGGACGGCGTTGCCCAGCCGTG
This sequence comes from Vibrio navarrensis, assembly GCF_000764325.1. Taxonomy (NCBI): domain Bacteria; kingdom Pseudomonadati; phylum Pseudomonadota; class Gammaproteobacteria; order Vibrionales; family Vibrionaceae; genus Vibrio; species Vibrio navarrensis. Next base: position 1,561,740 of record NZ_JMCG01000001.1, on the reverse strand, counting down.
AGCCACACGTAAGTAAGCTTTATTGCTCAAAGACGACTTGCGTTCTTTGTTCTTGTCGTTGAAAAATCCAAACCCGACAAAAAATTCGCCTTGATAGCGATCTTCCACGGCGTAGCTACGGTAGGCATTGCTGTCTAAACGAGTCACACTCGCTTGCCCGAGCAGATAGAGATTCGACGCCACGTGATAGCGCGTTTTCAAACCCAAGTTTGCGTCAATTCCTGCCCCAATATGCTCCTGAGTGATATCGGAGAAGGCAAAGTAGGTGCTGTTAAAATCGGCTTCTTTATATCTGAGCGTAAACGACGGTTCTACTTCCCAATCGCCCCAATCATATTTTGCTGCAAGACGATAGTTGGAGTGAAAACGGTACTCGTTGTCACCCATAATTTCCGCTTCCAAACGCCAGTTTTCGTCCCAACGATACGCCAATTGAATACCAAAATCCGCTTTGTCACCTTCAATCGAGTTTTGCGCCACTTTAGGGATATCGATAAAACGCAGCCGAGTCAACGCATTAAGTTGCCATTGCTCATTGTCCGATTCGAACAGATAAAAACCCCCTTCGGTACCACGAATAAACAGGTTGTCATCGTTGTAAAACATCATCGGGACAAACGTGCTCACAGATTGATCGCCGCCGCTAGTATCAAAAGGAATCGAGGCGACTCGATACATAGCCGCGATCCCCCAATCCGGTTGCTGAGCTTTAACCGTCTGACTAGGCAGAAAAAAAACTGCACCAAGCCCCATAATGAATAACTTTTGCTTCATCTATATACACATTCCATCAATGACAGTGCGTCGAGCGTAAATAATTAACAAAACCATGAAAAACGGTTTAGGCTCATCGATATTTAGCCGTTACAATAATAGATATTGCCTTTGATTTGAATTGAATGTGAAAGCTTCCGAACTTAAAAACATCCTCATCTCATTACCTGATGATTGCGATCCTGACCTTGTGATGGGAGAGGAGTGGCTACCCGAAAGGCTGGTGAACACTCGCTTAGACGGCGATTTGCTGTTTCTTGAATTTGATAACGCGCCCGATGATCTGCAAGGTGAAGAGGAAGGACGTGGCTTTGTTGAACATGAAATCGCTATGATCCGCCATCGTTTCGAACAGATTTTAGACGAGGCCAGCGACACCAAAACCAAAGCTGATGCGATGTTGGCGATTTTTCTCATGGGACACGAACTTTCCAGCTCCGAAGTGATCGAAGTGCTTGAAGACGAAAGTAACGACGACTAAATAAAACTACAGGAGTAAGGATTGACCCAGACAAACCCGCCGCGCTCTCCTCTGCCGCTGATTCTGGCAGGCCCGATCCTCAGAAAAACGACCGCAAGCGAAATCAACCTTTGGCTGGTGAGCAGCGAACCGGTTGAAGGCACTTTTCAGATCTTCGATGAGAGCGGCGAAAAGTTGCTCTATCAAGCGCCGCTGAGCCTTTCTCAGCAACAACAAGTGGGTGAGCATGCTTTCGTCGCGCTGTGGCATTTTGCTGGCGAATACCCAACCAACTGCGCGCTGTTTTATCAAATTGATACCCAAGTGGGAGCAATCACTGAGCTTTTCCCGCACCTTTGTTACGAGGGTGACGAAACAAAAGGCATTGCTTTTTCTGTGCGAACAACCGCGGATTACATTCTGCATGGCTCCTGCCGCAATCCACACCATCGCAGCGCTGATGCCTTGGTTGCAGCGGATAAAAAAGTCGCCTCGCTTTCGCCAGCAGAGCGACCTGATCTCTTGCTGCTAAGTGGCGATCAAATTTACGCTGATCATGTGGCCGGGCCGACATTGGACGCCATCACGCAGCTCATTGAGCGGCTCGGTTTAGCCAACGAAACGTTTGTCGACGCGCCTTTTCAAGACAGCTTGGCGCTCTATCAAGATCCGCGCTGCTTTTATGCTCGCGATCAAATTCTTCCAGATTATGTCGACCAATCCACCCTGCTTGCCCGTTTAACGCGTTTTCGCCGCCAACCGGTGTTCAGTTCCACAGAAAGCGAAAATCATCTCATCAGCTTTGCCGAGTTTTTTGCCATGTATCTGCTGGTGTGGTCGCCGCAGGCGTGGCAACTGGTTAACCGAGAACGCCTGAAAGAGCAAGCGTTTGAGTGGGCAGGGCAGACACTGAGCGAGAAATGGCAACAGTTGTGGCACAAAGAAATCAAGCAGATTGACGATTTTGTTGCCGGTTTGCCGAGTGTGCAACGCCTGCTCGCTCACTTGCCGACTTACATGATTTTTGATGATCACGACGTGACCGACGACTGGAACCTGACCATTGGCTGGGAGACTGCGGCCTATCAGCATCCATTTTCTCACCGCGTGATTGGCAACGGTTTGCTCTCCTACTGGCTCTGTCAAGGTTGGGGTAACGCACCGGAAAAGTTTGACGAGCGCTTTTTCATCGCGGCGCAGCGCTATTTTCACTCTCCGACCGCGGAGCATCAAGACGCGTTTATTCAACTGCTCTATCGCTTTGAAGATTGGCACTACACCATTCCTACCGAACCCAAAGTGGTGGTGCTGGATACCCGAACCCGACGCTGGCGCTCGGAATCACGCATGAATAAGCCGTCTGGTTTGATGGATTGGGAAGCGCTGGTCGAACTGCAACAGGAGCTGATGCATCAAGAAAAAGTGATCATCGTTTCTGCCGCGCCGATGTTTGGCGTCAAATTTATCGAAATGCTGCAACGCATCATGACGCAACTCGGCCAACCTTTACTGATCGATGCCGAAAACTGGATGGCGCATCCGGGCAGCGCCAATACGCTCATCAGCATTTTTACCCACACCAAAACGCCAACCAACTTTGTCATTCTCTCGGGGGATGTGCACTACTCGTTTGTTTATGACATCAAGTTGCGCTTTCGTAAATCCAGCCCCAACATCTACCAGATCACTTGCAGCGGATTAAAAAAATCATTTTCCTGCGCGACTGCTGCGCTTTTGTGATGCGATGGATAGGCTGCTTTACAGCCCTCGTTCGCCGCTTAACTGGTTCACCAAACGTAAGCGCTTGAAAATCAAAAAGCGTAGCCCTGATAACCAACGCTTTTACCGTTTAGTTAACCACAGCGCCATTGGCGAGCTCTATCTCGATGCTGACGGAAAGCCAAAGCGAGTCAGCTTGCTCACCAGTGATGGCCGTTGTGTCGATTTTCCAGCGACCAGTGCAGAAGAGTAACAGCGCGGCAGAATAAAATTATCGATAGCGGTTGTGAAACGGCATTAGCGCTATCATGTTAAAAGAGTATTGCGATTGAAAAGGTCACCGACATGTTTAACAAACTCACCACTCTCTTCAAGCAGTTGCTTGATGGCACAGATTTGAGCCAAAACGCCGCAAACAACCCCAATCTGGCCATCGCCAGCTTATTGTGTGAAGTTGCTGGCGCTGATCATCAAATCGACGAGCGCGAGCAAGCGGTAAAACGTCAGTTGCTCAAGCGCCTGCTCAATTTAAGCGATGACGAAGTGGAAACTTTACTTACTCAGGCGCAAAGTGGCGTTGCTCAAGCCGCGTCGCTGTATGAGTTCACTTCACAACTGAGAGAGCTTTCGCAAGAGACGCGTTTTGAGCTGATCAAAGGCATGTGGGAGGTGGCGCACGCCGATGGCGATATCGACCCATTGGAGGACTCAGTGATCCGCAAAACGGCCGAGCTGCTCTATGTGGATCACCGCGAGTTTATCCGCGCCAAACTGCAAGTGATCGATAAGTCGTAAAGCGAATTCGCCAGTCAACATGCAATAAAAAACGCGCACTCGGCGCGTTTTTACCTTATTCAAAGATTACAGGACGGGTTTTTGATGCCAACGGTAGACTGCTCCACTACCGAACACAAATACCACACTCCAAAGCACGGAAAGTAACATCTTTATTTGCCAACTGCGTTGTTATGATTTGCAGCAAGTTTAGTGGCGCAAGATGAACAAAAATGAAAAGCGAGATGAAGATTTAATGACGCTCGCTTTTCATCTGAGCCTAAAACATGGTTAAAGCGAGTTTGGCTAAATTGTAGGCATCCACATAGCCCGAATGCTGCCGCCCTTCCCAATCGATGCCTTTCGCTTCTTGCGCCTGACGATGACCAATGCGCCTATCTTTGAGGCGATTTTGAATGCGGTATAAGGTAGCCAAATTAATAAACTCACTAAATGGTGGCTCAATCCCTTTCGCGTGGCACTCGTTAAACAGGATCTGGTCATCCCTGCCCCACGAGGTGTAGATTTTATTGCTGCCGCCGAAATTTTTGATCATCGACTTCACCACTTCGGCAAGCGGCCGCCCTTGCTTCTCAATTTTTCGCGGCGTAATGCCCGTCAGCTCGGCGCAAAACAGCGACACTTCGTCGTGTTCCGGTTTAACGTAATACTGCGCGCGTTTCACAATCTCCCCTCGGAGCAAATCAATTTCCGCCAAACCAATTTCAATGATTTCACCTGTGCGCCCGACGCCATTCTCGTTCCAGCAGCACATTTCCAAATCAAAGCAAACAATTCGGTTATGGTTCATAGATTGCCTTTTTTCTCGTGGTTGATTGTTAAAGGGCGAAATTGTACCCCAGAGAAAGCAGAAACTCGACCTAAGCGCGGTTGTTTGCTTATTTTCACCCCAACTGATCAAGATTCTTTGTGCCTCTTGCACGTTGGCGAAAATCCATCGCCAAAAACAGGCCGCTATTTGATGATATTTTCAGCAAAACCGCCGTAAATTCAGGGGTTGCAAGCGGTTTTAATACAATCTCCTCACTTGAATATGCTATTATCAGCCACCATTTTTATGTCTACACTAGGTGCACGTCGCAAAATCGCCCTTGAAATTGCGGCAAATGAGCCAATCCACGCACCTTTAAATCAATCGATTAGAGAAAAAATAGCATGAACATTGATTTAAACCTGATTCCTCAAACATTCGATATGCTGCATGCAGGCCTTGCGGCGTCGAGTGTTTTGCTTCTCTTGGTTGCCGTTTCGCGCAAAAGCAAAGTGATCGAAAAAGTGGTTGAGAAACCGGTTGAAAAGATCGTTGAAGTGGAAAAGCCAGTAGAGAAAATTGTCGAAGTCGAAAAAGTCGTCGAAGTTGAAAAAGTGATTGAGAAAGTGGTGGAAGTGCAATCTAAGCTTGCCACTGCCTCAACCGATTCGGCGATGCAACTGCTCTCAATTATGCAGCAAGAAGCGCGCTTGATTGATTTCTTAAAAGAAGATCTCAGCGCATTTTCCGACGAAGAAGTCGGTGCTGCCGCCCGAGTTATCCATACTGGCGGGCAGAAAGTACTCAAAGAGTACATCACGCTAGAACACATTCGCAGCGAAGAAGAAGAGACGCGCATTACGGTCGCGGAAGGCTTTAACCCTCAGGCGATTCGTTTGGTGGGTAACGTGACGGGCAAGGCGCCGTTTAACGGCACACTGGTTCACAAAGGCTGGAAAGCCAGCGCAATCAACTTGCCGAAACTGGCCGAAAACTACGACGCGACCATCATCGCGCCCGCTGAGGTTGAGCTGTAATGGAAATGCACAATACACCTGCGGCTGAGCAAGCCGCCAAATTCAGTATCGGTATTGACCTTGGCACCACCCATTGCGTGCTCTCTTTCCTCGATACACAAGACGAGCACGCTCGCGTGCAAGTGATGGCGATCCCTCAATTGACCGCGCCGGGAACGGTGGAAGCGCGCAGCCAACTGGGCTCGTTTCTCTACCAGCCGCACGAGCATGAGATGAACCCTGCGTCACGCGTGCTCCCTTGGACCACAGAACCCAAAGCGCTGGTTGGTGCGATTGCTCGTAATCTTGGTAGCAAAACGCCCATTCGTTTAGTCGCCAGCGCAAAATCTTGGCTATGCCATGGCGGCGTGAACCGCCGTGACGCCTTTTTGCCTGCGGGTAGCCCGGAAGAGGTGGAAAAAGTGTCGCCCCTGCGCGCCACCGAGCTTTATCTTGAGCACCTGAAACAAGCTTGGGATCACGCTTATCCGCAGCATCCGCTGGCCGAGCAAGAGGTGACCATCACCGTTCCGGCTTCGTTTGACCCTGCTGCGCGCGATCTTACCGCTGAAGCAGCACGCAATGTCGGCTTTGTGCATCTGACTCTTCTCGAAGAACCACAAGCCGCACTGTACAACTGGATCGACAACAGCAACGACAAGTGGCGCGATGAAGTGAGCGTCGGTGACGTGGTGCTGGTGGTCGATATCGGCGGCGGCACCACCGACCTTTCTCTGGTGGAAGTGACCGAAGAGCAAGGTAACCTGACACTCAAACGTATCGCCGTGGGTGAGCATATTCTGCTTGGCGGTGACAACATGGATCTCGCCCTCGCCTACAGCTTAAAAATGAAATTGGCGCAAGAAGGCAAAGAGCTGCAACCTTGGCAAATTCAGGCCATGACGCACGCTTGCCGTGATGCTAAGGAAGCGCTGCTCAATGATGCCGAGTTGCAAGCCGTGCCGATTGTGGTGCCAAGCCGTGGTTCAAAATTGCTCGGCGCGACGCTGAAAACCGAGCTGACCCAGCAAGAAGTGCAGCAAATGCTGGTGGAAGGCTTTTTCCCCAAAGTGGCGATTACTGAACATCCGCTTCAACGCAATCGCGGCGCATTGACACAAATGGGCCTGCCTTACGCGCAAGATGCCGGAATTACCCGCCATATCGCCGCATTCTTGTCAAAACAAGCCAATGCGATGAATGGTGATGCAACGCCAGCACAAGATTTCAATCCGTTTGTTGGCGGTATACCTGGTATGCCGGGGCACGGCGCTCCTTCGGTGCAATTTATCAAGCCAACCGCGATTCTATTTAACGGCGGCGTATTGAAATCAGCACTGCTCGCCAATCGTTTAGAAGAGACCATCAACGAATGGTTGCTGGACGCCAATGCAGAGATGGCGAAACGGTTGACGGGGGTTGACCTTGATCTGGCGGTGGCAAGCGGTGCGGCCTATTACGGCGCAGTGCGTCGTGGCCAAGGTGTGCGCATTCGCGGCGGTATCGCCTCCAGTTACTACGTTGGTATTGAAAGCGCGATGCCAGCAATTCCGGGAATGGCACCTCCCATGGAAGCGCTGTGTGTGGCTCCGTTTGGTATGGAAGAAGGTTCCAGCGTCGATGTTCCAAGCCAGCAATTTGGTTTGATCATCGGCCAGCCTGTTAACTTTCAGTTCTTCGGTTCGACTGTGCGCCGCGACGATCTGGCGGGCACCCATCTCGACCATTGGGGCCAAGATGAGTTAGAGGTGCTACCTGAAATTCAGGTCACTCTGCCCGTTTCTGAAGGCCGCCGTGAAGGAGAAGTTGTGCCAGTGACACTCGCATCCCGAGTGACCGAGCTCGGCACGCTCTACCTCGAAGCCATTGCCGCCGACAATGGTCAGAAGTGGCACGTTGAGTTTGACGTGCGTGAAGACGCCAAACAAAACGCACAATAATCGTTTCTCGCAACGGCATCCCTATGGATGCCGTTTTTAAATCAATCAAGGACTTGTCATGACATCTCCTCGTTATCTCGTCGGTATCGATTTAGGCACCACCAATACTGTGGTGGCGTTTTGCGAACTGAGTGAGAATCTCCAAGACGCCCACGTGTCTCTTTTCGACATTGATCAATTAATTGGTCCCGGTGAAGTGGTGCGCAAACCGCTGCTACCCTCTTTTCGCTATCACCCCGCAGAGGGGCAAATTGCCCCAAGCGATCTCACTCTGCCGTGGGAGCACCACGCCGTGGCTGGCGATATTGCTAACGTCATCGTTGGTGAATGGGCACGCGAGCTCGGCGCCAAAGTCGAAGGCCGTCAAGTGTCTAGCGCCAAAAGCTGGCTGTCTCATCAGGCGGTTGACCGCCACTCGGAGATTTTGCCGTGGGCAGGCGCGAGTGACGTAGACAAAGTATCGCCGATCATCGCCAGCGCCAGTTACCTCAATCACATTCGCCAAGCTTGGAACCATCGTCATCCGGGCAACAAGCTTGAGCATCAGGAAGTGGTGGTCACCGTTCCCGCATCGTTTGATGAGACAGCGCGTAATCTCACACTTGAAGCCGCGCAGTTGGCAGGGCTTGGCAAAGTGCTCCTTTTGGAAGAGCCGCAAGCGGTGTGTTACGACTGGTACGCTCGCCACCAGCACAATGCGGCCGAGCAGCTCAAACATTTACCACTTATTTTGGTGTGCGACGTCGGCGGTGGTACTACGGATCTCAGTTTGATCGAAGCCAAGTTCAACCAAGGTGAATTGGCTCTGGATCGCATTGGCGTCGGTGAACACCTGATGCTCGGCGGCGACAACCTCGATTTAGCTTTGGCCCATTTGGCCGAGCAACGCTTTAACCAAGGCAAGAAGCTTAACGCCGCTAGCCTGAGCAAACTGATTCAGCAAACACGCAAAGCCAAAGAGCAGTTACTGTTGGCACGAGCACCGGAAGAGGTGAAAATCACCATGCTGGGCAGTGGTTCCAAACTTCTTGGCGGTACACGCAGTGTTGCGCTTAGCAAACACGAGGTGCACCAAATCGCGCTGGACGGCTTCTTTCCTTTGTCTGATTTTGCTCAAACGCCGGATAAACGCCGCAGCGCCGTGGTGGAGTTTGGCCTGCCTTATGTGGCAGATCCTGCGGTTAGTAAGCACGTGGCGGAGTTCCTCAGCCAGCATCAGCAAGTCTCCTATGCTGCGCTTGGCCAAGAAGACACGAGCAAACCCGCCATTCCCGTTGGCCTGCTACTTAACGGCGGCGTGTTCAACAGTGAACTGGTGACGGCGCGCATGAGCGAATTGTTGAACCAGTGGCGCGGCGCACCCGTAACGGTGCTCGACAACCCGCACCCCGATTGGTCAGTGGCACTGGGCGCGGTGGCGTTTGCCAAAGCACGGCGCGGTGCGCAGCTAAAAATCGGCGGCGGCGCGGCACGTTCTTATTTCTTGCATCTGCAAGAGAAAAACAAAATGGGCAAGGCGCTCTGTTTATTGGCCAAAGGCAGTGAAGAGGGGCAAGAGATCCGCCTCACTGGGCGTCGCTTTGCCCTTACGCTCGGAGAGCCTGTCCGCTTTAACTTGCTCACGTCCACCCACGACACCTTGACCAACCAAACCGCGATTCAAAATGGCGTGATAGTCAACGTCGATGCGGATATGTTCGCTCCGCTTCCCCCTTACATCGTGACCTTGCAAAGTGATGGCGCCGATTTGCACGCCAACCAAAAAGAGCGGGTTGAAGTTCAGTTGGCGTGTCAGCTCACTGAAGTCGGTACGCTGAAAATGGAGTGTGTCAGCGTCGAGGATGACAGCAAGCGCTGGGCATTAGAGTTTGAAGTGCGCAATAAAAAGGCGCAAGAGAGCGAACAAGTGGCGCTCAATCCTCGTCTGACCGATTGCAAGGAGCTGATTACTCGCCTGTACAGCGGCAATAAAAAAAGTGGCGAAGGCAACGAAATCAAAATACTGGCCAAGGAGTTGGAGAGAAAACTTGGTAAGCGCGATGAGTGGGATTTCGTTACCTTGCGGCAACTGTTTGATGCCTTTGCCCAAGGGCGCAAACGTCGCCGCCGCTCAGAGCAACATGAGAAGAACTGGCTACGATTGGCAGGCTTTGCCCTGCGTCCCGGCTTTGGCGATGCCACCGATTCTTGGCGGATTGAGCAGGTTTGGAGCCTGTACCAGCAAGGTATTCAATTTCAGAACCACCAAGGTTGGACCGATTGGTGGGTATTCTGGCGGCGCATTGCTGGCGGACTCAACCAAGAGCAGCAAGAGACGATTCTGGCCGACATCGCCAAGTATTTACACCCCGGCGCGATGAAAAATCCACAAACCGCCAAGACGGCACAAGAGATGGGCTACGAGGCGATGGTTCGTCTTGCCGCCTCGCTAGAGCAGTTGGAAGTGGAAGATAAGGTACTGCTGACCAGCTGGTTTTTAAGCAAAGCGCTTAACCACAACCAGTTTGAGCAAGCGCACTGGTGGGCGATTGGCCGCTTAGCATCGCGCACACCGCTGTACGCCAGCCAACATCGGGTGATCCCTCGTGAGCAAGCGGAACAATGGCTGCCAAAACTGTTGGAGCAAAACTGGCAGCAAGAGCCGATGATCGCTTTTGCCGCGGTGATGATTTGTCGTAAAACGGGCGATCGCCTGTTCGACATCAGCGATGATTACCGCCAGCAGGTGTTAAACAAACTCCAGCAAAGTAAAGTGCCCGACTCTTGGCTTACACTGGTCAGTGAAGTCAAAGATCTGTCTGAAAGTGAATCAAAACGTGTATTTGGCGATGCCTTGCCAAGCGGTCTTCACTTGGTCAGTCACTGAGCTGTCGCTTATCCCGCAACTAAAACAGCCAGCAAGATGCTGGCTGTTTTTTTATTTCTAGGAGCTTAACTTAAACTGGCAAGTCGCGCTGCAAACCCCATAAACAGCAGCCCAAGCAATCCGTTGCCTAATTTGCTCAGTGTCTGGTTGTTCTTAAACAGCTGCGTGAGCGAGGTACCGACAAAAATCAACACGCTCAGGTAGACAATGCTGAACACCTCCAAAATCGTGGCAAGGATCAGGTACGAAATCCAAGTGTGTTCATAGGTGTAATCAATAAACTGAATAAAGAAGGAGACGTAAAACAAGATCGCTTTCGGATTGGTGAGGCTCAAGGTGAGCGCTTTGGTAAACACCTTTTCCACTTTGCGCGGACGCGCCACTCCTTGATCATCTAACACTGGCTTTTGCCAATATTGTTGGATCAGTTTGAAGCCCAAATAGAGCAGATAAGCCGCGCCCAGATAACGAATGATGGTAAACAGCAGCGGTGAGGTTTGGATCAAAGACGCCACACCTAAATAAGAGAGCAGGATCAAAATCGCATCACCAACCAGTACACCCATCGCCGCTTTGTAGCCGGTTTTGATGCCAAAGGTTGAGCTAGATTTGAGCACATAGATAGAGTTGGGACCGGGGGCCAAAATGATCATCAGCAGCCCCAGCATATAGGTCCAAATATTAATCACACCAAGACTCTCAAACATGCACTGCCTCGCAAAAACGATTATGGGAAGCATGTTGTATAACGCAAAGTATCATTAAAGTCTATCCACTAATGGTCTGCACTTACCGCTCCGCTCGCCAACAGCGCAGCAAACGCGAATCTCCGGTCAGCCAAGAGACCCAACGTCGCTTGGAATTGAGCACAAAACTCTCTTCGGCCTCAATCCCTTGCACAATAACGAATACCGTATCGAACACGCCAAGCAGACGCTGCACAGCAGCGGTGCTCCGATCACACAAATATTTATGAACTGTGGCTTTCAGACCAAGTCCAACTTTAATCGCGAGTTCTCTCGCCTCACTGGCATGACACCCAGTCAGTACCGAAAAGCGGCGACACTTGCTGAGTAACTCGAGATTTTGCAAGCCTTCGTGAACGGATTGAGGCTCGTCATACCATACGCTCAACATGCAAAGGAGAATCGATTGTGCCTTTAGAAAAATTTGCCGATATTTATCAGCGCGCTGCCGAGCGCAAAGGAGGCGAAGCGCAGCTCGAAGCACTACTGGCCACACCGCTCAATACCGAAGCGATCGCCGCCATCAGTGATGATCGCTGGTTGTCCGCTTTCAGTATGAAGGTTTTCCAAAGTGGCATTTCATGGCAGGTGGTGCGCAATAAATGGCCCAATTTCGAGGAGGTATTTTTCGGCTTTCGGATTGAGCCACTGCTGATGCTCTCCGACGAACAGTGGGACGAAAAAGCCAGTGACACACGTATTATCCGTCACCATGCGAAAGTGATGTCGATTCGCGAAAACGCACAAATGATCCATAGTGTCTCAACGCAGCACGGCTCATTCGGTCAAATGGTCGCCAACTGGCCCAAAGATGACATCACGGGGTTATGGTCGTTTTTGAAAAAACACGGCAGTCGACTAGGCGGCAACACTGGGCCGTACAGCCTTCGTCAACTCGGGGTCGACACCTTTATTCTTTCTGGTGATGTGGAGGCGTATCTGCGCAACTGTAAGGTGATTGAAGGTGGCAAAGAGACGAAAAAGAGCCAGCAAGCCGTCAACCTCGCATTTGCCAAGTGGCAGCAAGAGAGTGGTCGCAGCTTAACCGCTATCAGTCAGACCATCGCCTTTAGCACCGGCGACAACCGCGTTTAGATAGCCCAAGTCATCCCCTCCTAGTTAAGCGCGGTGGCTATTTCGCGCTTAGCTAACACCAACCTTTGTTTTATAAATCACTCCGATTCAAGCAATTATTTATAGTTGTCACAACTTTATAACATAACTGTCATCACTATCTTCTAGATTATCCATCGATTTCAAACAGATAGGATAATGTAAATGGATATTTTCACTTGGCGAACCTTACTGCCTTTGTTGTGCAGCGCTCCTGTTTTGGCCGATACCGATGTCTACCTAACCAATAACAGCGACCAAACCTTGACGATTCAAGTACAACACAGCGGCTCAGATCGCCTCACTTTAGGAGACGAGTGGCTGCAACACACAGACCAAATTGGCCCTTGGGAAACCAAAGCGGTTATCAGTTTTAATCGTTGGACGGGAGTCAAAGCGGGCGAGTACTACCAATTTGATACCGTCGTCACCAACTTGCAAGGTGAAAGCGTCACACTACACCAAACCATGAATGGGCACTGGTACAACTCTTCCATTGAATACGGCGTGAGCGCGGCCGATGTTCCGCTCTCTTTGCAACAGGATAGAGAAGTGCACCGTTTTCGCAGTGATGCCTTTGGCACTGCCAACACCGAATTGGGATTCAAATCCGACGCCACTGCCCGCTATGATGATCTCTACTACACCATCACGCCCGCCAAAGTGGACGAGCAAGTCGAGCCATACGGGCACACCTTAAAAATGATGACCTACAATATTTGGGCGTTGCCCGGCGTGGCATCGCATATCGGCGATCGTTTTTCCATTATTCCCGATCACGTAAAAGGCTACGACGTCTTAGCCTTGCAAGAAGTGTTTGCCAGCGGCCGCAGCGCTTTTTTACGAGAACTGGCCAAAGAATATCCTTATCAAAGCAAGATGCTCGATAAAGATGGCATCAATATCTACGATGGCGGTGTGGTGATCGTGAGCCGCTATCCTATTGTCAATCAAGCACAGTACGTCTTCCCTGATTGTAGTGGCACTGATTGCTTTGCTGACAAAGGGGTAAATTATGTTGAAGTGATCAAAAACGGGCAGGCGTACCATGTGTTTTCCACCCACACGGCTTCGTTTGATACCGATGCCGCGCGCGAATATCGTCAGCGCCAGTTCAAACAGATCCGTGCATTGGCACAATCACTGAACATTCCTACCAATGAAACTGTGGTTTACAGCGGCGATTTCAATGTCAACAAACTGAAGTTCCCGGGCGATTACCAACAGATGTTAGTCAACTTGAATGCGCTAGAGCCCCAATACTCAGGCTACACAGCGTCGACTTTCGATCCGCGCATCAATGATTTTGCTGGTGAAGCACTCTCTGGCGGTGAGAATGTCGAGTATCTCGATTATGTGTTGCTTAGCGCAGAGCATGCGAGCAAAACATCGAATGATAACCGCGTTGACGTGCCACGTTCCACCGATGCCAGATTGTGGAAGCATTACAATCTTTCCGACCATTTTCCGGTGAGCGCGGTGATCAAGTAATGAATCGAACACGTGCTTTTTTCCTGCTCGCCCTTGTGGCGAGCTTGATTGTCGGCTGGCAACTTTGGCCACAGAGCAAAAAACAAAGTGAGCTGCTAGCCTCACCTGCTCTCATTTCCCCTACTGACACCGCGCCGGAAAGCAGCGCAAACTCAGTTCCCCACAACATCGCAGAGACAAATCTGCCTTTGACTTTTGCAGCGAAAGCAGCTCAACCCGCAAATTTGCTGCTTGATCCTCACAAGCTACGCGAACTACAAGGCCGCGTTTTACGTGAACAATTAGAAAGTTTTTGGCGCGAATGTGTACATAAACAGAATTGTGAAAAGCAGCTTGCTCAACTTCAAACCTCGCTCTCTGTCGAGTGGTTTCAACTGCTTCAAAACTTCCGCCAACGCAGCCGACAATGGCAGGATGCACAGGCAAACATGCCACTGGAGTCGCTCGATAACCTCTCACAGCGGATCGAGATGTTTAAGCAAAATGCGCTGGAGATTTGGGGTCCACTGAGCACTGTCCTTTTGGCCGATCAATTTGCCATATTAGAGTTTCGCTTAGACAGTGTGCCACTGACACAAATCGAAGCCAGTCAGTTTGTTGAGCAGTATCAAAGCCTGATCGAGCGCTGGCAACAACAGGGCGACGTGCTTGAGTTTGAGGATAAGCAAACTCATTACGAGCGAGCACTAAGTTTGATTCCTAGCCACTATTCTGCAGACGAAAGAGAACAGATCCGCCAAACTTTGGCCCAAAAGTATCTTAGCGATGAGCAATCAAGCGAGATTGCTTTTCGAGCTCAGCAGGAGCGTGAACAAGAGAAACAAGTGGAAGACTACCAACGAGCCTTGGCACAACTGAAGGCCAGCTTGGAAGAGCAAAGAGCCAGACGCTACGCTAGTTGGGATGAGCCGCAGTGGCAAAACTACTATCAGCAGCAAATCGCCCGTTTCCGCCGTGAGTTTTTTGCTACACCATAACGCTTTACTGTGCAGCAAAGCGCTCTGGCGCTGCTAAGAAATTTGCTTTTCTTCTGGGAAGAGATAACTGCTCCAAATGAGCACCGACTCACTATTTTTGGCGCGGTACATATCTTCATCAGCCAGCTTCACCAAGTGGTTGATGGAGCGGGTTTGATCAGGATAAAAGCTGATACCAATACTTGGATAAACGTGCAGCTTTTCTCCGTTGAAATCGATCGGTTCGCTGACCATGCGAGCAAACTTTTCTGCTTTTGGCAGTACGCCATTGTAGTCTTTCAGTAAATCGAGACACACGACAAACTCGTCCCCGCCAATACGCTCCAAAATGTCGGTATTGCGAAAGCAAACCTCCATGCGGCGCGCCACTTGGCGTAGTATTTCATCTCCCGCATAGTGGCCGAAGGTGCCATTTATCTCTTTAAACTTATTTAAATCAATAAACAGCAAGGCCATTTTTAATCCAGTACGATTCGCTTTCGCTGTGGCATTTTCTACCGCCGCCATAAAGGCACGTCGATTATTCAACCCAGTCAGCGGGTCTTTCTCTGATAGGTATACCAACTGCTCTTTCTGTTCACGAAGCTCCGCCGTTTGCCGCAACACTTCTTGCTCTAAATGTTCGCGAGTAACGGTGCTCTGTTGTAGGGAGTCTTTCATCGAATTGAAACAATTTGCCATGACCGCGAACTCTTCATCCAGTTCTGTTGAGGTGATTCGGCTCTCCATATTTCCGCTGCGCATTTCATCTAGCCCTAAACGCAGTACCTTAAAGCCTTTACGAAAGCGCTTTAACATCAGGTAAGTCACACTGCTGATCAACAGGGTAAAAAAAGCCAGTGAAAAACCACTGGTAAATACCGCTTGGCGCAACTTGTTCAGTCGCTCTTCGAGAACATTACGCTGCAACGCAGATAACTCCTCGTCCATACTCTGCACTATCATGTTGTAACGGGAGTGCAGCAGTTCTTTCGCCTGCTGATTGGCTCCAGCGAGATTTTTTTCATGCAGTAACAGCCTTTCCAAAGTGTTGTTCATGCGTTCTAAATTAGTCATGACCTTTTGAAAACGCTTAGTATTGTGAATTTGCTCCGTCATTTTGTTCTGCGCAAGAGTCAGTTGCGTAAAGCTTTCTTCGTCTTTGTATTGCAGGTAAAGCGAGAGTTGATTGCGCAGAAGTTCCAGGTTGAACTGAGCTTGAGTAATAATCTCCATTTCGTTTTCAATGTTCTTTTGCTCTTCAATCACATTCCACAATGAATGAGTCACCACTCCGACCAACAACACGGTGGAGAAGAAAAGCAAAGTGAGTTTGTATGAAAACGAACCTAACGTCATTGCACTTCTAATCCTTTACGCCTTTGCGCTTGTATTAATATATGCCGATCAACAATCTTACGATAATCGGGCATTGGCCCTGTGACTAAACCTTTTTCAAGCGCCCAACGTGCCTGAACTTGTAAATTAGAGAGTAGCCCATTCCCCAAAGAGAGTCGGTAGATGTAATCATTCCAAGACCAAGACAGTTGTCCAAGAGGGATATTCAAGTAATTGGCCACCAGTTTTTGTACCTCCAGCGGGTGAGCTTGAATCCACTCTTCGGCTTCTTCCAGCGCCAGCAGAATCCTGATGCTCTCATCCTGATAACGGGTAACATTCTCCTTTGTCGTCAATAAGTTAAATGACAGCTGGTAAATGCCGGGAATACTGAGATCGACCACATCCACCCGTGGGTTGTTTTGCAGTTGGTAACCCAGTGGCTCCCACACTGAAACCGCGTCGACCTCACCGCTGATCAAAATGTCATCCAATCTCGTGAAAGGGGCGTACACTTTTTCCACTTTTGTCCCGGGGACATCACTGGACATGAGCATAGAGTCCAAGAAAAACTCACTGGCACTGGCCTTTACCACCCCAACCTTTTTCCCGTTCAAACCTGAGATTTGATAAATGTCGTTTTCAGCTAAGGTGAGAAGTTTAAGATCAAATCCTGACTCAACGAAGCTGGCCAACATGACAAAATCGTCACGTTTAAAGCTTTCGAACATCACTACCGATTCTGACGCCGTGGCAAAATCGACATTTTGTTCAAACAGAAAACGGGCGCACTCCACTCCTCCGTAACAGGGCACCACATCCACCTTCACACCATATTTTGCAAACAGCCCACGTTGCTGGGCAATAATCAAAGGGGCAGATAATGGTGTCTGCGAAACACCGATTTTTAATACCACGGGAGTAGACGAGATCGACTCAGTGTGTTTCCACCGCGCCCCCGCGATAGCCACAACAGCAAGTACAACGAGTAAAACGGCAATGAGCACGTGTTTTCTCAAAATCATCTTTGCAGCCACATTTATACAATTCGTTTAATATAATCCTAGCTGCTTTTTTGTTGCTGTGAATTAAAATTTTTCCCACAGAGGAGAGGCAGGCTCTAAGTATTTAATAATTAACTATCAGATAGATGTAGTAATAGTACTATTTTTAACCTTTTGAAGCGTAAACTTGCAAATGGATAAAATGAGCAAGTTAAGCAGTTTTTTGCTTATCTGATTCACTTTTGCGACATCTTATCAACGAAGTCACCAGCTATTCTGTCGCTGTTGTAAGTATCGGCGGTATCAAATCGATCGCTGAAGTGACCCAAAAAGCAGCGATCATCTCGCTGCTTTTTACTCTCTATTGACTCTCTATCTTTGTGTTTTTTTTGTTGCCTTCCTCAGTTGTCTGTTCGCCGCTTCTCTTCGCTTTCATTATATTTTCCTTAAACCTCATCGATTATCAGCATTTGATCACATATTCTGACCCTTTGATGTTATCAATAAGTAACATTGTGTCGTTTTTTTACTCAGGATAAAAATCATCTTGTATTCGATGGATGAAACACAATAATTGAAGGTTCCAGCCCATCATCCTCAATGGAATTTTTGCTGAGAATGCAAAATAAACCGAACGAGTTACGCCAAAACAGCACATTGTTTCTGTCGTACTGGGCAAAAATTAATTTCAACATAACAATAAATTAGAGACATTTTTGCGCAGAAACTTACTTTCAACGCCATTTCTTGTCTCATAGCCACACAACTCAACATTTTCTTATCCCGGTTTAAAGGCTGTTCGACCTACTTTCAGCTCCGGGTGCAAAGTCCAGACTCTCTGAACGGAAATCAGTAGAGAGTGCCAAGCTCAACGCGATCTTGTACGGCATCGCGTGATCACCAAGCACTCTTTGCAAGACGCCGACGCAAACTTTGCCATTAGGGAAATCTGGTACAAATAACAACAGCAGGTGCAGGAGGCGCAGGTGAAAATTTTCTGGCAATTACGATGGTTCTTTAGGCTGAGGTGGAAACACTATTGCGGCTCAATACTGTTATTTATGCTGATCTCGGCAATGCAATTGATCACCCCAAAAGCGGTGGGCAATATCGTTGACGGGATTGTTGCCGATACCATGTCTACTGATGAGATGATGCAGTGGCTGGGTCTGCTGCTGCTGGTTTGGCTAGCTATTTACGTTTGCCGCATTTTGTGGCGTGTCTGGTTATTTGGCGCCAGCATTGAGCTTGGCACCATATTACGCAATCGTCTTTATCAACATTTATCCACTCAGCCTCCCCGCTTCTTCGAACGTTATAAGACGGGCGACTTAATGGCGCGCGGCACTAACGATGTGAAAAACGTGGTGGTGACCGCTGGTGAAGGGGTGCTCACCGCCGCCGATTCACTGATTACCGGCATCGCCGTATTGATCATCATGATCACCCAGATCAGTTGGAAGCTAACACTGGTCGCCCTGCTGCCTATGCCCTTTCTTGGCATTGCAATTTTCTACATAGTGCGCATTCTCCATCAACGTTTTAAAGTCGCACAAGAAGCCTTTTCCGATATGTCGGATTTAACCCAAGAGTCATTAAACGGCGTGAGGATGTTGCGCGCGTTTGGTCTTGAGAATCAAGAGCAGCAACGCTTTGACGCTGTTGTGGAAGATACAGGCAACAAAAATATTGCCGTTGCCCGTGTCGACGCCCGTTTTGATCCAGCGATCCAACTGACGATCGGCCTCTCTTTTTTCCTCAGTATCAGCGTCGGCGCGTACTTGGTGCATCATCAAGAAATCACGCTCGGCGATCTCACCGCCTTCACCATGTATCTTGGCTTGATGATTTGGCCAATGCTGGCATTTGCTTTCTTGTTCAATATTCTCGAACGTGGTTCCGCCGCTTGGAATCGTCTAGAAGAGATCTTTGCGCAGAAGCCGGAGATCGTGAGCGGTAATGAATCGCTCTCGAAAGAGCCTCAGCCTCTGCATGTCAACATTGAGAGCTACCATTGGAGCGCGGATCTCCCTGCCGCGCTCAGCCAATGCCACTTTACTGTCGCTCCGGGTTCAATGCTTGGCATTGCAGGCCCCGTTGGCAGTGGTAAATCCACCTTGCTTTCGCTGCTGCTACGCCAGCAAGAGATGCAACACGGTGATATTCACTATGGGCAAGTCGCGCTGAAAAACGCAGACCTTGAACAGTGGCGCAGCAAGTTTGCCGTGGTCAGCCAGTCACCGTTTCTGTTTTCCTGCTCTATCTTTGAAAATATTGCCTTGGGCTGCCCCAATGCTTCTAAAGAAGAGGTTTTTCGCGCGGCAAAACTGGCCTGTATCCATGACGACATCCTTAAGTTTCCTGATGGCTATGACACCGAAGTGGGTGAAAAAGGCATCACACTCTCTGGTGGGCAAAAACAACGTATCGCCATCGCTCGTGCCATGTTACTCAATGCGGAAATTTTGATTTTGGATGACGCACTTTCTGCGGTCGACGGGCGCACAGAACATCAAATTCTCCGCAACTTGGAGCAACATTATCGCCACCAGTCGCTGATCGTGATCGCCCATCGTCTGACTGCTTTAGAAAAAGCCAATGAAATTGTGGTGCTAAACCACGGCCATATTGTGGAAAGGGGCACGCATAAAGCACTGCTGGATAATCACGCTTGGTACGCTGAAATGTACCGCTACCAGCAATTAGAACAAGCCATGGAGGAGGCATAAGCAATGAAATCCACTACCTTAAAACGTCTGTTTGCTTATCCGTTGGCTCAGCCCAAAGCGATGCTAACTGGGCTGCTGTTTTTGTTTATTGCCGCGCTAGCCAATGCAGGCGGTCCTTGGTTAATTCAATATTTTATTGATGAACACATCACCAAAGATAACTATAGCCAATCCGTTTTACTGACCTTGATCGCGAGCTATCTCGGGCTGTTGATCTGTTCGGCGCTCTTTCAATATTTGCAAGGTTTGCAATTCAACATTGTGGCCACGCACATCATCAAGACCATCCGACGTCAGGCGTTCAATAAAGTGATTCGTCAGCCGCTGTCAGCGTTTGACTATACACCGACTGGCAAACTGGTTTCCCGTTTAACCAATGACACTGAATCCCTGCAGCAATTTTACGAACTGCTGATCGCCTCGGTGGTGAAAAACTTGGTTATGATTATGGTGATGTTGGCGGTCATGTTTATTTTAAGCTGGAAACTCACCTTGGTGGTTTTAGTACTGCTGCCGATCGTCGTTGCCTTTATGGCGTTATTTCAAAAACTTAGTACGAGTTCATATCGGTTGATGCGCGATTTGCAAACCGACATCAACGGCAACCTCAGCGAATCGATTCAAGGAATGGGCGTGATTCAACTGATGCGCCAAGAGAAGCGTTTTAATCAGCAATTCAACCAGCTGACTGACGCGCACCTGAAAGCAGGTAAAAAAGTCATCACACTCAACGGTGTGCTGCTACGCCCTTTAATGGACTTGCTCTCGGGCATTACTCTTCTTACTTTGGTGGCGATTTTCGGTTACAGCGGCGTTGAAATGATTGGTGTCGGGGTTTTGTATGCCTTCATTAGCTACCTTGGCCGTATCACCGAACCCTTGATTGAGATGACGCAGCAACTTGCACTGCTTCAGCAAGCCTTAGTTGCCAGTGAGCGAATTTTTGAAATGATTGACGCACCGGAACAAACCTACGGCAGTGACAACCAAGCACTTGCTACGGGAAGCATCCAGATCGCAGGGCTCAATTTTAGCTACGATGGCAAACAGCAAGTGCTCAAAGAGATCAATATTGACATCCCCCATCAAAGTTTTGTCGCTTTAGTCGGCCATACCGGTAGTGGAAAAAGTACTTTGGCTTCATTGCTGATGGGATTCTATCCGCTGAGCGAGGGAACATTAAAGATCGATGGACGCCCACTCTCTTCGCTCAGTAAGGAAGTGTTACGCAGAGACGTTGCAATGGTGCAGCAAGATCCGCACATTTTGCCCACATCCGTCCTAGAAAACATTGCCCTAGGCCGCGACGTGAGCGATGAAATGATTTGGCAATCTCTAGAGCAAGTTGGCCTTGCTGAACAGGTGCGACGCTACCCAGCAGGTATTGAAACCCAACTGGGCCAAGGTGAAACCAATCTTTCTGCAGGTCAGAAGCAGTTGTTGGCTATGGCGAGAGTGTTGATTGCGAAGCCAAAAATTCTCATCTTGGACGAAGCAACCGCCAACATTGACTCAGGTACCGAAGCTTTGATTCAACGCAGCTTAGCGGCGCTGCGTCATGATATGACGCTGGTTGTTATCGCTCATCGTCTTTCCACCATACTCGATGCCGATCAGATAGTTGTGCTGCATCATGGCGATTTAGTCGAGTCCGGTAGCCACAAACAACTACTTGCAATGAGAGGTCGCTACGCGCAAATGTACCAATTACAACAAGCAAACCAACACATCAAAGAGATAGAAAAGCAGGAAGAGGAACAACTCGAACAGGCATCTTAAGACTATCCGATTGCGCCAAGAGTCACTTGAGGGCTCTTGGCACCTTGCTTGATGCGCTTGCATCTTTCATCGAAGCGACCGCTTATCTTCGCATTAAAACTGCACCTATTTACTTAAGCCGACGTATCCCAATCCAACCCAACGATACTTGGAAACATCTTTTCTCTCGCCATCTAACAGGCGACTATTGTACAATAGTTGAGCTTCAACGATTTAAACGCGTGGCAATACGGCTTAAGTTGCCACTAAATTTTTGGCTTTAGTCGCGTGAGGCCCAATGTTTTTCGCAAAATACTGACTACAATGAAAAACAGGTTGTTACTCTCATTTTCAATCACATCAACAACTATTGTGTATTGTGTCCATGAACGAAGACAAATTTACTCATATTTATCGCTTGCCTGGCTCACTGCAAATTCGCATTGCTAAATGGCAACAAACTTTCCGCGGCACGTCTGATCTGGTGCTGCATAACGCTCTAACAGTGCGCAACCAGCAGTATCAAAAGCCCGATTTTTTTCCTAAAGGATGGTGTATTCCTTTGGTAGATGAAGCGGAAATCTCCATTACGCATCATGGTAAGTATATTCAAACGGCGATGCGTACTATGGTGGATCGAAAAGTCTCATATAAGCGGGTATTTTTATCACGCTTTCCACTAGATCAGGCACAAGAACTGCTCATCCAATATAAAAAAGAGTGGATCAAGAAACACAACCAAGTTGCGAGAAAATACAATCAGATCAAGAAGAAAGAGTTCATGAGTTTCGCTTGGGAAGAAGTCGAGACGCTCTACCCTTCCATTCCAAAAGAGAAATTCGATAAGGCGCTCTGGAACCGTCTGGTATTAAAAGAGTTCGGACCAGAGAAAAAATACAATAATCCCTATTTTGTCAAGAAAGCCGATTTCTGATAGCCATAAAAAAGCCGCAATTTAATTTGCGGCTCTAGCTAAAGTTAGGGTTGACGTTAATGTTGTTGCTGATGTTCACGATGGCCAAATTCTGTTTGTTGATAAATATCTGCCAGAGATTTCGGTTTGTTTATCCGGCGTTTCGTTTTAGGACAAAAAACTGCCTGCTCTTGTTCACTGATCGCCTGTTCATGCTCTTTTGCAGATTGAACAAAATCAGGGTTAGACATGGCTTGTTGACGCAGCCGATTTACACGTTCTAAGGTTTCCCACAACATAGCGTTACCTCCTCCAAGAACCTGTTCATACATCCAGTATAGTACTTGATGCTATTTCGTCAACCCACACTGACTATTTATACAGTTTTTTGTGCAAGCCGCTTGCGGACAGCTTGCACTGGTTGTCGCTTGCGCTTTTTTATTGCAAGTAAGCATTAAGCATCCAAACAAGTTTTTCTTGCTCACGAATGTAGTCGCTCATCTGCGAGGCGGTCCCTTCGTCATCCGCTTCACTCGCTTGCTTGAGCAGTTCACGCTGCTGATGCACTATGGTCGAAAAACCACTGAGTAGACCCGCGACACACTCCTCACCAGTTAAAGCATTTTTGTGCTCTTTGATCACACTGTACGCAAGGTAGTCACTAAAGCCGTGAACGGGAGTAAAGCCTAATGTCAGAATACGCTCAGCCAGCTCATCGATTTTAGTTTGCAGATCGGTGTAGATCTCTTCAAACTTTGCGTGTAGTTCAAAAAACTGCGGGCCTTTAATGTTCCAGTGATACCCGCGAGTATTCATGTAAAACACCTGATAGTTTGACAATAAGGTGTTAAGTTGTTTGGCTAGTTGAAGCGCTGCTTGTTGTTCAAGCCCAATCAAATTTGTTTTGTCAGTCATAGTAGTCACCTTCTTATCCGTGCTGAATGAGAAATCTCTTTCTCTTTAACAACCATTCTATGCTGACTAATAAAAAAGGCAAAAACGATTAAATCTATTCATTCAATCGTTTTTGCCTATTTAAAGAGCCTGTTTTGCGTGCGCGCTGAATTAATAAAAGCCATCTTTGGGATCGTGCTCAGGAAAACGCGCCACGATCTGCTTTAGTTTATCTTGATGTTCTCGCAAAGCGTTGACACAAGCCTTGTCGAGTTTTCCTTCCGCGACCATTTTTTCCATTTCCAGCAATGCATGGGTGATAGACCAAGCTTGCCGATAGGGCCTATGAGTGGTTAATGCGTCAAAAATATTGGCCACCGACACGACTCGCGCCACTGGCGGGATTTGCTCACCCTGCAATCCAAATGGATAACCAGAGCCATCAAGGAACTCGTGATGATAAGCCATCACTTGCGTCAACAGCGTGATGCTCGGATGGTTTGGATTTCCCAACGATTCAATGATCTTATCCATGATCTCAACGCCGCTTTCGATGTGATTACGCATTTTCGACGTTTCACTGCCATCCAGATTGGCGGTTTTACACAAAAGATCGATGGCGAGGTTGACCTTGCCAATATCGTGGAAACGAGAAAAAAGGCACAAATGCTCGATGGTTTCATCATCAAACCCCCACATATCTGCCGTTTCATTGGCAATAATGCGAGTGTAACGGCTGATCCTTTCTTTATGTGCCAGTGAGTCTTTGTTGTAGGAAGGCGATAAAGCCTGGGTTTTCTCCGCGCACTCAGCAATCGCATGAACGATTTGGTATTCGGAGAAAATGGCAAATTGGATGATGTCAAAATAGGGCTTCATCTTTTCCACCAATTCTGGGGTAAACGCCGCCACCTTTCTCGAGTTGACAAACAGAAAGCCGATAAATTTATCTTGTTCAAAACAGGGCACCGCAATCGAAGAGCGGTAACCGGAATCGATCAAGGCTTTGACATGCACGCTCGGGGAGAGCTCGTTAAGATCATCAATAATGCGGTAGCTTTTCTCGTTGACGCAGCGAGCTAGGGCTGGGAAGTCGTCCAAATGTGCGCGGTAGTGAGCCAGTTCCGTTGAAGCGCTGCTGTCAGCATACGTTTTTAGCAGGCTATGCTCTTGGTCAAAAACAGCAAAGGAGACACGCTCAATACTGGCATCGTGCACTTGCATTCTATGCAGTATGCCTTTGAGCTGATCATTTAATGATGAAGCATGATAAAAATACGCACAGTTGCTTGAGTCACTCCACAGGTCCATCTCTTTGCTCCTTTGCCAGACACAAAATCACCGAGAAACGATTCAAGGCATCAATTTGTGTTTCCCCACTCTGATAAGTTTAGGCGTAAACCACGAGCTTATCCTGATGAAATTGAGCGAAAACAAGAGATATTTGATCATGGTTAAATCAAACAGGTGGAATGGATTGCAATAAGGTCATTTTTATTGCGAATGTAAAAACCAAATAGTGAAGTGCTTCGTCTTACTGCTTAGTGCTTAGTGCTTAGTGCTTAGTGCTATTAAGTGGGGGAAGAGGAAAACTTTTCGCAAGTGCTAAAGATTGGCAAAGAACAAAGCGGTGGTTAAATGTTAACTCAACCACCGCTTTTAGCACGTTTATCCCAGTGAAGGTAAAACGCCAAAACTTATCAAGATTTGCGCTGCCACAATCAGCACACCGACACCACCGGTCAGCAGCAAGGAAACTTGGCCGCCAGCAACGCGATATGCCCGTTGTGGATTCTGTTTTCTCACTTTATTAACCATCGCCACTGGCAGGAAAATAGCCAATACGGTCAGCGCAATCGCGGCATAGCCCAGCGCGGTAATGAACCCTTGCGGATAGAACAGTGCAAAACCCAACGGTGGCGTAAAGGTCACAACCGCGGCTATCACGCGATTGGAATTTTCCTGCTGCTTTTTCAGCGTGTCGCCAAGAAACTCAAACAGACCCAGACTGACGCCAAGGAAGGAAGTCAGAAGCGCAAGATCAGCAAATACTCCCACCAACGTACCTAACTGCGATTGATGTACGGTGATCGCAAGCTGTGCAATCAAGCCACTAAGCGCAGAGTTAGCAAGTAAATCATCTTGCTTTACTACCCCAAGCGTCACAATCTGCCAGAAGATGTAAATCACTAATGGGATCAAAGAGCCAAACAAAATCGCTTTACGCAAAGAGCCTGTATCGCCATCGAGGTAACGAACAATCGCCGGAATACTGCCGTGAAAACCAAACGAAGTGAAAATTACCGGAATCGATGCCACCACTAAACCTTGCTCGATCGGCATACTCAGCAAGTAAGCCTGACTCACGTTTGGCGCTAGGAAAAACAACACGGCTATCATGGCGACAATTTTGAGCGTAAAGAGCACTCGGTTAACTTTATCGACCGTACTGGTTCCGATCGTCACTATGGTCGCAACCAGCAGCGTAAATAGCGTAGTCGCCAGCGCGCCATCAACCTGCACGCCAAACCACTGAGTCACTCGGGTCGCAAATTGTGCTCCGCCCCCTGCAATATAGGCAGCGCAAAGCGCATAGAAGAGAAACAACATCGAGAAGCTTGCAAGCAACTTGCCCTTAGGGCCGAGAATTTGTTTTGCCAAGGTATGCAAGGTCGCATTACTGTGCGCTTCTTGATGAACTTCCACCATCAGTAAAGCAGTGAATGACATCAGCGCCCACAGCGATACCATGATCATCAAAGAAATAGAAAAACCAATCCCCGCAGAAGCCAGTGGCAAGGCCAACATACCCGCACCAATGGTTGTGCCGGCAATGATCAAAGTACTACCAAAAATCTTTGAACTACGCATAGGTGTATTCTTTTATTTACACTTAAAGGATATTTTGCAGAGATTGATTGTATGAAATCGCCATACAGCCTTGCAAAACGCTAGATTGATGGCGATTTTGTAGTATCTATGATTAGAGATCAAGATAAATGTAATGATTTAAAACCATGGGTGTAATTTAATTTTTACACCATGGGATTGCTAAGCAATGAAACGTATGAGGCTGCACATGAATTTCGATGGGCAGATAGCCAGATTATTTGTAAAGGTAGACCAGAATAAGCGTGCAGCGTTTTAAGCAAAGTCGCATAGTCGTGAAACAAGGTTGTCAAATCAGAATGTTAACGGTTTGTGAGCAAGCTCTTTGTTTTCTTTTCATGTCCTGATAAAGAGTGTCAACTCAATAAGTAAAAAAACAGATAACTGCTAGACTCAAATAACCATTTAATCGCTTTTGGATTGGGATATGGCAACTTCTAAGCTCGTGTTCACGAGGTTTATCCAAAATCATGCTACGTAACTCACTTTTAGCCTCACTCGTTTTCTTCGCAGCCAGTATGAGCACAAGCACATACGCCGAGCAGAACGATGTCGTGCGTTTTGCATTGGGTGAATGGCAACCTTATACCTCTGCTGACGACGGCATTTTAGAAAAAATAGTGCTTAAAATTTACAATGACCTGGGCTTGGAGGTTGAGTTTGCCTACAACCCTTGGATGCGCAGCGCCAAACTGGTCGAATACGGCAAAGCCGACGCGACATTCCCTTGGTATGCCACCGAGGAACGAAGAGCAACCTACCTGCTCTCCACTACCCCTTTGCTTCACGCCGACACGGTGATGTTTTACCACAACTCGGTCAACTTAGAATGGAATGAGCTTGCTGATCTCGCTAAGTACCGACTCGGCGCTGTCGATGGCTACACCGTCACGCAACTTATGCAAGAAAACGGATTGACGCCTGTGATCGCCTCTGATCTAAAAGAAAACTTTCTTAAACTGCACCGAGCGCGCGTTGATGCGATTCCTGCGGAAAAGCGAGTTGGCCGCAACATGGTCAACCTTGTAACGGAAGGCGGAACGAGAGCAATTTTGGTCAACCCAAAGCCACTGCTCAGCGACCCCATGCATGTGCTTTTTCAACCCACCGAACGGGGGAGGAAATTGCAAGCCATCTATGAAAAAGGGATCCACGCATTGAAGCAGTCGGGATGTTACGAAATTATGCTTGAAAACAATCCTTGCCCCGAATAGCTCGTTTGCGGCCGCGTCTACACCAAATGCGGCCGCCTTACTTGCGCGACTCATCCAAGCTGTCTATTCTGCGCTTTTCATCCCTTTGCGCTAAGACGCATGACGTTTATCATCTATGAAATCCCGTGCACTATTGCAAGATATGAATGAAATGTGACAACAGAGATACACTTAGCTACTGATAAAACACTACTCATATCAAAATAATCAACAATAGCGCCTGTCAAGGATAATAATTCCAAACACTTCCCTGTATCATCGTTAAGATAAATGCGCAAAGCTTACACGCATTGCTGCGAAAAGAATAATAACTACAAAGTAACGTCGGAAAAACCATGAACGAGACATGCTCCTTAGGCACTGCACACTTCGAAGTAGACCTAAAACAAGCGCTAATCTGGGTCGCCAGGGCCTTAGATTACGTTGGCGTCGATGATACTCATCACAATCATCGTGTTGCCTACATCGCCTACAAATGCGCATTAAAAATGGGCTGGGATATTCGCAAAGCGGAGTTCAGCTACTTCGCTGGAATGGTGCACGATTGCGGTGTCTCAGAAACCAAAGAGCATTTGATGCTGCTAGAAAAACTCATGCCTCAAGATGCACAAGCACACTGTATACGGGGGTATCAGTCGCTGCAGCAATGCAACATTTTGGCTCAGTTTGCCAAACCGATTCTCTACCACCATACCCGCTGGGATGAGTTGGAACAGCTCGATCTTGATCCCTTTGACAAAGATGTGGCCGCACTTCTCTATCTATCCGATCGACTGGATTTTCTACGTGCCCACTACGCGACCGACTGCCATTCTGATCTCGTCACGCTACACGAAGAGATGATCGCCGATAGCGTCATGGCTCACGCAGGAACGCTGTTTAACCCTGATATGTGCCAAGCAATGGTGCCGCTTATCATGACCGATGGTTTCTGGTTTGCCATGGAATCGGAAAACATCGAGACGATTGGCTTGGGTTTTGACCACATTGACTGGTTGCAAAAGCAGTTGACGGTACAAGATTTAATGACGCTCGGGCTATTTCTCGCTCGCATTGTCGACGCCAAAAGTCCGTTTACCTACCAACACTCGCAGAAAGTAGCGGAAGTGGCCCGTTTCCTAGCTGGAAAAAGTGGTTTGACCGAACACGAACAAGAGATGATTTTCATCGCCGGACTGGTGCATGACATCGGTAAACTGAAAACACCAGATGAAATTTTGCACAAGCAAGGGCGCTTAAGCGATCAAGAGTACACTCGCATCAAGCGACACACGATTGATACTGAACTGGCGCTGCACAAAGTTTTCCCAAAATCAAAGATTGCCGAATGGGCTTCTAACCATCACGAACGTTTGGATGGTTCAGGTTACCCATACCATAAAACGGAAGCTGAATTGGATGTGCCATCACGCATTATTGCAGTGGCAGACGTGTTTCAGGCGTTGTCGCAAGACAGGCCGTATCGTGGTCGGATGCAACAAGAGGAAATAGAGGCATTAATGACGCAAATGGTCGAAGACGGCAAATTGTGTTCGGCAGTCTTTCAAACCCTTAAAAAACATATGCATACTTGCTATCAGATTTCGATTCAAAGCTACTAACAAGCCAGATTGAAAAGGTCAAAGACCGCCATTTTACGGTCTTTGACCTTTGTATTAGATTTACTTCACGTTTTGTCTAACGAGAGATATCCAACATATTGTCCCGCACACCGTTTATGCGAAACCAACCAGCAATACTAAAGCGATCAACATGGCTGGTTAGTACCTCGTGTGGAAACTGTTCCGAGAGAAAAACCACCAATCGCCCGCCTTTGGGCTGAACCGTCTGTAAATGTTGATCTTGCAAATCGTACATCACCAACTCACCGCCGTTGCCTTCCTGCCAAGTGTCATTGAGATAAAACACGGTGGTCAGTTTACGGTTTTCCTGCCCGCGAAAGCTATCAAGGTGCTTTTGATAAAAATCGCCTTGCTCATATTTGGCAAAATGCGCTTCGTATTCAAACAAACCAAGATAAAGATAGCGGTTGACCGCGAGGCGGATCTCTTCCATTTTGGCAAGATATTCATCAACGGCTTGCGACTTCCCTGCTTGTAGCCACTGAATTTTGTCGCTGCGAATACGTTCGACTTTGATCAAATCATCGTTTCTCCCGATTCGGGCTTCTTTCCATTTCTCTGGAATGGCGTCTCTTAGACGCAATACCTCTTCACTCTCTAAGAAATCATCCCAAATAAAATAGCCTTGAGTGATTAGCGCATCGATCAACGGGTCCATTTACGCTTTAAACCTACATCATTTCCAGTGCGCTGTTTATAGTCAGTGTTGGGCTGAGAGACAACTGAGCCTTATTGTCGTCTGGGTTAAATTATCTTGTTATTCCAAGCGCTTGACTTTCTGTACTTAGAGAGGAAATTCACGCATTGGCAGCCGCAGAAAATTCTGCTCTAATGCCCGATATCCTATTCAAGCCCCTATTTTATGGATTACATTTCTCTTTCTCGCATCAGTTTGAAGCATTTAACGGTTTTGCATGTGCTGCTCACCACCACCAGCGTGACCTGCACTGCGCAACAATTGTGTGTTACCCCTTCGTGCGTCAGCAAAATCCTCGCTCAGCTTCGCGCGTTACTCAAAGATGAACTTTTCTATCGAGAAGGCACACAGCTGATTGCCACGCCTTATGCGCTAAGTATCGCTCCTGTAGTGCATGGCATTTTAGCCAGCATGAATGGCGTGATTCACCAAGGAACTTTTCAGCCCGAAAGTTACAGCGGCGCCTTTTCACTGGCGATGCGTGAGAGCACTTTCGAAGTATTTGCGCCGCTGTTTAGCGAGATCCTAAGCCAAACTCCGCAAGTGAATATGAGTATCTACGCCAAAGAGCAACACGGTTTTGATTCTTTGCTGCGTGGCCAAGTGGATTTTCTTTTGCTGCCGCATGACATCAGCCAGCCACCAACGATGAATAAAGAACTGGTTTGGCAGGCAATTTTAGACGATGAAATGGTTTGCTTGATGAACTCTGCCCACCCGCTGGTTGGAGAAAATTTGACTATCGGCAGTTACCTAGCCTGCCAACATATTGGTATTCATGAGAAAGAGTTGGCAATTCCCTACTTTGAACACATTTTGACTCAATGCCATCAGCCGCGTGATATCGTCATTTCACTCGCTGACTTCGGCGCGGCAGCGGTCATGTGCCATCACTCTCCGCTGCTGTTTACCTGCTCAAAACGCTGGGCAGAAACCGCTTTGCAGGCAAAAGGGTTAGTGCAAAAAGCCTTGCCGTTTGACTATGGCCAAGTGGCTTACAGTTTGGTGTACAACAAGCAGAGCCTTAATGATCCGGCGTTGGTGTGGCTTAAGCAGCGATTAACGGAGATGGTCTAGCACCGTTTTCGACGGCAAGATAATCGGATGAGCGATGTGCTGACGAAGACGCGCGGCAAAGCGTTCTATCTCTGCGTAATCGCATTTTGCCCAAGCTCGCGCTTCGCCTTTCACCCCGTGAGTTTGAAAGGCATTGAGGCGGATCTGCACATTGCTAGGCAAGGTCTGTAGCAATTCGCACAAAGCGGTTAGCTCACTGTCTAAATCGCTTTTGCCCGGGATGTGCAGCAAACGAAGTTCATGTAGCATGTTCAGTTCAACAAGATGCGTTATCGACTGTATGACTCTATGATTGTTGCGCCCTGTTAACCATTGATGAGTTTCCGATTGCCAAGCTTTTAGGTCAATCATCACACCATCGGTGTAAGGGGCTAACTTTTCCCAGCCATGAGTTGTTAGTGAACCATTACTGTCGATAAAACAGCTTAAATGAGCCAGTGCCCTGTCCGTTTTAATCGCTTGGAACAGCGCTAAAACAAACGGAAGCTGTAAGGTTGCCTCGCCACCGGATACGGTCACACCACTGATAAACAGATGTTGCTGCCGAATCCTCTCCAGCACTTGCGCGACGCTCCACTCTTTGATTTTTGGATTGGAGTGAAAAGAGCAAACGTCGGTACAGGTGTCGCAGTGAATGCATACCTCTTCTCGCCAAACAACTTGGTTGTTGGCATCTTGGGTCAAGGCCCCTGTTGGACAATGCTCAACACACTCACCGCAATGATGACAGTGGTTGATTGTGTGAGGATTGTGGCAACTCTTGCAATGGAAATTACACCCTTGCAAGAAGATCACTAGGCGGTTTCCCGGCCCATCAACACAGGAGAAAGGTAAGATACGACTCACTTTCCCCTTCTTGTTGAACTGAACAGCTGACATGAGTTATTCAGTGTTGCGCGTCGTAAAGTGGCGTCGTTTCCATGCTGACGACACGCGCTTTTCTTTGTAATACCTCAGTGTTGCTTGCCGCTTCGGCACCTAAAAAGGTGGTATTGCTGCGTGAACCCTGTTGGGCATAGCGGGCAATATCTGATAGGCGCACCATATAACCAGTGATTCTCACCAGATCGTTACCTGCCACGTTGGCGGTAAACTCGCGATAACCCGCCGCCAGCGCCCCTTTGCACAGATTAAACATTGCTTCAGGATTATTTTTCACCGTCTCATCAATGGTGAGAATGTCGCTAACGCCCGCAGTATAAAAAGCGTGATGCGCTGCATTGGCCAAAACATAACTGACCGGATCGGGCTCGTGACCATAAGCAATACGTACGCCCGGCGTCACGCCACGGTCTAAACTGATGCCGCCTTGTGCGTGCAGCAACGCTTTCCCCGCCAAACCATATTTGACCTCGCGACTCTCGACCAGCTGCGCTAAGCGCTGAGAAATGGCCAGGCCAAGTGCGTTCGCCTCTTCGCTATGACCATATTTTTGCTCGCGGCCTTGTTTATTGAGCAGAAGTTCTACCGCTTCCGCCATACCATAAATGCCGAACATCGGGGCAAACTTGGCTTCATCAATCAGTGCTTCTTTCACCAAGAAACTATCAAAAAAGCCCGATTGCTCATGCAGATACGAGGATCGCGCATCCATAAGCTCAAACATCAACTCTGCAAACTGGGGCAGTTGTTGAGAGAAGAAATCCTCTGGATCCTCAGAGCGCTGCGCCACCTCTTTCAGATTGAGACGAACCAAGGTGTTCGCTCCACCCGCCAAAGGCAGCGAGTTGTAGCAGCTGACGATGCCAAATTGCCTGTCGCCGTATGCCGCCGCGTGCAAAGGATAGTTGGCGATGTGCGGTTTGCTGCATTGGCAAATGTTGTCCGTTGCCTGTCGCAGCAGATCGTCTGGCGTGACAGCCGGATCGTACAGGAAGGTCAAATTGGGCGCGATCTGCTTAAGTTCGGCGTCCACCTGTAAAATCGTCCGGCAGAGAATGTTGTCTGTTGGTCCTACATTGACATGCATAAACGCATCCGGCAGGGTGCGATCGAGCATAATCCAAAATAATTTTATTTTTTTATACAGCTGAGCTTCACTGAGGTCACCAAGGTAAGGCAGTAGTAATTCATCCAATTGGCCAAGATAAACCGGAATATTGGTCACAGAAGGGACATGATGATACAAGATGGTCAGCATATTGAGTGCATCATCAAAGTCTTGCGCGGGGTCAAGCTCAAGATATTCACTGCCTTGACGCAAAAAGCGAGCGTAGTCGGGCAAAACGTAGCGAGGCTTGAACGGCGCATGCCCTTCAAACATGTCACAAACGACCCCTTGCGCCATCGCCTCTTGTAGCGCGGGCGAAATTGACACGTACTCCAGCATCGCTTCAGCTTCTAAGGCAAGAAACTGATTTTTCTGTTTTACCGACAATTTGGCATCATTGACTATAGTCCGTAGACGCTGGCGCAGACTCGCTTCACTGTGGCTCATAACGGCTTATCCTGTTTATTTTTCAGTAGATTAGCTTTTATTAATAATTTCCACTATTGAAAAACAAACAAAGAGATATTTCCGTTTTGGAAACCTCTCTTGGTTTAGAATGGTTGCTGTGGTCTATCACCAACGACGGCAAGTGAAGCTATTTAACTGGCAACTTGATTTCTTGAGTCACCACAAAATTTCTCCATTGCCTCTTGCTCGGGCAGCGGCTTATAGAAGTAATAGCCTTGAATCTCGTCAATGTTCCACGTTTTCAGTTTGCGCAGCTGGCTGGCCGTCTCTACGCCTTCTGCCACCGTAGTCAAACCGAGCTCTTTGGCCATCCCTGCAATGCTACGGATCAGCGTTCTGGCCCGATCGTTGTTTTCCAACTGGTCGATGTAAGATTTGTCTAACTTCACTATGTCCAGCGGAAAAGAACATAAGGTACTAAACGAAGAGTAACCTGTGCCAAAATCATCCAATGCCAATTGGACTCCCAAAGATTTAATCTCTGTCATTCTATCCAACGTTTCGGATTCAATACCAAGCAGGGTGCTTTCGGTAATTTCGACCACTAACAGCCCTGGGGCGATGTCAAACTCCGCCATAACTTGGCGCAGATAAGCAGGTAACCTCGCATGATAAAAGTGAATTGCACTGAGGTTGACATGTACGGAAAGCGGTAACAGGCCAGCTTCCTCACGCTGACGATTGAGGGTAGAAAGGAAGCGACATGCTTGGCGCACTATAGACTCCCCCAGCTCAACAATCAGTTGGTTTTGCTCTGCTAAGTGGATAAAGATCTCTGGCGAGACGAAACCCAGCTCAGGGTGAATCCAGCGGGCTAACGCTTCGAACCCACCAACTTTGCCACTTTCAGTGTCAACAATAGGCTGGTAGTAGGCGATGATCGCATTTTCTCGCACCGCAGTAACAATATCTCGACTGATCATCAGCGCGTGTTGCGCCTTGTCCGCCGTCGCTTTGGTAATTTGAATCACCTCAGTGACGCGATCATGGTGATAGGTTTGGATGGTATAGGCCGCTGCTTGGAGCAGATAGCCTAATGGCTGATCGCTAAGAGAGGGATCGATGACGGCCACTTTGCTGTTTAAATCAAGTTCAATTCCTGAGACTTCACGGGTTTTGGCCAGAATATCCATGAATCGATTGGCGCCCATTAGCGCCTCATCATACTGTTTCCCCTCAGGGATAATGGCAATGAACTCAAATTCGCTGATGCGACCGACTTCAAAGCCTTTCAGGGCACGACCAAACACAGAGGCGACGAGCTTAACCGCATCATCGAAAACCAAATGCCCGTACACTTCTGAAATCTGTTTGAGTTTTTCAATCGAAATGTACAAAAACGAAAAACGCGTAGGCTCGGTTTCAATCAGTTTATCCAGCGTGGCCAAAATTGCTGGGCGGTTGTACAAACCTGAAAGTGGATCACGTCCAACCAGATCCTTAATCATTCGCTCTTGCTTTTTCTGCTCACTTAAATCACTGAGCGAAATCATCAAGGCTTGTTGATTCTCGTGATGAATTGGCGTCAACTCGACCAAGCATTCGATTTCTCGCTCGCCTTTGGCTTGCATCAAGGCTTCAAAACGGGTCTTGCCATTCTCTGCCGCATGCTTAATCTTCTCCTCACTACATCCTTGCTGATCTTCTGCGCAAATACACCTTAACTCTTGGTTAAGCAGATCCTGCTTGTTGTAGCCGAGCAACTGGGCTGCCGCTTGGTTTACATCGATGATTTCACCGTCCACCACCAACAGCATGCCTATTGAACGATTTTGATACAGGGCATCCAACTTCTGTAATGTGTCATTCAGCTTGCCTTCGGCCAGCGAGGTATTCTCGGCCAATACTTCCACCAGCTGAGTTATTCTCTCTAGCTCGTCACTGCGGCGGCTCGATAGGTCCTCCAACTGATATTTTGAGAACAGTTGCATGACCGTCTGTTCAAAATCAGCAAAACGGGTCGAAATACGATTGTTGAACAGGAAGAAGGTAGCTACAGCGATAAGTCCTGTCACCGACGAAACAACCACAATCAAGTAGACAAACAGATCACTGCCTTTCTGGTAATACACTCTCGGTTGCTGAGTTTTTAGATAGGCAATCTTGTGATTGGCCAAATCCGTCACTGGAGTCCAAGCCGTTAAATACAGGGCGTTTTTTTGCAACCACTTATCCGCGCCAGTCGCGTGAGCTTCGCTGGGAATAGCATATCCCGGCATCACCACGTCTAGCCCATTTTCAGACGATAAGATGTCGGCAAAACCACCAGGGAAACGACTTGAAAGATCTTGCCCCCAGATCAGCCAGCCAGCGACCGCCGAGGATCCTTCGCTATTACGCACCGGAGTTAATGATAGAAGCCAAATTCTGCCAGCGATACGCTCCAGCCCCGCAAGGCTTTTTTGTTTCCCATCGAGTTGGCGGCGCATTTCCCGCAAATGGCTTTGAACGCTTTGATTTTGTACAACTTGCTTTGCCAGCTCTGGCGAGATTACCGCAGAATCATCCCGCACAAGTGATTCAAATAGCTCTCCTTGCACGGTGACAAAGGCCATCAAATCAAGCCCAAGCGTATCAAGCGTATCCTGAAACAGGTTACGTTCGCGATATTCTTCGATATTACGTTCAGTAAAAAGTTGATAGGTATCATCCCAATAGGCCCAATCGTAGGAGCGCTCTTCTAACTGCCGAGTCATCATTTGGATAACGGAAAACGCTTGTTTGTTGGCGCGTTCCAGCTCTAAATCTTCAAGTTCATTGATGCTGTATAGAAAAAAATAACGCGTAATCAACAAGGTACTGAGAATTACCCCAACTAACCCCAAACAAAAGTAAAGAGCGGTGCGACGGCGCAGCGTTAAGTGAAACAAACGAAATCGAGGCATACAAACTCATTGTCATTTAATATGATTCTGTGGTGAGTGTAGGCCAAACATTTCGCGTATGATTTGACCCATATTCAACTATTTAATTAATTGATCCCACTTAAGTTTTGTTACTTGCATAAGAAATCAGTCATAAAAGGGCTTTGCGTCCACTTCTAGCGAAGCAGGAGCCACTGCCCTTTCAATCTTGAGTGTACTGTTTTTAAGATCCACCATTGCAACATCAACATAACGTTTGTATTTGCGCGAGTAGAAACATTTCACTTCAGGTTTAAGTGGCTGAGTCGCATTAGAACCCCAAACAATACCAACACGACCATCACTTAGCTCCACAATCGAGCCAACCGGATAGACACCGATACAGTTAATGAATTTGTATACAAGGTCAGCATCGAGATGAAATGGCGTCAAACTGAGAATGATCTTAAATGCCTCCGCCGAGCTCATGCCTTGCTTGTAGCAGCGATCCGCAGTGAGCGCATCATAGATATCAACAATACAACTCATTCGACCATGCAACGGAATATCATCGCCTTTTAACCCTTTCGGATAGCCTTTACCGTCCAGTTTCTCATGATGCATCAAACAGACATCGCGGCTGATATCGCTCAGCCCCTCAACGTGCACAATGATCTCTTCCGCAAACACCTGATGCAATTTCATGTGCTCGAACTCTTCTGGCGTCAATTTTCCGGGCTTGTGTAAAATGGCATCATCGACTTTAATTTTGCCGATATCGTGAATAATTCCGCCAATCGCCATCTGTTTGAGGGTGTCACGCTCAAGGCCCAAATGCTTGCCAAAGGTAACCAGAAGGCAAGCGACATTGACCGAGTGTTCAAGTAAATAGGTATCTTTTTGCCGCAGCGCTGAAACGCAGTGCAACGCGTCAGAATCAACCAAAGCCGATTCGATCATCTCCTCTGCCCAATCGTCAATCTCATCGACCAGAATTACTTTGCCTTCGAAAGTCTGATTCAGCAGTTTTTGCGCTAGGCTTTTTGCCTCAGCAATCAGCTTTTTGGCTTTCTTCTGTCTTGCATCTCGTCCATGGCGAGTTCGAACGGGAATCGGTGTGGCAGGCTCTTGTTTGGGCAGTTCTTCACGGCTTTCAACGGATGGTGTGATGACACAATTACGCGCCGATAAGCTTTTATCAACCCAGACAAACTTAACGCCACTTTCAAACAAACGGCTAATCGCCGTTTGCGACTGCACCCGCCCAGGATGAGCTAAATTCACTTTTTCACTGTTTTGAATCGCGGTAACAAACATCCCAATACTCAAATTGGCGATATCGATTTTGACTGAATTTTCAGGATTGTACTGCATAGTTGAGGCGATTCTCGCTACTGTCTAACTCACACTTCTGCTGCCAAAAAACAAGCGAACGTTAAGGAGGCAAAATAGAATAGTCGTTGCCAGTTCTGGGTTGTTTATTTTGAGCTTACAAATAAACAAGAGTTTTGCAACCTCAGCGAGAAGAGATTTTGAAGTGGAGATAATCAACTAATTGAAAAGGGTAAATAGCCGCAACGCCAATTTAAGAAAAGCCAATAACCATAAATAAAATAGTGCAATTTATCGTGGTTTTACCTCATGTTTTTTTGCTTTTTCGCATGACGAACAGTATTCAGGCTGTTAGCTTGGTAAAAATACCAATTCGAGAACCTTTCATGCTTGTCAAAGTTTTTAGCATCCTCTTTCCCGTATTCGCCTTAGCTGGCGTTGGGTTCGCCGTTGGTCGTTTTTTAAAACCCGATTTTAAGCCGATCAACCGCATTAACATGGATGTTTTCCTGCCCGCTTTGGTGTTCTCGTCATTGGCGACCATGCCGCTGGATGCAAACCAGCTACCACTGATTTATGCGTCCGTTATCGCCGTCTTGGTTCCAGGCTTGGTGATGATACCTGTGTGCCGCTTTTACCACTTACCTTTTAAAACCTGGGCACCACCGCATATGTTTCGTAACAGCGGCAACTTGGCCATTCCACTGTTTAGCTATACTTTCGGCGCGGCGGCTCAATCCAGTGCCGTGTTGCTATTCGTGATGTCGGCGTGCATCCACATTAGCCTTGGACTAGCACTCTTGAGTAAAGGCAATTCACTGCTGCACATTTTCCGAATGCCGGTATTTATCGCCGCTTTTGCTGCGGTCACTTGTAACCTGAGCGGTGTTATCGTCTGGCAACCATTGTTAGAAGCTTCCGCCTTACTCGGGCAAGCGGCCGTTCCGGTGATGCTGCTGTCACTCGGTGCACAAATGGTCAATCTGAAGCTGGACGGGCTCAAAGTCGGCGTTATCTCCACATTGCAGTCTTTGCTCACTGGCCTCATCGCTTTCTTGCTTATCTACTATTTTGTTCCGCTACCAGCCCTGCAAATGATGGTTCTATTTACTATGCTGCCTGCAGCAGTAATGAACTACTTATTTGCAGAGCGGTTTCATATTGAGCCCGATAAAGTGGCTTCCATTGTGTTGTTTGGTAACTTTTTCAGTCTGTTTAGTTTGCCTGCACTGCTGTGGTTTGCACTGACAATTTAAAATTTAGTGGGTACTTTTCAATTATATTGATAATAAAGTCAGAGAGAACCTGCCACCGATTTAAATTGGCCGTACATTCGTTATTAATCGCTAACACTATTTGAATAGGTGAAATACTCTATTTATAATCGTCCACTTGATGGCTCTTTCATCACCTCGTGCACATTGACACAATTTATAAAAAATTCACTAGTAGTCAGAGCGAGTTTAGTGTAATTAAATCAAGATGAAACGTGATTGAATGCCTTTTACTGTCCTAACGAGAGATCAGACTGAGCAGTACTCAAATTATGGATATAACACCGACCTCAGACAAAATCGGCGACGATTTTGATCACATTCTTGAACGACGCTTTATGCATATTTTTGATGTATTTAGTGAAGGTCTGTTCCATATGGACGAACAAGGCGTGATGGTGTTTTACAATCATCAATTTTATGAGCAGTTCGGGATCAACACTGGCGTGATTGAACTCGAGGCTTGGCTCGAGATTGTTCACCCCTTAGACAGAGCACGTCTCTCATCCAAAGTGGATGAGCATCTAGAATCGGTCGATTCACGTGTAACGACGGAATATCGCGTGCGCAAACCTAATGGTCAATACGTTTGGATTGAAGGCACAGCGGTGACTCGCCACTCCGAGCATGGCAGTTTTATGGTTGGTAGCCACAAAGACATATCAGAGCGCAAGTTGATGGAAAGTTACATCCATCAAGTGGCCTTTCACGATAATGCTTCGGGCATGGCCAATCGCAGTCGATTGCTGCTGGACATTGACGAATTTTCTCGGGCAACCACTCTTCCCTATTCGTTGATCTACATACAAATTGAAGAGATCAAATCGTACTTAAGTCACTACGGTACCGAAATTCTCAATCACGTGGTGCACAGTATGCTCACAGCGGTGAGTCATCTTCCCGGACAAGTCAGCAAGCTTTATCGGGTCAGCGATGATGACTTTGCCATCATGATTGAGGGCAATTTTACCGATCGCCAGCTCACCAACATCTGCGAGAAGATCAAAGCGCGTTATCACGATGCGGTGATGGAACAAGGGCAATTGCTTGGTTGTGGCATCAGTATGGGAATTTATCCCAAATTAAACGCCGTGTTCAGCGCCGAAGAGATCCTGCGCAAAGCCACCCGCACCAGCCAGTTTGCCAGCAAGAAAAAAGCCAATCGCATTGCGGTCTACAGCGCAACCACCCAACAAGTGGTGGATCGCTTTTTCTATATAGAGCAAGGCCTTAAAGAGGCGATTGAGTCGCAATCCTTGACGGTAAAATTCCAGCCGATTATCTGTGCCAATAGTTTAGAAGTCGCCAGTTTTGAAAGTTTGGTTCGCTGGCGCAGCGAAGAGTTTGGCGAAATATATCCAGACGAGTTTATTCCGGTTGCGGAAAACAAGGGGCTCATCGTCGACCTTGGCTATTTTGTCTTGCGCAAAGCGTGTAAATTCATTCGCGATTATAATCAACGCCATCAGCGCAATACTCGGGTTAACGTCAACGTTTCCGTGCTGCAACTGCTTAACAGTAATTTTCCGAG
This sequence comes from Vibrio navarrensis, assembly GCF_000764325.1. Taxonomy (NCBI): domain Bacteria; kingdom Pseudomonadati; phylum Pseudomonadota; class Gammaproteobacteria; order Vibrionales; family Vibrionaceae; genus Vibrio; species Vibrio navarrensis. The sequence continues at coordinate 1,521,540 of NZ_JMCG01000001.1, read as the reverse complement.
CCGGGTGCACGAGATTGTCAGCGAATATCAAATCGCGCCTAAAAACTTAGTCATCGAACTGACTGAAACGCTGATCCTCGATAACAATCTCTTGGCGATTGAACAGTTAAAACAGCTGGCGGAGCTAGGGTTTAATCTCTCACTCGACGATTTTGGTTCTGGGTACAGCTCGCTCAACACCTTCTTTGACTTGCCAATGAGCCAAATCAAAATCGACAAGTCAATGGCATGGCGAACGGTCACCAACAGTGATTCAAAACAGTACTTGGCCTTTTTAATCAAACTTTGCCAGAAAAACAAAATCGATGTAGTGATTGAAGGGATCGAAACCCCCGAAATGTACAAAGTATTTCGTAAAATGGGCGCAACCTATCTGCAAGGGTATTGGTTCTCGAAACCTCTATCGATTGCCTCAGCCAGCCGCTACACGCTCGCCCCGATGTCTGACAGTTAAGGCGTTATGCCTGAACTGACTCGACGCTGGACACAGAGTTCCGTAACCGATAACCAGCAAGTGAACTCAGTCTAATTTTTCCTTCCTGTCATAAAAACTTAATTCAAAGTGTCTGGATGGCGTTTTTTTCGGCAGATACTATGCCTGTGTTGTGGTTGGTGCACAGGCATTATGATTCTCTATTACTCAGGGCTATCCCCCTCAAAGGCGACGATTGAACTACGAAGTTTGTTACTGATGATCGTGGTGATATTTCTCTTTAACACGCCAATGAACTACATCAAACGAGAGAAACTGCAGAGCCTGTCGAGCCAGCTTGGTGAAACCGCTGAAACATTAATCTTACGTAAGCAGTTGGTATCCAGTTACCTTTCGCTTCGCTATAGCGAAGTGGTAAAGCAATATACAACCTATCCCCATCTGTTTGATGACTTGGCTCAGCACCTACTCAGTGAACAAGATCTAGTGGTCGATATGCAAGTGGTGAGCAAAATCCCAGAGCCAAACTATCGCTATTACGATCGTATTCTTGCTTACAATCGCTTCTATACCAGCAACCTCAATCAGTCCCAGGTGCAGACTTTACTCGAAGCAGAACAAGGCCATTTTCTCGAATTTGCCCCCATCTACGCCGACGGTGTTCTGCAGGGCTATCTCGTTCTGACTGTCAATCTCAATCTATTGGCCAGTGTCGATCAAAAAGACATGCTACTGCTTGGCTTGGATGGCTTTGTCTATTCCAGTTCCTATTTGGGCATTCCCACCTACAGCTATTTGGAGGATGCCCACCCGCTTTTGCTGCAAGAGCTCAATCGCACTCGCAAACATTCCGGTGCGGTGGAGTATGACGACTTTACTGTGGTCTATCAAAATATCGGTGTATTAAATGGTAAGGAAAACTTGCTGCTGAAAGTCGTTCGTAATGAGGATCTGCTCCCCAAATATTTCTATCTGTTTTTGCTGCTCATCACCTTAACACTTGGCGTGTCTTACTACTTGTATCGGCTACGCAAAGACAAATCAGAACTAAAAAAGATCACCTACTTAGACGCTCTGTCAGGGCTGCACAATCGTCACTATCTGCTAGAAATAGAAAAGAAAATCACGCCAAGCAGCCGCTACTTTGTTGGCATGTTGGATATTGACCACTTTAAGTTGATTAATGATCGCTACGGGCATGACATCGGCGATCAGGTGATACGTCGCGTCGCCAACGTGATCAAAAGCCGCATCCGAGTAAGCGACTATGCATTTCGCATTGGCGGAGAGGAGTTTCTCCTGCTGATTCAGACCAATACAGCGGAAGATGCGCGGGTTGTCTTAGAACGTATTCGCACCGATATTGCACAAGCCAACCAAGCACCAAATGTTACCATTTCCGGAGGGTTCTGCTTGCTAAACGGCTCACTGGAAGAATCATTGCGCTTGGCCGACAGTAAGCTTTATGAAGCGAAACACGCCGGGCGCAATAATATTCAACCAGCGACCTAATTCATTGGTGCAAGCGCTGTAACACCACCGCTTGATCGAGCTCCTCCTGCCAAGCGCTGTAATCCAAACCTTGGTCAAAAATAAACTCGGTGACTAACGTGCGCACACAGTTGACCAAATCCGCTTTTTGCCATGGCTTTTCAAAGTAGCGCACTATCCCGGCGGAATTGATCGCTGCAATGGTGTCGCTGTGAGTTGCTTGCCCGGTGAGCAATATTTTTTTTGTCTGCCGAAAGCGCGCATCACTGTGCATTTCCCGTAGCAGTTCTACGCCTGTCATGCCGGGCATCACGTGATCAGAAATCACCACAGCAACAAACTCGCCATCGGCATCCAACTCGTCAATCAGCTCCAACGCTTCACTTCCCGATTCACACTCTTCAATATTCAGCCAAGACGACAGCGTTTCTAGATCTTGCGAGACGGCATTTAATACCTCACGCTGATCATCCACGCAAATGAGATTCAGTTTCTCCATGATTTCCCTCCACTGGCAGTTTCACTCTGAAAATGGTCGCTTCTTGGTTGCTTTTCACCGCAATCGACCCACCTAACCCAGTCACAATTCGCCGCACAATCGCCAGCCCTAGGCCCAAACCAAACGACAGCCCACCTTTCTTCGTGGTGAAATTCGGCTGAAAAATTTTGCGTCGAGTCGCTTCATCCAACTCAGGGCCGTTGTTTGCAATCGTCACCAAAATCTTATTGCCATCCTGGCGAACACGGATGTCAAGCGCAGGCTCTGGCGTCATCGCCATAGCGTCACAGGCATTTTTGATGATGTTGACCCACACTTGCACCAATTCTGTATCGGAGGCCCAAATTGTGTCGACATTAGATGGGCGCAGACGAACGTCTACTCGACGTAACTCACTTTGCAACAGCGCCAATGCCTGGTTAACTGTATCATTCACATTCACTTTGGTGATGCGATCGGCATCAGTACGGCCAAGCTGTTTCACCGATTTAACAATCGCCACCGCATGACGCGAAGCCAAACGCAGATCATGCAAATCACAGCCAATACTCCAGTAACGGATGGCCTCATCGGGGTTGTTTAACCAATGGGCGTTCAGCATGCCATAAGGCAGCGCTTTGGCGAGCGCCTTAGCCTGATTACGCTCAATCGAGTACTTTTGCTCTAACAATTTCGCGCAGTTTCTCGCCTCACTGGTGGGGACACTTTGTCCCTGTAATAAGCCGAAATCAAAAAACTGACTCGCCTCGGGATGCTGCTCTTGCAGTAATTGCATGATGATACTTTCAAGGCGCTGCGACTTACTGCTAACTACGCCAATCGCGTTGTTAAGCTCATGAGCAAGGCCAGCCGCCAACTGGCCTAAGGTGGTCATTTGCTCTGCCATATGCAGCCGCTGCAAGGCTTTCTCTTTAGCCACTGCTTCTTGTGTCAATCGTCTTTGTCTGCGTGACAACTCGTTGACAATCACAGGCATAAATTGGCTGGTTAACGGGCCATGCTGCTCGCTGTCGATGGCCGTGGTGCACCGGTCAATCCACGCCAAGGTCGCGTCTGTCTTTGCGATCACCGTTGAGGAAGCCGTCCACGTCCCTGAGAAAAAACTGTGCACGCCAATAAACGCTCCGGGCGAGGCTGAGAATATCCTCGTCTGTTTATTTTCACCTGGATCGATGTAAAACCCTTCCAGCTCACCGGATTGCACCAGATAAAGTCGATCATTGTGGCCATTTTGCATAATGAGCACCGACCCAGCCCCCACAGTGACCTGACGTAGCGGATCGGTGAAATAGCGTTCTACTAAGGCTTCAAGCTTTGTCATGTACATCGCTTAACCAATGTGCCCTACTGCGTGGAGTACCCACACCATGATAAAACTGAGCAATACCCCCACCACTCCGAGCACCACGCCAACTTTAGCCATTTGATTACTCTGCACATTGCCTGTCGCATGTGCCAGCGCGTTTGGTGGTGTACTGATTGGCAAAGACATTCCCAGAGATGCCGCGAAAGTCACTACCAGAATTAGAGTCACTTCGCCGCCGAGTTCATTGAGTGACGCCATCGACGTGCCAAGCGCCGCCATAATCGGCATCAGTAAGTTAGCCGTGGCGGTGTGCGACATAAAGTTCGCCATTGCAAGACAAAGGAACGCCGCACCAAACAGCACCACCAAGGGTGAGAACAGGTCAAACGGAATGCTCTGCACCACCAGCGCAGCAAGGCCAGTTTTGTCCAATGCGAGGCCAAGCGCGATACCACCCGAGACCAACCAGAGCACATCCCAAGAGATCTTTTTCAGATCTTCTTTATTGATAATGCCCGTGATAGAGAAAATAGCGACAGGGATAAGCGCGACTGTGTATGAGTTCATCCCATGCGCAGAACCCATTAGCCAGAGCAAAATGGTTAGGCCAAAAGTCACGTAAACCACAATCGCTTTCGGCGTTTTCAGAAACTTACCTTTGATCGATAACTCGATTTTTGGCATTTCAGCTGGGAAGAGTCGGCTGATCAAAAGCCAAGCTAACGCCATCATAATCACCACAAAGGGAACGCCAAACATCATCCACTCCCCAAAAGTGATGAGGTTGTCACCAACCAAGTATTTCAAGGCGATGGCGTTAGGTGGCGTACCAATCGGGGTACCGATGCCACCGATGTTGGCGGCGACCGGAATGCACAGCGCAAACGCAACCCGACCCGGATCTTTCGGCCCAAACACGGCGATGACCGGCGTTAAGATGGAGAGCATCATGGCCGTTGTGGCGGTGTTTGACATAAACATCGAGAAAATGGCGGTGATCAGCATGAGCCCTAGCATCACAAACTTAGGATCTTGACCAAAAGGCTTGAGCAGTACCCTTGCTAGGTTGACATCCAAACGGTACTTAGTTGCCGCCATCGCTAGGAAAAAGCCGCCTAAAAACAGCATGATGATCGGGCTGGCAAAGGTCGCCATGATTTCGTTGTAGGAGAGTAGCTTGCCGAACTGCGCGCTCCCTTCACCAGCACGAAACAGGTACAAGCCTTTGTTCGAGACCAGCAACAGTTCTAATACGATGATCACAACCGAGGTGGCATAAATAGGGATCGGCTCAAACACCCAACATAGAGCCGCTAACAGGAAGATGGCAATGACGCGCTGTTGCACTAACGTCATGCCTTCAAAGGGGAAAGCGGAGAGTGGCAAAAGCAAAATAATCGCCGGAATGAGGATCGGAATAATGTACTTAAGATATTGACGCATAAACAACTTCTCTTCCTGAGATTCGACAACCACCGCTAGAGTTTAAACTCTATCAGGACCGAGATTGAATTATCGCCTTTTTCTGACTTAAGGTTTTTGGGGTTAGATCAATGAATAACAAATCCTTGCTAAAAACTTGTTACATATGTGTCAGTGCTCACTATCTGCATAAAAAAAGCAGCGTTTTCACACTGCTTTCTCCTAAAGCTTTTATCTGCGCTCACCCAGTTTGACCGTTCCATCGGTCGAAAACCATAGCGCTTGGCTTCGACGTCGCCCAAGTAAAATTGGGCCATCGTCGTAAAAAAGAAAATTCTTCCAATGTTTACGGAAGGTACTCCACTTAGTCTCGATGATGTTGTGCTTCTCGTAACAAAAATAGACAGTAACGTCATCTTGCCAATCGATATGCTGCAAAATGGCATCGGGTAGCTGAGGATCATCGGCTTCCCAAGTCGCCATCCAATCAATTTCCTCTAGCCAATTACTGGCTTTCATTGGCCAATCTTGGCTACTAAGACGCTCAGCGTCCGGGCTTTGCGGGCTGATATTCTCTTTCCAAAATTGCGCCGCTCTTGCCTGACTCATCGGTCGGATATGCATCAGCTCGTCTTGCGGCACTGGCATCGACTGGTGAGTAAAAATCCATTTCCTTTGGTATTCATCCAAAGCTAAATAAGACATTCATCTTCCTTACGCTTTTAACCACCCGTTTTGGGTCGCTTGTTCAATAATTTCTTGCGCTTTTTCCCACAAAGCGTGAGAACCAAGCTCAATTTTTCGGTTAATCGTCAGGGCTTGCTCGCGTGTAACGCCATGTTCACGCCAACTCTGCCCTTGATTGTGAAAATTGAGCAACATGGGAATCAGCCTATCCAACGCTTTGGCAAATTTGGCCTCTGCACTTTGCGCCTCTTCAAACTCATGCCACAATGCTGAGAGCTCATCGCGCTGATCGTCAGGCAACATGCCAAACAGACGCTGCGCCGCAGCCAACTCTTTTTCGGCCTGCTGCTCTGAAGCTGCGGCATCATAAACAAAGGTGTCGCCCGCATCAATCTCCACCACATCATGCAGCAGCAACATTTTCACCACGCGACTGATGTCCACTGGCTCATTAGCGTGTTCTGCAAACAGCAATGCCATTAGAGCAACATGCCAGCTGTGTTCGGCGCTGTTTTCTAACCGCTTATCCGCGCTTTTCACCCGAGTGCGGCGCAAAACCGATTTGAGCTTGTCTAACTCCATCAGCAGCGCCAACTGTTTTTCCATTCTTTGCATGCTTAGCTCCTTGGCGACCAATCTTGGTGGGTCAGCGACATCAAAACATGATCGCGCCATTTGCCATCAATCAATAAGTAGTCTTGCGCGTACCCTTCTCTGACAAAACCCAGCGCTTTGAGTACCGCTTCACTACGCTGATTGTGAGGCATGTAAGCCGCTTGAATACGATGCATATTCTGTATTTTGAACATGTACTCGCAAGCGAGTTTGAGCCCTCGACGCATGTAGCCTTTCCCTTGCGCACTTTCGGCCAGTGAATAGCCGACCGAACAGGCGTGAAAAGGGAAACGGGAGACATTGCTAAAAGAGATGGTGCCCAGCATTTGCTGCGTTTCAGCATCGATTAACAAACAGTAAAAACCCAAATTCATCCGATGCAGTTCTTCCAGTTTGATGAGCTTTTTTGTCCAACCTTCGACGGTAAAAAACTCCTCTTCTCTCACTGGCTCCCACGGTTTGAGAAATGCACGGTTATTCTGAAAATAGTGGGTAATCATCTGCGCGTCCGCAATCGTCGCCGTGCGTAACGTAAATTCTTGTTCTGTTTTATGTAGACCTAACTGACTCTCTTCCATCATGGTTAATTTTTTCTTATTCCGTAATCCCTGAGTTTGTTGGCAATCGAGGTGTGTGACACATTCAGTCGTTTTGCCAGTTTGCGACTGGATGGGAATGATTGATAGAGGCGCTCAAGCACCTGAGCTTCGTAATCGCGCATAATGTCATCAAGAGAGCCATCTAAGTTCAGTTGTGTCGCCGCCCCGGCCACCGTTTGCGGCTGAGGTAAGTGGAAATATTCCGCTTTCAGCTCTTCCTCTTCCATTTCGGTCAAGGCACGCAGCACCATGTTGTCCAACTGGCGCATATTGCCAGGCCACTGATAAGCCATTAGCTCATCCAATAGCCCCTCTTCATAGCTCGGCTTGCGAATACCCAGTTTTTGCGCATGTTTGGCAACAAACAGATCCAGCAGAGCAGCAATGTCATTCGAACGGCTACGCAAAGGCGGAATGGTCAAGGTGAGGACATTCAGCCGATAGAAGAGATCTTCACGAAACGAACCTGCTTCGGCTAGCACCGACAACTGATGCTTGGTTGAAGCGATGATGCGCACATCCACATGCATTTCATCTTCGGCGCCAACGCGGCGAAAGTTGCCATCTTGCAAAAAGCGCAACAGCTTGATTTGCAAGTGAGGGCTCATTTCACCAATTTCATCTAAAAAGACCGTACCACCGTTGGCTTGCTCGAAAATGCCTTTGTGCCCTTGTTGGTGGTTAAACGAGCCCGGAGCGTGACCGAAAAGTTCGGTTTCTGCGACATCATCGGGCATCGAAGCGCAACTGAGCACGAGAAATGGCTTACCTGCGCGATTGGAACGGTTGTGGCACGCTTTCGCCAGCATCTCCTTACCCGTACCTGTTTCGCCTTCAATCAGCAGTGGTTGGTCGAGCATGGCTAACTTTTTCGCTTGGCTGATGAGCGCCTTGTGACGATTGGACACACCAACAAAATGTTCAAAGCCAAGCTCATTATGCAGCGGTAGCGTATCACCAATGACGGTGTTCGCTTTGACACTGCGGATCATCACGACCGTACTGGCGAAGGTGGACTCTTTGGCTTCATCTTGAATATACACTGGCATAAATTCCAGCATGTAATCCAAGCCATCAATCACCATATTTTCCCGTTGACGGTTACCTTCCGACCAACGACTGAATTTGAGATTGGGCAGCAAAGTGCTGATGGGAGCGCCGATCACCTCTTTTTCGCTTTTGCCAATCAGCGCTAGAGCCGCTCGGTTCGCCATATCCACCGCGCCTTTGACATCCATCGCCAGCACAGGATCGGGCAGATTGTTGACCAGAGAGATCAGTTCCGTGTTGTGCCGTTCCATCGGCATAAACTGGATCTTACGCACGTCTTTCACACCAGAAATGCGACGAATCTCGGCCATAAGCAAGCTGAAAGTATCAAAATCGATGTCGGGGCAATTGAGATAAATAATGCCGCTGATATCAATTTCGATCCCCCGCAGGTCGATGTTTTTTGATACCAGAATATCGAGCAGCTCTCGGGTCAGGCCGAGTCTGTCTTCGCAAAAGACTTCAAGACGCACAGATTATCCTAATTCATACTGTCACGAAAAGTTGACAGTAGTTTCTACCAAGCTTGGTCTACCGTCAAGCTAACCATAAAGAAAGCTTAAGGTTTGAGAGCGAGAGAAGCGACTTTAGTGATAATCTCCTTGCGAATCGCCGATAGTTTCACTTGCGTCTGCGGCTGCCACGGAATGGGCCGAAGCAGCGCCATCGCTTTTAAGCCGAGCCTTGCGGTCAAAATGCCCACACCGACGCCTTGCCCAGCGCGCGCAGATAACTTACCTGCAAGATCCATCGACATCAGATCCACGCCAGCATCAATCGCCAACTCGCTTGCCCCAGCTAAAGCCATGTTTGCCAGCACGAGACGCAGAAGTTGGATGCGAGAGGCGTAGCCCAACTCCACCCCATAAACTTGCGACAAGTTATCAATCATCTTGAAATTGCGCCAAGCCACCAGCAGCATGTCAGCCAAAGCCAAAGGGCTGATCGCCACCAACGCCGCCGATTCAGTGGCGTGACGCGAGACCAGTTGCATTGCCAGCTTGTCTTGCTGGGTAACGACCATCGCATCGTACATCTGCACCACTTCGGCATCGCTATGAGTGGCGTTGATGCTGTTGCGCCAACGATCGTACGCGGGGTTTTCAGCAGGGATACCACTTTGCCGTGCCATCTCCTGACAAAACGCTTTACCCTTGCCCACATCGTCACTGGAAAGCAATTGCTCGGCTTGCTGTTGCGAACTAAAAAGGTGGCGCAGTTTGCGCAGCTTCCATAGCTCTTTCACTATCGCAGACAACCCAAGCCCGGCTAGTAAGGAGAGAAATGCTGACCAGCCTAAGGTAAGCCAATCCCCCGCTTGCAGTGCCGTCAGCAGCGTATCCACCGCCTGCCAGCCCACCAAGCCAGTGAAGGCACTAAATAGCCCGCCAAACCACCAGCGACGCGACGATGACGGACGGATAACCTCGGCCAATTGCAATTCAGCCGATTGCTCTTCTTGCGCCGTTTCATTGGCGGCAGGAACAAATGTTTCTGCCGCGGTAAACTGCTGCTGCGCAGTTAGCTCGGGCTGCTGAGGATCAGCAGAAAAGCGGGTTTGCTCAAAAACGTGTTTGGGTTTGAAATCACTCATTGCAGTTTATCTCCCAGCAAAAACTCTAACGCTTTGTCGAGGCGAATATGTGGCAGCGGCTCTTGCCAATCGGCAGACAGAGGACGAAAAGCGGTGAAATCAAAGCCGCTGCGCTGCCAAAAATCGACATCAGGGATCTTCTTTGGCACTTCACCCGGAAACAGCGTCAGCGAACGTCCATCCAGAGTGTGACCTTGAATGGCGGGCACACTTTCACTGCCATTGGCGATGAAACCCGCCTGCGTGGCACGCACCGACGCCATAGAAATGCAGCTGATTTCAATGTTTTCATAAGCGGCGGTTTGCCAAGCTGGATGCACCATCTGTTGCAGCAGAGAGACTAAATTTGCATGTTGATCCGGCGTTATGTGGTCTGTTTTGGTGGCGGCAAACAGCACTTTGTCGATTTTGGGGGCAAAAAGACGTTTGAGCAGCCCACTTCTGCCGTAGCGGAAACTCTTCATGATCTGCTCAAGTGCCTCGCGCATATCATAAAACGACTCACTCCCCGCGTTGAGCGGCTGCAAGCAATCCACCAGCACAATTTGGCGATCAAAGGTGGCAAAATATTGCTTATAAAAGCCTTTGACGACCTTCTGCTGATACTCTTGGTAGCGCTTTTTCAGCATCTCTAAATTGCTGTTTTTCTTCACCTCGGCTGCTGCGTCGAAACGACAAGGAAAAAACTGCAGCACAGGTGCGCCAGCCAGTTCACCCGGTAAAACAAAGCGTCCCGGTTGCACCCAATGCAGCCCAGCCTCTTTGCAGCGGTGCAAATAGTCGGTGTAGCTTTCGGAGAGTTGCTGCAACTGCTTTTCATTGACGTCGCCCTCAAGATCGAGCTCCGCCAGCTTATTTAGCCAATCTTGCGCCAGTTCAGCACGTCGCCCTTTTAAAGCGGCAAATTGACTGTTTGACCAAGCGTTAAAGTCCAGCTCAAGCAGGGGCAAGTCCAACAACCATTCACCGGGATAATCGATAATATCGAGGTGTAAGACCGAGGTTTTACCGAGTAATTTCCGGCTGCGTTTTTGTGGGCGATACTTGATCGCTAAGCGAATTTCGCTCACATCCCGCGTAGGCTGCGGCCACTGCGGCGTCGTTTGGCAAATGTGCTCCATCGCTTCGTCATAGGCGAATCTGGGCACCATCATGTTACTTTGTGGCTCGCGCCTTGCGCCGATCAGACGTTTGTCTTGAGCGCAACTCAGCAAAGGTAAGTTGTCGTGAGTCGAGGTGTGCAGCAGTTGATTGACTAAGGACGTGATAAACGCCGTTTTGCCGGCACGCGACAAGCCTGTCACGGCGACACGCAAATGTGAATCCAAGCTGCGATGGATGAGATCATTCACTTCGCGGGTAATGTTCTTCATTTTTTCTTTAGCTCCTCGCGATTAGCCGTGGCTTTACGCCGATTAAAATCTGATTGCGCACCATAACGTTATCAATATTAATCGCAAATGAACAAAAAAGCCTCTGATAAAAATCAGAGGCTTACAGGGACAATCACGAAGATTTAGTCGTCTTCGATCAGTTTGTAGATAACAAACAGAGCAATTTCTAAGATCAGCCACAGTACGCAAGTGACGGTAACGTATTTGTCGTTAAAGATGCTGATGCCGTTAAGAATCAGATCGTAACCGATCAAACCACCGACAACGACAGCCAAAATGATTTGTAGAATTTGAATAAAACGAGGCATTGAGCTCTCCTGATCAGATTATGCGGATATCCAAGCCATATGGAACCCGTTTGCTAGTAAGACAAAGTGCAGCTTGCGCTGCACTTGTGTCAAATAGGACCCAGTGAAATCAGTCCTTTGTCACATTCTTACTTGTGCAAATCCATTTCCTGAATTTTCACTTTCCAAGTATCTGGACCGATTTGGTGCGCATTGACACCACTTGAATCAACCGCCACGGTGACAGGCATGTCTTGCACGTCAAACTCGTAAATCGCTTCCATGCCAAGATCTTCAAACGCAACCACACGCGCTTTCTTGATTGCTTTCGCCACCAAATAAGCGGCGCCGCCCACAGCCATCAAGTATACCGCTTTGTGGTTTTTAATTGATTCAACGGTTGCAGGGCCGCGTTCCGCTTTACCAATCATGCCCATAATGCCCGTTTCATCAAGCATCATGTCGGTGAATTTATCCATACGTGTTGACGTTGTTGGGCCTGCTGGGCCAACCACTTCATCACCCACCGCATCCACCGGGCCAACGTAGTAGATAAACTTACCTTTGAGATCAACCCCTTCAGGCAAACCTTCGCCGTTTTGCAGCATGGTTTGAATGCGTTTGTGCGCAGCATCGCGGCCAGTGAGGATCTTGCCTGACAGCAGCAAGGTTTCTCCTGTTTTCCACTGCTGAACCTCTTCTTTGGTTACGGTATCGAGATTGACACGACGTGCGCTGGCACCCGCATCCCAAGTGATGTCTGGCCACTCTTCCAATTTCGGCGGAGTCAGCTCAGCGGGGCCACTGCCATCAAGGGTGAAATGCACGTGACGCGTAGCGGCACAGTTCGGGATCATGCACACAGGCTTAGACGCTGCGTGTGTTGGCGCGGTTTTGATTTTTACGTCTACGACCGTAGTCAAACCGCCAAGACCTTGCGCGCCAATACCCAAGCGATTCACACGGTTGAAAATATCCAAACGCAGCTCTTCTTCGGCATTTTGTGGGCCACGCTCAATCAGTTCTTGAATATCGATGTGCTCCATCAAGGATTCTTTCGCCAGTACCGCCGCTTTCTCAGCCGTACCGCCAATACCAATGCCCAGCATGCCGGGTGGACACCAACCCGCGCCCATCAGCGGCAAGGTTTTCTCCACCCACTCCGCAATGTCATCAGACGGGTTGAGCATCACCATCTTGGTTTTGTTCTCAGAGCCACCGCCTTTGGCCGCGATCTGAATCTCGACTTTATCACCCGGAACCATGTTGATATGCACCACCGCCGGAGTGTTATCTTTGGTGTTGATACGTTTTCCTGCTGGATCCATCAGCACCGACGCACGCAATGGGTTGTCTGGGTTGGTGTAGGCTTGACGCACGCCTTCATCGACCATCTGCTGTACCGTCATTTCGGTGGAATCCCACTGCACACCCATGCCAATGTTGACAAAACAGGTCACGATACCCGTGTCCTGACAGATAGGACGCTTGCCTTCTGCCGACATGCGTGAATTGATCAGAATTTGCGCAATCGCGTCTTTCGCGGCTTGGCTTTGTTCACGGTGGTAGGCTTTTTCAAGGGCTTGAACGAAATCGAGAGGGTGGTAGTAAGAGATGTATTGGAGTGCATCAGCAACACTGCTGATCACGTCCTGCGTGCGAATTACTGTCATTGCATGCCTCGTTATAGTTATGCTTCCGTATAACTTATTTAGTGTTCAACACAGGTTGAGCGGAAAATCGAACAAAATCAATCCGACTTAGTGTTTGATGCTGAGCGAACTAAGTAAGCGAAATTATTTCGTTTTATGATACCCTTGCTTTCCATCACACGCTATGCAGCAATCAAACTCTTTGTCACAAATTAAACAAATGAACAACAGCGATATCAATACCATTGCGGTCAAAGCATTAAGCTATCAATCCGATCTGGCTCAGTCATTGTTTTCGCCAATTCAACACCTCCCTTGGGCGATGCTATTGCGTTCTGCGTCCGAGACGCACATAGATAGCCGCTTTGATATTTTGGTCGCCAATCCGCTGGCCACGTTACAAACCGAAGGGCCGCAAACCGTCGTCTGCATTGATGGCGAAACTCGCTACTATGAAGACGATCCTTTTGCATTGCTCGATCGCTACCAAAGTGAGTTATTGCCTGCGCTGCGCTTTGACGCAGACTTGCCGTTTGTTGGCGGAGCGCTTGGTTATTTTAGCTATGATCTTGGTCGGCGCATTGAGCAGATGCCAACACTGGCCAGCCAAGATATCGCCGCCCCCGACATGGCGGTTGGTCTCTACTCTTGGGCGCTGGTAGTGGATCATCAAGCTCAAACGGCTCAATTGGTTGGTGTCAATCCGCAGGCCGCTTGGCAGTGGCTCAATGAGCAAAGCGCAGCAAAGCAAACGCCGTTTGCCTTGCGCTCTGCATGGCACTCCAATATGAGCCGTGACCAGTACCGCTCCAAGTTTGAGCAAGTACAACACTACTTACTCAGTGGCGATTGCTACCAGATCAATCTCGCACAACGTTTTTGCGCCGAGTATCAAGGTAGTGAGTGGCAGGCTTACCAAAAGCTGGAAAAGAGCAACCAAGCGCCCTTTTCTGCGTTTATTCGTTTGCAACATGCCGCAATCCTAAGTGTCTCTCCTGAGCGCTTTTTGCAGTTAAAAGAGAATGTGATTGAAACCAAGCCAATCAAAGGCACTCGTCCGCGCAGTATCGATGCAACGCAAGATGAACTGGCCGCACAGGAACTCGCCAGCGCAGAAAAAGATCAGGCAGAGAATCTGATGATTGTCGATCTTCTGCGCAATGACATCGGTCGAGTGGCGCAACCCGGCAGCGTGCATGTGCCTAAGCTCTTTGATATTGAGAGCTTTCCTGCGGTGCATCATTTAGTGAGTACAATCCGCGCTAAGCTCAATTCACCCTACACCGCCGCCGATTTACTGCGTGCTTGTTTTCCCGGCGGTTCCATCACTGGTGCGCCAAAAATTCGTGCCATGGAGATCATCGAGGAACTGGAGCCGCATCGTCGCAGTGCCTATTGCGGCAGCATTGGCTATCTCAGTCGTCATGGGCACATGGATACCAGCATCACCATTCGTACTTTAGTGGCCGAGCAAGGCAAATTGTACGCATGGGCCGGCGGCGGCGTGGTGGCAGACAGCCAATGTGAGGCGGAATATCAGGAGACACTCGACAAACTTGGAAAAATACTGCCAATATTAGAGTAACTTCCGTCAAATTTTCATCGAACGATTACCACGAGGTGCGACTTTGCTTGAGCTAAATAGAGACACACTACTGCAAAAGTTTCAGTTGCACCTTCCGGTTGGTTACCATGCCGAAAGTTTAGGCCGCGTGGCCCATCTCAATCCCACTCAGCTGAGAAAAGCCGCGGTCTTGGTCGGTTTTGTCGAGCGTAGCCATGGGCTGAATGTGATCCTCACCAAACGCGCTTCGCATCTCAAACATCATCCGGGGCAAATCAGTTTCCCCGGAGGGAAATTTGAATCCGACGATTCGTCGCTAGTGGCCACCGCGCTCAGAGAGACATTTGAAGAGGTGGGCATTGCGCCATCACAGATCTCCGTATTCGGCCAGATGCCCGAACTGGTGACGGTCAGCCGCTATAAAGTGACCCCAATCTTGGCTTTTGTCGCCGCTGATTACCAAACGCGCATCGACAGAAACGAGGTCGAGGAGGTGTTTGAAGTGCCTGTGCGCCATCTTCTTGATCGCCAGCAGTTGCGAAGTGCCAAATTTCGCGTCAATCAGTCGCATCATCGCGTGTTCGCCATTCCCTACCAGCATCATTTCATCTGGGGAATGACGGCGCAAATCATTCACGCCATGCAGCAGCAATTGGTGAAATTAAGCTAGCCGAAATTACCTCAGCTAATCTTGTTGCCTTAATTTATCTCATGAAAAAATAAAGCAAACGTTTAACGTGAGAAAAATTTATACAAACCGCCCTTCGAATAACTTTTTCTAATCGATTGCATTAGCAATAATCAGGTGTAGCACATCATTTTCGTGATAAAAAACCGGTTTTTGACATATCATTCAATAAGCTCAACCAATACATGATTTAGATCTACTTTTCTTGCAAGAAAAAATTGCAAAATTGCACCCGACTTATTTCCTGTTCCCAAAAATGAGTATTACAAATGAATACAACCTCTAATACGGCTTCTGCCGTACAATCGTCTAGTAAGTTTACTTACCAAGATTTCACTTGGTGCCTATCGCTGTTTGGTACCGCTGTCGGTGCTGGTGTACTGTTCCTGCCAATTAAAGCAGGCGCGGGCGGCTTCTGGCCATTAGTTATGTTGGCTCTGATCGCCGCACCAATGACTTGGTTCGCGCACAAATCTTTGGCACGTTTCGTCCTTTCCTCTAAGAATCCTGAAGCAGACATTACAGACACTGTAGAAGAGCATTTCGGTAAGACTGGCGCAAACCTTATTACTTTTGCCTACTTTTTCGCTATCTACCCAATCGTTCTAATTTACGGTGTTGGTATCACTAACACAGTGGATTCTTTCCTCGTCAACCAAATGGGCATGGCTTCTATTCCACGTCCACTGCTATCTGGTGCGTTAATCCTAGCGATGACCGCCGGCGTGGTGTTTGGCAAAGAGCTGATGCTCAAAGCGACTTCCGCGATGGTTTACCCACTGGTTTTTGTTCTGCTGGCACTCTCTTTCTACCTGATCCCAGAGTGGAACACTTCCATGATGGAAGTAGCACCGGATTGGTCAGCGATGCCTACCGTGGTTTGGCTAGCGATTCCAATCATCGTGTTCTCCTTCAACCACAGCCCGATCATTTCTCAGTTCTCTAAAGAGCAGCGCAAACAGTTCGGTGACGAAGCGGTGAAGAAAACCGACGCTATCACTGGCGGCGCGGCAATGATGCTGATGGGCTTTGTGATGTTCTTCGTTTTCTCAGTGGTACTTTCTATGTCTCCTGAGCAACTGGCGTCCGCGAAAGAGCAAAACATTTCGGTACTTTCGTACCTAGCAAACGTGCACGAGTCTCCGCTGATCTCTTACTTAGGTCCACTAGTGGCGTTTGCAGCGATCACCTCTAGCTACTTCGGCCACTTCCTCGGTGCGCATGAAGGTTTGGTTGGTCTATTCAAATCTCGTTCAAACGCATCAATCAGCAAGATTGAAAAAGCTTCTCTTGTGTTCATCGTGATCACCACTTGGATTGTCGCGATTGTTAACCCAAGCATCCTTGGCATGATTGAAACCATGGGCGCGCCAATGATTGCCGCTATCTTGTTCTTGATGCCAGTGTTTGCAATGCAGAAAGTGCCTGCAATGGCGAAGTTCAAAACTTCAGCGCCTGTACAGATTTTTACAGTTATCTGTGGTCTTGCGTCTATTACTTCTGTAATCTACGGCGCGCTTTAATCTCACGTTACTACGATCAGAATTACGATGAGAATAAAGAGACAAAAATAACCATAAGACCAAGCCTCCCACTCCCTCGGGAGGCTTACTTTTGAGGTAATCAAAATGATTAGTGTATTTGATATCTACAAGATCGGCGTTGGTCCATCCAGCTCACACACAGTTGGACCAATGAAGGCGGGTAAAGAGTTTATTGATGACCTACGCTCAATGGGAAAATTGCGCGACATCACTAAAATCACCGTTGACGTCTATGGATCATTATCACTGACAGGGAAAGGTCACCACACCGACATCGCTATCATCATGGGTCTTGCTGGCAATACCCCTGAGAAAGTGGATATCGACGCCATTCCGGGCTTTATCGCTCGTGTAGAAGAAACTGAACGCCTGCCTGTTGGTATGCACTGTCATACCGTCTCCTTCCCTCGTGAAGGCGGCATGAACTTCCATCGCACTAACCTCGCGCTGCATGAAAATGGCATGCAGATCCACGCTTGGATTGACGATGAAAAAGTCTACTCGAAAACCTACTACTCGATTGGTGGTGGTTTCATCGTAGACGAAGAGAACTTTGGTAAAGAGACTCAAAGCTCGATCAAAGTCCCTTACCCGTTTACCAGTGCGGAAGAGTTGGTCAACCAGTGTAAAGAGAGCGGCCTGTCGATCAGCGCACTCGTCATGAAAAACGAGCACGCTCTGCACTCTGATGAAGAGACACGCACTTACTTTGCCAACATCTGGCGCACAATGCGCGAGTGTATGGAACGCGGCATGAATACCGAAGGCATTCTGCCTGGACCACTGCGCGTACCACGCCGTGCGGCGGCGCTGCGTCAACAACTGCTGACCTCTGAAAAAACCTCCAACGATCCAATGGCGGTGGTTGACTGGGTCAACATGTACGCCTTTGCCGTGAACGAAGAGAATGCGGCGGGTGGCCGTGTCGTCACCGCGCCGACCAACGGTGCGTGCGGTATCATTCCTGCGGTTTTGGCTTACTACGACAAGTTTATCCAAACCGTGACGGAGAAAGATTACATTCGCTACTTCGCTGCATCTGGCGCGATTGGCGGTCTATACAAGCGTAACGCTTCGATCTCTGGCGCAGAAGTTGGCTGTCAGGGTGAAGTCGGCGTTGCTTGTTCTATGGCGGCAGCTGGCCTGGCTGAGCTGATGGGCGGCAGCCCTGAGCAAGTCTGTATGGCGGCTGAAATTGCTATGGAACACAACCTTGGCCTCACCTGTGACCCAGTCGCAGGTCAAGTACAGGTTCCTTGTATCGAGCGTAACGGCATTGCGGCGGTCAAGTCGATCAACTCGACTCGCATGGCTTTGCGCCGTTCATCGGCACCCCGTGTTTCTCTGGACAAGGTTATCGAAACCATGTTGGAAACCGGTAAAGACATGAACGCGAAATACCGTGAAACCTCACAAGGTGGTTTGGCGATCAAAGTGATCTGTTAATTAAGCCCTTCAATAAGAAAGCCCGATGTGAAAACGTCGGGCTTTTTGTTTCTGCTTTACTTTTCTTTACTTAGTTTTACCTGCTAACGACTTGTTTCAATTTGTGATCGGCTTATAAATAGAGCTCACGATTTTTCTACCTCAACGTTGATAAACAAGCCCATGTCAAAAGCCACCCTCAAGAAAAAACTGCTGATATTTCTGGCAATCATCCTGCTCGCCAGCACGGTCGGCTACTTTTTTTATCCGCAGCAAGCGCCTTTGAGCTTTGCGACCGAAACCGTCCGTCGCGGCAACATAGAACAAACGGTGCTGGCAACCGGCATGCTGCAAGCGTCCAAGTTGGTCGCTGTCGGCGCGCAAGTTTCCGGGCAGATCGAAAAGCTCGCCGCCCAGTTAGGAGACGAACTGAAACAGGATGATCTGGTCGCGCAGATAGACAGCCTGACTCAGCAAAACAGCCTTAAAGAAGCCAATGCAGCACTAAACAGCCTCAATGCGCAAATACGCGCCAAACAGGCACAAATCCATCAAGCCCAAGCTGAGTACAACCGGCAAAAAGGCATGCTGGCGGACAACGCCAGTTCACGCTCGGATTACGAAAGCGCCGAAGCGTCGTTAACCATTTATAAAGCAGAGCTGGAGCAACTGAAAGCCGAACTGGAACGCGCCAAAATCAGCGTCGATAACGCCAAACTGGATTTAGGTTACACCACCATTCGCGCCCCATTTGACGGCACAGTTGTTTATAGTGCGGTGGAAGAGGGACAAACGGTCAATGCCAACCAAACCACGCCAACCATTATTGAGCTGGCAAAGCTGGACAAAATGACCATCAAAGCACAGATTTCCGAAGCCGATGTGGTCAATGTCCAACCCGGATTACCCGTCTATTTCACCATTCTAGGCAAACCGAACAAGCGCTATCACGGCACTTTGCGTGCGATTGAACCGGGCCCTACGCTAATGGATGGCGACGATAAAGACCTGTCAGTCAGCAACGATGAAGCCATCTACTATCACGGCCTATTTGAGGTTGACAACCCGGATCGCGTTCTGCGTATTGGTATGACAGCGCAAGTGTCGGTGGTTCTGGACCAAGCCAACGATGCTTTGTTGGTCCCCTCGCAGGTATTGATTCGCCAACCCGGAGCCAAGGATCGTTACCAAGTGCCCGTTTTGGAAAATGGTAAAGAGGTTCTGCGTGATGTCACTGTCGGCATCAACAACAAAGTCAACGCACAAATTACCTCAGGCTTAGCGGAAGGCGAACAAGTGATTCTCGGCATGCCAGGGCAAAGCGCGACCTCATCAGGCCGTCGGATGGGACCGCAGGGGATACGCTTCTGATGTCACAGCCATTACTGCAAATTCGTAACGTCTATCGCCGTTTTACCGCCGGAGAAGAGAGCCTGACGGTACTCAACAACATCAACCTATGCATTGAGCGCGGCGAGATGGTCGCCATTGTGGGCGCTTCCGGCTCTGGAAAGTCAACCTTAATGAACATTTTGGGTTGCCTTGACCAAGCCAGTGAGGGTGAATACTGGATCAATGGGCAAAATACGTCGTTGCTCGGCAGCGATGAACTTGCTCGACTGCGCCGCGAATATTTTGGCTTTATCTTCCAACGCTACCATCTGCTCGGCGATCTCACCGCACTTGGTAATGTTGAAATCCCTGCCATTTATGCTGGCTATGACAAAAACGCTCGTCAAGAGTGCGCAGCGGCACTGTTACGTCGCCTTGGCTTATCTGATCGGCTAGATCACAAGCCCAATCAGCTCAGCGGCGGCCAGCAGCAACGGGTTTCTGTCGCTCGCGCTTTAATCAACGGCGGCGATGTGATCCTCGCTGATGAGCCGACAGGTGCATTAGACAGTAAAAGTGGCGAAGAAATGATGCGGCTTTTACAAGAACTGCATCATCTCGGCCACACCATTATCCTTGTCACCCACGACATGCAAGTGGCTGAGCACGCGGATCGCATCATTGAGATCAAAGACGGTGAGATCTTGAGTGACAACGTCACCAAAAAACAACAAATCAGCCAAAATCAAGACGCACTGGCGCAAGCAGAAAACGCAACGGCACTTGCTCGCAGCCGCAGCCGCAGGCTATTTGACGATATTTGGGAAGCATTAAAAATGGCGCTGCTGGCGATGTCGAACCACCGTCTACGCACATTTCTCACTATGCTCGGCATCATCATTGGCATTGCGTCTGTGGTCTCTGTGGTCGCACTTGGCAACGGCTCGCAAAAGTCGATCCTCGATAGCATCTCCTCCATGGGCACCAATACCATTGATGTGATGCCCGGCAAGGGTTTTGGCGATCGGCGCTCTGGGCGAGTGCGCACCCTCACCGCCGCCGATGCTGATGCCTTGAGTCAGTTGTCTTTTGTTGACAGTGTCACTCCGTCGCTCAATACCTCTGTCACTCTGAAGTATGGCAATCAAGCCGTCACCGCATCGGTGCAAGGCGTCGGGCCAGACTATTTTCGTGTGCGAGGCTATGAGCTCAGCCGAGGCCAATTTTGGGACAAGTCCAGTGTCACCACGATGGCGCAAGAAGCGGTGATTGACAGCAACACGCTGAAATCGCTGTTTGCCAATCAAAACCCGATTGGCGAGGTGATCTTCGCCGGCAATTTGCCTATCCGCATTATTGGCGTCACGAAAGCGAAAGAGAGTGCCTTTGGCAACAGCGATTCTCTTAACATTTGGCTGCCCTACACCACTGTCAGTGCGCGCATGGTTGGTAAGAATTATCTCGACCGCATTTCCGTGCGTGTCAACGATAACACCCCAAGCGATGCCGCTGAACAGGCGATTATCGCCCTACTTAAAATGCGTCACGGCACACAGGACTTCTTTACCATTAACACCGACACCATTGCGCAAAACATTCAGAAAACCACAGCGACTATGACGCTGCTCATCTCAGCCATCGCGGTGATTTCGCTGATTGTCGGCGGGATTGGTGTCATGAACATCATGCTGGTTTCAGTGACCGAGCGTACCCGCGAAATTGGCGTACGGATGGCGGTTGGCGCGAGGCAAAGCGACATTCTACGTCAATTTTTGATTGAAGCGGTTTTAGTCTGTTTATGCGGCGGTGCGATTGGTATCGGCGTGGCGTATTTGATCGGTGTGCTGTTTGCTACCTTCGGCAGCAGTTTCAGCATGATTTATTCCGCGGCGTCGATTATTTCTGCGTTTGCCTGTTCCACCCTCATTGGCGTTCTGTTTGGCTATTTACCAGCAAAAAATGCCGCGCAGCTCAATCCAATCGATGCCTTGGCACGGGAGTAAATGATGATGAATCCACGTTATTGCACTTTGGCGCTTTCTCTGCTGTTGCTCGGTGGCTGCGCTTCTCGTTCAACCTTGCCAGAACAAAATCTGCACATCCCTGAGCAGTGGCAAACTTACTCTCAGCCATCTAGCGTACTTGTAAGCCATTGGTGGCAGCGTTTTCAAGATCCGCAGCTTGAACAGTGGGTAGAGAAAGTACTCGCTAGCAACAATGATTTAGCTTTGGCCACTTTGACGCTGAAACAAGCAAGGTTACAAGCCGGGCTGGCGGTAAGTGACACTCACCCCGACTTATCAGCCAACCTTGCGGCCAGTCGCAGTCAATCCCTTGAAGGCGGAGACAGTTCGGCAAACTACCAAGCCAAACTGGGCGTGAGTTATGAGCTGGACTTGTGGGGTAAACTGGCGGCGGCGGAAGATGCCGCGATGTGGACCGCATTGGCGACGCAAGAGGAGCGCGAAGCAACGGCGCAAAGCCTGGTTGCGACCACCGCTCAGCTTTATTGGCAGATTGGCTATTTGAATCAGCGAGTGGCACTTAGCAGCCATGACATTCAGGATGCACAAGAAACGCTTGCGCTAAGTGAAAGTCAGTATCGTCACGGCTCTGTGTCCAAAATTCATGTGCTGGAAGCCAGACGAACTTTGGCGGGTTTAGAAGCGACCCATCGCAACTATTTGCAGCAACGAAGCGAGGCCGTGAATGCTTTCAGCCTGTTGTTCGACCAGCCGCCACAGGATCTGGCCGCGCAGATCCCCGCGTTACCTGAGTCTGCCCTGCCCGAGATCGCTGCTGGCGTGCCAGCCGATGTGCTCGCCCGTCGCCCCGATGTTAAACAAGCGCTGCTAGAGCTTAAGTCCGCCCTCGCAACAAAAGATTACAGTGACAACAGCTACTTTCCTGCGTTGACCTTGACAGGCGCTTTGGGTGGCTCTTCGACGGAACTGCGTAAACTGCTAAGCGATCCGCTTGGTACGCTTGGGGCCGATCTGACTTTACCGTTTCTCAACTGGAATGAGATGCAGCTCAACCGAGACATTGCAGACGTGAAGTATCAAGCTGCGATCATTGCGTATCGTCAAACCTTGTATGCGGCATTCGCTGACGTGGAGAATGCGCTATCGGCAAAAGAGAATTACCATTTCCAAGCCGAAAAGTTGCAAAGTCAGTATGACAATGCCGCTGAAGTGGCGCGAATTTATCGCAGCCAATACCAATATGGGGCGATTGATATCGCGACGCTACTCGATGCTCAAGAGAACGAGCGCAGCGCTAAGGCTTCCGTACTGGAAAACCGTTACAACCAATTGGTCAATCTCGCCACGCTTTACCAAAGTTTGGGCGGTGCGGACCTCATCAAGGAGTAGAGTTTCTCGAAGTTTCAGGGCTTTTGGCTTAAATAGGCACACACGCCATTACCCAAAAGTACTGAAACTTCATTAACTTGAAATATCAACTCTGTCTGACACACGTAAGCTATGGGTGAGTTGATAAAAAAGGCCTAGCAAATCGCTAGGCCTTTTTTATCAACGTGTCTCAACTATTCTGAGTAGATACAACCTGCGGTACAAGTTTCTTTAATCTCAACTTTACTCAGCAGTGGTAGAGATGGTTTGAGCTGCTGCCAAATCCATTTTGCCAACACTTCGCTGGTTGGATTTTCTAGCCCTTCAATGTCGTTTAAGTAGTAGTGATCCAAGCGATCATAAATGGGCTTAAATGCCGCTTTGATCTCAGCAAAGTCAACCACCCAACCTGTATGCGGATCCACTTCACCTTCCACGTACAAACGAACTAAGAATGAATGGCCATGCAAACGTCCACATTTATGACCTTCTGGAACATGTGGAAGGTGATGGGCAGCTTCAAACATGAACTCTTTGTATAATTCGGTTCTCATCGTAATTCTCGGGCTTTCAAAAGAGACGCAATACTAAGGATTTCTTGCTTGTCAGACAAGAAATACCTCGTGGTTTGACTAAAGCAGCAACAAGCCCTTGTCTGTACAAAATGCCAACGTGCTCACATAGTGTCAAATAACACACACAGTCAATAAAGCATTCACAACGCACTCACATCACATTTACAATAACCACACTTTGTATGGCATCACATTCGTACAATCTCACATTCACGACATTTTCTAATCCCTTCTAAAATAACAGAGTCTTATCCATACATAATTAGAACCTATGCGCTCAACCATTACGTTTAAACTTCTGATAGCCCTCATTACGGTTTTTAGCTGCGTCCTTGCGGTGTCTACTCTGTATCAATACTATCAGCAGAAACTGCTGATAAATTCCGTGTTGAGCGAACAACTGCACGATAAAGCGAGTAACTATTTTGACAGCCTCAACATGATGATGCTAACAGGCACCATGGCACAAAAAGAGACGTTACGGCAAAAAGCCTTGGCGCAAGAAGGCATAGAGCAAGTCAAAGTGCTGCGCTCAGACGCCGTCAGCAAGCTCTATGGACCGGGAAATGCCAATGAGACGCCCACTGATGAAATTGATGCTAGGGCTTTGGCGGGCGAATTGGTCATAGAGCCGATTGAAGCGAGCTGGGGGCAAGGTATTGTGGTGGCGCTGCCGATGAAATCCAGTGAAAACTATCGTGGTACCAACTGTGTTGCCTGCCACATGGCACCGGAAGGTGAAGTATTAGGTGCAATCCGGTTGGAATACAACTTAAGCCATGTTAATTCGCTGATTAACAAGCAAGCACTTTTGGCGATGGCTATCATGTCTTCGATCGCTTTCGTCGGCTTTTTGATTACCATGAGCCTTATCCGACGCATCATAGTGCGCCCTATTCAATTCACGTCGCAATTTATGACCAAAGTCAGTGAAAGCAAAGATCTCTCACAGCGACTAGACACCAAACAAAACGATGAAGTGGGCTTGCTGGCCACATCGATTAACTCCTTCATGGAAACCGTTACAGACAGTCTGCATAAAGTCCAAGAGACGTCACATTCGTTAGCTGATTCTGCCAACCGCTTGACGCGAGTCGCTCAGACTACCGACGATGCGGTTAACAACCAGCAGCGCGAAACCACAGCCGTGCAATCGGCGATCGAAGGCGTTCAGCAGCAGCAATCGGAAGTCGAACAAGCGACCGTTAACACGACCAAACTGGTTAACCACACTGTCGATGTCGCAAGCAACAGTGCTTCATTGGCGCACAACGCCAGTGAAGATATTAAGAACTTGGTGGGTGATATTGATAAAGTGCGCGATCGCTTTACCCAACTCAACGCGCAAACCGATGAAGTTTCTTCTATTTTGAGCGTCATTCACGGTATTGCTGATCAAACCAACTTGCTGGCACTCAACGCGGCGATTGAAGCAGCGCGGGCGGGTGAACAAGGGCGTGGATTTGCGGTGGTGGCCGATGAGGTACGTAACCTCGCCTCTCGCACTTCTGAAGCTACCGGCAACATCGGCGCGATTATCACCAGCTTCCAACAAGGCAGCTCTGAATCGCTGCAAGCAGTGGCGAAAGTATCGGAGAATGCGCATCAACGCTCATTAGAAGTCGAAGCCCTGTCTGATACCATCCGCAACATGGTGGAAGAGATGCACCAAGTGCTCGAACACGCCAAACATATCCAAATGCAAACTGAATCGGCTGGCGCAAGTTGCATGTCGGTACAGACCACGGTCGATACCATCGCCAGACACGCAGACGACACCTCACGCTCTGCCACTGAAGCAAGAAACATTAGTATCGAACTTGAGCAACTGTCTGAGCGTTTAGAGCTTCTGCTCAACCAATTCTCCTTAACAGAGAGCAAAGTCAGAGCAAAATAGCTAATTTCTTTGTTGGAATGAACATTAAAGGTTGATGCTGACGATTTGACAGGTAATATGTTTCGTTGAATCTGTAAAATTCTACCCAACCCAATGTTTCGCTTAATCTTTGAACAACTAAGCAAAGCATTGGGTTGAATGTTTACCTCAATGGAGATTATTTAAAACATGACTTACGCGCCTGTAAAAGACGTATTAAGCGGTAAGCTGGCAGTAGACAGTGAAGTCACTGTACGCGGCTGGATCCGTACACGTCGTGATTCCAAAGCTGGAATCTCTTTTCTTGCCATCTACGACGGCTCTTGTTTCGACCCGATTCAGGCCGTGGTCCCAAATAATCTGAATAATTACAACGACGAAGTATTAAAGCTCACCACGGGCTGCTCTGTTGAAGTAACCGGTAAGGTTGTTGAGTCCCCAGCGTCTGGCCAAGCGTTTGAACTGGCGGCCACAGAAGTAAAAGTGGTTGGCTGGGTTGAAGACGCTGACACTTACCCAATGGCGAAAACTCGTCACTCAATTGAGTACTTACGTGAAGTGGCTCATCTTCGCCCACGTACCAACGTCATCGGTGCGGTCGCTCGTGTTCGCCATACGCTGTCTCAGGCTATCCACCGTTTCTACCATGAGCAAGGCTACTACTGGCTATCTGCCCCATTGATCACGGCATCCGACGCAGAAGGTGCGGGTGAAATGTTCCGTGTATCCACACTGGATCTGGCTAACCTGCCACGTAAAGAAAACGGCGATGTCGACTTTAACGAAGATTTCTTCGGTAAAGAGACTTTCCTAACCGTATCTGGTCAACTTAACGGCGAAGCGTATGCGTGTGCTCTGAGCAAGATCTACACATTTGGCCCAACGTTCCGCGCGGAAAACTCAAACACCAGCCGTCACCTTGCGGAATTCTGGATGGTGGAGCCTGAAGTGGCGTTTGCGGATCTCAACGACATCGCGAAGCTTGCGGAAGATATGCTGAAATATGTATTCGCCGCGGTACTTGAGGAACGTCGTGACGATCTTGAATTCTTCGCCAGCCGTATCGACAAAGATGCCATCACCCGTCTTGAGCAATTCGTTAGCTCTGACTTTGCTCAAGTAGATTACACTGATGCGATCCAAATCCTGCTGGATTCTGGCCGCGAGTTTGAGTTCCCTGTGGAATGGGGCATCGACATGTCTTCTGAACATGAGCGTTACCTTGCAGAAGAACACTTCAAAGCGCCAGTGATCGTGAAGAACTACCCGAAAGACATCAAAGCGTTCTACATGCGTCTCAACGACGA
Source organism: Vibrio navarrensis (assembly GCF_000764325.1). Taxonomy (NCBI): domain Bacteria; kingdom Pseudomonadati; phylum Pseudomonadota; class Gammaproteobacteria; order Vibrionales; family Vibrionaceae; genus Vibrio; species Vibrio navarrensis. Next base: position 1,494,847 of record NZ_JMCG01000001.1, on the reverse strand, counting down.
TGGTAAAACCGTGGCAGCGATGGACGTTCTTGCCCCTGGCATTGGCGAAATCATCGGTGGTTCTCAGCGTGAAGAGCGTTTAGACGTCCTAGATTCACGTATGGTGGAAATGGGTATCGATCCTGAGCACATGAGCTGGTACCGTGACCTGCGCCGTTACGGCACCGTGCCACACGCAGGCTTTGGTTTAGGCTTCGAGCGTCTGGTTTCTTACGTAACGGGTATGGGCAACGTACGTGACGTGATCCCATTCCCACGTACACCACGCTCTGCAAACTTCTAATTTAAACAGAAGCTTAATACACAAAGGCCTCCAAGTTTGGAGGCCTTTTTCATGGCTGCTGTTAGCCATTTTGATCTGCACGTTGTGCGTACCTTACGCCCACCACACACAGGGCAAGCAGCACAAATGGAATCACCGCCGCGGTGTACTCTGTCCATACCAATTGAGCGAAGGATTTCGCCAAGATCAAATGCGCAAACACCAACAGCAAAGCACTGAAAATGGCGATACCGATCAACCTCACTTCATCTTTCACAGCCTGTTTTGCCATGATTACCTCCTCAGTTTGTGCCTCGATTGAAACACAAAAGGTGGACATCACTCTGGTACAGTTCCGCTTGAAAATCGCTAAACAGTTCTTAGAGAGCAAATCACCTGCGCCATTTTTTCCATGACTGGAATAAAGTCATCACGCTCAGAAAATGAGCTATTTAGCCTTAAATAGTTGTCATGGCGATCGTCACGAGCAAACAATCCACCGTAAGCGGAAGTCATTCCAGATTCGAGTAGCTTTTGGTAGACCTCAAGGCTATTTACCCCATCGGGTAACTTGAGCCATAGAAAATAACCGCCTTGAGGCACAAAAAACTGACCTCTGGTGGAAAAGAGACCTTGATGGCATCGACCATTTTCTGCTGACGCGCTGATAAACTTTTGCGCAATTTTCTCAGGTGATTTTCATAACTGTCATGCTGCAAATAGTGCGCAACACCAAGTTGCACAGGCGCACTGCCTGACAAGGTTGACACCAGTTGCAACTTTTGAATGCGCTCGTGGTAGGTTTGATTCACCACCCAACCGATGCGATAACCCGGGCATAAACATTTGGAAAACGAGCCACAAAGCAAAACACGATCTTGTTGATCATACGCTTTTAAAGGCAGCGGTCTTGGCATGGCAAATGAAAGTTCCGCGTAAACATCATCTTCAATCACCACCACGTCGTAGCGGTTTGCTAAGTCCATGACCGCTTGTTTTTTATCCGCACTCAGCGTAGTTCCAGTCGGGTTATGAAAATTGGTCATCAGCCAACAAGCGCGAACTGGGTGATTGGCAAAGGCTTCTTCAAGGCGGCCTAAACAGAGCCCTGAAGTGGCATCAACTGGCACCTCAATCGCATTTAGCCCCAAACGCTCAAGCGCTTGCAGCGCACCATAGAAAGTCGGGGCTTCGATAACCACATAATCCCCTTTATTGACCACGGCCTGAAGGCTGAGGTTAAGTGCCTCCAACGCGCCTGAGGTGATCACAATGTCGTCGTGTGAGATGTCCATCCCTTGCTGTATATAGCGCTGCGCAATCAGCCGGCGCAACGATTCACAACCGGGCGGTAGGTTGTCAGCCAGCAAATCTACCGACATCTTACGCCCAGAACTGGCCAAGTTGCGATTTAGCGCCGTAAGTGGAAACAAACTCGGGTCTGGAAAAGCCGAACCCAATGGCACCGCAGCTTTATTACTTTGGTGTTTGAGGAAATCATACAGCTCGTCGTCAATGGATTGTCGTATGGCAGGACTAGTCGCTCTCGTATCGGCAAAACGCGCTAAGTCCGGCGTAACAAAATAGCCCGATTGCGGTTTTGCACTGATCCACCCCTGCGACTCTAACAGTTGGTAGGCTTGCAATACCGTACCAGGGCTGACAGCGTGGCTGCGGCTGGTCGCTCGGACTGAGGGCAGTTTCTCCCCCGCTCGCCATGTTTTTTGTTGGATCTGTGTTTTAAATAGCTCCGCAAGTTGGCGGTAACGACTCATAATGTCCTCAGGTAGATTTGTGCTAAAACGTTGCTCTATTAATCAATAAGGCGTGATTTTTTCATAGCTCATGCAAATTCGAGAGAGAAAAATGCTGAATTGAGACCTTCGCAGGTTTAACGTCACCTAGCCTAAAAATAACGAGATGAGCTTCACGTTATTTTTATATTCTTTTGTTACATTTACTGTAATTTGCGTGACAGCAAGCGCAGCTGTCCCTTAACCAAGAGATGGAAAACATGAAGAAATATAACGCAGATGATATCCAATACAAAGGCGAATCGAATGGTGTTCATAGCTGGAGCACACCTTCAGGTCAGCCATACTACTGGCATCCAGATTGGCTGCATATTGCAGAAGATGCGACAGGATCTCACCCCAAACAGAAGCTAGAAATAGAGAGTGGTGTTCAAGCGACCAAAACGCACGCGCTCAAAGCCATTGTAAAACAAGTCAATGATTGGGCGAGCAAAAAATTGGCTGACAACCCAGAGATAGAAACCAACGCCATCGAATCTGAGTTTGATCTGAAAAAATAGCAACCTAGCGGCCCAGCGGAAACGAATCGCTCAAGCTATATGAAAAAACGCCCAAATCACGGGCGTTTTTTCTTCGCTTCGCTCCTAGCTATACGTTATCTGTCAGAGCCATGACGCGATAAAGTGCCCATTATTTGCCATGTCAGGCATAACGGTACGCTAGCGCAATTGGCAGAAGATGCTTTACTCTAAACAGATCCCTTTTCCGTCACGGCCAGCCACATGACCTACTACAACTCGTCTCTTACATTAAAGCTTTACTTTCTCGCTGCTCTCATTTTTGGCACCTACGGTGGCCGAGTCTGCCCAATGTTGGCTTCACTTACACCAATAGAAGTGCTGGCACAAACCGCGTGTGTCTTTGTTGTGATGTATGTCCTGCGCCACTTTGTGCTTATTCATCATCGTTGGAGCCAGGCGCTTCTCTTCGCGCGCTTAGACACCAGTTTGTTTTTTGTTGGCAGCCTTCCTCTAGCCATCTATTACAATCTGCAATATGACTTCACTATCGACAGTAACCTCAAGGTACTGTTCGGTATGACGCTGTTTGGCTTTTTTACTGGCCTTTTGTTGCAATTGGAGGCGAGAACCAAACAATTCGACACTTTATCGTCTGAAAATACTTACCCGTTGGAACTGACCGGACAACGGCAATCTATTGTTAAACAGTTGATTGTGATGATGATTATTTTAATCGGCGCATTAACCATTATGCTGACCATGGTGGCCGTCAAAGACATTTTCTGGCTGGAACACAACCCAGAACGGTTGCTCGATGGCAGCGGAAAAACCAGTATTATCAAAGAGTTTATCTATCTTGCCTTAGTCCTTGGCGGTTATGTTGTTGCGATTTTGCTCCTTTGGAGCAAATTGATGAAGAAAGTCCTACTAAGCCAAGAGCGTAAGTTGCAACTCGTGACGCAAGGCGACATCAGCCAGCGCTTGCCGGTTTTTGAGCACAACGAACTGGGTGCCATGGCCTCGCTCACCAATAAAATGCTCGATAGCTTAAAATCGGCGCAGGATGAAGTGCAAACCACCCGCGACGTTGCCATCGTCAGCCTAGCCGCACTTGCTGAGTCTCGGGACAACGAAACAGGCGCGCACATCATTCGCACCCAAGAATATGTGCGAGCACTCGCCACCTTTTTGGCACAAAGCCCACAACACCAATCACTACTGACAGCCAAATACATTGATCTGTTATACAAGTCCGCTCCACTACACGATGTGGGTAAAGTGGGCATTCCTGATAGCGTGCTACTCAAGCCCGGAAAGCTTACCGATGAAGAATTTGCCATCATGAAAGGCCACCCGCAGATCGGCGCAGATGCACTCTCTATCGCCGAAAAACGTATGGGTTCGAGCTCTTTTCTGCGAGTCGCCAAGGAAATATCCCTCACTCACCATGAAAAATGGGATGGTTCCGGTTACCCTAATAAACTCTCCGGTGAAGAGATCCCACTTTCCGGACGCTTGATGGCACTGGCCGATGTTTATGATGCACTTATCTCCAAACGGGTTTACAAGCCGGCATTTAGCCATGAAAAAGCGCGAGAAATTATCTTAGAAGGACGAGGAAAACATTTTGACCCGCAGGTTGTCGACGCTTTTCTTGCCGTAGAGCAAGATTTCTGCGTGATTGCGGCGCGCTACAAAGATGGTCAAGACTGATAAGACCAGTCGTTTGCTTTTTACACCTTGGAAAGTCGCTGTTTCCAAGGTGTTTTATTATGAAAATTCGCAATTCATTGACACTTCGCGATCAAATCAAAATTATTTTAACTTTTCCTGCCACTAGGTGTTGTCACTGATCTGGCAGAAAGGTATAAATATACACCGTCTGCTCCAATCTTATTCGTCAGCATTCGCTGCTACTTTGCCAGATGCTCGCAGACATATGCGTTTCCAGATAAACGAGCGGGTCTGATTATGTTTCATTGACTTCTGCGCCTTAGCACTGAAACATAAACAGACCTACCCCTTCGATTTAACATGGATGAAGATTATGTTTGAAAAAGTAGTTGCCGCCCCGGCTGACCCGATCCTTGGCCTGACTGAAGAGTTCAAAAAAGACCCTCGTCAGGGGAAAATTAACCTTGGTGTTGGTATTTATAAGAATGAACAAGGTGAAACCCCTGTTCTTGCAACGGTGAAAAAAGCAGAAGCTGCTTTAGTTGAAACCGAGAAAACCAAGTCTTACCTGACTATCGAAGGCACCGCGGAATACGCTCTGGCGGTTCAGAAACTACTTTTCGGTGAGGATTCAGACATCCTCGCTTCTCTACGCGCTAAAACCGCCCAAGCGCCGGGTGGTACGGGTGCATTGCGTGTGGCTGGCGAGTTCATCAAACGCCAACTGGGCGACGTAAAGATCTGGATCAGCAACCCAACTTGGGCAAACCACCACGGTGTGTTTAAAGCCGCTGGCCTTGAAACGACGGAATACAGCTACTACAACGCGCAAACTAAAGACAAAGACTTCGCTGCCATGGTCGCGGATCTAGAAAAAGCCAGTGCTGGTGATGTGGTGTTGCTTCACGGATGCTGCCATAACCCGACAGGTATCGACCCAACCGAACAAGAGTGGGAAGTACTGGCGAAACTGGTGGCCGAAAAAGGCCTGCTGCCGATGTTCGATTTCGCTTATCAAGGCTTTGCTAAAGGTGTCGAGGAAGATGCGCAAGGTCTGCGTACTTTTGCTAAGTACAACAAAGAGATCCTCGTTGCGAGTTCCTTCTCGAAGAACTTTGGCCTGTACAACGAACGTGTGGGTGCGTTTACCCTAGTGGCTGAAAACCAAGACGTTGCGGAAACGGCCTTCTCTCAAGTGAAAGCCATCATCCGTTCTATCTACTCTAACCCACCTGCGCACGGTAGCGCCGTGGTTACATACATCCTAAGTGATGCCGCGTTACGTGCTGAGTGGGAAGCTGAAGTGGCAGAAATGCGTGACCGCATTCAAGAGATGCGTGAGCTGTTCGTGGCGACGCTTAAAGCGGAAGGCGTGGATGCTGATTTCAGCTTTATCGAACGCCAAAACGGCATGTTCTCTTTCTCAGGTCTAAACAAAGAGCAAGTAGCGCGCCTGAAAGAAGAATTTGCCATTTACATCGTCGGCTCTGGGCGTATCAGCGTAGCGGGTATGACCAAAGAGAACATGGGCCCTCTGTGCAAAGCTCTTACACAAGTGCTGTAATCAGCTACGAAAGATGCAAAAGCAAAGGCCGAGTTTCTCGGCCTTTTTAAATTCAATCACTGGGTAAAACGCTAATAGATCACGCGTGCGCTGATACCACCTTCGTTGATGTAATCTTTGCCTGCATCACGATATTTGTAAAAAATGCCAGTGCCAAAGACATCATTCCATTGATAGTTGAATGCCAGTTTGATGTTGTCCTCATCCACCCAGTCACTGCGGGTAAATTCGCCTTCCAAAGTGAGCGTCATTTCCCGGTTAATCAAATAGTTAAACCCTAGCTTTGCGCCTTGCAGCATATCGGATTGCGAATCGAGCAGTTTATCGGTTTTGTTGTCTGTCTGCTCATAGCGCAGTGCACCGATACCGTAAAGTAAGTACACATCTAACGCCGCCGTAAGGTCATAGTGATAACCGCCAGAAAAGAGTAATCGGTCAACTCGCGAAGTAGAATCATCAGGATGAAAAAACTGCGCTGAGTAGTCCACATCCAACAGCCATCCAGAAAACAGTGGCTTACTTAATCGCAACTCAAAAAATGACGCGTTTGCTCCGTTAAACCAGTCTTTGTTTGTCGTGCCAGAACCAGCCACCGCAGAAAAGTGGCGATACACTTGTTTGGACTCTGCTGGCTTTTCGTCACTTTGCTGCGCCCACCCAGTAGCACTGAGGGCAACCAAAAGCACTAACCCATTGTGTCTTACCATTCTACATCCTTCTTCATTGGTAATTTCTCAGCCAAGGTGCGGCAATCCATCATTGCTCTTACCTAAGCTTTACAATCTTAGTTCAAAACAGACTCTTAAGACGAGACCTCGCTCCCTTTCAGTCACGAAAGCAGAAAATGAGCTCGGTTTGAGGTAAGATAACAGTCCACCTGCATATCAATGTTTACGGGTCACCATAGGCTCTAAACCCAAAAGGTTTGAATATGGATGCTGAATTAACCGAAATTCTTAACTTTCTCTCGCAACACGCGCCGTTTAGTGAGCTTCCTGAAGAGACACTGATCAATGTTACCCAGCACATCGAGATTTCTTACTACCGAAAAGATACACCTATTATTCGCAGTGGTGATGAAATTCATGATCTTTTTATGCTGCGCAGTGGCGTGGTGGAAGTCTACCGCCGCAAAGGCGAGCTTTACAATCGTTTAGACGAAGGTACCCTGTTTGGTCAAATGGCTTTGCTCACCAACAACCGAGTCAAATTTCCCGTCACAGCGGTGGAAGATTCGTTGCTCTATTGCATTCCGGAAACCATTTTCCAATCGCTCTACGACCACTTTGATTCCTTCGCGGACTTTGTTGAGGTGGAAAAGAGTACCCGATTGCGCCAAGCGGTACTTGAGACCAAAGAAGCGAACGACCTCACTACCTCAAAAGTTCGTACCTTACTGACCCGTGATGCACCAACCATTGAGAGCACTCAGTCGATCCAAAGTGCCGCGGAGATGATGGCCAATGAACACGTCTCTTCCCTGCTGGTGTTAGATTCCAACGCCCAAGCCTCTTCCTCATTGGCTCCCGTGGTCGGTATCATCACAGACCGCGATTTGTGCACCCGTGTGTTGGCTCAGGGAAAATCACCACAAGATGCAGTTGGTAGTGTGATGACAGATCAAGTGATCTCACTCGATCATAACGCCTATGTGTATGAAGCCATGCTGACCATGCTCAGGCACAATGTGCACCATTTGCCTATCATGCAGGGGAAAAAGCCGCTCGGGATTGTCGAAGCGACGGATATTGTCCGTTATGAATCTCAGAGCTCTCTGCTCTTGGTCAGCCGCATTTTTCAACAGCAGAGCTTTGAGGATCTCGCGCAACTGGCGCAAGAAGTGAAAAACAGCTTTGTCCGCCTAGTGAACGAAGATGCCAACTCACACATGGTCGGTAGTGCCATGTCGGTGATTGGCCGCAGCTTCAAGCAGCGCATTATTGAGTTGACCGAAGAACGTCTCGGCCCACCACCCATTGACTACTGTTTTCTCGCATTGGGCTCTATGGGACGTGACGAGCAATTGTTGGTGACCGACCAAGACAACGCCATCATCCTTGCCGACAGCTACCGTGCCGAAAAGCACGACGCTTATTTCAGCCAATTTGCCGAGCTGGTATGTGATGCACTCAACGAGTGTGGTTACAAATATTGCACTGGCGATATTATGGCGACTAACCCGATTTGGCGCATGACACGTGCGCAGTGGCGTGATTGCTTTGCTGACTGGATTGATGATCCTAACCCGAAGGCCTTGCTCAATGCCTCGATTTTCTTTGATTTGGATGGCGTGTACGGAGAGCTCACATGGGCATCGCAGTTGACCGATTTTATCGTCAACAAAGCCAAACAGACGCCCCGTTTTCTCGCCTGTTTGGCGCGTAACGCTCTGAATCGCACGCCACCTCTGGGCTTTTTTAAAGATTTTGTGATGGAGAAAGATGGCCGTCACAACAATTCGATTAACCTCAAGCGACGTGGCACTGCGCCATTGGCCGATCTCATTCGCGTCCATGCGTTAGCGGTCGGGTCGAGTGCCAGAAACTCGTTTGAGAGGCTCGACGATGTGATTGATGCCGGCATTCTGCCTAAAGGGCGCGCACAAAACCTCAAAGATGCGTTGGAATTTATCTCTATGGTACGCATCCGCCATCAGGCTGTGGATGTGCAAAACGGTATTGAACCTGATAACAATATCGAACCCGAAAACCTGTCGGATTTTGAACGCAGAACACTCAAAGATGCCTTTCAGATCCTAAGCAATGCGCAGAACTTCCTGAAGTTTCGCTATCAAGCTGGCAACAGTTTTAAATAAGGGAAAATATGTCGTTATTTAAACCTGCTCCCCTTGAATGGCAGCAAAAGTTTGCTCAAAAATGCCAGCGTGTGCAAGATGCTCGCTTGCAACGCTTCTATGCTCAGCCACTGCCACTCGCTTGCACCCCCATAAACGAGCTTGAGATGGTGGCGTTGGACTTTGAAACCACCGGATTAGACGCACGCAGTGATGATATTCTCTCGATTGGCTTAGTGCCGTTTGATCTGCAGCGCATTTACCTAAACCAAGCCCACCATTGGACGGTGCGTCCACGGCAAAACCTCAGCGAAGAGTCTATCGTCATTCATCGCATTACTCACAGCGATATTGAGCATGCACCGGATCTCGAGACGATTCTTGACGAGGTATTGCAACAGTTAGCCGGAAAAGTGGTGGTGGTTCATTATCGCCATATCGAACGCGATTTCTTTGATGCCGCATTAAGACAGCGTATCGGTGAAGGGATTGAGTTTCCGCTGCTGGATACATTACAGCTCGAATCAGATTATCTTAGTCAAACCAAGGGCGGATGGTGGCGGCGCTTAAAAGGCGTCAAACTGCCTTCGCTGCGCCTCGCCCAGACTCGGCGACGCTATGGTTTGCCTGACTACAGCGCCCATCATGCATTGACCGATGCCATCGCCACCGCTGAACTGTTGCAAGCGCAATTTGCCCATCACTACGATGCACAAAGCGCCGTCGGTGAGTTCTGGCTTTAGGCTTTAGGCTTTAGGCTTTTAAACCCAACAAAACAAAAGAGGAGCACTTGGCTCCTCTTCACATTAGACTTTGTCTTACAGCTTAAAGCGTCTGATCTCTTGCTCAAGTTCATGAGAAAGATCCGACAACATGCTGGCTTGCGCCGCCGCTTCATGCGCCTCGGCAGCCAGCTCGTTTGACACATCGCGAATGCCTTCGGTATTGCGGGTGATTTCGGTGGTTACCGATGCCTGCTCTTCCGCCGCCGATGCAATTTGCGTCGCCATATCGCTAATACGTACAACAGCCGTATGGATTTGCGTTAAGCTTACCGCCGCCGAGTTGGCATCATCAACGCTGGTCAGCGCCAGTGCACGACTGTCGTCCATAATGCCAACCGCCTGTGACGTGGTGCTCTGCAGCTTCTCGATGGTTTGCTGGATCTCTTGCGTTGACGCGTGAGTGCGTTGACTCAGTACACGAACTTCATCCGCAACCACTGCAAAACCGCGCCCTTGCTCGCCCGCACGCGCCGCTTCAATCGCCGCATTGAGTGCCAGCAAGTTCGTTTGCTCTGCAATACCCTGAATGGTTGAAAGAATGGTATTGATACTGTTGCCGTGCGCTTCCAGCTCTTGAATTACATTGGTCGCCACTTGCACTTCTTGTGACAAGTTCTGAATAGAGCCTTGCGTTTGCGTCACTTGTGAAGAACCGTGAACGCACGCAGACACCGCTTCTTCCGCATTTTGCGCTGTGTGATCAGCATTACCTGCAATCTCTTGTGTCGCAGCCGCCATCTCGTTGACTGCGGTCGCCACCATGTTTATTTCATCTTGCTGCAATGAAATACGTTGGCTACGCTCCTCAGCTTGCTGTGCGGTCATTTTGGCTTGTTCAGACAGTGATGCAGAGACTTCGCTCAACTTGCTGACCATAGTGTGCATATTACCCACAAAACGGTTGAAGTTTTCCGCCAGATTGCCCACTTCATCGTCACTGCGCGGCTCTAGGCGCTGAGTAAGATCCCCTTCACCGGAGGCAATTTCTTCCAACGCATGAGAAACGCGGCCAAGGTCGCGGAACAAAAAGCCCACCAGCCAGTAGACAGCAGCAATAACAGCGGCAGTGATTAGGGTGGCGGTGATGAGCATTTCGCGCATCAGTTGGCTCAAGCTGGCCTCTTCGGTAGCGCGATCCATTTCAATCGCAAACATCCACGGCGTTTGAGGTACTTTGACGAAGTAGAACAGCTTTTGCTGGCCATTGACGATCGCTTCTTCAATCGCGCCTTGTGACGCCGCTCGCTCAATATCCTGCATGGTAAATTGTTTCAGCAGAGTGTTCACAGGCTTAAGCGAAAGCGCTTTGTTTGGATGTGCCAAGAATGTGCCGTCTTGTGTATCAATCAACATTGCATGGGCATTTTTGCCCGCATCTAGACTGATTACGTCATTGATCAATTGATCAATCAGAACGTCTGCACCCACTACACCAACCAGTTTGCCGTTGTGACGCACAGGTTCGGCGATCGTCACCAACAGCGCATTGGTAATCGCATCTTGATAGGCGGTTGTAATGATCTGCTTACCCGCTGCACTGGCATCTTTATACCAAGGACGCACGCGGGGATCGTAATCGGCACGGTTACGCTCTGGATGCGAACGGTACATCTCACCCGCAGGTGTTCCTAGGAAAATATCGTCAAAACCACCCGCTTTGCGCGCTTGCTGTAGATACGGCACAACATCGCTTTCTTCGCTGTAGTCATTAAAAGCTTTGGCAATGTTCTTGCGGATCGAAATCCAATCAGAAATGCCTTGCGCCGCCGCTTCACCGAGGCTTTGCGCGCGGGCATATACGCCATTACGGGTTTGGTTGGATAGCTGTCCTGCGGACAGCCAGGTTAAGGCGGCAGCCATGATCACTACCGCTGACAGACTTGCGCCTATGAGCTTTTGCTTTAGTGTCAATTTCATTGTTGTCAGATTTCAGTTGGGGGAACAAATTTTCGTCCGTGATACTACACATAAAACCCATCACATGCACGTATTATCCGTCGCCAACTAAGCAGTAACCCCTTGTATTCCAGATGGTTACATCGCCATTTTTATACCGTACGACAAAATAAAGCCAGCTTGATAAGCTGGCCTTATAAGCACATAAAAAAAGTGACTACTGTTTTTCGGTACGCATACCTAAAAGCAGGCTGACACACATCGCCAAGAGGATAAAGGTGAAAGGTAACGCCGTCGAAATCGCCCCCGCTTGCAATGCTTGAATTGCTTCTGTACCACCAATCCAAAGCAGTGCCACCGCAATAGCACCTTCCATAAATGCCCAGAAAATACGTTGCAGGACTGGCGCATCCATCTTACCGCCGGCGGTAATCGAGTCGATCACCAGAGAACCGGAGTCAGATGAGGTGATGAAGAAAACCAGCACCAATACCACTGCAATCACTGACAACATAGTGCCGTATGGCAGTTGGTCAAACATCTGGAACATCGCCAAAGGCACGTCGGTTAGTCCTTTGGCACCTAGCTCACCAACGCCATTGATCACTTGATCGATAGCCATACCGCCAAACACCGACATCCAAAGCAATGTTACCGCTGTTGGTACCAAGAGAACCGCAGTCATGAATTCACGAACTGTGCGCCCTTTTGAAACACGCGCAATGAACATGCCGACAAATGGTGACCAAGAGATCCACCACGCCCAATAGAAGACAGTCCAGCCTTGGAACCAAGCTTCATCTTCACGCCCCATTGGGTTACTGAGCGGGATAATATTCTCAACATAGGCCATCAAAGTTGTTGGCACAGAGCCAAGGCTCACCGCCCAACCGATCAAACCCACCAAACCAAGCAGCGCAAAAGCGACCAACATGTTGATGTTACTGATGACCTTAACCCCGCCATCAATGCCACGAATGACTGAAATGGTTGCGAGAAGCGTCACCGCGACGATCACAATGATCTGTAGGCTCAGGCCTGCTTCAATTCCAAACACATGGTGGATACCACTCGCTGCTTGCTGAGCCCCCAAGCCAAGCGATGTCGCTAAGCCAAACAAGGTGGCGACAACCGCCAGAATATCGACAATGTGCCCTGCCCAACCCCAAGCGCGATCACCCAGTAAAGGATAAAAGATCGAACGCATCGAAAGTGGCAGGCCTTTGTTGTAGGCAAAGAAGGCCATTGATAAGGCCACAACGCCATAAATCGCCCAAGGATGTAAACCCCAGTGAAACATGGTCGCACCCAGAGCCAGTTTGGCCGCTTCCGGTGAATTCGCAGCAACATTCAATGGGGTTTCATACCATCCGGTAAAATAAGCCACCGGCTCGGCAACACTCCAGAACATCAAACCAATTCCCATCCCTGCTGCAAACAACATGGCTAGCCAAGATAGAAAAGAGTAGTCCGCTACGGCATCAGAACCGCCCAAACGAATCTTACCCATAGGTGAAACGATCAATGCCAGGCAAAACACCACAAAAATATTACCGGACCAGATAAACAACCAATCAAATGACCCGATAATTTGCCATTTGATGCCATCGAGCACCGTCTTGGCGGTGTGGGCGTCGAGTACCAATGCGGCAATCAGAAACAGCGCAACCAAACCTGCGCTAATGCCAAACACTGGGTTATGGACATCAAAACCCCATCGTTGAACATTGTCCTGACCAACCGTGTAGTCTGTACTATCAATACTGTACTTATCTATACCTGTCGTCATTCTCACTCACTTAAAAATGCTTTTTCTAAAATGTACCAATCAAGGAAATAATTAGAATACAATACATATTTCCAAAATATCGGTTATTAAACTAACAGAAAACATCGTATAAATGCAAATTAACAGCAAAAGAAAGGCTTGAAAATCGGAGTTTACGGCTTTAAATAATACAAAAAACCATAAAAACAAAATGCTCACAAATCATTTGTCATCAAATTATTATTCGATATTCATCCTAAGGTAACATCGCGGTGTAAACCAAACCTGCACTCGCAGCTCAGAGTCGCCGCTGGTTTGTTGGCCTATTCAAGCCTCTGATGCGTTGCAGCGCTTTCAATCACCGATAAATTGCGGTAGTTTTGGGGCCAAATCATCGACGGGCAGACATTTTGGAAAAACACGAAGAAGTTCTCATCGCCATCAGACAGATCATCCGCGCCATCGATTTACATTCGAAGAAGCTCAATAAAATTTCTGGACTGACTGGCCCTCAGCTTATTTTGATGCGTGCAATCAAAGAGTTAGGTGAGGTAACCATTCGCCAACTGGCCAACCATACCAATATGAGCCAAGCAACCGCCACGGCAATTTTGGACCGTTTGGAAAGAAACGGGTATGTAGAGCGAGTTCGCAGCAAAGAAGATAAACGCAAAGTGCACGCCCATCTCACTGCCGATGGAGAGCGCATTCTCAAGCAAGCGCCAATGCCATTGCAGGAAAATTTCATCTCTGAGTTTCAGAAATTGGAAGATTGGGAGCAGTCACTGCTACTTTCGTCTGTGCAGCGAATCTCCAGCATGATGAGCGCAGAGCAAATTGATGTATCCCCCATTCTTGAGCTGGGTAGCATCAAGCCAGAGTAAGGCGTTTACTGCACCAGCCCCTGCTCAAACGCATATTTCGCCAGCTCCGCGGTCGAGTGCAGATCTAACTTATGCTTAATATTGTGGCGGTGGGTCTCCACCGTCCGATAGCTGATATCCAGTAGGGTGGCAATTTTTTTGCTGCTGTGCCCCTGTGCCACCAGCTTGAGTACCGCCTCTTCACGACGACTGAGCGGGTTGGCGCGTTGAGCTGCGGGGACGATCTCCTGAGTAAAAAGGGTTTGTGTCACCGACTCGCAAAAATAGGTCGAACCTTGATTGACGGTTTTGATCGCTTGCACCATTTTCTCTGCCGAAATCTCTTTTAGCATGTAGCCAACCGCTCCTTCCTGCATCACTTTCATGATGTACTCTCGATTGTCCTGCATAGTCAACATCAAGACCTTGCTCTCGGGGAACTCTTCTTTGATCAAGCGAGTGGCTTCAATGCCATTCATAATCGGCATGCTGATGTCCATCAGCACCACATCAGGTTTGTGTCGACGAACAGCATCCAACGCTTCTAAGCCATTGCTGGCCGTTCCTACCACTTCAATCTCGGGTTCTATCTCTAAGCGAGCAATAAAACCATCGAGTACCACTTGGTGATCATCGACGATCACAATTCGGATCGGTTTATCCATAGGTCAACCCATCCAAATTCAGTAACACGGTAATTTCCGTTCCAAAACCGGGTTCACTCATCAGTTCGAAATCTCCGCCTAAGAACTCGGACCCGTTCGCGCATGTTCCTTAGGCCAATTCCTCGTTTGCGCAGTGCATCGGCTACGGCAAAGCCGCAACCATCATCGCGGATCAGCAGTTGCAGTATGTTGCCCATCTGCTGCAGGCTCACCGTGACTTTACGCGCCGCCGAGTGTTTTTCGATGTTATTGAGTGATTCTTGCGCCACACGGTACAAGGTCGTTGCCACTTCTGATTTGAGTTTGTGTGCTTGGGTATCAAAGTGGATATCGGTATCGATACCCGAATGAGCGCGAAAATCTTGTAACAAGCTCGACAACGCAGCCTCAAGACCAATATCATCTAACGCACTGGGGCGTAATTGATGCGAAATGTGCCGCACTTCATTAATGGCCGTCATCAGTGATTGTTGAGACTTTTCCAGATGTTGGCGCAATGAAGGTTGATCGATCTTGTTACTCAATAACTCTAAGTGACATTTACTTGAGACCAGTAACTGGTTAATGCCATCATGCAGTTCACGGGCGAGATGCTTCTTCTCATCTTCTTGAAACATCACGGTTTTATGAGCCAGCTCTTTGAGGTTTTTATCTGCGAGGCGATGCTCATGCAAGTTGATCGCTAAGGTCAGCACAATGATCACCGCCACCGTGACCAACAAAATCACCACCACAGAAAAAAAAGTCGTTTCGATGTTTTTGTTCACCGCTGCCTGCATTTGGGCAACTTCTTGGCGAATGTCTTCGATATACAGCCCGGTGCCAATCATCCACTCCCATTTACTTAGCCAAGCCGCGTAGCTGAGTTTCGGCACTGTTTCGCCTGTCGATGGTTTTTTCCACAAATATTGATGAAAACCGCCCCCTGTTTGCGCTTGATACAGCAGCGCTTCAATCAGATGATCACCATTTTCATCTTGAAGATTGAGGAGATTTTGCCCAACAAGTTCAGGTTGTATGGGGTGAACCAGATTGGTCCCCTGTTTATCGTAGGCAAAGAAATAGCCATCGGAGCCATAGCGCAGCTGAGTCAACATGGCTTTTACTTTCTGCTGCGCTTGCCCCTCACTCAAAGAAGCATCATTGTGGATGTACCCAATCGCGTCAAACGCCAGATCCACGCTGTCTTGCAAGGCATTTTCACGAGATTGGATCAGGCTTTGACGAAATATCTCCACCTCTTTTTGCCCTAACGTTTTCGCCTGATAGATGGAGATCCAACTGATACTCGCTGAGACCAGCAGCAGCGGCAATAGCGTTAGCAAGATCAGCTTCATTTTCAGCGGCATAGCGTGTCCTTATACAGCAATGGCTGCCCATCCTTGGCAGCCATTTACTCTAGCAACTAAGTTTCAAACCTAGCAAGATTTACCTCACTATTGTGCGCCCTAGCCCATGCCATAAAATTCTGGGAACAGCAGCAACGAGGCAAGTACCAATATTTGTAAGCCGATGAATGGCACGACCCCGCGATAAATATCCCGCGTGGTCACTCCCGCTGGCGCCACCCCTTTGAGGTAAAACAAACTAAAACCAAACGGCGGAGTCAGGAAGGAGGTTTGTAAATTCATCGCCACCAGAATAGCAAACCAAGTCATGTTGATGCCCAACGTCTCAGCAACTGGTGCTAAAATAGGCACAATAATGAAGCAGATCTCAACGAAATCGATAAAGAAACCGAGGATTAAGATCACCAGCATAGTGACGATCAAAAAGCCCCATTTCTCACCGGGAATATTCAGCATCCACTCCTCGACTAACAGATCGCCGCCAGTGTAGGTAAAGGCCATGGAAAACGCAGTGGCACCCAGCAAAATCGCAAACACCATCGCGGTTACATTGACCGTTTCTTTGGCCGATTCGTACACCATTTTCCAACTGAACTGGCGATAAAGCAGTGACAGAACGATTGCACCCGCACCGCCCAGCGCCGCCGATTCGGTTGGTGTCGCCACCCCGGCAAAGATCGACCCCAAAACCACCACGATCAGCGCGAGGGGTGGAATGACCGCTTTGAGCGCTTTGATCACTTCCTCGCGGCGGCTGATCGAATCATCACGCTCAATCGGCTGCGCCGCTTGTGGATTGAGTTTGGCGTAAATAAGGATGTAAACCACGTATACGCCCACCAGCACGATGCCCGGCCAAACGGCAGCTTGGAACAAGTCG
Organism: Vibrio navarrensis; assembly: GCF_000764325.1. Lineage (NCBI taxonomy): Bacteria > Pseudomonadati > Pseudomonadota > Gammaproteobacteria > Vibrionales > Vibrionaceae > Vibrio > Vibrio navarrensis. Next base: position 1,478,072 of record NZ_JMCG01000001.1, on the reverse strand, counting down.
CCGACTGGCACACCGAGCACATCGCCCAATAAAATGAGTACGATCGATGGCGGAATAATCTGCCCTAAAGTGCCCGACGCACAGATGGTTCCGCACGCCAACCCTTTGTCATAGTTGTATTTGAGCATGACAGGCAACGAAATAAGGCCCATTGCGACCACAGACGCACCAACGACACCCGTCGATGCCGCGAGCAGCGTTCCCACCAACACGGTAGAAATCGCGATACCACCGCGCACACCACCAAAAAGACGCCCCATCGATTCCAGCAGTTGTTCCGCCAAGCGCGTTTTTTGCAGCACCAAGCCCATAAAGACAAACAGTGGCACCGCCATCAATACGGTATTTTCCATGATGGATTGAATGCGGTATGGCATGAAGGCAAAGATCTCTACTCCTTCCGCCCACACACCAAATAAAAGTGCGATACCGCCAAAGGTGAACGCCACAGGAAAGCCGAGCAGCAAAGCAAACAGCGCGACAAAAAACATCACAATTCCGATCATCCTGAGCTCCTACGACTTATCTGATTTGGAAAGGTGCAACAAGTGCGGATTGACGATCTTGTTGAGCGAATGCAGCATCAAACCGACGCCACTGATGGCCATGAAAGCAAATGAGAGTGGGATCATCGCTTTGATTATCCAGCGATAGGGCAGCCCACCCGGATCGCCGGAGGTTTCTCCCAGTGCATAGCTCTCTTTGGCAAAGTCGATACCAAACCAAGTCACTAGAAGACAAAACGGAATGAGGAAAGCGATCGTTCCCAGCAGGTCAATGATCGCTTGAGCGCGATGAGAAAGATTTTCGTAAAAGAGGTCAACGCGAACATGCCCGTCCGCTTTTAGCGCATAAGGGATACCCAGCAGGAAAACAGCGGAAAACAGGTGCCATTCCAACTCTTGAAAGGCGATGGACACATCGTTGAAGGCATAACGCATGATGACGTCGTACACCACATTGGCGAGCAGAACCACAAACAATATGCTGGCAAGCCATCCGAGGAAGTCCCCGAAACGGTTAAACAGACGCTCGATATAGATCAGACTTCTCATTCCCTACTCCATGGAATTTTGAAAAATGGCTCCGCTTGGCAAGCCAGCGGAGCTCTGTTATTAGCTCATCTCAAGATAGAGTGAGCTTTCTTGGGCTCCTCACCAGAAGCACTGGCGAATTTTATTGCGCTTGACCATTTAGGTACGCGCGGGTAGAAATGTCGGTCCAAGGACGAACCTGCTTGATATAAGCCGCTTGCGATTCTTGGATCTCTTTGGCAAGTGCATCTTTCTCAGCATGCTCTTTTAGCAACTTGTCGTTGGCTGCACGCATCGCAGACATCACCGCTGGCGGGAAGTCTTTCACTTGAACATTAGGGTATTCAGATTTGATCGATGCCCAGTTCTTACCATTTTCATGTTTGGACTGGGTATACATGTCGTACGCCGCGGTTTTCATTGATACCAATAGAATTGCCTTCAGGTCATCAGGCAAGCGTTCCCAAATACGCTGGTTGACCAGAAATTGCAACTCAGTCGCTGGCTCATGCCAACCTGTGTAGTAATAAGGGGCGATTTTGTGAAAACCCATGCGTAAATCCAGTGACGGACCAACCCACTCCAGTGCATCAATCGTGCGACGCTCAAGTGAGGTATACAGTTCACCCGGAGCAATGTTGGTCGGTTTCGCGCCAAGCTCGGCTAAAATTTCGCCTGCAAAACCGGGAATGCGCATCTTCAACCCTTGCAGATCGTCCACCGAGTTGATCTCTTTTTGGAACCAGCCGCCCATTTGGGTATCCGTGTTACCCCCCGGGAAAGACAGCATGTTGTGCGGTGCGTACACTTTTTCCATCAACTCCATACCGCCGCCGTAATAGAACCAAGCGTATTGTTCCATCGGCAACATACCAAACGGCATTGACGTAAAGTAGAGCGTGTTCGGCACTTTACCTTTCCAGTAATAAGACGCGGAGTGCCCCATGTCGTACTGTCCTGATTTCACCATGTCGAACACGCCAAGCGGTGCTTTGTGTTTGTTGGCAGAGTCGATACGGATCTGCAAGCGACCGTTGGACATCTCTTCTGCCATTTTCGCCATATTTTTGGTCGCATCACCGAAGATGGGAAAGTTGGGCCCCCAAGTTTCTGCCAATTTCAGGCGGTACACTTTTTCTGCCGCATTGGCCGATGTCGCAAGTAGTGCCAAAGCGGCCGCCACGGCAGTACTTTTCAGCACACGTTTTAGAGATTGTTGGATAAGACTCATGTTTCACGTCCTTGGTTTTATTGTATGTCACATCAATGAACACTTGTTATTCATGTTAAAGATGTAACAAAAACCAACGACATGTAATCGGCAGGAACACGCAAGCTGTATCGTGTTCGGCGAGGCAATTCGACCAAGGTATTACGTATTAATACGTAAGAAAAAAGTCGTCTATCAGTTTAATTATTTGATTAATATAAATATTAAAAATTTATCAACAAATTTAGATCTGAACGGATACTTACGTAGTAAAACAAGTCAAGTATTAACAGTTTTTAGCAAAAATGTGACAAACAAGGCTGATTAAGAGCAACGGAGAAGACGCAAGATTGGGGGAGATGGGATAAAGTGCCCCGGGCAAGCCGAGGCAAAGCAGTATGCTGCCAAGTAAAGTTAAGCGCGCTTGTAGATCACTTTATTACCGCTTAGCTGCTCTTTGGTGACGAGATTTTCTTCAAGCAGTTTTTTTAGCGCTCCAGTGGCCCATGAAGCCGCTTTTGCTTCGTCTTGCCCGGCGGCGAGACCAATACTTTTGGGATTGATGCCATCAACGTTGGCCGCAACAATATCCAGCACTTGCTGCTGTTTTGGGGTCAACATGAGGTTGCTTTTCACCGCTGAAACGGCAACGTTTTTCACTTCAGCCACTTCGCTGGCGGCAACCTTCTTTTCAGCAACCAGCGCAGATACCGTTGCTTTACTCGCCACTGGCTTCGCTTTTCTCGGTGCCGTCGCCAAGTTTGCTACAGCGGCTTGAATGCGTTTTTGCAGTTTTGCCTGCACGTTACGCTTATGAGAAAGTCTCATTGAATTGGTCTCCAGTTCACTGCTTGTCAGCAGGGATGAAAATTTTGAAGCGCGTTTTATAGCAAATTTCAGGGGTAATTTGTAGGCTTAAGCGGCGAAAGGTCATGAAAAATGCGTGGTTTGGGCAGAAAGACTACTATTTAAACAAGTACAAGGCATTGAGTGCTGAGTATAAATACAGTGGTAAGAATCACTAAAAATGCAAAGGGATGAGTATGCAAACGCTGCAATTGTGCAACTACGATTTCAGTCTCAACTCGGCTAAAGGTCGGGGCTTGATTGGCGGATTATTGGCCGCCGCTTTACTGCTTTTGTCTCTCTCAACCAGTTGGTTACAAGCTTTTGTCGCCATCACACTGCTGCTTTTTCTAGCCTTACTTGGCATCTACTTAATGCTGCGCAGCCAAGTGAAATACACCCTTACCGCCACTCACTTTCAACAACACCTATTTAAAGGCGGTTGGGTGGTCAAATGGCGCAATATTGAAAAGATTGGCGTCTGCACTGTTGAGACACAAGGTTGGCATCAGCCGCTACCTTGGATCGGCATTAAACTCAAAGACTATACGCCCTATCTGGATGCGATTTGTCCCCGAGTCGCCAGCGAAATTCTCCTCAGTCAACGAGCCCTACTTTACTTGGGCGCACATCAACATCAGTGTACAAGCCAGTTTGAAGATATGGTGCTCAACTCAGATCCCGTCCACATTGGCGATGAGCGTTTGTACACCGGATTAAAAGCCATGCTCGCCAACCGTATGCGTTATCAGCGGCGTTTTTTTGATTACGACATTTTTATTTCGGCGCAAGATTTGGATCGGGAAGCCGACGATTTTGTCGGGCTGGTCCGGCGCTATTTAGCCGCCGCCGAACCAGATTAAGTGAGAGAAGGGAGACTCAGTAGAGCGGCATTTCGTCAGCGACAAATGGATTGGTTTTGCGCTCATGACCAAAGGTTGACTCTGGTCCATGACCCGGGATAAACGTCACGTCATTGCCTAAAGGCCAAAGCTTGTTTTTAATCGAAGCGATCAAGGTGTTGAAATCCCCTTGTGGGAAATCGGTACGGCCGATGCTGCCGTTAAACAGGACATCGCCGACAAAAGCACGACGAGCTTGTTCGCTAAACAGCACCACATGGCCCGGTGTATGACCTGGAGTATGCAGCACTTGCAGCACTTGGTGTCCAAAGCGGATCTCGTCACCATCCTGTAACCACTGATGCGGCTCAAACGCTTGTGTCAAAGGAAAACCGAACATTTGGCTCTGCCCTTCCAAACCTTGCAGCCAGAAGTTATCGGCTTTGTGCGGGCCAACGATTTCCACTTGGCCTAAGAGTTCAGACAAACGCTCCGTTCCACCAACATGATCCAGATGACCGTGGGTTAAAACCAATTGCACAACCTCAACGCCGAGCTCTTTGATAAGTGCCGCCAGTTGTTTCTCGTCGCCGCCTGGGTCAATCACGATGCCTTTCATGGTTTCATCGCACCAGACAATCGAGCAGTTTTGCGCGAAAGGAGTAACGGGAACAATCTGATATTTAAGTGCCATAGCAACCTCGGACCAAGAAAATCTGGCCGGAACTATGACACTTGAAGAAGGGAAAAACAAGAAGCGGCTACCATTGACGAATGGGCCCGGTGTCGATGTGCACAAAATCACTGCGCGGATAATAACCAACACCACCCGCGTTGAGCGTTAGGGCGGCCTCATGGACCGTGGCGATGGCAACGCCGTCGATACGAAAGTCTATTGCTTTACCCAGCATGTGATAACTTTTCTTAGCGACTGCCGAAGATCGAGCTCTTAGCGCCGCGTTGGTCACAGGTGAGCGATAGCCTGAAATGATCTGCACCTCGTTTTGTGTGCCAATCAGAGCTTGAATTTGCGTAAGTTGATCAAACAGACGTCTGTCCATCGGGTGTGCTTCGTTTTGGCGAAAGTCCCGGCATAAATGGTCAAGGCGAGCCAGCTCTTCTTCAACGTAGCTCACGCCATCGAAGTAACAACTCTCCAACCACTCACCGGTATGCAAATTGTTCATTGCCAATTCCCGAGGTGCATCAGGCAGAGAAGCAAATGCTCGACTGGGCATGCACGAGACCGCTGCAACAGTCGCACTCGCCATACAGATAAAACGCCGACGCGAAAGCGGCTCAAATTTCGACTTCACTCAAATTCCCACACTGATTGATAACAGCGGGGCACCATAGCGAATGCCTTGCTCAGCGTCAAATGGCTTTCTGGTTGGTAACGGGTTCCATTTGCATCAGGGATGAAAGTTAGTGATTGAAGTGACTGCTCTTTTCCACCTATGTAAATTTCTGGCAAATTTCATCCCTGCTGGCGAATCAAATCGAATTGGTAAATATCGTCACGATAATTGATCTCTTCACCATCAAACCAAACCGTTTGATAAATAATGTGCACAGGCACGCGAGTCTTGAGCGGGATCATGTTGTTAGGCTCTTGCCAAGCAGACTGCCGCGTGAGCTCTTCTTCTAGCCCTTGGGTTTGCAGTAATAAATGGGCAAATTGATCGGCATTTTCCACCCGCACACAGCCGGAACTAAACGCCCGATGATCTCTGGAGAACAGACGCTTAGAGGGCGTGTCATGTAGGAAAATGGCCCGTTTATTGGGAATGTTAAACTTATACAAGCCTAAGGCGTTTGTGCTGCCTGATAACTGACGCATTTTGTACGGGAAATTGTGTCGCGAAACACGTGACCAATCGATGCTTTCAGGGTCGATGGTCGTCTCAGAGTCCCACGCTTGTAAAATCTCAATATTTTGTTTTTTAAGATAGTTTTGGTCGCGCTTCAGCTTAGGCAAAATATCTTTAACCATAATTTTGTTCGGCACATTCCAAACCGGGTTAAGCACGATACCGTCCATTTTTCCTTCCATGATTGGTGTTTTGCGGCTGATTTTTCCGACCACCACTTTCGATTCGAATACCTCTTCGCCTTTGTACCAAAATTGCATTTCATAACCAGGCACATTGACCAGAATGAGCAAGTCTCGCTCTTGCGGCCATAAGCGTGAACGTTCCGCATTCAGTGCCATCGAGTGCAAGCGTTGTGCTGGCGAGACATTCAGCCATTTGACGGTGGCAGGACCTATGATTCCATCCTGAGCTAGGCCATGCATCTTTTGAAATTGCTTGATGGCCTTAGCGAGCGACTCGTCATAGAGATCCTCTGTATTGGAGCTTGCGGAGGTATCAATACCGACCATTTGCAAACGCCTGAGCAAAATAGCTTTATCCGTAAGGGAGTCACCGACTTTTTTCAGACCTTGTGGAAGATACTCTGTCGTGGCTTGATGCTGTACATTCCATAACTTGCGATAACGCTGCTCAAATTGAGGATTAAGCTGTAACGGAGAGCGCAAAGAGGCGATGTAATCGGCAAGCGAATCTGAGCGAATTTCTTGTGCGAGATTGCTTAGTGATCGTGGATTAGGCGCGGGCAAACTTTGACTCAACGGCGAAGCAAACAGCCAATCTTTACCATTGCGCGTCAGTTTGTCGAGATAACTCAGGTAGGAAAGCAAGATATCGGTGGCGAGAATGTCATAACCCAACCACTGTTGTTGCGCTTTATAGCGATTGAGTTTAGCGATTTGATGTTCAAAATAAGGACTCACTCCGGCCGTTTTGACCAACTCCAGTTGAAACTCAAATTGCTCAATCGCTCTCGCATCCGTCCAAATTCGTTGGTGCCCGTACTCTCGATACAACTGCTCCACTTGATGAGGATATTGCACATAGGCAAGAGCAGCAGAATTTTCAATACGCCAATGGGTATCTTCCTGCTGGGTTAATGCCCACAAAGGTGGAGCGAGCAACACTAGCAATAAAACTATCAACGACTTAGACACCTTTTTCGCTCCCGAAGATCAAAATTTGCCGTAGGCTAAGTATGGCAAATTTCGTCGGGGTTACGAGCGCAAAAGTGAGAAGTTTTTTTTAAACAATTTGTGACCAGTGATTATCCCATTGAATATTCGACTGGATTTCTCTTCGACCTTGCTCAATCGAAGTGGTCACAACTGTGCCAGCACCTGAACTGACACGAAATTGATCTTGATACACAACCACACCGGACGCGTCAGGCAAAGCCCCCAGCTCCACCAGCTTACCACTCTGTTTGGACCAGATACCATAGCAATTGCCCGGCGGTGAAGTGGCAAGAATCCAATCTGCCGTGGCCGCAATACTGGCAATATAGTGGTTGAACCTCGCCCACTGCTCTGGCTCGGCGTACAACGACACCATCTCCCCCCCGCGAGTGTGCATAGCCAACAATGACGGGTACTCGTCTGGCTCACCACGATATTGCTGTCCACACAGCACCGTATCGCGGCCATCATGCGCAAGATGACGAATGCTCAGTTTGGGATCGGCTAAAGTCACTTGGTCGAGCAACTCACCGTTTTGCGCTAAGTAACTGAGGCTGGGTTGCATACTCGCTAAGTTGAGCGGCTCACGCCCATTGGTATGCACGCCGCCAACGCCGATCACTAAGGTGCCATCAGGCATGATGATCACTTCGTGCGGGCCAATGCCAAACCCACTCAGCTCGTCAACTTTCTGATAATTATGCTGCACATCATAGACACCGATGATACCACGGCTGGTTCCACGCTCTCCTTCGGTGGCAAACAAGTAGTTTCCGTCTAAAGAGTAAACGCCGTGCCCATAATAGTGACGATTTTCTGCTGCCAAACTGAGATGACGCATTTCCCCGCTCTGATAATCGAATACCATGAAGAAACTGCCCGGACGCCTTGCAAAAACCGCCGCGTGCCCCGCCCGATTCGTCGCCACGCCATGTCCGCGCGCCGGAAGGGGCAATTGATGCAAAGGGTAGCCATATTCATCCGCTACCACCGCACTAAACTGCTCACGCCCGGTAATGGCACAGCCAATTAAGGCTGGTTTTGAAGCGGCCAGAGACGCACAACCAAAAGGCAAAACGGGCGTTACTATGCCAGCTAGAGCAGCTTTCAGCAGGCTTCTGCGTTGTAAATCAGTCACCATCTGTTGCGTTAAACCCTATCACTACGCCCAACTCCACCGCCACCTCATCATGAATGACGTACTTCAACTGCTCGAGCTTATAATATTGCGCTAATGCTAGGCGGTAGCCGTCCTTCGTCGCCAATGCACTAAATAGGCTCCGCTCTTGCGGCCAAGTGGCCAACATAGTATTGAACTGATTCAGCACACGATCCGCCAGATCCTGCTTGCCCATTTCGCGCAGCATCGCATCCAAACCATGTCCGTGAGCAACATACAGTTGACGAAGTGCCTCGATGTTCGCTTTCAAGTTGGAAAACGAAGTTTCAGAGCGCCAAGATTCTGCAAAATAAGGTCGCGGCTGACCAATGTTTGCCAGTGGACGCGCCATTTTTTTCATCGCGTATTCGAGCTGATTCGACAGCAGCGAAATGTATTCTGACCGCCACTCTTTATCGTCCAAAGCCACCCACGGATTGCTTTGCCAAGCCGTAGCGATTTTGGCTGCGTTGCGCTTAAGATTACCGGCAATCACCACGCCTGTATCGCAAGTCTGCGGATTTTGCGGCAAGTTAGATTGGCTGTCGTAGAGCAACCATTCCAGCGCCCCCAAGCCCTGCACAGTCACGCTTTGTACCGCTATCTCATCCACCGACCAACTTTGCTCGCGGCGCGTCAAAGCAGACATTTTTACTCCAGTGGTATTTTTCTTGTCGGGCCAAAACTGTACGTTCCAGCTCTGTTCCAGTGCCGCCGCCGGGCCTCTTTCCTGACCTTGCAGAGCCATCCAACTGAGCATGGTTTGATGCCACTGCTGGCGCACTTCGCGGGCTTCCTGCGTCGGCGCAGAACAATAATCAGCAAACGATTGAGAGAGCAGTTCGGTTTGGCGATAAAACTGCTGAGCCGCGGCAAACTCCACTTCGTAAACCGCTTGGCTAGCATGATGCGTTTGCTCCGCTTTCGGTGGCATCTGCGAGTCGAACGACTCGCATCCCGACATGGTGACAAGCGAGCTGGTCATGAGCGCAATTAAAGAATATTTCACAGTAAAATTCCTATAACGATTCCTATAACGAATTGAGGAAAGCGATCAAAGCGTCTCTCTCCGCTTTGCTCATCGCCAATACTTTTTGTTTCGCTGCTTCTGCTTCACCGCCATGCCACAACACGGCTTCAAGTAGATTGCGAGCTCGCCCATCGTGCAAGAAGTAGGTATGACCATTGACCTCTTGCGTATAACCAATCCCCCACAGTGGCGGCGTGCGCCATTCGCGGCCATTAGCCAGAAACTCGGGTCGATTATCCGCCAGCCCTTCGCCCATATCGTGCAGAAGCAGATCGCTGTATGGGTGGATGGTTTGCTGCGATAAGGCTGGTAAATTCGGTCGTTTGGCTGTCTTCACATCCTTTTTATGGCAGCTCTGACAACCCACTCGCTCAAACAAAGCTGCACCTTGCTGAACCTGAGGATCTTGTAAGTTCCTTCGTACCGGGACTGCGAGATGCTGTGAATAAAGTTCAACAAAATCGAGGATATTGTCACTAACCTCTGGCTCACCCCCGTTTGGCATTGTTTCACACAGTGCTTGCTTTGCGGTGCAGTTTTCTTGTGGAAAGAGACGACTGGTTAGGCCAATGTCTCCATTAAACGCGGCGGCATTTTGTTGCATCAGACTGGGTTGCCCCGCCTTCCAACCAAAGCGCCCAATCGCGAAATCTTGCTTTTGTACATCCCAAACTCGGTTGAGTTTACCTGAGATGCCATCATGATTGGCGTCATCCGGATCGGCCCATTGGCGCAGTGTCTCTTCCGGGATGTTTTCCAGCAAGCCAAGACCGATCATGGGCGGCGCAACCCGGGCAGACAGCATGACATCAGGATGCATTGCCCCGTATCCCAACTCGCCGATTGTCACATGGGGTTTACGCAGCACCACCTCACTGCCATCTTGGAACCTGACTGGCACGGGCGAATAGGTGACTATGATCTTGCCCTCTGCTTTTTGATCCGGCAAGGCAAAATCTTGTAATTGATCGCCATAGGTAGGCTCTGGGACCACACCACCTTGGATCAGCGCTTGCTTTTGCTCATCGGTCTGTGCGGGAATGCTGAGCCTAACCAGCATCGATACCGAGTGCGAGTCATGAGGTTCAGCCGGTTGGCCGCGACCATCTTTGATATGGCAGTTTTGGCAGCCATTGGTATTAAAAAGCGGGCCGAGACCATCTCTCGCGTCCGTTGAAGCAGGCGCTTGAACCCAAGGATTGCGGAAAAAACTGTTTCCTACACTAAAATCCAGACGTTCGCTCATCGGCAAATTTGCCGCTGGTAAGGAAAAAGCGTTTGGCCCCTCTTTTCTTACGCTGGTGTCGCCGCCCGATTTTTCGGTATCTGCACACACAGCGCCGGAAATGACCAGCGTCAAAAAGCTAAAAAAATAAGGCTTCATCGGTTAGTTCCTGGAAAACCGGTTGTTATTCTTAAATAGCAAAGGGCTCCAAAGAGCCCTGAAAAACATCACAACATGTTGATTAGAAGTCGTGGTCAGCGGTATCTGGGTTGAGGCTGTTGATACCGACGATGCTTGCCACGCGCTCAATGGCTGAGGTTTGCACCACGAGTGACATGATGGTTTCGTTAACTAACGCATTACCTTGCGTGTTACCAGCCGCAATCAGTTGGTCAAAATGCTGATTATTTTTCTCTGCTGAAGTTACTAACTTGCCGACTTGTGCACGGGTGACATCAAACTGCTTTTGGATCTCTTTTGCCGCTTGAGGATCTTTTTGCTTCACCAGATCATGCAAGCTTGGGCCTGAGAGTAGCGTGCCATCAGCTCGTTTGTATAGACCAGTATAAACGTTGTAGATGCCTTGCTCATTGTAGTAGTGCGAGTTGTGCGTATTGTCCGAGAAGCAGTCGTGCTCATCTTCGGTAGAATTGGCTTCCAGTGCCACTTTCATACGCTCCCCCGCTAGCTCACCAAGAGAGAGGGAACCCATACCAAACAGCATCTTGCGTAAGCCATTTTCGCTCGATTCTGCCAGCAACTCTTGCCGATAGTTTCCTTTGCTTTCTGCAGACCACTGCTTTTCCATCCACTCAAGATCTTGCACCAGAAGCTGTGCTGCGGCTTTTAAGTAAGCACCACGACGGTCACAGTGGCCGTTGGTACATGCCTCACCCACAACAAAATCTGTGTACGCACGTTGACCCGCGCCAGCGTTGGTGCCGTTGAGATCTTGTCCCCAAAGCAAGAATTCAATCGCGTGGTAACCTGACGCAACGTTTGCTTCAGAGCCACCGACTTCGTTTAAATCTGCAATCAACTCTGGGGTGATATTCGATGCATCCAAGGTGCTGTTGCCAATCTTCAGCGTGGTATTGGCAATAATATTGGCTTTGGCGCCTTCATTACCCAGTTCATGTTGGTAATCCGCCGCTACGTAGTCAATCAAACCTTCGTCAAGTGGCCAAGCATTTAACTGACCTTCCCAGTCATCCACGACTGCATTGCCAAAACGGAACACTTCTGACTGCTGGTAAGGAACACGCGCGGCAAACCAAGCTTGTTTTACTTCGTTGAGTTTTGCTTCTGACGGCGCAGAAAGGAACTGTTCTACTTTTCTTTCAAGTACTTGTGCCGTGGTCAGTGAATCGGCAAAAACCGCGTGCGCAATGTCAGCATAGTGTGCAACGACCTGTTGTTGAGTGACATTTGCCGCCAGCGCACTGCCACTAGTAAGCAAGATTGACGCGGTAATAGAGTGGAGCAAGAAGTTCTTGGCATTCATTGAAAGCATCCTTGTTGAGCATTTGTTAATATTATTAGTAGTGCTAACCATTCTCATTTGCACTTTTGTTGCTGATCATACAAATTTACACTTTTTTTGCAAGCCAGAAACGAAAAAAGCCCCAATTTAGTGAGGCTTTTGTTAGAAAGTTGGATATCAATCAATGACCAGCGCTTGTCTCAGTCAACTTTAAGGTTGTGTTTGCCATGCGAGACTTTGGCACGTAAGTAGTTTTCGTTGCCATCTTTAATATGCGCTGAGGTGTTGACTACTTCAACAATCTCAATCCCATACTCTTTCAGTTCACGAATTTTCTTCGGATTATTTGTCACTAAGCGGATCTGTTTCACTCCAAGCGCTTCAAGCATTTGTGCCGCCTCAGTGAAGTCACGCAAGTCATCACCAAAACCTAAATGATTATTGGCTTCGTAGGTATTCATCCCTTGGCTTTGCAGCAAATAAGCATCAATTTTGTTGTACAAACCAATACCGCGTCCTTCTTGGCGCAAGTAGAGAATAATGCCACCAGATTGCCCCATGCGAGTGATCGTTTCTTCGAGTTGCTCACCACAATCACAGCGCGAGGAGTGGAATACGTCGCCCGTCAGACACTCAGAGTGCATTCTCACCAATGGTACCGACTGAGTCTTGTCGGCTGACTTAAAAATCACCGCGACATGTTCTTTGTCGGAGTTAAGACCGCGAAACGATAAAATCTCCGCATCAATATCACTTTTTGCGCCGACTTTAAAATCGACCCTGGCTCGAACTTCCGCCATACCTACACTCACTTGATTTGTTAATTTTTGTCTATCTGATATTGCATACATGATCTGCTCTCACTTATAGTCCAAATATGAGGTCTGATACTGAGAAATTCAACATACGGATCACAAATGAATTTTTTGTTATATTATAACAATTAACCCTCGTGGCAACCCTTAGGCGTAAAAAAACCCCAAACAAAAGTTTGAGGTTCATCTGATGTCTTACTTTCTTTTATCTTAGTGAGTTTGGTTTTTCTTCCAAACCACCAACTCTATCCATGCGGCTTCCAGCTCGCTAAGTTCTTCTTCGGTTAATACCGCTAACGTTGAAGTCGATTGAGACACAGCATTAGACTGCAGAGAATAAATCTGTGAATAGAAATCTTTTTTTAGTTGAGTTTTGACTGTATCCACTGCGACTACCCTATCAGCACACGTACTATTACCAGAAATAAAATCGTTAATTCTCAAAAATAATAACAGCTTGCGTGATAATTGTACAATTAATTATCGACAATGGAATAGTCATCACATTATTTTTCTACTCAGATCTTGATCTTATTCTTCCTACAAATGATCCCTATCTAGCGTGCGATATTATTGATCTTTTGCTGAGAAAAAGATCGCGTCCAACTCTCGATATTTTCCACAAACAAAAGAAATTTTATTGCCACAAGTGCCATTTGAGTTGCTTCTCTGCACTTTGTTAAAGCAATGGCACTGAGAAAAAGTCATTTAATTCAAACAAATAAATACAACCCTAGTGCTCTATTTGGCCGGAATGTTTCTCCCCTTACTGGACGAAGAAAGATCAATCACTCTATTTTCCTAAGTCCCGTTTCATGATCAAGAAGGCGCGAAGAATCGATCATTTCTATCGAATAGAAAGATCTTTGCTCGTTATTTCTTTATTGTATTTCTTATTTAGCGCAGAAAATCAGATTGGATCATCAAATAAGATCTTTCTCGATCCAATAAAATGCCGTGATTGGTTTACTCTGGTTTAAACAATTGCAAAAGCTCAATGGCTAAAAAAGTATCGCTATGAATATACGCGATCATAAAGATCAACAAAATCAGAGCAAAAAAGTAATTAAATCGATTAACCCATTTCTGTTTCGCTACGCGACAGCCACTGTTTGCTAGTTTGACCCCGACCAAACCAAAAGGGTAACCAATCAGCAGTACCATCATCGCTGCCAGATGGATTGACAGTGAGGAAGCAGCTTGCAATTCCATGTGTATGTCTCCTACGCAAAAGCAGTCACTTTCTCTTACTGCTTTTTCCATAAGTACGCAGGGTACCAGATCGTCGGGCGAGCGAGCTGTTTTAAGCTCAAGAAATGTGATAATTGCTGGCTTCGGTTCCAAAATCGAGTTAAAGCATCCAATTGCATAACTATATTTTGCCAGCCAGTTCACTTTTCGCTGGAAAATGGGAGTGAAAATTAAAAAGCCGGATAGAAAACTACCCGGCCTTTATCAACATACGCTTGTTTTCTCAAGAAGAGAGCACGTTATTCCTGCTCGTCTTGAGTATCATCAACAACCACATCAGTCTCTTGCGCTTCATCGCCTTCTAGCAATTCCACCTCTTCGACTTCTTCAATACGTTGTAGACCAACCACCGATTCGTCTTCTGCAGTACGGATCAGAGTCACGCCTTGCGTGTTACGGCCCACTTGGCTCACTTCTGCCACACGGGTACGAACCAGTGTACCGGCATCGGTGATCATCATGAACTCGTCGCCTTCGTCAACTTGAACCGCACCGACGACGCTGCCGTTGCGTTCAGAGACTTTGATCGAAACCACGCCCTGAGTACCACGACCTTTGGTTGGGTATTCAGACAGGCTGGTACGCTTACCGTAACCATTTTCAGTGACGGTTAGCACGTCCCCTTCTGTCTTAGGTACGATGAGCGATACAACTTGGTCACCATCGGCCAGTTTCATGCCTCGTACACCCGCGGCAGTACGGCCCATCGGTCTTACGCCTTTGAACTTGATCTCTGGCTGGCCATTTTCATCCAGTACAGGTTGACCATGTTCATCGACAACCGCTGTTTCTTCTGATTCTTTAAAGCGCACTACTTTGCCGAATTTAGAGAACAGCATAATTTCGCTTTCGCCGTCCGTAATATCCACACCAATCAGTGAGTCATCATCACGTAGGTTAAGCGCGATAAGACCGTTTGCACGGACATTAGAGAACTGATCAAGCGAAGTCTTCTTAACCGTGCCGTCTCCAGTCGCCATAAAGATGTATTTGTCTGCGCTGAATTCTGTTACCGGTAGAATAGCGGTAATACGTTCATTTTCTTCCAGCGGCAACAAGTTAACAATTGGCTTACCACGAGCCGTACGGCTTGCGAGAGGCAGTTGATACACTTTCAAGCGATAAGTTTTACCACGAGTGGAGAAGCACAGAATGTTATCGTGCGTGTTGGCAACCAGAAGACGCTCGATGTAGTCTTCATCTTTCATCTTGGTTGCGCTCTTACCTTTACCGCCACGACGCTGTGCTTCGTAGTCGCTCAGTAACTGGTACTTCACATAGCCTTCGTGCGACAGCGTCACAACCACATCTTCACGAGCAATCAGCTCTTCAAGATCAATGTCATGGCTTGCTGCGGTAATTTCAGTGCGACGAGCGTCGCCAAATGCATCGCGAACCGCTTCTAGCTCTTCACGGATCACTTCCATCAAACGCTCAGTGCTGGCAAGGATATGCATCAGCTCAGCGATTTCGTCAAGAAGTGCCTTGTATTCATCAAGGATCTTCTCGTGCTCAAGGCCAGTTAGCTTGTGCAGGCGAAGGTCGAGAATAGCTTGTGCTTGTTGCTCGGTTAAGAAGTACAGGCCATCACGAATACCGTATTGAGGCTCTAGCCATTCTGGGCGGGCTGCATCGGTACCCGCGCGCTCTAGCATCGCTGCTACATTACCCAGTTCCCAACCACGAGCAATCAGGCCTGCTTTTGCTTCAGCCGGTGTTGGCGCTTGACGGATCAAGTTAATGATTTCATCAATGTTGGCCAAAGCCAGCGCCAAACCTTCAAGAATGTGGGCGCGCTCACGCGCTTTGCGCAGTTCAAAAATGGTACGGCGAGTGACCACTTCACGACGGTGGTCAACGAAACACTTCAACATCTCTTTCAAGTTGAATAGCTTCGGTTGGCCATTGTCCAGCGCCACCATGTTGATGCCGAAGGTCGTTTGCAGTTGAGTGTTGGCGTAAAGGTTGTTGAGAACCACCTCACCCACAGCATCTCGCTTACATTCAATCACAATACGCATACCGTCTTTATCAGACTCGTCGCGCAGTGCACTGATGCCTTCGACTTTCTTCTCTTTTACCAGCTCAGCTATCTTTTCAATCAAGCGAGCTTTGTTTACTTGGTATGGGATCTCAGTAACGATGATGGTTTCTTTGCCATTCTTCTCGACTTCGATTTCCGCTTTTGAACGCATGTAGATTTTGCCGCGCCCTGTTTTGTACGCGTCAATAATCCCTTTACGTCCGCTAATCAGCGCAGCAGTCGGGAAATCTGGTCCAGGAATGTAATCCATCAGCTCATCAATAGTGATGGCTTCGTTGTTGATATACGCCAGGCAGCCATCAATCACTTCCGTCAAGTTGTGCGGAGGAATGTTGGTCGCCATACCTACTGCGATACCGGACGAACCGTTGACCAGCAGGTTAGGAATTTTGGTTGGAAGCACCGCTGGGATCTGTTCTGTGCCATCGTAGTTGGGCACATAATCCACGGTTTCTTTATCTAGGTCTGCTAGAAGTTCATGGGCAATTTTCGCCATGCGAACTTCGGTATAACGCATTGCCGCCGCGGAGTCACCATCGATCGAACCAAAGTTTCCTTGGCCATCGACCAGCATATAACGAAGCGAAAACGGCTGTGCCATACGAACAATAGTATCGTATACCGCACTGTCACCATGTGGGTGATATTTACCGATTACGTCGCCGACTACACGGGCAGATTTTTTATATGGTTTATTCCAGTCATTGCCTAGTACACTCATCGCGAACAATACGCGGCGGTGCACTGGTTTTAGGCCATCACGCACATCTGGAAGAGCACGACCCACGATAACGGACATCGCGTAGTCGAGGTATGAACCTCTCAGCTCATCTTCAATGTTTACGGGCGTGATCTCTTTAGCTAGATCGCTCATAGAGCCATTATCCCTCTATTTTCTGATCGTATGTACAATACGTTTAAGGTGCAAAAATATAACACACAATTCCCCGTTGCGGCATCCCTTTCCCTTTCCTTTTATCAGGTTGTGAGGTTGGTTGTGAATCAATTGCCGAGAAATTGCACATTATTTTTCTATCACGCTGATTACAGGTGATTATTTAGCCATATTCAACCAAAAACGCCTTTCCCTATGGAGGAAAAGAGCGATGGCGTTATAATGCGCCTTCTTTTCACGGAAGCAGCACAGCGCGGACGAAGCATATGAGTAAAACACAAAACGTTGATCCAAATGAAATCAGAAAGTTTGAAGAGATGGCTTCCCGTTGGTGGGACTTAGAGGGCGAGTTTAAACCGCTCCACCAGATCAATCCTCTGCGCCTTGATTACGTGCTGGAAAAAGCGCAAGGTTTGTTTGCCAAGAAGGTATTGGATGTCGGCTGCGGCGGCGGCATTTTGGCAGAAAGCATGGCTCGTGAAGGGGCGATTGTCACTGGCTTAGACATGGGCAAAGAGCCACTAGAAGTTGCCCGTTTGCACGCTTTAGAAACGGGCACCAAACTCACTTACGTGCAAAGCACCATTGAAGATCACGCAGAGCAGCATGCCGGCGAATATGATGTAGTGACCTGCATGGAGATGCTGGAACACGTGCCAGACCCTTTGTCGGTGATTCAGTCTTGCGCTGCATTGGTAAAACCCGGTGGCCACGTCTTCTTCTCGACACTCAACCGCAATATCAAGTCTTATTTGTTTGCGATTGTCGGCGCAGAGAAATTACTGAAGATCGTCCCTGAGGGCACACACGACCATGAAAAGTTCATTCGTCCCTCAGAGCTCATCAAGATGATTGACCAAACCGATCTCTGCGAGCAAGGCATCACAGGTCTGCACTACAACCCGTTGACTGACAGCTACAAGCTCGGACGCAATGTTGACGTCAACTACATTGTCCACACGCAAAAATTCTGATCTCGATGTCGCTATAACTTCATTGGCAGTAGCATAAATCTACTGCCTTTTTTAGTTGCTTACTGCGCCATTTTTGTGCTTTTGCTTCCAATTTAAACAATCCAATGTCGGCTTACAAAATGACTGAAAGATCAAGAAAAATATTTTTGCTGACGGTTAAGATTAAACCGATCCAAAATTGTCATTTTTCTCCACTCAATTGAGCTCTTTTGTCATCGGTAAGTGTTTACTTACTGTTTTTTTCGATTTCGCCACTTATCCACAAGTCATCCCAAGGCTATAACTTGAAATGAGCAGCCAATAGCACTATCTTGTTACCCGCAAACAGTAGTGCCCCTATATGTTGTGTTTGTACTACAATATATAGATAGACTTTGATCACAAAGCCGTAACGATATTTACAATCGTTTCAGAAGAAAGATTCAAAAATGCGGCTTTAATCAGTTTTCTTAGGGAAATAAAGCAGAATGAACCAACAACTTACCGTCACCAAGCGTGATGGCCGTAAAGAAAATATTGATCTGGAAAAGATCCACCGCGTCATTGCTTGGGCCGCCGAAGGCCTGCAAAACGTCTCTGTCTCTCAAGTCGAGTTGCGTGCGCACATCCAGTTTTACGACGGCATCACCACGTCTGATATTCATGAAACCATTATCAAATCTGCTGCGGATCTTATCTCCGAAGAGACGCCAGACTACCAATACCTTGCGGCTCGCCTAGCGGTGTTCCACCTGCGTAAGAAAGCGTATGGCCAGTATGAGCCACCAACGCTGCTTGAGCACGTGACACGCATGGTTGAACTAGGTAAGTATGACAAGCACATTCTGCAAGACTATACCCAAGCAGAACTTGCTGAACTCGATAGCTACATCGATCATAAACGTGATCTCGATTTTTCCTATGCAGCGGTAAAACAGCTCGAAGGTAAGTACTTCGTACAAAACCGCGTAACAGGCCAGATCTACGAAAGCGCGCAGTTCCTGTACATCTTGGTCGCCGCCTGCTTATTCGCTAAATATCCTCACGAGACCCGTTTGTCTTACATCAAACGTTTCTACGATGCGACCTCGACGTTTAAGATTTCGCTGCCGACGCCAATCATGTCTGGCGTGCGCACCCCGACACGTCAGTTCAGCTCATGTGTGCTGATTGAATGTGGTGACAGTCTTGATTCTATCAACGCGACTGCCAGCTCTATCGTGCGTTACGTTTCTCAACGTGCAGGCATCGGCATCAACGCAGGTCGTATCCGCGCGCTAGGTTCTGAAATTCGTGGTGGTGAAGCATTCCATACAGGTTGTATCCCGTTCTACAAGTACTTCCAGACAGCGGTAAAATGTTGTTCACAAGGTGGCGTGCGCGGCGGTGCGGCGACGGTATTCTACCCGCTTTGGCATGGTGAAGCGCAGTCTCTGCTGGTGCTGAAAAACAACCGTGGTGTGGAAGAGAACCGTGTTCGTCATATGGACTACGGCGTGCAGTTGAACAAACTCATGTACCAACGTCTGGTCGAAGGCGGCAATATTACCCTGTTCTCGCCATCCGATGTTCCTGGGCTTTACGACGCTTTCTTCCAAGATCAGGCCGAGTTCGAACGTTTGTACGTAAAATACGAAAACGATGCCTCGATTAAGAAGACTACCGTCAAAGCGATCGAGATGTTCTCGTTGCTGATGCAAGAGCGCGCCTCAACTGGCCGTATCTACATTCAAAACGTTGACCACTGTAATACACACAGCCCATTTGATGCTGAAGTGGCGCCAGTGCGCCAATCTAACCTGTGTCTGGAAATTGCACTGCCAACCAAACCTCTGAGCAACGTGGAAGATGACTCTGGTGAGATCGCTCTTTGTACGCTCTCTGCGTTTAACCTCGGCGCGATTCAATCACTGGATGATTTCGAAGAGCTGTCTGATCTGGTGGTACGTGCGCTAGATGCGCTGCTGGATTACCAAGACTACCCACTCCCAGCGGCGTACAAGTCAACCATGAACCGCCGCACTCTGGGTGTGGGCGTGATTAACTACGCATACTACTTGGCAAAACATGGCGTGAAATATTCCGATGGCAGCGCCAACGGTTTGACTCACCGCACTTTTGAAGCCATTCAGTACTACCTACTGAAAGCCTCTGTGGCGTTGGCCAAAGAGCAAGGTAAATGTCCGTCGTTCCACGAAACCAACTACGCCAAAGGTCTGCTGCCGATCGATACCTATAAGAAAGATATCGACCTTATCTGTGATGAGCCTTTGCATTACGATTGGGATGCGCTGCGCGTTGAGATCATGGAGCATGGCTTGCGCAACTCTACGCTCACAGCGCTGATGCCTTCTGAGACCTCTTCTCAGATCTCTAACGCCACCAACGGCATTGAACCACCTCGTGGCTATGTGTCAGTAAAAGCGTCTAAAGACGGTATCTTGAAACAAGTTGTACCCGATTTCACAGAGCTGAAACACAACTACGAGCTACTTTGGAACATTGGTTCTAATGATGGTTACCTACACCTTGTGGGTATCATGCAGAAGTTTGTTGACCAAGCGATTTCTGCCAACACCAACTACGATCCATCGCGTTACCATAGCGGCAAGGTGCCAATGAAGAAACTGCTGCAGGATCTGCTCACTGCCTATAAGTTTGGTGTTAAGACGCTTTACTACCATAACACCCGTGACGGTGCGAAAGACGAACAAAAAGATGCGGTTCAACCACAAGATGACGATTGTGCTGGCGGCGGTTGTAAGATCTAATCCGCTTAAAAAGCAGCATCCGTAAAGACAGATTATCGAGTACCTCCCTTGAGTGGGAGGTATAAAAGGAAATGAGGCACTATGGCTTACAGTACTTTTAACCAAACAAAAAATGATCAACTCAAAGAACCGATGTTCCTCGGACAGTCAGTTAACGTTGCTCGTTACGATCAACAGAAGTTTGAAATCTTTGAAAAGCTGATCGAAAAGCAGCTTTCTTTCTTCTGGCGTCCTGAAGAGGTGGATGTATCAAGCGATCGCATCGACTACAACAAACTGCCCGATCACGAAAAGCATATCTTCATCTCAAACTTGAAGTACCAAACCCTGCTGGATTCGATCCAAGGTCGCAGTCCGAACGTGGCGCTATTGCCACTGGTTTCGTTGCCAGAGCTGGAAACGTGGATTGAAACTTGGTCGTTCTCGGAAACAATTCACTCTCGCTCCTACACCCACATTATTCGTAACATCGTCAACGATCCGGCAATCGTCTTCGATGATATCGTAGAAAACGAGCACATTCTCAAGCGTGCCAAAGATATCGCGCATTTCTATGACGATCTTATCCAAGCAACGAATGACTACCACCGTTATGGCGAAGGAACGCACACCATCAACGGCGAAAGCGTCAAGGTCAGCCTGTATGATCTGAAAAAGAAACTCTATCTGTGTTTGATGTCGGTTAACGCGCTAGAAGCGATTCGTTTCTACGTCAGTTTTGCCTGCTCGTTTGCTTTTGCCGAGCGCGAACTGATGGAAGGCAATGCGAAGATCATCAAACTGATTGCCCGTGACGAAGCGCTGCATCTTTCTGGTACGCAGCACATGATCAATCTACTGCGTAACGGCCAAGATGATTTTGCCTTCCTACAGATCGCCGAAGAAGCAAAACAAGAGTGTTTTGATCTCTTCAAAGAAGCCGCTGAGCAAGAGAAAGAGTGGGCTGAGTACCTGTTCAAAGACGGTTCTATGATCGGCCTGAACAAAGATATTCTTTGTCAGTATGTGGAATACATCACCAACATCCGCATGCAAGCAGTAGGTTTACCGATTGCTTACCCAGCAGCGACGTCGAACCCAATTCCTTGGATCAATGCTTGGCTCTCTTCGGACAACGTGCAAGTAGCCCCTCAAGAAGCGGAGATCTCCTCCTACTTGGTCGGCCAAATTGACAATGAAGTGAGCATTGACGACTTCGAGGGCTTCGAACTCTAATGCCGCGGATCAAAATCAACAAACTCGTCAGCATCGAGTCGAACCGCTCCAACACGATTTTGGAGACGATGGAAAGCGCAGGGCTGCTGCCGGAATACAATTGCCGTGATGGCCACTGCGGTGCCTGTCGCTGTAAGCTCGACGCAGGCGAAGTCGAGTATGTTGGTTTTGCCATGGCTTACACACAAGGCAACGAGATCCTGCCCTGCATTTGCAAGGCCAAGACCGATGTGGTGCTGAGCCAAGTCAATTACAGCCTCAAAGAGAAACGCGCCTAGTTGAGCGTCCCTTCTCAGCAGCCATGATATTGGCCAGCAACAACACGATAAAAAGCCGGGTTTACTCACCCGGCTTCTTTTTTACATGACGTCTTACTGCGCTTATTTCACCACACTGCTTGGCAAAAACATCTCTTTGGTTTTCTTCAGAGAAAAATAATCACCAAACATGGGTTTGCGTTCTAAATAGCGGCGCAGCAAATCGGCGGCAGCGGCACTGATGATTTTCACCGCCTCTTTGCGTCCATATGGGCGGTTAAACTCCAGTACCATGCCCCATTCACCCCCGTGTGCAGAAAGTGCGATGGTGAATCGATTCTCCTCCATCCGCCCTGTGACTAAGGCGATGTCAGTGGCGCACTTTTCTCGCGTCGCCCCAGCCAATGCAAAGGTGGCCGCCAGTGGGTTACTGTGATCAATCGCTTCACTGTCTCGGGTCGACAAAATCCAGCTATGACCACTTTGCCGGCTGATCTGTTCATCGCTTTGCAGCCAACTGGTTAAATAGCCAAAACTGCACTGTTCTGCCGTTGCCAGCGTCAAACCTTTTTCCACCAGTAAATGTCCTAAATGTTCAAGCATCGGCTCATCCACGCTCACCACATTCGCTTCAAGCAACTTGTAGATAAGTTGCATCACTCTGACGCGCTCTTCCAATGCATCCTGAGGACCAAACAGTTTCACTTCAATGAAGGGCAAGTAAGAGCGGTAACCCAGCTCATAGCCAGCGGGTAGTTTCAAGCTGTCTAGCTTGTCTGATATCGCTGACTCAGACAGGCCGAAGGTGTACAAACGACTGCACTGGAATGCAGTATTGTTTGGCCAATCACGTTGTAGATCAGGCAAAATTTGCTGCTCCACCATGACCTTGAACTCTTTAGGTACGCCGGGAGTGAAATAAAATACCGCGTCATTGATCAGCATTTTAAACCCGCAGGCAGTACCGACTGGGTTGTCAATAATTTGTGCGCTTTCGGGGAGCATGGCTTGTTTTAAGTTGCTTTCTGGCATTTTACTGCCACGCTGGCTATACATCGCCTCCATACGCTGTAGCCACTCCTTGAATAAGACCAGTTTACAATCAGCCGCTTGTGCCGCCGCGGCGGAACTCAAATCGTCCGTAGTGGGTCCCAAACCGCCGTTAACAATCACAACGTCATTGTTAAAGCTGAGCATCAGAAGCTCTTCAGTAAGAGCAGATAACTGGTCGCCAACCGTGGCACGTTTCACCATAGCGAAACCATGCTCATACAAGTAGCTAGAGAGCCAGGCGGCGTTGGTGTCGACAATATCGCCGTGAAGCACTTCTTCACCGGTACTCAACATGGCAATTTTCACGATCTTTTTCCTCTATTCTCGCTGCTTTGTTAAGCAACCCTATGAATTTTCTCTTTTCAGACCCGAAGCTTTGCACTTTGTTTCGGATAAATTTGTGACAGGTGTTTCCATCCCCAAAAGATTCAGGGATAATCGTGCGCTTGATTATTTACAAAAGAAACTGGAGACATTCGTGCCAAAGCCATTACTTCTTACAAAAGCTTTGAGTGGACTTCTTCTTACCGCTTCTGTTTCAGCCCAGGCTAATCAGTTTGATTTCAGTAAGCACACAGAAACTACCTACGCAACGGATTGTCTTCAAGAGTACTGCGTTAACGATGGCTTGTATAGCTTCAACAACGCCCAGCTTCTCTCTCTAGATGAGAGCGAACCCAAGCTCGATCTCGATGCCAACACCCAGCCTAAGTATTTGATCGTCCCGCAAGATAAAGACTGGGATTATCTGATGGGTCAAACCTACACCATCTTGGGTTTAAGCGTCGCCACCGTCGGCTTGATGACCTTATTGCCGCAAAGCATCACCAAATGGGATGACGACTCGCGCGATCTGAGCAATTTAGGAAGTAAGTGGAAAGACAACGTCACCTCTGGGCCAGTCTGGGACAGGGATGAACACGTATTGAACTACATCATGCACCCTTACTTTGGTGGCGTTTACTACACGGCAGCTCGACACGCAGGCTACAACGAATTCGAGTCATTTCTTTATTCCGCCACCATGTCGACTTTTTTCTGGGAGTATGGTGTAGAAGCGTTTGCTGAAGTGCCCTCTTGGCAAGACATTTTTATTACACCCTTTTTTGGCGCGGTCGTTGGTGAAATGATGCTTGAAACTGAACAAAGCATTTTAGCTGATGGTGGCGAAGTGCTCGGTTCCAAAACCGCTGGCGATGTGTCACTTTTCTTCTTAAACCCTGTTGGTCATATTCATCACTGGGCATCGAATCTGTGGGGCGGCAGTGCAGACGTGAGCTTCACTTCCAACCCTTGGTTTGGCAATCAAGACGCGGCGAAGTTCGCCTTAGACGCAGGCTACGCCTATGACAATCAGTTTTATGGACTGGACTTTAAAGTCACGTTTTAACTAAACACTTTGCAAGAAAGCGGCTAACGAGCCGCTTTTTTTGTGCTCTTTTACAGAGTTTTTAGGATGGCTTGTCACATTCATTGGAAAATATGACCTCCATCAAATCAGGCAGGTTGGCAAAACTTCTACACTGAATCTGAAAAGGATTATTTCTGTTAATCAATGAGTTGTTTGATGTATCAGGGGGAAATTATGAACAGTGTATTCATCGTGAGTTTCATCGGCAAAGCGTCACCGATGACCATCAAGCAGTTAGCGGCAATTACTCACGAAAATGGTGGTAAATGGTTGATTAGCAAAGTCAACTTTATTGAAGAGCAAGTGGCAGCAGTGATCAAAGTTGAGTTACCCAAACAAAATGAAACCTTGGTCAAAGAGGCTTTTTCCGCCCATCCAGAGTTGGTTGTGCAATTTGTTGATACAGACCCAGCTACCAACCGGAGTGATACGGTGCATCAATTGCGCATCGATTCCAACGATCGAGCGGGCATCGTCAATGAGATCACTCATGTACTCGACAATCAGGGCATTAGTATTCTCGATATGGACTGTCAACGCGTGTTTATTGCTGGCGGTGGTGGTGTCAGTTCAAGTCTGTTTACCGCAAACCTTGCGATCAAATTACCGGGTGAAGTCGACATTGAAGATGTCGCCAACGAGCTTGAATCACTGAGTGAAGATACACGGGTCATGGTAGAGTCATAATCACTTCGTTCTCTGATAACCCTGCTACAACCTGGTACAAAAAGAGCAGCTCAAAAGCTGCTCTTTTGTTTCTTGAACTATCGGCTTTAATCAGTTAGCTCACCGACCACAACGACAGAGAACGCTTGAAATCTTCATAGCCAAACTCGTTGAGTTTTTCGATCTCACCACTGGTACGTTCACAGTAAACCGAAGGCATTTTCAGACCGTTGAACCAATTCAATTTCACCATGGTGTAACCAGCACTATCGAGAATGTGCAGTCGTTGACCAATTTCGAGTGGCTTATCGAACTTAGCCACACAGAACTGATCGCCAGCAAGACAAGAGCAAGAACCAATCACGTACTCGTGTGAACCCGTTTCCGATGCCTCAAGCACTGACGCTGGCTCTTTGTAAATCAAGGTATCCAGACGGTGCGCTTCGGTGGCTGAATCGACGATAGCGGTTTTCATACCGTTCTCAACGATGTCGACCACGGTCACCACCAGATCGGTTGTTTTGGTAATGATCGCTTCACCCGGCTCCAAATACATCTGCACGCCGTGCTTTTCTGCAAATGCCTTAAGTGCCAAGCCCAGTTTTTCTACATCGTAGCCCGGCCAGGTGAAGAACACACCGCCGCCCATGCTGACCCAATCAAGCTTGTCTAGGTATTGACCGAAACGCTGTGAGATCGAATCCAACAAAGCGATAAACGCATCAACATCTTTGTTCTCACAGTTCATATGGAACATAACGCCGTTGATGTTCTCAAATACCGCCGGATCAATGTGATCCGCTTGTACGCCGAGTCGCGAGAATTGACGTGCTGGGTTTGCCAGATCTTGCCCCGCGTAGCTGACACCGGGATTAAGACGCAGGCCAATCGACGCTTTACCTTCCACAATGTGACGATAGGCCGCCAACTGAGATTGCGAGTTGAAGATGATCTTATCGCACATATCGGCCACTTCACGCACGTCTTCTTCACTGTAGCCAACGCTGTAAGCGTGCGTTTCACCGCCAAATTTCTCATAGCCAAGTTTCACTTCAAACGGACCAGAGCTGGTCGTGCCATCCAAATAAGGCTTGATGATGTCAAACACCCCCCAAGTGGAGAAACACTTCAGAGCGAGAACCAGTTTAACGCCTGAGATCTCTTTCAGTTGTTTGGCAATTTCCAAGTTTCGGATCAACTTCGCTTCGTCAATCATGAAAAATGGCGTCTTCAATTGTTCTTTATTCATTGTTCAATCACTTTAACGGAATAAAGCCGGCGCAAAGCACCGGCTTGAGTTCATTACTGAAGATTCTTAACGCACACTTATTTCAGTGTGTGAATGGTCGGCTGTCCAGGAACCAGTTCCTGAACATCCCAGCTCAAACCAATGCTTGGCATGGTTTCGAGGAATGGATCTGGGTCAAGCTGTTCTAAGTTGAACACACCTGCGTCCGCCCATTCACCACGGAAGAACTGCAACGCTGCGGTGATCGCTGGCACACCTGTGGTGTAAGCAATCGCTTGATGCTCCACATCTTGGTAAGCCACTTCGTGATCCGCATTGTTGTAGATAAACACGCTGCGCTGTTTGCCATCCTTTTTACCTTGTACCCAAGTACCAATACAGGTTAGCCCCGTGTAGCCCGGTGCAAGCGATGTCGGATCTGGCAGCATCGCTTTTAGAACTTGTAACGGCTGAACCACAGTGCCATCTTGCAGCGTTAACGGCTCTGGGCTGAGCAGGCCGATATCACGCATACAGTTGAAGTAGTTCAGGTAGCGGTCACCAAAGCCCATCCAGAACTCGATGCGTTTCGCCGGAATGTACTCTTTCATCGAGCGAACTTCATCATGTGCCATGGAGTACACTTTGAAGTTCCCACATTTCGGAAAATCGAATTCCATCATACGGCTGTGGCATGGTACGCGTTTCCACTCTTCGTTTTCCCAGTAAAACGAGTCACCTTGGATTTCCAAAAGGTTTGTTTCTGGGTCGAAGTTGGTCGCGAACTTCTTGCCATGATCACCGGCGTTGATGTCCATCACGTCAATGGTGTCGATTTCATCAAACAGATGCTTCACCGCGTAGGCAGCAAACACCGACACCACGCCCGGGTCAAAACCCGCACCAAGAATGCCGGTGATACCCGCTTCTTCGAACTTCGCACGGTATTTCCACTGTTCGTCGTACGCTTCAGGGACTTGTTGCCCCTCGCTGCATAGGTCGACGGCCACAGACGTATCAAGGTAAGAAACTTTCGCTTGGTAACACGCTTCCATAATGGTCAGGTTTACCCAAGGAGGCCCAGCGTTGATAACGAGCTCAGGTTGAACTTCCTTGATTAGTGCAACCAGTGCATCCACATCATCAGCGTTAACAGCACGAGCTTGTAGTTTCTTACTCGAATCTTTCAGGTTGTTACGACCATGAATCGATTCAATGATCTTTTCGCATTTGTCTAGCGTGCGAGAAGCGATAGTAATATCACCCAGAACATCGTTGTTTTGTGCTGCTTTGTGTGCAATTACCCAGCCTACGCCGCCTGCACCAATCTGTAAAATTGCCATTGTTTTCCGTTACCTTTATTGCGCTAGCTCTTCCGCTAGAGTGTTGATTTTA
Source organism: Vibrio navarrensis (assembly GCF_000764325.1). NCBI lineage: Bacteria > Pseudomonadati > Pseudomonadota > Gammaproteobacteria > Vibrionales > Vibrionaceae > Vibrio > Vibrio navarrensis. Next base: position 1,450,240 of record NZ_JMCG01000001.1, on the reverse strand, counting down.
GATAGTAAAGCTTCAAAATCTGAAATCTTCAGACATGGGTTAAGAATCGTAAACTTCAGAGCAGTCTTACCATCTACAATCGTTTCACCCAGGACCGCTACACCACGAGTCAGTGCTTCCAGTCTTAGCGTTTTATTCAGTTCATCCAGATCCGTTCCGTTGGTTGCACGGAATAGAACGGTGGACAGAGAAGGTTCTGCCAGTAGCTCAAAGCCTTCATGGTGACGAACCAGATCAGCCACTTCCAGTGTCTGAGCCAGAATGTGGTCGTACATTGCACCCAGTGCTTTCGGACCGACGCTCTGCATAGTCATAAAGACTTTCAATGCATCAAAGCGTTTTGTAGTTGCCACAGATTTGTCAACCAAGTTTGGCAACTCATCATGTTCGCGGTTTAGGTAGTCAGCATGATGAAGCAAGAAAGTGAAGTTTTGCTTATCATTAACCAACAACGCACCACAACTGATTGTTTGATAGAACAATTTGTGGAAATCCACGCTCACTGATTGTGCGCGCTCCACACCTTTTAGACGCGGTTTCTGGCTGCTGAGGATCAGCGCACCACCGTAAGCGCCATCGACGTGCATCCACATGTCGTGCAGCTCTGCCACGTCAGCAATCGCATTAAGATCGTCAATAGCACCGTGGTCGGTGGTACCAGCCGTGCCAACCACCGCAAATGGGATCAATCCTTCTGCTTTGGCTTGCTCAACCGCCTCAGCTAGCTTGCTGACATCCATAGTACCGTTTGGATGTGCATCAACGGTCAGGACTGCTTTTTCACCTAGGCCCATCCAAGAAGCGGACTTTTGTACCGTGAAGTGCGATTTCTTCGAACAAACGATACGCAGTTTATCGGCATACTCAGGTAAGCCAAGCTTTTGGATGGAGTGGTTGCTCAGCTTGTTGGCAATCCAATCGCGCGCCAACATCAGACCCATTTGGTTACTTTGCGTACCGCCACTGGTAAAGATGCCGTCAGCTTTATCGCCTAGTTCATATTTGTCACATAGCCAATCAATCACTTTCTGCTCAACATACGTTGCCGAAGAAGATTGATCCCAAGAGTCCATGGATTGGTTTAGCGCTGCAATCATGCTCTCGGCAGCCACCGCAGGCATCAAAGGAGGCGTATGTAAGTGTGCGATACAGTCTGGATGCTGAGTGAAAATCGAGTTTTTCGCCACCAGCTCCGCCGTTTCGTCAATCACCGCTTTCAATGACGCGTTTTTGTTGTCTAGATCAACGGCATAGATCGCTTGCTCAAGTACTTTCGGATCCATTCCTGAGTAAGGGGCGCTGACTTGTTCAAACACCGACTTCATTGCTGCTGTGGTGTGATTCATCACAGAGGCGAACTCTTTGCTGCCATTGACACCAGTGTGGATAAAGTGTTTTTTCCATTCTGGGTTCTGCTCTGCTTCAACACGTTCACCGCCCGCAGCAAGAATCGCTTCTTCCAGCACGCGCAGAGCAAAATCGATCTGCTCGAAAGAGATGATCAACGGTGGAAGGAAACGAATCACAGAGCCGTCACGACCGCCTTTCTCAACCATCAGGCCGCGCTCCAGCGCCGCACGCTGAATCGCCAACGTCAGTTTGCCATCCGAAACAGGCTCACCAAACTTGTTGAGTTCACTGCCTGGTTTGCGTATTTCCACACCCAGCATCAAGCCTTTACCGCGAACTTCAGCGATACAGTTCACACGTTGTTGGATTTTCTCTAGGCCATGACGCAGGTATTGACCCGCCACGTTGGCATGTTCAACCAGATTATCACGAGTAATGATTTCCAGTGCTTTCGCGCCAGAAACCATCGCGAGCTGGTTACCACGGAAGGTGCCCGTGTGCTCGCCAGGACGCCAGGTATCGTGCTGCTTGTTAATAACCAGCAAAGACATCGGCAGACCGCCGCCAATGGCTTTAGAAAGGCACAGAACATCTGGCACAATGCCCGCTTCTTCAAACGCAAAATTGTAGCCAGACTTGCCGACACCGCATTGAATTTCATCGAAAATCAATAGCATGCCGTGTTCATCACAGAGACGGCGCAGTTCGCGTAGCCAAAATGCAGGTGCAGGGATCACACCGCCTTCGCCTTGAACTGGCTCAACAATGATGGCTGCAGGCTTCATGATGCCCGCTTCATCATCATTGAGAAGACGCTCAATATAACGAATGCTTGCTTTCGCTCCCTCATCACCACCCAGACCAAACGGGCAGCGCAGGCTGTAAGGGAAAGGCATAAAGTGAACATCAGACATCAGACCAGTGCGGCGGGCTTTGGTATTTAGGTTACCCATCATGCCCATAGTGCCGTTGGTCATGCCGTGGTAAGCACCACGGAAAGCAAACATGGTGTTGCGACCTGTCGTCTGCTTCGCCAGTTTGATAGCCGCTTCGACCGCATCCGCGCCCGACGGGCCGCAGAATTGAATGACACAGTTATCACCCAGCTCTTGTGGCAAGAACTCTTTGACGGCTTTAATAAAGTTGGTTTTCGCCGTGGTCGCGATATCCAGTGTTTGGTATGGCAGACCCGAGTCCAACTGCTCTTTTAGCGCTTGATTAATTTCTGGATGGTTGTAACCCAGCGCCAAAGTGCCCGCACCCGCCAGACAGTCAAGAAAGATCTGACCACGCGTATCCTCAACTAAACAGCCGAACGCTTGCTTAATCGCAATTGGGATACGACGAGGGTATGAACGAACTTCAGACTCGTGTGCGGCTTGATCAAGCAGTACTTGATCCGGAGTTAAATCGTAAGTTCCTTCAACAATCGGAACCTGGGAAGAAAAAATTGTAGCGATAGCGTTAGTATCGACTTCAAAGGCGGTGCTCATACATTTTCCCTTGAAACAAATAATGATTCTCGCCCCCTGCGCACTGTGTAACTTTTTAGTACGAGATTGGGACATGACCAAGCCTTCCGATTGGGCCTCAAAAAGACGGGTACGGAATAGCAACCATTACGACGAATGGTAAATGTCGGTGTTAAAAATCAAGGCTCGGTAATGCTTCTGTTTTGTAATACAGGGCATTTAGGAAGTTTGAAGCTGATTAATGTGAGATTATTAAAAAAGTTCAACGTTGGGTTTCCCATTTACATGCCGCTGCTTAAGCAACATTAGTATCCCGTCTATCGACAAAAGGCTCTGCCGATACCTACCCTACGTAGTTTCCCAATCAGCCTGAATGGTCACTACGCGTATCCCCCAGGACTACTGCCCGAGATTGCGCGCGAATTTATCACAACTAGAAAGCAACAGGCAATCCTTTTTGCCAATAAATTTCCGCTTCCGTCGACAAGTCAATGTTTCGATAGAAATAAATCGCAGAAAACGCGCAAACAAAAAACCCAACATTTCTGCTGGGTTCTGTGTTTGGAGCGACACACGAGGTTCGAACTCGTGACCTCAACCTTGGCAAGGTTGCGCTCTACCAACTGAGCTAGTGTCGCATATTGTCTTTTAATGGTGCCCCGGGCCGGACTTGAACCGGCACGACTCGAAAGTCGAGGGATTTTAAATCCCTTGTGTCTACCGATTTCACCACCAGGGCACGCAAATCTTTGCGATGGAGACACCATCTATAAATACCGCTTTCGCCGTATCTTTTAATTTGGAGCGACACACGAGGTTCGAACTCGTGACCTCAACCTTGGCAAGGTTGCGCTCTACCAACTGAGCTAGTGTCGCAAATGGAGGCGCGTCCCGGAGTCGAACCGAGGTCCACGGATTTGCAATCCGCTGCATAGCCACTCTGCCAACGCGCCTTCAAACCTTAAGAGATAACTCTCTCTCGGGTACGGGATGCATTCTACGCAATCATCTCACTGAGTCAACACTATTTTTATTTTTTTGAATCGTTTGAGCAGAAAGTGTGCGAAACACAGCAAATTGCTTATTTTAAAGGCAGTTAGTCTTTAAAAAGGAGCTTTTGACTTCACCACAAATGTGCTTTAAGCGGGCCAGAATGGCTATTTTCAAACATAAAAAACGGGCTTTCGCCCGCTTTCTTAAATTCAGTGATTCTCTTCACTCAGTAAGTCATCTTTGTCCGCCATCAGGTATTGCACCATCGACCAGTAAGTTAAGAATGTCGCAATATAGAGCGCTGCATAACCGAGCCAAATCATCCAGTCATCATAGCGCCAAATCAACACCCACAAGGCAAACATCTGTGACAGTGTTTTTACTTTGCCAATCCAAGAGACGGCAACACTTGCCCTCTTGCCAATCTCCGCCATCCACTCACGTAAGGCAGAAATAATAATTTCTCGCGCAATCATCGTGACTGCTGGGATCGTCACCCAAATCGTGTGGTAATGCTCAGTGATCAATATAAGCGCCGTCGCGACTAACACTTTATCCGCGACCGGATCGATAAATGCGCCGAATCGAGACGTTTGGCCCAATTTTCTCGCCAGCATACCATCGAGCCAATCGGTAAAGCCCGCCACCCAAAAGACCATCGCTGCCGCAAACGGTGCCCATGAATAAGGAAGATAGAATACAACCACGAACACCGGAATGAGAAATAATCTCATTAATGACAGGAGGTTAGGGATATTTAGACGCATATTATTATTCTCTTACACTTTGCGCGTTAATGGTGCTGGATTTTCACTATTGTTTCAATGCTTGATAGATAATTTCTGCTAAAGAATGGCTAATCCCTGGAACTTTGGCGATTTCTTCAACAGTGGCTCGTTTAAGCTCTTGTAAACCGCCCATATACTTCAGCAGTGCTTGGCGTCGTTTCGGCCCAACCCCTTCAATGCCTTCTAAAGCACTGGTTTTACGCGTTTTTCCTCGTTTAGCTCTATGGCCTGCAATCGCGTGGTTATGACTTTCATCACGAATATGCTGAATCAAATGCAAAGCTGGCGCGTCACTTGGTAAGTTAAACTCCTCACCCGACACGGTAATTAAGGTCTCTAAACCCGGCTTGCGCGTCACGCCTTTCGCTATTCCTATCATTTTAGGTCGTTTGGGCCAATCGCCCCAATACTGTTCAATGATCTCGTGCGCACGATTTAACTGCCCCTTACCGCCGTCGATAAAGATCACATCAGGGATTTTTTCCACGTCGAGTTGCTTCGAATAACGCCGTTCTAAAGCCTGCCCCATCGCAGCATAGTCATCGCCACCGGTAATCCCGCTAATATTGTAGCGGCGGTACTCTTGCTTGACGGGCCCTTCGGTGTTGAAGACCACGCACGACGCGATGGTGCTTTCACCCATGGTATGCGAAATGTCAAAACACTCCATCCTTTGAATGGTTTCCTTACCCAAAACTTCGCGCAGTGCTTTGAAGCGTTGGTTGATGGTCATCTTGTGATTGATTTGCGTGGTAATAGCAGTCAGCGCATTGGTATTCGCCAGTTTAAGATAACGGCTACGCGCCCCAGTTGGATTGGCATGAAAAGTGACTTTACGCCCGGCCACCTGACTGAGCGCTTCCTGAATAGCCGCCACATCCACCGCCAGATCCTTATTGAGAATAATGCGCGTCGGAACGGTTCGCGCTTCATTGTGGCTAAGGTAGTACTGGCTTAAGAAGCTATCAAATACCTCTTGCGCTGTGGTGTTTTGTGGAATTTTAGGGAAATGGCTGCGACTTCCCAACACTTTACCCTGCCGAATCATCAAAATATGGATACAAGCTATGCCATTTTCTTGGGCAAAACCCAGTACATCCATATCATCCATACTATCTTCAGAGACATATTGCTGCTCTTGCACTCGACGAATAGCTTGTATCTGGTCGCGAAAACGAGCAGCATCTTCAAAGCGCAGTGCCACACTGGCGTCTTCCATCTTGCTAACCAGCAGTTCAAGTACTTGATTGTCTTTGCCTTGCAAAAACAGGCGAAGATAATTCACCAGCTCAGCGTACTCTTGATCGGAAATCACACTGCTCACGCAAGGCCCTGCACAGCGGCCGATCTGATACATCAGACATGGTCGAGTACGGTTAGCATAAACTGTATCTTCACACTGACGCACCGGGAAAATTTTCTGCAACAGATGCAGCGTTTCTCTTACCGCTCCGGAGTCAGGATATGGGCCAAAATATTCACCTTTACGTTTTTTCGCACCACGATGCAAAGAGACGCGAGGATGTTTGTGGCCACTCACATAGATATAAGGATAGGACTTGTCATCACGCAGCAACACGTTGTATTTGGGTAAGTATTGCTTGATGTAGTTGTGCTCAAGGATCAGCGCTTCTGTCTCTGTATGCGTGACCGTGACGTCGATCTTAGCAATATTGCTGACCAACGCGCGCGTTTTCTCACTGTCGACTTTCTTACGAAAATAACTCGAGAGACGTTTTTTAAGATCTTTGGCTTTTCCGACGTAAATCACCACAGCGTCGGCGTTATACATTCGATAAACGCCGGGCTGATGAGTCACTGTCTTAAGGAAAGATACCGAGTCGAAAGGAAGGGTCACAACTAGAGAGTCTCGGTATCCAGCATTCCATGACGGATGGCAAGGTGCGTCAATTCAACGTCACCGTTAATATCCAGTTTGTTAAACAAACGGTAGCGATAGCTGTTGACCGTTTTCGGGCTGAGATTCAACTGCTCAGAGATGTCGGTGACTTTTTGTCCCTTAGTGATCATCATCATGATTTGCAGCTCACGCTCTGATAAATCTTTAAACGGATTTTCAGAGGCTGGCGAAAACTGGCTCAATGCCATTTGCTGTGCGATTTCCGGAGAAATATAACGCTGTCCGCTATTCACAATACGGATTGCATTGACCATTTCATCCGGACCAGCCCCTTTTGTTAAATAGCCAGAGGCCCCGGCTTGCATCACTTTAGTTGGAAACGGATTTTCCGTATGAACAGTCAAGACGATGATTTTTACATCCGGATTAACACGCAGGATTTTTTTGGTTGCTTCCAAGCCGCCAATTCCAGGCATGTTCATATCCATCAAAACGACATCAGCATGATTCGTGCGACACCATTTTACTGCATTCTCACCGCTATCAGCTTCTCCTGCTACGTTCATTCCACGGACGTCTTCAATAATACGTCGTATCCCTGTGCGAACCAGCTCGTGATCATCTACAAGGAAAACATTGATCAAACTTGTATCTCCACACTATTTAATGGCTCTGCACCCACATAAATGTGGATATCAGTACGCTTGCCTATACTACCGCATTTCCTCAAAAATGCCTGCTAAGAATATGTGCCTAATCGCAAACTTTAGCAAGAACTTATTCAATGCAGACGCGAATATAGCGCGTCACTTTAACAATTTTGTTTTAAAAAGGAGACTGTTAGTTATGACCAATACTCAGTAATTTTACCTACATCATGTTTATCATAGAGTAAATGTTCAAATATCCATCAATCACGGCTTATCTGACGATAAAGTGCTGAACCTTTTGTAGACTTTGCTAACATCAGCAGAGCAATAGCATCTACAGGCAGATATTTTGACCACCACACCTGGGTTCGTTCTAACACGCCAATCTCGCGATAAATTTGCCACAACTCAACTTGAGTTGTGGCTGAGCACGCCACATGGCCCTTACCAGCTGCTGATCGAAGGTGAAAAACCGGTGTTCTTTGTGCTGCAAAGTGATCTGCCTCGTATCGAAAACTTGCTTCTGGAGGGCGGGCATCACGCGCAGCTTACTCCTCTAGCACTGAAAAACTTTGAGTACCGCCCTGTGGCGGCCTGCTATTGTGCCACCATCAAAGAGTCAACTAGCCTCGCGGCTTGGTTACAACAACACGATATTCTGGTGCTAGAGGCCGATGTTCGTCTCGCAGACCGATTTCTGATGGAGCGTTTCATTCAAGGCTCGGTCGAGTTTGTCGGCAAGCCTCAACCACAGGAGAAGTTTGTTCGCATCAAACAGGCCAAATGCCGTAAAGGTGACTATGTGCCGACACTTTCGGTGGTGTCGCTGGATATTGAATGTTCGGAAAAAGGCATCCTCTACTCTATCGGCCTCGACAGTCCAATGGATAGCCGAGTGATCATGATTGGCCAAGCTCAAGATTCACACACGCCCATTGAGTGGGTCGATGACGAAAAGCAGTTGCTTGAGCGGCTGATTCACTGGTTTGAACAGTTCGATCCGGATGTTATCATCGGTTGGAACGTAATTGATTTTGACTTTCGTTTACTGCACAAACGGGCTGAGTGGCACAAGCTAAAGCTCGCCTTGGGCCGAGGCAATCAAAGCAGCTTTTTTCGCTCTTCAACGCAAAGTCAGCAGAGCTTCATCACCATTCCCGGTCGGGTGGTGCTAGACGGCATCGATACACTCAAAACGGCTACCTACCATTTCCGTTCTTGGTCTTTGGAATCGGTTTCCCAAGAACTGCTTGGTGAAGGCAAAGCCATCCACAATGTTCACGATCGAATGGCGGAAATCAACACCATGTTTCGCAAAGACAAACCTTCGCTCGCCAAGTACAACTTACAAGACTGTGTTTTGGTGAATCGCATTTTTGCCCATACTCACTTGCTTGAGTTTGCCATCGAACGCTCCCGTCTTACTGGCGTAGAGCTGGATCGAGTCGGCGGCTCGGTGGCCGCCTTTACTAATTTGTATTTGCCACGATTGCATCGCGCTGGTTATGTTGCGCCGAATCTTCAACCAGAGAATTGGGTAGCCAGCCCTGGCGGGTATGTGATGGATTCACTTCCCGGATTGTATGATTCGGTGCTAGTGCTCGATTTTAAAAGCCTATACCCATCCATTATTCGCTCCTTCTTGATTGATCCTCTTGGCCTTATCGAAGGTTTACGACTTGAGATCGGTAAAGAGGCACATCAAGCCGTACCCGGTTTTCGCGGAGGGCAGTTTCATCGCAGCCAACATTTTCTGCCTGACATGATCGAACAACTTTGGGCCGCTCGCGATGTGGCGAAAAAGAACAATGAGAAGGCGTTCTCCCAAGCGATTAAAATCATCATGAACTCCTTTTATGGTGTGCTCGGCTCCTCGGGTTGCCGCTTCTTTGATACGCGGCTGGCATCTAGCATTACCATGCGCGGTCACGAGATCATGAAACAGACCAGCAAGTTGATTGAGGCAAAAGGTTATCAGGTGATTTACGGCGATACCGATTCTACTTTTGTTTCGCTCAATGGCGCTTATAGCCAACAAGAAGCGGATGCAATTGGCCAGTCACTGGTGCGCGACATCAATCAGTGGTGGAAACGACATCTGCAACAAGAATTCAACCTCACTTCGATTTTGGAGTTGGAATATGAAACCCATTATCGCAAGTTTCTCATGCCAACCATTCGCGGCGCGGAAACGGGCTCGAAAAAGCGCTACGCAGGGCTGATCGGTGAAGGAAAAAACGAACGCATTGTATTCAAAGGGCTAGAGAGTGCACGTACAGATTGGACGCCACTGGCACAAAAGTTCCAGCAGCAGCTCTACATGATGATATTTCATGGCGAAGACCCGACGGACTACGTTCGCCACACCGTGGAACAAACACAAAATGGCGATTTTGACCACGATTTGGTCTATCAAAAACGCTTAAGACGTAAATTACATGAATATCAGAAGAATGTGCCACCGCAAGTTCGGGCTGCACGTCTTGCCGATGAGATGAACGCCCGCCTTGGCCGCCCTTTGCAGTACCAGAACAAGGGGTTGATTGAGTATCTGATCACGGTCAACGGCCCAGAGCCAAGAGATTATCGCTCGAGTGCCATTGATTATCAGCACTATATCGACAAACAGTTGAAACCAGTGGCAAATGCGATTCTGCCGTTTATCGACATGGATTTCGACCAACTCGCCGCGCCGCAACTAGGGTTGTTCTAGTCAGAGAAGCCTACAGACTTTTGATATTATTTGCTTTTTTACAGTAGTGAATAAAGTCAGCGTACTGTAGAGAGCGGCTATAGTACCATCCTTGCACCGAAATATGATCGCGAATAGGAATGTGACTTAGCTGCTGTTTCGATTCAACCCCTTCCACCACGACTTTCAATTTGAGCTGCTCGGCAACAGACAATAAGCTCATAAACACTTTCTTCCCTTTGTCATTATCTAACGCCAAAACAAACGATCGGTCGATTTTGATAGCGTCAACGTCAAAGCGATTGAGATAAGAGAGGGATGAAAATCCGGTACCAAAGTCGTCTATCGATATCTCCACGCCTAACTGATGCAAACGGTTGAACGAGATCGCCAACATTTGCTCGTCAACCAACAATGTTTCTTCGGTGATCTCGATATGGACCTGCGACGCCACAGGCGCAATGATGTACTCCAACTTTTCCATATACTCTTGGTCAACCAAAAATTCGGGGGTGATATTAATACTCACTGGGATATAAATTTCATTGCGATTCCATTGCTGGATGTCAGAAACCACTTTTTTCAGCACCCATAGATCCACCTCTTTCATTAACCCCGCCACCTCGAGCCAAGGAAGAAAAGCGCCAGGATAAATCAATGTACCATCGGGCTCTGTTGCGCGAATTAAGGCTTCACAACCGACCACACGACCATTTTCCGCCGACACTTGCGGTTGGTACTCTACGCAAAATTCTTTACTGCCAATGTGTTCCAGTTTTTTCTCGATTTCTCGGGCACGACGCGCTCTGTCATTGGCGGTAGCAATCGGATCCTCTTTAAGCGTTTCCGCTTCTTCTTGGCGGCGTACATACACCGTATCGAGAAAATAAATTTTGATCGCCTGATTGCTATACAAGCGATTCAGGCTTCGCACCGCGGGGTAGTAAATCGCGACACCTATCAAAATATTCAGCAGTTGCAGTAAAATCCCATTGAAATCTCCCGATGTGGCTAACCACGCATTAACCAGAATAGGGGCATTGAAAGGGACACTAGCACTCGGCACGCCAATAAAACCGCTTTCCACCGCAAGCAGACTCACAACCACATTCACCACCGGCGTGACCAAAAAAGGCAGAAACAGTCTAGGGTTCAAGATAATTGGCAGACCAAAGAGCAAGATCTCATTGACATTAATCAGCCCTATCGGGATCGACGCCAAGGCGATCAATCGGTGGCTTTTTTGCTTCGAAAACAGCAATAGCGCCACCACCAGCGAGAGTGTCGCGCCACTGCCACCAATAAAAACGAACGTTCCCATCAGAGAGAGGTTCATCATGTACTGGCCTTCCCCACCAGCCACAAAAGTGGAATAGTTGAGTTGGCTGGCTTGCTGAAGCAGGTCCACCATCGGCAGCAAAGAGTAATAGCCATGGATACCAAAAAACCACAGCCCTGAGTTGAGCGCGCTGAACAACATACCAAATTGGTACGGTTCATTGGCGTAATCTAGGCCAATCTGCTGAAAAGTGACAGTCTGGCTCAGCAAGCTAAAGAGCAGGTAGTTGATTGTGAGCACAATTGCGGCCGTGAGTAAGGCTGGAAACACCAAATTCAATGACTCTTTGACCAACTTGCCGCCACTTTCAGACGATGTAATGCGCAACTGTGGCACATGTTGCAAACGGGCTAAGATCGGCACGGCATAAAGCGGCGTAATGATGGCGATGACGATATGAAACATCTGCATTGTGCGTTCTTCGGGCACAATCTGGCTAACAATCAGTAGAAAGAGCATAGAGAGCAGCGCCATCGGTGGGCGAGCAAGTTTCCACTGCATCGCCAACACGTAAGAAATCGTCGCCGCCATCAGATAGGGAAAGAAGGTTGCGATGGCATTATGAATGTCATAGAGCGCCGCTATCCACCAGCTTCTTCCACCACTCAAAAACTCGCCGACACTCGCAAAAAAGAGAGCAAAAGCTGAAAGCATCAAGCAGGGGATGAGCCAAATCATCCCTTCTCGGACCGCCAGTAAGGATAACGAGAGCGACTTAAACAGTTTTTTCAAACCAACTCCGAGCCAATACAATGGCACAGCCGCTTGCTTATGCATATGCTCACCTGAAAATTGCCTTTTACCATTTAAAGTTAGCACAAGCTGGATGAGTCGATGTCGCCTCTAGTGACAATGCGATCAATTAGCCGATTTTAAATTCGGTTTTCTGATATTGCTTCACAAGCCAGTCACCAAAACTGTCCAACAAACCGATCACCGAACGCTTTTCTATCAGTTTGCCAGACAGCAAAATCGTCAGTCGACGGATCTCAACCGATTTTTCCGGATGATATTTCACAAAATGTCTTCCACACTCGATAGGATCATCGAACCATTGTTGGTCTTTGTGCATGATCAGCGAATAGCTGGCTCGCAACAGCTTCTTAGCGATGATTTTCTGATTTGTCACCAACAATTCAGGCGTGCTAGCTCGAGCAATTTTATTGCGATAGACCGCCAGCCAATCTTCCACATCCATGTTCCAGTGCTTAGCAATTTCCCAACTCGGAACGTACTCGCCAAAACACTCCGCTAAATCATTGCCATAAATGCAGACACAGCAATGTTTAAGCATAAACCCCCAAGTGAACAGGCTATCAAGTGACGCGATCTCTTTCACCTCGGCAGTTTTTACCGCCACGCCGCTCACTTGAGGAAAGCCCTTTTGCACACGCCATTTCAAGGTATTGAGAACCGTTGCACGGTTTTCTGTAAATGGGCGGTGAGTCACTACCACCAGATCCAAGTTAGACAAACCTGCGATGGCCGTTTTGCGCGCTACACTACCGTAAACATAAACGCTGTGCAGATTTTGCCCGAGCCCACCTTTGAGACACATCAATACGTCATTGATAACTGGTTGAAATTCAGATTGAAAAGGTGTTTTGGGATCGATTACGGGTAAGGTCATAACCAGTTTAGATTCTTGATAATTATGATGTTTAGGCAATCTTCGCCCAGTTAGCCCACGGAATCAAGCGCAATACGACGTCGCCAAAGCCAAGCGCGATTAAGCGCAAAAACCGCGTGCAGAAGTAATTTTTCTTGGTACTCGCAAGTTAGCGGGAGTTGAGTATATAATTCAGCGATTTTGAGTAACTCTTAAAAAACGCAATAGGAACAGATATGCCAAAGGCAAGTGAAATTAAGAAAGGTTTTGCAATCGAATCTAACGGCAAGACTCTTCTAGTTAAAGATATTGAAGTGACAACCCCTGGTGGCCGTGGCGGTTCAAAAATCTATAAAATGCGTTGTACAGATCTAACGACTGGTGCTCGCGTAGAAGAGCGTTACAAGTCAGACGACGTGCTAGAAACCGTAGAAATGAACAAGCACGCAGTTTCTTTCTCTTACATCGATGGCGATGACTACATCTTCATGGACAACGTCGACTACTCTCAGTATGTGTTCAAACACGCTGACATTGAAGACGATCTGCTGTTCATCAACGAAGAAACTCAAGGCATCCACGTGATCCTCGTCAACGGCGACGCGGTAGGCCTAGAGCTGCCTTCTTCTGTTGAGTTGGTTATTGAAGAGACGGACCCATCGATCAAGGGCGCTTCTGCCTCTGCTCGTACCAAACCTGCTCGTCTTAGCACTGGCCTTGTGGTACAGGTGCCAGAGTACATTGCGACCGGTGATCGTGTGATCATCAACACCGCAGAACGCAAATACATGAGCCGAGCGTAAGCATGACGGATCTGATCTCTTACGACGATGCGATTGATGCCGCGTACGATATCTTTCTAGAGATGGCTCCAGATAACTTGGAGCCTGCTGACGTGATCCTGTTCACCGCACAGTTCGATGATCGTGGTGCGGCGGAGCTGGTTGATGTCGCGAGCGATTGGCCTTCCCACGTTGGCTTTGATGTCGATGACGAAGTCTACGCCGAAGTGCTGATCGGTTTAGTCAACGAAGAGAACGATGTCTTAGACGATGTGTTCGCCAGAATGCTGATTAGCCGAGATCCCGATCAGAAATTCTGCCACATTCTGTGGAAACGCGATTAACTGCGACAAAAAAGGCTTGCCACTGGCAAGCCTTTTTTACTGTTTCTTTTTGCGGTCGCTTTTAAGCACTTAGCGCTGAGTATTATTGCGAGATGGACGCGCGTTTGGCGTATTTGCACTACCCGCTTTGTTGGTCGCGGGTTTGCGACGTGACGGATTATTGCTGCGACCTTTTGGCGTACTCACTCGCTCTTCATGACGCTTCACCGCACGACGGATTTTTTGGCTGCGGGCACGGTCACGTTTACGCGATGAGCTGTTGAGTTCAATCATCGTCTCTTTTTCTGGGCGCAATTCAACCAGTTCGCGCAGGTAGTTAACGTCTTTCAGTTCCAGCTCCATCCAACCACCGCGAGGCAGTTTCTTATCCAGATAGATGTCACCGTAGCGCACACGTTTCAGACGACTTACCGTACAATCTTGTGATTCCCACAGACGACGAACTTCACGATTACGACCTTCGTTGATCACCACATAGAAGGTATGGTTCATCCCCTCACCGCCGGTGTAGACAACGTCTTCAAAGCGAGCGAGGCCATCTTCCAGTTGTACACCATTGACCAAGTTGCGAACTTTATGCTCGTTCACTTCACCAAACACTCGAACTAGGTATTCACGCTCAACTTGGCGGCTTGGGTGCATCAAACGATTGGCCAATTCACCGTCGGTCGTGAATAGCAGCAGACCAGATGTGTTCGCGTCCAATCGGCCGACAGAAATCCAACGCGAACCGCGGATCTTAGGTAGACGGTCAAATACAGTACGACGACCTTCTGGGTCATGGCGGGTACAGAGTTCTCCTTCCGGCTTGTAATACGCCAGCACTCGACAGATCACTTCCTCTTGTGCCTTAACTGACACAACGTGACCATCGATGCGCACCACCGCATTTTCGTCTTCCAGTCGCTCACCCAGTTTCGCCACTACACCGTTTACACTTACACGTCCTGATTTGATTAATGCTTCCAATTCGCGACGTGAACCGTGACCGGCTCGCGCTAAAACTTTCTGTAATTTTTCGTTCATTTATCTACCTATGTGTCGTCTTCTCAGACGTCGTAGTCTTACCAAGCATAGACCAGACTTAGTTATCTACCCGAAGCTCGGAATCGGGGGCGCAATTATACGGGAAATAAATCCGCAATGTAAGATCTCAGCACTTCGCCATTGGGCGAATCATGGAAAAATTCTCGCTGAAAATAATCCCGTCCCACCGCCGATGACGACACTTTTAATAACAAATTGATGAATTACTGATAAAACAAAGGAGCACTTGGCTCCTTTGATACATCAAGCATGTCTAACAGAAGGCTTATTGAAAGGGGGTTGGATCGCCCGCGCCAAGACGAGCAATAACCGCCTCACCTTCACTAAAATCAATCACCGTGGTTGGTTGCTCACCGAGATAACCGCCGTTGAGAATCACATCTACGGCATGCTCGAGTTTGTCACGGATCTCATCGGGGTCCGACTCGGTGTAATTGTTTCCCGGCAGAATCAGGGAAGTTGACATCAAAGGCTCCCCAAGCGCTTCTAGCAGATCGAGTGCAATACGGTTATCTGGCACACGAATACCAATCGTTTTGCGTTTGGCATTCATCAAGCGACGAGGCACTTCTTTTGTTCCTTTGAAGATAAAAGTGTACGCGCCCGGCGTGTTGTTCTTTAGCAAACGAAATGCGGTGTTGTCGACGCGTGCGTATAGCGACAACTCCGACAAATCGCGGCACAACAGGGTGAAATTATGTTTTTCATCCAGTCGGCGGATCTGACAAATTCGCTCCAGCGCTTGTTTGTTTTCCAACTGACAACCGAGTGCATAACCGGAATCGGTCGGATAAACCACCACACCGCCATTACGAATGATTGCTACGGCTTGATTGATCAAGCGAGCCTGGGGGTTTTCAGGATGAACGTAAAAAAACTGGCTCATTGTAATTCCTCATTATCGAGCCTCTCGGCTCTATAGGACTGGAGTGTGGATGCTTGTGCTAGCTCCAAAGGAGCGGACTCTAAACCCCAATCTTTCCAAACTGGTTCTACGCCGGAGGGCAACCAGAGGTTCCTTCCCAACTCCATCCACGGGGATGGATAGTGAAAATCGCTGCCTTGGGAAGCTAATAGTTTGTATTGTATAGCATAATCAGCCAACGTGCGTCTTTCTTGTTGCGATTGTTGTGGTTGGGCCACCTCCATAGCATCGCCACCCGCATCGACAAACGCTTGCAGCAACCGTTTTAGCCACTTGGCCGTGAGATCATAACGCCCCGGGTGAGCCAACACTGCCAGGCCCCCCGCAGCATGGATCGCGCCGATGGCATCAGCCATTGAACACCAATTCGGCGGCACGTAACCGGGATTGTTGCGCGTCAGGTATTTTTTAAATACCTGCTGCATATTCTTTGCAAAACCGTTATCCACCAGCCATTTGGCAAAATGGGCGCGAGTCACTGGCGCACCATCGGCAATGGCTCTGACCTCTTCAAGTACTCCTTCTCGCGTTGCTTTGCCAAGGCGCTGCGCGATCATTTCCGAGCGAGCGACTCGATGCGCCTGTTGCTGAGCGATGAGTTGGCTTAATTGAGCATTGTGTGGATCGATATTCAAACCAACAATATGGATATCTTTGTTTTGCCACACGGTCGAAATTTCAATGCCGTTAATGATAGTGAGCGGCAATTGATTCTGCGCTACATAACGGTGAATCTCCTCCAGCGCTTGCACAGTATCATGATCGGTGACCGCTAAAACATCCAGCTCAAAGCTGATTGCGCGGTCAACCAACTGCGCTGGCGTGAGCCGACCATCAGAGGCAGTGGTATGGCTGTGTAGATCTATTCTCATATATTTGCTTCTTGGGGGTTGACTTTTTACCCTTGCACTAGTTAACTAGTACACAAATACAAAGTACCTGACTGTAAGGCCGACTATGTTACAAGAACTTAACCAAAAGCAAAAAGCGAAACTTGCTCTGCATGACGAGAAATCGAATGCAGCGGAGTTGGCTTGGTGGCGCATCTGGACAAGTTCTTGGTGGGCAAACGTGTACTTTTAATTCAGGACACTCATGATACGAAGCCCGCCTAAACAGCGGGCTTTTTGTTTTGTTGTATAACTCACGTTCAACCGATTAAATATTCACCAGATTGACTAAATTGTACGTTGGGCGAACGTTTGCTTTGTGCGAGTATGTACAACAGGAAGCTAGAACAGATTTGAAATAATAAGGAGGTCTTGTGAACAAGGCCATTAAGATCAAAACCTTGGGCAAGTTAGATGTGATTACGGCATCGGTCCCATACACACAAGACCCGACTCGTCTGTTCCATACCTTATGCGAAAGCAAGACGGACAGCTTGTTGCTCGAATCTGCCGAGATTGATTCGAAGCAGGATCTCAAGAGTCTGCTAATTGTCGATTCCGCCGTGCGTATTGTCTGCTACGGGCAAACGGTAACCTGCAATGCCCTCACGGATAACGGTCGTCATCTGCTGGCGCATTTACTGGGGAATATTCAACCTGAGATTAAGCATCAGTTCGACGGACAAACACTGACGTTAACCTTCAGCGAATCCGACGGCACCTTAGACGAAGATTCGCGTCTGCGCGAAGCGTCTAGCTTTGATGCGCTACGTTTAATTCAGCACAGCTTTGATTTACGTGGTCATGACAAGCATGCGCTGTTTATGGGCGGTCTGTTTGCTTACGATCTGGTGGCTAACTTTGAACCTTTGGGCCCCGCCAGCGCCACGAACCGATGTCCAGACTACGTATTTTATGTCGCAGAGACACTGCTGGTGGTCGATCACCAAACGGAAAGTTGTCACCTGCAAGCAACGCTATTTGCCAACAGTGAGCAGAAATCCGTACTTGAGACACGCATTGAGCAAATCAGTACACTCTGCGCCGCACCAAAAACTCTGCCTCAAGCGGTGAAACTTGCGCAAGTTGACGCCACTCCGAGTGTCAGCGACGAGGCTTTTTGCCAAATCGTCCGCGATCTCAAACAGTACGTGGTCAAAGGGGACATCTTCCAAGTGGTGCCATCACGCCGCTTTACGCTCCCCTGCCCTTCGCCGCTGGCAGCGTATAAAGAGTTGAAGCTGAGTAACCCAAGCCCTTACATGTTCTACATGCAAGATGAGCTGTTTACCTTGTTTGGCGCGTCACCAGAAAGCGCGCTGAAATACGAAACCGACACCAACCAAGTGGAAATCTATCCGATTGCGGGGACCCGCCGTCGCGGCAAACGAGCTAATGGTGAGATTGATTTTGATCTCGACAGTCGTATCGAGCTGGAATTACGCTCCGATAAAAAAGAGAACGCTGAGCATATGATGCTGGTGGATCTTGCGCGCAACGACGTCGCACGAATCTCGCAAGCGGGCACTCGCCATGTTGCCGATTTGCTCAAAGTCGACCGCTACAGCCATGTGATGCATTTGGTCTCACGTGTGGTAGGACAACTTCGTGCTGATCTGGATGCGCTACACGCCTACCAAGCTTGCATGAACATGGGTACCCTGACTGGCGCGCCAAAAATCCGCGCAATGCAGCTTATCCGCGATGTTGAAGGCGCTCGTCGTGGCAGTTACGGCGGTGCGGTCGGTTATCTAACGGGTGAAGGCACCTTGGACACCTGCATCGTGATCCGCTCAGCTTACGTCGAAAACGGCATCGCTCAAGTGCAAGCGGGCGCGGGGGTGGTGTTTGACTCCGACCCACAAGCCGAAGCCGATGAGACGCGCGGCAAGGCGCAGGCCGTTATTTCTGCCATCCAGAAAGCACATAAGGAGTAACGGACATGGCTGACATCGTATTTATCGACAACTTCGATTCGTTCACCTACAACCTAGTGGATCAGTTCCGTTCACTTGGTCATAAGGTAACCATTTACCGTAACAACATTGCTGCGAAGGTGATTGAGCAAGCCATTGCCAAGCTCGAACAACCTGTGGTGCTTCTCTCACCGGGTCCGGGTGCTCCGTCAGAAGCGGGCTCGATGCCGGAGCTGATTCAACGCGTGAAAGGCAAAGTGCCAGTCATTGGCATCTGCCTTGGTCATCAGGCCATCGTCGAGGCGTATGGTGGTACCGTTGCTGGTGCGGGCGAGATCATTCACGGCAAAGTGTCGATGATGGCGCACCAAGGTCACGCGATTTATTCTACTTTGCCTTCGCCTCTCGCGATTGCTCGCTACCACTCTTTAGTCGCGACAAAAGTGCCCGAGAGCTTGACCGTCACCGCGGAAGTGGACGGCTTGGTCATGTCGGTAGTGAATGAGCAAGACAAGGTGTGCGGCTTTCAATTTCACCCAGAATCGATCATGACCACGTACGGCGCGACACTGCTCGCCAATGCTATTGACTGGGCGCTAGCGTAAGGACAGGGAGAGACCATTATGCAAACTATCATCAACAAACTTTATGAGCAGCAGTCGCTGAGTGAGCAAGAGAGCCAGCAGCTGTTTGACACTATTATTCGCGGTGAGTTGGACCCGATTTTGATGGCATCAGCGCTCACCGCATTGAAAATCAAAGGCGAAACGCCAGATGAGATCGCAGGTGCGGCCAAAGCCTTATTGGCCAACGCTAACCCTTTCCCTCGTCCAGATTACGACTTTGCTGATATCGTCGGCACTGGTGGCGATGGGCACAACACCATCAACATCTCCACCACAGCGGCGTTTGTCGCCGCGGCGTGCGGGCTGAAAATTGCCAAACACGGCAACCGCAGTGTGTCGAGCAAATCGGGATCTTCCGATCTGCTCGACTCGTTTGGCATCAATTTGGCGATGAGCGCCGAAGATACCCGCCGAGCGATGGATGAGATTGGCGTCGCCTTCTTGTTCGCGCCGCAGTATCACAGCGGTGTCCGCCATGCGATGCCTGTACGCCAAACCATGAAAACCCGGACGATTTTCAATATCCTCGGCCCACTGATTAATCCGGCGCGGCCCAATATCGAACTGATGGGCGTCTACAGCCAAGAACTGGTCAAGCCGATTGCACAAACCATGTTGAAAATGGGCATGAAGCGCGCGGCGGTGGTACATGGTAGCGGGTTAGATGAAGTGGCGATCCACGGCGAAACCACGGTTGCGGAAATCAAAGATGGCAAAATCCATGAATACACCCTCACGCCCGCCGATTTTGGCCTGCAAACGCACCCGCTTGAAGCGATTAAGGGCGGCGATCCGCAAGAAAACCGCGCCATCATCACGCACCTCTTGACAGGCAAAGGGAGCGAAGCGCAACTTGGTGCCGTAGCGGTTAACGTCGCACTGCTGATGCGCCTGTTTGGTCATGAAGATCTCAAAGCTAACACTCAGCAAGCGATTGAAGTGATGAACTCAGGTAAAGTCTACCAACTGGTTGAACAACTCGCGGCACACGCCTGAAAGGAAAAAGAGATGAGCGAAAAACTGTCCGAGCACGTATCGGTGCAAGAAGCGCAAATGGCCGAAGTGCTGGCAAAGATTGTACGCGATAAATATCAATGGGTTGCTTTACGTAAACAGCAGCAACCTTTAAATACCTTCGAAGCGGATCTCATTCCTTCCGATCGCAGCTTTTATCAAGCACTGTCCACCGGCAAAACGGTGTTCATCACTGAGTGTAAAAAAGCATCTCCATCGAAAGGGCTTATTCGTCAAGAGTTTGATTTAGATTACATCGCCTCGGTGTATAACCGACATGCAGACGCCATTTCCGTCCTGACCGATGAGAAATATTTCCAAGGGAGTTTTGACTTCCTGCCGCAAGTACGCAAGCAAGTGAAACAGCCCGTACTGTGTAAAGATTTTATGGTCGATCCGTATCAGGTCATGCTGGCACGACACTACCAAGCGGATGCCATTTTGCTGATGTTATCCGTTTTGGACGATGAGCAGTACCAAACGCTGGCAAACGTTGCCCACCAGCTCAATATGGGCGTGCTGACCGAAATCAGCAATGAGGAAGAGTTAGCCCGCGCGGTCAACTTAGGGGCAAGAGTCATTGGCATCAACAACCGTAACCTGCGTGATTTGACCACTGATCTGAATCGCACCAAATTACTCGCACCTACTCTGCGCAAACTGGCGCCCAATGCGGTTGTCATTTCTGAATCGGGGATCTACACCCACCAGCAAGTGCGTGACCTAGCTCAGTTTGCCGATGGTTTCTTAATTGGCAGTTCGCTAATGGCCGAGGAAAATCTTGAACTGGCGGTGCGCAAAGTAACGCTAGGTGAGAATAAAGTGTGTGGCCTGACTCAACCCGACGACGCAGCCAAAGCGTACCATGCGGGGGCCGTGTTTGGCGGGCTGATTTTCGCTGAGCAGTCAAAACGCGTGGTGGATACCGACAGCGCACGCTTGGTTATGAGTGGCGCACCACTGCGTTACGTCGGCGTTTTTCAAAATCAATCGCTTGAATTTGTGGCGCAAACCGCCAATTCACTCGGCCTTGCCGCAGTGCAGCTGCATGGCGAAGAAGATCAACACTATGTGACGCAGTTGCGTAGCCTACTCGCCGAGCATATCGCAATTTGGAAAGCCTACGGCGTGACCGATCACGCTCCGCAGCGCCTCACCCAACATGTCGACAGACATCTTCTCGATGCCCAAGTCGGCAACCAAAGCGGTGGCACAGGCAAAGCCTTCGACTGGAGCTTAATCGGCGACCCGAGCAAGGTGATGCTCGCGGGTGGCTTGAACGCAGATAATGCAAAGCAAGCGGCTTCACTCGGCTGTCTAGGATTGGATTTCAACTCCGGGGTCGAAAGCGCACCGGGTAAAAAAGATACACAGAAGTTGCAACAAGCGTTTGCTGCGATCCGCAACTACTAAAAATTGACGAGAAGGATGAACACCATGGCAAAACTGAATGCCTACTTTGGCGAATACGGCGGTCAGTACGTTCCGCAAATTCTGGTCCCAGCTTTGGAGCAGCTTGAACAGGCTTTCATTGATGCGCAAGAAGATGACGCGTTTCGCAGTGAATTTATGGGCTTGCTGCAAGAGTATGCGGGCCGCCCGACCGCGCTTACCTTAACGCGTAACCTTACCAAAGGCACCAAGACCAAACTCTATCTGAAACGCGAAGATCTGCTGCATGGCGGCGCGCACAAAACCAATCAAGTGCTCGGCCAAGCGCTGCTTGCCAAACGCATGGGCAAAAACGAAATCATCGCAGAAACTGGTGCAGGCCAACACGGTGTGGCAACGGCCTTAGCCTGCGCACTGCTCGGCCTAAAATGCCGCGTTTACATGGGTGCAAAAGATGTTGAGCGCCAAAGCCCGAACGTGTTTCGAATGAAATTGATGGGCGCCGAAGTGATTCCGGTGCACTCTGGCTCCGCCACGTTAAAAGACGCCTGCAACGAAGCGCTACGCGACTGGTCCGGCAGTTATGAAACCGCGCATTACCTTCTCGGCACAGCGGCGGGGCCCCATCCATTTCCAACCATAGTGCGTGAGTTTCAGCGTATGATTGGCGAAGAGACCAAAAACCAGATCCTCGCGCGCGAAGGTCGCCTGCCTGACGCGGTGATTGCCTGTGTGGGCGGCGGCTCCAACGCCATCGGTATGTTTGCTGATTTTATCGAAGAAGAGTCCGTTCGCTTGATTGGTGTTGAGCCGGCGGGCAAAGGCATCGATACCGACCAACACGGCGCGCCGCTTAAACACGGCAAAACCGGGATCTTCTTTGGCATGAAAGCACCACTCATGCAAGACGAAAACGGCCAAGTGGAGGAGTCTTACTCTGTTTCTGCTGGCCTCGATTTCCCGTCGGTTGGCCCTCAGCATGCGCATCTCAACGCCATTGGCCGCGCAGAGTACGACAGCATTACCGACGATGAAGCACTCGATGCGTTCCAAGAGCTGGCTCGCAGCGAAGGGATCATTCCCGCCCTTGAGTCTTCTCACGCACTCGCTCATGCCCTGAAAATGGCGCGCAACAATCCTGACAAAGAGCAACTACTGGTAGTGAACCTGTCGGGTCGCGGCGATAAAGACATCTTTACTGTACACGCAATTTTAGAAGAAAAAGGAGCGATCTGATGGACCGTTATCAAGCCATGTTCGAGCGTCTGGCAGAGAAACAACAAGGCGCATTTGTTCCGTTCGTAACGGTTTGCGATCCCAATCCTGAGCAGTCACTGCGCATCATGCAAACCTTAGTCGAAGCAGGCGCAGATGCTTTAGAGCTGGGCATTCCCTTCTCCGATCCATTGGCCGACGGCCCAACTATCCAAGGGGCGAATATCCGTGCATTGGACTCAGGCGCGACACCGGACATCTGCTTCGAACAGATTGCCCAAATCCGCGCCCAGTATCCACAGTTGCCGATTGGCCTGCTGATGTACGCCAATCTGGTGTACTCGCGAGGGATTGAAGATTTCTATCAACGCTGCGCTAAGGCAGGCATTGATTCTGTATTAATTGCCGATGTGCCCACCAACGAAAGCGCCGAGTTCGTTGCCGCTGCAAAAAAATTTGGCGTGCATCCGATTTTCATCGCACCGCCCACGGCCAGTGATGAAACGCTCCAAGAGGTGGCAAAATTGGGCGGCGGCTATACCTACTTGCTCTCACGTGCAGGTGTTACCGGGGCAGAAACTAAAGCAAATATGCCTGTCGGTGACATGCTGGCGAAACTGACCCAGTTCGACGCGCCGCCAGCCCTACTCGGATTCGGCATCTCTGAGCCCGCGCAAGTCAAACAAGCGATTGATGCTGGCGCCGCGGGGGCAATTTCCGGCTCTGCTGTGGTCAAAATCATTGAAGCTAACGTATCAACCCCCGACAAGATGTTAAATAAACTCAGCGATTTTGTTTCAACAATGAAATCTGCAACACAAAAGTGACGTGTCAGACACGTCAAGTTCTATGGGATCGATTTCTTATTTTCAGTAAGAAATCGATCTTTCTCTTAACATTTCCCACCGCCACTCCCACTCAGCAATAAATAGTAAATCCTCAATAAAAGCCCGCCATTTTATAGAAATGCTCAATAGCAAACGTTTGCTATTGGTCAAAAAGTTGTCACCAATCAATAAAGTTGTCGGTAAACGCAACATTTAAAAATGACTCATCTTGATAAATGTGAAATTAACGTGTAAAAAGCTTCTCGAAATATTTATCCAAAGAACACTTTTTGTTCAGAGGGTAACACTGGAATTTTAAATTTTATTAGCACAGAGGTTATGGAAGTGTTAAAAGAAAAGAGTTTGCTAAACAGCATTGGCGTACAAGTTGTCATCGCCATGATTGCAGGTACTGCCGTTGGTGCCTTCATGGGTGACAGCGCGTCAGCTTTTGCTCCATTGGGTGCTATTTTCATCAACTTGATCAAGATGCTGGTTATCCCTCTGGTGGCGGTTGCTCTGATTTCTGGCGCGGCTGGTCTTGGGAACAGCCAATCAGCAGGAAAAGTGGGCTTGGTGACCTTAAGCTACTTTGGTATCACCTCTGCACTTGCCGTTGCGCTGGCGTTAGTGATGGGCGAAGTTTTCCAACCGGGCACGGGTATCGACGTTTCAGGCATCGAGAGCATGTTCTCAGCCGAATACGCTTCTAAAGGTGAACTCCCTACTTTCTGGGCAACCGTTACTGGTATGATCCCAACCAACGTTTTCCAATCACTGAACGAAGCTAACATTCTACAGATCCTTGTCTTTTGCATGTTCTTTGGCATTGCAATCGCTAAGCAGCCTCAAGCAAAACGTGAGCCTATCATCAACGGCGTAAACTGCATCGTTGACGCTATGGTGTGGATGATCAACAAAGTGATGATCATTGCTCCTATCGGCGTGTTTGGCCTGATGGCCGAAGCGGTCGGCACATTCGGCTTTGGCGCACTTATGGTGGTGTTCAAACTGTTCGTGGTGTACGTTGCTGCTATCCTGATCTTCGGCTTCGTTGCTTACCCGTTGATGATCCAACTGTTTACTAAAACCTCGGCGAAGAAGTTCATTCTAGCGATGAAAAAGCCGCAAGCCGTGGCACTGTCTACCGCGTCCTCAATGGCAACACTGCCTGTCACCATGGACACAGTAGAAAAAGAACTTGGCGTGCGTAACTCAACCGCCTCATTTGTTTTGCCGCTGGGTGCAACCATCAACATGTCTGGTAATGCGATTTACTACGGTTTGGTCGCTATCTTCTTTGCACAGCTGTTTAACATCGACCTTGGCATGGGCGCCTACATTGCGATCATCATTACTGCAACACTAGGCGCAGTTGGTCAAGCGGGCGTACCTGGGCCATCTTTCCTTGTTGTGGCGGTTTTGCTGGCAGCTGGCATTCCAATCGAAGGCCTGCCACTTTTGTTCGCTCTCGACCGTATCTTCGATATGATCCGCACCGCACTGAACATCACTGGCGATGCCGCTTGTGCCGTTATCGTTGATGCGCTGATCGAAGAAGAAGCCAGCGAAGCGGAAATGCAGAAGCAAGAAGCGTAATTCGCGCACTGCAAAACGATCTCAAATTGCAAATATGCAGCGAAAAGGAGTGATATTTTTGTCACTCCTTTTTATTTTTCTCCTGCGTTACCTTATGGATCAGTGTGTTTCATTTATGGCACTGCTATTGCAAGAAATTTCTCACACAGAGAGGTGTCAATGGTTTTACACTTTGACCTCTTCAAGCGAACATGAGGGTTTTTGTCATGAGCTTACACAGACGCACTTACTACGGTTTGATTCATCATGGTTATAAAGCACTGCTTTTAGACCGCTTCGGCCACTTCAGCGAAGATGAATACCACCACTACCTCAACCTCACTACGGGCAAATCCACCTGTTTTGCCATGACGGATGAAGAGCTGCGCGACACCGTCGATAACTTGCGTAGTGAAGGCTATTTAGCCGATATGAAACAAGTCATCAGCGAATATCAATCGGGGGCTTACTACAACTAAGTAACCACGGCGCCTTCCCTTTCATACTCGCAAGCCGCCGATACGCGGTTTGCGTAACCAATTTTGTATCCATTTGTCTCGACCCCTTCACATTGGGTCAGTTTTAGATAGACTGTGGACAATTCAATAAATAGGAAATTCTTTGCCTCATGAAGCAACTTCTTGATTTTATTCCACTGATTATCTTTTTTGCCCTTTATAAGATGTACGACATCTATACCGCAACTGGTGCTCTGATTGCCGCAACCGCGGTGCAAGTGGTTGTTACTTACGTGCTATACAAGAAAGTCGAAAAGATGCAGTTGATCACTTTTCTTATGGTGGCCGTTTTTGGCGGCATGACCATCTTCTTGCACGACGACAACTTCATAAAATGGAAAGTGACGATTGTTTACGTTGTGTTTGCCATCGGCTTAGCGGTTAGCCACGCTATGGGTAAATCGGCGATTAAAGGCATGCTCGGCAAGGAACTCACGCTACCGGATCGTGTGTGGAGCAACATTAACTGGGCATGGGTTGCCTTCTTCTCCTTCTGTGCTGGCCTCAACGTTTACGTTGCTTACGAGCTACCACTGGATGTTTGGGTGAATTTTAAAGTGTTTGGTCTGCTGGCCGCCACACTGGGTTTCACGGTTCTAACTGGTGTTTACATCTACAAGCAGATGCCAAAAGAGGATAAAAGCCAGTCATCGGATGTCACAAGCGATGAATAATCCAGATTATTTGCTATAATCGCCACTTATTCTTACAGCGACCCATTTGGTCGCTGTTTTGTTTGTTGCGGATGTCAAAATGAGTCAGGAATACAACTCTCCAAAGGGTCAACTACTGCTAAGAACCCTTGCAATGCCAGCAGATACCAACGCCAACGGCGATATTTTCGGTGGCTGGATCATGTCACAGCTCGATCTTGCGGGCGGCATTCTCGCCAAAGAGATCTCTTCGGGGCGAATCGTTACTGTATCGGTCTCCGATATCATCTTCAAAAAGCCAGTCAAAGTAGGAGACGTGGTGTGCTGCTATGGCGAGTGCACCAAAATTGGTCGCACTTCAATGTCGATTAATCTCGAATTGTGGGTCAAACCAATCCGAGACCATGGCGTGGAAGAGCGTTTCATGGTGTGCAACGCCACCTTCAACTACGTAGCGATTGACAGCGAAGGCAAACCGCGCCCGGTGCGCGAATCATAAGAATTGTCGCATCGTTTCACAAAACGCCGAATTTCTTTGTCTGCAACGAGAAAACTGCGGTAGATTAAGCGCAAATTCACCTTGAAATACGGAAGGAATCAACCATGTGGTACGTTATTTTTTCTCAGGATGTCGAGAATTCATTGGAAAAGCGCTTGAGCGTTCGCCCGCAACATCTTGCTCGTTTACAACAGCTTCAAGATGAAGGACGCTTACTTACCGCAGGCCCAATGCCAGCCATTGACTCTGAGAATCCAGGTGAAGCAGGATTTACTGGCTCGACCGTCATCGCTGAGTTTGCTTCACTGCAAGAAGCACAATCTTGGGCCGATGCTGATCCGTACATCGAAGCTGGCGTTTATGCTCATGTGACTGTTAAACCATTCAAAAAAGTCTTCTAAATGTTTAAGAAAATTATCTGCGCTGCTCTCGTTTTCTCTGCGTTAGCAGGCTGCTCTTCAAATGATGACAGAGAGCGCCAATTGGAACTGATGGCTTCAAACCGTGCTGGTATGCTGTCGGCGGGTCTACCGCTCGAATACGGACCTTTGAAAGTGATGCGCATCTCCGCAAATAAAAGCGTGATTGAGATGATGATGATTTACAACAGCGATGCGCAAGGCGCCAAACCAACCGAGCAGGTACTGGCGAATAGCATCAATAGCTACTGTAGTAACGACGAAATTCGCAACCAACTGGACATGGGACTTTCGTATCGTATCAAGATCCGCAACTCTCGGGGTCAATTGGTTGCCGACCAGTTAGTCAATGCGCAAACCTGCGCGGCAAAATAAGCTTTACACCAACGGAAACGGACAGGGGTTGACTAAGTCAACCCCTGTTCTTTTTAGCTCTATACTTCTGTCAGCGACTTGCGCAATGTTTTTGCTGCCGCAACGAGGTTTGCTAGTGCCGCTTCGGTTTCAGGCCAGCTGCGCGTTTTCAAACCGCAATCTGGGTTCACCCACAAACGCTCGAGCGGAATTTTCTGCGCGGCTTTTTGGATTAAATCCACAATCCACTCCTCTGTCGGAATGTTCGGTGAGTGAATGTCATACACACCCGGACCAATTTCATTGGGATAGTTGAACTCTTCAAACGCTTTAAGCAGCTCCATATTTGAACGCGAGGTTTCAATGGTGATGACATCGGCATCCAGTGCTGCGACCGATTCAATGATTTCGTTGAACTCGCTGTAGCACATGTGGGTATGGATCTGCGTTTCTGGCTTGGCACTGCCCGCCGCAATGCGAAATGACTCGACTGCCCAATCTAGATAGGCTTGATGATCGCGCTTCTTCAATGGCAGTCCTTCGCGAATCGCTGGCTCATCAATCTGAATGATGTTGATCCCGGCTTGCTGCAGGTCTGTGACCTCGTCACGCAGTGCCAATGCGAGTTGTTGGGCGATCGCTTTACGTGAGATGTCCTCACGGGGGAAAGTCCAACACAAAATCGTCACCGGACCGGTGAGCATGCCTTTCATCTGTTTTGAAGTCAGCGATTGCGCGTACTTGGACCACTCAACCGTAATGGGTTGCTCACGCTCAATGTCCGCGACCACGATGGCCGGTTTCACGCAGCGCGAACCGTAGCTTTGTACCCAGCCAAACTGAGTGGTTTGAAAGCCTGCCAAGTTTTCAGCAAAGTATTCCACCATGTCGTTGCGTTCTGCTTCGCCATGCACCAACACGTCCAGATCCAACGCTTCCTGTCGTTTCACGGCGTCGGCAATGTGCTCTTTCAGCGCTTGGGTGTACTCGGCCTGCGACAATTGACCAGCTCGGTAGGCACTGCGCTGAACCCGGATCTCGGCCGTTTGCGGAAAAGATCCTATTGTGGTGGTTGGCAACAGCGGCAGTTTTAGTACTTCGGCCTGATGTGCGGCTCGCTGCGCATAAGGGGCACTGCGCTTGGCAAACGCGGGCGAAATCGCATTCACACGGGCTTGTACCTGCGGCTTATGAACATGACTCGCTGACTTTCGCGCTTGGATCGGCTGGCTATACACCGCACATTGCGCAATCGCGTCCTCGTTTCCATCTAAGGCGCGGCCAAGCAGTACCACTTCCGACACTTTCTGCTTGGCAAACGCCAACCAACTGCGTACTTCTTCATTTAGAGCTGGCTCAAGATCTAAATCCACCGGACTGTGCAGCAGTGAGCAGGAACTCGCGACCCACAAACGTTCACCAAGCTGCGCTTTCACAGGCAGCAAGCGTTGGTATTGCGCCGCGAGATCAGAGCGCCACACGTTGCGACCATTGACCACACCGACCGACAGCACCCAATGCGCTGGCAATAGCGCAAGCACCTCATCCAGTTGTTCAGGAGCTGCGGCAAGGTCGATATGTAAACCGTCCACGTCAAGTGCCACCACTCGCTCTAAACAATCGGTCACAGCATCGAAGTAGGTCGTCAGCAGCACTTTGACCTCGCTACGGATCACTTGATAGGCCAACTTGAATGCATCCAACCACGGCTTTTCCAGCTCAAGTGCCAGAATCGGCTCGTCAATTTGTACCCATGTTACTCCTTGTTTTGCCAGCTTGGCTAAAATCGCCTGATAAGCGCTAAGCAGACGGGGAAGCAGCGTCAGACGCTCAAAACCTTCTTCCACCTCTTTACCCAAATAGAGGTAGCTTAGCGGGCCAAGCAGCACAGGTTTAACGTTATGCCCGGCTTGAATCGCTTCATTGACCTCTTCAAACAGCTGTGGCCAGCTCACCTCAAAAGTATCATCGCGGCTAAATTCCGGAACGATATAGTGATAGTTAGTATTAAACCATTTGGTCATGTCCGATGCTGCTGCGCCATGACAGCCACAAGCGGACTGCGATTGACCGCGGCCAACACGAAACAAGGTATCGAGATCAGGAAAGCCATGACGATGACGTTTCGGCACATGACCAAGAAGCAGTGTTGTGGTCAGCACATGGTCATACCAAGCAAAATCACCAGCGGTGGCGTAGCTCAGCCCAGCCTCTTTTTGCACTTGCCAGTTCTGCTGACGCAAATGTGCGCCGACTTTCTTCAGCTCGGTTTGGTCAATCTCTCCGCGCCAGTACTTTTCTTGCGCAAACTTGAGTTCTCGTTTTTCACCAATACGCGGGTAGCCGAGGATGTGCGTTGTGGTCGTCATGGTCTTATTCCTTTTCTATGCTTGGTCTATTCGTTGTTCGATAATTTGCTTTGCATCCCATCAGGATGTCCAGATGGCTAAACTATCTCGCCAATCTCACCATGGAACAAGCGCCAAATATTCAACTTGTTTATTAAAAAAATTCATGATGCACTCAAACCTCAGCACAAAACAAATAGACGTCTAGATGTTTACAGCTCCCAAAAATCCAGGTAAGTTACAAAGACTCATGCACACAGCAAGGAAGATGAGAGGGATTCATGATCGAGTTGAAACACTTAAAAACCCTGACGTCACTGCGCGATACAGGTTCACTCACCGCAACGGCAACGGCGCTGCACCTCACTCAATCCGCCCTCTCCCATCAGATCAAAGATCTTGAGGCAAGGATCGGTGGACAGTTATTTTTGCGTAAAACACGTCCGGTGAAATTCACTTCCGAAGGGGAGATTTTGCTGCGCGTCGCCGATGAGGTTTTGCCCAAACTTGCCCGAGCGGAAAACGAGCTTGCCAGCTTAAAAGAGGATGTGAATGGCCGTTTACATATGGCGATCGAGTGCCACTCCTGTTTTCAATGGCTGATGCCCGCTCTGAAAGAGTATCAACTGACTTGGCCGAGCGTAACTCTCGATTTCTCATCGGGTTTTGGTTTTGAACCTTTACCTGCGCTGATGGCGGGCGAATTGGATTTGGTGATCACTTCAGATATTCAACCGCGCAGTGAAGTCCACTATGAGCCTCTGTTTGATTTTGAGATGCGACTTATCACCGCCACCAATCACCCATTGGCAAATAAAACACGCTTAGAACCAAGCGATCTGGCTGATCAAACCATGCTGACCTACCCAGTACAAAAGCAGCGCTTAGACGTGGTCAAACACTTTCTGGCTCCCGCAGGAGTAGAGCCGGCGAAATGGAAGCAAGCAGATAACACATTGATGTTGGTGCAGATGGTGTCGGCGGGTCTGGGCGTAGCTGCACTGCCAAACTGGGCGATTAGCGAATTTTCCCGACAAGGGCTCATTACCAGCATCCCGCTGGGCAAGGGTTTGTGGCGCCGCCTGTTTGCCGCAACGCGCAATAGCGACAAAGAGAAGCGCTATCTACAAGCTTTCTTTGCCACCGCACGCCAGCAATGCAAAAGCCACCTTGATGGTATCAAGATGGCTTAAAAAATCGCTCAGCGTGAGTATGATTTAAACTGATTGGTCAGTGGATCGTATTGATAACCAAGCATATCTAACTTGCCGATCACCTGTTCAACGTCCATTTCATACGTGCTCACCAGATCGTCAAAACTGTCACATTCTAGGCGCAACTTTTCATTGACGATCCCCAGCAGAATAATACTGTCTAAGCGCTCTACATTGCTCAGATCCATGGCGACGCTCCTTTTTGAGTACCTCAAGTAGTAAGCGTAGCCACAAATCCGTAGATAAAAAGTGAAGAAGATCTAAATGTTGTCGCGCTATCAGGCTGGGAGACTAAACAGCATGTGCATGGAACTTGCCGATGCCAACAGCATCAACCACGCAATGGCTAATTGAATCTTGTGCGCGGCTTTGCCAGAGAAAATATGCCAACACCACATGACCACCCCCACGATCATCAGTACGAGGCTGGCCAGCATTAATGGAGTGACTTGCTCCAGTTGCTCAGCACCAAACCCTGATGCCACGCCCAGCAGCGCCAGCGCCGTCAACATCGCCGCGATAATGCCACTAAAGGGCAAAATGCGATGAAAAGCCTGCAAACGTGAGCGAGCAATCACCAACAGCAGATGAGTAAAAATCGCGCCCAGTAACACCGTTAGCAAAACTGTGACTAACGCAGCACCCCAATGAGGCTGTTTTACCGCTTGCAAGGCAACAAAACAAAGGGCTAAACCGTCTGCCAGATACAGTACCCAAAGCGGCCCTTCTTGACGCGTTTTGCCTGTCTGCACTTTGGAATAAAAGTAGAAAATAGCAAATACCACTAAAAACGCCGCGATTTCCAGCGAGGAAACCGCCATCCACATCAGCCCCAGAGCGGGCAACACTTTGTGAATGCGACCACGCTGCCCCGGGCAAATGTCGCCTTTCACCAGCACGAGAGTGAGAACCAACTGTGCACCAAGCAACATGGGTGCAAATGAAGAGAGAAGAAACTGGACCATGAGCGTTAAACTTGACTGTAAACCGAGCCCGGATGATACCGAAAGCGCTGAATAACGGCAATCGATAGCTCAGACGCGATGAAACAAACTATTGATACACGTCTTGCTGGGTCAAATACTTGAGTATCGTATGCATTTCCACCAAGCCTTTGTAGTGTCCTTGGTCATCGACCAAAATCCAGGGAAACGCTTCAGTCTGGTTAATCACACTCGGTAAAGCGCTGAGCTGCGTTTGCCAATGCACCTCTTCAAACGCGGTTACCATCACTTGATTTACGCGTTTGTTCCACAACGAGGCCTCTTTCATGCTTTCGGTATCCGTTCCCATGTGTGGGGTTAGATGAAGGTTCATCGCTTCACGATCCACAAAACCAACGCACTCTTTCTCATCAACTACCGGCAAGATATTGAGCTCCTCCTTAGCAAGGTACTCATACGCCAAGGAAATAGGCTCTCCGGGATCAAGATGTGGTGTTGCCGGTGTGGCTAGTTCAGCAATCACCCCTTTCGCACCAAACTTATTGCGGTAGTGATGCAAAAGTTGTAGGTCGAACGCCCCATCTTGCAGGCTTTGTAACGAACAAGGTTTGGAAAACAAGAATCCCTGCACACTATCGACACCAATACTGCTGATAATTTCCAGTTCTTCTTCAGTTTCTACGCCTTCAGCAATCACCTTAAGGCCGAGCTGATGTGATAGCTCCG
Organism: Vibrio navarrensis; assembly: GCF_000764325.1. Classification (NCBI taxonomy): domain Bacteria; kingdom Pseudomonadati; phylum Pseudomonadota; class Gammaproteobacteria; order Vibrionales; family Vibrionaceae; genus Vibrio; species Vibrio navarrensis. The sequence goes on along the minus strand of NZ_JMCG01000001.1, from coordinate 1,417,255 downwards.
TCAATGAACGCACAATGCGGTATTGATTCGAGCAACACTTAATGTCGCTGACAAATATGCGGTCAATTTTCAAAATATCAAAATGGCACGCTTTGAGATAACTGAGCGAGGAGTAACCCGTACCAAAATCGTCAACGGCTAACGTCACTCCAGCATCACGCAATATGTTCAGCGCATGATGGTGACGCTCTTCACTTTCAAAATAGGCACTTTCAGTAATTTCTAACGTAACGCTATGCGGCGCAACGCCACTTTCATCAATCAGCAAAGCGCTTTGATCAAGAATGGCATCCACGCTCACTGAAGAGTGAACTGAACGATTGAACGAAATACCCACCTGTTCGCCAAACAGTGCTTGCAGTTTCGGTAGATCGTGCAACGCTTTTCTCGCCACTTGTTGGTCCAAGGTTTCAATCATTTCCAAATCTTCAGCAATAGTAATGAGTTCTTGCACCGACGCTTCTGCACTGAGTGATGGCGGAAAACGGCACAGCGCTTCGAACTTTTCGACTCGCCATTGGTGAATGTTGACAATCGGCTGGTAGTGTACTTCAAGCTTTCCGTTTTTTACGCAGCGAATCAGCAGTTCTTCCAGACGCTTTTTCTTATCGATCTGTACATGCATCTGATGGTTATAAAAGCTAATGTGATTCTGCTGCCCGGAATGCATTTCGAGTAGCGCTTGATTGGCATGCGAGAACAAGTTGCGCGAGGTTTTTGCGTCCAGCCCGAGCACGGAGACCCCTGTTCGTCCTGAAGTCAGCGCTTGTGCCAACGGTAAATCGGCCGCTTTGAACGCGTGGAAAAACAGTTTGATCGCCCGGCGGATAGCGCGGATCTTTTGCATCTGCTGCGAATGATGAAACTCAATGCACACAGCAAACTTATTGTGCCCAATGTAGCCACTTAGCACTGCGTTAGTATGTTGCTGTAAATAGTTGGCAAACGCTCTTTTGATATCTGGCAGATCTTGCTCGGCAAAATTGGGCTGAATGGCCAACAAAATACACTCTGTGTCTGGATCCTCACTACGCTTTCGACATAATCCATCCAATAAAGAGAGAAAACGATCTTTGGCTGGCAGTTGAGTGAGCAAATCCACCCCGCCATGCTCGTTATCATTGATGCGCTCGAAATGGGCCGACAGATCGGTGCTAAGGCCAAGATAGAATTTGCGTCCGTTACCGACGCTGACGCGCTGAATAGTTAACTCTTGCGGCAAGTTTTCACCAGAGGCGGTACGTGTCAGTATTGTTCCGGTCCAATAACCATGCTCTGCCAAATTTTGCCATAGCGCCTGATAGTAGCTGTCCGGATGCTTATCGGTGTTAAAAATGTTGGTTTTTAAGCCAGCAAGCTCACTGCGCAGATAACCCGTGACGCGCTCAAAATAGCGATTGCAGGCAATAATGCGCGTCTCTTCATCGGTCACCACAATGCCGTGATGTGCGTTTTCAAACACCGAGTAGAGCACCTGCGCCACCTCTTCCTGACTGGTGACGGTAAACAGCGGTGTCAGCGTGCCTTGCAGTTCATGGGCAGAGATTTTTTCCACAAACAGCTCAACCAAACTAAAAGCGTGATTGGGTAGCAAAATCGGGCAGCGTAAAAACAGTTCCTTGCCCGAGGTAAGGACTTGCTTGAAGGTCTCAATCACCTGCTTTTTCTGTTCTGCAGCAACAGACTGAATCAATCGGCTCAGAGGTACTGGGCTTGAGTCAAAGCCAAACCAAACACAACATTCGGCCTCACAATGAAAGGTTTGTTCTGAGGTGTCGATCCGCCAGTCAATGATGTGATTCCACGGCTTGAGCGGTTGGGACATCGGCGCAATTGCCGGTGATTTTTGCGTGCGGTCATCCATACAGCAAGTTTCATCCTCAATATAATTATTATTTCATAAGTATATTCTAACCACGCTGACACAACCTAGACTCGGCTTGCAAATTCTCGTCAGTGACGGTAAACACACGTGAAATCTGGGGTCATGTTGAGGTGGATACTGATCACACGAGCCGCTATAATTCGCGCTCGCGAAATCTGAGGTTATTTTATGTACAGCGATATCACACCAATTCATCAATATAAAAAATACTGGGCGGAGTGCTTCGGTACCGCTCCATTTTTACCCACCAGTAAAAAGGAGATGGACGCTCTGGGTTGGGATAGCTGTGACATCATCATCGTCACGGGTGATGCGTATGTCGACCATCCAAGCTTTGGCATGGCGATCATCGGCCGTTTGCTGGAAGCGCAAGGATTTCGCGTAGGCATCATTGCCCAGCCGCAATGGCAAGATAAAACCGACTTCATGGCGCTTGGTAAACCGAACCTGTTTTTTGGCGTGACCGCGGGCAACATGGATTCGATGATCAACCGCTACACCGCGGACAAAAAACTGCGCCACGATGATGCCTATACGCCAAACAACGAAGGCGGAAAGCGCCCAGATCGCGCGACCTTAGTTTACTCGCAGCGCTGTCGTGAAGCTTACAAAGATGTACCGATTGTACTCGGCGGGATTGAAGCCAGCCTGCGCCGCGTCGCACACTATGATTATTGGTCTGACAAAGTTCGCCGCTCAGTGCTGCTCGACGCCAAAGCCGATATTTTGCTATTTGGTAACGCCGAGCGAGCTCTGGTGGAAGTAGCACATCGTCTGGCAAACGGTGAATCCATTGCCCAGATGACCAACATTCGCGGCACCGCAGTCAACCTCGCTGCGGAGCCGGAAGGCTACACTATTATTGACTCTTCTCGAATTGAAAAACCGCGTAAGGAGGCGTTTATTCCGCCAAACCCTTACGAGGTCGAAACGCAGTGCGAAAGCAAAAAAGACGAAGAACCCAAAGCGCAGCCGATAACGATTCGTCCTTCGCGTCATGACGCCGCCACCACTGCGGTGCGTCTGCCTAACTACGAAAAACTGCAAAATGATCGCATCTTATACGCGCACGCTAGCCGTATTTTGCACTTAGAAACCAACCCTTATTCTGGCCGTGCGCTTATCCAGCGCCATGGCGATCGTGAGCTGTGGGTCAACCAAGCGCCGATCCCACTCTCAACCGAAGAGATGGACTACGTATTTGGTCTGTCGTATGCCCGTGTGCCGCATCCGAAATATGGCAACGCAAAAATCCCTGCGTATGACATGATCAAAACTTCAGTCAACATCATGCGCGGCTGTTTTGGCGGCTGTTCTTTCTGCTCAATCACCGAGCACGAAGGACGCATTATCCAAAACCGCTCGCAAGAGTCGATTTTGAACGAACTGGAAGAGATCCGTGATAAAGTTCCGGGCTTTACTGGCACGATTTCTGACCTTGGTGGCCCAACGGCTAACATGTACCGCTTGGGTTGTAGCGATCCGAAAGCGGAGATCAACTGTCGCCGTCCGTCGTGCGTCTTCCCGGGTATTTGTCACAAGCTCAATACCGATCACAAACACACCATCGATCTCTACCGCGCCGCTCGCCAAGTGGACGGGATCAAGAAGGTGATGATCGCCTCGGGTGTGCGTTACGATTTGGCGATTGAGTCGCCTGAGTACGTCAAAGAGCTAGTAACGCACCACGTCGGTGGCTACCTGAAGATTGCGCCTGAGCACACCGAAAAAGGCCCACTGAACCTGATGATGAAACCGGGAATGGGCACCTACGATCGCTTCAAAGAGATGTTTGAGAAGTACAGTAAAGAAGCTGGGAAAAAGCAGTATCTGATCCCGTACTTTATTTCCGCGCACCCCGGCACCACTGATGAAGACATGCTGAACTTGGCGCTGTGGCTGAAAAAGCACGACTACGAGTGTGACCAAGTGCAGAACTTCTACCCATCGCCGATGTGTAACGCCACGTCGATGTACTACTCCGAAACCAACCCGCTTAAGCGCGTTAAGTACAAACAGCGTGAAGAAGTGACTGTGGCAAAAGGGGAACGTCAGCGCCGCTTGCACAAAGCGCTGCTGCGCTATCATGATCCGGCGAACTGGCCAATGATCCGCGAAACCTTGATCAATATGGGTAAAAAATATTTGATTGGCGACAAGCCGGGATGCCTGGTACCAGCGGAAGATATGGATTCCAGAACGCCAGCGCAGCGCCGTAAGTCGGGCCGCCACGGTTCACACCGCTTTGCCACTAAGCACACTAGCACGCAACCGGGATTCCCGGGAGACAAAGCCGCGCGTGGCAACAAACCGCGCCCAGCGTCGAACACTACCAGTGGTAACGCGCGCAGCGAAGGTGGGCAGAAAAAGCATGGCGCTCAGAAACCCGCTGGCGGACAAAACCGAGGCCGCTCTGCTGGTAATGGGCCGAACAGACAGCGCGCAGCGCAGCGCTAATCGACCTACATGCTCAATCGCCATCCTACTCGGATGGCGATTTTGTTCCTCAAGCCAACAACTTAACCCTTGCTCACCGCTATGAAACTCAACAATAGCCCCATCACGCAACATCGCTTCGCAGATCGCACCTTTTTCCTTAAACGAGACGACCTGCTGCATTCTCACTTTTCCGGCAACAAAGCGCGCAAGTTCAGCGCCCTACTCACCCAAGAGCTGCCACAAGTGCGCACGCTAATTGGTTACGGATCCGCCCAAGCGAATTCACTCTACTCTTTGGCGGCGCTGGCACGCATCAAAGGTTGGCAACTGGAGTTTTATGTCGACCATCTGCCCAACTGGCTCAAACAGCGGCCGATGGGGAATTATCGCGGTGCGCTGGAGCTGGGCGCGGACATCATTGAAGTGGGCACACTCGCTGCGGGCATGCATCCGAGTGAGTACATAGAAAAAGTACGCCAGCCAAACGAAACGTGCTTTCTGGTCCCCGAAGGCGGGCGTTTTACCCTGGCCGAACAAGGCATTAAAGAGCTGGCCCGCGAAATCCTCGACTGGACACGTTTTGCCAGCCAGCAGTCGTTCGTCGTGGCACTTCCCTCTGGCACTGGCACCACCGCCCTCTATCTGCACAAACACCTCAAGCCACATGGCATCGAAGTGCTGACTTGTGCTTGCGTTGGCGGAGAGCGCTACCTGATTGAGCAGTTTGCTCAGCTTGGAGAGCAAGACTATCCGACCATTCTGACTGCGCCGCGTAAACACCACTTCGGCAAGCTGTATCATGAGGACTACCGAACTTGGCAAGCGCTTTTAGACGAAACCGACATCGAGTTCGATCTGCTTTACGATCCGCTCATGTGGCAATGTTTAAGCCCTTGGCTAGCCAATCATAGAGGCAAAACACTCATTTACCTGCATCAAGGCGGGTTACTTGGGAACGAAACTATGCTGCCCCGCTATCAACGCAAATGGGGCGATAAATAAATTTCACTGCGTTTGGAAAATGACACGAATGTTACAGTCAATTGATGTATGCTTTACAGTAACTTAACGATTGATTGGGAGGCAGCGTTCGTTGAAAGCGAGAATATTACAGCAGTGGTTCCCGGGGGTACTTCAGCTTAAACAGTATCAGCGCGATTGGTTCACCGCCGATCTGCGCGCGGCACTTTCTGTCGTCGCGGTCGCACTGCCAGTTGCCATCGCCTATGCGCAGTTGACTGGCGTCTCCGCCATTGTTGGCCTCTATTCATGCGTGTTACCCATGCTGGTTTATGCCTTGATGGGCACCTCGAGACAGTTGATTGTCGGCCCAGATGCCGCCACCTGCGCCGTGATTGCCGCGGTCGTCACCCCACTGGCCGCAGGCGATTCCACCAAACACTGGCAATTGGTAATGACCATGACCGCGATGACGGGCATCTGGTGCGTTTTGGCTAGCCGCCTTAAACTCGGCATTCTCGCGGATTTTCTCTCTCGGCCGATATTGCTTGGCCTGCTTAACGGTGTCGCGCTGACCATTATCGTTGGTCAATTTGCCAAAGTTCTCGGCCTCAAGTTTGAGCAGCGCTACCTTTTGGAACGGCTATGGGAAGCGCCACAATTGCTCACTGAGCTGCACTGGCCAACGCTGGCAATGAGTGCAACTACCCTCTTTTTGTACCTGCTGACCAAACGTTTTCGCCCGGGTTGGCCTGCGGCGATGTTGGCAATTGTCGTCACGACCGCAGCGGTGTGGTTTCTCCATCTGGAAAGCATGGGGGTGAGCGTGGTTGGCGTAACGCAAGGTGGTTTCCCTGATTTTCAAACTCCGCAATTTGATATTGGCGTGAGCCGCGAACTGGTGGTGCCAGCGCTGAACTTAGCCATGGTCAGCTTTGTCAGCATGATGCTCACCGCGCGCAGCTTTGCCGCCAAAAATGGCTACGACATTGATGCGGATAAAGAGTTTCGTGCCTTGGGTTTTGCCAATATTGCTTCGGCATTCTCACAAGGTTTTGCCATCAGCGGCGCGGACTCACGCACCGCCGTTAACGATGCCAACGGCGGCAAATCGCAACTGGTGTCGATCATCGCCGCCACCGTCATTGCCATCATCGCCGTGTTTGCCTACCAGCCACTGCAATATATTCCAATTGCTGCTTTAGGTGTCGTGTTAGTGATCGCTTCGCTGTCGCTGCTCGATCTCAAAGGTATTTGGACATTGAGAAAGCGTGACAAAGACGCGTTTTATCTCGCCAGCGTCACTTTTATTGCGGTGTTAATAGTCGGTGTGATCCCCGGTATCACCTTGGCGGTGTTACTCGGCTTATTCCAGTTTTTGCGCATTGTGATGCGCCCAAGCGACCAAGAACTCGGCCTAGACGAAGAAGGTACCATCCGCACCATCGACAGCACGGGCAAAGCCAACCCAATTCCCGGCATGGTGATCTACCGTTTCAACTCGCCACTGACCTACTTCAACGCACCCTACTTTAAACGTCGGCTGCTGGAGTGTACGGAGAAAAGCACTGGCGATGTGGGCTGTGTGGTGGTGGACGCCGTTTCCTGTTTTACCCACCTCGATTTGAGTGTGATGGCGATGCTCTCGGATGTGCATGCCATATTGAAGCAGCGAGGCATCCGTTTAGTGCTCGCCGGGCGCAAGCGCAGCATGCGCCACTGGTGTGAACTCACGGGCATCAGCACCAGTGAAGGCGGAATCCTGCTGCGTGCCGACCTCTATTTGGCGGTCAAACTGAGCGGCTGTTACCTCAGTGCAGTGGGCGATGGTCAAGTGCCTGCAATCCAAAAAGAACCCGACCCCGAAGCGCCCGCCAAGCCAATTCCCGAAGTGGCTTAAACGGCTACCACTAAGCAGTTTGCTGTTTTGACGGCCTGATGAGCGCAAAACAGCAAACTGGGACACTTATTCTTCACCCACTTCATCAATACTGATTCCACTTCAATTTGTGGGATCAACCATGTTATTTCGTTACCCCATCACACTGCGCTTGGTGATCAAACTCAGTCTCAAACGAGTGGCCCTAACTTGGCTCATCGTCTTGGCAGAGAATGTCTTGATGATGTTGCTGCCACTTTTTATCGGTTTTGCCATTGATGGTCTGCTTGAACAAAACTTGCGCCCGCTGCTGACTCTCGGATTTATCCTCTTTGCGCTGGTGGTGATCAGCGTGGCGCGGCGTGTCTACGACACCAGAGTATACGGAGCGATCAGAGTCAAATTGGCCACGTTGGTCGCGCGCAATTTGCGCGCCGTGCCCGTTTCCGTGAAAGATGCTCGCCTGACCATGTCTCGCGAACTGGTGGACTTTCTTGAGCAACATCTGCCCGCCGTTATTACCGCGCTGGTGCAGTTGCTCGCAACTTTAGTCATTCTCGCCAGCTTTCACTTCACTCTCGCCCTGTGCGTGCTGGCCGCGGGGCTAACCATGCTACTGCTTTATACTTTGTTTCATCGCACCTTTACTCATCTCAACGCCACACTCAATGATCAACTTGAGCAGCAAGTCGGCGTGCTGGGTGGCCGTTCGTTCGCCGCTATCCGAGCGCACTTTGAGCGACTAAAACAGTGCGAAATTAAACTCTCTGATACTGAAGCGCTGGTGTATGGGCTGATTTTTACCGCGCTCTTTAGCTCGGTGGTCACTAACTTGTGGCTGGTAAGTCACCTTCCCGCGCCCACCGCGGGCCAAGTATTTGCTGTCATCACCTACTCACTGGAATTTGTCGAAACCGCAGTCATGCTGCCAATCACGCTGCAAACCCTCTCGCGATTAGAAGAGATCAGTCAGCGGCTCAATCAACCAGCGAGCAACTTAGCCGCACCGGAGCATGCCAAATGAAAAAAGTTCTTGTTCTGCTGGCTGGTGCGAGCAGCATTATCGCTGCGCTGCTAGCGCTAGAGGCACTTGAGCCGCAACCTGTCGCATTTAAAGAAAAAGCGCAGCCGCTGCCAACCACCACAGTAATGGAAGTGGTACCAACTGATTACGCCCCTCGGCTTATATTGCTTGCCACCACCACGGCTCGCTGGCCAATTGAACTTAAAGCCACCAGCAGCGCGCAACTGACCTGGTTGCATCCAAAGGCAGAGCCCGGAATGCGGGTTGAAAAAGGCACAGAACTGGCAAAACTCGACACTCACGCGCTAGCCGCCGATTTAGCCGAGGCGAATAGCCAGTTCAAACAAGCGCAGCTCAACTTACAACAGGTTGAACACGAACAAACCGTGGCACTAAAAATGTTATCTGCCGCGCCAAGTTCCGCATTTGCCCGTCGCGAGCCTCAAGTCGCCGCGGCGAAAGCTTTGCTTGCTCAGACAAAACAAAGAGTGACCAGTGCAATGGAGCGACTGAGCCAAGCCAGCATGGTCGCCCCCTTTGACGCAGTGATCCTCAAGCGCTTTGTGAGCCCAAACCAGTGGCTGGATGTAGGCCAAACTGCGTTTACCTTAGCGGCCAGTGATTCGCTCGACGCCACCGCCCTAGTCTCTGAGCGTCATTGGCAGCAACTGCAAGCCGAATTATCCAGCGCCCACGTTAAGGTGCAAGATCGCGCCGGACAAACGTGGCCCGCTCATCTGCGTTATGTATTGCCAGAGGTTGATGCCCTCACTCGCCAAAGGCAAGTGGTGTTTGCTGTTGCTGAGCCTTATCAAAGTCGCTCGCTCTTACGCCCAAACCAGCAAGTCAATGTCATAGTCCAGCTCGATAAACAGGCCAATATTTCCGCTCTACCGCTTAGTTCCATCACTCGAGATGGTGATGTCTGGACGCTAGACGAGCAGCAGCGCTTACAAAAAGAGGCGGTCATTTTTATCGCTCAAACACCAGACCATGCGTATGTGCGCTTTGTTGAGGACAGTGACAAAACCCGCCGCGTCGTGCTTTATCCGCTGCTTACTATGCTCGAAGGCCAACAAGTTTCACCACAATCACGGACTGCCTTTGTCTTGCATGAGGAGGCTATGCGATGAACTGGCTAACAAAGTGGTTTATTCACCAACCGGTAGGGGCGAACTTGCTGATGTTCGCCATTCTAGTCAGTGGCTTGCTGGCTTATGGTCAGTTGCGTGTCGAGTCTTTCCCACAGATCGCGCCATCTTCAATCGCCATTTCGGTGAGCTACCCCGGCGGCAGTGCGCAGCAGATTGACGACAGTGTCACGCAGCGCTGTTTTTCCCGATATTCCTGGCCGATACATCACCGCCAAGGTGGTGTTGCAACAAGGCGCGCCCTTGCCACTTCAAAAGCAGGCGCTGATACAACTCGAACAAGCCATAACTCAGGTTGAAGAGCACCTGTTAGCAAAAGGAAGCTTAACCACGCGGCCAGTCGTCAATTTACTGGCTTGGTCGGACGGCCATGGCGAGATAGAAGTCACGGCGCAACTGAGCAGTGAGGCGCTTGGCACCTTACCCGCCTCATCGCTGACCGAGCTTTGGCGCCAAGCCACCGGCTCCATTGAAGGTGCTTATTCTCAGCAATTCAGCAGCGCAGAAACGCCCGCTGGGGAGATTTTTCTCTCCATCTCTGCCACTGAGCGAGAGCTCGCCAAGCAGGTCGCGCGCCAGTTGGCGCAAACGCTGCGAAGTTTACCCGGCGTCAATGACGTGTATGACGACGGACAAGACGGGCAACCGCAAGTGCGTTTGCTGCTTAACGCATATGGCCAACAGTTAGGTGTAACGCAGGAACAGCTGGCGCGCCTAGCGGGAGACGCGTTTGGCGAGCGAGAAATCCACCGTTTGCTGGAACAAGGCCAAGAAACGCAAGTGCTGCTGCGCTATCCATCCGACGAGCGCAAAACCATAGCGCAGCTTGAGCAAACTCGCTTGCCGCTCGCTCAAGGTCAAAGTGTTTTGCTCACTGATATTGCCGATTTTCATTACCAACAGCCGCCGCAAATCCTCTATCGACGCGATCGCGACCCTGTGGTCAATCTGTTTTGGCAGCAAAACCGAGCCATTCAAGCTCCCGAACAAACGCTGATGCAACTGCAAGATTCGATTGCTGCGCTCAATCAGCAGTATCCGCAAGTCACGATCCGCGCAGGCGGTGAGCTTGAAGAGATAGGCGAAGTTTCTGACGGATTCCGCTCGGCAATGCTGCTGACGTTACTGTTGATCTATGTTCTATTGGCGCTACCGCTGCAATCATACTGGCAACCGCTATTAATTATGGCGGTGATCCCATTTGGCTTTGCTGGTGCTATCTTTGGACATTATTTGCTGGACTTGCCAATCAGCCTGCTTTCTCTGTTCGGTATGATGGCAATGAGCGGCATTGTCATCAACGACTCGTTGGTTTTGATCACCTATTTCAACCGCGAGTATCGAGCGGGCGCCACGCTGACACAGGCGTTAATCAATGCAGGAGCTCATCGGTTTCGGGCGATTTTTCTCACCACCTTAACCACGGTATGCGGCTTATTGCCACTGTTAAGCGAAAGTGCCGAACAAGCGCAATATCTCAAACCTGCTGCCGTGTCGTTGGTCTTTGGTGAACTGTTTGCCACCGCAGTCACCCTATTGTTAGTCCCACTTTTACTCGCGTTAACTCACTCTAAGCCGAAAGAAACGACGCTTGAGACTACGCGTGTAGAATCAAACTTAAACTCAGGTGAAAGCGCAAACAATGACGCTATTTAAGTGATATGGAGAATTGACCATGAAAGTCCTGACCAAAATTCTGCTTAGTACCTTACTGCTCTGTTTGAGCGTGAGTTTTCCTTTACACGCCAAAGAGCAGAGAGTTCGCTTTCAAAGTGGCGGCAATATTCTCGCTGGCTACTATTTATCGACCGAAAAGACAACCGACAACAAAGGGGTGATTCTTTTTGTGCATGGTGACGGAGCACTCAGCTATGACGCCTACGGCTATTATGAGCCAATTTGGCAGCGGCTGATTGACAACGGCTATGCGGTTTTCAGCTGGGACAAACCGGGCGTCGGCGACTCGACGGGCAATTGGCTTAACCAATCCATGCAGGATCGCCAGCAAGAGGTTCACGACGCCATCGCGTTTGTCAAAAACCATTTCCGTCACCAAGCCAAAAGCGTTGGCTTAATGGGCTTTAGCCAAGCAGGATGGGTGGTACCGGCCGTCGCCAAAAACAATGATGAGGTAGATTTTTTCATCGGCGTCGGCTTTGCCATCAATTGGATGCAGCAAAGCTGGTACTTGACGAAAACACGCCTAGAAGCAAACGGGGCCAACGAAAACGACATCGCCAAGGCCTATCAGCACCATTTGCAAGAGATTGCTTTTTGGCAAGCCAATCCCACCTACGCCGATTACCAAACGCAGTACGCCAACCAGCCGGACTTGATGAGCGAAGAGTGCTTTCACTTTGCCAAACTGAACGCCTTTGCGGATGCGAGCCATGATTACCAAAACCTGACCAAACCCGGGCTCATCTTGCTGGGAGAGCAGGACCTCAACGTGGATATCAACCACACCCATCGGCGACTAAGCAAACTATTTGAAGGGAAAAACAGCCTGACCATCAAGCGAATTGCCAACGCCACACACAGTTTACTCAAGCATCCCACATTCAATACCCAAACGCCGGGGACTTGGTTTCTCATCAAACTCTATTGGTATGGCGACGACGCGTATGCCCGCGAGTTTTTCGACACGCTCGACACTTGGCTTAGCCAGGTTACTCAAGCTCAATAACCCAGACGCGTGAATAGCGAGCCGCAGCAAGGAGGCTACTTTTGTATTGTGTTGACCTTAGCCAGTTAACGGACGATAGTAAAACGGTTGCCAAATTGGAGCCCCTGTCGATGTCTGCATCACGCCAATCGCCGTTCAACCTTGTGCCAGAAATTGCCCTACTCCAGCCATTACCAGAACACTGGCAGAAACGCTTTGCCGATGCTCTAACGCTGATGCATCAGGATTGGCAGCAACCCCGCTCTTGGCAAGAAATAGCCAACGCCAGCGCGATTTCCCCGTCGCATTTTCATCGCCAATTTACCGAGCTTTTTCACGAGACTCCGGGCCAATATCTTGTGCGGCTGCGGCTGCAACATGCCGTGAACCTGCTGCTGAGCCAAGAGCAGCACAGTGTGACCGACGTCGCCCATGCGTGTGGTTTTTCCTCTTCGCAAGCGCTGGCCAAAGCCTTAAAAAGAGAGCTCGGCATCAGCGCCAAAACCATCCGCCAAATGGCAGAGCACGCCACTCCGCATGAGACAACAGAGCTCATCGCCAAACTCGCCCACCCTAGCCCGCAACATTCCCTCGAAACAGAGCTGGTACAAGCGATGCCAACCGAATTGGTCTGGTATCCTGCGCGCGGGATGAAAAAACTCACACTGGCTAACCCTGACTGGGATAACGTAATAGCTATCTACGGAGAGAAATCGCGACGCTTGCTCAGCGCGACACCCATCGCGCAGTTAGACAACCCTTGGCAGCAGATTGAAACCTTTATTGGCGATGGGCAAGCCCAGCAGAACCAGCACGACTTCACCTTGCCTGAAGGATACTACCTTTGCGCTGAGGTTTATCTTGCTTCTGATGTCGCCTATAGCGCTGCCCTGGATGCCCTTTTTGCGATCGCAGCGCGCAAACAGCTGGAGATCGATCAGAATGCGTTTTTACTGGAATTCGTACGCGATGTCGAACTGACACCCACGGGCGGTGCGACCTTCTCATTTCAGCTGCCAGTGTTACCGGAAACGCTCACTTAATCTAAAATGGAGAGCGGTGGTGCAAAGAGCTGATTATCAGCCTTCACTCGACTGGCGTCAGTCGCCTTTTAGAGACGGTTTTCCCACCTTCGCTTTCACGCGACAGACGATGAATTAACGCTTCGCGGCGCAGATCCAGAATTTCATCGATGAGTTTTTCCTTTGCATGGATGCCAAAATGCTCGGCATAATTCTTCACTTTCGTCACCTCTTCGGGATGCAAGCGATAGACATCCTGCTTGAGCCTTGCAACGGCTTCGCTTTTTATCAAACCTCGCTGTTGTAAGAGCTTGATAATGGTCGAATCGGAAGAATGAATTTTTTTACTCATAACAGATCACACTTACTCTTTTGCTGCAAAGCAGCCTGACTAAACTCGCCGCACAACTTAACGGCTTAATATGACAGTAGAATTTCACACCAAAAAGTAAGCACAACTCTCATTTTAAATAGCGCATCCCGCCAAAGCCCATGACATTCTGCTACATCTATTGCTCAGCCAAGCGCATACAACCTTATCGATTGGTGCTGGCGCGTCAAGCTGGGCAACTTTTGCAAAAACAACACAAAGGACATAACAACACTATGTGCACACGCATTCTCAACAATATGGATAACAAACAGGTCGCCGTTGCTCGCAACATGGATTGGGAGTTTCACCTTGATGCCACACTGCTTCTGACCCCAAGTGGCGGCAACGCAGTCGGCATGAGCAAGGCCGAACGCAAAAAAGAAGGGCTGATGAAAAAATGGCAGGCAAAATATGCGAGCATAGCCACCTTACTAGGCGATGACGAAGATGGCTTTGGATTTTGTGATGGTATGAATGAAAAAGGCTTTGTCGCCAACGTGTTATACGACACCAACTGCAGCTTTTATCAAGGACAGCTCAGTGATGAGCAAAAAGGGCTGAGCGTGCTACGCTGGGGGCAATTTATGCTCTATCGCTTCGCGACAGTGCGAGAGGCGGTGAGCTATTTCTCTTTCCCTGAACCGGGTATGGAGATCTGCTTTTTCGGCGGCAGCGTTCCCGGTGATCCCAACGCACCTGCGCAAGTTCATGCAGCAATTTCTGACCAACATGGGGATTCAGCCATTTTGGAAATTCATGACGGCAAACTGACCATTTATCACCACCGTGACTTTACCGTGATGACCAACGAGCCCGATTATCAGACCCAGCTCAACCTTGATACATATTGGCGCTATCAGTGGAACAAAACGGAGACCAACAACCCGACCCCTGTATTTACCGCGCCGGGTGGGCATACGTCAGTACAAAGATTTGAACGCGCTAGCTATTATCGGTTGCTGCAAAACCAAAGTTTGAGCCATGTTGATCGCGTGGCTCAGGTCGCGGCGATGATATCACCGTGTAAAATTCCACAAGGGTTTGAAGCACTGCATCCGAACAACCTTGAAGAGCAAATTGAGAAGAAGATAGGGGTAACCTTCAACTCATTCACTCTGTGGACCAACATCAGCGATTGCCGCAAGAAGCGCTACTACTTACAAAGCAACGACAATATTCAAACTGTCTGGGTTGAGTTTCCTAAATCGTTTGAACAAGCACAATCGCTCTGTTTGGACGCCGCCTTTAGAGCGGCACAAGTGATGGGTGATGTCACTAAGAAGATGACTCCTGTGGAGAACAATCCCCTTCATACCGCGTAGTCAAATTTCTCAGTCGCAAGGCAATACTGATTTTTGCCTGAGGCTTTGGCACGATAGAGCGCTTCATCGGCATGAAGCAGAGCACTACGATGGTACTCTGGCTGATGAAGTGCCAAACCGATACTGACCGTCACAGGTTGTCCAATCGCAAAATCATATTGGGCAATACTATCTAGCAATCTCTGCACCTTCTCTTTGGCAATTTGCTCATGGCCTGCATCGATGGACACCAGAAACTCCTCACCACCCCAACGGCCGACCGAATCGCCCGGCTCCACCACTTTTTCTAGGCAGCGAGCAAGATTGGACAACACCGAGTCTCCGACATCATGCCCCAATCGGTCATTAATCTTTTTAAAGTCATCCACATCAATCATCGCAATCCAACGAGTCTGCTGTACGTTGTGCAAAAAATCATCCAAGCATCGGCGGTTTGCCAGCCCAGTCAGAGGGTCTTTAGTGGCTAACTCGTGCAATTTTTGGTTTGATTTGCGCAAGGACTCCAATAACTGACGACGACTATGATCGTAAAAAAAGCCGACAAAAAACAAAAAGGCAAATACTGTAGTGAAATGAATAAAACTGATGGTGTCAAAATAGGCCGGCTGCCAAGAGTCCATCGTCGTTAATATATAGGATGCAGTGATAAGGTAAGTTATGCTGCTAAACCAAGCGCCCAACTTGTAGCCCAGAATCAGCATAGACACCATTGGGGTGATAAAAATGAATGCAAGTGAAAATTCGTGGTGCCCTACCTGAACAATGATAGACATGCTCGAAAGGGTCATGTTTAACTGCATGATAAACGCCGCAATTTTTGGCGCTCGACACTCTTTCATCAGCAGCAAACTGATCACACACGAGACCATACCAATCGCCAAGGTGTTACGCATTAGCGTGTCCGGAATAACAAAAATATTGTAGTAGAGAAAGAATAGATTGGTGAAACCAAGAATCATCAAGGCAATCACCAAAAAAGAGTAATCCTTGTAGCGCTCGTCATCGACACGCAGCTCTAACCATTTTGCGATCCACGCACTCAACATGTATCTTCCTTAATTTGAGCCAACTTAGAAAATTACCAGATACGTTAGCATTGTATATTGACAAACATAATAACGAATTATAGTGAATGATACCGAGTATGCAATTGGCATCGTTCAATGTGTTAAATACCGCTAATTTTCTAAATTATCATGGCAAATTGTCACTTTTTTAACTTTTCCGACATTTTCTAACAACGCAGCTTGTGATCGTCAATCCACTCGACGCGTATAACATCTCACCGACCAATGTATCTGCGATTGAGAGTGGAACGTGAGTAAAAAAATTGGCCTGTACTGGTTTACCAACGATTTACGAGTGAACGATAACCCGCTACTTGAGCAAGCCTCGCAGCAAGTGGATCGCTTGATCTGTTTGTACTGTTATCCCTCGATTACGCCGTTTTTGGCGCGCTACGCCCAGCAAACCCAATGGGGCGAAGCCAAAAAAAGGTTTCTCAAGCAAACCTTGGCTGACTTAGATCATTCGCTCAGTACGCTAGGCCAAAAGCTTTGGGTGACGCCACTTTTGCCCTATCAAGCGCTGCGCCATCTACTGACTCAAGTCGAGATTACGGATATTTATGTGGATGCCGTGGCGGGATCAGATGAGCGCCAAGCTATCGCGCGCATTCATCAGGACTTTTCTTCTGTGCACATCCATCAGCAAACTCTGCACAGCTTATTGAGTGAGCCGCAGTTGCCGTTTGCACTTGAGGCGCTACCGAGCACCTTTACCCAATTTCGTAAGCAAGTAGAAACGCTCTCCCTCTCTGCGCCGATGGGTTATCCGCGTGTTTTGCCACCCATTGAGCAAGGCTGGCAGTTGCCTTTGCTGGACACTGTTACCGAGCCGAATCACAGCGCCTTTGTCGGTGGTGAGCAAGCAGGGCTGACGCATTGCCAAAACTATTTCTCCTCCATGCTCCCCAGTCGCTATAAAGAGACGCGCAATGGGTTAGACGACATGGATTATTCCACTAAGTTTTCGCCTTGGCTCGCGCTCGGCGCGGTTTCGCCAAAAACCATTTATGCCATGTTGCAGCGTTATGAAGCTGTACATGGCGCGAACGATTCCACCTACTGGATTTTCTTTGAGTTACTGTGGCGTGAATATTTTTACTGGTACGCGCGGCGCTACGGCGCAAAACTGTTTCGCTTCTCTGGGATTGGCGAGAAAAAACCGCTCACCAGTTTCTATGCGCAGCGCTTTTTACAATGGAAACACGGAGAAACACCTTTCCCCATTGTCAATGCCTGTATGCGGCAACTGAATCAAACGGGTTACATGTCCAACCGTGGTCGACAGTTAGTCGCCAGCTGTCTAGTCCACGAACTAGGCTTAGATTGGCGCTATGGCGCCGCTTATTTTGAAACTCAGTTGATGGATTACGATGTCGGATCCAACTGGGGCAACTGGCAGTATTTGGCGGGAGTCGGAGCCGACCCACGCGGCTCGCGGCAATTCAACCTCGAAAAACAGGCGCACACTTACGATCCAAAGGGCGAGTTCGTTGCCAAATGGTGCGAAACGGCTTGTGACAAGCTAAATGCTCTCGAAAATTTGGCGATCGACAGTGTCGATATGGTTGACTGGCCAATCGCCGCCAGCGCGTCTCATCTTATCCATCATCCTCATAATAAGGAAAGCTCATCATGAATATCGTGATCATCGGTGGCAGCGGCGGTATTGGTTTGGCGATGGTGCAAGAAGCGCTGAACCGTTTTAGTGAGGCCAACGTGCATGCGACTTACCATAGTACTACGCCGACGTGGCAGCACCCGAGGCTGACTTGGCATGCACTCGATGCCACCCAAGAAGCGCAGGTACAAGCCCTGAGTGAGCAATTTAGCCGAGTCGATTGGCTTATCAACTGTGTCGGCGTGCTGCATACGGCAAGTAAAGGGCCAGAAAAGAACCTCAGTGCCTTAGATGCGGATTTTTTCCTCTACAACCTGACCCACAATGCCTTGCCTAGCCTACTGCTTGCCAAGCATTTCACTGCCAAACTGAAGCAGAGTGAGGCGGGCAAGTTTGCCACACTTTCCGCCAAGGTCGGCAGTATCAGTGATAACCGACTCGGCGGTTGGTACAGCTATCGCGCATCGAAAGCGGCGCTCAATATGCTGCTGAAAACGTTAGCGATTGAATGGCAACGCTCACTGAAAAAAGGCGTGGTGTTGGCACTGCATCCAGGCACGACCGACACCAAACTCTCTGCGCCGTTTCACAGCAATGTCGCCCCAGAGAAACTGTTCAGCCCCGCCCGTGTTGCGCACGATTTGATTGGTTTGATTGCAGCGGCAACGCCTGAACAAAGCGGCGGATTTTATGCCTACGATGGTCAGGCGCTGCCTTGGTAACTTGGTAGCAAGCGATACAAAAGAAATATAAATGATTAACAAGCCAATGGATTTCAAAGCCTGATGCTGGCTTTAAGCGGTATCGCGGTCGTGATCTCCGCAGTGGTGGCCTTTATGATCGAACGCAGTTTTCGTCTTTCCTTGGGCAGCGAACCGTATGTGGCGCAAAATGCGATTCAGTTAATGGCCAGCGGTGAACTCACTCAGCACTATGAACCCAGTGAACGCGGTAGCATTCTCCATTCTCTGTCACTGATGTCCGACAAACTGAGCTCGATTGTGCTCAATATCCGCCGCGCATCAGAGCAGTTGGCAACCCAAGTAGAAGCCGTTTCTAGCGGCTCTAGCTCGGTGTTTGATTCAGCGCAGCAGCAGGCTATTCTGACTCAGAATATGGCAACTCAGTTAGAAACCATGCACGCCAGTATTGATGACATCGCCAAAGCGGTCAGCCTTACAGAGCAAAACTCGGTCAACACATCGGACAATGCGCGCGATGGTCGCGTTCGCATAGCGGCGGTTGCAGAACAAATGCTCTCTGTCACCACAGCGGTCAATGACACCGTGGCTCAGGTCAAACAGCTTGAGGCAAAAACGCGCGATATCGGTGGAATCGTCAATATGATCAGCAGTATTTCAGAACAAACCAACTTGCTTGCGCTGAACGCGGCGATCGAAGCGGCACGTGCAGGCGAATCCGGACGAGGTTTTGCCGTGGTAGCCGATGAGGTGCGAAGCCTAGCCAAACGTACTGGCGAAGCGACGACACAAATTGAATCAATGCTCAAAGAAGTACAGGCGCAGACTGTAGCAAGCGTGACCGCCATGGAGAACACCCAGCCTAAAGTCGAGAGTTGCCAGAAAAATACCGCGGAAGCAAGCCAACTGCTGGTGAGCATTGAGCAGCAGTCTCAGGACTCACTCAATCGAGTGCGTGACGTTGTCATTGCCACCGATGAGCAAGTGGAAGTGGTTCGCGAGTTAGTCGTCGCCATGCAACAAATCTCCAGTATGTCGAACGAATCCATTCGCTTAATGGAGAACAACCAAGTCGCCAGCCAGAACTTGAATGCACTTTCCAACCATCTCAAACAGGAAGTGGCCTTCTTCAAAGTGTAACGAGAGCAGCTTGACCTATAAAAACCAGTATGTTGTCATGCTGAGCTTTTTTAAGCGCCTTACGCTGCCAGCATTTCCTCAAAACTGTCGATGCAAGCAAGCGCTCCGCTCAAATCATTTTTGCCGTTGAATGCATGCCTGACGGCGACCACATCACAACCACTCGCTTGGCCTGCCAAGACGCCGGCATTGGAATCTTCAAATATTAAAGCCTGCTCGGGTGTCACTCCCAGTTTTGATAAGGCTAAATGGAAGGCTTCTGGATCAGGCTTATGTTTCGTCACATGTTCTTGAGTAATCACAACCTGAAATGCATCCCTTAGTTCGAGGGCGCTTAAGATATTACGCCTTAGAGCTCCAACTAGACACAGGCTATTCTGGTACTATTTTTACCCATTGTGCCCGCCACTCTGGGGCTGGCATGGGCTCGGGCCAAAACTCTTTTTGTTTGCAGATGAGCCCATTTTCAACAATATGAAAAGTAATGGCGCGCGCCTTTTGTACGCCGTCGGTGATCGAGACGTCCGTAACCACCGTGGCACCGTTGCCAACCACAGAATGGATCTCGAACCGCCAGACGCCATTGGCAGGATAATAGGAATTGATGGCGGTAAAATTCTCTCTGCCAACAATCAGCTCACGCGACTGAGGCCAAAAGCCCTCAAAATCCACACTTAGCCATTCACTGGCTTTGGCAAAATCGTTACTTTTCATCGCTTGCCAGAAGGCTAAAACGACCTGTTTTGCTTCCATTACTCTCTCCCTGTCCATGATTCTGTGTTTAGAAACCAGTAATGCGTAGTCCGCCTTACACGGAGCGTACATCCGCTTTTGGTAGTACCAGCTTAAGCTTCAACATGCCAAGCGTTGCGATTCCGCCTTCACTGTTTGAAGGCTGGATGCTACCCCACTCACATGCCGGAGAGCAATAACCAATTCACTCTTATCCACTCCAAACATAAGAGACTGATTCAAATATAAAAACTTCGCAAGTGAACCGCTATCGTTCATTGTCATCATTTCCGCATACACAGGTTTACTCTAGTATTTGTTGTTAGCACGCTTGAGGTATAATCTTCACCACTTATGACAGCCCAAATGCTTGGGCATTCTTACCACGGAGGTTATTTTGTCCAAACCCACAGCGTTATGGCTAGGTCTTGTTACGTTACTTCATGCTTACCCTATTGCAGCGAGCGATGGGTCAACCATGACCAAGGAGCAACTCGGGCAGATGTTGTTTTTTGATGTCAATCTCTCGCAAAATCGAACGCAATCTTGCGCCACTTGCCACAATCCGAACCATGCTTTTATTGACAACAGAGAGTCAGAGCTGGAGGGAATGGTCTCAAAAGGTGACGATGGGGTGTCGTTTGGTGACCGCAATACACCAACTGCCTCTTACGCCAACAAAATCCCTCGCATAACCCGTAATGACGCGGGCGAATTTAAAGGCGGGCTCTTCCTTGATGGCAGAGAGCGCGATTTGGCTGGTCAAGCCGGTGGCCCTCCTTTAAATCCACTTGAAATGGGCATGCCCAACAAACAAGCCGTAGTCGATCGGTTAAAGGAAAACCGTGTCTACGTGCAAGGGTTCACTGCTTTATTTGGTGACGCGATATGGTCAGACACCGACGCCGCCTACCTTGCCATGACAGAAAGTATTGCCGCGTTTGAAAAAACGGACTTTTTTTCGCCCTTTGATTCCAAATACGACCGCTATCTGCGCAATGAAGTCGAACTGACTCAGCAAGAGTCGTTGGGTGAGGCGCTGTTCTTTTCTCAGCAGTTTACCAATTGCAACGCATGCCACCAGCTAAAAGCTTTTCCAAACAGCCAAGGGGAGACATTTAGCAACTATGAGTACCATAACTTAGGGGTTCCGGTGAATACGGTGGTGCGTAAGGTCAACGGCCTAGGCGCGGAGCACATTGACAAAGGGCTGCTTGAGCACCCGCGTATCGACGATGAAGCGCAAGCTGGTAAGTTTAAAGTGCCGACACTGCGCAACGTCGCCGTGACTGGCCCTTATATGCACAACGGCGTGTTTAAAGACTTGCGTACTGTGGTGCTGTTTTACGACAAATATAATAACTCAACCCGCACGATTAACCCGGAAACAGGCCAGCCTTGGCGAGCGCCTGAGGTTGATAAAAACTTAGCGCTGACCGAAGCAAAATTTCAATCGCGCGCTTTGACCGATAAGCAAGTAGACGCGTTAGTCGCCTTTATGAAGACACTCACCGACCAACGCTACGAACACCTGCTCGAAGAAAAATAAACAGCGGCTCACATCCATCAGGCGATGGATGTGAGCCTACGTTATATGCTTCACAAAGCGCGAGCGGTTGAAGCCTTACATTGTGCGTATTAACACTATGCCACACAGAATGTGATGATTTTCACGCTTTAGCGCTCACTCACTCTTTTCTAGGAATTTTTCTTAGCCGATCTAAGCCCTCCTCTCATGTGATTCAAAAGTGGACTCTCTACAATCGCCAGCAGTTAAAAGAAAGCGAGCACGCAAGTGCATCACCCTAATCCAAGAGAGTTCACGATGTTAAAATTCCTTGAACAAGTCCGGAAGCCTACCCTCGATCTTCCTGTCGAAGTACGTAGAAAAATGTGGTTCAAGCCATTTATCCAATCTTACCTAGTGGTATTTATTGGTTACTTGACCATGTACCTGATCCGTAAAAACTTCAACGTCGCGCAAAACGACATGATCTCCACTTACGGTTTAAGCATGACCGATCTCGGTTTAATTGGTCTGGGTTTTTCGATTACTTACGGCATCGGTAAAACCGTCGTCTCTTACTACGCTGATGGTAAGAACACCAAGCAGTTTCTCCCTTTCATGCTGCTCCTCTCTGGTCTTGCCATGCTTGGATTCAGCTTCAGTATGGGCGGCGGCAGCGCGAGCTTGTTCTTGATGGTGGCGTTTTACGCACTCAGTGGTTTCTTCCAAAGTACGGGGGGTCCTTCTAGTTACTCGACCATCACCAAGTGGACCCCACGTAACAAGCGTGGCTCTTACTTAGGCCTTTGGAACATGTCGCACAACGTGGGTGGCGCTGGTGCTGCGGGTGTCGCTCTGTTTGGTGCTAACTACCTCTTCGACGGTCACGTAATCGGTATGTTTGTCTTCCCTTCTGTCATTGCGATCATCGTTGGTTTCATCGGTATGCGCTTTGGTAGCGACTCTCCAGAAGCTTACGGTCTGGGTAAAGTAGAAGAACTTTTCGATGAAGCAGTGAGTGAAGAAGACACCGCCGCTGAAGAAAACCAGATGACCAAAAAAGAGATCTTTGTTGAATACGTTCTTAAAAACAAAGTGATCTGGCTACTTTGCTTTGCCAACATCTTCCTTTACATCGTGCGTATCGGTATCGACCAATGGTCAACGGTATACGCGTACCAAGAGCTTGGTCTATCAAAAGAAGCCGCAATCTCTGGTTTTACCCTATTCGAAGTGGGTGCGCTTGTGGGTACTTTGATGTGGGGTTACCTATCTGACCTTGCGAACGGTCGCCGTGCTTTAGTGGCTTGTGTCTCTCTTGCATTGATCATTGTATCCCTTGAGTTCTACCAACATGCAACCAGCGAGTTCATGTACCTAGCGTCGCTGTTTGTACTGGGTTTCCTCGTGTTTGGTCCTCAACTGCTTATCGGTGTTGCGGCAGTTGGCTTTGTTCCTAAGAAAGCAATCAGTGTGGCCGATGGCGTAAAAGGCACTTTCGCTTACCTAATTGGTGACAGCTTCGCGAAACTGGGGCTGGGTATGATTGCAGACGGTACGCCAATCTTTGGCCTAACCGGTTGGAAAGGCACCTTCGCAGCCCTAGATACCTCTGCAATGATTTGTATTGTTTTGCTTGCTTTCGTTGCTATCGCGGAAGAGAAAAAGATCCGACATAACAAGAAGAAGCTTGAACTCGCAGAAAACCAAGCTTAATCAACCAGTGCGCTTTGCCAGTCAAAGCGCACTAGATCATTAAATAAACTTGGTCAATTTAGTATCATCGTAGGATTTTATTGAGTTCTTTAAGAACTCATTTTCGTTTGTTTATTGCTGAAGTTTGGTATTTAAGATGATTAACGTAGCGCTTGTGGATGACCATGTCATTGTTCGTTCTGGATTTGCTCAGCTGTTGAGCCTAGAAGCAGACATGAATGTTGTCGGTGAATTTAGCTCGGTAGCCGAAGCCCGAGTGGGATTACCTGCATGCAAGCCAGATGTGGTTATCCTAGATATTTCGATGGCAGACGAAAGTGGGCTTACCCTACTCTCCGAAATCCCTTCTGGCATTGCGTGTGTCATGCTAAGTGTTCACGATTCTCCCGCGATGGTTGAGAAATCACTGAAACTGGGCGCGAAAGGCTACCTAAGTAAACGTTGTAGTCCTGATGAGTTAATCCAAGCCGTAAGAACCAGTGCTTCCGGCGGTTGTTACCTAACGCCCGATATTGCGTTAAAGCTGGCGACACCAAGTGACAAAACCGCGACGCAGACTCAACTGACTCGCCGTGAAAACGAAGTGTGCCAGTTACTGGCTCGCGGTTTAGATGTGAAGTCCATCGCCACTGAGCTTGGCTTAAGCCATAAGACGGTTCACGTTCACCGTGCAAACGCGATGGATAAGCTCGGCGTGAAGAACAACGTTGAACTCGCCAAACTGTTCTCGCAAGAGTCGTTTTAATGCGTAGCTACATCATCACCTCCATTTGTGGTTTATTCATGGCAGGATGTTCGTGGTTCTGTCTGTGGGTGATTGCGTATTACTTTGTCAACGATGCTGAGCTTGCGATCTTGCTGTTCCCCTTCGCGTTGCGTCTGGGCTTAACACTGCATACGCGTAAAAAATACTGGGCCACGATTTATCTTGCCGAATGGGGATTGACCGTCGCACTCGCTCTACTTCTTGAACAACCTCAATGGTTGATGGTGTTGGTTGCTAGCGTATTAAGTATTCCAGTGGTTTACCTTGCTAAGCGCTATTACAAAGGCGATCAGAATCAGCACTTAGCGGTTATGGCTGTCGTGTTGCTCGTAACGTCTTGCATTAATGTGCTCGCGGTTGGCTACCATGTTCAATCTGTCTATATGGCGTGGTTGGCAAGTATCGCCGGCGGTTTGTTGGTTCTGCCAATGTGTTACCTACTTTGGAACTATCTCTTCCAAAGCCCTTGGTCGCCATTGACCTCAAATTTGTTAGCTAACGACATTCAATTCAAAGTTCGTCATATCTTGCTTTATAGCGTGTTATTGATCGCCAGCATTTTGATTCAAACCAGCTTGCCGGATGAGCTAAAACGCTTCGCCCCTTTTTGTATGGCCATCCCAATCATTGTGCTTGCGCTGCGCTATGGCTGGCAGGGTGCGCTGCTTGCGACCATGTTAAACAGTATTGCCTTGATTGCTGCGCGAAGTGGGGTGTCGAACTTAGAAATCACTGACCTGCTGCTCTCTCTTTCTGCACAAACCTTAACCGGCATCATGCTCGGTTTAGCGGTGCAAAAACAGAAAGATCTTAATCAAAAGCTTCGGGGTGAATTGTCAAGAAACCAAACCTTGTCTCGCCAACTTATTCAAGCGGAAGAGTCGGTACGTCGCGACGTAGCAAGAGAGCTGCACGATGAGATTGGACAGAACATCACGGCAATTCGTACCCAAGCAAGCATCATTAAGCGAGTTGATAACGCAGAAATGAACACACGCTGTGCCGAGATGATCGAGAATTTGTCGCTCAATGTTTATGACACGACCAAGCACCTGCTGAGCAAATTGCGCCCGAAAATGCTCGACGATCTGGATTTGAAAGATTCCGTTTACCAGTTAACCCGTGAAATGGAGTTCGACAATCATGGCACACGCGTTGTGCTTGATTGGCAAGGCGACTACGAGTCTCTGGGCGACACATTAAAAGTCACCCTATTCCGTTTGTGCCAAGAAGCGTTAAACAACGCAGCGAAATACGCGAATGCGACGTCTATCGTTATCGAGCTCTCTATAGACGAGAACATTTCGTTGCATATCGCTGACAACGGCATTGGGTTTAAAACCGAAGAGTGCATGAAAGGGATGGGCGTTCGCGGCATGCAAGAACGCGTGCAAGCGCTTGGCGGGAAAATGTATATCTACTCTTTGAACGATCACGTAGATGGCACACAGATCGCCATCACATTACCTAAGGTGTAACGAGCATGTTTGGATTATTTCAGTCTCCGAGCTACAACCAAGCTCCCCTTAGCAAAGACCAAGTGGATGAACGCTACCGTTATTGGCGTCTGCATATCATGCTGGGGATGTATCTTGGTTACGCGGGCTTTTACTTCACGCGAAAAACGTTCAACTATGCCGCGCCCGCGATGATTGCTGATCTGGGGTTAGACAAGGCCGATATCGGTATGATTGGAACGCTTTTCTACATCACCTACGGTTTATCCAAGTTCATTTCCGGCACCATTTCTGACCGTTCTAACCCTCGCTTTTTCATGGGTGTCGGTTTGATCGCGACGGGCTTAATCAATATCGCGTTTGGCTTCTCCAGCTCTTTGGTTGCACTCGCTGTACTGTGGGTCATGAACGCTTGGTTCCAAGGTTGGGGCTGGCCTTCATGTTCTAAGCTACTTACCACTTGGTATTCGCGCTCAGAGCGTGGCTTCTTGTGGGCAATTTGGAACACAGCTCATAACGTAGGTGGCGCTTTGATTCCCGTACTCGTTGGATTTCTCACATTCCATTACAGCTGGCGGGAAGGCTTTATCGTACCGGGAGTCATTGGCGTCATTCTTGGTGTGATTGTGTGTTGGCGCTTGCGCGATAAACCGACGACTCAAGGTCTACCAACCGTTGGGCAGTGGCGCAATGATGCATTAGAACTTGCCCAAGAGAACCACGGACAAGGGCTGAGTTATAAAGAGATCCTCAGGCAATACGTGTTCAACAACAAGTACATTTGGTTGCTCGCATTTAGCTATGTTCTGGTTTACATCGTGCGTACCGCAATTAATGACTGGGGTAACGTCTACCTGACAGAACAACACCACTACAGCCTAATTAATGCCAACGCCGCAGTATCGATGTTTGAAATCGGTGGTTTTGTCGGTTCTCTGGTGGCGGGTTGGGGCTCGGATAAATTGTTCGGCGGTAACCGCGGTCCGATGAACCTGTTATTTGCCGCAGGTATTTTCCTCTCTGTCGCAGCGCTGTGGTTGATGCCGTTAACCAACTTTGCGTTCCAAGCGGCAGGGTTGTTCTCGATTGGCTTTTTCGTCTTTGGCCCACAATTGTTGATCGGTATGGCTGCAGCGGAATGCTCGCATAAAGATTCCGCTGGCGCTGCCACTGGCTTTGTCGGTTTGTTTGCTTACATGGGCGCTGCGCTTTCTGGCTACCCGCTCGCATTGATTCTTAAAGAGTACGGCTGGACTGGATTCTTCATCACCATCTCGGTATGCGCAGCCGTGATTGGCTTGCTGTTATTGCCGTTCTTGCAGGCTCAACCTTCGAGAAAGCCGTTCGCTCCCAAGCTTAGGTTGTAGGCATCTCATTGTAGAAGCGACTTCTACATCTCTTAGGGTGAGTTAACCGCTCACCCATCCAATCTCCACTATTTTTTGCTTCCGATTCAGTTCGGAGGGTTTTCTACGGGTAAAATTCATGAATTCGAATACTATTTCATCAAAATGCTTCTTCAAAATGGACAATAAGATCCAAAACTACGACTGGGGAAGCCGCACCGCTATCCACGATTTGTTTGACTTTGCCAACCAAGCGCAGCAACCTCAAGCCGAAGTGTGGATGGGCACGCATCCCAATGGTTGTTCTATGGTAAAGCAAGGAAGTACCCATGTTTCGCTGTCGGAACTGATCAAACAAGATCCGTCAGCGTTTTTATCGCAAAACACCGCAAAAGCTTTTGGTGACCTACCTTTCCTTTTCAAGATCCTTGCGGCGGATAAAGCCTTGTCTATCCAAGTGCACCCCAACAAACAAGATGCTGAGCTCGGTTACGCCAAAGAACAAGAGCTGGGTTTACCACTGAGTGCATTCAATCGTAATTACAAAGATGCCAACCACAAGCCTGAGCTGGTTTACGCACTAACGGAATACCAAGCAATGAACGGCTTTCGTCCGTTTGATGAGATCATCGCTGAGTTTCGCCTGTGTGACATTCCAGAGATCAACGGCTACCTAGAGCAATTTGAACGTAATCGTAACCAAGACGGCTTGTGCCACTTCTTCGTGGAGATTCTTTCTATGGAGGAAGCACGCAAGGTCAATGCAGTCGATCACTTATTGAGTTACGCCGCAATGAACCAAGCACGCCCAGTATACGCACTGATTTTAGACCTTGCTGAGCAGTACCCAAATGATGTGGGTTTGTTTGCCCCGTTATTGCTGAATGTTATTACGCTTAAACCGGGTGAAGCCATGTTCCTATGTGCAAGAACGCCTCACGCCTACATCAAAGGCACGGGGCTGGAAATTATGGCGAATTCAGATAACGTACTTCGCGCCGGTTTAACACCAAAACACATGGATGTGGAAGAACTGGTTAAGTGTACCGACTTCGTTCCAAAGCCAATCAACACCCTATTAACCCAAGCAGAAATCAACGGCTGTGAACATCACTTCCCTGTTCCTGTGCAAGATTTTCAGTTCTCCGTCTTCCAAGCGCCAAAAGAACAACGAGTCGAGATGAGCAGTGCGGAAATCTTAATGCCCATCGATGCGGACGTTGCACTTCTCGCACAAAGCGGTGAAACATTGGTGCTTGGTAAAGGGCAATCGGCTTTCATTCCTGCTTATGTAGGGAACTACACGATCAGTTGTAAAGGTCGTGTCGCTCGTACATTTAATGGCTAAGTCGATTTCCAATTAAAATAAACAGCGGCTGGCATTCATTGGGTGATGGATGCCAGCCTACTTTGCGCGTCATTCTCTTAAACAGAATCAATAGCTTAATCTCACGCAAACGGCAGTAGTACCTAGAAGAAGCCTAGCAGATAGTGCAAAATAGCCACTTTCATTGCGATGGCAGTCCGCTCATGTACGCAACGGACGTTTTTTACCGATATGGATGAAAACAAGCTACAAGCGGCACTGACTACATCAACTTTAATGATCAAGCAAATTTGGGTAACTTCAGACGTAAGACCGGGGCGAGAATCAGTATCTGCTGCGTGTCGTGCAGAAAGATGCACAAGGCCGCTACTGGCTAAAAGCCAATAACCCAGATTACGAGTTAATGCCCGCTAACGATTCGATGAAGACATTTGCGAGGCTGAAAAAGGTTATTACTGAGTAACCAAAGCGTGTTCCGTTGTTTATTATCATATGCATTGGAAAAACAGCTTTTGCATTAGTTGAAGCAACGGATTTGGTTGGATAAATTTGTTGTTACGACATCACCACTAATTTAGGCCAATTCGCCAACCATCCTTTTGAAGTGACGCGGTGTTCAAACGTTGCCAAACAACGCTTCGGATTGTGCGTGATATACCCACGAAATAGAGATTCAAGCCCAAAAGCCGAAACACATTCATAGTGATTAGGCGCCACTTGCCGAACGGCCACCGCCGTTTCTTTCTCTGGCCAATAACGCATGGCATCTATAGCGCTTTGATACGGCTCATCACCGTTACGAAGATGCATTTTTGCTTGATTGCGAACCTGCCAATTTAACTGCGGCATACGCGCCTTTAAATGCGCTTCATATTGCAGATAAGCATCGGGGTTTGACTCTGTGGGATCAAAGTAGATCACATCAACATCATTCAAGGGAGTGGCTAAACCGTGTAATGAATCCCACACCAAATTTCGCACAAAGCCTGCGGCAATATAGCACTGAGGCAATGACAACTCGGACACATGGCCTAACGCCTCTGTTCTCATTCGGTCTTCTTTGATGAGGGCGATGAGCTTATCCATCTTCTCCCAAAGGCATAACGCCATCCTAAAGACTAAGGTTGTTTAATATAAATTCCGCTCGCTCTCGAACGGAGACCATCGGCACTTCAAGCAAATCGTAACCAAACTGCGTGTAGGCACTCACCATCTCGCGATACGTAGCAACGGCTTCTTTAAAATCTTGCTTTCGCTCTCGATCATTTTTATAGATCAATTCCCACGGCGGGAAAATAAACACCTTACGGTCATAACTCAACTCACAACATTTCGTGGATAAAAGCGTCGAAATGGGTAAGTTTTCAAGCTTACTGTAGCCATAGCAGTCAATAATGCTTCTATCATAAAAAGTGGTTACCGCATGCCCAAAGTCGTCATAGTTTTTGATTTCTTCAGCCACCATTTGGTCGCGAAAGGCCAATTTGTCCAACCAAGGTAACGCGCTACCTTGAGCTTGCACTTGTGCTTGGATGACTTTTCGCCCCACTTCGGGGGCACTTGGGTAACCTAAGTTATTGAGATATTCGATAACGGAGGTTTTGCCCGCCCCCGGCCCACCGGTAAACACAACACGATGATTCAAATGAACCTCCTAGGTGGCCATCTCTTTGTTGGAATGCAAGTGCGCGATTTAAAGCCTTACATTATCAACAGGTTATAAATGGGAGGCGTAGTGTTGTTTTAACAACGTCAACATATTGCGCTTGCGTTTATAGCTTTGTGCCAATGAGGCTATTTCAACATAGAACTGCGCCAACTCCGTAGGGTGTGATTTAAGCAACCCTTCGATTTTTCGTAAAAGCGTTAACGCTGTGGCATAGGCTTCATTGCTCGTCTGCTCAATCTGCACCGTGACAACGCGAAGGTAGTAGCTGAGTGCATGGTTTGGCTTATCATCCACCACAAGATCAGCCAACGTTAGCAACGCATTGGTGGACACTCTATTGCTTGCCACCCATTCACACGCTTGGTCAAATTGCTGATTGTCGATATAAAAAAGCACCAAGGCATCGGTTTGTTCAGACACACGGTTAAATTGGTCTGGCAGCCGATAGGAATTCTTAAACAACTGCTCAACACGGGAAAGAAACTCAGCGTCATCCACTGAGTAATTCGCTTTAAATTGAACCATATCTTTATAGCGCTGAAAACTGGGTGATCGTTCTAACAGGCGATTGGCCAGCGACCAAGCGGATTTAATTTCACCAAGCTCAACATAAAGGCGGAACTGCGCCTGATCACACGCTTGCCGTTCATACTCGCTCGCAATTTTGCGCGCTTTCGCCAACCAAAACTCGGCTTCTAATGGCGCTTGGTTGTCGATATACATCTCAACAATTTCTAAGAAGTCTCGGCACGTTCGCGCTATTTTTTGCTTAATGGCCACCACATCACGCCAATTTGGGCTTTGTTTAATGAGTGGATTGGCCCATGATCTTAAATTCCAACCACGCTCGTCTGGTGAAGCTTGTTCAATCGCTTGTCGACATAAATCAAGGAAGGACGTGTTGTTTTGCCACACCACGGCAAAATCCTCTTCGATCGACGGGAACACATCGAACTCATGGTGGGTTAAACGCTCAAACATCCAATGCGCTTTTTCTTGTTCACTCCAATTAAGTTTTGCCAGTATGTTAGGCATATGCTCATTAATTAGGCTTTCAATGCCAAAACGAGCGCCACTTGAATCATCGATCTGTTCGAGTACCTTATTCAGCCTTTCCACAAGGTAGTTGATAAGCTTCCACTGCTGCTCTGTGTCAAGGCTTTGCATCGACTCAATGATCATGCTCAACTGGTTTTCTGCCGAATGAAAATAGGCATGGCTCTCTCGCCAATCCCACAGCTGTTCCCGTGGTAAGGCTTGGGTAACTAACTTTTTCAACTCGCCGTACACCGCTGGCTTTTCACGTATTTCGATTTTCGTGAGTAGCGCATTCCACGCGTATTCGTCTTCTTCCAGGTAATCAAGCAGCATCTCTAACCTAGCCTCTTCACCGAGGCTTTGCAGGTGTTTTTTGATTGTCTCGCGCTCACTCTCTTGATTGAGCTGTGGCTGTTCGATAAGAGACATCGCCACTGCCACACCGTGCTTGCACAAGCGTTGATATTGCGCAGCTGGGCACGTGCACTCAGCGACCAAATCACCCGTGAAATCGAGATTCACTTGATAGACGTTGCTGCCTTTCACCTGTGCGGTAGCGGTATTTCCCACCATGGTAAGTTTGCGCACCGCACCACTGCGCGAAAGCTGGATACCTTTTTGCAATGTACTGGTTTCGCACAGCGCCATCAGCTCAACAATATCGATGTCACGAGTTGTGTTAGCGTTCATTGTGTTTGCTCCATCCGTGCTTTGGTTTGTTCTAGTTCAGGTTAATTAAGACGTAGCTCGCGTGAGCGCAATGTTTCACACCAAGCTCTCAATTCTTCGCACCATCTGCTCTCGCTCATTTATCTAATGCGTTGACCGGAAAATCTGCTACTTTTATCCACTGAGTATATTTACGTTCTTTGTCATACCCTCTACCCAACGAGCTAGGTTTTGATTCTAACTCGGTAGAAAGACCCTAGCTCACGTCGATGATAAACCAAGTTCTCAGTACTTATAACCGCACGGATTAGAAAGCCAATGATGTGCTGGTGGAGCGGGCATATAGAAGAGGCCGCCAAAGGCTGCCTCTATGTGATTAGAGCTATGCTTAGCACCTGAAAGTAATATAAACCTATTACATATTACTTCGCCGCTCAAACACAGCGGCAATAACAGCTTCTGGAGCTTGCTTGCGAATGCAAGCTTCTGCAACTGAAGAAAACTCAGCATCGTACTTTATTCTCTCTTTCAAACGGGCAATTGCTGTTTCTTTCACAAGCCAAACTAGAGCGTGTGCACCATGTGCTCTTGCTCCTCGGTAGTCTTGTATGTCCTTTAAACAATCATCCCATTTTTTGCCGCGTTTTTGGTTTAAGCGGTCAATGCGGTTTAATCCCAAGATTTCAATAGTTTTCTCTGCTTTGAATTTCTCTAGGTCATCAATATCCCCAGCAAGTACGGCAATACAACCATCATCATCACGTTCGTAAGAAATCAAACGCGTCTGATCTGTCAACGGGTCGATCAACACTGCCCCTTCGAGTTTTAATTGAACTTCCGAGCTGTTGACTGCGGCACGGCGCTCTCCCTCCATTAAAGGGAAAAAGTCGCTCTTTTTCGTATTTATTAAGTGGCCAGCTATGACGTAGTTCTTCCAATTGAAAGTCAGCCACCAATAACCCTCTTCGTAGCTGCCATCAAGATTTTTTACCCGGCCTTTTGGACGAAAATGATCTACGTGAATCGGTGAGACAGATTCTTCCGCTTCTGTATACCAGCACTTATTGGCGAACTGACTCATTAGCCAACCGCGAATCCTTTGATCACGCCAGTGTTTTTCGTTCTCATCTACGATTGCTTGACGAGCGATATCATCCGCAGCGGCAAGCAGCTGCGCGGTAATGGCATCAGCCTCAGCAACCCAGTCCGCTGGTGGTGTGCCTGTAATGATGACTTTGCGCATGCTTACTCCTTTAACTTCTCGGCCAGCTCTTGCGCAAGCGATGACAAATCCTCTTTACGCTGCGCTTTTACCAATTGTTCCATTATTTTTTCAGCCAAGGCATTTTGCTCTTGGAGTTCTTGCTCGCTGAGTAATTCATCAAGCGGTTTGCTGCGCACTTTGTACATCTGTTCGATAAAGAGTTGATACATTGGGTCTCGGTACTCACGAGAAAAACCCAAGTCGTCGAGGCGAACCACCAAGCAATCCAATTCTTGCTGCTCATCGTGGCTTAACCCCTCATACTTGCGTTTGGCGAGCAAGTCATTGCGTCGTTGCAGTGTGTTTAAGGTGTGGCGGTCGAGCGTGGATGGTAATCCAAACATTTCACTTTTCAGCAAGCCAGATACACCCATGCCTTGCGGGTGCTCGTCTGGCTGTTCAACTAGAGTGTTACCTTCGCTTTTACGAATAATGTGGACTTGCTCTTTTCTGAGCGAGCCCACCATCATCGGGTCATGGGTGGTAATCAGAATTTGCGATTCGCCTTGTGCCAGTGAATCTTTTTCGGAACTCAACACGCCTTCAATATCGTCGAAATAGCGCAGTTTCCAGATGGGGTTTAAATGCGTATCGGGCTCATCTAACAAAAACAAACAATGATCTTCGCGGGTGATGCGCATTAAGCCCAATACAGTGAGCATTTGCAGCTCGCCTTCGGAAAGCTGGGTAAAACTCACTTTACCGCCATACTCATCGCGTTTTTTTACCCTGATGCGCACTTCGTCAATCAAATCACCAATGTAAGCACCTTCGGCATAGCGGAAGAAGCTGTCGGGGCCGCCGACCAGTTCGCCTAACTCTTTCAGCTTTTCTTTGTTGGGTACATACAAATACAGCTGCTTTTGTTTTTCTGTGCGGCCACGAAAGTCAATTTGCTTGCTGGCTTCCTGTTCGATAGGCGCCCAGGCGACTTGCCAGAGTTTGTCGAGAAACTCGCTCACTACGTTGCCACGTGCATACCAAAAGCGCGGGTCGCCTTCGTTGATTTCTATTTCATCGAACTTGCCGCCCCGGCGTTTTTCTCGCAGGCGATGAGGTTCTTTGAGCACAAATAGCGCTGATTCCAACGATTCGATATGAAGATTATTCAGTACCTTTTTGAACACAGGGTCATCAGACAATAAACAGGCGAGTAACACCAACTGGCTATGGCCGCCCCGGCAATAAAACAGGCGGCGCAGACGATCGTCGCCTGCTTGCTTTAATTTGGCCTCGCGGCGGCGTTTGGCCTCTTTTATCGCCCGAATATCAGCATCGGAGGCGGCGAAGTTTTCCAGCAGGTCTTCAGATAAAACTTCGTCGGTGGTGATTTCCTGACGTTTATTAAATCGGCGTTGGTGTTCCTGAAATAACTGTTCGATGCGCTCATTGCGGCCTGAGTAATAGGCAAATATGTGTGTTGGTAATAACCGTGGGCCGCGACGCTCATCTTGCGGGACTTTGTCCGCTGGGTCATTTTTAATCAGATACTCTTGACTTACACGGTCACCGTCTACCCAAACGTAAGGGCGTTTTTGTTTGGCAGTATCGGCCTGAATACGCACGATGTGGCCGCGAATTTCGTATTCCAATGTGTAGTCAAATGCCGCTTCGCGGTCGAGATCGACATCGCGAAATAGGGTAATCAGCGCTTCAATTAAATTGGATTTTCCGGTGCCATTCTGGCCAATCAGCGCATGGCTGCGAATCCGTTTTGCCGGCGTATTCCCTAGTGTGCCAGAAACGGGCTCAAGCTCGCTGGCAAAGCTCACTTCTAGATTGCGCAAGTTACGAAACTGCGGAATGGCTAAATATCGAAGTTGCATACAATTCCCATAAAATTAGAGTCCTTTTAATTCCTGTCTTTTTTAGCTCTCGGCCTTCTCTCGCATTTCCGCAGGCGCAGGTTCCAGCAGCCAACCATGAGCGACTTCGGCTTTTAACTGGGCATAAAAGGCATCGATTTCACCGCCGAAACGCTGCCATAAATCTTTGGCGCTCATCTCGCCGTTATGGCGGGCGAGAATGGTAGCTAGCGGGGCCTGGGCTTTTACATCAGGCGGTGTGCCTAAACGCACCGGTGCCACCAGTTCAGTTTGTGGGGCTTTCATAGGTTCCTCTTCTTGTTCGATGGCGATGCCGGTGAGAGCGGAGACGGATGCAGTTGCTAGTGCTGTTGCAATCTTGCCTGCACTGCGCAATGAACCTTCCAATTCATCACAAACACTCAACAACTGTTCAATGCGACTGACGATTCTTTGCTGCTCTTGAATCGGTGGAATTGGCAGCTCAAGCTGTTTTAGTTTTGCAGCTTTGATTCCTTTTGCGGTCATCCCCGTAGAATTTATATCAAGTAAGCTTTGATAAATTGGAGACATCATAAAGTACATCACGCATTTCGTATTTAAATTAGAAAATGGTTGAAAGTTGATCACGCGCTGAGCCAAAGCGAAGGTCGGTTCTTCTTCAATACGCGCTACATTCCCCAGTGGGGCTTCAGTAGTGAATAGTAAATCCCCAAGTTTTGGAAAGCCGCGAGTCATCCATTCTTGGTAGGATTTTTCGGATATATATTCGATCGGCTCTTTATTTAATCGCCTTGGTCGAACATTTTTGGCCGTAACTAGAACTACCCCGCTTTCTGTTTTAGGCGGTGTTTTTCCTCTGTAGTCGATGAATTGAAATAGATCTTCAAGCGCAGCCTTTGCCCAATGATCTGGCACCTCTAGTTCCAGTTGGTATACATCAGTGGCGGAAGCTTTTTTTCGCTTCATTTCACCTGAGTTCAGTCGAGCTTGCTTGCTGCTTTCATTGCGCTTTATAAAATCGACAACTTTTTCATCTTTTATTGACGCTTCGCTAAGGTAACCAGCGATGGCAAGGCCAAGGACCGCTTCTCTTAGAGCATCAACATCTTCTGGCAAGGAAAACAGTTGATCGAAGTTAGCTTGCAGACGTTGCTAGGTTTCTTGCAGTTCGTTAGGGCTTTGACTGGCGGCGACGGCTTGCAGTGTGGCTTGGCGCAGGTGGTTTTGCAGGGTGCGGCGTTTTTGTTGCTGCGTTTCCAACTGATCACATAAGGCCATCAGCTCATCGACTTTGGCGACAATACGGGATTGTTCTTCGGTTGGCGGCAATGGCATTGCACACAATGCGAAATAATCCGTCGGCAAACGTTTTTGCCCGGCGGTGCCGGTCATACTGGCTTCACCTTTTGCACGAAATAATGGCGAACGAACGAAAAGGTAAACGTAAGCTGGGTTAACGTCTTCGCTTATGGGGCGGAAAACATGAAATTCTGTCGAGCCTGAACCAATGTTGTATTCGAGCCCTTGGACTACTGCTGACTTTCCGTTTTCAAAACATGGGGTAATCTTAGCCAGTAGCACATCGCCATTTGCGAAATGTGTGTAACCTTTTTTGATTTCTGACCACGGCCTAACTTCACCAGTAATAGGGATTGAGTGCAATTCAGAAACGGCAGCCATAGGCAAAAAAGTAGCCATCACTACCGTTTCGGTACCTTCATCGACTTGGTTTCGCGGGTTTATTTCACCTAAATCCAATAAGCGGCTCCAGCGCCAGCTGGGTGGAATGCTGATCGCGGGCGGTGTTAATGGTGCTGACTCTAACTTTAGTGAGCGCTTAAACTTTTTCTCGTTTATCAAGTGCTGCCGAGTTCGAGCAACGTTGTTCAGAACAACATCCGCATTACCATCTTCATCTCGTTGCGCTGTTAGCCTACCGGTCACTGCGAACTGATAAACCAACTCCCGCAACCGAGCAATACCCCCGGGTGCATTGGTAATATGGCCAAACTCGGTCAAAAACTGTTGTGCGTCCATCAGGCTTCCTCGTCACTGAAGTGATGAGACAGCGCCGCGGCCAATTCGCTTTTTAGCTGATTTTCGGTTTCTTCAATTTCACCTAACAGCTTTTTGTATTTGATCAGCAGCTCGTCCGGGTCATGGCTTTCTTCTTGGGCTGCTCGGGGATTTTTTTCATCAAGATTGAATATAGGCCAATAGAGGCGATCACCAGCGGCTTGGGCATCGCGGGCTTTTAACTCTAGAGAATCAGCCTTATTTTTAAGGGTCTCGATAGCATTGTTTAGATTGGCAATAACCCCTTCAGGCGTCACTTCTTGGATAGCCGTTTGTAAAGCGCTGATGAGAGTTGCTGTGTAGACGCGCTGGCTATCACTTGCTCCGGTTAAATCTGCATGTAAATCAACCAACTGATCATGAAGCAAATCTGAAATGCCATTATCTTGTCTGCGACCAGTTAAGGAGTCACTAAGATACCTAGCTTGCCTGCGAGCATCTGATGCTTGACTACGTAAACTTTCGGCATTTTTCCAATGTGGCTGAGCAGCCGCTTCGGCCTGTTCGCGTTTAGCTTTGAAGTCTACCTTCCATGCGAATTCGTTTTCTTCGCGACTGGCAAAGTCGTCACTTTCATCGCCCCACCAATCTTGCTCTGGTTTGAATTCTTCCAGACGAATGGGTTTGGTTTTGCTGTAGCTTTTGTAACCCGCTGGGTAGGGGTGCTCGTAAAACCAAATAGTGTCGGTGTGAAAGTGTTCGCTGCCATCGTCTACCCGTGCGCCTTTGGTAAAAAACAGCAGGTTGGTTTTGATAGTGGTGTAAGGGGCAAATACACCTTTGGGCAGACGGATGATAGTGTGCAGTTTGCACTCTTGCAGCAGCAGTTTTTTAAGCGTGCCTTTTATACCATCGCCAAATAAAAAGCCATCGGGCAGTACTACAGCGGCACGGCCGTTTTCTTTTAACAGCTTTTTGATGATCAGCGCCATAAACATATCGGCGGTTTCGCGGGTTCTTAAGTCAGCTGGGTAGTCTCCACCCACCGTATTATCTTCGTAGCCACCAAATGGCGGATTGGTGATAATGCAGTCTACCTTGTCGTTATTACTCCACTCATTCCACCCCTTGCCTAAAGTGTTTTTATGTTCGATCTGGCTGGGTACATCAATACCGTGTAACAGCATGTTGGTGGTACACAACAAATGTGGTAACTGCTTTTTCTCAATACCAAGAATGAGATCTTCGATGGCGCGTTTATCTTCGGCACTGGATTTATCTGTGAGCTGGTTGCGTAAGTGATCAATGGCAGCGGTTAAGAAGCCACCAGTTCCGCAAGCTGGGTCCATAACGGTTTCGCGTTTGTCCAAACGTGGATTAACGCGATCAGCCATGAAGGCAGTGATAGCGCGCGGGGTATAAAACTCACCAGCGTTACCAGCACCACGTAGATCGTTCAGTAGTTGCTCGTACACATCGCCGATATTGGCGCGTGTTTTAAAGTCGTGAAAGTTAATCGCCTCCTCGAGCTTTTCGATCACAGCAAGGAACTGGGTGCCTGATTTCATGTAGTTGTTGGCGTCCTCGAAGACGCTGCGGATGACTTTATGGATCGGGCTAGCATTTGGATCTATCTGTTTTAGTTCCGGAAATAGCTCATTATTGACAAAACCGATAATTTCACTAGGTGCAATTTGCGGTGCTTTTCTGCCATCAGAATCAGAAATGTAAGCTGCCCAATCGCGCCAACGTAACCCTTTAGGTAAAGGCGATTCGTAGTTGCGGTTATCATCTTCCCATTCCTCTTCGCGCTGATCGAAGACTTTTAAAAATAGCATCCATGTTAGCTGCCCAAGCCGCTGGGCATCACCATCAACACCATCATCTTTACGCATGATGTCTTGTATGCTTTTGATTGTACTACTTAAATTCATTACTCATTTACTCATGCTGTTCGTGATAATTATGCAACTTCATCATCACGATAAAGCTCTATTTCTAGCTCTTTGAGCGCTTTCTGATATTGCTCCAAATCGCCAAAAATACCACGCCTTATTTGTGTTTTTGTACCAAACTTTGTAAACGGCGGCATCTCTAAAATGCTTGAATTTTCAATATCTTGAACACCATTCTCAGCAAACTTTTCCAGCAATGCTTCTAATACCGCTTTTGCTTGTTCACCATATTTACCGAACACATCTCGCTTTTTCACATTATTGGCACGTTCTTGCCGTGTTAATGGCTTCTGGTCAAAGACGAGATACGCAATCAAGTCAAAAGTATCTAGCTCTTCGCCATTCGGGATCGCCTGTTGCAAAACTTGATAAGACAGCCCCAGTTCGTTCATTTCGTCGATAATGGCTTGCTTACGGTCGCTCTCGTGCCAACGTTTCAAAAAGTCGCTGAGAGTAGCATATTTTTGTTTTACTGACTCTTCAATTTGCGCCTTGACCAAGACACGATAGTCCTCCGTTATCAATTTGCCGTCTTCACCAAGGTACTGCTCTCGTTGAGCAGCTAAATCAACGTCGACGTCATCAAGAACAATTTTCGATCTCTTCTGTTTAGGCTTGCTGGACTCATCCTCGTTATCCTCGTCTTCAGGCTCATTTGCTGGGGGCACGACCGAGTCACCTTCATCAGGCTCGTAAATTACAACAGGCTCACCATCAAACTCTGGGTCAGCAAATAGCCTCGTTGCTCCTTTAAAGTCCATGATCGTGAAAAACAACTTGTT
This sequence comes from Vibrio navarrensis, assembly GCF_000764325.1. Taxonomy (NCBI): domain Bacteria; kingdom Pseudomonadati; phylum Pseudomonadota; class Gammaproteobacteria; order Vibrionales; family Vibrionaceae; genus Vibrio; species Vibrio navarrensis. The sequence goes on along the minus strand of NZ_JMCG01000001.1, from coordinate 1,377,957 downwards.
GCAATCTTCACGAAGTCTTGAGCCTCTACCAATGATCTGTTTGAACTCTGTCATCGAGTTGATGTTTTGATCAAGGGCAATCAGCTTACATGTTTTAGCATCTACACCTGTCGTGAGCAGTTTAGATGTCGTCGCGATGACTGGATAAGGCTCATCATTATCGATGAAATAAGATAACTGCTTCTTTCCTTCTGTGTCATCACCAGTTATCCGCATGACATAACGTCGATTTGCTGCTGCGGTAGGAATCAGCTTAACCAGCTCTTGACGCATTCTCTCTGTGTGATCTTGGTCTTCACAGAACACAATAGTTTTTGACATAGGATCGGTTTTTTCTAGATACTCCCATATCTTGCGAGCCACAAACTGTGTCCGCTTTGTAAGTATCATACTTCTATCAAAATCCTTGGTATTGTAATGTCGCTGTTCAACTTTGAAGCCGTGCTTGTCGGTTTTCCCTTCTTCCGGTGTATAGCCTAGGGCATCAACATTTGACGCTATTCGGATCACTTTGTAGGGGGCAAGAAAACCATCTTCAATGCCTTGTTTTAAGGTATATGTATAGAGTGGCTCGCCGAAATACTTAAAGTTGTATTCAGGGTTAGTAATAACACCTTCGACAGGTTTTACTTCTTTAGGTGTTGCCGTTAGTCCGATGTGAGTTGCGCTCTCAAAATATTTCAACACTTCACGCCAAGCAGAGTCTTCCTTTGCACTTCCTCTATGGCATTCATCGACAACCACTAAATCGAAAAAATCTGATGGGAACTGTCGATATATCTGTTTCCATTCATCTTTTCCTGTGACTGCTTGATATAACGCGAGGTAAACCTCGTAGTTTTTATTCGCAGTACGATTGGTTACCTTGTGCATTACCTCACCAAAAGGAGCGAAATCCTGCTGCATAGTTTGATCGACGAGTATGTTGCGGTCAGCTAAAAAGAGGATTCTTTTTTTTGCTTTGGCTTGTCGTAGACGCCAAATTATCTGAAATGCGGTGTAGGTTTTTCCTGTCCCCGTAGCCATCACCAATAAAATTCGGTCTTGGCCTCTAGCAATCGCCTCCACCGTGCGGTTGATGGCAGTTCTTTGGTAGTAGCGGGGCTCTTTACCTGAGAGACCAACATGATAAGGCTGTTCAGCGATAGTACGAGTGATATCGTCATCAAGCCCTTTCCATTTAAGATAAATAGGCAGGAGCTCTTCTAACTTAGGAAACTCGGATAGTTCCAACTCCCTCTCTGTCGGAGAGGTTAGCCCAGTTCTATCATGCAATAAAAAACCATCTCCATTACTGGAAATAGCAAATGGCGCATCAAGCATCTCCGCATACGCTAGTGCTTGTTGCATACCATGCCCTATGGGATATTTGTTTTTTTTAGCTTCGACAACAACAATTGGCAGATTGGGTTTGGCGTACAAGACATAATCCGCAAACTTGGGGCCGCCTTTTTTATCGCGATCCGTAATGCGGTGAACCAAAGGGCCTCGAGCCTCAATTCGGCCATCTGTGAGTTTTACTTCCTCTCTAAATTGATGATGCTTCCAGCCTACACCTACAATTGCGGGAGTGATGAACTTCGTACATATATCTCTTTCGGAAAGTTCTTTTTTGTTTATTGTCATGGCTTGTTTCCTAAGATTTAAAGCTCAAAAAACTCTTCATCGATACGTTTGAGGTAAATCACCTGCTCATCACGGCTACCGATGTTGTAGCGGAGCATCAATTTGGCTAACTCTTTGCCATTAATCAGTACGATGCGCATGCCTAAATCTTTTGCGGTTTGAACAGAGGAAGGCGTGAAATCAGAGGTAGTGATAAAGATGCCTTTCTGCGCCTTCTTTAGGTTAAGCGCACCAAAGAAGTCTCGGATATCACTGGCGCTAATATTGTTGCCGTCCGCATAACGTTTGGCTTGAATGTATACCTGGTCGACACCCAATGGATCTTGATTTATAACGCCATCAACACCGTTGTCACCACTTTTACCCAAGGTGTGAGCCATACCCTCTCCACTGCCGCCATACCCCATGGCAAGAAGCAGATCTATCAGTAGCTGTTCGAAAAATGCAGGGCTGACTTTACGTGTACGGGCGAGAATTTCCGAGGCTAGCGCATCATTGATTTGTTTGTAAGCCGCGCGCAGAACTTCGTCTGGCGTTGTTTCTTCTGCAACACTTTGGCTAGACTCACCCACTTCAGGCTGCTCATTTTTTTGGTCTTTAAACGCGATAAACTCATCAAACTGTTTTAGGTATTGGTTATCTATCACTGTATTTGGATTACTAATCGCGTTTAGTCCACGTTCAGTGATGACGAAATGAGCACGACGTGTAACTTCAAGCATGCCAGCCTTGGTCAAATATGTCCTAGCCCAACCAATACGGTTATCCAAAACCGTTTGCTTTCCACTTGGCAAGCGCTCTTCACGCTCAGCTTCAGAAAGTTCAAACTTATCCGCTAACTGGTTGATAACGTCACGCAGCTTAACTTCCTCTCCACCAGCCGCGTTTACGACGTCCAAAAATGGACGCATAAACACTTGGTAATTCGGTATCATGCTTTCACCTTCTAGCCGTTTAATCCATAAATCAAAAGCATAACGCTTAAAGCCCCAAGAACCACCAACGTTAAAGCCAGGTAACTTGCCTTTCACTGGTAAACCGATAGGCCGTTTTTTCAGCCAGCATCCGATACGCAGCTAACGCTTTTCGATTAAAGTTTAGCCATTTATTTCAGCGTGTTAGCTCTAACCGATTACGTTGACAATTTTGATAGTGAGAGAATATGAAAAAACAGATCCGTGGGCAATGTTCTAGATAGAGTTATGAGATTATGCGCTTAATCTAAGGTCAAAAACGCTGAACTTGTCGGTATTATTCAGTTAAAGCGCACTATTTAGCCAAACCACTTCTTGTTCTAAGGCCAACCCCTGACTCTTCATTGCTTGTATAAGTGCTTTTAACTCATTTTCCTGTTCGAGCCATTGGCCAGCATTACGCTCAAAGGACTCAAACTCTCGTGCAGTGTCAATCCAGAGTTTATTTTGTCCGTAGCGAGTTAATAAGGTACGCCAATTCGGCATCAGCCAAAAAGTGGCTCTTTCTCCGAGCCGCTCTTTTAAGCGGCGGTAATTGTTCAGCCCCACTCCATCATAATCAGCAAATAAATAGATTAATGGCGACCGCTGCGGAGCTGCCAGCCAATCGATCAACTTATTATGCAGCTGGCCGCGATACCAAATCACGCTGGTGGGCTCCGAAGTGGGCAGCCAATCAAGCCTATCAAACAGCTCTTGGTTCTCCACGAGCCAGATAGGATGTTTGCTGTACAGTGTATGATTTTTATCGCCGCCGATTTCTAGCGCGGCAACGCCAAATTCTTCGCTCGCCCGTTGTAACTGTTCTGTTGGCCTATCTCTGTCATACCAATTCGGCTGAGCTTGGGTCTTAATAAATACATGAGTGGCATCGTGGGTGATTCTTCCCTGTTTACTACTTCGAGTGCTGGCGATATTCGCGGCTCTTGGCGGAATCGATAATGGTAAGTCTTGATTTGGTGACAATTGCTGTAGAGTCACGGTCACGACGGCTAAGTCTTCAATGCGGTAGGCAACGCCTCTGCCGCTAGGCGTCATTCGCACGCTGTGAGTCTTTCGGCAAAATTCGTCGAGTTGCCTTTTCTGCGCTGTCGTCATTGTGCTCGCTGCAATCGCCTCTGGATGTGCATTCATGAGCCGTTTTAAGGCGGCAATCAATGGCTGGCTCATTGTGATGTCTCCGCTATTGGCTGAGTCACAATACGACTTTCGATGGGCGACAATAACTGCCAGCTATGACGGCTTATGACGTTTTTACCATTCACTTGGTGAATTGGCACACAATACCGAGCGGTGGTTAACGGTGCTGGCGAGGCAAAAATTAACGCGAAGCCAAATTGCTCGGCTATCTCAATTAAGTTGGCTTGGTTCTTGGTATCCAATGCTAACGCCTCGTCCAAATAACAGACCGCTTTCATTTGGTGGCGTTTGTCTTGCATTAGGTGCAGCATGGCAAGGCCGGTGACTAATTTCGCCATCAATACCGTGCCGTTAGACGCTGCGCTATCAATATCTTCAAAAGACTCTTGCTGCTGCCCCTGCTTTGCCACGACAAACTCAAGCCTGAATAAGTCTGCGACTCTTAATCCTTGGCGAGCATTGCCCTCTTCAATTAACGTATTTTTCGCCCGATCTAGATCTGCATCATCCAAAATGCTCGCTTGATCGAACAAATCGAAACTTTGCCCCGAATCTGTCTGCTCTGCTTGCTGTATCAACACATTCATCGCATTCACAAGCAAGCTTTCCTCGACAGGTTCGATTTTGAAGGTTTTCAAATCAGAAAGCTGTCTGTGACTGATTAACCGATTGAACTCTTTCATTTTACTTTGCAAAGCAAGCAGACCACTGCGTAACTCCCTTAAGCTCGCTGTCACATTAACCACCGCAGAACGTGCTTTTCTCTCTAAGGCTTGCTTTTCGTCATCTAAACAATGGCTAAACTGAATGATGCTTTTTAGCTCATCGTCTTGAGTGGGTGCCATTTGAAACTTTGTGAGCCCTTTCTGAGCTAACTCATTTTTCATTTGGCGTAGCTCTTTAGAAAGGTTATCCAGTTCCCGGCAATCGTTGATGAATTGTTCAAGACGAATGGGGAGAAACTCCAAGCTCCACTCTTCGGTCGCTATCCATGGGGTATGAGGCTGTTCCGACAACGCCGTAAACAAGGATTGATCATCCAATCTTTGCTCTTTGAGCGCCTCAACACGGTTATTATCTGAAGTTAACTTACTGAGCTTTTCCGAAGTCTTGTTGATTTGTTCTGTCAGCGCTTGATAGCGTTCCTTAGCACTTGCTAAAGCATTATTAATCGCTGTGATCTCTTGCTCGATTTTGGCTTTTTCTTCTCTACGTTGAGACTGATTCGCGGTGAGTTGCTCAAGTTGCTGATAATCAATGAGCGCCTTTTCACACTCTTTCACAGCGCGGTGCAATTCGTTCTTTTTCTTTTCCGCCAAATCCCTTTGCTGACTGACCTCTAGCAGTTCTGTGAGGCTATTTATCTGCTGATTGACACTATCTAGCTCTTCCACCAGCTCTTGTTCGGTCTTTTGAACATGTTGAGGAATGAGCTCATCAAGGGATAAGGTTAAACCAGAAAGAGTGAGCGACGGCGCAGCTTCACCACTCAGCACGTCTCGAAGCTGATTGATATCGAGTGAATAGTGCGAGGGTGAACGCTGCATCACTTGCTGACTCAGTACTTTGTTCAGTTTTTCTAACTCATGCGCTTTGAGCAATTTGGAGAGATGAAGGTACAAATTATCGTCTAGGGTTTGCCGCTGCGTTTCCAACCTTTGGCGCTTTTCTGCCCGTTCTTTTAACTGTCTGGCTAAATCTGATGAAGAAGAGCGTTGCGATTGAACACATAGCGCGGCCTGTTCTTCATAACTTTGTTTTGCTAGTTCGAGCTGGCTCTCTAAATAGGCGTGATTCGGAATCAACGCAAAACGAGCTTGAAGCTCTTGGTGCTGCTCTTCGGTACGTTTTAGATCAATGAGCTTGTTGTTTAACCCACTGCGTGCTTCAACGCGAGCAATATCTTGGTGATGTAACTGATTTTGTTCTTCTTCAAGCTGATGCTTTTGTGCTGATAATTTTTCTCTCGTTGTTTGAACGTGCCCGTGCCAATCTTGCAATAATTGGTTCACTTTGGGTTGTGCCGCTGCAATTTTGCCTCTTAGGGACAATGTACGTTGAAACTTATGCTCCAGCTCTTTGATGGTCGCAAGATTATTCACAGCAGCTAGATACTGCTCCCGCTCTAAGTTGATATCTTGAAATGCCTTTTCCCATTCTTGCTTAAAGTCGATACTCGCATTGGGCAGCTCACGGCTAAATATCTTGAGCAAGTACTCTTTTACATCACTGGAATTGAGCTTATCCAATCTGAGCGTTTTTGTAAGCACTTGCTGGAAAGAACGTGCATCACTTACGTGTTCAAGTTTGAATACCGTAAAGTCGAGATCATTGGTCTTCTTACTCTTTGCACCACCGTAAATCAAATGACGAAAATCTCTTTCATTGTATTGATAGACCCTGTGCTGGTGGCTAGCTAGATGGTTAACCAGTTTGGGTTGGGTAACAATATGGCCATCCGCCAAACGGTAATCATCCAGGTTTAATTCGCCTTTGTAGGCAAAGTATTCATAATCGTGGCCTACGCCTTTACCAACGCAACCGAAAACAACCGTTCCGGTTTGAGGAAGTATGACTTCAAGCAGGATGTATGCACTGTTGTTTGGGAAATAGAAACGACGTGCTTTTTCGACGCTATGAGAGCCAAAGTCCATTCTTCTTTGGTCAATGATCAGTAGAAACTGGAGGGCGTTGATTAAACTGGTTTTACCGTGATTATTTGGTGCGATTAACGACACAGAATCATCCAGTGGCAGTTCTGCTCGCTGATATCCAGCACTGCCAATTAATGCGAGACGTTGAAAGCCGTAATTTAGCATGATTCACCCTCCTCATCAGTGATTACATCGCTGACAGAGGCTTGATCGGTAATCGCCTCAAAGTGGTCTAAGTAACGATATACCGAAGGCAATAAGCGCCAGTGGTTGTTTTCTTGAATCGCAAAGCCTTTTCGCACCGCATTTTCGAGGATTTTTACCAATGCACCTTGATCTAACTCTTCTGCATCCAACAATCCTTGATGCTTTTCATAGACCTCATTTAGCACTTTATTGTCAATGGTCCACTGATAAAACTGACTCAAAGAGCGACCATTGTCCGCTTGGTAGTCAAAAATCACCATCAGCAAAAGCGTCAACTGTCGCGATTGCTTGTTGATATTTTGATTCCCTTCATCGTCATGAAACCAAGCAAAACCACGGCCATCGATACGTAGCTCAAACCCTAGGTTAGAAAATAGATGTCGATACTGTTCCGATTGCTGTTCGAGCTCATACCAAAGGGCTGCATCTGTCGAACGGTTCAAGTGTCGACCTGAATTGAATAAGCCGAACAGTTCTGTGAGATGTGTCAGCACGGTTAAATCGAGTTTGCTATTTTGCATTATCCATATCCTTTGCACTTGTTGAGCGAGTCAAGGTCGTTAGTTGATGAGGATGATAAGTGACAGAGACGGTACTGAGCGTTGTGGTACAAGGATTTGTGCCCAACAGGCTTTGCCATTGTGGTTCTCGCACCAGTTCATGATAGAGACGGAGTAATTCCGTATCAGGTAAATAGCGACAGTGTGTCGTTAACCAAGTCATGAGATTCTCAACCGGCAATGCTGCTGCAAGTTGTTCACGCAATCGCTGTTCATCGATCCAATTCACTAAGAGGCTATCAGAGAGCGCTTCTTCATCCGGAAAAGGAATTGAATTAGGTTCAAAACTCAAAAATTCAGCCATCAGTTCACGCACTTCGTTCCCAATCTGAATTTTACTGGTACGACTGGTTTTCCATAATGGTAGGCCGACTGCATTTAACCCTCGAACTAGCCCCTTCTTACGAACTTGGCTTATTTGCTTGCTAATCACAGCAGAAAGCTGGTTATGTAGCCTCGCTTCCTCTCTCAGCGGTAACAAGGTATCTGCACATTGCTGAGCGATGACCCGCCCTTGGTATCGAAGATCTTTGACTTGATAGGCAATCTGACGCATTGCTAACCTTTGTTGATACAAAGAGCCGCGAATAGCCAGCGTATCAACGGCTTTGTCTAGTGCTTCTTCTGCTTTTTCCAACAATGGGTAGAAGCTTCCTCCAAGACCGCTATCCATCATTTCATTCATGGGTTCAACGTATTGGTCGTACACTTCTAGCACTTCACGATAGCGGCGTTCAATTGGCACACTGGTGTCTGCTGATTTAGCCGCTTCAGCAATGTCAAAAATGGCTTGCTTGTCTTGTGTTAATTGTTGGGCAATCTTTCTCGTCAGCTCTGACAATTGGTTAGCGCCTGCGCGCAGTAAATCATTGTCGGTGTCTTCAAGTCCCTTTAGTACTTGGCTGGTGGCGTTTTTGATGGCCTCAACGCGAGCTTTAAGTACCGCGGACAAACCAAGCTCATGCTCCTGAGTCAATCCACGTACAAAATCCACCACCAACGTGTTGATCTGATAATCACTACTTCGGCTAATAGGCTGCAAGATGTCCGCGTTGATAAGACTCGCTAGCACGCTGTTAGTATCCGCATCTTTGTTTTTGTACTGGTTTATCACTTGTTCGAGGATACGGAGCTCAAATGCAGGGAACTCTCGTGAAAGCCGGGTTAACTGCTCAACCACTTCCCAGTGACGGTGTAATTGAAAAACAAGACTTTTAGGGGCAACCATTTCACTACCTTACTCGCTGACGTATAGACTATTAATCAACCTAGCTCATGCACAAATTGAAACTAGGCGCATAGTGCCTCCTTAATGACGGTAGGTAAATACTGCGTATATAAACATGTAAAATAGCTTGACATCCGTCTTAGAATGACAGGATTGTCGGTACTGCTACTAAAACGAGGCTCCCATCACTCCCCCCTCTAGAAGGGATTTTCTACAAATTCCACAAAGTCCCAAAATGGTTACTTTAATCAACTTAAAACCACCTAATGTAACCAGAATGGCACACTAAAATCACCTCTTGACAAGGTCAACATAAAGTCCAAAATTAAGGACATTACACAAACCAAACACCAACAATGAAACCAAAATAGGACTTTAGAGTGAAACATGTAACAGCCGCAGCATTAGCAGAAGAAATCGGCGATAGGTTGAAGCAAGCTCGACTAAATCGAGACCTAACACAATCTGAAGTTGCAGAAATTGCTGGCATTGCCCGCAAAACGGTTTTGAATGCAGAAAAAGGAAAAGTGCAGCTCGATATCATGATTGCGATATTAATGGCATTAGACCTTACAGAACAAATTGATCTCTTTATCCCTAAACAAGAAATTTCTCCCTTACAGCTGGCCAAACTGCAAGGAAAGAAAAGGCAGAGGGCCTCTGGCCAGCGCAGTAATAAAGATGAGGAAACACCAGAATGGTAATGGAAGTCATTACAATAACTTACCAAGGCGATCTCGTTGGCGCAGTGAGTTTTGACACTGAAAAGGGACTTGGATCATTTGAATATGATCCCAGCTTTGTAAAAAAGGGAGTCGAGCTTTCCCCAATCAAAATGCCATTATCGAATCGTATCTATCGCTTTCCCGAACTGGATTTCAATACCTTTAAAGGCCTACCCGGTTTAATTGCGGACTCCTTACCTGATGATTTTGGTAACGCGGTTCTCAACGCATGGGTTGCAAGCCAGGGCCGTTCACCGAGTGACATTACACCACTGCAACGCCTCCAATATACGGGAAAGCGAGGCATGGGAGCTCTTGAGTATGCGCCAGCGACAAAGTTACAAAGTTTAAATGCTTCACAACAGGTAGAAATCCAATCGCTCGTTTCAATTGCACAAGAAATCTTAGATTCACGAGGTAATTTTGAAGTAGAGCTCAAACAAAATGGCCAAGACGATAGAGAAGCAATGATGTCTTTATTATCTGTTGGTATGAGTGCGGGAGGCGCAAGACCGAAAGCCGTATTAGCATTTAATGAAGATTTTACTCAAGTCCGCTCCGGCCAAACCAAAGTGCCAAGTGGGTTTACCCATTATTTGATGAAGTTTGATGGTGTGAGTGAGCATAACAAAAATCAAGAAACCTTCGGTGACCCATTAGGTTATGGAGCAATGGAGTTTGTTTATCATTTAATGGCTAACAAATGCGGTGTCGATATGATGCCATGCCGCTTACTCCATGAAGGCAATCGACGACACTTTATTACACAGCGGTTTGATCGAATTAAAAATAGCAAGGTACACGTACAAACGCTAAACGGTCTTGCCCACATTGATTATAAAAAGCCGGGGGCATTCTCTTACGCAGAGTTATTTGGCATTGCCAGACAGTTGAAGCTTTCCGCTGTTGAAGCTGAGCAGCTATTCAAGCGCATGACGTTCAATATCATTGCTCGAAATCATGACGACCACTCAAAGAACTTTGCCTTTATGTTGAAACAAGACAGGCTGAAAAAAGACAAATGGTCTCTCGCACCAGCTTATGATTTAGCCTATAGCTATAAACCAGGCAGTAAATGGGTGAACAGCCATTGGATGAGCTTGAATGGTAAAAGAGATAACTTTACACGAAGTGATTTCTATAGCTTAGAGAAACTAAGCCCTATTTTTAACAAGCGAAAAATCGACGATATTATCGATTCAACGCTTGAGCACGTATCAACTTGGCGTCAGCTTGCTGAGGAATGGGATGTACCAAAAACACTGATAGATGAAATACAAGAAAACTTGCGGCTCGATATTTAGTGAAGTGGCTGTATGCAAAAAGGATGGTCTCTTATTTAAGGCCATCCCGAACCAAATCCAGAAATGCATTGCTTTGGTACAGATATGAAAAAAGGCCTGACAAATCAGACCTTTAAGAATGTGGCGGTGAGTGAGAGATTCGAACTCTCGATACGTTGCCGTATACACACTTTCCAGGCGTGCTCCTTCAGCCACTCGGACAACTCACCGAATTGTTGTTGGGTTTCCCCTCTCAACGAGGCGCTAATTTAATGATTATCTTGGGATTGGTCAAGCCCAGTTTTTAAAAAAAGCGCCCCATGCGGTTCAGTTGGTCAGTTATTGACTAAATCGCGCACTCTACCAGCAACTAAGCTTGTTGATAGTACCCCGGAACCTTGAACCAGCGGCGACACATATCTAGGAAGTAGCCATACAGAACGCCCATACCGCAAGAGATAATCGCATTGCTGGTCACGGCTGTAATGATCTGCTCTGTTGATGCGCCCACGGCAAGCAGAATGCCTGCGTAAACTGGGGATTGGAACAGCACATACGCCACCAAATCGGAGACGTTTTTCATCAGTCCGCTGGTCGACACTTTCGCGCCTTGACGTAATACCCAATCACGAAACACACCGTAAGGCCAAGCAATGGCGATGTTGACTGGAATCGACAACGTTCGTGATGCCAATGATTGCTGGAAGGTCATTCCAGAAATCAGAATCTCGATAATCATCCCTGAGATAAAGCAAAAAACCACCATAGCAAAAGTATCTGCTGCTGCATGACGGATACAAAATGGCGCACGAGATTTCATTTACGTCCTCTAAAATATATAACTATAAAAATGGTAATTTAACGACATCATGAACTGGATATAAAAACTAGAGCAGTTCATGGCGCTATTAGAGCAAATAATTTGCAGTTTTAGATACCGTATTTGAAATTGAGTTGTAAATTTATGACCAAAAAACGCACCAAATGTAGATAAAGTCACCAAAAATGGATAAAACCTCATTTCAATGATCTATGAGATGTAACTTAACTACATATAATGTCTTTACAACGAGAAGAGAGAGGAGACCTTTTATGCCTCACGGCGGTATTGGTAGAGCAAGTCTGCGTACCGGAACAAGGCATCATCGAGCTCTTTCTCTACAACCGGTTTGGCGATGATGTGATTGGCACCGGCCTCGCACATGCAGGCACGTGTTTCTTTGAATACATCGGCCGTGCAACCGAAGATCAAGACTTGGTTAATCGTGTTTGGCATGGCACGAATGGCACGAATGGCTTCAATACCATCCAGTACGGGCATGTGATTGTCCATTAAGATCAAGTCGAATGATTGATGCGGTAAAAGATCCAGCGCTTCTTGGCCGTTTTCGACGCAAGTGGGAACAAAGCCTTTGTTGCGCATAAACGTTTCAAGAATGATGGCGTTGGTACGGTTGTCTTCAACAATCAGCACGGTCAACCCTTGATAGTCGAGATGATAATTTGGCTCTTGCTCCACACTCCCCGCTTCACACACTTGCAGTGGTAACTCGACGTTAAAGCAACTGCCAAGCCCTTCTTGACTGGAAACGCTAATTTTACCACCTAACTTTTCAACGATTTTTTTAACGATTGCCAGACCAAGGCCAGTACCGCCGTAGCGTCGGGTGGTCGAGGATTCTGCTTGTTCAAACGGGCGGAAAATACGTTTTTGTGCTGCAATAGGAATGCCGATTCCTGTGTCTTTAACTTTAATCACAAGGTAGTTCTGCCCTCCTTTGAACACTTCTTCCAAGTAGACTTCAACCACGCCATGGGACGTAAACTTCACCGCATTATTGAGTAAGTTGAATAGTATTTGCCGCAGGCGTGCACGGTCTGCATGGTACCAACGATCTCTGGCAACCTGTGAATAGACGCGAAATTGCAGTCCTTTTTCTGCACACAAGGTGTAGTAGATGCTGTTTACGCTGCCAATGATCGAGTCAAACGGGAATGGGGCGAGATCAAATTCCATGTGTCCTTGCTCGATTTTGGAGTAATCCAAGATCTCATTGAGCAAAGTCATCATATGATCACCGGAATCGTATAGCGTTTTTAGGTGCTTTTTCTGTTCGTCGGTTAATGGCGTTTTCAGCAACAACTGCGCCGTGCCCAATACACCATTCATGGGTGTACGAATTTCGTGCGACAAAGTGGCTAAAAAGGCAGTTTTGGCATTGGTTGACGCTTGTGCTTTAACTTTTTCTGCCTCTAGATAGACGGTTTTCTCGTTAAACGCATCAATCAGATGTTTGATCTCGTCATCGCTTTGATAATCGATATCAACGATCCCGCCGGTTTTTGAGTTGTCCACGCTTTGCGCAATCGTGATGATTGGTGCAATCAAATAGCGATTAAGTAAGTAGTACCCAGCTAAAACACAGATGAGTAAGAAAGGCAAAATGCCCCATTCCACCCGTAGCACTTTGTCGAAGACTTCGTCAGCGATCAATTGTCGCGCACTCACCACTTTCATATTCCAGTGAAAATCGCTGAGTTCAATCTGGCTAACGTAACGGCCTCGAACAAGACTATAGTTGTACTCGGTGATCAAACTGCCATTTAATGCGCTGATGGTGACCCCAAGTTGGTAAATCTCGGTATGTTTGCGGATAAAATCAAATAGCGCTTGCAAGGAGAGATCAACCGTTGCCACCCCGACAAACTGCCCGTTAATGTAATAGGGTTTGGATGCGGTGATCATCTGCACTTGTGTATAAGGGTCGATATACACCTGCGACCAACTTAACTGACCTGAAGGTTGATTTGCAACGGACTGATACCAAGGCTGAAGATGGTATCCATTGGATTCCGGGTTGTTATACAGATGCACCTGAGCGACACCACCTTGCTTGGTTTTATTAAAAAACAAGCTTCGATAGACAGGTTTCGCTTGGTTGAGTTCCGGCTCCGGCCAGAGCCCACCACTGGAGACAATATTGCCGCTGGCAGCGATGATATTGGCTATACCACGGGAAAGTTGCGATGGCGGTGGATTACCTTGAGCGAAACCAACGAGGCTGTCGAGCAGCCCGAGCGAGCTATTGAGCGGCCCTTCTATTTGCGCGGCAAGCAGATCGGTTCTTAAATCCAGATTCTGCTCGATTTTGCTGCGCACTAAAGGCTCAACCACAAAATAGGTGACGCTGCCGATGATGGCGAGGAAAAAACAGAGGTACAAACTCAAGGCGAGAATGCTTTTGTTGCGAAGTGATGAGCGAATTTCCATACGATGGCAGCGTTCCCTGTTAGCTCACTTTAGTGTATTACCATACCCAGTACCTCTCAAGGTACGAGGATCAATGACTTACTTTTCTTTCCTACGACGAAACTGCGGAAAAGACCGACAATCGCTGAAACTGGCGTTCTGCCCTTTTTAATGGCGGCCGAGATTGGTAAGATCCGCCCATTCACTCGCCCTTAACATCCAAGGTATTCTATTTTGACGTTATTTGACATTCTTTCCCTTGAGGAATTAGACGGTAAGCTGCTCAATCTTGCTAAAACGCAGGGCTTTGTCACTTCAATGGCGGCGGCGCCCAACATCCTCGACCCACATGAATGGCTGCCTTTCTTATGGGGAGGTGAAGAAACCGCACCTTTTTCTGACGGTGAACAACTTGAAGCATACATTGATGCGGTAGTGCAACTGTGGAATCAGGCTCGCCCAGCGCTGCTGGATGGCTCTTGGCAGTGGCCAGAAACCTGCAAGTTGGATGAAGCGGAAATCGTTAACCAAGCCACTCGCGACTTTTGTGAAGGTGTCCTGCAAGGGTGGCAACTGGCGCGCGATGATTGGGAAACCTTGATGCCAGAAGAGAGTGAGGAAAATGCCCTACTCGGCGGTGTGTTGCTCTCTTTAACGATGCTTTACGACCCAGAAACTACCATCGCGACATTGAGCGAACAGGGCTTTGAAGGGCTTGAGCAGTTTGCGGAGATCTTTAACGCCATGCCAGTGATGCTTTGCGGCCTAACTCAGCGTGGTGTGATGCTCGCTGAGCAGCAATAAATCCTCTTTCTCGCGGCGAGTGGCATATCACTCGCCGTGCATGCCTGTTTGTTTTACCCATTCTTGTTGATCGGCTTTAGCTAACACCTTACACATATCTAGCTCACCTTTCATAATCAAACGCAATAACAATCACATAAATTCTACCAACTGGTAAAAATAGCATTACATCTCTAACGGTTATTTGTTAGTATCCGCGCCAATTTCGGTTAACCCAATGTTGCAATGAACCTACGCATAAATCCGCAAACCAAACAAAAAGTAGTGGCGTTTTACGTCATTATTGCTTTGTTGTTTCAGATTTATCTGTTGGCGACCATGGCGCTCAACCCTTCCCAAGTTAATCAACAAAACTGGCTATCAGACAGCCAAGGCGGCAAAGTGCTGCTATGTACCGCACAAGGCTTTAAGTGGGTGGATATCAGTGAACTGATTGAAGCCAATAACCTTGAAAATTCGGATGCGGACAGCGGCCATGAGAATCTGAAGTTTCACTGCCCACTGCTCAAAGCATGCCAGTTTTCTTTAAGCCTGGCCGTTCTCTGCTTAGCCGTCATCTTGGCGTGGCTGTCTCGCCCCGCTCCAGCACGTATCTTCTATCAACACCTTCTTTGTTTACAAAAGGTGTATCTCTCCATCGCCCCGAAGCAATCTCCACCGCACTCTTTCTTCACCTGATCTCTGAGCCATCGGCTCAGCTGAGTCATTCACGCTCAACATTAAAAAAACGCCACCCTTAACGGGATGGTGCGCGCGTGCTGTTTACTATCCGTTAATGCTATCTGTGAAACGGCGCGCGCTGACTAAAATTCAGAAGGAAGAATCATGTTTAACCCATCATTCAGCGCTAAAACACTTGTCTCTATCACTCTTTGTAGCTTATTGGCCGCATGTGGCGGCAGTGACAACAGCAGTTCGGGGGCAAGTACCACCGATAGCAAAACCAGCCAAGAGGTAGCAATTCAGTTTGCGGCACGAGTCGGCAACGAAGAGATTCGCTGCGAAGCGATGAATAACAGCGTGGTAGGCACAGCCAACAGCCAACCCACTTTTAGCGATGTGCGTATGTATATCTCTGAAGTTGTGCTGATCAACGAACAAGGTGAAGCGGTATCCGTCGAACTTACCCAAGACGGCAAATGGCAGTATCAAAATGTCGCTCTGCTGGATTTTGAAACGGGCTCGGACAGCTGTGCTAACGGCAATCCAGACACCAACCACACGATTCGCGGCAAAGTTCCACAAGGCAAATACACAAGCCTTCGTTTTACCCTCGGCGTGCCAGCAGAGCTCAACCACTACGGCATTGACGGTGATGATGCTATCTCTCCTCTTGATGTCATGGGGATGAACTGGAGCTGGCAAAAAGGGCACAAACATTTACGCATGGATGTGGCGGGTTGGAACATCCACCTTGGCACCACAGGCTGTGAAGTGACCGATGCCAACGCAGAAGTCGTCGACTGCGCTGGCTCTCGCCCGAACCGCCCACAATATCAGTTGGATAACTTCAACCTAGCCACCAACAAGGTGGTGTTCGATTATCAAAAACTGGTCGCCAACAACGACATTTCTAAAAATACGGTCGCAACGCCATTGGGCTGTATGTCGGCGAGCAGCGACCCTGATTGCCAAGGCGTGTTTGATAACTTAGGGTTGGATCTCATCACAGGTCAGTGCATTGCAGGCAACTGCTCGACTTCACAATCTTGGGTGAGTGTGGAGTAATACCGATGTCAGCAAACCTCAAGAGTGGTTTGCTGACACTGCTCGTGCTGGCATCAGTAACGGGCTGTGACGGCGAATCAAGCTACGACGTCACTGCGGCGGGTTCAACCAACCTCAGTGGATTTGATTTTCAAACGGGCTCTCTTCCCATACCGAGAGAGCCAAACGATAACCCGGCCAGCGAAGAAAAATTCCAGTTGGGACGACACCTTTTCTACGACAAGCGTTTATCGGGCAATCAGACCTTTGCGTGTGAATCTTGTCATCAGCAGGCGCTCGCGTTTACCGATGGGCTGGCGGTTCCGACCGGTTCGACTGGCGAAGTGCTACACCGCAATTCGCAAACGCTAACCAATGTGGCTTACAACGCCTCCTACACTTGGGCCAATCCGGTGTTGCACACCATAGAGCAACAACTGGTGATCCCGCTGTTTGGCGAGTTTCCGGTTGAGATGGGGATTAACGATGCGAACCGTGACGAGATTTTGCAACGCTTTGAGCAAGATCCCCGATATCAGACGCTGTTTAACCAAGCGTTTCCGAACGAGCAGCAACCCGTGACTTTGCCCAACATCATCAAAGCGCTGGCGGTGTTCAACCGCGCCTTGATCTCTAAAGAGAGCGATTTTGATCAAGGGACGATGAGCAGTGCGGCGCTACGCGGTCAAGCACTGTTCAACAGCGAAAAGATGGAGTGCTTTCATTGTCACAGCGGCTTTAATTTCAGCGATTCGACCTTGCACGCCGATACGGTATTTGTCAGCCGTCCATTTTTTAACACTGGCCTGTACAACTTAGATGAGCAAGGCAGCTACCCAGCGCAAAACAATGGCTTGTATACGGTGACACAAAACGCGACGGACAAAGGCAAATTTCGCCCGCCCACGCTACGCAACCTTGCTTATACCGCGCCATACATGCACGACGGCAGCATCGCCACGCTCTCTGAAGTGCTGGATTTTTACGCCGCAGGCGGCCGTCATATCGAAAGCGGTTTCTACCAAGGTGATGGGCGACTTAACCCCAACAAAAGTGAGTTTGTCAACGGTTTTACTCTGAGCCCGCAAGAGAAGCAGGACGTACTGGCCTTTTTGGGGGCGCTCAACGATGAAGCCTTTGTTCGCAACCCGCGCTATGCCAACCCATTTTTGCCGGAGGATAACCAATGAAACACGCTTTCACACTCACGGCAGTTAGTTTGCTCTCTAGCCATATTGCCTATGCCAACCCGAGCCATGAGGCAAACATTGAAGTAAAAAGCAACTTATTCGCCCAACTCGGCTACTACCACCAAAGTCGCGATCAGCAATTTGCTATCCCGGGTATTTTGACCAGCGCAGATGCGGCGCACCAAGAGCAAGGCGTGCAGTTGATGCACGGTGAGCTAGGGCTACTAGCTATTTGGCCGCAAGTTTTAGCCGGGAAAATCATCCTCGGTAGCCACCACGGAGAGAATGTCGAAGTCGAAGAGCTCTGGCTGCAGCCCCACATCGGACAAAACTGGACCTTACGTTTAGGCCGTCAACTGTCGCCCATTGGTTTGTACAATGACGTGCATGAGCACGAGTGGCGATTTGTCGATGCATCGTTGTC
This sequence comes from Vibrio navarrensis, assembly GCF_000764325.1. NCBI lineage: Bacteria > Pseudomonadati > Pseudomonadota > Gammaproteobacteria > Vibrionales > Vibrionaceae > Vibrio > Vibrio navarrensis. Next base: position 1,360,185 of record NZ_JMCG01000001.1, on the reverse strand, counting down.
ACAGCAAGCATTTCTCGCCAACCAGTATCAAGACGACAGCATCAAGCTCACCTACGCCAATGGTATGCATGATCTTACCGCTTGGGTTGGGCGCGGCAATGGCTACCCCGCCCAAGCGGATACAAACAGCAGTACACCCGCCGCGCTTGGCTTGAGCTATCAGTGGCAAGGTTTTAAACAAGCGCATTCGTGGCGAGTTGTCGGCTCTCTGGCCCATTTCGATGCAACCCAACGTGGCGCACAAACCAACCAAGGTCATAACCATACCACCACGAGCAGCGCGATTGTCTTTGATGGCACCACCACCTTGGTTGCTCTCGGCGCTCAATGGCAGTGGCAACAATTTGGCATTGAAGCGCAATGGATGGGGCAACAAATCGATGCCCGTCTTAGCGACTCTCAGCAGATGCAAACCGACCTCGATGCCTTTCAGTATGGGGTGAGCTCGCAGATAGTTTGGCAAAGAGAGGCGCTTGAACTAGCGCTGCGTTACGACGCGCTCATCAGCGACAACCAAGTCAGCAGAGAGAGCAGTGAATTTAGTCAAGCGCTCAATGCCGAAGGTTTGCGTCCTCAACGCATTAGCGCGGTGCTCAACTGGCATTTCGCGCCAGCGCAAACGCTGCGCTTACAAGGTAATTACGAAGAAATCACTCACCTTAGCCAAAACGCATTTTGGCTGGTGTATCAGGGCAACCTGAACTGGTAAACCAAGAAAAACCACAAGGTAAATTAAAATGAAAAAAACCATCCACACATTGCTCATCACACTGCTGTCCTTTACCGCAGGCAGCGTTTTCGCCCATGACTACCATCAAGGCAGCATACAAATCGATCACCCTTGGAGCCGTGAAGCGCCACCGACGGCGACGGTGATTGCTGGCTTTTTCCAATTGAAGAACACCGCAAGCAGCGACGACTTTTTGCTCAGCGCATCAACTCCAATCGCTGAGCGAGTAGAAATTCATACTCATGAGATGGCTGACGGCATGATGCAGATGAAGAAAATTGACGCGGTTCGCGTCGGTAGCATGCAAAGCGTGATGTTCGAGCCCGGCAGCTATCACCTGATGATCTTCAACCCAAATAAGAGCTATAAGAAAGGCGAACGCTTCCCGATGACACTGACATTTGAAAAAGCGGGCAGTATCGAAGTCGAGATGGCGATTGAAGAAGCGGGCCATGTGCATACTCACACTCACTAATACCGCCTGCCATGATGCAGATGTAATAGCGAGATAACTCGCGAAAAGAAAAGGCACTGAGGAAAAACCCACAAGGGCGGCCTCAGTGCCTTTTGCTGATAGGACGTTACACGATCACGTGCGGCAGGTAGCGAGCCAAGTCTTGAGTGATCAAACTTGAATCTTCACGAATCGAAATACCCGCCGCTTTGTCGTTGACTAACAAGCACATCATCTTTGAAATAGGCCACAAAATGGAAACTCTTTTTGAAAAAGCGCAAGTGAATCAGGAGAAGCGAAGTCGTAGACATCAATAAGCCAGTAAGCAAACATAAAAAATACCCTCAAACGTAAGGGCTTGAGGGTATTTTTGACCAACCACAGGATCGTTTAACTGATCATTTGCTCAACTGATCGGAGTTAGCTGGTTAGGCTGGCTTCCATTTTGTGATCTTGTGCGCAGTATTAGGCGTTTCCTTTTACCTGCATGTTCAATCTTTCAGCAAAGTCCAACATACGGTTTAATGGAATCAAAGACTTAACACGCAATTCTTCATCTACAAAAATCTCATGTCGTTCGCCACCATCACGCAAAGCGGTCTCAATGGCTTGCAGGCCATTCATCGCCATCCAAGGGCAATGGGCACAACTGCGACATGTCGCGCCGGCACCGGCTGTCGGCGCTTCAATCAGTTCCTTCTCGGGCACGAGCTGTTGCATTTTAAAGAAAATGCCTTTGTCGGTCGCGACGATCATCTTCTGCTGAGGTAATGCTTTAGCCGCTTTGATCAGTTGGCTAGTTGAACCCACGGCATCGGCCAGTTCAACCACACTGGCTGGCGATTCTGGATGCACCAAAATGGCGGCATCGGGATAAACGGCTTTCATTTTGCGTAGCGCATCGGCAGAAAATTCATCATGCACGACACATTCGCCTTGCCAAAGTAGCATATCAGCACCGGTTTTCTTCGCGATGTAAGAGCCCAAGTGGCGATCTGGTCCCCAAATGATCGGCTTGTCTTCGGCGTCCAAATGCTCAACAATTTCAAGTGCAATACTGGAAGTTACCACCCAGTCAGCTCGTGCTTTCACCGCAGCAGACGTGTTGGCATACACCACCACTGTATGGTCTGGATGCGCGTCACAAAACTCCGTGAACTTGTCGGCAGGGCAGCCCAAATCCAAAGAGCATTCGGCTTCCAATGTCGGCATCAAAATGCGTTTCTCAGGGGTGAGGATTTTTGCCGATTCACCCATAAAGCGCACACCAGCAATAATCAAGGTGCTCGCAGGGTGGCGGTTACCAAACTTGGCCATCTCCAGAGAGTCACCGACAAAGCCACCCGTTTCTTCAGCGAGGGCTTGAATTTCAGGATCGGTGTAATAATGGGCAATCAGGACGGTATCTTTCTCTTTCAACAATGCCTTGATGTTGGAAAGATGTTGCTCTTTTTGTTCCTGCGTCAAAGGGATAGGCTTTGGAGGGAAAGGATAAACCGTGTCAATCTTGTCTAAAATGTGGCTCATTGCTCGTGCTCTACGCAACTTCCTATAGTTCGCGTATTGTAACCTCAAGCGAATAGAAGATGCAAAAGCCATAGCATGCAGAAAACTGGCAAAAAAATAAGGAGCCTGAGCTCCTTATTCTTGCAATTTTGATTTAGCGACCTTGGCCGAAGCACTGCCGGGGTGTTCGTCAATTGCCTGCTGATAAAACTTCTTCGCTTCCGCTTGATAGTTGTTGCGAGCCGCAATGTCACCCAGCTTGACCAAAGCGTCAGCACGCTTGTTGGAATCACGGTAGGTAACAACCGCAGCAAAACTCTTCGCTGCCTCTTTATCCTGCTTTTGCGCAAAATAAAGCTGACCTAGCCAATAGCTGGCATTCGCAGCATAACTCGAATCTGGGAAATCTTTTTGAAACTGAATAAACGCGGCAATCGCACCAGCGTAATCGCGCTTTTTCAAAATCATGTCGACTGCATTTTGATACGCGGTCTGTTCATCCACGTTGGTACTGTACACACCTTTATCTGCATCCGAATCCACATCGGCTGCTGGTGCACTCGTATTCCCAACAGACTTAATTTCGCCCCGCACGCGATCCAGCTCGATGAACAGTTCACGCTGTCTTTCCAGCATTTGCTGCATGTCGTAGCTATTGCGCTCAAGTTTGCCACGCAACTCCGCGATTTCTAACGACATTTGATCGATTTGTTGCTGCATCTGCAATTGAACTCGATTTCGATTTTGCAGAAGACGCTCGAGACGCTGAACATCTGTTTCAGGCGCAGCGTTAACGACAGATTGGCTAGCATTGACAACAGACGCTGTTACGGGCTCGCTATTGAGATCAGATACTGGGGCTGGTGCAGCGAATGCAATATTCGCTGCACTTGCCAGTAACGTAAGCGTAACCGCTCGCTTAGTGTTACTGAACATGAGGCATATCCTCAATTAGTAAACCAATACTGCGCGACGGTTTTTCGCGTAGATTTCTTCGGTTTGACCAAGAAGAAGAGGTTTCTCTTCACCGTAGCTCACGATAGAGATTTGATCCGCTTGAACGCCCATCGCTTGCAGATATTTCGCAACTGCTTGTGCACGACGCTCACCCAGCGCGATGTTGTACTCAGGTGTACCACGCTCGTCGGCATGACCTTCGATAGTCACTTTCAGAGACGGGTTTTTGCTTAGGTACGCTGCGTGCGCCGCTAGCATCTCTTCGTAGTCACTTGAGATAGTTGCGTTATCAAACGCGAAGTAAACGGTTTGAGTTTCACGCAGAGCTTGTTCTTTAAGCTCTTGCTCAGATAGCTGACCGTTTTGGTTGATCGGCGTGATCACTGTGGTATCAGTACCACCAGTCGTCGCTGAACCGCCCGATGTTGTTTGGTTAGTTTCAGTGCTGGTGCCAGCGTTAGACGCTGCGTCATCACTTGAGCTACACGCTGTAACAGCCATTACTGGGAGTGCGATTAGAAGCCCTTTAAGAACCTTGTTAAGTTGCATCTTATTTTCCTTTATTAATCAAACTTAGTTGCTACAAAAACGGAGACCATGCGGGAGCTCTGACACGCCCATTCGTTGCCGGTAATCTAGCTTTAAAGCGACCATCGATAGACACCATCGACAGTACATTTTTCTTATCGTAAATGGAGCTATAAATAACCATACCTCCATTTGGCGCAATACTTGGTGACTCGTCAAGTAAGGTTTTTGTCAATACTTGAACCGCACCCGTCTCCAAATCCTGTTTGGCCAGATTAAAGCCGGATTCACTACGATTAACCATGATCAGGAATCTTCCGTCCGGAGTAATCTGCCCACCCAAGTTCTGGCTACCTTGCCAAGTAAGACGGCTAGTCGACCCGTCGCTCAAATTTACTCTATATATCTGTGGTTTACCACCCAGATCGGAAGTAAAGATGAGCGATTTGCCATCAGGATGCCAGAATGGCTCCGTATTATTTGATCTATCCCGCGTTATTTGGGTTAACTGGCGAGTTTTTAAGTCCAGCGTATAGAGCTGTAAAGAGCCCGTTTTGGACAAAACAAGCGCCAATTGACTCCCATCTGGAGAGAAGCGTGGCGCACCATTATGACGTGGGTATGATGTTAGTTTCTCATGCTCACCAGTATAAATATTCAGTATGAAGATTTCCGCCTGACCATTTTGAAAACTTACATAAGCCAGTTGTCGACCATCAGGAGACCAAGCTGGTGACATCAGAGGTTGCTTTGAGCGCAATACTAAACGCTCATTAAAACCATCGTAATCTGAGATTCTCAGTTGATAGGGGAATTTGTCGTTATCGTTGACCACCACATACGCTATACGAGTCAAAAATGCACCGCGCTCTCCGGTTAAACGCTCATAGACTAGGTCGGAGATGCGATGGGCGTATTCGCGCAGACGCTCGCCTTCAACGGTTGCGACTTTGGTAAACAGCACATGGTCTTTTGATAGCACGAGTTGGCCGTCTTCCAATGCCCGGCTTTGGCCTTTGGTGAGCATACCACGCACGACATCGATCAATTGATAGCGGACGACATACTCACCTTTCTCATTTTGACTGATGCTGCCAGTTACTAGCGTATCAACGCCTAAAGCTGTCCACGCGTCAAAGTTAACCTCAGATTCGTTGTATGGAGTCTGGGGCATTTTATTGGTTGCGATTGGGCTAAACTTACCACTACGTTGCAGATCTGACGCAATCACCGCGGAGACATCGGCTGGAAGTGCTGCTTTTCCTTGCCATTTAAACGGAACAATAGCGATAGGTCTGGCCGAATCGATACCATCCGTAATGATCAGCTCCAAGGCTGCATGAGCTATATTTGTGGCACTACTGACCAGCAGTACTAAACCCAGTAAAAGGCGTTTCATCACATCTTAGTCCTTTTATTCGAAATCAACGGTTAAATTGATATTCTTAAGTTCTTGATTTACAGCATCATCTCGATGTTTAGGAAATTCACCGACTTGCGCGATAGCACTCTTAGCTGCATTACAAACCATTGCGTCACCAGAAATCACTGCGACATTGCTAACCAATAAGCCTGTGCTTGTCGGTATCAACCTGATATTGACTCGGCAAGACTTTCCCAACAAGTATCGATCCTTAAGCAATTTATTCTCAATAAGTTGCTTATAAATAGCACCTTGTGAGGCAATTTCATTACTCACATAACGAGAGCGCGCCTGTTGATTTTCCGCTGTTTCGTCTTGCAAACCAGAGAAAATATCATTGAGCGCTGCTTCTTTCTCTTTGCGTTCTTTTTCCAGTTGCTGCAAACGTGCTTTCTCTTTGCGCGCCTTTTCCGCAGCCTCGGCAGCGGCTTTCTGTTTAGCAATCCGCTCTTGCTCTGCTTTTTGTGCAGCTTCGCGCTCACGGCGAGCCTTTTCTTCGGCTTCTCTCGCCGCTTTTTCGTTTGCTAGACGCTCTTGTTCCGCTTTAGCGGCAGCCGCTTCTTTCGCAACGCGCTCTTGTTCGGCTTTTTTAATCGCTTCTTCTTTCACTTTCCGCTCAGCTTCTAGCTTAGCGGCACGATCTCTTTCCTGTCGCACCTTCTCTTCTGCGACTTTTTGCTCTTGCTCTCTCTTTTTACGCACCTCTTCAGCTTCACGTGCTGCTTTCGCATCACGAACTTGCTGCTCTTTTAACTTACGCAATTGCTCTTCTTCTGCTTTGCGGTTCTTTTCCAACTGTTCAGCTTCACGACGCAACTTGTCCAGCCGCTCCTGCTCTTTCTTCGCAGCTTTTTCTCTCTGCTGACGGATTTCATTCGCTTGCTGCTGTACCAACTTAGGGTCAATCACCACAGCCTGTACCATTTGCCCAGAAGCTTGCGGTTTAGGCATATTAAAATCGGTGCTCCAAAGCAAAGCGACGACTAAAACGACATGCAGGAGTAGTGAGACCACAATAGGGACTACGAAATCATTCTTTTTATTTTTCTTTTCTCTCATGATCGCGTCTGACTTATTCTATGTCGGTTAGCAGGCCAACTTTTGGGATGCCAGCTTTACTAAGTTCATCGAGCAATAACACAATTTCTGCGTACGGTGTTGCGGCATCACCACCAACAGCAACAGGCGAATTAGGTTTAAGAGAAAGCTCTGCTTTAACTCGCAAAATAACGTCGGCCAACGATAGACCACGTTGCACTTCTTCGTTATTAACGCTTAACCCGAGCTGCCCATTCTTATCGATTTCAATGACAATGTAAGAAAGGCTGTTCTCAGAAGCCTCACCAGTACTTGCCTTCGGTAGTTCCACATCCACCCCTTGAGTCACAAAAGGGGCTGTTGCCATAAAGATGATCAGCAAAACCAACATAACGTCGATATACGGCACCACGTTGATCTCCGCTGTCATCTTGCGCTTTTTCGGTTGATAACCCGCCATCAGTGGCTACCTGCCATGGCTTGACGGTGCAAAATACTGTGGAACTCTTCTGAGAAGGTGGCGTAGTTGTGTTCCAGCTTCGTCACTTTATTACTCAAACGGTTATAGGCCATAACAGCAGGGATAGCGGCAAACAAGCCCATAGCTGTGGCAATCAAAGCCTCGGCGATACCGGGGGCGACCATAGAAAGGGTGGCTTGTTTCACTTCACCTAAAGCAATAAAAGCGTGCATGATGCCCCAAACGGTACCAAATAGCCCAATATAAGGGCTGATTGAGCCAACCGTTGCCAAAAATGGCAGACTGTTTTCTAAATCATCCACTTCACGGGAAACGGCAACACGCATTGCTCTGCCCGTCCCTTCCATAACATAAGCCGGTGAGTTGGCATTGGTTTTACGTAATCGAGCAAACTCAGTAAAACCAGCATAAAAAATCTCTTCTGCGCCAGAGAGGTTCTCTTTTCTGGCCTTCACTTGCTGATATAGCTGAGAAAGGTCGATACCAGACCAAAATTTGTCTTCAAACTCTTCAGCGTCTTTGCTCGCCTTCGACAACACCTTGCTGCGCTTGATGATCATGGCCCAAGAGACGACTGACATACCAAGCAAAGTTAACATGACCAACTTAACCAACAGGCTCGCTTGTAGAAAAAGATCTAAGATAGAAATATCAGCAGTCACTATTTGTTAACTCCGAAATAATAGATGTGGGAATGGCAAAAGGTTTCATTTTCAAATTATCGATACATGCTACCTTAACTGTTGCTTTACACAACAACCGCCCTTCTTCATTGACCAACTCTTGACAAAAGGTCAGAGAAACGCGCTTAAATTCGCCAATTCTGCTTCGTACGGTCAACTTTTCATCGAGTCTTGCTGCATGTATAAAATCGATATCCATATGTCGGACCACAAAACCGATATTTTGTTTCAGTAGCGCATCTTGTGAAATCCCAGCCGAGCGCAGTAGCTCTGTTCGAGCACGTTCGAAAAACTTGAGGTAGTTGGCGTGATAAACCACCCCTCCGGCGTCCGTATCTTCATAATAAACCGTCACTGGCCAAGTAAAAGCTTGGTTATTGCTGTTCAATTTCGTACCGATTCAGTGCATGGATTAAAGCGATTACTATAACTTAAGTCACATAAATTGGTACCACACGCCTGCCTTTTTTTGAATTGTGTGGAGAAAATAAAAAGCCAGGCACTTGGCCTGGCTCAATTATTAACCATCTCGGTTACAAAATGTGTAAAGCGGTTAAAAACAGCAGAATTGGGATTGAAAAATAGGGGCTAAACAAGAGCTGCCAATACCAATTTTTCGGCGTAAACCCAACACCATACACCATGCTCGAACACACCGCCCAAATGAGCGCTGGGCCAATCAGCACATTAAAACCGCCGATTGCAGTTGCGTAGGCGTGAGGCTCCCACATCACTAAACCAACATGAACAAAACCAAGCACTAGCGTGAATGCTTTCAGCCACGTTCTGTCGAACGGTTCATGCAGTGTCGCGATCTGTTCTGCTAGTTTATTCACTGTCTTTGTCCATCATTTCTGAATGCTCTAGCCAAAGAGCGTTGATGATGCCAAATGCACAAGCAAGCAGTACACCGAGAATCCATGCGAAATACCACATAGTCTTTGCTCCTTAGTAAAGTGAGTTTTTGTTGTCTTCAATGAATTTGCTGTCTAAGCGGCCAAACATTTTGTAGTACGACCACGCAGTGTAGGCCAAAATGATCGGCACCATCACAAAGGCAACGCCCGTCATCAAATTCAGTGTCAACTCAGATGAAGTCGCATCCCACATCGTTAAGCTGTGACTTGGCATCAGATCCGATGGCATGATGAATGGGAACATGGCAAATCCAGCCGTAAAGATCACACCCGCATTCCCTAGGCTTGAAGCTAAGAACGCCAAGGCCCCTTTTTCAAGACGAGAAGCAACCACCGCCAGTAAAGGCATCAGTACACCCAGCGCTGGTGCAGCCCATAGCAGTGGATAAGCTTCAAAATTGTTCATCCAAGCACCCGCTTGACGAACCACTTCTTTATTCAGTGGGTTTGAAGCGGCCATGGTATCGATGCTGCCAACGATGACGTAACCGTCAATGCTCTGGATCCAAAAGCCTGCTGCCACGAAAGCAAGCGCTGTCAGCACACCAGTCAGTTGTGCAACATTGCGCGCACGAACGTGAACCGCATCTGTGGTTTTCATTTGCAGCCAAGTCGCACCTTGCATCAGGATCATAAACAAGCTCACCAAGCCACAAAGCAATGCAAACGGATTCAGCAGACCAAAGAATGAACCATGATAGGTTGGCATCAAGAATTCACTCAGTTGGAATGGTACGCCTTGCAGTAAGTTACCAAACGCAACACCAAAAATGACAGGCGGCACAAAACCACTGATCGAGATACAGATATCCCAAGTGTTGCGCCATTTGGCATCTTCAATTTTTGAGCGGTAATCCAGACCAATCGGACGAAGCCATAGCGCGGCCAACGTCACGATCATCGCTAAGTAGAAACCAGAGAACGAGGTCGCGTAAACCAGTGGCCAAGCGGCAAACAGGGCACCACCAGCGGTGATAAGCCAAACTTGGTTACCATCCCAGTGTGGCGCGATCGAGTTGATCATCACGCGGCGTTCATTGTCATTTTTGCCAATCACAGGGACGAGCGCACCCACCCCCATATCGAATCCATCGGTAATTGCGAAACCAACGAGTAGTACACCAATCAGTACCCACCAGATTAATCGCAAGATTTCGTAATCAAACATCTTGTATCTCCTTGACCTTACGCTTCGACCTGACGACTGACTTTGTCTACAACAGAGTCTGCATTTTGTTCGAAGTGATAACGACCTGTTTTCAGGCTGCTTGGGCCTTTACGGGCGAACTTCACCATGAGGTAAACTTCTGCGATTAAGAACACGGTATAGAGCGCCAAAATAGCGAACAACGATGTCCAGATTTCGCCAGCGCTCAGCGCAGAGGCCGCCACATTGACAGGTAAGATTTCGCCGACGGCCCAAGGCTGGCGACCAAATTCAGCCACGAACCAGCCCGCTTCGACTGCAATCCAAGGAAGCGGAATACTGAACAGCGCCGCTTTGAGTATCCATTTCTTCTGCTCGATCTTTTGACGACAGGTTTGTACAAACGCGGCACCAAACACGAACAACATAATGAAACCACAAGCAACCATGATGCGGAATGACCAGAACAGTGGCCAAACCGTTGGGATAGAATCATCTGCAGCCGCTTGGATCTGCTCTTCTGTCGCGTCGGTCACTTTGTCTGTGTAGCGTTTCAGCAACAAGCCATAGCCTAAGTCACCTTTGACCTCATCAAAAGCCGCCATATTGGCAGATGATTTATCGCCAGCGCGCAGTTTTTCCAACAATTCATAGGCGTACATGCCGTTACGAATACGGTCAACGTGCTGATCACGCAAGTCACGCAAGCCCGTCACTTGTTCATCAAATGAACGCGTGGCAATAATACCCATCACATAAGGGATCTTGATGGCGTAATCGGTATGCATCGCATCCTGATTCGGCAGACCAAACAGCGTGAAAGCGGCAGGCGCTGGCTCTGTGTGCCACTCTGCTTCAACAGCGGCTAGTTTCACTTTCTGCACTTCACCAAGCTCATAGCCTGATTCATCGCCAAGCACGATAACAGAGAGGATAGCGGCCATACCAAACGAAGCGGCAATAGCAAAAGAGCGGCGAGCAAAAGCGATATCTCGGCCCTTAAGCAAGTAGTAAGCACTGATGCCTAAGATGAACATTGCGCCAGTGGTGTAACCAGAAGCCACGGTATGGACGAATTTCACTTGAGCCACCGGGTTAAGCACTACTTCAGCAAAGCTCACCATCTCCATACGCATGGTTTCGAAGTTGAACTCTGCGCCCACTGGGTTTTGCATCCAACCATTCGCCACGAGAATCCACAATGCAGAGAAGTTAGAACCTAAGGCCACCAACCAGGTCACCGCTAGGTGTTGACGTTTAGATAGACGATCCCAACCGAAGAAGAAAAGACCAACAAAAGTGGATTCTAAGAAGAAGGCAATCAGGGCTTCTATCGCGAGAGGTGCACCAAAAATGTCACCTACGTAGTGCGAATAGTAAGACCAGTTGGTACCGAACTGGAACTCCATGGTTAGGCCAGTAGCCACACCTAGAGCAAAGTTAATCCCGAACAGCTTACCCCAGAACTTTGTCATGTCCTTATAGATCTGCTTATCGGTCATTACGTACAGTGATTCCATGATGGCTAACAGAAAAGCCATGCCCAGAGTCAGAGGTACGAACAGGAAGTGATACATCGCTGTCAGCGCAAACTGCAACCGCGATAGATCAACTACGTCAATCATAGTAACTCCTATGTGTCGGCTGAATGACACTCTCTACATTTTACAACTCACCAGTGTTGAGAAAGCTTCGTACTTGTTTAAATAAAACAAGTGTTTGTTGCAAAAATGTACCGTATTGGTTAGTTAATTGTTAAGCGTCAGCTAATATAGCTAGAGCTAATACTACTGCTAAACCTATCTTGTTTCAAAAAATTTATAGGGAGATTCTGCGTTGATCCAAATCAATATAATCTGTTCATTCCTGAACAAAAAAGCATCAAATTGATCTAAATCAACTCGCAGAGAGGGGAGTTGTTAAATGAAGGTAACCACAGAGAATCAAAGGGAAAATAAGTAACACCAAGGATTAACATTTGACCACTTTTTCTTACCTACAAAGGGGTAGTGAGATTTTAAATAACGTGAAACAAATCACATTAAGCACAGAGCCAGATCTGACGTTCTGGCTCTGCAAACTTATTTTTCTATTCCGAAATGGAGATAAGCCCTATCTGTTGCGATCCGGCCTCTGGGTGTTCTTTGTAAATAACCTTGTTGAATGAGATACGGCTCAAGTACATCTTCAATCGTATCCTTTTCTTCACCGATCGCAGCAGCCATGTTGTCTAACCCGACAGGGCCACCAGAGAATTTCTCCATGATAGCGAGCAGCAGCTTTCTATCCATATAGTCGAAGCCCTGCGAATCGACATCCAGCATATTCAACGCAAGATCCGCAACCTCAGCCGAAATGTGCCCATCACCTTTCACTTCGGCGTAATCTCGTACACGTCTTAACAAACGGTTGGCAATACGCGGAGTACCACGTGCGCGTCGCGCCACTTCCAGCGCACCTTCTGCATCCATTGAGAGATTCAAACAACTGGCACTGCGCTGCACGATATTTTGCAAGTCAGGAATTTTGTAGTACTCAAGGCGCTGAGTGATACCGAAGCGATCGCGTAGCGGTGAGGTAAGGGAGCCCGCTCGCGTGGTCGCGCCAATCAGAGTAAAAGGCGGCAAATCGATTTTGATCGAACGCGCCGCTGGGCCTTCACCAATCATGATGTCAAGTTGATAATCTTCCATCGCCGGGTAGAGTACCTCTTCAACCATTGGGCTAAGACGATGAATTTCATCAATAAATAGCACATCATTCTCTTCGAGATTGGTCAGCAGCGCGGCCAAGTCTCCCGCTTTTTCTAACACAGGCCCAGAAGTAGTACGAATATTCACGCCCATTTCGTTGGCGACGATGTTAGCCAGGGTGGTTTTCCCCAAGCCCGGAGGACCAAAAATCAACAAGTGATCCAACGCTTCACTGCGCAACTGGGCCGCTTTGATAAAGATTTCCATCTGGTCACGCACATGATCTTGGCCTTGGTAATCTGCCAGTTTCTTGGGACGAATGGCGCGATCAATCACATCTTCGTCACGAAATGTAGGGTTCTCCGGTGCAATTAAACGATCTGCTTCAATCATATCAATACCTTTATTGCACCCTTAGATCATGGATTTCAGCGCTTCGCGGATCACCTGCTCGCTGGTCATGTCCGGTTTAGCCACTTGTGCGACAACTTTCGACGCTTGAACAGGTTTGTAGCCCAGCGCTAACAACGCGCTTACCGCTTCGTCTTCAGCGTTACTGCTTGCTGCCGCGCCGATATCTGCTGGTGCGGCATCGGTGAATGGGGTAAAGAGATCGCCAGCACCCCACCCTTTGAGGCGATCTTTCATCTCAACCACCAACCGCTCTGCGGTTTTCTTGCCAACACCCGGCAGCTTCACAAGGGTCGAGATATCTTCGCGCTCAACCGACGCGACAAATTGGCTGGCCGTCATGCCGGACAAAATGGCCAGACCCAGTTTTGGCCCTACACCATTGGCTTTAATTACTTCACGGAACAAAGCACGCTCTTTGACCGTGTTAAAACCGTACAGCAGTTGCGCGTCTTCTCTCACCACAAAATGAGTATAAATCACGGCTTCTTCACCCACATGAGGCAACTCGTAGAAACAGCTCATCGGCATCTGCACTTCATAGCCGATACCGTTAACTTCTATCAAAACTTCAGGGGGTTGTTTTTCCAGCAAAATGCCGCGAAGACGTCCGATCACGTTAAATACTCTTTGGAAATGAATTTGCGACAGAATAATAAAGAACTGGATAGACATCCAGTTCTTTATTGGCGAGCGTTCAGATTTTTGAGACGACTTGTTCTAACTGGGACGTTAACTGACGAACCGTGTCAACTTGCTGCCTTAGTTGCGTGCCATTCGCCGCGACAATTTCAGAAATACTTTTCGTGTTCACTACGCCTGACGCTACTTCGCTACTGGCTTGATCCAACTCGTTAAGCGCCGTCATTTGCTGACTCATGATATCGGCCAAGCTGTTCACGTCAGAGGAAATCGTTGTCACTTGGTCGATGATCTCAGCCATTCGCTCGGCACTGGAGTGAATCACATGCTGGCCATGCTTCACTTCCTGCTCACTGCGATCAAGCAAATTTCGGATCTCAACAGCCGAGTGGCTGCTTTGCGAAGAGAGTTCACGTACCTGATCGGCAACCACAGCGAACCCGCGGCCTTGTTCACCCGCTCTCGCCGCCTCAATCGCCGCATTCAACGCCAATAGATTGGTTTGCTCCGCAACTGAGGTGATCAAATCCGCCACTTTCATGATCTGTTCGTGGCTTTCTAAGATCTGGCTAATGGCCTCTGTCGAGGCATTAAGCAGCTCTGAGCTTTTTTCAGCTTGATGATGTACCAGCTCACTCTTTTGCCGCAGCTCTTGCACAAAACGGCCCGATTCCTCAACCCCCTGCGCCATTTGGTGTACTTGCTGGCTCATTTGCTCTGCGGCACTGGCTTGCGACTCACAGTTGAGATTCAGTTGAGTGACTTGACTATCAAGCGTTGTCGATTGGCTTTCCAGCGCTTGAGAAACGATGTTCAACTGGTTGGTATTGGTAGTGGCATGCGCCAGCACAGTCGACAGGTTTTTCTCACCCTCCTTCGCTTGCAAAGCCACCGCTTCACTTTGCGCTTTCGCCCGTTCAGCCCCTTCAATCGCATTGTCACGCTGTCGGGCAGTAAACGCCTGAGCAATACAAATCACCACCAGCGGCAAAATGGTTCCCGACCAAATCTCTACACGTGTTTCTCCAGCGGATAAAGTTAAATGGGGAAAGGGAGTTCCTGCAATATGTTGATAAGTCATGATGGCGGAAATCGCGATGACAATGCCACTCCAAGTGAGCGCCATAGCGCGTGTCGCTGAGAGGAAAAAAGCCACCACCAACAGCGGGACCCAATAGGTCTGGGTCGAATCCACCACGCCACCACTTTGATAGATGATGTTGAGCGCATGCAGCGTCATACCGACAAATCCCAAGTTGAGGGCTAAGGTCGGATTTTTAAACCACTTGAGACAAAATGCAGCCAGCAACTCGAGTGCGATTAACGCGATTGACGTGATGACCAGGCTTTCGCTGCCGTGCTTACTCCACTTGATTAAACTGTAAACGCCAACGAGAAACGCGATGAACGTAAAGAGAGATAAGATGTCAGCTTGCCGCTGCTGAGCGCTTGTCCACTCGCTTTGCGAGGGAACAAAAAACTGACGCCATAAGGTGGCTGGATTCATGCTCAATCTTCCTGATCGAAACTGTTATGACCTCCGACCACTATATCTACGTAACATTTGGATAACAAATCTCATTTTTGATTCTGTTTCGGCTGTCTCATTTTTCTGCATCGCTTGGCTATCAGCGATAACGACCTTTTTTGGCACTGGTTGCTTGGCCTGCTAATGCAATCAATGTCTTATTAGTATTGGCGTGACAAATCGCCACCCCCAACGCATCTGCCGCATCCGCCTGCGGCTTAGCAGGTAACTTGAGCATATGCTGCACCATGTGCTGAACTTGCACCTTGTCTGCGCCACCATTGCCCACCACGGCCTGTTTAATTAGACGCGCCGCATACTCATACACTGGCAGCTCTGCATTCACCGCGGCCACGATCGCACTCCCCCGGGCTTGACCCAGTTTCAGCGCGGAGTCGGCGTTTTTTGCCATAAAGACTTGTTCAATGGCAAACGCATCCGGTTGGAACTGAGTGATGATTTCGCTTACCCCAGCGTAAATCTGTTTCAGCCGACCGGGCAGGTCTTTTTCCGAAGTGCGAATACAACCGCTGCCAAGGTAGTAAAGATGGCGGCCATTCTGACGAATCACACCGTATCCCGTGACACGCGAACCCGGATCAATCCCAAGAATAATAGACATGACTTTCCCACTTTATTTTTGTCATGTGGATAACTGGCTTCATCTTAGAAAAGATGACTCCTGTGTGAAAACAAAAACTCCCGCAAAGGCGGGAGTTTTTTCACAAACTTAACGCTTACTCAGCGCTTTTCTCTTTTGCTAGCGTGACCGAAATCGCCAGCTCTTCCAACGCCGCCGCATTAGCAAGACTTGGCGCATCGGTCATCAGACACGCTGCCGCAGTGGTTTTCGGGAAGGCAATCACGTCACGGATGTTTTCCGTACCACACAGCAACATCACCAGACGATCCAGACCAAACGCCAAACCTGCGTGAGGCGGTGTACCAAATTTCAACGCATCTAGAAGGAAGCCAAATTTGATTTTCTGCTCTTCGGCTTCAATGCCCAGTAGATCAAACACGGCAGCTTGCATTTTCGCGTCATGAATACGCACTGAACCGCCACCCACTTCGTAGCCGTTTAGAACCATGTCGTATGCGTTAGATAACGCACCTTCTGGGTTGGCTTTCAGCTCTTCTGGCGTCATGTTAAGCGGTGAGGTAAATGGGTGGTGCATTGCTGCAACATTGCCTTCACCATCACTCTCAAACATTGGGAAATCCACCACCCACAACGGCGCCCAAGCGGACTCGTTAGTGATAGCAAGATCTTTACCCACTTTCAGACGCAACGCGCCCATCGCTTCGGCAACCACGTTGGCTTTATCGGCGCCAAATAGGATGATATCGCCAGATTGCGCGCCCGAGCGCTCAATGATCTCAGCGACGATGTCATCAGAAAGGAATTTGGCCACTGGAGATTGAATACCTTCCATGCCAGCGGCAAGATCATTGACTTTCAGCCATGCCAAGCCTTTCGCACCGTAGATAGACACAAATGATGTGTATTCATCGATTTGTTTACGCGTCAAAGCCGCACCGCCAGGAACGCGCAGAACTGCAACACGACCTTTTTCATCGTTCGCCGGGCCAGAGAAGACTTTGAAATCTACTTCTTTGAGCAGATCAGCGACGTCAACCAATTCCATCGGGTTACGTAGGTCTGGCTTATCACTACCAAAACGGCGCATCGCTTCGCTGTAAGGCATCACTGGGAACTCGCCCAAATCAACGTTCAGCAACTCCAGCCACATTTCACGGATCATTTTCTCCGTCATGGCACGCACTTCATCTGACGTCATGAATGACGTTTCAATATCGATCTGAGTAAATTCAGGCTGGCGGTCTGCACGCAAATCTTCGTCACGGAAACATTTGACGATTTGGTAGTAGCGGTCAAACCCAGACATCATCAGCAGCTGTTTAAACAACTGTGGTGATTGAGGCAGCGCATAGAAGTTACCTTTGTGCACTCGGCTTGGCACCAAGTAGTCTCGCGCACCTTCCGGCGTCGCTTTGGTCAGCACTGGCGTTTCGATGTCAAGGAAACCATTGGTATCGAGGAAACGGCGAACAAAGCTCGACGCTTTGGCACGCAGTTTAATGCGATCACTCATTTCTGGACGACGCAGGTCCAAATAGCGATATTTCAGACGTTGCTCTTCTGAGTTTTTCTGGTTGAAGTCCAATGGCAGCACGTCAGAGCGGTTAATGATCTCAAGGCCTTTGGCCAAGATTTCCACTTCACCCGTTGCCATCTCCGCATTGATTTGGCTCTCTGGGCGCGCACGAACTTCACCCGTGAGTTTGATACAGAATTCATTACGCAGTTGGCTTGCGATCTCGTACGCGTCCGCCATATCCGGATCGACGACTACCTGAACGACACCTTCGCGATCTCGCATATCGATAAAAATCAGACCGCCTAAATCACGACGGCGGTTAACCCAGCCGCATAGCTCTACAGTTTGTCCTGCAAGGGACTTGTTCAGGTGACCACAGTAATGGGTACGCATAATGAAATTCCCAATCTCTCTTCAATTGATAACGACTCCGCCGGTGAATTTCTCCGCAGAGCAAAGGTCCATTTATACGCTGAAAGTCTAAGAAAATCGACTAGTCAGAATACAATTTATTGCGTTTTATCATGCATTGGTGCTTTTTAATACAACAACTGTTCAAAAGCACAGCAAAGCATAAAAATGGGTCGCGATTATAGCGTGAAAGTACCTATTGGGGCAAAACTGCCGTAAAGTAATCAGGTGGAATGAGAGCAAGGTAAATGATGAATAAACTCCCTATTCGACTCGGCTTAACGATGTGGTCGCACAACCAGTGGCAACAGAGCTTTTATGGATCCGGCACTAAGCCTGCGCAGCGATTGGAAAAGTATGCGCAAGTCTTTCACACCGTGGAGGGCAACACCACCTTTTATGCCACACCTAACGCATCTACAGTGAGCAATTGGTCTGCGGCCACACACGATGAGTTTCGCTTTACCTTCAAATTGCCCAAAGCAATTACCCATCAACAAATGCTGCAAGGCTGCCAAGCAATGCTGGCGGATTTTCTGCACATTATGGCCCCTTTGCATGCACGCATCGGCCAATGGACGATTCAATTGCCTGCCGCCTTTGCTCCCGAATATTTGCCAAGGCTACAACGCTTTTGTCAGCTTTTTCCGCGCGATTTTCCGCTTGGCGTGGAAGTTCGCCATCCGGCCTTTTTTGCCAAAGGCGACGATGAAAAACGCCTTAACCACTGGTTAATGGAGGCAGGTATAGATCGCATTATTATGGATAGCCGTCCGGTTTTTGCCGCTGCTCCCACCAGCGATGCCGTCATTGATGCCCAGCAGAAAAAACCGCGCGTGCCTGTGCACGCGATTGCTACCGCCCATCATCCGATGATCCGTTTCATTGGTCATCCGGATCTTGAGGCAAATCTGCCCTTTTTCCAGCCTTGGCTGACAAAGCTGCCACAGTGGATAAGTGAAGAAAAACAGCCCTATGTGATGATCCATACGCCCGATAACATCTTAGCGCCCGAACTCGCGCTCAAACTCTACCAACAGTTGCAGCAAATGGTGCAATTACCTGATTTGGCAAATTTTCCAGCAAACGACAACCAACCGCAAATATCGATGTTCTAAACAGAGCACGGCAAAACATGACACACGCGTCAATTTCCCCTAAAATACGCGCCTTTTTAGTGCCTGCGTCGTTGTAGGCCAGTTGCATGCAGAGAATGGTTATGAACCCCAAAAGCAATCCAGATACTATTTTTTCGGCTCCAATCGATAAAATTGGGGATTTCACCTTTGATGAGCGTGTTGCCGAAGTCTTTCCGGACATGATCCAGCGTTCGGTGCCGGGTTACAGCAACATCATCTCTGCCATCGGCATGCTGGCTGAGCGCTTCGTCAAACCGCACAGCAAGGTGTACGATCTGGGCTGCTCACTAGGGGCCGCGACCTTATCAATGCGCCGCCACATCAAACAAGAAGGGTGTCAAATCATCGCGGTCGATAACTCACCTGCGATGGTCGAGCGTTGCAAACTGCATATCAACGCTTATCGCAGTGATACGCCTGTTGAAGTCATTGAAGCGGACATTCGCGACATTGATATCGAAAACGCCTCTGTGGTGGTACTCAACTTCACTTTACAATTTTTAGTGCCCGCCGACAGAAGAGCGCTACTGGAAAAAATCTATCAGGGGCTACGCCCAGGCGGCATTTTGATCTTGTCGGAAAAATACGTGTTTGAAGACAAAGTCTCGAACGAACTGCTGATCGACTTACACCATGACTTCAAACGCGCCAACGGTTACAGCGAACTGGAAATCAGCCAAAAACGCAGTGCCATTGAAAACGTGATGCGCCCAGATTCTATCGCAGTGCACAAAGCACGTTTCGCTGAAATTGGCTTCTCCAGTTTCGAAGTGTGGTTTCAATGCTTTAACTTTGGCTCAATGTTTGCCATCAAATAGTCACCACGTGCTATACATAACGGCCGACTCTGCCGTGCAAACTAATACATAAAAAATGACTTAACCAACAGTGATCAACTAACCATGTTTAACTTTGCAAATTTTTATCAACTTATTGCTCAAGACACTCGTCTGCAACCTTGGCTCAATGTACTGCCACAGCAACTGACAGATTGGCAAAATGCGGAGCACGGTGATTTTGATCGCTGGTTACGTGCACTCAACAAAATCTCTGCCGATGCGCCAGACAACATCGAGCTCAAGCAGTCGGTGACCATTTCAAATCACCAACCTATGCCCATCGGTGAGCTGAAAAAACTCGAAAGCTTACTGCGCACTTTCCACCCTTGGCGCAAAGGGCCATACCATGTGCACGGCATTCATATTGATACCGAGTGGCGCAGTGATTGGAAATGGGATCGTGTTCTCCCGCATATTTCGCCACTGAAAAACCGCAGCGTGCTGGATGTCGGTTGCGGTAACGGTTATCACATGTGGCGCATGCTTGGTGAAGGGGCACGTCTGTGCGTGGGGATTGATCCTTCCCATCTGTTTTTGATTCAGTTTGAAGCGATTCGCAAGTTGATGGGGGGAGATCAACGCGCTCACCTTTTGCCTTTGGGTATCGAGCAACTGCCAAAGTTGCAAGCGTTTGATACCGTATTCAGTATGGGTGTACTCTACCATCGCCGTTCACCGCTCGATCATCTGATCCAACTGAAAGATCAGCTCGTTTCCGGTGGTGAGTTGATTTTGGAAACGCTGGTCATCGAGGGCGATGAAAACGCCGTCTTGGTACCGAAAGAGCGCTACGCGCAAATGCGCAATGTCTACTTTTTCCCTTCTGCGCGCGCATTGAAAGTATGGTTGGAATTGGTCGGCTTTGAACAAGTGCGCATTGTGGATGAAAATGTCACCTCGATTGGAGAGCAACGTAGCACCGATTGGATGACTCACAATTCACTGCCAGATTATCTTGATCCGAGCGATGCGAGCAAAACCGTTGAAGGCTATCCAGCGCCTCGCCGCGCCGTGTTAGTTGCGAAAAAACCATAATTGACACTCTCTTGACTCAGAAATTTGAGTATCACCATACCCTTACATGAGGATGCTTCACGCATCCTTTTTATTAAGCTAAACTCCCAAATACAAATACTTAATCCTCATAACCATAAGGCATTCAATGTTACTACGATTGACGCCAGCACTCGCTTTTGTTCTGTTATCTGGCTGCACATTAACCAACAGCGAGCAACATCAACAACAAATGCTCTCCGCCCTGCACGATTCTGAAGCGCGTATTACCAACAGAATCGAAAACCTGACTCTTCAATCCTCCAATCAGGTCGATTACATTGAAAGCTTAGAAAATCAGATCCTCGAACTACAAAAAAAAATCGCCGAGATGCCCCAACCTCAAGCTCCAGTAGCCGTTGCCGTTCCTAAGGCGGCCCAACCCGAAGTCGTCGCAGTCAAACATGCTCCAGCCAAAACAGACATTGTTCTCGGCGCTATTGAGAAAGTGACGATTGATTCGATTAAACAGTCTTTTGATGCGCGTGTTGATACAGGTGCGGCAACCTCTTCACTCAATGCGGTTGATATAGAAATCTTCGAGCGCAATAGCAAACAGTGGGTGCGTTTTCATCTCGCCGACAGCACCCAACCTGCAACCGAGGAAAATTGGATTGAAGCGCCGATTATTCGCTTCGTCAAAATCCGCCAGTCTACTAATGATGAAACCGAACGCCGCGCAGTCGTTGAGCTGTGGGTGAAGGTGGGGGCGATTCATGAAAAAGCACAATTTACATTGGCAGACCGCTCACAGATGAGCCATCCAGTTCTGCTTGGCCGCGAGTTTATTCGTGATATCGCTCTGGTGGACGTCAGTCGTACGTACATTCAGAGCGAAGCAAAGAAAAAATAAGGTAGATCATGACTTCCCGAATTCCTTTTTACCTATCCATCGTCTTGCTTATTGTCGCCGGGGTGACTTTAAGCGTTTTTAGACACCAGACTTATGGTGTTCCTTGGGCTCCTGGCGAAAGCCGACAAATTTGGGATATTGAGGCGCGAATTGAGTTTAACGCGCAAGGTCAGGAGGTAAAAGCCTCCCTTGCCGCCCCAAATACGCAAACCGGTTTTACCTTGATTAGTGAAACGGCCTCTTCGCCGGGTTACGGTGTTTCCTACGTCAATACGGATGCAGGCCGCCGCGCAGAGTGGTCGATTCGCAAAGCTTCTGGCGCACAGACAATTTATTACAAAACCCAGTTTTTGGTTGACCCGCACGCCAAAGCCACGCCTATTCCTCCGGCAGAGACCATCGAAAAACCGACCTTTACCGGCCCGGAGCAAACCGCGGCCGATGCATTGATCAATCAAGCAATGAGCCGTTCTTCAGACAACGTGACGTTTACACGTGAACTGATCAAAACGCTCAATGATCCCGATAGCCAAAGTGCGGCGCTGCTGCTCAACAACCAAGACAAAACCACGACGCTCTATAAGCTGCTTTCGAGTGCCGAAGTACAGAGCAAAATTGTCGGAGTCATCGAGCTCGAAGATGGACGTCGCCGCCAAACTATTCAACCTATGGTCCAGGTATGGAATGGTCAAGAGTGGCTGCTGTTTTCACCGAGCTCAGAGCAACACGCAACATCGGCCAACCTACTGGTATGGGATGAGTCCAACATCTCTTTGTTAGATTTGATGGGCGGTCAGAACAGCCAAGTGCACTTTTCGATGATTGCTCAGGACATCTCTCCGCAGCAAGCGACCAACAACAAGGTTGAAGCCGATGGGTTGCTAAACCTTTCCATTCACAGCTTGCCGCTGGAAGAACAAGCGATGTTTAAGACCATCATGTTGATCCCGATTGGCGCGCTGATTGTGGTTTTCCTCAGGGTGATCATCGGCCTGAAAACCTCAGGGACCTTTATGCCGGTACTGATCGCAGTGGCGTTCGTACAAACGCAGTTGGTCACCGGCATTGTCGGCTTTTTGCTGATTGTCGGCACCGGTTTAATCATCCGCAGCTATCTGTCTAAACTCAACCTGCTGTTGGTTGCACGAATATCGGCGGTGATCATTACGGTGATCTTAATCATCTCCATATTTACCGTGGTGGCGTTTAAGATCGGTTTGACCGAAGGGCTTTCAATCACCTTCTTCCCGATGATTATCTTGTCTTGGACCATCGAACGTATGTCCATTTTGTGGGAAGAGGAAGGCGCCAAAGAGGTTATCTTGCAAGGTGGTGGCTCGCTCTTTACCGCCGTGTTGGTCTACCTTGGTATGACCAACAGCTATGTGCAGCATCTGACCTTTAATTTTATCGGCCTGCAGTTGATCGTTCTTGCCGCTATTTTGCTGCTGGGTACTTACACAGGTTACCGTATCACCGAGTTGCGCCGCTTCAAGCCTCTGGTGGAGGACTAATTGATGCTATCGATTTTGCCTAACTACACCTCGCCGTTTAAGCTGCGCCGCAAAGGGATTATGGGCATGAACAAGCGCAACCATAGCTACATTGGGCGCTATAACGACCGCTCTAAATACCCTTTGGTGGATGACAAGCTGCAAACCAAAATCATCGCCCAGCGCGCTGGGTGTACGGTACCGCAATTGATTGGTGTGATCAGCAATCAGGTTGAAGTTAAAACCATTCATGAGATGGTCAAAAGCTGGCCCGGCTTTGTTATCAAACCGGCGCGTGGCAGCGGGGGTAAAGGCATTTTGGTGGTCACTTCACATAAAGATGGCGTCTATACCAAACCCTCTGGGGCGACCATCAATAAAGAGGAAGTCGAGCGCCATTTAAGCAATACACTGGCCGGACTCTTTTCTCTGGGCGGAAAAAACGACGTTGCGGTGGTGGAAAACCTTATCAAATTTGATGACTGTTTTGACGGTTTCAGTTTTGAAGGGGTACCGGATGTGCGCATTATTGTCTTCAAAGGCTATCCAATCATGGCGATGATGCGCTGCTCGACGGCCGCATCCGATGGCAAAGCCAACTTACACCAAGGCGCCGTCGGAGTGGGCATTGACATCGCGACAGGTAAAGCGGTGCGCGCGGTGCAATTTAACCAGCCAGTCACCCATCATCCAGATACCGGAAAAGAGCTGGCAACACTGCAGGTTCCCCATTGGGAGCGCTTACTTACATTGGCCGCCAGCGCATGGGAAATGACCGGGCTTGGCTATATTGGCACCGACATGGTGTTGGATAAAGAAGAAGGGCCAATGGTGCTTGAGCTCAACGCTCGCCCGGGTTTAGCGATTCAGATAGCCAATGGCTGTGGCTTGCTACCAAGGTTGCACCATATTGAAAATTTAGGTACTCAGCTCACGTATCCAACACCGGCAGAGCGCGTCGCATATTCAGCCAAACAATTTGGCGTGATTACATCACGCGATTAATCGCCACAACGGCCCACAACCAATGTGGGCCTTTTTCTGCCTAGCCCACTTGTTGTTTTCCACTGGCGGTTATCGACTGTCTTAGATGCAAACGGGCAAATCACATCAGCCGTCAGCCATCGGCTTTATAGATTTCTGTCGGCCTTGCCGACAAACAGCCGCAAAACCAGCTTTTGAATCAAACGGCCATAAGGCGGAGAAAACAGACTGATCGGGAACCAATCTCGCATCAGCAAAACGCTGCGCGCATGGCTTAGCTCACGAAACCCTTCTTCACCGTGATAGTTACCGATACCGGAATTGCCAATTCCGCCGAATGGCACCGAATGATTCATCACATGCCAGCCCCAATCGTTGATGGTGACGCCGCCGCTATGGGTCTGCGCTAGGATTTGCTCACGCTGAGCCTCATCGTGACTAAAGAGGTAACAAGCCAGCGGCCGTGGACGTTGATTGATGTAATCGACCACCTCTTGCACGTCTTGATAACCGTGCACGGGAAGCAGTGGGCCAAAAATCTCTTCCTGACAGATGCGCATCTGTGGCGTTAGTTGCGTCACTACATAAAGCGGCGTTTGTCTGCCATCGCCATACTCAAGACATTGTGTTATCTCTGCGCCTTTTTCGCGGGCATCCTCCAGAAGCTGATGAAAACGTTGATATTGCGCCTCATCCACCAGCGAGGTGTAATCCTGATTACCAGAAAGCTGGCGATACACTTTACTGTGCGCTTGTTTCATCGCCGCCACAAATTCGGCCATTTTCGCTTGCGGTACAAAGGCATAGTCAGGTGCGATGCAAATCTGCCCTGCATTAAACCCTTTACCATGGGCGATACGCTGCGCCGCCTGAGTGATATCAAAGTCATCCAGCACAATGGCTGGCGATTTACCACCGAGCTCCAAAGTCACTGGGGTGAGATTGGCAGCCGCATTCGCCATGATAACCCGTCCGCTGGCTGGCGATCCGGTAAACACCAAGTGGTTAAACGGCAAATGGGAGATCTGCATCGCTTGAGGGTGAGTGCCATCCACCACACAAACCAAGTCCTGCGGGAAAATCTCACTCAACATCTGCCTCAAGATTTGGCTGGTTTTCGGGCAGTTTGGCGGCATTTTTATCATGCAGCGATTGCCTGCCGCCAAGGCGGTGATAAGTGGCCCAACAGAAAGATAAATCGGAAAATTCCACGGACAAATGATCCCCACCACCCCTTTGGGCTGATAACGCAGCTCCAGTTTATTGCCCTTAAACATCAGCTCTGTGGCGCGGCGGCGCGGTTTCATCCAACCTTTTAAATGACGCACGACGTGGTTGATGTCTAAAATCGGCGCGAGTACGTCAGCCATTTTCGACTCAGTTACGCTGCGGCCAGAAAAATCGTCACTCATCGCCTGCGCAAGCACATCTTGATAGCGACTTAACTGTTTTTTCAGCGCCAGCAACCGCTGCTTCCTTTGGCTAAAACTTGGCATTGGATCTTGCTGATAAGCGCGCTTGAGCGCATCAAACCAAGACTCAAGCTCATTGGCTGCCTGAGCGGGTGTTGCTTCAAAATGGATATCCGTTTCGGGTTTCACCAGTGCATTCATTGCATCTTCCTCTGTCATCGCTGGCGTATATTAACATCCCGTTTACATAACAAACAGTTGCAATTGGCAGCGAACATGCAGTGATGATCGGCATTGTTTGCTTTTAGTTGCCGCCAAGATCAAAAACACCCGCCATATCGGGCGGGTGTTTAACTTACATTGCAAAGATTAGAAGGCTTCCAACAGCTCCTGAGCCTCGCTCTTTGGCTTTCTCTCTTGACCAAATCCGCGCAGCCCAACCACATGCACGTGTTCATGATCTTTAAACACTTTGCGCACCAGTTTATAGGTTGTGCCCTTCTCTGGGCTGATGTTCTCAGGCGCGGCGATCAAAAGTTGCATGTCGAGACGATCACACAGCTCGAACAGCGTCGAGATCGATTTCGCATCAAGACGCGCAGCTTCATCCAAGAACAGCAAGCGACAAGGGACAATATCTTTGCTGCGCAGACGACGCGACTCCTCTTCCCAGCTTTGCACCACCATCAGCAAAATCGACTGACCAGTACCGATCGCTTCACCGGTCGATAGCGCGCCCGATTCGGCTTGTAACCAACCGTCTGAACCACGGTTGACCTCAATGCTCAACTCAAGGTAATTGCGGTAATCAAGCAGCTCTTCACCAAGTACTTGTGGCGAACGTTGGCCCATATCAATGTGTGGATTGACGCGTTGGAACAGTTTCGCCATCGCTTCCGAGAAGGTATAACGCGGCGATTCAAACAGATCTTTGTGCTGTTCTTGCTGCGCTGCTAAACCGTTCAGCAACACTTCATGGCTTTCCCGCACTTTGACATTCAGTCGCACCCCTTTCACCTGACCAAAGGCGATGTTGGACAAGCCTTGGTTCAGCATGCGGATACGGTTTTGCTCACGTTGAATGGTTTTCTGGATAATACTCGCCACCGATTCAGAACTGATCGCTAGGCGGTTTTCACGCAGCGTCAATTCTTCAGTCAAACGAGCCAGTTCCACTTCCATCTCTTCAATCGCTTCTACCGGATCATCGGTACGAATGATGTCTTGGCGGATGCGCTCACGCAGATGCTGATAGACCGCAATGTAGAACAGGACTTTGCGCTCTGGCCGCGAGTTGTCTTCCGACAAGCGCAG
Organism: Vibrio navarrensis; assembly: GCF_000764325.1. Taxonomy (NCBI): domain Bacteria; kingdom Pseudomonadati; phylum Pseudomonadota; class Gammaproteobacteria; order Vibrionales; family Vibrionaceae; genus Vibrio; species Vibrio navarrensis. The sequence continues at coordinate 1,333,426 of NZ_JMCG01000001.1, read as the reverse complement.
CGCGTCACGCAGATCGTCGTTATTCGCCACCGCTAAACGCAATGCGCCAAGCGATTTATCCGACATTGAGCGCAGCTCATCGGCGGAAAGGTAAGCGAGCTCACGTTTGTGCAGGCGACGTTCAACGTCATTTTCACGAGCTAAACGCAATACCGAGCACCAACCTGCTTTGGCGGCCACAACAAAGGTACGCAGATCACTGTAATCTTTCTGCACTTTTTTCAGACGCTTGGCGAGGCCTTTCATTTCAAGCTCGGTCGAGGTGATGGTGCGCTCGTATTCACTCTTGCGACTGCGCGAAGTGTGTAGGCGCTCATGCAGTTCATCACGACGACGAATGGCTCGCTCTTGCGCGCCTTCATCAGCGTGCACACCAAACTCTGCCAACTCTTGCTTAAACTCTTGCACCGTTTCCAGTTTGGCTTGATACGAGCTCTTCAGTGAAGCAAGCACCTGATTGTACTGATTCATTTGCCCTTGGGCTTGTTTCAACTCTTCGCGATAACGTGTACGGCTGCGCTCCGCTGCCACCAATTTGCCGCGAAGCTGCTCACTGAGCTCGCTGCCTTGGTTAAGCAGATCAACCGAATCGGAATAAGCAAAGTAGTGGCGACGTTCCACCAGATCCGACAGCGCAAAAATCTGCTTTTTCAGTTCTTGCAGAGCGAGGTCGGCGCTTGCAAACTGGGCCTCAAGCGCGTCAAACTGCTCTGGGTCAGCCTCCAGCACCGAAGCCATTTTTTCCAGTTCCACGACCGCTTTTCCATGCTCGCTAATAAAGGCTTTCGCTTGAGTAAGTTGGCTGATTTGTGCTTCAACTTCGGCAAAACGCGCTTCGATCGTCTCGTCTTCAACCAATCGCATGTTCGGCGCAAGTTTATCTAGTAGCACCAAGGCTTGCTTACTGCTACTGATCTGCGTGCGGTATTGTTGCTCTTTGCCTTCCAGCTCACTCAAGGTGCGAGTCAACTGGTTGTACGTATCACGCGCTTTACTTAGCGCCAGCTCTGGGTCAGCAGCAAACGCCACTTGGATGTGTTCAGCAACAAACTGGTTGAAGGCTTGGAACAGACGCTGCATTTTCTGCGCATCAAACGCCGCTTTGGCATGCTGCTCAACCACCTCTTCACGCTCGCTTCGCAGCAATTCTAAACGCTGCTCACGCGCTGCGCGGCCAAAAAGAGGAATTTCCGGCAAGCGCGAGTAACGCATTTGACGCTCATTCAGGCGCACGCATACCGCACCATGCAGCTCTTCGGCGTTGAAGGAGCTGTCATCAAAGGCGTCGATATCCCCTTCGATGATGTAAAGGTCTTCGGGACAGTCGTCCAACTCAACCAATTTATCTTCGATGCCGGACAGATCAGAGACTACGATGGCGTGGCGCGCTGGGCCGTACATGGCACTAAAGTACGGCGCATCATCAATGGTGATGTCATCGTAAATCTCCGCTAGCAGCACACCACCGAGTGTATCCGCCAAACCTTTCAGGCGCGGATCGTTCGAGCCGCCTGGCGATGCCAAACGCTCAATCTCGCTTTCGAGCTTGGCGCGACGCTCTGCCAATTTGTCTTTGCTCAGCGACAGCGTTTTTTCGCGCTCGAGCACCATCTGCATCTGTGACATCACCGATTGGCTGTCGGCAAGCTCGGCACCACTTTGCTCTCGGAGTTTCTCCAGCGCATCATTGGCCGCAATCCAACTCGGCGCGAGCGCTTGCAAATGTGCGATCTCAGCGCGGGTGTCTTGTTCTAGACGGCGCTGCTCACTGCGCTGTTCACGAGCTTCTTCTAAGCTCATCTCCAGAGAATCAATCAGCTCGTGGTGACGCTCACGCTCTTGCTCGAACACCAGCTCATCGCTTAGCGAAACATTGTGTTGCTTGCGGTATTCATCCGCCATTTCTTGGGCTTGACGCTGTGCGTTCAGGCTACGTTCCAAATCACGATACTGTGCACGCCACTGAGATTCATTGCTCAGCAACTGCTGCGCCGCACGCGCTTGTTGCATGACGCTGCGAGCCTTCTCTGCCGCTGACGCACGCTCAACGGGACCAGTGATACTTTGTAACCACTTGAGCGCTGTTTCAAACTGCTGCGCAGCGGCCGAAGACATATCCAGCTTGTGTTTAAGTGCTAATAGGGCTTGGGTTTGTTGCGCTTCGCTCTCTTTGAGCTGAGCAACCATTGACTGCGCACTTTCCGCGCTCAGTTCATCGTTACCAAGCAGCAGTTTGGCTTTTTCCAGCGCTTGCACCGCTTGCTGATATTGAAGAGCACGCGTTTGTTGCACATCCAGCGCCTGCTGATAGTCAGCGAGCTGAGTCTTGAGGCTATCCACCTCTTCTTCGGCAACTGTTGCCTGCTCTTCGGCCATCAATACGCGCTCTTGCGCCTCCTCAACGACCATACTCTGCTCTTCGAGACGCTCGTTCAGTTCTTCAAGATCTTCTTGATAACGCTCGATCTTCTCTTGCTGACGCAAGGCGTTTTGCACCAACTGCAAGTGATCCGACGCCGCTTGATAATCTTGCTCTAATGCCGATTCCGACTCGATCAACAGCGCCAGCTCTTCCTGAACGCGAGTCAGTAAGCTATTTTGCTCAATCAGCATTTCGCGTGAGCCAAACAGCTCAGAGCGCAGAGAAAGGGTTTGTTCTAACTTGTTGCGGCGATCGTTGGCGTGGCGCATGTAGTCGGCGGCCACGTAGTTGGTTGATTCGGTGATCAGGTGTTTGAACAGATCACGATCCGCCTGCGTGGTTTTGATCGCTTCCAGCGTCATGCGGTTTTCGCGCAGAGCCGATTCCATGTCTTGGAAGGCTTTTTTCACCCCACCGTTTTGCGGTAAGAGATAATCGCGCAAAGAGCGGGTGATTGCGCTTGAGATACCCCCATAAAGCGAGGCTTCAATCAGGCGGTAGAACTTAGAGCGGTCACTTGAGTTACGCAGCTTTTTCGGGATCACGCCAAACTCAAACATTTGCGAGTGGTAATCGACAATCGATGGGAACGATTTAAAATGCGCGCCTTCAAACTGGCCAACACACTCTTTCACATCATTCAATTGGCGCACGCGAGCCTGAGTTGACGAAACGGTTTCAATCAGCACATCGGTCGGCTTCACATGGCTCGGCAAGCCTTGAATCACAAACGGTTTGATGTCGACTTTTTTATCGCGCCCTGCCACTTGCTGCAGTTTCACTGCAAACAGCAAACGTTGGTTGCGCGAGTTCACCACATCCAGCGCCGCATAGCACGCACCTGGCTGCAATTTACCGTAGAGGCCTTTATCGCGTGAGGCTTGGCTACTCCCCGCCTCAGTGGTATTGCGAAAATGCAGCAAGCTTTGATCAGGGATCAAAGCGGTGATAAATGCCGCCATGGTGGTCGATTTACCCGCGCCGTTGCCGCCCGAGAGAGTCGTCACCAGACCATCGATATCAAAAGTACGAGCAAAGAAGCCGTTCCAGTTGACCATGGTCAGCGATTGATACTTACCTCTTTCAATCATGCTTCACCCTCTAATTCTGCTTGCTCGTTAAATTCACTATCGTCTTCATCACCCAATAGGCTGCCTTGTGTTGGCTCTTTGGTATGCACCACCGCTTCACCGTCGCGGATGAGGCGAAGCTGCGCTTCACGCATGTCATCGCCAACGCGAACGTCAGCGCCAAAGCGGAATACCGCTTCACTGATGCTGAACTTACCGGTATCGCCGATATGGATGATCATGCCAAGACGGCGCAGACGACGAAGAGAGGTGCGCACTTTCTCAAACAGCTTTTCGCGGTCAAGATCCGAGCCAGAAGCGCGATTAGTGACCAGCTTCATCAGCTTCTTCTCATCCGCCAGCGCCAGCAACTCTTCGTACAGTTCTTGATTGGTGAAGATGCCTTCGTGCGCCAAACGTTCTGGGCTGAGATAAAGAAAACAGAGCACTTTACCCACCAGCATGTCCAGTTCAGACAAAACGCTGCGGCCAATCAGCGAGGTTGAACGCGGGCGCAGATAGAAAAAGCCTTCGGGCGCTTTCACCAGCTCGGTGTTGTAGCGCTGATAAAAAGACGATAGCTCGACTTCAAAGTCGCAAAGTAGCGCGTGGTTATCCAGATCTTCGCTGGAGATGTGACGGCCTGCACGCAGCATGCTATCTAAAGCGGGAAAAAGCGGGTTACAAATCGCTTTGGCCAGATTCTCTGGCATGTATTCATTAATATCGGTCGATGACATTTGCTTGTACCTTTGCACCAAAATCGTTGATCGCCTGCCAATCGGGCTGAATCGCCTGATAATCCGACTCGGAATAGCCAAGACGGACCGCTTGGTCGATAACCATTCGTGCTAAATCAAAATGATGAGTCTGAGGGTGTTGCGCGAGGTAATCGCGCAGTACTGTGCCGAGATCAATCGGTCTGCCCTGCTCTTTATGCGCTTTAAGCATGCCGCCAATGCGCTCAGCAAGCTCATCATTGACTTGTTGAAACTCTTCATATTCCACTTCTGCGGGGACTTGTCCGGTGACTTCTTCATCACGCAGCATCAGCGCTTCGTCGCGAAGATCGCTCAGGCGCTCTGCATCGGCATAGGTGAGATACCAAGGCAGATCAAAGTAGTCCTTCACCGATTGGCGTAGGCGCGAGCTAAAGGCGCGGTTCTTATCCATATCGATGGCCGTACGGATGAACTTGTGCACGTGGCGGTCATAACCGATCCACAAATCAATCGCCTGCTGTCCCCAACTGACGATGCGATCAAGTTTCATCTGCAAACCAAACAGCGTCTCCTCGATAAACTCCAGTTCAGGATCGCCATAAACCAGCTCTTGGATATCCAAAATCTGCGTTTGTAGCTCGTCGCCTGCCGCTTGTAGCGTATCTTGTAACTCTTTGAGTGTATTGGAGGTTTCAGAAAGCAGAGACTCACAGTTGTTGATAGCATCACGCCAGTCTTTGTTGAGCAAATCAGCAATCTGCTGTTTAACCGATTGCTGCTGTTCATCCATCACACGCTGGTTGAGATCGATCTGATCAAAAATCTCACCGACCGAGTACTTGAGCACCCCGTAGACATTTTTCTTCCAATGCTCTGCGGTTCCCCCTTTTTGAGCGGCATCAATGGCTCTGGCCATTTCACCAGCCACCATAGAGAGCTGAATCGAGAGGCGGAGTTTGGAAAATTCTCGGTGACGGACGTAATAGTCGGTGATACCAATCGCCAGTGGTGACAAACGATAGATACTGGCTCCATCGGTCACTTCACTGGTAAAACGGCTGATAAGGCGCTGTTTAACCAGTTCGTTAATTGCATTGTTGGCTCGAAACGCCGACGCCTCGCCTGTTTCTTCAAATAATCGAGTGACGATAGTAAATGCATCATGCAATTCACCTTCACCCAACTCTTCATCGAACCTTTCGTTACTTAACACCGCGATGGCTATCAAAAATGCCAGACGTTCTGTGGTCAGGTTCAATGAGAAATCGTGCTGCTTAACCCAGCTAACCAATTCATCGATTGGTTGCTCTGCAGCATTGAGAGTTGTCTCACTCATTGTTATTCCTGCTTTTCTTTCTTTTTCGCCCATACATGGATGTATCGGCCTAGCGAGAGGTATGGTTCTTGTCGGCACAATTGCCTTTCCAGTGCCAACACGTCTTCATACTGGTAGTCACCCATATTCTGCCGGTTACCTATGTAGTCGCTAAAACAGCGAATACCGGATTTTCCACCAATCTCAAATCCTGCGTCTTCAATCCACTGATAAACCTGTTGTGGATCCAGACCTTGCTGCGGTTGCAGTTTAAAGCGTTTTCGATGTGGCATGCCTTGTAAAACATGCGGAATATTGCCGCACACCACATTTTTATAAACCAAGCCATGATGGTTATAGAACATGATGGATGCCGCCCCGCCCGGTTTCACTTGCGCAAGCAGTGTCTCTAACGCGCTTTTCGGATCGGCCAACCACTCCATCACCGCGTGAAACAGCAATAAATCCACTGGTTGATCCAGATGTTCAGCAATGGACTGCACCGGAGCATGGATCAGCCGATACTGCGCAAGCAAACCGTTTTTTGCAATATCCTGTTCAGCCAATTGCAGCATTTCAGAAGATAGATCACATAACGCGACCTGATGTCCGAGCCTAGCAAGCTTTTGCGACATTTGCGCTAAGCCACCACCCGCATCAAGAATAGTCAGCGCCTTTTTATCACCATCAATTGCGGTTAAAACCTGTTCAAGGTCTTCCCAAACAATCACTTGGCGGATCTCTCCTTTATCTGATCCGTAAATATTTTTTGCAAATTTGTGGGCAATATCGTCGAAATTACGGTCTTGGTTCACTGTGGCTTGGGTTATCATATCGAATCGTGCTGCTATTCTGTCATAAGGAAAGCAGGAATAAAGAGGGATTCTCTCTTTTTTACTGTCAAGTGATGTTTTTTCGGACTATTTCTGTATGTTTGAGCTGAAAAAAGCGGTATCGGCGCTTCTCATGCCTTTGCCTGCGCTACTCATCATCGGCCTGCTCGGCCTGATGTTGATTATGTTTACCACCAGGCAAAAAACAGGTTGTTTTGTCATTTTGTTCTCTTTTATCGGTATTTTTCTGGTTTCATTCCAACCCGTTGCCAGCAAACTTTTAATGCCTCTAGAGCGCCAGTACTCGGTCTTTTTACCTGAAGTGCAAAGTGTCGATTACGTGATGGTATTGGGTAATGGCCATGTAGTGGACGACCAAATTCCCCCGACCTCTGAACTCAGTCGCACCGCCTTGATGCGCCTTGCTGAAGGGATTCGCATTTTGCGTATGTACCCGGGAGCAAAAATGATTTTATCTGGTTACGCTGGCGGCTCTGAAATCAGTCATGCGCGGATGATGGCAAATGTGGCTTTAGCGCTTGGGGTAGCGAAATCCGACATTATCTTGTTGGAAGATGCCAAAGATACTTGGGAAGAAGCACGACAGGCCGCCGCTTTTGTTCGGCAGAAGCAGTTGGTGCTGGTTACCTCGGCCAGTCACATGACCCGAGCTTTGAAAGAGTTTAACGATGCAGGCTTAACCCCTTTGCCAGCACCTACCAACTATTTGGCGCAAAAAGAGATCACCCAAGCTTGGGACAAATACGCGCCGAAAGCGCTCTATTTAGAGCAGACCGAACGTTATTGGTATGAAACCTTGGGTCTCATTTGGCAATCTTTGCGCGATTTACTGACCACCGCGCCTAACAACGAAAAAGTCGCCGCGAAAAATCCTGCTTAAAAAAAGAAGCCATCCATTAAAAAACGAGCTGACTATGTAGCTCGTTTTTTATTGTTCGGCATTGAGATCAAGCGGCCTGCTTTAGCCCATTTCTGGCTTTTAATCCCCCGCGAACATATAGCCTTCGCCGTGAACCGTGACAAAAATTTGCGGATTCTTGGGGTCAAACTCCATCTTGGCACGCATGCGGCGAATCAGCACGTCGATGGTGCGATCGTTCGGCGCATCAACACGATGGCTAATCATGTTTAAAATGCGCTCACGGCTCAACACCTGGTTGGGATATGACGAAAGTGCCACCAGCAACTCATATTCCGCCTTGGTTAATTTTACCGGTTCACCATTGCGGCTCAATGCCCGGCGATGAATGTCAAACGTCCAATCAGCAAAGCGCACAATGTGCTGCTGCTGATCGTCAGTACGCCCTTTTTGCTTCGCCGTATCGGTTAACGACATCCGCCACAAGAGGTTCTTCACCCGAACTAACAGCTCTCTTAACTCAAACGGTTTGGTCACGTAATCATCCGCCCCCATCTCCAAACCGACAATTTTGTCTATGCTATCCGTGCGACCTGTCACTAATATGATGCCGATATCCGATTGGCCACGCAGTTCCCGCGTCAAAAGCAAGCCATCCTCTCCAGTGAGATTAATGTCCAGCATCACCAAATCGATGGCTTGGCTGTTCAACACCTCACGCATTTCTGTGCCGCTTTCTGCTTCACTGACGGTATATCCTTCATTTTGGAAGTAACCCACCAATTTAGCGCGTGTCACTGCATCATCTTCTACGACTAATACGTGATAGCTCATTTACACCACTTTCTGTCATTATTCTCTACGCCGATTCATTCTATTCATAAATAGTCACATTTCTAGCGTCAGAGCAAAGTTAGCACAATAATCTCGGCTTTTATTGATTCAAGACAAGCTTATTTTTCGCCCATTTACAAGGTGACATATAATTAAATAGCCCATTAATAATTAGGCCGACCGCTGTTCATTTTTATTGGTTAGACTAATCAGAGAAACCTTGAGGAGCATAAAGAAAATGCAAGAGATCAAAGCCTTCAACGAAAAGCGCGCCGAAATTTACTGGTGGTTTTCAAGCCTTTTTGCCAGAGAGTTGAGCCAAGTGGAACTGGACAAATATCACAGCGCAGAGATTCGTTCATTTCTTTCTGGTTTAGCAGAGAATGACCGTTTGCGTGTCGAAGTGCAGCAACTGGTGCAAACGCTGAACAAACTGCTCGACCGTCAAGATGCTCAGCTTGAACTGGCCGCAGACTTTTGCGACCTGTTTCTGAAAAGCGCAAAACATGGCGCTTTGCCTTACGCTTCTATCTATCTCGACCAATCTGGGTTACTCAACGCCGAACCAGCCAGAATGATGGAAAAGCTGATGACAGAGCACGGCGTGAGAGTGAGCGACACTCTCAATGAACCTGCGGATCATCTCGCTATTCAACTGGATTTTTTAGGCCATCTGATTATTCGTTCGAATGAGCTGGAGCAAGAACGTCATATGGAAAGCGCCTTTGCCGAGCAACAGCAATTTATTGAAAGCATGCTACTTTCTTGGCTGCCGCGATTTCACCAGCAGTGCCTTCAACATGACCAATTTGGCTTCTACGCCAGCGTTGCAAAACTATTAATTGCATTTTGTAAACTGGACAGTGACTATTTACTTGGATAATAATTACAGGCTTATCAATAGAGCAATCACTCGACTGAAGATTAACCAATAAAGTGTGAACACGGATACAATATTCGCGTGCTGAGCTGGTTGCCTGCTGACGTATCTCGATATAAAATTGAGACCGCAAACGATAAAATATGAATTTAATGCAAACCGCTGAAAAACAGCGGTTTTTGTGTTTTTTTAGCTAAGCTGCTGCTTTTCTAGGGTCTCTCCATGTTCAAGACCGATTCGAAGAAAGGTAGCAAGAGCGTTACCCGGCTCAATGTTCTCCGCGGTAACCTTGGACAGGACAAAATTATGGCCACAATTAAAGATGTCGCACGTTTAGCCGGCGTATCAACCACGACAGTTTCACACGTGATCAATAAAACCCGCTTTGTTGCAGAAGCAACGCAAGAAAAAGTGATGAAAGCGGTGGATGAACTCAATTACGCGCCTAGCGCCGTCGCACGTAGCTTGAAATGCAATACGACTCGTACCATCGGCATGCTGGTTACTCAGTCAACCAATCTCTTTTTCTCTGAAGTGATTGATGGTGTAGAAAGCTACTGCTACCGCCAAGGTTATACCTTGATTCTATGTAACACTGGTGGCATCTATGAAAAGCAGCGCGATTATATCCGCATGCTGGCTGAAAAACGCGTCGACGGTATCTTGGTGATGTGTTCAGATCTGACTGAAGAACTGCGTGAAATGCTCGATAGACACGCAGACATTCCAAAAGTAATCATGGACTGGGGCCCAATTAGCTCACAAGCGGACAAGATCATCGATAACTCGGAAGAAGGCGGTTATCTCGCAACCAAGTACCTGATTGATAACGGTCACAGCAAAATTGCCTGCCTGAGTGGTCATTTCGAAAAAGCCGCCTGTCAGGAGCGTATTCTTGGTTTTAAACGCGCGATGGCGGAAGCAAACCTAGCGGTCAACGAAGATTGGATCTTAGAAGGTAATTTTGAATGTGACACAGCGGTACTGGCTGCCGATAAAATTGCCTCTTGGGACGATCGTCCAACCGCGATTTTCTGCTTTAACGACACCATGGCACTTGGCCTAATGAGCCGTTTACAACAACTCGGCATTCGTATTCCTGAAGACATGTCGGTGATCGGTTACGACAACATTGAACTGGCCGAGTACTTCTCTCCGCCGCTGACCACTATTCACCAACCAAAACGTCGTGTGGGTAAAAATGCATTTGAAATTCTACTAGAACGCATTAAGGACAAAGAGCACGAAAAACGCATTTTTGAGATGCATCCTGAAATCGTTATCCGTGATACGGTTAAGAAATTGAACTGATAATGTTAAAAAATAGACGCTATTTAGGCGTCTATTTTTTTGTGTCAAAACAAAATCATTATTGTGACAAATAACCAAATATTCTCGTGTACGAGTTTTGGCTCATTTTCCGCAAACTATTACCTGAACCAAGATCACACTTTTAATTCTAAAATGTGATGTTAGTCCAATAGAAATCGTATCCTTTAGCTGTCACGCACAGGGCAAACCATCTGAAAGGGTGGGACGCAAAGCCTCCGGCCTAAACCAAATGTTGTTTTGGTAGGTAGCGGGGTTCCCGATGGCAAAAATGCATTACATTGAGTTGACTCTCTAATGACATCTTGTATGCATTGGTTTGCTAGTCTCTCGGACCTGATTTATGGGTGGCGTAATTGTAATTACACCGAGATAACACATCATGGATAAACCGATACTCAAAGATTCGATGAAGCTTTTTGAGCAACTTGGTGCGATAAAATCTCGCTCTATGTTTGGCGGATTCGGCCTTTTTGCAGATGAGACCATGTTTGCATTGGTCGTCAAAGATCAGCTTCATATTCGCGCGGATCAAAACACAACCTCATTGTTCGAAAAACAGGGCCTTAAGCCTTATGTTTACAAAAAACGTGGCTTCCCTGTTGTTACCAAATACTACGCGGTAACCGATTCCCTTTGGGATAACAAGACTGCACTGATGAGCGTCGCAAGACAAGCTTTGGACAGCGCCCGAAAAGAGAAAGAGCTTCAAGCCGTTGCCAAACCCGATCGTCTGAAAGATTTGCCAAATCTAAGGCTGGCGACTGAGCGTATGCTGAAAAAAGCAGGTATTGAAACGGTTGAGCAGTTGGAAATGCACGGCTCTGTTGGGGCTTATGAAGCGATAAAAAACACGCACAGTGGAAGTGTTAGCCTTGAACTGTTGTGGGCGTTAGAAGGCGCTATCAATGGAACTCACTGGAGCGTCATTCCTCAAAAACGCCGAGATGAGTTAGTCAATAAGCTTTCCTCTTAAGCTTGAGTAAGTTTCTGAAAGCCACATCCGCAACGAAGTGGCTTTTTCTTTGCTCCGCTTTTTCTTTACTCTGCTTATTCTTTACTCTGCTTAGTTTTTTTCGCCTTGCCCGAAATTTTTTTGTGTTTTTCCCTGTCTTAGATTAGAGAATTAAACTTGGAAAAACGCGATGAATAGAAAAATGCTTTTTGGCCTTATTTTAATCAGTGTGATGGCTATTTTGGTCTATCATTTTGCTCCCTACCTCACTTTAGAAAATGCCAAAGCTCAACAGCAACTCCTTAGCGACTATATCAGCCAACACTGGCTAACGGCCGCAATCAGTTACTTTGTCCTATACGTCGCTCTGACTGCTTTCTCCATCCCCGGCGCCACTGTCGTTACCTTACTCGGTGCTGCCTTGTTCGGGTTTTGGTTTAGTTTACTGCTCGTCTCTTTCGCGAGCACGGTAGGCGCTACATTAGCTTTTTTAAGCAGTCGATATTTGCTCAGAGAGTGGGTGCAAAAGAAATTTGCTGACAAGTTACAAGCCATTAATCAAGGTGTTGAGCGAGATGGATCTTTCTATCTTCTATCACTTCGACTTATCCCAGTGTTTCCTTTTTTTCTGATTAACCTTCTGATGGGGTTAAGTAAAATGACAGCCAGTCGCTTTTACTTAACCAGTCAAGTTGGCATGCTACCCGGCACCGTTGTCTATCTAAACGCGGGAACACAAATCGCCGAGATCGATTCACTCTCTGGGATTGTTTCGCCCGCCGTTTTGCTGTCGTTTCTATTACTCGGGCTTTTTCCTATCGTGGTGAAATGGTTGATGAACAAATATCGCCCTCAGTCTGCTGTACAGCGTGAACGGTAAGTCATGCGTGTGTTTACTGCTAATTCCCCTGTCGAGGCGCATATCGTCTGTCAACTGTTGCGAAATGAGAATATCAGGTGTGATGTACACGGAGAGGGGCTGTTTGGCTTGAAAGGCGAACTACCCGCGACCAGTGAAAGTGACCCCTATATTTGGCTACATGAGCCTCAGCAATACCAGGCAGCACTGAAAATCGTTAGTGAGTACTTGCAAAAGCCCTGCGTTGCTACTCATTGGTACTGTTCAAACTGCGGTGAGGAAAATGAGGGCCAATTCGCTCTCTGTTGGTGTTGTGGCGAACCTGACAGTACCCGTTAACCACACATCAGATCTTAATTTGTCTGCGAATAAAATTGATTGAATAGCGATTAAACTCTTCAGGGCGTTCGACGTTGCAAACATGCCCACAATCGCGGATCTCCAACAGTTCGCTCTGTTTATGAACTGCAACCATCTCTTTTACTGGTTTGATAAACATGTAATCTTTATCACCCATCAAATAGAGCGTTGGAATTGGCAACTCTCTTTCTTTGAAGTAGCGCATCAGAGGGTTAACTTCCGCCGCCAGAATAAACCAACGCTTGAACTCCTTTTGACACAATTTCTTTGCTTCACGGATAAACAGGTGTCGGGATTCTTGCTGGTTCTTTTGCGGCATGACGATATAGGCGAACAGTTTATATAGCCACATGTAAGGGAGAATGTGCTTACCCACATTGCCAAGAGACACCAAAAACTGCGAGCGGGCATCTAAGCGAGTAATAGCGCCACCAAGTACCATCGACTTCACGCGTTCACTTGCCATCTCCGCAAGATTTCTAACAATAATGGTGCCAAGAGACATACCGACAAAATGGGCTGAGTGGATTTTAAGATGATCAAGCACCTGAAGAATATCGTGCGTCACCGCTTTAAACGTGTAGCGGCTACTCATCAGATCTTTAAACAACTGATTCGATTTTCCGTGTCCTCTTAAATCCACCAATAGCAGATTGAAGTGTTGCTTATATGCTTTGATCTGTTTAAACCATATTGAGGAGCTGCCTCCAGCACCATGGACAAAAACCACCCACTCCTGACTGGTTGGATGTAAATAGGTTTTATGAAACAGTAACGTTTGAGGCATGGATTATACCGCTCATTCACTCTTAGCTAAATATAGGGCGGAAATCCTACCATAGAAAGACTCAATAGCGATTTGCGTTGGAATAAAAAAAGCAAAAAGGCACGTAAAAGCGTGCCTTTGACTCAATTTTTTGCTTCGTTAACCAATCCTGAGCGCCGCTTTGTACAGATTTAAATATTGCTGAGCGGCTTTGCTCCAGCAAAAGTCTTGCTGCATCGCTTGCAGTTGTACTCGGCGGACTTCCGCTAGATTTTGCGCATAGAGAAGCAACGCGCGCTGCATACTGATCAACAGAGCTTGAGGGGTTGGATCTTGGAAAACAATTCCGGTTGCATCAGCAGGATTTGCGTCGTAATCATTCACACTGTCTTTCAAACCACCCACACCACGAACGATTGGCAAGGTGCCATACGCCATGCTGTAGATCTGATTCAAACCACATGGTTCAAACTCAGAAGGCATCAGAAAGAAATCCGCAGCCGCTTCGACTAAGTGCGCAAGTTGATTATCGTATGCTTCGACAAAGACAAGCTTATCAGCAAAACGCGCGGCAATATCTCTGAGTTCCATCGCGAGGAGCGGATCTCCTGTCCCAACAATCACTAATTGAGCTTCATGCTTTAAAAACTCGCTCAGGATCGGCAGCAGATAGTGTACCCCTTTTTGATGGGTCAGCCGGCACACCATACCAAACATCGCCACGTCTTTGACGGGAAGCCCAACTTGTTGTTGCAGTGCCGCTTTACAGTCGCGTTTGCCTTGTTCCATGCTGTGCAAGGTCGCTTCATAGCGCGTCGGCAGAAAGGCATCTGTCTGAGGATTCCAAGCCGAATAGTCACAGCCATTGAGGATACCCACCAAATCTGCTGCGCGATATTGAAACTCCCAAGCCATGCCATGGCTACCCAGTTCGGTTTTAAGCTCTTCTGCATAGGTAGGGCTGACCGCGTTGATCTTATCTGCGGTCATCACTCCCGCTTTGAGCATAGTGATGTGAGTTGCACTCACCGCCACTTCAGGGACATATCGGCTATGGAACTCAGGTAGGCATTGAAGTTCTTGGTAACTGAAAACACCTTTGAACACGGCATTATGGATAGACAGGACGCTGCGTGTTTCGGCAAAAAACTCGTTGTTGGCGTAACGATATTTGAGCAGAAACGGGACTAAGCCAGTATGCCAGTCATTGGCATGCACTATGTGTGGACGAAAACCGATCTTAGGCAACATATCCAAACAAGCTGCACTGAAAAAGGCAAAACGCTCGCCATTATCGGCATAAGATTGATTGTTTTCCGCATACATGGCTGGTCGATCAAAATAGGCAGCACACGCAATCAGATAGACGGGGAGATCACCTAACATCCGCTTCTTAACTTGATAAGAGGTATGCGGCCAGAAATCCAACTGACTCTCCAACACGACTTCATCGTCAGAAAGACCATCTATCGCTGAATAGGCCGGAATAACCAGCCTCGCGTCTTGCTCAAGTTCAACCAAGGTTTCTGGCAGTGCCTTGGCGACATCCGCCAAGCCACCGCTCTTGATCAACCCTTCGGCCTCGGAAGCAACAAACAAAACAGACAAGTTGCTAGTAGCCAACACGAGCTCCTTTTGGAATCACCACAATACCCTCTTCCGATACGTGGAAGTGTTTCTTATCTTCTTGCAAGTTCACCCCAATCTGCGTGCCAGGTGCCACGTCAACCTCTTTATCCATGATAACGCGGCGCAGTACGCAACCTTCGCCGATTTTCACATCACCTAACAGGATGCATTCACTGATGTCACAAGCTGAAGCGATGTTGCTGCGAAAACCTAAGACAGATTTTTCAATTCTTGAACCGCGCACATAGCTACCATTGCTGACTAGGCTATCAATGATCTGAACACGGCCATTAGCAGAGTCGGTAAACGTCGCTGGTGGTAGTGGTGGATGATAGGTATGCAATGGCCACTTACGGTTGTATAACGAGAACGGCGCATCGTGTTTCAACAGGTCCATATGCGCTTGCCAGTAAGAGTCAATCGTGCCTACATCACGCCAGTACACTTGTTCTTTCTCACCAGGAATACGGTTTAAGCTAAAGTCATAGACGAATACATCACCACGTGGGAACATTTTCGGAATAATGTCTTTACCAAAATCGTGCGATGACTCTTCATCATCGGCATCTTCAATCAGTTCAGAGAACAGTACTTTTGCTTCAAACACATAGTTCCCCATTGAAACCAATGCATGCTCAGGATCACCAGGGATAGACTTCGGATTCTGTGGCTTTTCTTGAAAGCCAACCATGCGACCATCAGCATCCACTTCGATGACACCGAACTGTGACGCTTCAGAAAGAGGCATGCGCAATGCCGAAACCGTTAACGAGGCTTTTTTCTCTTTGTGGTAATCAAGCATCTGCTTGATATCCATTTTGTAGATGTGGTCTGAACCAAAGATACACACTTGATCAGGCTCAGAAAGCTCCATGAAACGCAAGTTTTGGTAAATCGCGTCTGCAGTTCCTTCGTACCAACGCTTCCCTGTTCGCATTTGTGCTGGGATCGGGTCGATAAAACGGTCAGTAATACCGTTGATGTTCCACCCTTTCTTCAAATGGTGGAACAGAGATTGTGATTTAAATTGAGTCAGTACGTAGATACGCATCAGATCGGCGTTAACAAAATTGTTTAACGCAAAATCGATAAGACGATAGCTACCGCCAAAAGGGACGGAAGGCTTACTTCTCGATTCCGTCAACGGACGTAATCTTGAGCCTTCACCGCCAGCAAGAATCATTCCCAAAACACCAGCCATTCGTTGTTCTCCATTTCGTTATAGTCTGGAAAGATTGCCCAGTTACTTAAATAGCCTATGGGGGGGAGTAACTGAGCGTAATTATTTGTTTTAAATTTATTTTTCCTGAGCTTTATCAGTCATTTTTATCAATAAGCTCAAGGGTTACATGCCAATTTCATGCTTTTGTATAAGGTATCTCATTGCCAATAAAATACAATTTCAAAAGCGGCATTGTGTGTACAGTACAACCGTTTCGTTGGGAAGACGTTAGCCAAGTCACACTCAAACGAGTGTTTAGTTACACAAATGGAACAATTGACTTACAGATTGCCGACACCCATCTGTTTACTCGATGATGAACAAGATAAGAAATCGGTATTAAAAAGAAATGACAGCGAGCAAGCAGAGAATGGCTAGCACAACAAGACACAGATGTTGTGCACGTTGTGAGCAGGAAACAGAGTTGAAACGAAAAAGAGCAGCGATGCTGCTCTTTGATTTTCTCATTACAATTAAACCGACGGTCGGCTTATTTAGTTTTCTTACGCTTATCGGAAACAACCCATTTCCCGTTTTCGTAGAGCGCAGTCCATCCTGTCGGTTTACCGTCTACTTCCGTTCGAACGTAGTTTTCCTTGCTCTTACGGCTAAAACGTACTACCGCTTCTAAACCATCGGGGTCGTGCGTCGGTGCCGTAGCCAAGTATTGATATTTCTCAGGTAAGCGCTCAACAAAACGCGCTAACTCAGAAACCAATGGAGCTCTCGTCTCTCGAGATTTAGGGAAATTGCTCGCCGCCATAAACAGACCCGACGCACCATCACGTAGCACAAAGTAAGCATCTGAAGTACTACAAGGTAACTCAGGGAAATGTACTGGCTCTTCTTTCGGTGGCGCGACTTCACCATTTTTCAAGATCTTACGCGTATTTTTGCAACTTTCACTGGTGCAATCCATGTATTTCCCGAAACGGCCATTTTTCAGCACCATATCAGACCCACATTTATCGCACTCAACCACTGGGCCATCATACCCTTTCACTTTGAACTCACCGTATTCAACAAGGTAGCCTTCGCAGTTAGGGTTGTTACCACATACGTGCATTTTACGCTTATCATCAATTAGGTAGGCGTCCATTGCCGTCTCACAGATCGGGCAACGTTTCTTCGCGCGCAGGGCAGCAGTTTCCACATCCTCTTCAAGAACGTTGATAATGCCGTCTTCATCACCAAGGTTAATCGTCGTTTTACAACGCTCTTTTGGCGGAAGTGCATAGCCTGAGCAGCCTAAAAAGACACCAGTTGAAGCGGTACGTATCCCCATGGGGCGCGAACAAGTCGGGCACTGAATATCGGTCATGACGATATGGTTCAGCTTCATCCCACCTTCATCTTCTTCTTGCTCTGCTTTCTCAAGATCTTGAGTAAAATCAGAGAAGAAGTGATCGAGTACCGCCTTCCACTGCACATCACCTTCGGCAATTTGGTCAAGCTTTTCTTCCATCCGAGCGGTGAAATCATAGTTCATCAAATCATTGAAACTTTCATCCAAGCGATCAGTGACAATTTCACCCATTTTCTCTGCATAGAAACGACGTTGATCCACTTTGACATAGCCGCGATCTTGAATCGTTGAAATGATCGATGCATACGTTGATGGACGACCAATGCCTCTCTTCTCAAGTTCCTTCACTAGCGCCGCTTCGGTAAATCGCGCTGGTGGCTTAGTGAAGTGCTGTTCCGGCTCAAGTGATTCGAGTGTCAGTTTTTCACCTACTTGAACAGCAGGTAAAATCGTGTCTTCATTCTTACCCAACGGTCTTTGTACGCGTGTCCAACCATCAAACTTTAGAATGCGCCCTTTGGCTTTCAACGTGTATTCAGCCGCTTTGACACTCACGGTCGTCGAATCGTACTCCGCTTCTGTCATTTGGCAGGCGACAAATTGGTTCCAGATCAACGAATAGAGTTTATGAGCGTCGTTATCAACCCCTTCTAAATCATCAGATTTAATTTGGACATCGGATGGACGTATCGCTTCGTGCGCCTCTTGAGCCCCTTGCTTGCTACCGTAAACCAGCGGATTGGCTGGTAAATAACGCTCACCAAACTGAGAAGAGATATAACCGCGTACAGCCTCTACAGCTTCACTACTTAGGTTGGTCGAGTCGGTACGCATGTAAGTAATATAGCCTGCTTCGTACAAACGCTGCGCGAGCATCATGGTTTTCTTCACCCCGTAACCTAAGCGTGTGCTCGCGGCTTGCTGCAAGGTGGAGGTGATGAAAGGTGCTGATGGCTTGCTCTTCGTTGGACGATCTTCTCGTTTGCAAACTTCAAATTGAGCTTTTTGCAAAACGGCCATCGCCGCTTGTGTTTCCGCTTCGTTCACAGGACGGAAAGTATCGCCAGATTTTTGCGCCACCAACAGTTTGAACGCGGTCGAATCTGCGGTCATGGTATTCGCGTGCAGATCCCAGAACTCTTCGGGGACGAACGCTTTGATTTCGCGTTCACGCTCCACCAGCAACTTCACCGCAACCGATTGAACTCGCCCGGCAGATAAGCCTCGAGCGACTTTTTTCCACAGTAATGGCGAAACCATAAAGCCCACCACTCGGTCCATAAAACGTCGAGCTTGCTGGGCATTTACACCATCCATGTTCAACTCACCAGGGCGCTGAAACGCCTGCTGAATCGCATTCTTAGTAATCTCGTTAAACACCACTCGTTTATAACGCGCTTCATCACCACCGATGATCTCACGAAGATGCCACGCAATAGCTTCCCCTTCGCGGTCCAAATCGGTTGCGAGATAGACAAAGTCAGCGTCTTTCGCGAGCTTTTGGAGCTCACTCACCACTTTTTCTTTGCCCGGAAGGATCTGATAGTTCGCTTCCCAACCGTGATATGGGTCTATCCCCATCTTTTTGATCAACGATTTACGATCTTTCTCTTGCTTAATACGAGCTTTCTCTTCTGCGCTCATGCCTTTAGTTGAAATGGCAGCCGCTTTCTCACCCGTACTTTGCCCAGCCGTTGGTAGATCACGCACGTGACCGACACTGGACTTCACGACAAAGTCTTTCCCAAGATACTTATTGATCGTTTTAGCCTTGGCTGGCGACTCCACTATAACGAGAGATTTACCCATATTGACTCTAACGCCCTTAAAATGATGTCATTATTGTCAGCGATAGCTAACAATAATCGGTACGCTGTACCATTATGAAACTTCTTTTTTTACTATTGTGCGATATCAAAAGAAGATCAACTGCTTTTTTACATTTCAGATCCGATTGGTCGACAATTGGTCGCCATCGCTCTGGGCACGACAGAATCGACAAGTGCCTAAATTTAGGTCGGTATACTAAGCAGTTGATAAATAGCTATGCGAATATAAAAGTGATTTTTATGTTGCACATCACAAAACCTTGCTTGTAAGAGCCATGTTCTTTACCACTATTGCCCATCTTCGTTCGGAATAAACGTTGAAATCGTTTCAGCACACTCTAGACTATTCACATTGCTGTTTCCCCAAGAGATAAAACTAAATGACCGAGAAGAAACCCATTTCAGAATTCGAGCTGCTACTCATCGCCAATCACTTAATTCAGGAACATGAAGACTATTTTGCAGGCATGCGCGCAACAAGTGTGGAAGAAAAAGAAGAAGTTTTGATCTTCAAAGGAGAGTATTTTTTAGACTCAGATGGTCTACCAACACCACAAACGACTGCTGTATTTAATATGTTCAAATACCTAGCGCACGAGTTGTCAAAAAAATTCACCCTCAAATAAATAACAATGAGCCTTGGCGTTTAAACCAAGGCTCTGTTTTAGAAATGGCAAAACCTCTTCCCGACGGCTTTATGCCAATTCGCTTAATTGCGCCAACTTATCGAAGTAATCTGGGAACGTTTTCGAGGTACATTTAGGATCATTGATCGTCACAGGCGTGTCGCTGAGAGCCACAAGAGAAAAACACATCGCCATTCGATGGTCATCATAAGTATCAATCGCCGCATGCTTGAGTTGCTTGGTTGGTTTAACGATCAGGTAGTCTTCGCCCTCTTCGACTTCCGCCCCCACTTTACGCAGTTCTGTTGCCATGGCGGCAAGACGATCCGTTTCCTTTACTCGCCAATTGTAAACGTTACGAATCGCCGTCGTCCCTTGAGCAAACAGCGCAGTGGTGGCGATGGTCATGGCTGCATCGGGGATATGGTTGTAATCCATATCAATGCCTTTCAATTGACCCACGCGTGAAATCACATAGTCGTCGCCCCACTCAATTTCCGCGCCCATTTTTTCCAATGCGTGCGCAAACTGAATGTCACCTTGAATACTATTCTTACCGATCCCGGTGACTTTAATCTCTCCACCTTTTATCGCGGCGGCGGCCAAAAAGTACGAAGCAGAAGAAGCATCACCCTCCACCAAGAAATCCCCCGGCGCAAGGTATTGTTGCCCTGCTAGAATAACAAACTCTTGGTACTCCTTGTTGATCACCTGCACACCAAATTGTTGCATGATGTGCAAAGTGATGTCGATGTACGGCTTCGAAACCAGCTCACCTACAATCTTGATGGTCACTTCACCGTCAGCTAACGGCGCTGACATTAAAAAAGCCGTCAAAAACTGGCTGGAAATAGAGCCATCAATGCTGACCATCCCTGCTTTCAATCCAGTCGCCTTAATTTTAAGCGGTGGAAAGTGTTCATTCTCCAGATACTGAATATCTGCTCCCGCCGCTCGAAGCGCGTCCACTAGATGACCAATGGGACGCTCTTTCATACGGGGTTCACCAGTAAGTACATACTCACCTTGACCTAGACACAAAGCGGCGGCAAGTGGACGCATCGCCGTGCCAGCATTACCCAAAAACAACTCTGTTGCCTCTGTCACCGTAAATGGGCGCCCCAATCCATTCACAGTACAAACGGTTTTGTCGTCGGAGAGTTGGTAATCGACGCCAAGCTTGCTCAACGCATTGAGCATATGACGAATATCATCACTATCAAGCAGGTTGGTTAGTCTTGTTGTCCCCTGCGCGAGTGCGGCGAGCAGGAGCGCGCGGTTTGAAACACTTTTAGAACCCGGCAGGTTCACTTCACCATTAACTTTCTTAATTGGTTGTAACGTAAGGCTTTCCATTAATTGAGACGATCCTTGAGCTTCAGTTGCCTTCAACTGAGAGCATCACTTTATTCTTCGTGGATTCAGACTAACCAAAAAGCCCGCATAAAACCAGTGCTAAGCCGTGAATAAATACTCATTCTTACATCGCCAGATCTACCCGCACACCTTGGTCAAAATAGAGAATTCTCACCTTCGCTCCCGGATTGAAAAGCATGTTTTTATCAACATCCTGAATAACATTGATCAAAACACCTTGCTCACTTTGAATCAGCAGTTCAACCAACTGGTAGTCCACTTGGTATTCACTACGACTCTGATTATGTGCAATTGCCGCGCCCGCCAGCGCTCCAACCGCAGTCGCCACCTCCTTGCCACTGCCGCCGCCAAACTGATTGCCCACTAACCCGCCGATGGTTGCTCCTAGCAGCGTCTTCCAGCCATTGCCTTGTGAACGTTGTACCTCCTGATGCGTGATGTAGCGAACGGATTGCACCTCGCCATATATGACTTTGTTCACGGGCTTTGCTACATTCCTCTCATAGGACGCATAAACCAAAAAAGAAAGAAGAATAGACACCATAACCATTTTTTCATAACTTACCCCCAACTCCTGATGACACACCGTTTATGGCTATTTATCTGACCGAACTCGATAGAAAAAGTTTAGACTTTCCACCAGCACAAAGTGCACTTGCTGACCCAAATGGGTTGTTGGCATTTGGTGGCGACCTACAACCACAACGACTCCTTAATGCGTATCAGCAAGGTATTTTTCCTTGGTATGGGCCAGGTGAACCTATTCTGTGGTGGAGTCCTTCACCGCGGGCAGTGTTTGACCCTAATACCTTTTCTCCAGCCAAAAGCCTGAGAAAATTCCAAAGGAAAGCGGCTTACCAAGTCAGTATTAATCAGGCGACAGAGCAAGTTATCTACATGTGCGGCACCACTCGCGCTGCTGATGAAACTTGGCTTAATGAAGAGATGCGCGAGGCCTATACGCTACTTAGTCGACAAGGTGCTTGTCACTCGGTAGAAGTTTGGGCAGATGGCCAGTTGATCGGTGGTTTTTATGGTATTTCAGTTGGACAGCTTTTTTGTGGTGAATCCATGTTTAGCACTCGCAGCAACGCCTCCAAAATTGCCCTGTGGTATTTTTGTCACCATTTCGCCCGTCATCACGGCAAGTTGATTGACTGCCAGGTAATGAATCCTCACCTTCGCTCACTCGGCGCTTTTACTATTCCGCGCGAGGAATTTCTAAAACGCCTGCTATGCTTAAAGAAACAGTCGCTTGCAGCGAATTGTTTTTTGCCACAATGGTTGGAGGAACCCGATAAATGAGTTCAGATATTCACCAGATAAAAATAGGGCTCACAGACAACCATCCCTGCAGTTATCTGCCAGAGCGTCAAGAACGTGTCGCTGTCGCCTTAGAGCCAGAAATGCACTCCGCAGAAAGCTATGAAGTGTTGCTCGCAAACGGATTTCGCCGCAGTGGTGACACGATTTACAAGCCACACTGCGATCTTTGCCAAGCGTGCAAACCTATCCGTGTTGCCGTCCCCGATTTCGTGCTGTCGAAAAGCCAGAAGCGCTTGAGAAAAAAGTCCAGAAAGCTGAGCTGGTGCCTCAAAAAATCCATGGATAGCAACTGGTTTAGTTTGTACAGTCGTTATATTACCGCTCGTCACAAACACGGCACTATGTATCCACCACAGAAAAAGGATTTCGCCCACTTCTCGCGCAGTCAATGGGTAACTACCCAGTATCTTCATATCTATGAAGGAGAGCGGCTTTTAGCCATTGCAGTGACTGACATCATGGAGCAGTGCGCGAGTGCCTTTTACACCTTCTTTGATCCCGATTATCCGCTTTCTCTTGGCACCCTTGCGGTCTTGTTCCAACTTGAGCACTGTCAGCAAGAACATAAGCAGTGGCTCTACCTTGGTTATCAGATTGATGAATGTGAAGCGATGAACTATAAAGTTCGTTTTGAGCGTCACCAAAAACTAGTAAATCAGCGTTGGCAAGGGTAGAATACGCCCCAACTTTACATATTTGCTTTTTGACGGCAGAATTAGCCCGTTAAAAAATCGCCAAGTTTCTAAGAGGATTAAATGGCTAAAGAAGACGTAATTGAGATGCAGGGTACCGTCCTTGATACTCTACCTAACACTATGTTTCGTGTTGAGCTAGAAAACGGCCACGTTGTTACTGCGCACATTTCCGGCAAGATGCGTAAGAACTACATCCGTATCCTTACGGGTGACAAAGTAACTGTAGAGATGACTCCATACGACCTATCCAAAGGCCGCATCGTCTTCCGTGCCCGTTAATCACGATTATCGGATGCAAACAAAAAGCGGAGCTTCTGGCTCCGCTTTTTGTTTGTCTAAGGTACAATAGGGAACGCTTCTTCGACGTTCAATAACAAAGAAAAAGCAGGCCGGAGCCTGCTTCGTTACCTTACTCTTTCGCTTAATGAACCGCTTCTTCTCGTGTGGTTAAGTACTCGAATTGAAGTTCATCTGACTCAAGCGTCACTTTCACTGTACCGCCATCGATCAGCGAGCCAAACAGCAGCTCGTTTGCCAGCGGCTTTTTCAGCTTGTCTTGAATCACGCGGCCCATCGGGCGAGCCCCCATCGCTTTGTCATAGCCTTTTTTGGCCAACCAGTGACGAGCATCCTCAGAGACTTCCAAAGAGACACCGCGTGCATCAAGTTGTACCTGCAGCTCAACGATGAACTTGTCGACCACCTGATGAATAATCGCTTCATCCAAGCTATTGAACCAGATGATATTATCGAGACGGTTACGAAACTCTGGTGTAAAGACTTTCTTGATCTCCGACATCGCATCTGGGCTGTGATCCTGTTGAATAAGACCAATGGATTTCTTCTCTGTCTCAGCCACACCTGCGTTGGTTGTCATAACCAAGATGACATTACGAAAATCGGCTTTACGGCCATTGTTGTCCGTCAGCGTGCCGTTATCCATCACTTGCAGCAGCAAGTTAAAGATATCTGGATGCGCTTTTTCAATTTCATCCAACAATACCACTGAGTGAGGGTGTTTCAATACCGCATCGGTTAACAAACCGCCCTGATCGTAGCCTACATAACCCGGAGGCGCGCCGATTAGGCGACTGACTGAGTGGCGTTCACCATACTCCGACATATCAAAGCGCAGCAGCTCGATCCCTAACAGTTTCGACAGCTGTACGGTCACTTCGGTTTTACCGACACCAGTGGGGCCAGCAAACAAGAAAGAACCGACGGGTTTGTGATCGGCACCGAGACCGGCACGACTCAGTTTGATCGCTTCACACAGCACGTCAATGGCAGCATCTTGACCAAACACCAGCATCTTCATCTTATCATCCAGATTTTTCAGGATGTCTTTATCCGATGAGGAGACCGACTTCTCAGGGATGCGAGCCATTTTTGCCACCATAGCTTCGATGTCTGCCACACCAACTGTCTTTCTACGGCGACTGGCTGGTGTTAAACGACTTCTCGCGCCAGCTTCGTCAATAACGTCAATTGCTTTATCTGGCAAATGGCGTTCGTTGATATATTTGGCAGACAACTCTACCGCAGCTCGTAGTGCTTTGTTGGTATAACGAACGTCGTGATGCGCTTCGTATTTCGCTTTCAAGCCCATCAAAATCTTCGTCGTGTCATCCAGCGATGGCTCAACAATATCAATCTTCTGAAAACGACGCGAAAGCGCTCGCTCTTTCTCAAAAATATTGTTGTATTCTTGGTAAGTCGTCGAACCGATACAACGTAGTTTTCCACTACTTAGCAAAGGCTTAATCAAGTTTGCCGCATCGACTTGACCACCAGAAGCGGCACCCGCACCAATAATAGTATGTATTTCATCAATAAACAGAATCGCGTCTTTCTCACGCTCAAGCTGTTTTAAAATAGTTTTAAAGCGTTTTTCAAAATCACCACGATATTTGGTACCCGCTAGCAAGGAGCCGATATCCAACGAATAGATCACACTGTTTTGAATCACTTCTGGCACCGTGCCTTCAACAATTCGCCAAGCTAACCCTTCCGCAATGGCCGTTTTACCAACCCCGGCTTCACCAACCAACAAAGGATTATTCTTACGACGGCGGCACAACACCTGGATTGTCCGCTCCAACTCTTTGTCTCGGCCAATCAGTGGATCAATATTCCCTTCTTTCGCCACTTGATTCAGATTGGTCGCAAAACTTTCCAGACGTTCATCAGAACCAGTTTCTTCTGTGCTATCTGAGTGAAAGGAATCCGAAGATGAATCATCACTGGCCCCAGTCGCTTTCGTAATGCCGTGGGATATAAAGTTAACAATATCCAGACGAGAAATGTCATTTTTCTTCAGCAAGTAAGCGGCATGAGACTCCTGCTCACTAAAAATGGCGACAAGCACATTCGCACCAGTGACTTCGCTTTTTCCTGATGATTGCACATGGAAGACAGCACGTTGCAAAACCCGTTGAAAACTGAGAGTAGGTTGAGTTTCGCGGGTTTCATCACTCTCTGGGATAAGGGGCGTAGTTTGGTCGATAAATATATCGAGTTCGTGGCGTAAAGCGTCTAGATCCGCTTTACAAGCAATAAGGGCTTCCTTAGCAGCATCGTTCTCTAGCAATGCCAGCAGGAGGTGTTCAACAGTCATGAACTCATGTCGTTTGTTACGAGCACGAGCAAAAGCGCCATTTAGGCTCGACTCCAGTTCTTTATTCAGCATAAGTACCTCCCGTAAGAACAACTTGGTTGCTCGAGCAAGTCTTATTGTTATGCTTGCTCCATGGTGCACAGAAGCGGATGCTCATTTTCCCTTGAGTACATCGTAACCTGCGCGACTTTCGTCTCAGCAATCTCTGCACTATACGTGCCACAAATTGCTTTTCCCTCATAATGGACCTTGAGCATGATTTGCGTCGCTTTATCCAGATCATGCGAAAAGAATCGCTCAAGTACCTCAATAACAAAATCCATCGGCGTGTAATCATCGTTATTTAACACCACGTTATACATTTTTGGTGGTTGGATTTTGGTTTTTTCTAGCTCCAGAAGATCTGAGTCTGGAGTTACCCATTCAAAATTTTTACTCATGGCCTAAACACAACGTTGGGAACTTTTATAAGAAATCAGACACCTGAAACACTTTATCATAAGCTGCCAGTAGGTTGTAGCAAGTCAGGATGTGCGAATTCGTATTCCTTATTTAGAGACTAATGCACCTCTGGAACCGCTGCAAATAAAAAGAAGAAGAGAGGCATGATAGCTCAAGCCGTTTGATGATAAAAAAGCAACCGTCAACACAAAATACGGTTTTTGCTCAGTTTTTGAACGCGAGACATTTGCAAAAATGTTAACCATAAAGGTGACCTGTTTGCAATTCTGTTGTTATTTATACGTTTTTACTATTGACTAGAGCCAATCATTGACTACATTGTCGAGTGGTGGTGATTTTTTCTTCACTTTGTGTTTGGTTTCGCAAAACGCAAATCCTGCAACATCAGTTTGAAAAAATTCACCATTATTTTTTACATTTAGCGTGAACGCTAAATAAGCCATCTGTCTTTAGTGGGCTTAGATTGGTTTAACAACATCAGTTACAAAAATGCATGAGGGATGTATAGCATGGCTACAGGTACAGTAAAGTGGTTCAATAACGCCAAAGGATTTGGGTTTATTTGTTCAGATGAAGAGGATGGTGATATTTTTGCCCATTACTCCACTATTCAGATGGACGGTTATCGTACTCTGAAAGCAGGCCAACAAGTCGCATATGAGGTAGAAAAAGGCCCTAAAGGATGCCACGCAAGCAGCGTCGTACCTTTGGAGGCACAAGCTAGCAAGTAATCACTTGCTCTGTCAGCATCATTTATTGTCCGTGCTGAACCGAGATTAAAAAAACCCGCTCATGCATTTGAGCGGGTTTTTAGTTTATTGATTACAGGTTATGTTTCAACGGCCAATCACGCTATTGAACGTTTGGCTAGGACGCATTAAAGCAGACGTTTTACTATCATCAAACAGATAGTAGCCACCTAAATCCCCCGGAACACCTTGAGCGCCGTTTAGCTCAGAAACGATGAGCTCTTCTTTCTCAGCTAACTCCTTGGCAATAGGAGCAAACTCAGCCGCTAATTCGGCATCTGCAGTTTGCTGAGCAAGTGCTTTCGCCCAATAAGCGGCAAGATAATAGTGACTACCACGGTTATCGAGTTCACCCACTTTGCGTGATGGTGACTTGTTGGTATCAAGAAACTCTCCCGTCGCTTTGTCCAACGCATCGGCGAGAACTTGTGCTTTTTTGTTGCCAGTGACCACACTCAAATGCTCAAGCGAAGCTGCCAGCGCTAGAAACTCACCCAAGGAATCCCAGCGTAAGTGGTTCTCTTTTTGCACTTGCTGTACGTGTTTTGGTGCAGAGCCGCCAGCGCCCGTCTCAAACAAACCACCGCCGTTCATCAACGGGACGATTGAGAGCATTTTCGCCGACGTACCGAGTTCTAGAATTGGGAACAAGTCCGTTAGATAGTCACGTAGCACATTCCCCGTGACTGAAATAGTATCTTGACCCGCTTTCATTCTTTGTAACGAATACTGACAAGCTTCTACTGGCGACAAGATCTTAATTTCCAAACCTTGAGTATCATGATTTGCCAAGTAAGTAGTGACTTTCTTAATAAGTTCTGCATCGTGAGCACGCTCTTGATCAAGCCAAAATACCGCTGGAACGCCTGTCGCGCGAGCACGTGTCACAGCCAACTTCACCCAATCTTGGATAGGTGCGTCTTTAACTTGGCACATACGGTAGATATCGCCTTCCTCAACCACTTGTTCAAGAAGCACAACACCTTGTTCGTTAACAACACGTACTACGCCTGCTGCATCGAGAATGAAGGTCTTGTCGTGAGAGCCGTATTCTTCCGCTTTCTGCGCCATCAATCCGACGTTAGGTACACTGCCCATTGTCGTAGGATCAAACGCGCCATTCTGCTTACAGAAATCAATGACTGCTTGGTATACGCCAGCGTAACAACGATCTGGGATCATCGCCTTGGTATCTTTTTGTTTGCCGTCAGGTCCCCACATTTGCCCCGAAGCACGCAACATCGCTGGCATTGAAGCGTCGACAATAACGTCGCTTGGTACATGGAGGTTGGTAATACCACGATCTGAATCAACCATAGCCAGTGCAGGTTGTTTCTCGTAAACGGCCGCGATAGTAGCTTCAATCTCTTCTTTCTGCGCATTCGGTAAAGAGGCAATCTTAGCGTAAACATCGCCTAAACCGTTATTCACATCCACACCGAGCTTAGCAAACAGTTCTCCGTACTTATCAAACACCTCTTTGTAGTACACCTTCACTGCATGGCCAAAAATAACCGGGTCGGAGACCTTCATCATGGTGGCTTTCATGTGCAGAGACAGGAGCACATCTTGAGCTTTTGCATCAGCGATCTCTTTCTCAAAAAAAGTCACTAGCGCATTTTTACTCAGCACCGCACTATCGATGATCTCTTGATCTTGCAGTGCGAACTCTTTTTTCAACACTTTGCTGCTGCCATCTTGGCCAACAAACTCAATCTTTACTTTAGTTGCACCATTCACCGTGACCGACTTTTCAGTACCGAAGAAATCTTTCTCGTCCATGCTGGAAACGTGCGACTTTGAGTCAGATGACCATGCGCCCATTGAATGGGGATTCTTCTTCGCGTAGTTCTTCACCGAAAGTGGTGCACGGCGATCGGAGTTCCCTTCACGAAGCACTGGGTTTACAGCACTCCCTTTGATTTTATCGTAGGTTGCTTTAATCGCTTCTTCTTCGTAGGTGCTTGGCTCTTCAGGGTAATTCGGCAGATCATACCCCTTATCCTGCAACTCTTTAATCGCGGCTTTCAGTTGAGGAATTGAGGCAGAAATATTGGGCAGCTTAATGATGTTAGCTTCTGGTGTTTGTGCCAGTTCGCCCAGCTCTGTCAGTGCATCGCCGATTTGCTGATCAGCTTTTAAATGCTCAGGGAAGTTTGCAATAATGCGTCCAGCCAAAGAGATGTCGCGGGTTTCAACATTAATACCCGACGATGCGGTAAACGACTGGATGATAGGCAACAGAGAATAGGTCGCTAGTGCTGGTGCTTCATCGGTGATGGTATAGACGATTGTAGGTTTTTCTGTAGGCATGAAATTTCCCTATATTTCGGTACGCCACAGTGACCCATGGCGTGTGGAATTGACGCGCTTTGCACTAAACTGAGTATCAGTATCTCCCCAAGTACAAATCGCCGTTTGGCACTCTATTGTTCTTTTCGAAAATGCGCATTTGAGTTTGTCGCTCTAAATCCATGAGTGCACGTTTATAATTAAACAAATCGCGCGAATTAGTCTATCATTCTGACGCTTTTGCTAGTCTAAGGCGCGCAAATCATAGCTGATTTCAGGATAAGTTGGAACTTATACACACAGTTCATTTACATTTTTGCAAGGTGGTTAACATGTCATTCCGTTCAAGTCGTCATTCATCTCGCTCTAAGAGCGAACAGGCAGAATCGCGATTTAAACACTCCAAGAAAGGAATGGCAGTTGATTCATTGAAACAGCGTCGGGCGAATAAAAAACCCAAAGCCGCACTAAAAACGGCCGAACGCAAAGTGATTTTGTTTAACAAGCCTTTTGACACTCTGAGTCAATTTACCGACGGAGACGGAAGAAAAACGCTCGCTGACTACATCCCGATTAAAGAGGTGTACGCCTCGGGTCGACTTGACAGGGACAGTGAAGGGCTGATGGTTCTCACTAACGACGGGATCTTACAAGCCAAGTTAACTCAACCGCAATCGAAATCACCGAAAACCTATTGGGTTCAAGTGGAAGGCGCTCCGACAGAGGAACAACTCGAACCTCTTCGCCAAGGCGTTGAACTTAAAGATGGGATGACCTTACCAGCCAAAGTAGAGATTATTGCCCCCCCAGTGCTTTGGGAAAGAAATCCCCCTGTGCGCTTTCGAGCCTCGATTCCTACCACTTGGCTGGCGATTACCATCATCGAAGGACGCAACCGACAAGTCAGACGCATGACGGCCCATATTGGCTTTCCGACACTGCGTCTAATTCGTTACTCAATCGGTGAAATGACACTGGGTGAATTACAGCCTGGAGAGTGGAAGGAAGTAGCTTCAAAAGGCTAAGTGCATTGCAACAACTACCAAAGAGGCGTTCTAGGTATTTCCTATCAGTAGTTATAACAGAATCACTACTGATCGTTTAACCAAGCTTTAAAACTTTGACGCTCGGATTCTGAGAGGTATAAATATGCTTCCTGCGCTCTTAGAAGCTTTGGCTGTAAGGAAACATCCTCTTCAGAGCTTGAAACCATTGGGTAATCCTCATCTTTCATTGTAATTCTTTGACCGTCAACGAATCTTATACCCTGTGTAGCATTATACTTTTCAACCTGTTGTAGTAAATTTGAATAAGGAAACATCCCCTTCTTACCTGGCAACTTGTATTGATTATATTTAATGCGTTCACCATTGAAAGTGACTATCCAATCAATCGACGCTTGAGAGAACAGTTGCTCTGCAACATCCAATGTATCAGCTCTGGGAATATCGACTACCAACTCCCCTGTGCCATCTATTTCAAAGTCGATTATATAAGGTGCAGAAGTGAAATGACTTCTGTTGTCCCCTCGACCAACAGTCTGATCAACTCTGACCACTAATTGGTTGATCTCATTAAAAAGTATCAAAGGCTGATTCAGTTCGTCACTGTTTCTGCCATTGAGCACCTGTAAATCAACGCCCTGCCTAGTGACAACTTCGACAAAAGTACTATTCATTTTAGTGTCTTTTGCAAGAGCGATGTTGCTTGTCATCACAGCAAAAACAGTCAAAAACAAGGGAGTTTTCGTCATACAATCCTCCTCAGAGATTGAAATCGACCCATTTCACCAGCGTATCCTGAAATCATGAAAAAGTTCTCTCGTAATACAAGGTATCTAAGATTTATGTGATAAAAAAGGCCGCTCAATGCGGCCTTTTCTAAACTAATCAAAGCAACTATTAGAATGTGAAATAAACACCAGCTACAACTAGAGTATCTTCAATTTGTGTGCCTTTAGTAGTTTCATCATCATTAAATGAGTACTCTACGAATGTAAGCAGGTTGCTGCTTAGCTTGTAATCAGCACCAAGCGTGTAGAACGAATGCTCTGCATCTCCATCTCCATCGCCAAAACCGAATGAAGTGTATAGGCGAGCACTGTCAATCTGATAAGAGAGAGCAGCAGAAACTGCATCAAAGTCTGCTTTATTCTTCTCTTCAGCTACATAGTTAGCAGCAACGGCGAAGTCACCTAGCGTTAGGTAAGCAGCTACACCCATTACATTGTATTCTGTACCATTACGCTTACCTTGGTCTTGGTAAGATGCACCTAGGGTCAGCATATCGTTTACAGTGTACTTAGCCGATAAACCGTAAGCTACGTCATTGCTTTCTTTCTGATCTAGGTACGCATCTGCGATAACAGTTAGAGCATCAAACTTACCTTTCACAGATACTGCATGTCCAGCGCTCTCGACAGAGTTAACAAAATCGTCGACATAGCCGTAACCTTCATTGGTATTATCAATAGTGATTGCATCTAGAGAATCGCCAAAGTCACCAACTTCACCTACAGCAACACCCCAGTTTTTGCCTAAGTAAGCACCAACGTACAGGTCGTCAGTTTTCACTCCATTGCTATCTGCGCCGTAACCAAAACCGTTACCATTTTCCAGTTCGAAAGAGCCGAATACAGTTACGTCGTCGTTTAGTTTGTGTTTCGCATCAAACTGAACTTTAGCCCAAAGATCGATGTCTGCTTCGGCTTTTTGGGATTTAACGTCGTTAGTTTTTTCGTTTCTAGTGCTTAGATAAGTGTCGATTTCACCCTTAACATTTAGCGAAGTTTGATCGTTCTCGTAAATGTTACCTGCCGCTAGAGCAGAAGTAGAGATAGAAGCTACTACTAGAGCTAATAGAGTCTTTTTCATAATTAATCCACTGCCTTTTCTTAGTTTGGGATATCCTTGCCCGATTCCCTTTTGTAATTGATGCCGACCTAAGCAAGCCCGTGGTCGGCATCTGTAAATTTCATAAGCTAGATTGCAAAAGATTATTCTGCCTGTCAAATCCACTACCAAAAATCATAAACAAAAATAAATAACAATAAAAATCAATGTTTTACATATTTTTGTAATTGTTTTTCGAGGCAGTTCCAAGCCTTGAGCCCATATCATCAACATTTAAAATGCCCCACCAAATCAGAATAAAACACCAAATTTTAACAAATTATAACACAACTTTAGATTTTCATTCGACATACACACCAAGCATGGAGATTTATATTTTTTGTTAGACAAATTAATTATAAGTTTATGAAGGTTCAGTTTTTTTTGTGAAGAAGATCGACATTTTCTCCAAAAGCAGCGAATTTCGTGAAGTACGACTCTGTTAGCGATGTGTGCTACTATCCGTTGGTCTGAACACAGGTCACAGTATGCTAACCAGTAAAATCCAACAATCCATACGCGCTAGTTATCAAAACCTGCAATTTCAACTGGAAAACTTCATCCCTCGACGAGCACAAAACTATCTCGTTGCAGAAATTGCAAAAACACTTTGTGGAAACTATCACAAGTCTAATCGTATCATCGTGGCGGAAGCCGGAACGGGAATTGGTAAATCATTATCGTATTTAATGGCCACGATTCCTGTTGCGGTATTGAATAACCGTAAAGTGGTTATTTCGACCGCCACCGTTGCTTTGCAAGAGCAACTGATCAATAAAGACCTACCACTTTTTAGGCGGATTTCGGACCAGAATTTTTCCTTCATATTAGCGAAGGGCCGCCAACGCTACTGCTGCGCAGAGAAACTTGCAGCAGCCAGTGGAGCGGACGGAAGCCAGTTGGCGATGTTTGAAAGTAAGCCAAAGAAAAAGGACATTGAACTTCTTGAGACCATGTTCCGCTGCTTGGCTGAGGGGAAATGGGACGGCGACAGAGACAGTTGGCCCAAACCAATAGACGATTCGCTCTGGCAAAGTATCGTTAGCGATAAGCACAGCTGTAACAACAGTTTATCAGCCCATCGCCAATGCCCGTTTCAAAAAGCCCGTTCTGAGCTGGATAAAAACGACGTCATTATTGCTAACCATAGCCTTGTGATGGCCGATGCCGATCTCGGTGGCGGTGTGATTTTACCTGAACCAGAAAACACCATTTATGTGTTCGACGAAGCCCACCATTTACCCCATGTTGCGCGAGACCATGCCTCTGCCGCCGCAAGCCTAAAAGGTGCTGCAACATGGTTAGAGCGCATTAACCAGTCGGTGACAAAACTGACCTCTTTGGCGGATGAAAAGAGAGTCGGTCGATTTCATAATGAGCTTCAGCAAGCGATACAGATCCTGATTCCGTGTTTAAGCCAACTGGTCAAACAGTTTGATGCGAGCCATTTTATTGATGGCATTTATCGTTTTGAACACGGCATCTTACCCACTTGGTTGGAAGAGCAGTCGAAAGAACTCAAAACCTTTAGTCACAAAGCCAATCAATCGCTTGCCAAAATCGCCGATCTTATCGCGGAACGAGTTAAAGATGGCGAACTTTCAGCCAAACTGGCCGAACCTGCCTTGGCAGAACTCGGCTTTTATATTCAACGGGCAGAGAATCTCGCCCAAGTTTGGAAACTCATGGCCGAGCCAACACGTGAGAAAGGCGCACCTTTGGCACGATGGCTGGAAGTTCATCCTGATCGTGAAGGGGATTTCATTGTCAGTGTTTCCCCATTGGAAGTGGGCTGGCAGCTTGATAAGCAGCTTTGGAGTCGCTGCGTCGGTGCGGTGTTGGTTTCTGCTACTATGCGAGCGTTGAATTCATTCCAATACTTCTGTTTTCAAGCAGGTATCGATCAAAGCCCAGACTCTGGCACCCAATTTCTGGCGCTGGCTTCTCCATTTGATTACCAAAACCAAGCTGAACTGATTGTTCCCGCGACTCGCTATGAACCACAAGCTCCGCAGTTTACGGAATATCTTAGCGAAATTTTGCCTAAGTATTTAAAAGACAAACAGGCGAATCTGGTTTTATTCTCTTCTTATAAGCAGATGAATCAAGTGGCTGAAAATCTTGAATCTTTATTTGTAAAACAGGGTTGGGCATTACAAGTGCAAGGTTCAAGCTCGCGCAGCGAGATTCTAAAAAAACATAAAAAGCTGGTTGAGTCAGGTAAAACCAGCATCCTTTTTGGTACGGGCAGCTTCTCGGAAGGGCTTGATCTGCCGGGAGAGCTGCTCTCGAATCTAATCATTACCAAGATACCGTTTGCTGTGCCGACTTCACCCGTTGAACAAGCACACTCAGAGTACATAGAATCTCGTGGCGGCAACCCATTTATGCAGATTACGGTTCCAGAGGCGAGTAAGAAGTTGATTCAATCGGTTGGCCGATTGCTGCGCAAAGAGCGCGATTCTGGTACAGTCACCATCCTTGATAGACGGATCGTCTCTAAGCGTTATGGCAAAGCGTTGCTTGATTCTCTACCACCTTTTAAACGCGTTATTGAATAAAGATCAGTAACCACACTTGCTGCATGACAAACAAAATAAGAAAGATGAGTAAAAGACCCTATGGAATTTTTGGATCCCACCGTGCTTGCGGTGCTGGCCTTAGTGGCCTTTGTCGCAGGATTTATTGACGCGGTGGCTGGCGGGGGCGGCATGCTTACTGTCCCTGCGCTGCTTTCTCTTGGACTCCCGCCGCACATAGCGCTGGGCACCAATAAGCTGGCGGCGACATTCGCCTCTTCAACGGCCGCTTTTACTTATTATCGAAAACGTCTCTTTAAGCCACAATGTTGGCTAAGAGCATTTATCGCCACATTGGTGGGCGCCACTGTCGGCACCATAGCGGTCGATGCTGTCAGCACGGATTGGCTGGAAAAAATTCTACCGCTGATCATTCTTGCTGCCGCCTTGTATACTATTTGGCATAAAACGCCCGATGCCAACCGCAACAGCGCAACCCCCGCCCCCTGCCCTATGCTCAATAAAAAGCAATATGGGCAAGGGTTCGTGCTTGGCTTTTATGATGGCGTGGCAGGCCCGGGAACAGGCGCGTTTTGGACAGTCAGCTCCATGGCGCTTTACAGGCTCAATATTCTGTTGGCCTCTGGGCTTGCCAAAGCAATGAACTTCACCAGCAATTTGACCTCTTTGGTGACTTTCGCCATGCTGGGTCATATTAATTGGGGGTTGGGCCTGATTATGGGCGTTTGTCTCATGGCTGGAGCATTTGTTGGTGCTCACTCTGCTATTCACTTTGGCGCAAAATTTATTCGCCCGGTTTTTGTCACTGTGGTCAGTATTTTGGCAATTAAACTCGCCTATAACGCGTGGTTTGTTAGCTTATGAAGTTAAAGGAAGTGGCAGAAAAACTTGAACAGATGGCCGTGCAGGCCACCCAGATGGATAGTCTGCGTGGTGAACATCACGCCCCACTGTTTGATGAACGACTGTTTAGCTGCCGTGCACACTTGCTCACACCTTGTGTCGAAGAAGCCAAAGCGACGCTAGAGACCCTAACCCGCGAGCAAAGTGAACAGATACTAACCTCCCAGCGGGCACAGTTTCTCTCAGAACGACTACTGACCCAACTTGCCGCGATATCACGTGAGCTTCTTGCTGATAGTGTGACTCGCAAAGATGAAATGGTAGCGATGAGCTATTCTCGCAAGCCCATCAACCTCCTTTATCAAGAGTTAGCTCAGCATCAAGAATGGAGACGGAGATTGAGAGAGTTAGTATCGGAAAAGCAGCGCGCGCTGGCTATGGCATCAGCTCCAGACAGAGCACAAGCGCAGCAAGCGTTATTGGTGGCGGAGCAGCGTTTATCACGCTGCCAAGCCGCAATATTGAAGATTGAAAACCAGATAACTGACCAAGAGAAAGACAACCAATGAGCAATACTCATCCTCCCCTTGAACAGGCTCCTGAAGAGATCAAACTGGCGGTTGACCTGATCTACCTATTAGAAAGTAACGATATTGCCCCAGAAATCGCCCTAGCGGCACTGAAAATCGTTCAACAAGATATCGAGCATAGGCTGCAAACCCAGAAAGCTTAACA
The DNA here is from genome assembly GCF_000764325.1 of Vibrio navarrensis. NCBI lineage: Bacteria > Pseudomonadati > Pseudomonadota > Gammaproteobacteria > Vibrionales > Vibrionaceae > Vibrio > Vibrio navarrensis. Next base: position 1,297,062 of record NZ_JMCG01000001.1, on the reverse strand, counting down.
GCGATAAACGCGAGGAAGGGCAAGCACTTCCTCGCTTGATTGTTAAACTTTAAACTGCGACATCAATTTTTGCTGCTGATGGGAAAGATCTTCCATTCGTGCCCCAGCGGCCTCAGATTCCCCCGCCTGAGATAAGATCTGTCCGCTGAGATCGCGGATATTGGCCACGTTTTGATTCACTTCTGCCGAGACTTGTTGCTGCTCTTCAGCCGCTTTAACGATTTGGCTATTCATATCGTTGATAGCGGCAATCGACTCAAACACGCTTTGCAGCTCAACCACGGCATTTTTCACCTGCACTGAGGTTTCACGCGCTAGCTCGTTCGCTTGGGTAATGGTCGTAACAACTGCCGTCGTGCCCGTTTGTACTTGCTCAATCACTTGGCGGATCTCGCCCACCGAGTCGTGAGTTCGGCTGGCTAAATTGCGCACCTCATCGGCAACAACCGCAAAACCACGACCTTGGTCTCCGGCTCTTGCCGCTTCAATCGCCGCATTCAAAGCCAGTAAGTTTGTTTGCTCTGAAATACCCTCAATCACGGTCAAAATTTCGGTGATATTGCCATTGTTGCGAGCCAGTTCCTCAACAACCGGTACAGCCTGCATCATCCGCTCTACCAGTTTACCCATCTCCTGCTCCGAGCGTTCGATCACCTGCTGACCATTACTGGTTGATTCACTGGCCCGATTGGCCGCGTCCACGGCAATTTCGGCATTGTGTACCACCAAGCCTGCGGTTTGCGTCATTTGCTCTGCGGCTGTCGCCACTAAATCGACTTCGCGAAATTGCGACTCGCTGCTTGAACGAGTTTCAACCGCCGCCCGTTTTGCCCCCTGCGTCTGCTCTGCAAGTTGCTCAGAGGTTTGCACTACATGACGAATCGTCCGCTGTAGCTTTTCTAAAAAGGCATTAAAACTGCCGGCCAGTTGGCCTATCTCATCGCCGCTTTTCACTTCGAGACGCTGAGTTAGATCCCCCTCGCCCAAGGCGATATCTTGCAATCTCATCGCCACTGATCTTATCGGTTGCACGAGACGTGAAGCGGCAAACGCAACCGTCAATAAACCTAAGATGACCAGCGATAAACCCATCAGCAGTTCAAACTTGATGCCTTCGAACACTTTCTGGCTGATCATCTCATCCAAGGTTACGGCATCTGCCAATACCGCCGCTCGTGGCATCTCGAAAATCACGCCCCACGTTTGGTTTGCAATCGTCAGCGGCGCAAACACAATCAGCCACTGGCCGTCTTCGCTCCAGTTTGCCTGTGCCTCGCCGCCATAAAGCAGATCGGTCAGCAAATTGGCTGAAACGTATTGACTGGAAAATGGCTGTCCGACTGGCTTGTCGGCATCATCACTGGCGAGCAACGTGCCATCCAAGCTCACCATGCTCACGCGCCCTGCCCCACCAAATAGGCTGGCGTCAGAGTCATTGGCGATTTGTTGCAGAGGATCTAAACGAACATCAATGCCCATAAAACCAATCGATGTTCCGTCCAGAAGAATCGGCACCGAAATGGAAGTGGTAAGGAAATTCCCCTCTTGTGAACTTTCCATTCTTGGTGAGGTAATGCATGGGGCATCAGAATTGAGTGGACACAAAAAGCGCTCAATATTTTCATCGGCGCTGAGCACCTTCTCTGACAGAACATTGGCCAACACATTCTCACCATTCGCGGCAAGCTTCCAATAAGGAGCAAACTGCCCTTTTTCATTGGAACCAACGTACTCAGCATTAACGTAGTTCGCATCTTCACCATCGAGCATGTTGGGTTTGAAAACCAAATAGGCGCCTTGCATGGTTTTAAAATTGATGACCGACTTACGCACCATTTCATCTAACGCAGTACGCAGCGCTTCACTTTCTCCAAAGTTCTCTTCGGTGTTGGTCTTATAAAAGAGGGCGTTCGCCGCCAGCATCTCAGCGCGGTATAAAGATTCCGTAAGATATTCCGACACCTCGGTGGCATTAAGCAGTGCACGGGTCTGAACCAATTGCTCCGACTTTTCACTCACCGATAAGCTGCTTTGCTCTTTAAGCACTTGTTGGTTGGCAATCGCGTTGTAGACCGAAAAACCGATCAAAGAGAGGGAGGTCAGCAACAAGCAGACACCGGACAGCAGGGTAATTTTCCACTGCACAGAAAGAGTTCGCATACTACATCCTTATTCGCAAACAATGGAGGGAAGGAAATGGTTTATTTCGATTTCATTAAAGCATAACCGACCTCAATATCAATTACATTTGTTACACAGTTGTGTCCCGTAAAAGAACGGCAGAGAAAAATGGCGCTCAAACCGACACATGACTTGATGTCGAAAGTATCAGTGGTAACATCAGATAAAACAAGCGAATTAGGAACAACAATGAAAGTAGTCAGCTTTAATATCAATGGCTTGCGTGCCCGTCTCCATCAACTGCAAGCCCTAATCGATAAACACCAGCCCGATGTCATTGGTCTGCAAGAGATTAAGGTACACGATGAAGCCTTTCCGGTCGCTGATATTGAGGCCATGGGATACAAAGTCTATTTTCATGGACAGAAAGCGCACTACGGTGTCGCTCTGCTGTGTAAACAAGAACCGCTGTCGCTGCAGAAAGGCTTTCCAACGGACAACGATGATCACCAAAAGCGTATGATTATCGGCACTTTTTTGCATGAAAATGGCGAAAAAGTGACGATTTTAAACGGTTACTTTCCGCAAGGGGACAACGTTGAACATGAGACTAAATTTCCTTACAAACGCCAGTTTTATCAAGACCTAATGGGCTACTTAAATACCCACCACAGTAGCGACGAAAAATTGATCGTTATGGGGGATATCAATATCAGCCCAATTGACGCTGACATCGGCATCGGTGAAGTCAACCGCAAACGCTGGCTCAAAACAGGCAAGTGCTCTTTCCAACCGGAAGAACGTCAATGGCTAAAAACATTGCTCGATTGGGGGTTGGAAGACACGTTCCGTCGACTTCATCCGACGGTCGACGACAAGTTCTCTTGGTTCGACTATCGCTCACGTGGATTTGATGATAATCGTGGTCTGCGTATCGACGTGATCTTAGCAACCCCGTCTCTCGCCAGCAGTTGTGTGGAGTCGGATGTCGACTATGAACTGCGCGGCATCGACAAGCCCTCAGATCATGCGCCAATTTGGGCGGTTTTTAATTAGTCCCAATTGATGAGTATACAAAGAGGGAGCCCAACGGCGCCCTCTTGCTTTCCTCTCTATTAAGCACTAGCGTGGCCAAGCTGTCGTGCCATCAACGTTGAGTATCGGTTGGTAAACTCGTTGCTGCCATATGCCATACTTGAGATAACAAAATAGTCTCTGACCGAAGCCCGATATTTAGGGCAGTGTCACCAGAATAAAAAATGATATTCACAAGTGCCGTTTTCAAACTATCAACTATCAACTCAATGGCCGTAAATAGGCCAAAAAACGTTTTTCGGCATTTTTAAAACACCACAAAATACAAAACGTCAGCATCATGTAGAAAAAGCCTGCGGTCAAAAACGACTCAAACGGTGCGTAATAGCGGGAGTTGACCAGACGCGCTGCGCCTGTCAAATCCATGATGGTGACAATCCCCGCCACGGCACTGCCATGCAGCATGAAAATCACTTCGTTGCTGTAAGCTGGAAGTGCTCGGCGCAAAGCACTTGGCAAAATCACTCGACGATAGGTTTTCCATGTGCTCATGCCATAGGCTTTCGCCGCTTCGACTTCACCTTTCGGCAAACCGTTGATCGCACCGCGAATGATCTCGGCGGTATAAGCTGATGTGTTGAGCACAAAGGCGACCAGCGCACAGAACCAAGCGTGCTCCCACAACGTCCCTTTGACTGGGAAAAACTGATCCATGCCGTAGTAGATCAAGTAAAGCTGCACCAACAGCGGCGTACCGCGGAAAAAGTAGATATAGCCCCAAGTTGGCAAGCGCCACAACGGGTTATGGCTGTTTCTCGCCACCGCGAGCGGGATCGCTAAGCTCAAGCCAATCACCAGAGAGAGAGAAACCAGCCACACTGTGGTCCATAGCCCCTCAAGATAAACGGGAAAACTGTCTACGATTAAAGAGAAATCCATATTCTACCTCGCATAAATGCTGAATTTACGTTCGACAATTTTCAACAACCCGGTTGAAACACTGGTAAAGAACAAGAAAATAATCGCAACCGCCATGTAAAAAGTGAACGGCATCTTTGTTGATCCCGCGGCGAGAGAGCTCATGCGCACCATGTCTTCCAAACCGATAATCGACACCAGAGCGGTGGTTTTTAGCAGCACCAGCCAGTTATTGCCAAAACCGGGCAGTGCGTGACGGATCATTTGTGGCAACAGGATACGACGAAACGCCAAGGTTGCACTCATGCCGTAGGCTTTGGCGGCTTCGAGCTCACCTTTATCCACCGCCATGATGGCACCGCGAAATGTCTCTGCCATGTAAGCGCCAAAAATAAATCCAATGGTTAGAACACCCGCAATAAACGGGCTGACATCTAAGTAATCTGGGACGTAGGAGACCCATTCGTGATTCGGATCGCTGGATGCAAACCAGCCATTGAGCCATTCGTTGATGGCGTAAAGGGAATTATTGAGAAAGATCTGTCCGCCGAAGAAGATCAACATCATCAGAACCAGATCAGGAATACCGCGAATGATGGTGGTGTAGAGTGTCGCGATTGCTCTTGCCCAGCGATACGGGGCCATTTTCGCCAAGGCACCTAGCATGCCAAGCAGCATCGCTAAGAGCACGGAGAGTAGTGCTACTTCAATAGTGAGCAGCGCCCCTTTTAGAATTGAGGCTTCATATCCTTGTAAATCCAGCATAGGTGAGTTCCTAATCCCTAGAATCCAGAGTCCTGATTGCCGGGTACATCCAGGAACGAACCGGCAATCAGGGAGCAGTGTTATCGGCTGGTATTAGTTACCATAAACATCGTACTTAAAGTACTTCGCTTCGATTTGCTGATAAACACCTTTCTCACGCAGAGAGATGATAGCGGCGTCTAGTTTCTTAGTGAGATCTTTGTCTTGCTTACGTACTGCGATACCGAAACCTTCACCGAACCACTTCTCATCAGTCAGTGATGGGCCAACAAATTCGTATGCGTCACCGCCCGCTTTGTTGAGCACACCTTCTTCGAGTGCCGACGCATCCCCGAGTACCGCCGCTACACGGCCATTGGCAAGGTCTAAGTACGCTTCGTCAAAAGACCCATAACGTACAATTTCAACTTTGCCACCATAGTTATCAGTTAGGTATTTGTCGTGAGTGGTCGCACGTTGAACTGCGATTTTTTGACCATCTAGATTAGCAAAGTCTAGGTTTGCACCTTTTTTAGCAATAAACTTATTTGGTATTAGTGCATATTTTCCAGTGAAATCGACTTTCTTTTTGCGCTCTTCGGTAATCGACATCGCAGCGATAATCGCGTCATATTTACGAGCAAGCAGAGAAGGAATAATTCCATCCCAATCTTGAGGTACTATCTTGCACTCCACCTGCATCTCTTTACACAGCGCATTTGCCATATCTACGTCAAAACCCTTCAGAGAGCCATCGGCTTCTGTCCAGCTAAACGGAGGATAAGCCCCTTCAATACCGAAACGCACGGTTTTCCAATCCTTCGCTTGTGCGATACCCGATACCGCTGTGGCGGCCAAAGTTGCTGCGAGTAACCACTTCTTCATATCCATACTCCTGTGATTGTTTTCTTTATATTGCGATGTTGTGTCTAGGTTCTAGGTTCTAGGTTCTAGGTTCTAGGTTCTAGGTTCTAGGTTCTAGCAATTACTATCTTTCTTGCTTCAGTCAGCAAGCAAAACCTTAATAAATAGACGAGATAAACTGTTTTAACCGTTCTGAATCTGGCTTTGTAAACAGTTTAGCTGGGTTCCCCTGTTCTTCCACCAGCCCTTGATGAAGGAACATCACGTGGTTTGACACATCACGAGCAAACGCCATCTCGTGCGTCACGACGAGCATGGTTCGCCCTTCCGCGGCCAAATCTCGCATTACCCCTAATACTTCACCGACCAATTCTGGGTCGAGCGCGGAAGTCGGTTCGTCAAACAGCATCACTTCCGGTTCCACTGCTAGAGCGCGAGCAATCGCGGCACGCTGCTGTTGACCGCCAGACAAATGCCCTGGGTAGTAATCTTTGCGTTCATACAGACCGACTTTCTTCAGCAGTATCTCTGCATTTTCTATCGCCTGCGCTTTGGGCACCCCAAGCACATGCACAGGCGCTTCAATCACATTTTCCAGCACTGTCATGTGTGACCATAAATTGAACCCTTGAAAAACCATGGCTAAACGTGAACGGATACGTTGCACTTGTTTCTCATTGGCTGGGACAGATTCGCCTGCACGGTTGTTTTTCATCTGGATCAATTCGCCGTTAACCCAAATTTCCCCTGCGGTTGGCGTTTCAAGTAAATTAATGCATCTTAGAAAGGTACTCTTACCGGAACCGGAAGAGCCGATGATAGAAATGACATCCCCTTTATGCGCAGAAAGTGAAATACCCTTAAGCACTTCGTTCTGACCAAAAGTTTTGTGCAGTTGTTTAATGTCCAGCGCTGGTACATCTTGCATGCGCTTCTACTCCCTGTATTTTTTGTCACTGCCGGGGCACTCCGCCCTCTTATTGGGTTACAAGCTAGCATTCTATCAATTTGCCTGCAACAATTTATTAACCTGAAAAAATCGAATAACTAGAAATGAATAATGTATTTTTATTCACCATTTAGCAAATTATTCTTTTTAACCTGCATAGAGAGTAAAAAAAGCCTCCGAGATGGAGGCTTTACGTAAATCACAATTTAACAAAATAAAAATACTACTGATTGCGCTGCAATGTAATGTAATTAACTGTTTTGCTCTGAGCCTGTAGCCTAGTACGCTCAGCCTCATCAATCATCAGTCCATGTGAATCAATTGATTCGCTAGTGGCAGTTGTATCCTTAAACTGATCCATAACGTATCTAGCACTTAGATCGCTTTTCTCTGTGCTAAACCAATAATTTTGTTGTAAAGAGAATGAATTAAGATCACTAGCATTCATCTTTGAGATATTCGGAAGAATTACAGTGTCGTTAACAAACGAGTAAAGCACATGCAGCTTAATGGCCGTCTGATCCGAGTTTGGTCTAATGCTAATACGCTGTACGCCATTTTCACTTTCTTGAATAGCAATATTATCGGCTAAGTCAACTTGTAGTGCACCGCTAGTATTGTTTGACAGTGTAACAGGATTTGAAGATAACGAAGCTGTGTTAAATAACGTTGATTCATCAAGTGACAACGCCCAAGTATCATCAATTGGCAAATTTAATGTTGCCGTCCAGTTAGTTTGGGGAACCACAGAGCTCTGAGCAAACCACTGCTCTCCAACACGCAAAGTCGAAGGGTGAAAATACTTCGACTCTGTTTTGGGTATTGAGGAAAGCATTTTACTGGTGTTTTTGTACACAATACCTATGTCGGTGTCTCCATAATCGACACTAGAGGGGCGGGAGATAGGTTGTTCCTCGCCCGTATAACTCATTTCAATCTTCCCATTACTAGTACTCCAATCGTCAAAGCCATATTGGAACAAAGATGAAGTGCTATTTGCTTGACGATATTGAGTAACCAAAGTTATGTCGTTAGACAAAGCTTGAAATCCAGTATCAGCCGTAATCTCAGAATTAGAGGACGCTACCTGCTCTAGCTCCGATTTAAAATGGAACATAAGCACTGCGGAATCTCCCTGGGTATCACCATTTTTATAACTGATCCCTGTTTTCGTTACTTGAGTTAAGTTTGCCGAACTAATGCAACTTGAAACTGAGGATGGAATCGCTGTGACAGCTGTTAAGGTCAGGTTATTTAATTCATTTTTATAGCTTTCAAGAAATTCTTTGGTAAAGGATGTTACGTAAATACCCCCCAGAGCAAAGCTTTCTTTGATACTAACAAAACCCCCAGCAGGAATATTTTCCAAAACAATCTTAGCCTTCCCACTATCTACAAAAACTTCTTCTCCCTGAGCCACACCATTATTGTCTGAATAGACAACTGAGAGAGAATCGTCAATAGCGTCAGTCACTGGTCTAGCAATCAAAATTTTGGTGTTAGGCGTATTTGCAACTTCGGTACGCTCTCTTTGATAAATTTTGCAAGAGCTATTTGTTGCTGTACCTATGTCTTGCCACTCAGCCTTCACAAAGCTCACATTAAGAACTGTTTGAACTGGGCCACCGCCACCACCGCCACCGCCACCGCCTCCACCGCCGCAGCCAACCAATACGCCAGAAATCATCGCTACAAGCGGCAATAGTTTTAAATTCTTCATATTCTCTTCCTGATACGGCAAAGTTTCGCCAATTAAACGTCACTCAACGGACAATAGCAAAATTAGCGCCAACTTCTTGCACTTCAATGTCCAATTTGTGAACAAACAAGCTCATCTTGATGCATAACTGTTTCAAATTTTCTAAAAAAAGTTACTTATGAAAGCGAATTACATATAAAAAGCATGGTTTTTTCGCAACTGAGATACTTTCCGTAGTTTTCTTTCACATCAATTCTTTCAGTGATCTAAATCAATCATCCTAAAGGGTTAACTTGTTAGACTCGCGGCAAAGATGAGGCTGCTTTCAAGCCATCATTAATTAAAAAACTTAGCTATGCTTAGGCACGTCGTACTCGTGCAACAATTAAGTGAATAATAGCGAGCATAAACGGCCTGTAAAAAGCCGGCGTGTGGAATTGAGAAAGAATTACTAACTTTTTAAATATATGAGGAATCTATGTCAGACGCAGTGAATAAAGTGCACTCTGATTCAGATATCGAGACAAAGAGCTATCAAGAGCTTCATCGTCCCGCTTCTGAATTTGCCAGCCGCTCAGACTACTTAGACCACGAACTGCAGATCATGAAGCCACGTCGCTTCGGTCTTAACCTTCCTGGCCGTGACTTCCGTTTTGAACTTGAAGACCTTGTTCCAGCACTCGCAGGCACTATCGGCATCATCGCGATGTACTCAGCAGTGATGATGTCTTGGGCTGATGGCCTCACTCAAGCTTGGGATCACGTCAACTTAGGTAAAGAATTCGCTATCGAAGTTGCTCGTGTGGAAATGTTGTTCCCAGCTCTGTTCTTCTGTGTTATCGCTTCTGGCTTTGTCAATCCACGAGCCAACCTAGCGGGTAACCACGGCCCAATGATCCCTCTTATCGGCGCGATCGCTCTTGCCGGTGCACACCCTCTTGCATTGGCACTGTTACTCGGCGTTTTTGGTCTGCTTCTGAGCTACTTCAAAGGCGGTTCTAAGCTGGTGAACCTCACCTCCGAAGGTACCGCAGGCGGCTTGTTGATTTTCCTCGGTTTTACAGGGACGATGAGCCAAATCACGTCAATCCAAGAATGGGCCGTCGGTTTACAATCTGCAGACATTGCTGCGGGTAGCCTAGGTTACATTGGCTTGGTGGTACTTGGCATTAACATCGTTATTTATGCGCTTCTTGCCAAGATCAACCTACGCTGGTTGGCCATTCCTGTCTGTGCGTTTACGGGTTTGGTCATCGCCCTACTGCTTGGCGCGGGCTTCGACTTAAAATTCGAAACTCAAACTGGTCTGCCAAATCTAAACCCTGTTTACTGGTGGGGCAGCACTGAGACCGGCTGGCAACTCGGCTTGCCAAATCTGCAGCACTTTATTGCTTCTCTGCCATTTGCGATTCTAGCGGTAGCGATGTGGTCTCCAGATTTCCTTGGCCACCGTATTTTCCAAGAATTGAACTATCCTAAGAAGACAGAAAAAGTACTGATGGATGTGGACGACACCATGACCATGTGTTCTATCCGCCAGATGGTTGGTACCGCACTGGGCGGCGGCAACATCACTTCGTCTTGGGGGACGTACATGATTCCAGCAGCGATTGCAAAACGTCCAATCCCTGCAGGCGCGATCATTCTAGGTACTCTGGTTATGACCATCGCCGTTCTTGGTTTCCCAATGGACGTTGCGGTATGGCCACCCGTAATGCGCTGTGCGCTTCTCGTTGGTGTGTTCCTGCCGCTGCTTGAAGCAGGTATGCAGATGGTGAAAGACACCAAAGATTCACAAGCTGCGGGCATCTGTATCTTTGGTTCTGCGGTGGTTAACCCTGTGCTGGCTTGGGCATTGACCATGCTTCTGGACAACAATGGCCTGATTGGTGACAAAGAGCGTGCATCTAAACTCTCTTTTGTTGACAAAGTCGTTATCCCTGGCGGCGTGCTGATTATCTGTCTGGTTGCTATGCTCGCAGTGGGTATGCTAGAAAGCCAATATGGCATTAAAGCCTGGCTGTAAGATTAAAAAAAAGTGTGGGTGGTGCTGGTCACCACCCAAATTTTATTGAGTTTTTTGAGGATTTATTGATTTAGTTTAAGGTTTGCAAATTTTTTTTAGCTTAACCTAACGTCAAGTCATCAAGATACCCAACAAAAACAGTGACAATATCTATCGCTTTCTGGCGAGCTCAAAAACCGATAGATATTGTTATTCATAAGAGTGTACTGGGCCTCTTCTATAAGAGGATGGCTGGCTCAACAGTCACAGCAGTACGTGTTTTTTCTACTAAAAAGGTAGGTATGTCATGGCAGAGCAATTTGCTAAAGCTTGGGAAGGTTTTGCGGCAGGTGAGTGGCAAAACGAAGTAAACGTTCGTGATTTCATTCAGAAGAACTACACTCCGTACGAAGGCGACGAATCTTTCCTAGTTTCTGAAGGTACTGAAGCAACCAACAAGCTTTGGGCTAAAGTAATGGAAGGTATCAAAATCGAGAACTCGACTCACGCTCCAGTTGATTTCGATACTGACCTGATCTCTACCATCACTGCTCACGATGCAGGCTATATCAACAAAGATCTTGAAAAGATCGTTGGTCTACAAACTGACGCCCCTCTTAAGCGCGCTATCATCCCTAACGGTGGTATCCGCATGGTAGAAGGTTCTTGTAAAGTTTACGGCCGTGAACTCGATCCTCAAATTTCTAAAATCTACACAGAATACCGCAAAACGCACAACGCTGGCGTATTCGATATCTACACTCCAGATATCCTAGCTTGTCGTAAGTCTGGTGTTCTGACTGGTCTTCCAGATGCTTACGGCCGTGGTCGTATCATCGGTGACTACCGTCGTGTTGCGCTATACGGTATCGACTTCCTAATGAAGGACAAACTGGCTCAGTTCAAGTCTCTACAGGAAAAATTTGAAAACGGCGAAGATCTGCAAATGACCATGCAACTTCGTGAGGAGATTGCAGAGCAACACCGTGCATTAGGCCAGATGAAAGAAATGGCTGCGAAATACGGTTACGATATTTCTCGTCCTGCTGAAACTGCACAAGAAGCTATCCAGTGGACTTACTTCGGCTACCTAGCGGCTGTTAAGTCTCAAAACGGCGCGGCTATGTCTCTAGGTCGTACTTCTACCTTCCTAGACGTGTACATCGAGCGTGATATCGCTGCTGGTAAGATCACTGAAGTTGAAGCACAGGAAATGATCGACCACTTCGTAATGAAGCTACGTATGGTTCGTTTCCTACGTACTCCTGAGTACGATGATCTATTCTCTGGTGACCCAATTTGGGCAACAGAATCTATGGGTGGTATGGGTCTTGACGGTCGTACGCTAGTAACGCGTTCAAACTTCCGTTTCCTAAACTCTCTATACACTATGGGCCCTTCTCCAGAGCCAAACATCACGGTTCTTTGGTCTGAACAGCTACCTGAAGGCTTCAAGAAGTTCTGTGCGAAGGTATCTATCGATACGTCTTCTATCCAGTACGAAAACGACGACCTAATGCGTCCAGACATGAACTCTGACGACTACGCAATCGCATGTTGTGTATCTCCAATGGTTGTTGGTAAACAAATGCAGTTCTTTGGTGCTCGTGCAAACCTTGCAAAAACTATGCTTTACGCAATCAACGGCGGTGTTGATGAGAAGCTGAAAATGCAAGTTGGCCCAGTAATGCCTAAGATCACTTCAGAAGTACTAGACTTCAACGAAGTGTGGAGCAACCTAGACCACTTCATGGATTGGCTAGCTAAGCAGTACGTTGCTGCACTAAACGCCATCCACTTCATGCACGACAAGTACAGCTACGAAGCGGCTCTAATGGCACTACACGACCGTGACGTATACCGTACAATGGCATGTGGTATCGCAGGTCTCTCTATCGCAGCTGACTCACTTTCTGCAATCAAGTACGCGAAAGTGAAACCAATCCGTGACGAAGATGGCGTAGCAATCGACTTCGAAATCGAAGGCGACTACCCTAAATTCGGTAACAACGATGCTCGCGTTGATGATATCGCTTGTGAACTTGTTGAAGTGTTCATGAACAAGATCCGTAAGCTTAAGACTTACCGTAATGCTGTTCCTACTCAGTCTATCCTTACTATCACATCTAACGTGGTATACGGTAAGAAGACAGGTAACACGCCAGACGGTCGTCGCGCAGGTGCGCCATTTGCGCCAGGTGCTAACCCAATGCACGGTCGTGATGAGAAAGGTGCAGTAGCGTCTCTGACTTCAGTAGGTAAACTGCCATTTGCTCACGCGAAAGACGGTATCTCTTATACCTTCTCTATCGTGCCAAATGCACTGGGTAAAGATGAGAACGCTCAACGAGCTAACCTTGCTGGCCTAATGGATGGTTACTTCCACCACGAAGCAGGCATCGAGGGTGGTCAACACCTGAACGTTAACGTTCTAAACCGTGACACTCTGCTTGATGCAGTTAAGCACCCTGAGAAATACCCTCAGCTAACAATCCGCGTTTCTGGTTACGCTGTACGCTTCAACTCGCTAACTGCAGAGCAGCAAGCTGACGTAATCGCACGTACGTTTACTGAATCTCTATAAGATTTCAATGTGATATCCAAGCCGGCGCTCTATGCGCCGGCTTTTTGTTTTTTGGTTACTAATTCTATCAACAAGCCAAGCTAACTCTGGGAGATAGCAGGATATTGCAGTATGATGAGGCGAAAAACTGTTGTGACATTATGAGATTACTTACTTACCTTGCGCTTGGACTGCTCTCCCCAACGACTCTCGCTTCCGAGGGCGCCACTTTCACGTTTAGTCTCGACAACGACGGCATTTTTGGCGTCGATCAGGACTATACCAATGGCATCTTTCTCTCCTATACCACACCAGCGTTAAGCCGCGAGGGTCAGTATGCTTGGATGAGTCTATCGGAGAAGTATGCTAGCTCAATTGATAAATTCGAATGGTTAATCGGCCACAAAATGTGGACGCCATCAGACATTGGTGCCACAGAGCCGATCGCCAATGATCGCCCGTACGCTGGTTTTTTTCATACCGAAATCAATTACCTCAGCCTGAATCCGCAGCAATCTGTGCGCTATAACCTAACACTTGGGACTACAGGCGAGCACGCTTTATCGGAAAAGGCGCAGCGCTTAGTGCATAGCATTACCGGCTCGACTGAACCCAAAGGGTGGGAGTATCAAGTCGATAATCAGTTTACTGTCGGGGTTGGTTACAAGCGTTTCGATAACTTGCACCGTGAAGTACATCGAGACAGCAAAGAGTGGGAAATCTCTAACCTAGTCGAGGTGAACGCCAGCACTTTTCGCAGTGATGTCTCTGCGGGGATAATGTTCCGTTATGGCTCGGAGCTCAGCCAGTCGATGGGAGCAGCCGACATCAGCGTGGAGCGGCCGTTTAACGCCAGCATGATGGGCAACACTTCGTCCGGCTGGTTTCTCTTCTCTGGTATTACTGGTCGATACCGTTTCAATGATCTGAGTATTGAAGGTGAGCGCTCAGGCATTCCGGAGCCAAGTGAAGCGTACGATGTCACTCTACAACACTGGCAAAGCACTGCGGTTGCGGGGATCGCCATGTACAATAGCACTTTGGGTTTTAGCTTCACATTGGCAGTGAAAACACCAGACTACATTGAGTCGCCTCACACCATCTATGGAAATGGCGCACTTTCTATGTACGCCTTTTTCTAAGCTCAAATTTTAAAATTCTGGCATTCGTTACTGAGAGTGCGGGAATGGCTGTCAACCAGTTTACTCACTTCCCGCAACTCTTGGTTATTGGTCTCCAGCTCTCGCATCGCATGGGAAATTTGGGTCATGCTATCGGCCATGGATTGACTGGTCGTCGCCAGCTCTTTCATCGAACTAAAGATCACTTCGGTTTGCTGGCTGGCCTCATCGGCTTTGTCGGTGATGTGTTTGAGCGCATTGATCGCTTCGTGTCCTTTCTGCTGCCCTTTCTCGATGGTTTTGCCTGAGTTGCTGATGTACTGAATAACCTCGGCACTTTCGTTTTTCATCGTCTCAATCGTGCCCGAAATTTCACTGACGGCATCTACGGTCCTTACCGCAAGGCTTCGTACTTCATCAGCCACCACCGCAAAACCTCTCCCTTGCTCACCAGCGCGAGCGGCTTCAATCGCAGCATTGAGCGCCAACAGATTCGTCTGTTCTGCAATGCCATTGATGATATCCATCACCGAATCTATTTTCGCTGAAGCTTCTTCAAGCTGGCTAATGTGTCCAGAGGCAGAATGCAAAATGTCTGCTACCTGTTCAAGAGAACCGATCGCTTCTGCAATCACTTTTCCGCCTTCTTCCGCCGCTTGGTTTGAAGCTTTACTGATCTCAGAAACAAATTCGAGCGAGCTGGAAACCTCACTGGTCGTAACGCTAACCTCTTCGGTAGCAGAGGCGATCAACTGCGTTTGTCCCATGATGTCCGCTTGATGACGGGCGAGATTGTCTAGCCCCGTTCTCAGTTCGCCCGCATAATTGGCAAGAGATAGACTGCTCTGCTGTACGCCAGAAACCAGTTCACCTAAGTTTTCACAACTTTTATTTACTGCCTGAGACAAGAGGTTAAATTCATCTTGGCTGTTTTGGTTAGTTTCAAGACGTCGAGACAAATCCCCCTGCGCAATGGCTTGGATCATCTGACTAATTCTATCGAGTGCTTTTGTCAAAGATGCACTTAAGTTAACAAAAATAAGGATGGTCAACAGAGCCAATGCGCCAGAAGCAATCAACACCGACCATTTGGTGCTGTCGGAATAATTAGCGGCTCTCTTTTGGTAATCGGAAGCCATGCCACTTAACATTTCAGACGCTTGTTGGATCTGCTGTAAAGAAGCCTGCTGAGTGGAGGCGAGTTGCTGTTCAATTGAGCTCAGTTGCTGTAACAGTTCACTGACTCTTGTAAAAGTGGTTTTGAACTCGTTTATCTCTTGCTCGTACAAGTCCAGCATGCCGTAGCTATTAGACACATTGACAAACATAGCCATTGAGCGGTTAAACAGCTTTAAGTTTTGCTCGTTGGCTTGCAACAAATAATTTTGCTGAGTCTTAATCATCTCTTGGAAATCCGAGTTGATGGTCACCATCCCCGTTTCCGCGATTTTTGCTTCAATGATTTTGGCTAACTCTTTCATTCGTCCAAGTTTACCTTCATCGACGGAAAAGCCGACTTCAGAGCGCAGCTCCAACCAAGGGACAAGCGATTGATCAAACTCTTGAATCGCCTTTTTCATCGAACTGGCTTGCGAATTTAAGGCAAATTGGCTCAGCGTATCGCTCGCATCTTGAACATTGTTATTCAGCGCCTGTACATCCCCCCGGATTTCAGCCACCTGGCTTAAGCTCATTTGACGCAGTTTCCCCGACAATAAAAGCAGTTCAACCTGAGTTTTCGCGATTTGTCTGGCCCCCTCTGAAACTAGACTGCTCTTCACATACTGTTCCGTCATCGAGCCAAGTTGTTTGGACGTGTAAAAAGCAAGAGCAACAAATCCCAAAACAAGTACACTCAAAAACAACAAGATCTTGTGTTTTTGAGAAAGCGCAAGCGTATTCATGGTTTACATCCCTACAACATAGTTATTTATTTTTACACCCAAAAGTGGTTACTTTTATAACATAATAACAATTCTGCAAACTGTCATCTTCATGACGCAAATTTGCTGCCATGCGCACCTACCAGACTAAGACTGTTTTAACCCTAGTTTTTGTAATAAAATGACAATCAAAATTTGGTAAGAATTGAGAGCAACTCATGTCAACAACTGGTCGTATTCACTCCTTTGAATCCTGCGGTACCGTCGATGGCCCTGGTATTCGCTTTATTGTCTTTATGCAAGGTTGTTTAATGCGCTGTAAGTATTGCCACAACCGAGATACATGGGACACTCACATTGGTAAAGAAGTCTCTGTGGAAGAGATCATCCGCGAGGCAAAATCCTACCGACATTTTATGAACGCCTCTGGCGGTGGCATAACTTGTTCAGGTGGCGAAGCCATGTTACAACCTGAATTTGTGCGCGACTTTTTCCGAGCGGCTAAAGCGGAAGGTATTCACACTTGCTTAGATACCAACGGTTATGTGCGCAAACATACGGAAGTTATTGATGAGGTGCTGGATGCCACCGATTTGGTGATGCTCGACATTAAACACATGAAAGATGAAATCCACCACGATTTCATCGGTGTATCAAACAAACGTACGCTGGATTTCGCCCGTTACCTGCACAAAATCGGCCAAAAGACTTGGATCCGTTACGTTATCGTACCCGGTTATACCGATGATCCTGAGGCGGCGCACATGCTTGGGGACTTTATCAAAGACATGGACAATATTGAGAAAGTAGAGCTACTGCCCTACCACAAACTCGGCGCGCACAAATGGGAAGCGATGGGACAAGATTATCCTCTGGAGGGAGTCAACCCACCGCCGAAAGAGACGATGGATGCGATGGTGGCCATTTTGTCCCAATACCACAGCAACGTTAAATACTAACGCCGCACAGACATTCCTCTCTCACGGATTTTAGTACATGGATGTATTTACTCTTTTCTGCTCAGGCCTAACGATTTTGATTGGCTGGCGTTTCTGCTGGGCAGATTTCAAGCGCGTTGTTTTGCCTAAGCTGCTCAATGAAAAGAGTTTTCAACATCTCACTTTTGCCGTTATTTTTATCCTGTTTTTGCTCTGGCGCACACAAGCTGGGATCAAAGATGGGCTGCAGGTTCATTTTCTTGCTCTCACCACTCTGACCATGATGTTTGGTTGGCGAATGGCTTTTCTGATTTGTCTACCTGTCACCTTCGGGCTAGCCTTAACCAGTGACATGCCTATCTCAGCCATTCCAGAGTACCTAACGCTGTCGGTGCTGTTCCCCATCGCCATTTCTTATCTGATTTTTTGCCTAAGTTACCACTACCTGCCACGTAATATCTTTGTCTTTATTTTTATCGCCGGTTTTCTCAATGCGGCTATCACTGGCAGCTTGCATTTGATGGTTAACGCGCTCTATCACCTTTGGTCTGGTCATTATGATTGGCAAACCATTTGGGACAATTATTTCATTTTGGTCCCTCTGCTCGCCTTTCCAGAAGCCTTGCTAAATGGCATGTCACTTGCCGTGCTTTGCGTGTTCAAACCTGAGTGGTTAAGGGTCTTCTCCGACCATGATTACATTTTCAACCATTACCACAAACACTGAACAAATCGACAAACATAATTTGTACTTTTCGAATTAAATCTGTGTTGAGATCATGTTTCATCGTGTGATGTTCCGCTAACCTAACTTCAACAACACAATAAAATTATCTTCAGTGAGGTCACCATGGAAATGTCAAACACACAGCGTTTGATCCTATCAAATCAGTACAAACTCATGTCACAGCTCGACCCAAGCAATGCGGCCAAATACCAACGTTTAAAAACCATTATTGAGCGCGGTTATGAGCTACAGATGCGTGAGTTAAACAAAGATTTTGGCTGTATTTCGGAAGCACACTGCAAAGAAGTGATCGACATTATGGAGATGTATCACGCTATGCAGGAATCAAACAAAATGCTCTCTGATAGCGAGCGGTCAGAGGTGGATCAGCGTCGGCTACAGTTCCTAGGTTTCGACATCGCATCAGAAGCTCAATTGGTCCACTACGTGCGTTTCTTAGTCGACTCCGAAGGCTTGTATCCTCAATTTGATAAAGCAGACCACCATTTCAACAGTCAAATGCCGATGTTAGAAAAATACCGCCGCATGCTGGCGAGCTGGAAAAAGTGTCCTCGCCAGTACCATCTGTCTGCCACGGAGTTGCGCCAAATCTTCAGTGCATAAGCGAACTCAAACCGTTTTCTCCAAGGCTGGCAAATGGGCCAGCCTTGTTTTTTTAGCCATTGTTCTTTTGCCACATCAAACCACATCTTTTTGCGCCCTTAAACGTCACTCTTCGCTCCTTGCATCAGGCAAATTGACACCAAAAATATCGCCATAAGAACCCATATTCTTCCTGAATTCAATCTGTTTGAGCACCATGGAAAGAGGCGATCGACACCACATCTCAACAAGTATTTTTTTAAATAAACACATAATTGTTAAGCAAAATTGCAAATCGCGGTCTAGGCTTATCCTTGAGAAGGGACGATATTTGCCAACGTTCGTCAGCAGACTGAATAAGAAGGGGAATGTGACATGAGTATTTTTGACCACTATCAAGCTCGCTATGAAGCAGCAAAAGACGAAGAGATGTCGATACAAGACTTCCTTGCGCTGTGCAAAGATGACAAAAGTGCCTATGCAAATGCAGCAGAACGACTTCTTATGGCGATTGGAGAGCCAGAGCTGATCGACACCTCGCATCATCCTCGCCTCAGCAGACTATTTTCTAACCGTGTCATCTCACGCTACAAAACGTTTAAAGATTTTTATGGCATGGAAGATGCGATCGAGCAGATCGTTTCTTACCTAAAACACGCCGCGCAAGGGTTAGAAGAACGCAAACAGATCCTCTATTTGCTCGGTCCGGTTGGCGGTGGTAAATCCTCACTGGCGGAAAAACTCAAAGCCTTAATGCAGCAAATGCCCATTTATGTCTTGAGCGCAAACGGGCAGCGTAGCCCGGTCAACGACCACCCTTTCTGCCTGTTTGATGTCAATGAAGACGGCGATATCCTACAGCAGGAGTATGGCATTGAAAAACGCTACTTACGCTCCATCATGTCGCCTTGGGCGGCAAAACGTTTGCACGAATTCGGGGGGGATATCAGCAAATTTAAAGTGCTGAAAGTGCGTCCTTCCATTCTCGACCAAATTGGCATCGCCAAAACCGAACCGGGCGATGAGAACAACCAAGACATTTCCTCCTTGGTTGGTAAAGTCGACATTCGTCGTCTTGAACATTATTCGCAAGACGATCCGGATGCTTACAGCTACTCAGGTGCGTTGTGTAAAGCGAACCAAGGTTTAATGGAATTCGTCGAGATGTTTAAAGCCCCGATCAAGGTGTTGCATCCACTTTTGACCGCAACTCAAGAAGGGAACTTTAACGGCACTGAAGGGCTGTCAGCCATTCCATTTGATGGCATGATTCTCGCGCACTCGAACGAGTCAGAATGGCAAACTTTTAGAAACAACAAGAACAACGAAGCGTTCCTTGATCGGGTTTATATCGTCAAAGTCCCTTACTGTTTGCGTGTTTCAGAAGAGGTTAAAATCTACCAGAAACTCCTTGAGCACTCCGAGCTGTCCAAAGCACCTTGTTCACCGAGCACGCTCGAACTACTGGCTCAGTTCAGTATTCTGTCTCGTTTGAAAGAGCCAGAAAACTCGTCGATTTACTCAAAAATGCGCGTCTATGACGGTGAAACCTTAAAAGATACCGATCCAAAAGCGAAGAGTTATCAAGAGTACCGCGACTACGCGGGTGTCGATGAAGGGATGAAAGGTCTTTCTACCCGTTTCGCCTTTAAGATCCTCTCGCGTGTGTTTAACTTTGACCATACTGAAGTGGCGGCAAACCCGGTTCATCTCTTCTATGTGATTGAGCAGCAAGTCGAACGGGAGCAGTTCCCACAAGATACGGCAGATCGTTACCTAGAGTTTCTCAAAGGCTACCTCGTCCCGCGCTACGTGGAGTTTATTGGCAAAGAAATTCAAACTGCCTACCTCGAGTCTTACTCTGAATATGGCCAGAATATCTTTGACAGATACGTCACCTACGCCGATTTCTGGATTCAAGATCAAGAGTACCGTGATCCGGAAACTGGCCAGTTATTCGACCGTTCTGCCCTAAATGGCGAGTTGGAAAAAATCGAGAAAACCGCGGGTATTTCTAATCCGAAAGATTTCCGCAATGAGATTGTCAATTTTGTTCTGCGTGCTCGAGCCAATAACAATGGACAAAATCCGGTTTGGACCAGCTACGAAAAACTGCGCACCGTCATCGAGAAGAAAATGTTCTCCAACACAGAAGATCTGCTTCCGGTTATCTCTTTCAACGCGAAAACCTCTTCTGACGATCAGAAGAAACATGACGACTTCGTTGCTCGTATGATGGAAAAAGGCTACACCGAGAAACAAGTACGCCTACTTTCCGAGTGGTACCTGCGTGTACGTAAATCGTCCTAACCCAGAGCAATGAGTTAGGTCTTGTGGAACATGGAGAGGGGAATTTCATGGCGCAATTTATCGACCGGAGGCTCAATGGCAAGAATAAGAGCGCTGTCAACAGACAGCGCTTCTTGAGACGCTACAAAGAGCAAATCAAAGAGTCTGTTGCGGATGCAGTAAATCGCCGCTCGATCACCAATACCGAGACCGGTGAAGATGTTGCCATTCCGCACAAAGATATCAAGGAACCTATTTTCCATCAGGGGAAAGGCGGACTACGCGAGCGTGTACACCCGGGAAACGACCAATTTATCACTGGTGATAAGATCGAACGGCCAAAAGGAGGACAAGGCGGTGGCGGTTCCGGTGAAGGCGACGCAAGCGCCGACGGTGAGGGACAAGATGATTTCGTCTTTCAGATTTCAAAAGACGAGTATCTCGACATCCTGTTTGAAGATCTGGCGCTGCCCAATCTGAAGAAAAACCAAGTCAATAAAATTACCGAGTGGAAAAAACACCGAGCAGGTTTCCAAACTGCCGGTATTCCATCCAACATCTCTGTTGTTCGTTCTCTGCAACAGTCTTTGGCTCGTCGCACCGCGATGACCGCTGGCAAAAAGCACCTGATGCAAGAATTGGAAGAGGAATTAGAACGCATCCAGAATAGGGAGCCAGCGCAAAAGCTGGAAGAGATGCGCATCAAACAAGAGATTGAAGAGTTGCGAAAGCGCATTGAAACAGTCCCTTTCATTGACACCTTTGATCTGCGTTTTAAAAATTATGAGAAAAAGCCCGTGCCATCGAGCCAGGCCGTCATGTTCTGTTTGATGGACGTTTCAGGCTCAATGGATCAAGCGACTAAGGACATAGCAAAACGCTTTTATGTGCTGCTTTATCTGTTCTTAACTCGTACCTATGAGAATGTTGAAGTGGTCTTTATTCGTCACCACACACAGGCCAAAGAGGTGGATGAGCATGAATTTTTCTACTCTCAAGAAACTGGGGGAACCATTGTGTCCAGCGCTCTCAAGTTGATGGATGACATTGTCAAGCAGTGCTATCCCGTTGGAGAATGGAACGTTTACGCTGCACAAGCTTCCGACGGCGATAACTGGGCAGATGACTCTCCACGCTGTCGTGAACTGTTAACCAATAAGTTACTGCCTAACTGCCAGTACTACGCTTACATTGAGATTACACGTCGTTCTCACCAAACTCTTTGGCACGAATATGAAAAATTAGGAGAAAGCTTCGACAACTTTGCGATGAAGAATATCCGCTCAGTAGAGGATATCTTCCCGGTATTTAGAGAGCTGTTCCAGAAAGAGACGGCATAGGAGGACTGCGCATGACAACCAAAACTAAGCAAAAGCGTAAAACCTTACCAGATGGACCTGACTGGACTTTCGAACTGCTGGATAAATACCATCAAGAGATAAAGCGGGTGGCAGAGCACTATCGTCTGGACACTTACCCTAATCAGATCGAAGTGATCACCTCAGAGCAGATGATGGATGCCTATTCAAGCATCGGTATGCCAATCAACTACAACCACTGGTCGTTCGGCAAAAAATTTATTCAAACTGAGCAAAATTACAAACACGGACAAATGGGCTTAGCCTATGAGATTGTGATCAACTCCAACCCTTGCATCGCCTACTTGATGGAAGAGAACACCGTCACCATGCAAGCTTTGGTCATGGCACACGCTTGTTATGGACATAACTCCTTCTTCAAAGGCAATTATCTATTTCAAACCTGGACCGACGCCAGTTCTATCATTGACTACTTACTTTTTGCCAAAAATTACATTGCTGAGTGCGAAATCAAGTATGGTGAAACCGAAGTGGAAAAACTGCTCGATTCCTGTCATGCACTGATGAATTTTGGCGTTGATCGTTACAAACGGCCAGAGAAGATTTCAATCAACGAAGAGAAAGCCCGCCAAGAGGAGCGCGAAGCGTACTTGCAATCACAGGTCAATGAGCTGTGGCGAACTGTGCCGAAAGCCAAAGCCAAAGAAGAGCGCAATCAGATTCGATTCCCCAGTGAGCCGCAGGAAAACATCCTCTACTTTATTGAAAAGCATGCGCCATTGCTTGAGCCGTGGCAGCGTGAAATTGTGCGTATCGTGAGAAAAATCAGCCAATACTTTTATCCGCAAAAACAGACTCAAGTGATGAACGAAGGCTGGGCAACTTTCTGGCATTACACGATTTTGAATCATCTTTACGACGAGGGATTAGTGTCCGATAAGTTCATTCTGGAATTTTTGCACAGTCATACCAGTGTGGTCGCTCAGCCCCCCTATAACAGCCCCTATTTCAGTGGTATCAATCCGTATGCACTCGGGTTTGCCATGTTCAGAGACATCAAACGTATCTGTGAAGAACCCACCGATGAAGACCGTGAATGGTTCCCGGAACTCGCTGGCAGCAACTGGCTAGACGCCGTTCATTTCGCTATGCATAACTTTAAAGACGAGAGTTTTATCAGCCAGTACTTGTCACCTAAAATCATCCGCGATTTTAAACTGTTTGCTATTCAAGATGACGACCGTAAAAACTTTATTGAAGTGAATGCGATTCATGACGATAGCGGATATCGAAAAATCAGAGAAGCATTGGCCGCACAGTATAATTTGTCGAACCTAGAGCCAAATATTCAGGTCTTCAATGTCGATGTGCGTGGTGACCGTTCGCTGACACTGCAATATGTGCCGCACAATCGGATCCCGCTGGATAAAAGCTATGAAGAAGTGCTAAAACACTTGTATCGTATTTGGGGCTTTGAAGTGATCTTGGAAGAAGTGAAGGAATCCGGGCATCGCGAAGTTCTGGCCACGTGTCCCGCCAAGGAGTAGAGACACACAATTCTGTTTTATGCACGATTGAGTAAACAAAAGCCTAACGTACTACACATTAGGCTTTTTTGATTTTACTTGTTTGCTTGGCTAACAATGTGCCTTACAAGCTCAAGATCCGCGGGGGTATCCACGCCCGCCGGTGGCGCTTCTTTTGCCAGTGCAACATGAATTTTCTCACCGTACCAGAGCACACGTAGTTGCTCAAGGCACTCGATCTTTTCCAATGAGCTTGGTTGCCAGTTAACGTACGTATTGATAAAACCTGCGCGGTAAGCGTAGATACCAATGTGACGCATCAATGCCTGAGGCGGCAGTTTTTCACCGCGCGCATACGCATCGCGATCCCAGGGAATGGTTGCGCGGCTAAAATAAAGTGCATAGCCTTCTTTGTCTGTTACAACCTTCACCGCATTGGGATTGAACACTTCCTCTTCGTTGGTTATCGCAACGCCAAGAGTCGCCATAGGCGCAGTGCTCGCGGCTAAATTATCCGCCACTTGACGAATGATCGCTGGTGGAATCAGCGGCTCATCACCCTGCACATTCACAATAATGTGATCGTCGGCAATGCCCATGCTTTTCACCACTTCCGCAAGGCGCTCGGTACCCGATTCATGATTCGGTGACGTCATACAGACTTTGCCACCAAAAGCAACAACAGCATCAGCAACACGCTCATCATCGGTCGCAATAATCACATCTTGCGCACCTGCTTGGATCGCTTGTTCGTAAACCCACTGAATCATTGGTTTACCCGCAATATCCGCCAGTGGCTTGCCCGGCAGACGGCTAGACTGGTAACGAGCAGGAATAACAACCGTGAATGACATTAGCGCCCCTCGTCCATGGCCATACTGCGAGCCTCTGGCTCAAGTAATACAGGAATACCCTCTTTAATTGGGTAGGCGAGACGATCGAGCTTACAGATCAACTCCTGATTATCTTTATCGAATGTTAATTTTCCTTTGCATACTGGGCACGCAACAATCTCAAGCAGACGGTGATCCATACTTTCTTATAACCTCTGTTATTCTTTGTAAAATCTGTTGTTCTTTGTGCAAATCAAACTGCGCCGATACCGGTAAATACCACCAGTTCTTCAGGGCAAATTGGCGGCACTTGACCGCATCTTTTTCTGTCATTATGACGTTTTCACCCTGAATAACCAATTTCTCCAACGCTTTCTGCTCAAAATCTTGGTGATCAGCAAACTCTTGGGTAGCCACTAATTTAGCGCCTAACTGCTCTAACGTGGCAAAAAAACGCGGCGGATGGCCAATGCCAGCAAAAGCGACCAGAGCGGCGAGCGATTGCACTTCTACCTGCTCTCCTGTAAGCAAGTTAATGGCTTTTCCCGGCGCTAGTGTCATACCAATTTCATCCGGCTTAGCCTTACCACCGTTGGTGATGACAAAATCGACACTAAGTAAGCGTGAAACGGGTTCACGCAGTGGGCCAAGTGGAATCAACTGCTCTGAGCCAAAGCGTCGCTGCCCATCAACCACGACGATTTCAACGTCACGCTGTAAGGCATAATGTTGCAAGCCATCATCGCTGATAATGACATCCACCCCTTGGCTTAGAAGCGCTTTTACCGCTTGAGGGCGATTGGGATCAACCGCCACAAGGGCGCCAGTACGTTGAAAAATCAGCTTGGGTTCGTCACCACAATGTGCGGTTAAAGTCGTTTCATCAACGAGCAAGGGATAACTTGACGCTTTCGCACCATAGCCGCGTGAAACAACGCCGGGTTTGAAACCCTGTTGTTGCAACGCTTCCACCAGCCAAACCACAACTGGGGTCTTACCATTGCCGCCAGCCGTAATATTACCCACGACGACCACTGGCACAGGTGCTCTATAGGCAGTTTTTTTGCCGAGCAGATAGGCCTGTTTCTTACGACGGCTGATAACACCAAACAGCAAAGAGAGTGGCCACAGCAGCGGCCACAATAGATACTTGATCGGGTGGTTCTCAAACCAAATTTTTTCGACCACTAGGAGTCACCAAACTGAATCTTATGCAGCTGGGCATAAGCGCCATCTTTGGCGATCAGCTCAGCGTGCGAGCCTCGTTCGATAATGGTTCCGTCATCGACCACTAAGATCTGGTCTGCTTGTTCAATGGTTGACAAGCGGTGCGCAATGACCAAGACGGTTTTGTCTTTTTGCAACTCATCTAATGCAGATTGAATTGCCCTTTCTGATTCAGTATCCAAAGCAGAAGTTGCTTCATCGAGGATCAGTACTGGCGCATCACGCAGCAATGCCCGAGCGATAGCAATCCGTTGACGCTGGCCCCCAGACAAACTGGCACCATTTTCACCGATAACCGTATCGAGACCATGTTCCATTTTGGAGATAAACTCCATCGCATGAGCCAGTTCAGCGGCACGTTCAATATCGGCACGGCTATACTTGTCTTCCGCAGCATAAGCAATATTGTTCGCCAAGGTATCGTTAAACAGGTGGACATTTTGTGATACTAAAGCAAAGTGAGTGCGTAAATTTTTCAGTTCATAGTCACGAATATCAACGCCATCTAGCTCAATTGAGCCTTCATCGACATCGTAAAAACGGGTGAACAGATTCGCTATGGTACTTTTGCCTGAACCAGAACGGCCAACCAACGCTACCGTTTTGCCTTTCGGTATATCAAAAGAGACATGCTGCAGCGCCGGCTTTTCCGTGCCTTGATAAGTAAACGAGATATCTTTTACCGCAACAAACCCTTCTGCGCGCTCTACTGTATGAGTTCCGTGGTTTTTCTCCGGTTCAATATCCACCAGCGCAAACAGCGTCTGCGCCGCGGCCATACCACGTTGGAACTGCGAAGTGACACTTGTCAGCGCTTTTAACGGGCGCATGAGCCCAAACATCGCAGAGAAAACTACAGTGAAAGTCCCGGGGGTCAGTTGCTCTTTTATTGAGTCAACGCTCGCCAAATAAAGCACCACAACAATGGCAACCGATGCAATCATCTGAATGATCGGGTTAGCGGCCGCTTGTGCCGTGACAAGCTTCATGCTCTGCTGACGCATTTGGTTGCTGACTTTATCAAAGCGCTGCTTTTCAACGTCCTGACCACCATAACTCAGCACCACTTTATGCCCTTTGAGCATCTGTTCCGCTGAACTGGTAACAACACCCATAATGGTTTGCATATTTTTGGAGATTTTACGAAAGCGCTTAGACACCACGCCGATCCCCCATGCCACAACAGGGGCAACCAAAATCAACACCAGAGAAAGCTGCCAGCTGTTGTAGAACATCAGTACTAACAAGCCAATAATACTTGCGCCTTCACGCACTATGCTTACCAATGCCTGACTGGTTGCAGCTGAGACCTGTTCTGAATCGTAGGTTATCCGTGACAGCAAACTACCCGATTTTTCACGATCAAAAAACGAGACTGGCATTTGCATATAGTGGTTAAACACCATACGACGGATTTGCATCACCACGTTCCCAGAGACCCAACTCAAGCAATACGCAGAGATAAAACTGCTGACACCACGAATGAACATCATGGCGAAAATAATCAATGGCAAGGTACGAAGGAAGTCTGATTCGGCACTGCCAAACCCTTCATCAAGAAGCGGTTTGAGCAACGAAACCATGTAGGTATCAGAAACGGCGTTAATCACCAATGCAACAACGGCAACGGCTAATCCAGATTTGTAAAGACGGATAAAAGTCCACAGACGCTTAAAAGTGCGCCAAGTTGATTCATCTGCTGTAATCGACATAGATAAGAGATTCTTTTCTTTAATCAAGCGGTCATTCTACTTGGTTCCGCAGCATCTGCCTATACCAAGGCTGCAAACTATTGCTGCGCAGCGTTTTTACTGACCAACGACCTTGGTGAACCCAAACCGTAATCTGCCCTTCTTCTCCACTATCTAGCCAGCGCACCGCCTGCTGCTGATAAGTGCGTAGCACCTCTTTTCTCGGCATGCCCCACTGGTTACCTTTGGCGAGAGAGGCCAACGCCAACTGCGGCGCGACTGCGGCGACAAAATCGGGTGAGGACGAGGTTAAACTACCATGATGCGGGACCAGCATAATATCGCTTCGCACCGCTTCAGGCTCTCGAGCCAAGATCCACTCGGCGACGGCATCAATGTCTCCCGTGAGTAAGATTGAAAACTGATTTTCCCTATCGCTGAGCCGAATCACGCACGAGTGAGGGTTATAGGCGCGCTTAACCAGTTTCGGGGGCCACAGTACTTCAAGCAGCATCCCTTGCCATTCATGCTGCTCACCACGAAGACAGGGTAAATAGTGCTCTTGCTGCGAACTGCTCATGCGCCATTTCGGAGACAGCATCGCCTCTACATACGCTTTTCCTCCAGCATGGTCGTTGTCTAGGTGACTAAGAATCAGACCATCCAGTTCCCGATGTCCCCTTTTAAGCATCACAGGCTCAATGATCTGTTGGGCAATACTGCCGTCCAACCACCCTTTGCCTGTGTCATAAAGCAGCAGGTGTTTATTTTTCTCAATCAATACCGCCAGCCCATGGCCGACATCCAATAGATCAATACGGATATCACTCTGCTGACGATGACCTATGCTCATCGCCATGCTTATCCCAAAGGCAGTCAACGCAAAACTGGGGGTAAACAGGCGTCGAAGCAGGATCAGCAGAGCCAAAAGGGTGATAATGGCTATCTGCCCGTCGGTGAGTGGCCACCATCCGTGGCGTGCGTAAGGCAACAGCAGGCTTAGCGGTTGTAAAGACCAATCTGCCAGTTGCCAAATGAGCGCGGCGACGCTTGACAAAGCTAAGGCCGAAAACAACAAACCAGCCAGCACCAAAGGAACCACCGCCAGCGTAAACCAGGGGATAAACACTAAGTTGTATGCCAGAGCGGCAACACTAAAACCTGAAAAGAAGTGTCCAGTCACTGGCGCGAGAAACAGCAGTAACAATGCTTGTGTGAGTAGCAGGTTTGTTGCTCTCTTTCGCCATGAGGCATGAAAATGACCTTGGTTGATGGTGAGAAAAACCGCGCCGACGGCGAGAAAAGATAACCAGAAGCTAGAAGAAAGCGGGGAAAAAGGTGATAACACTAAACAGCATGCCAGCACCAAAAGTAAGGTACTCCAACGACTTATCTGCCCGTTCATCAAGGAGAACGATGCCATCAAGAGACAAAAGATGAGTGCTCGCTGAGTCGGTAGGGTAAAGCCGGCCAACCAGGCATAAGCCCAAGCAAACACCAAACCGAGCATAGTCGGCACAAAAAGAAGGGGCCTTTGCCCTACCCGCATCCAATGGCCGAGCCAATAGCCACAACCAAACGCCATACCTATATGCAGGCCAGAGATCGAAAGAAGATGAATCAATCCACTCTGTTTGAGCTGCTGCCACTGTTGCGTCTCGATCTGGTCACGCACGCCAAAACTGAGTGCCATTAGCAAAGCTGAGTGCGATGCCTCCGCCAATTGCAGGGAGACTTTTTCAATCAGCGCCGATCTAACCGAGTACCTCGACGTAACCCGCCACGAATGCCGTAGATCAAGTGTTGCTCTGGCTAAGACTTGTTGGCTGAGAGCGAACGTTTCACTGTCAAATCCAGCTTGATTCAGCAGTCCATAAATGGGTTTGATGTTTACTCGGCCAGCAAGGAGATCACCCTGAGTGAGCAAAATTGGCGCAATTAGGCGAACTTTTGCTCGTTCAAAAAACGTCAGTGGCTGGCCATTAATGTGCGTAATATAAATAATACCTTCATAGCCGTGACTTATTTGCTTAAAGGGGCTGTCAACTTGCCCGTTTATGGTAATATTCACCCCTGCCTGAAACAGGGTGTCCGCTTTCCGCTGGATTAGATTTCCCGAACAAATCGCAACCACAAGCGCCAAGCCAATACCGAGTGAGCTCCGCCACCTTTTCAGTCTCATAATTAATAAGATGGCAATCACTATTAGCAATAACCATCGCCAGGAAGGCATGATCGGCCAATAATTCGCCGAGATAAGGGTCGCTGAGAACGAAGCCAAGAACCAATTGTTACCTAAGAGAGTCATGTTGTCCTATGCCAAGAAAGCTGATCAAACGCTTCATGCCAGACCATGAGCTGATAAAACGTCAAAAAGCATTGAAAGTGTTTGGTAACGTTTTATACAACCCCAATTTGTGGTGCCTAAATCGCCGTTCTGCGGCAGGTGCTTTTGCTGTTGGCCTGTTTATGGCTTTTGTTCCTCTACCGAGTCAGATGATCATGTCAGCGGGTTTAGCGGTTTTGCTTGGTGTCAATTTGCCGCTTTCAGTGGCACTGGTTTGGGTAAGTAATCCAATCACCATGCCCGTGCTGTTTTACTTCGCCTACAAACTCGGCGCTTTCGTGATGAATGTTCCGCCACAACCTTTTCATTTCGAGCTTTCTTGGGACTTCATCATTGAACAAATGAGCACCATTGGCCCTCCGTTTTTACTCGGCTGCACCATCTGCGGCGTGGTTTCGTCGATTGTCGGCTACTTTGGTATTCGCGGTTTGTGGCGTTACTCTGTCGTGAGAAGTTGGCAGAAGCGTCAAGCAAGATAACGTAAGATGCTTAAGTGTTGGCAAGCAGTGGCATAAGTTTCGATTTATCGCACTGAGTGAATGAAAACGGCTGCAATGAAAGCAGTAAAAACAAAAGGACCAAACGGTCCTTTTGTCGTTTTAGCGTCTCTGCAAAGGATTACTTACTACTCAACACCGCAGCAGGTTGGAGTTTGGCGGCTCTGAGTGCGGGATACCAAGTGGCAAGAATACTCAATATGATCGCGGTGCCTGACACAATCAGCACATCTTCATAGCGCAGTTGTGTGGGTAGAAAATCAACAAAATAGATATCACCCGATAGGAATTGATGACCGAGCAAACCTTCTAGCCCTTTGATTAAGGTAGTGAGGTTTAATGCCACCAACACGCCAATGACACTGCCGAGCACACTACCAAGCACACCGGAGAAAACACCTTGCCAAACAAAGATGCGCCGCACTAGGCGATCCGAGGCGCCCATAGTGCGCAAAATGGCAATTTCTCCAGCGCGGTCTTTGACCGACATCATTAAGGTGGAGACGATATTAAAACAGGCGACGCCAATCACCAGTACCATCACTAGATACATAATGGTGCGCACCAGTTGGATATCGCGGTATAGAAAGCCAAATTTCTGCTTCCAACTGCGTAAATAGACATAAATGTCGATCTTCTGCCCGACATCACGCACGATACTTTGCGCATTCAGCACATCGTTAGTACGCAGTGCGATGCCCGTCACTCCATCACCTAACGCCGTGTATTGCTGTCCGTCGGCTAGGGGTACTAAGGCAACATTGTGATCGATTTGTCCGTTGAGCGTAAGAAAGCCAACCACCTGTACGCGAACCCGCTTAGGTGCCTGTACTTTGCTGGTATTACCCACTTGCGGAATTAAGAGAGTGACATAGTCACCGGCCTTAGCGTCGATTTCGCTCGCGACGCCACGCCCCAAAATCACTTGATTTTTACCCGGTGTGAATGCCTGCCACGCGGTGGCATCGATAAACTGCGCCATGCTGGACACTGCTTGTTCATAGTCTGGCTCTACTGCACGCACTTCGATCGCTTTGAGCTGATCGCCGCGCTCGACCAAACCCGTGAATTTTACATACGGCGCGGCGGCCACCACGTTGGGGTGCGCTGTAACCTGTGAGATCACTTTGCGCCAGTCGGCAACCGGACCACGCACGCCCTCGAGTTCTGCGTGAGGAATAACTGACAACACGCGTGACTGCAATTCCCGCTCAAAACCATTCATTGCCGATAGACCGATAATGATCACCGCTACACCAACGGCAATACCAATTGTGGATGAGAGAGAGATGAACGACACCATTTTATTGCGCTGCTTGGCTTTACTAAAACGGCGGCCGATCATCAGTGCCAAAGAAGAAAACATCACTTCATCTCACTTTCGGTTGGGTGAGTCAGCAGGCCATCTTGCATCGTCATTTGTCGATCCATCTTCGCCGCCAACTCATTGTCGTGCGTCACCACCAAAAACGCGGTGCCCGACTCACGATTTAACTCACGCATCAGATCGTAAATTTGCACTGCCGTCTTGTGGTCAAGGTTGCCTGTCGGTTCATCAGCCAACACCAGTTCCGGTTTATTGACTAAAGCGCGCGCAATCGCTACACGTTGGCGCTCACCGCCAGACAGTTCTGATGGGCGGTGTAAAACGCGATGTTTCAGGCCGACTTTTTCCAAGAGTTGCTGCGCTTCTTGCTTAGCTTGAGCCAATGGCACGCCGGCAATTAACAAAGGCATCGCCACATTTTCCAGCGCCGAGAAATCTGCCAACAGATGATGAAACTGATAGATAAAACCGAGATGCTGGTTACGCAGCTTCGCTTGCTTATTACTGCTGAGGGTACACAAGCGGTAATTAAGAAACTCTACCTCGCCCTCAGTGGCATCATCCAAGGCGCCGAGAATGTGCAGCAAGGTACTTTTGCCTGAGCCAGAGGTACCAACAATCGCCACTAACTCACTTTTATCCATCTCAAAGCTCACGCCTTTGAGTACTTCGGTAGTGAGTTCACCTTCCTGATAGGTTTTGCTCACGTGATGACACTTTAACAACTTATTCATAGCGAAGAGCCTCAGCAGGTTTAACAGACGATGCGCGGTAGGAAGGATAGAGCGTAGCCACAAGGCTAAGTAGAACCGCCAATAAAATCACCCAGAAGATTTGCCATGGCTGGATCACCACAGGCAGGCTGCCACCGAAGGTGAACAGCGCCACTCCAGCGGCGTTGAGCAAGCTGTTGAGATTAAGCGACAGTAAGACACCGGCGCCACCGCCCACCAGCGCGCCAATCACGCCACTGCTCGCCCCCTGCACCATGAAAATCGTCATGATGTGGCGCTGGCTCATGCCTTGAGTCTTCAAAATCGCCACTTCAGCTTGCTTTTCCATCACCACCATAACCAGCGCCGAAATAATATTAAACGCCGCGACACCAACAATCAGCCCAAGCATCAGGCCCATCATGTTCTTTTCCATTTTCACCGCTTGAAACAGCTCACCGCGCTGCTCACGCCAGTCACTCCACTGCCAACCCTCAGGCAGGTTTTGCTTAGCCACTTGCGTCACTTCAAACGGATCGTCAAAAAACAGCCGCCATCCAGAGATGGTTTGCTTGCTCAATCGAAGCAGTCTGGCCGCATCGTTGATGTGCGTCACCATCAACTGGCCATCAATATCTGAACCTGTGTTAAACATGCCTGCAACGGTAAAATTGCGCTGGCTTGGAATGCGCCCCAATGGGGTGAACTGGCTGGCGCTGGTCACCATAAGACGCACTTTATCGCCTATGGATACATTGAGATTTCTTGCGAGCGTATGACCAAGGAACACTTGATATTCACCAGCATGAAGGTCAGCGACAGAACCTGCGATTAAATGTTCGGCGATAGGATCGTCAAAGCTTGAATCAATGCCAATCAAATAGCCCACCGAAAGCTCTGCTGCGCTTTGAATCACCGCTTCGCCGCGCACAATCGGTACTGGGGTGCGCGAGGGTGAAAGCTCTCGAACAAATTCGGGCGCACTGGCTTGCCAAGGTGTTTCGTCTTGATAGGAGACAACCGCTTGCGGCAACACGCCCAAAATACGTTCTTTAAGCTGCGCTTCAAAACCGTTCATCACCGAGAGCACCGTGACCAGCGCCATCACGCCGATGGTGATGCCCGCAGTGGACATATAAGAGACGAAGCGACTGAATCTGTCACCGGAACGCCCGCGCAGATACCTCAGCCCAACAAATAGCGATACTGGATAAAACATTGTAAAAACCGATAATCAATCCAACTGGTTACTCTAACCAGAAAGATGGCACGAATATAGCTAAAATTGAGTAAGCCACGAAGAATTCACCGCAATTTTGCCAATTTAGTGATGAGTGAGGCTGGGATGTAGGCCAATTGACTAGAACAGAGCTTGATAACTAAGCGAAGTTAGCGATAATCAATCACTTGAAGA
This sequence comes from Vibrio navarrensis, assembly GCF_000764325.1. Lineage (NCBI taxonomy): Bacteria > Pseudomonadati > Pseudomonadota > Gammaproteobacteria > Vibrionales > Vibrionaceae > Vibrio > Vibrio navarrensis. The sequence goes on along the minus strand of NZ_JMCG01000001.1, from coordinate 1,263,709 downwards.
TTCATCTTGCCAATTCAAGATGACGAATAAGGAACAACAGCATGACAGATCAAGAGTTTTTTACCGTCCATTCAACCTTAACGGTTAACGTCGAGCTGTTGCCCACGTCATCAACTCTGCCTTCGGAAGAAGCATTTTTGGCAGAAATCCCGACCCCGTTTATCGTCGCCAGCGAATTTAGCCAACTCGATCAAATGGCGGATCATGCCCGTCATGAGCTGAAAAATAGCGATTTCAAAAGCGTGATCAGTTTGCTCGATGCACAAAATTCCAAACTCAATTTGCTTCTCAGTTTCATGCTCTCCCAGCAAGATGACCCTAAACTGCGCTTTAAAACTACTCGCTTTGGCGCTAGCCAAGTGAGTTACCTCTGCGCACAAACAGTACCGGTCGGGCAACTCGCGCGGGTAAAACTGTTTCTCGAGAGCCCGGCGGCGGCGATTTATTGTTACGCGCAAGTAACAACCTGTGAGGCGCACGAACAGCAGTTCGAAATCACCATGAAGTACCAGTTGCTGCGTGATTCTGATCAAGACCTTTTGATCAAAGCGGCACTCCATCAGCAGCAAAAAATACTTCGTCAGCGAACCCTGGAAAGAGATTCAAAATAACCCACAATGAAAACTGTTCAACCTATCTTATCGGTCTGCGGCGCAAACGGTGCAGGCGACAAAAAACATATTGGCTGCTTACCGGGCGCATCGCTCGCACTCTCCATCGCTGAACTGGCAAAAGCAGCCTCCAGCCACACAGTTTTAGTGGTACCCGACCCACAAAGCGCGTTGAAACTGCAAGCAGAAGTCGAACAGTTTTACCGTGAGCCGGTGACAGTGTTCCCCGATTGGGAGACGCTGCCGTACGACAATTTCTCGCCACACCAAGATATTATTTCTGAACGCATCGCGACCTTGTTCCAACTGCCGGGGCAAACCAACGGCATCACCATTGTTCCAGTCAGCACCTTACTTCAGCGTCAATCACCGCGCGACTTCCTGCTGCAACATACCTTGATGGTCAAAGTGGGCGATCGCTATTCACTGGAAAAACTTCGCCTGCAATTAGACAACTCCGGTTATCGCCACGTCGATCAAGTATTTGGCCCGGGAGAGTACGCTAGCCGAGGTTCCATTTTGGACCTCTATCCAATGGGCAGTCATGATCCTTATCGGATAGATTTCTTTGATGACGAAATCGACACCATTCGCACCTTCGATCCAGAGAATCAGCGCTCTACCGACGCCGTACAGGAAATTCGCCTGTTGCCCGCTCACGAGTTCCCCACCACTGAAGCGGCGATTGAAGATTTCCGTATTCGCTGGCGTAGCCAGTTTGATGCGCGCCGAGAACCAGAATCGGTTTACATGCAAGTGAGCAAGGGGACTTGGCCGGCGGGCATAGAATATTGGCAACCGCTGTTTTTTGAACAAACCGAAACCTTGTTTGACTACGTCGCTAGTGATTCACACTTCATCACGGTCGGCGACATCGATCTGGCGATGGATCAGTTTCTCAGTGATGTCGATTACCGCTACGAGCAGAAAAAAGTCGATCCGCTGCGCCCCCTCTTACCACCAGCGCAACTGTGGCTAAAGAAGGATGAGCTTTACGCTCGCATCAAGCCATTCGCTCAAACGTGCCTCTCTGTCGCAGCCATTGAAGAAAAAGCAGGCCGCAGCAATTTGCCTCTGCAAGCACTACCTGAACTGGCCGTGCAACAAAACAGCAAAGAGCCGCTGGCACAACTGCGCAAATTTAGCGAAAGCTTTAACGGAAAAATTGTCTTCTCCGTCGAATCCGAAGGACGACGCGAAGCCTTAACCGAGCTGTTGCAAGGGATCAAGCTTCGTCCGACGATATCGGCTAGCTTGGATGAAGCGTTGCAACAGGAAAACCGCTTTACTTTGGTGATCGGCGCCACTGAACGCGGCTTTATTCACCCCGAGCGCGGCTTTGCTTTTGTCTGCGAGAGCGATCTGCTTGGCGATCGCGTTATCCAACGGCGTAAAAAAGATAAGCGTAACGTCAACAGCGATACCGTTATCCGTCATCTTGCCGAGCTCAAACCGGGCCAACCTGTAGTACACATTGATCACGGTATCGGCCGCTATATCGGTTTAGAGACGCTCGAAGCGGGCGGTATCAAAGCCGAATACATGATGTTGGAGTATCAAAACGAGGCGAAATTGTACGTTCCCGTGGCGTCGCTAAACCTCATCAGCCGTTACTCTGGCGGCGCGGAAGAGAGCGCTCCGCTGCACAAACTTGGCGGCGAAGCTTGGGCCAAAGCGCGGCGCAAAGCGGCGGAAAAAGTGCGCGATGTCGCGGCAGAGCTGCTGGACGTTTATGCCAAGCGCGAGCTCAAGCCGGGCTACAAATTTGCGTTGGATCGTGGCCAGTACGCCAGCTTTAAATCCGGTTTTCCTTTTGAGGAAACGGACGATCAAGCGATGGCAATCAACGCGGTGTTATCAGACATGTGCCAAGCCAAAGCGATGGACCGCCTAGTGTGTGGTGACGTTGGCTTTGGCAAAACCGAAGTGGCCATGCGCGCCGCGTTTGTTGCCACCGACAACAGCAAACAGGTCGCGGTACTCGTCCCAACGACCTTGCTTGCCCAGCAGCATTTTGAGAACTTTCGCGATCGCTTTGCCAATCTTCCGATCCGAGTTGAAGTGCTGTCGCGCTTTAAATCCGCGAAAGAGCAGAAACAGATCCTTGAGGATGTCGCGAGTGGCAAGGTCGACATTCTGGTCGGCACGCACAAGCTGCTCTCGTCTGAACTCAAGTTTAACGATCTTGGCCTACTGATTGTCGATGAAGAGCACCGTTTCGGCGTGCGGCAAAAGGAGAAAGTCAAAGCGATGCGTGCCGATGTCGACATTCTCACTCTGACTGCAACCCCTATCCCGCGCACACTCAATATGGCAATGAGCGGCATGCGCGATTTGTCCATCATCGCCACTCCACCAGCGCGTCGCCTGTCGATCAAAACCTTTGTGCGCGAGCGGGATGATGCGGTGGTACGCGAAGCGATCTTGCGCGAAATCATGCGCGGTGGTCAGGTTTACTTCCTGCACAATCAAGTGGAAACCATCGAGAAAGTCGCAGCGGATTTGACCAAACTAGTACCTGAGGCGCGAATTACTGTCGCCCACGGCCAGATGCGTGAGCGTGAGCTCGAACGCGTGATGAACGATTTCTACCATCAGCGTTTTAATTTGCTGGTGTGTACCACCATCATCGAAACGGGTATCGACGTCCCAACCGCCAACACCATTATCATGGATCGCGCTGACAATCTTGGCCTCGCCCAACTGCATCAGCTACGTGGCCGTGTGGGGCGCTCGCACCACCAAGCTTACGCTTACTTGCTGACGCCGTATCCCAAATCCATGACCAAAGATGCGATCAAACGTCTTGATGCGATTGCCTCTCTGGAAGATTTAGGGGCGGGTTTTACGTTGGCTACCCACGATCTTGAGATCCGCGGCGCAGGTGAGCTTCTCGGCGAAGAGCAGAGCGGTCAGATCCAATCGGTCGGTTTCTCACTTTACATGGAGATGCTTGAGCAAGCGGTTCAAGCCTTGAAAGAAGGCAAGGAACCGTCACTGGATGAGCTTTTACGTGAACAAACTGAAGTCGAGATCCGCATACCCGCCCTACTCCCGGATGATTACATCCCCGACGTCAACAGTCGTTTGTCGATGTATAAACGCATTGCCAGCGTGGAGGGTGAAGAGGAACTCAACGAGCTCAAAGTGGAATTGATCGACCGCTTTGGTTTATTACCCGACGCAGCGAAAAATCTCTTGGCAATCTCAGAGTTAAAGATTCTTGCTGCCAACATCAAAGTGAAAAAAATCGAAGCGCATGATAAAGGCGGGTTTATCGAATTTTATCCCAACGCTGACATAAACCCCGCGTATTTGGTCAGACTATTGCAGTCGCAGCCGAAAAAATTTGCAATGGAAGGTCCAACTAAGTTCAAGTTTAGCGTACCATTGACCGACCGCCGCCAACGTGTTCAGTTTATTCGTGATTTACTGAACGAGTTTAATCAGAATTTATTACCAGTGAGCTAGTTATCCGATGAGATTCTTGATCCCTCTGCTCCTTCTTTGTGTGTCACTCCCTTCGTGGGCGCAGAGACAATTTGATATCGAGGTTATCATTTTTAAACGTAACCTAGATGCCCAGCAGACTAATGAATCCTGGCCAAACCAACTGCCGGAGATCAATAAAGCGCAAGCACATGAGTTTCAGGACGCCGCTTATCGTGAAGCTAAGGGCGTACAGATGTTGCCTTATGAGCAGTACCAATTGCGATCGCAAAAAGAGACGCTCGACAGACATGCAGGATTCACAGTATTGCTGCACACGGCTTGGCGACAAGATGACAAAGGCAAAAGTTCTGCGCCCATTTTCCGTATTTTAGGTGGTAAGGATTATTCTGCGCAGTTTAATCCTGACGGCAGTGAAAAGCAGGCCGAGCCAGAGCAGGTCGTTGCCGATGGCATTAGCGAAGTGCGTATCGATAATCCGCTGTACGAACTCGACGGCACTTTGCAAGTCTATGTGCAGCACTATCTGTTCGTCGAAAGCACCTTAGATCTCAAAGCGCCTAGCGTGCGTGAAGTGAAACTAGAATCCAGCCCACTGGATGAAAACACCGAACAGCTTGGGCAAGTGGATGGCAATGTACAACTGGGGAACTTGGCGCAAGTGTCTCCAACGGTACAAGTGGAACAGTTCCTCAAAAGCTACCGCATGGATCAAAAACGCCGTATGCGCAGTGGTGAAACCCACTACCTCGACCACCCGTTACTGGGCATCGTGATTCAAGTTCGCCGCGTGGAATAAAATCGATTTATGTCTATTCAAAGCCCTCAAACGAGGGCTTTTGTTTATTTCCCTCAAACGCAATCAAAACACTTTGTCGGTTCAGGGAAGCGAAATAAACAAACGCTGAAAGAGAGCAAAATGAGCCCAGATTTTCAAATCATTACGTCACGTCTTTGCCTGCGTCTCATCAACGCCAATGAAGCCGAACCTTTGGCAAAGCTGATTCGCACTTCGCCATCGCTACATCAATGGGTCGATTGGTGCCATGCCGATTTTACTCTCAAAGAGGCGCAGCAGTTCTTGCTGACCACCCGCCTAAACTGGGTAAAAGCCGATGGATACGGCTTTGGTATTTTCCATCGCGAGAATGGGCAACTACTCGGAATGGTGGCGATTAATGAGCTCTATCACACCTACAATATGGTCAGTATTGGTTATTGGATTGCCGATAAGTATCAGCGTCAGGGAAACGCGAGAGAGGCCATCACCGCTTTAGTCGAGTTTTGCTTTGCCAAGTTGCAGGTGAGCCGTATTGAAATTGTCTGCGATCCTGAAAACCTCGCCAGTCAAAAACTGATTGAACGCTGTCATGCCAAACGAGAATCGACCGCTCGCCATCGTTTTCTTTTTCACGGCGAGCCAAGAGACGGTGTGGTCTATTCGTTGATTCCCAGTGATCTGTTCTAGTCGTTTATCGCCGTCATTTAATGTGAAATAACACAAAGGAGCACCATAGCGCTCCTTTGTGTTGGTTAGCGTTTATTGGCTAAATCAGCCTCTTTTGTCGCCCACTGGGTTAGCCTTTCTGGTTACGCTGCGCCGCTTTGCGCGCCAGTTTTTCCGCTCGACGAGCTTCGATCACCTGTGCACTATCTTCTCCGATGTGGTTTTCACCGCGCAGCTTCGCCAATTGAACTTGCTTCTCACGCTCACGAAAACGGGCCAATTGTTCGTCGGTGTGCGTCCCAAAACAGCGCGGACAACTGACGCCTTGCTCATACTGCTCGCTCTGTTTGTCGTCCTCAGTAATCGGTAGACGACAAGCATTACAGACTTGATAGTCACTCTCAGATAAGCCATGTCCGACCGCTACTCGTCCGTCAAACACATAGCAATCGCCTTGCCACAGGCTTTGCTCTTGCGGCACTTCTTCAAGGTATTTCAAAATACCGCCTTCAAGGTGATACACCTCGTCAAAGCCTTGTTCTTTCAAATAGGCGGTGGATTTTTCGCAGCGAATGCCGCCAGTACAGAACATGGCGACTTTCTTATGCTTTTGCGGGTCAAGATTTTCCTGCACATAGTGTGGAAACTCGCGGAACGTCTCGGTTTTCGGGTTGAGCGCGTTTTTAAACGTACCTAACTGCACTTCGTAGTCATTACGCGTATCGACCACCAATACCTCCGGGTCGGAGATGAGCTGGTTCCAATCTTGCGGTTTGACGTAAGTACCCACCACATGACGCGGGTCGATGCCTTCAACGCCCATGGTCACAATCTCTTTCTTGAGTTTGACCTTAGTGCGGTTAAACGGCGGCTCACTCGCCAAAGACTCTTTATACACAGTGCCTTTTAAACTTGGCTCGCGGTCTAGCCACGCCAACAGCGCATCAATCCCTTGGCGCGAAGAAGCGACTGTGCCGTTAATGCCTTCTTGCGCCAGCAGTAATGTACCGCGAATGTGGTTCTCTTCCATCAGTGCCAACAGCGGCGCTCTTAGCTCTTGGTAATGGTTGAGCTCAACAAACTTGTAGAGCGCACAGACAACATATTGACTCATGGTATGACCTTTTAATAACGACACAGGGAAATTGGGCACGCATTATAACCAAGCAAGCGGCTGACAAATACGGAGCGTTTTTGGGGATATACCTTCTACTGGACGAAAACCTGACAGAAGATCTCTAGACGAGCAATATGTCTCAGTTGAATAAGTGCACCAGAGAGCTTTGCTGAACCTTAGTATACTGCCGAAAAAAAACCGGAGCGAAAATGCTCCGGCTCTACTTTCATCTGATGGATTATTTCATGCGATGAATTAGTGCAGCTTGAGGTTTGGACGAAGCACTCGGTTGATCCGCCCTACTAGCATCATCAGACCGGTTTTGAACACACCATGCAGCGCCATTTGGTGCATGCGGTAAAGCGAAATATACACCACGCGCGCAATGCGCCCTTCCACCATCATTGAGCCTTTGGTGAGGTTGCCCATCAGGCTGCCTACCGTCGAGAAACGGCTCAATGAAACCAGCGAACCATGATCTTTGTACACATAGTCCTTCAACTCACGGCCGTTGAGCTTGGCAATGATGTTGCTAAACGCATGACTCGCCATTTGGTGCGCGGCCTGAGCACGAGGCGGTACAAATTTGCCATCATGTTGCGTGCATTGCGCCAAATCACCGATAACAAAAATGTCGTCATCGCGCGTGGTTTGTAATGTGTTCTTCACCACCAGTTGATTGATACGGTTAGTTTCCAAACCAGCAATCTCTTTCATGAAATCAGGGGCTTTAATGCCAGCCGCCCAAACCATGATTTGCGCTGAGATCTTCTCGCCATCTTTGGTGGTTAAGCCATCGGCTTCAGCTTTGGTCACCATAGTCGCAGTGCGAACATTCACGCCAAGCTTCACCAATTCATGATGCGCAGCCGAAGAGATGCGTGGTGGCAACGCAGGCAAAATGCGCTCACCCGCTTCCACTAAGTTGACGTTGAGCTTACTCGAATCTAGGTCACCAAATCCGTAAGTGCGCAGCTCTTTAATCGCATTGTGCAGCTCTGCGGAGAGTTCAACACCGGTCGCGCCCGCTCCTACAATCGCAATATCAACGCTTCCCTGACCATTTTTCGCGTGCAGTTTGAGGAACTGGTTATTCATTTCTGTGCGAAAACGGTGTGCCTGCTCCGGGCTGTCGAGGAAAATACAGTGCTCTTTTACCCCGGGAGTATTGAAATCGTTAGACGTTGAACCGATCGCCAGCACAAGAATGTCGTACTCCAGTTCGCGACCTGGCAGCAGCAACTCACCATGTTCATCGGTCAGCTCACTCAGTGTAATCACTTTGCGTTGACGATCGATGCCACATAGGCTGCCTAGCTGAAAATCGAAGCTGTGGTTTTTCGCGTGCGCACGGTAACTGAGCGCATCCACGCCTTCATCCAGCGATCCCGTTGCCACTTCGTGCAACAAGGGTTTCCATAAATGGCTTGATTTGCGATCGACTAGGGTAATTTGGGCGCGTTTTTTACGACCCAATGTGCGGCCCAGTTTAGTGGCCAATTCAAGGCCGCCAGCACCGCCGCCAACAACGATAATTCGTGTCACAGTGATAATCCTCTACAAAATAAAAATGGGGTCCGCCCGATCGCGTTCAGTTGATTGATGATTTCAGCGACGCGCATCCAACGGATAAATCTTGTTATGTGTGACACTTGGTCACGGGTTATCAAAGGGCGTTCTGTTACGTTAAGAATCAAAGTGCAGCACAATGTTTGAAACAGCACACATATCGGGCAAGTTAAACTCTCGCTCTCAATTTTTTTTGATATTTATCAAATTATTTTATAGCGTGACATTATATAGCGCTAGCCCCTTACCGCAACAAAAATCCATTGTTGTGAGCGCTAACACCAGAATAATCATTCGGCGTGTAACGCTAAAAAAGGAGCAGAGACAATAGAATAGGATGAGACCGCTTAGTGGTCGATTATCTTTCAACAATTATCAAATGAGTTGCACTTATAAAAGCTCAGCCCCAAAAGGGGCTGATGGTGTTTGATATTCTCTTGCAAGAATATCGATTGTGAAGCACTTGAGGTCGCTATAGCGCTTCTTTAAACGCTTTCATCGCTTGCAGGTGCTGAGAAATCTTTTTGAATTTGTGGCTCTCTTTTTCGTCCCAGATGATGGAGTAGTAGTCTTGCAACTCTTCTGCCGTTAGATTGTTGTCATGCACTTCGTCGTTGCGCGACAGGATCACTAAACAACGACCTTGATTTTTCATGCGGAACTTTTCGACACATTTTGTTGCAATATCTTCGTACTCTTCAGGGCGATCAATACGCCCTTGCATGTTGTTCTCCGGGTGAAGATTAGGATTGAAAATCACCTGTTTGATGCCACACAAAAAGCCAATGCGTTCGGACCAGTAGCCACCCAGACCGACACCACAAATAATCGGCTCGGGATCCTCCGATTGTTCAATGGCTTTGTGCACTTCTTTTAATAAATGCTGCATATCATGCTTCGGATGTAAGGTACTGTAGTTTACAAAACGTACATCGGGGTCAATAAACTGCAATTGCAACACTTTTTCGTGGTTTCCAGGGCTGGTTGAATCATAGCCATGAAGATAGATAATCATACTTCCCTCTCACTTTAAGCTTGGGTATAGCCATAAATCTACCACGATTAGCAGGGGTTTAAAGTGGTAAACCGGGTTGAGGCTGTAAACAGTGATCCTCGTGACATAATGTATGCAGCATTTGCTTGGCACTGAGCAAATATTCTTCACCCCCCCAAAGCTTGTCGGCAAGTAGGTACCACAGCATCGCCATCATGGTTAAACGCGGCTGCCACGCTTTCACACCATCAAGCCACAAATCGATGTCGTCTATTTCTCTCAACTGGCAGTAACGACATACCGACTCAAACACGTTTTCCCCGGCAACTTGAATCACCAACGCCAATTCCAAGCGAGGATCAGCTAAAGCGGCATATTCCCAGTCAATCGCTTTCACCCCATCCGGACCTTTGACTAAGTTATAATCCCCTAAGTCAAAATGACAAAGGGCGACGGGCAAAGGCTCAATGGAAGGAGCCATACGCCACTGTTGATACAAATTCTCAAATTCACTCCCCAAATAGTGACTGTCAAGCTGCATCCAGTAGTGATCCACCCTTGCAGTGTAACTGAACGGCGCAAGCGGCAAACCGTGTGTATCAAATTCGTGAATCTTAATGCAGGTTTTCAGCAAGGTATCGATAGAGGCCGCGCCACGCATGGTCACGCCTTCCAGCCATTCGACCAACAAGCCCTGCTCGTTGACCAAAATCGGCTTGGGTCCGATTTTTAATGGTGCTATTGCCGCCAGAATCTGATATTCGCTGTAACGAGAAATAGAAAAAGCCTGACAGACTTTGCTGGCAGGCCTCCAAACGTACGCTTTTCCATTGGCATCAAGGATTTTCCAACAACGATTGGTTAACCCTCCCGTCACCGTTTGAACTTGTGCGGGAGCAGGTACAAAAAACTCCGCTACCGCATTCAAACTGGGATCAAGTTGTTTGGCTTGCTGCCAAGAAAACCACGCCATATTTCGCCTCACATGCGCTTACAGTCCAAGTAAACGTTTAGACTGCTGTTTGCGGATTTCAGTTTCATCCGCCCATTCGATCAGGCCCGTTTCCAGATCCATCAAGCGCATGGTCATTTTGTAGTAGACATCTTTGTCGCTGCCGTCATTTTTGACGATGCTCGACAAATTGCCATACAGCATGTATTGCGCACCCACCATCTTACCGAACTGAATCGCGGTTGATTGGTTCACTAAGTCATCATTGTTCTGGAAGTTCAACTGCTCACGCACCGCTTCTACGCGATCCATATCCACAAAACGGAATTTGCCAGAGTTCAACATCTTGGTCGAAATCGTGTCGGTGATGGATTCCGTATCAATATGTTCGCTGGTTTTGTTTTTGATTCGTTCAACAAAGACAATCGGGCGCTTGTCACGAGTGATCGCGGCCACTGAGCCTGACATCATCATGCTATCGATCATTTGCCCAGCAATGGTTTGCAGATCGGTCGAGCCGAAATCAATCGTTGTCGTTTCAGTCGCCTGTGCGTCTCCATAAGAGACCTTGTTAGAACAACCACCCAAAACTACTGCCAGCCCCAACAGGGCAACCACACCTTTGTTCATTTTTAGTCCTCACACTTTTGAGTTTTAATCATTGTTTGCACGAATCTGCACTCGGTATTGAGTACCATTCGGATTAACAGTCACTTCCGACAGGGTAATCGACTCAAAGCCCCTGACGATCGCTTGACGCCAAGGTCCGGGTTTGCTGTTCACTTCCAAACCATTCGCGTCATACCAAGAAAAACGGTACAAGATCGACTGGTCACCTTTGTAATTACTGGTCAAACGCACCACACCACGAACTCGATCGTCAGCGGGTACCGTCGAGATATCGTCGATCAACAGACGATTACCCAATACGTTGTCATGAAAGAACACATGCTGTGTTTCCCCATCAACACGCATGCCTGCGGTATTTTCTGCGCAGCCAGTCAAAGCCAATAATACCAGTGCTGGAATGAGCCAAACTTTCATTACAATCTCCCTAATTGTTTGTGCCAGATCGTCTGGTTATCCCCTTGACGGGAGATCCAGAACAAAGTGGTTTGCCCTGCTGGCACGTTAAACACATAATCTTGATTGGTAGACGTCATCACCTGTTCTCCAGCCTTGACCACCGCACTAGCCGTGTTGATTGTCGCAGGCAGTGTCTGCCAACTACGAGTATCAGGCTGCTCGGTTAACGCATTCCAGACATTGAAGAGCAGATTGCCCACATCGTCTCCTTTGGCCGCTTCTTTGCGCAGTTGATCTTTGGCAACCACACGCAACGCCTGACGAATCACCATCGACGGTAAACGCTCACCGAGATCGTATCTCGCCATTTGGTTCACATCCGCCAAGGAGTGCGTCGTCAACGCCTGCTGATTTAATCTCAGCGGTGAGAATGACGCACGACTTTGTTTGGCATAGTAAGGCAGCGCCAATGAGTACAGCGCACCAACGCCACGAGAATCGTAAACGGGCAGATCAATGCGCCATCCTTGCAGCGCTTCAACCACGCCTTGTTCCTCGATGACAATAATACGCCCTTCTTCGCTACCTAGTGTTAAATCGCGTTCACCGTAGCGCTTCTCCAGTTGGCGAAGATCTTCGCGCATTGCCAACTTTTTGGCGACGGCTATGGTTCGCTCAATCACTTCGCGATTGTCTGGCATCACCGCCAATGCGCGGCGATAGTCAACATACGCCCCATTGAGATCGCGTGACGCTTCATAAAGCAGCCCTGAGAGGAAAAACAGATAGCCATTTTGCACCGCCTGCAACGTTTGTCCCGCGTCGGGATAGTTTGCCAATACGCTGCCTACATTGGTGGCCATGCCGTTTTTCTGCATGTCTCGCTGCGCTGCATTAAGCTCTTCTTCACGGGCTTTTCGCGCCGCTTCTTGCACTTGGTTGGCTCTGCGCATTTCGACCAAGGCCCCTTCTAAGCTACTTTGCTGTAGATAGTTCAAGCCAAGATAAAGATGCAAAAAACCCAGTTCATAATCTGCTGGGGTGTAATTATTCAGATTGTCATTCACGGCCAATGAGCCTACGCTGGTGGCGGTTTGTGACAGAGAAACTTTCGCCTGATCCTGCCATTGTCGCACTGCCACATCACTTCTTTCAAAGGCGCTTTTGCTTGCCGAATAATCACTGGCTAAAAATGCCAAGCGGCCACGCTCCATGTTGTCGAGCATCTCTCCGGCCACCACTTCTGATCGCATCTGCTGCGCTTGTGAGTAGTGACCGCTTTGCACCGCCTGATAGACGGACTTATTCTGCTCACTGTAATGACTAAATAGATTGCCGGCAGACATATTGGCGCACCCTGCTAAAGCGAATACACCACTGAGCAATGCGGCAAACTTTATCTTTCGCGTCAAAACTCGGCTCCAATAGATATAACAGACGTCTGGCCAGCGAGCTCTTCGCTGGCCCCTTAACCTATCCGAGTCACCATTTATCCGAGCAACAATGGACCAAGTGGACGTCCGCCCACCAAATGCATATGAATATGATAGACTTCTTGGCCGCCATGCGCATTGCAGTTGACAATTAGGCGATAGCCATCTTCGGCAATGCCCTCTTCTTTGGCGAGCTTTCTGGCAACAGTGAACATACGTCCCATCATGGCTTCGTCATCAGCTTCAACATCATTCACAGTTGGAATGAGTTTGTTCGGAATGATCAAAATGTGGCTTGGCGCACGAGGGTTGATATCGCGAAACGCGGTGACGAGATCATCCTGATAAAGCACATCAGCGGGAATTTCCTTACGAATAATTTTGCTAAAGATGGTTTCTTCGGCCATAGGTACTCCATTAAGTGGTGTGTAACCCAGTTAGTATGCGTCAAGGCATGCGCCATCACAATAAAAAACAGTGTTCACTTAACATTATCAACAGTACGTCAATCTATAAAGCTTTATTTTGTCGCCCTCGTCATAAAATGCTCAAATCAAACTGCCTACAATGATGATAATTTTGTTAATTTTTTGAGACGTTTTGCGTCTTTTTGCACTTTTTATTTCTATCTGGGAGAGGGCTTCACTTATGCAAGGTTCAGTCATTAAAAGGATGTATGCTGGTTTCGCGTTGATCATAGTGCTGTTTGTAGTCACGGTGACCATCATGACCAACGGCATGAATCAAATTCATTCTAACTTTGAGACGGTATCAAGCACCTCTCTACCTCTGGTTTCACTGTCTAACCAAACCAGCGTCCAACTTCTGTCAGCAGATAAATCCTTCAAAGATTTTCTGACCACACAAGATCAAGATCGGATGGCTCAGATGCGCCAAGAGTTCGGCCAATCACAACAAGAGTTTGGCAAAACTTTGTCCGAGCTTGAACAAGCAAGTCGTATTTATCCTGCGCTTGCCGAGCCACTGGCTCAGCTTCGTGAAACGGAACAGAGCTATTTTGCCGAAGCGAATGAAGCAATGAACAACTACGAAGCGATGTTCACTGCCCAAGCTGAAGTGCAAAAATCTTCTCGTCGTTTCCAAAAACTGCATACCGAGTTGACCGTTGGCATGAAAGAGTATGTTGATGATCAAACCAGTATTTCCGTCAAAGTGATGGCTAAGAGCTATTTCATCAAGTTGAAAGATGCTGAAGTAATTACCTCGGATGCGTTGGCGAGCTTAGACCTCGAGTTTGTGGAAAAAGCGGTCACCAAGAACAAAAAAGCGGTCACCCACTTAAACTACGCATATCGCGGTTTGGTGACCCAGTTACCTTCTCTGAAAGAGGTGTTCAACCAATCGGTAGAACAGTTTACCCAAGACGTCGGGCAAAAAGGCGGGGTGCTTGACCAACATGCCAGTTACCTGCGCGCAAGAACGGCGTTGTACAACAACATCGCCAACCTAGCGGTCAAAGTTGATAATGCCATGACCACGCTAGAAACCTTTACCACCACCGCCACCGACAATTTGAATCAATCTCTAGTAGAAGCGGGGGAAGTTTACGACCAAGGCTTGCTCAAGGCGATCGTCATCGGTATTGCGGTAACCATTTTCGCCGCTGCGGTGGGTTATCATATCGCGCACAGTGTCCGCGAACCGCTCACACGCATTCTGGCAACACTGGAAGGGCTGGCGAATGGTGACATGACACAGCGTATCGAGATCCGCTACAACAACGAATTTAGCCGTGTGAGTGGCCATATCAATACCCTCGCTGATAGCTTGCATAACATCCTAGTCAAGCTTAATGATGCGGCAGAAAATCTTACTAACACCGCGGCCAACAATGAGAAGACCTCTTCTGAAGCGCAAACACAGCTTAATGCGCAACGTGGTCAAACCGCCAGTGTGGCCACGGCAATGACCGAAATGTCCCATTCAGTCCAAGAAGTAGCACAAAATGCGCAAAGCTCTTTGGAGATGGTACAAAAAGTCGAAGCCGCGTCAGATTCTGGCCGCAGCATCATGAGTAGCAATATCTCAACCATCAACCAGCTTGAAATGCGCCTCAATGAGTCGGTCAGTGCCGTCTCTGAGCTACAGCGCATGAGCGGTCAAATCGGCTCGATTTTGGATGTAATCCGCAACATTGCAGAGCAAACTAACCTGCTGGCACTTAACGCCGCCATCGAAGCTGCGCGCGCGGGCGAGCAAGGACGAGGCTTTGCCGTAGTTGCCGATGAAGTACGCGTACTGGCTTCCAAGACCACTCAGTCCACCACTGAGATTGAAGCGATGATCAGTAACTTACAATCCAGCTCGCAATCGGCCAGTCAAGTGATTCAAAGCTGTATGAACGATATGGAAATGTCGGTTGAACAAGCCTCCAAAGCCAATAGTTCAATGGAAGAGATCCAAGCGCTGATCATCGAAATCAGCCAGATGAGCACGCATATTTCCCACGCAGCCGCCGAGCAGAGCGAAACCTCTGCAGACATCGCACGTAGCCTTGAGGACATCAACAGCATCGCGGATCGCAGCTACCATGCGATGGCTACCATTGCGCAAACCAGCGAAAGCTTGTCGAATCTCGCTCACCAACAAACTGAACTGGTACATCGCTTCAAGCTATAAGGCGTTTTAGCTAAACGCATCGTACCAAGTCCGTCTCCAATCCGATAAGGGCAACTTTTCACAGCGTTGCCCTTGTTTTTTATAAGCCTTGTCTACATATGGAGATCAAGGGCTTGCCAATTTCTTTTCTCTTTCATTCTGTGCAGCCCATATAAAAAGGAAACTCTATGGCTGTTCACGTCGGTATTATCGACCAAGATCCGGTACGCTTGGTCACCCCCCTACTCGATCATCGCACCGTCAGTACGCACATCATTTTCATCGGTGACGAATCACAGCACGACATGTACCAAAGGCTTCATTCCGTCCTCGCCCAACGCAGCATCACGACCGAGTTTTTTGAAATTCCCTCAGTGGTCGATACATCTCTCATCAAGCAATCTATCCAATCGCTGGCAGAGGATCTTAAACGCCGTGGTGAAGATGTGAAACTGAACGCCAGTTGTGGCCTGCGACATCGTCTGCTTTCGGTGTATGAAGTGTTTCGCACCTATCATTGGCCGATTTTTGTCGTGGAGCCTAATAGCGACAAACTTTGCTGGCTCTACCCTGACGGACGAGAAGAAACCCAAGTTCAAGACCGTATCACTATTTCAGATTACCTCACCATTTTTGGCGCACGCGGTGAGTTTAACGAGGTGGCGCTGCCCCCCCAACTGGATCAACAGCTCTACCAGCTTGGTGAACGCTGGGCGAGCAATGCTCTGGAGCTTGGCCCCGGGCTGGCAACGCTCAACTATTTAGCCACCACTTGCCGCAAAGAACAGCGGCTCGACGTCGAGCTTTCCGACAAGCAGCAAGGCTACCGTGAACTGAATATGCTGCTGGCAGATTTGGTTGATGCCAATATCGCCACCTACGAAAACGGGGTACTCACCTTTGCCAATGAGGACGCGCGCCGCTTTTCCAACGGCGAATGGCTGGAAACCTTAGTGCACAGCACAGTCAAACAAATTCAAGATGACATGCCGACCATTCAGGACCATTCGTTGAACGTACAGGTTTACCGTCAGCTTGGGGAGCGTGAAGTACGCAATGAGCTAGATGTGGCCTCGGTCGTGAACAACAAATTGCACATCATTGAGTGCAAAACCAAAGGCATGCGTGATGATGGCGACGATACGCTCTACAAATTAGAATCGTTGCGCGATCTGCTGGGCGGGTTGCAAGCACGTGCGATGTTAGTGAGTTTCCGCCCACTGCGCCACAACGACATCACTCGAGCGGAAGATCTTGGCCTAGCTCTGATTGGGCCAGATGAACTGCGCGACCTGAAACTGCACCTCACTAACTGGTTTGCCCAAGCCGGGGGCAGCGACGATATTTAATATTTGTGTGGAAAAAGAAACCCGGAGCCAAAACTCCGGGTTTTACAATTCTGCTTCGAATAAAAAGCGTGATTACAGCATCTTACGCGCCGATTCCACAACCACTTTGATTGAACGCGCTTCGGTTTCTTTCAGCGTTGCGTGATCTGGGATCTCTTTCTGAGTACGGTTGATAATCACGCCCGCAACACAACCCGCGCGTAGACCAGAACTCGCACACATAGTCAATAGCGTCGCTGATTCCATTTCAAAGTTCAGCACGCCCATATCTTGCCACTCTTTCATCGAGCCTTGGAAACGGCGTACTACGCGTCCGGTGAAAGTGTCGTAACGCTCTTGACCTGGGTAGAAAGTATCACTTGATGCGGTAACACCTGTGTGTACCGTTGCACCACTCTCTTCGGCGGCCGCTTTCATTGCTGTTGCTACTTCAAAATCGGCAACGGCTGGAAACTCCATTGGCGCAAAGTGCAAGCTGGCACCATCAAGACGCACAGAGCCTGTGGTGACAATCATGTCACCAACATTCACATGTGGCTGAATAGCACCAGTCGTACCAACGCGTAGGAAAGTACGTACGCCAAGTTGCGCTAACTCTTCAACCGCAATAGAAGTTGACGGACCACCGATACCGGTAGAGCACACAACCACAGGTTTTCCGTCTAGCTCCGCTCGGTACAGGGTGTACTCACGATGGCTGGCTAGAAATACTGGATTTTCCATCTCTTCGGCGATTTTTTGTACGCGCGCTGGGTCACCAGGAATAATAGCTAGCGTTGCACCATTAAGATCAGCTTCAGTTACACCTAAGTGGAAAACAGCTTGAGACATAAGTCACTCCTTATTGCGGCTTACTCTGCGAGGTAAGCTCAAATGAAATTGTGGGGTACAGAGTGCACTTTACTTAACCGAACCGAAATATGGAGTGATCAAACTCACAACTGACTAATGTAACAATTATGTATTTTCAGGAAAAACCGTTTGGCATCACAAAATAACAACAAATCAATCATTCATTTGCATAAATCTGAGACAAAGATACCTGCCGCGTATCGGCAGGCATCTTTGTCTATCGTGCGCTAACCACTACTCTTCTTGCGCTTGAAAACGCAGCAGCCTCAACGCATTAAGTGTCACTAAGGCGGTCGCACCACTGTCTGCCAATACCGCCACCCAGAGGCCAGTGATGCCGAGCAGACTCGTTACCAGAAATACCGCTTTCAACCCCAGAGCCAAGGTAACATTTTGTCGAATGTTGCTTAGCGTTGCACGCGATAGCTCGATCATCGCTGGCAGTTCGACCAAGCGATTGTGCGTGAGCGCGGCATCGGCAGTTTCTAACGCCACATCGGTTCCGCCGCCCATCGCAATGCCAATACTCGCCGCCTTCATCGCAGGTGCGTCGTTGATGCCGTCTCCGACCATCGCCACCGTCTGCATTGTCGCCACTTTTTCAACGTGATGAACTTTGTCGGCAGGAAGCAAGTTAGCCTGAAAATCGATACCGATATGCGCAGCGATCGCTTCTGCACTACGTGGATTGTCTCCGGTGAGCATCAGCGAGGAAATACCCAGGCGCTTCAACGCACGGATCGCTTGGTTCGCGTCGTCACGTAAGGTATCTTGCCATGCAATCAGCCCCATGACTTTTTGATCACAACGGACCAAAGCCACGGTTTTTCCCTCAGCTTCTAGCGCCTGCATCGCTTTTGCGAGCGCGTCCGTAAGCGGAAAATTGGCTTTCGCTGAGGCAATCACTTCCACTAACTGCCCGTCAACCCATCCAGAAACACCAACACCAATCTGCGCGGTTTTGTCTTGGGCGTGAGGAATCGTCACTCCAGCGTCCTTGGCTTTGGCAACTAAGGCCGTTGCCAACGGGTGATTGGAGCCGACCTCTATCGCACTGGTCATGGTAAGGAGTTTCTCTTCACTGATATCAACAGCAATAATATCGGTCACTTGCGGCTTGCCACGAGTTAAGGTGCCGGTTTTATCAAAGGCGATCGTCTCCACTTTGCCAAGTAACTCCAGCGCAGCACCCCCTTTGATCAGCGCACCTCGTTTAGCGGCGGCAGCTAACCCGGATGTAATTGCCGCTGGCGTCGAGATCACCAATGCACAGGGGCAAGCGATCAGCAGCAAGGCTAAACCGCGATAAACCCACGTTTCCCATGGCTGGGCAAACAGCAATGGCGGCGTGACGATAACAACCAGCGAGACCAGCATCATCAGTGGTGTGTACCAGCGGCTAAATCTATCGAGGAAACGCTCCAGCGGTGCTTTACGCGATTCGGCTTGTTCGATCAGGTGCAAAATACGATCAATCGCATTCTCACCTTGCTTAGACGTCACTTCGACTCGAACGACTTTATCTAGCGAAACAACGCCTGCCATCAACTTAGCACCAACCTGATGTTCGACAGGAAGGGATTCGCCAGTCAACGCGCTTTCATCAAAACTGGCGAGCGCGCTCATCAATTTACCATCGGCTGGCAAGCGATCGCCCGGAGCAATTTCCACCACATCCCCCGGAAGCAACTCACTAGCAGCTACCGCAACCCGTTCACCATCGACGATTTTTATGCTGTTTTCTGGCACGAGCGCCATCAAAGCTTGCACGCCACTGCGAGCCCGGGACGAGGCATAAGCTTCCAGCTTTTCACCAATCAAAAACAGCAGCAGTACCATTGCCGCTTCAACGCTTTCACCCAAATAAAGTGCACCTAGAGCGGCCACGCTCATCAAGGTTTCAATCGCAAATGGGGTACCCGATAAGGCCAAGCGCCACGCTTTGCTCGCAACAGGATAAAGCCCGGCTAAACAGGTGAGTACAAATATCCAACGGCTGATATCGCTATCAATGGTTGAAAACAGGGCGCCTATCGCCATGGCAAGGGAAATGGTCAAGATATGCGCGTTACTTTTCAATGTTGCGCGCCAGCCAGATGCCGACTCGTTGAGGGGATTGCGCGCTTTTGTTGCGCTGAGCAGGCTAAGAGGAAAGCCGGTTTTTTGCGCTAGGTGCTCAATATCGCTGGCCGCGACGCGCGTATCAAAATCGACCACCAGTTTTTCCGTGGCAAACAGCACTTTTGCCTCGATAACTCCGTCCAGTGAACGCAGTGCTTTCTCGAGTTTTTGCGCACAGGAAGGGCAATCCATTCCTGAGATGAGCCATTGCTGGCGCGCTGTGTTCAGGCTTGAGGTTTGAGGCCTTTGCCGCTCGCTTTCCTCACCTGGGTCGCTGGTTGAGCATACATCAGAGGAGCAGCAATCTGCCGTCGCTGAGTTGATTGGGCTGATCTTTGCAGCCGCGAGGTTAGCACTCTGGCAACAAGTCGAAGCTGGACGGATAGCCGCCATTTTTTGTGACTGACAAGCAGTATGTTTTGCGCACATAGTCGATTCCTTTTTTAAGATGACAACCTAAGCATAAACCTTGGAGTGCACTCTAAGGTCAAGCCCCTTTTTTGCCGACTTTTCGCTGCTCGCAATAAAATGGCCTCGCTAATCCGAGGCCACACCATCTGCTCGCATCTTGTCTGTATACCTAGACGGGATGCTTGAAACAATCAGTCAGACTGTTTCCTATCGCTTTCAGCACATCGCGACGAGTGATCACACCCACTAGTCTGTTTTTGTCTACCACCGGGTACATTTTCGGTTTGCCTACCTTCATCATCTCCGCCAGCTCAATAATCGACATTTCAGGCGACACCGACAACACATCGACATGCATACATTCACCGACCGTATGCGCGTCTTGGCAGTAGTAGCTGGCTTTGACTAACTTATCGAGTAAGTCTTGTTCGGATAAAAAGCCGATGACTTCTTCTTTTTCATTGATCACGGGGCCGCCCATCACAAGGCTTTTCATCACTTTATTCAGCGCAGCGCTCAATGACATATCGACCGTAAAGGTCACCGCTTGTAAGGTCATATAGTCTTTAACTTTTAGTGACTTCATCGCCATCTCCTTTGCAGCGTTTTTTGGCACTTAAGTTAAGTGTCGTCCAATTTCCTCAATTTACTAAATCGAATGTGACGATTTTATCAATTGATGAAATCCCTCTTCTTAGCCTTGAGACAATTGGCAAAGTTGATAAAACCTGCGTCACCATTAACCCTACAATCTGTTATTGAGCTATATCTTAATAGTTGTATTTAAATCATAAAGTGAAGTAAGGGCACAGTATGGTAGATGAATCCATCTTATCGCGCGTTATTGTGAATAACCCAAAAGTGATCCATCACTTTTTTGAATCACTACCGGAGCCCACCTTCCTTATTAGTGAAGCCGGATATTACATTGAAGCTTGGGGGGGTACAGATACCAAACGACACCATGATCCAGCTCATGTGATTGGTTTAAGCCAGTTTGAAGTTCTACCCGACGACAAAGCAAGATGGTTTCTGGATGTGATAAAACAGGTGATTGCGACGCAAAAGCCCCAAGAGCTTGAGTATGAGTTACAACCTCATGACATGCCTTGTTCTAAAGGGGTCGCCGGCCCGACTGAGCTGCAATATTTCAGCGCGTTTGTGATCCCAGTAATTGGAGAAGATAAGGTACTTTGGTCGGTGCGAAACATTACCGAATACAAAACCGCACTTAAGGAACTTAAACGGCAAAGAGCGTCACTGGAAACGCTCTCTTGTTTAGACCATTTAACTCAATTAAACAATCGCTACGCACTGGAGATCTACCTTCCATCGCTATTGGCACAAGCGATTGACAACAGACAAAGTGCTGCCTTGTTTATGGTCGATATCGACTGTTTCAAAGATCTTAATGACACCTTTGGCCACCTCAACGGCGATAAAGCGTTAAGAATGGTGAGCCACACATTAAAGAGATGGAGCCATGAGAGCGGTAGCTGTTTTCGTTATGGCGGCGATGAGTTTCTCGTTTTTATCCCTGCCATTTCTCAGCAAGAATGTGTGGAAAAAGCGCAAGCGTTATTGGCATCAGTGAAAAAACTGGCCATTCCCAATCCAAGCTCAAGCGTTGCCAATATTTTGACCGTCACCATCGGCATTCAGTTTTACAACCAGTTAACTGCGAAGCATCATGATTTAGAGCGTTTTATCTCCAAAGCCGACAAAGCTTTATTTAACGCCAAAGCAACAAAAAGAGGAACTTTCCAGTTCCTCCCCTAATCGATATGTTTTCCTTCTAGAGACCATGCCATTTGGGTGGCATAGTCTCCGATGTGTAGAATTTTGCTCTAAACCTTGCTACTGAGCCCAGCGGTAAGTGAGTTGTATCGCGATGGTATCGACATCGTTTTCTCGCAGAAAATAGCGTGAAGCCTGCAAGCCAAGGCCCCATTTCTCCGAAAGCGCGTACCCCACTTCAGCCCCTACATAACCATTAAAGCCGTCAATGTCCGTCTTAATGGTGCTACCTTGATAGGTACTTTCAATATCCGCATTCCAAAATAGGCCACCAAGATGGGCTTTAGCATGCCAAGCGTCACTTTGCCAAAATTGATAGCCCACCTCTAAGCCGACACCGCTGGCCAAAATGGGCGAGACACTCGCCACACTTTGATGGTACTCCTGTGGCGAAGTGGTCGCGCCACGTAGCGCCGCGCTCCCCTCTCCCATATCCACATAGCGCAGCATCGCTGACCAATTTTCATCTAACTGGTACCCCAAGCCAATCGAACGGTAGAAGCCGTTATCATCGGTTGAGACCACATCCGCCGTGCTAACAGCGCTGCGCTCATCAGCATGGCTGACGCCCATCTGCGCATCGAGATACCAGGCTGCTTGAGAGTTAAAACTCAGCGCAGCCAGCAGCGCCAACCAGCCTTTTTTACCAACTCGGCGCAACGCGCCAGCGAGAGTAAGTAACATTAATGCCATACCGCCTAACGGGCCTCCTGAACTGTTTGATACATCGACATCTTTCACTAGTTTCACCGTCACTGTGACCTGGCCAGTGTCTGGCAGACCTTGGCTGTCTTGAATGACATAGGTGATAACATCCGTACCTTCAAAGCCCAAGGTCGGCGTGTAGGTCACCGTTTGATCGGCGTTCAACACGGCCTGTCCATGCTCGGGTTTATTAACTGACACTAAAGTCAACGCGTCATTATCAACATCACTGTCATTGGACAGGACATTAATCGTGACTGGCGTACGGTCGTTGGTTTCAACCACATCATCCTCTGCACGCGGATTTTGATTGTTGAGTACGTTGACGGTGACTTTCGCAGTCCCCGTGCCGCCATTACCGTCTGTCACGCTATAGGTAATGGTCGCCACACCGAAAAACTGTGACTGAGTGGTGTAACTCAACTGATTGTTCACCACGCTGACACTGCCGATATCCACCGAAGCGCTGCTTAAGGTTAAGCTGTCACCATCAGCGTCCGTATCGTTACTCAGCACATCAATGACCACGCTGCCATTGCGCGTAACTACAGCAGTATCGTCGCTTGCTTGTGGCAGCGCATTGCTGCTGGCGCGAGCGGCAACACCACCTGGGTCAACCACGCTGCCGTTTGCCATGCCGTCATCATCGTTCGGTCCACCGTCTTGGACGGTAAGTTGCACACACCAATGGCCTTCAGTTAAGCCCGGTGTCCATACACTGTCTCCCGGAGGCGGACAGTAGCCCGCTTCACCCGACGTAGACGCAATCGAGTTGTCAGCATCTTCAACAAAATCGACCCAACCCACATCGGCTCGGAACTTACGATAAACGGCATTCGCCGGAACAGGCAAACGCTGCGGCATAACCAGTTGATAGCTCTGACCGGGTTGTGGCAAGTTGGTCGCCACAAAGTCAAAAATACCACCAATGTTGTCCGCCTCGTTGTCGACCGTCAGCTCATTATCCAGCAAGCGCGCTCCACCTGTCTGGTTTTCCACTATGGTGACACCTTTACGTAAACAAACGCCAGGTTGACCTTCAATGAGGAAGCTGTCGTTCTCTGCTACCGTTTGCTGAATCACGTTGCAGTCAGAGATGGCATCCAGATAATCAGGAATGCCGTCACCGTCGCTGTCGCTGTGGCCTTCTTGGTCGTCCGGAATCAAGCGGGAGGCGCGACGTACGTAAAGAGAGTTAACTAATGGAACTAAAAGTTTCAATCCACGCGCCTGCGGGAGGCGCGACTCGATGTAGGTGAGGTTATGAGCTCGAATTACAGAGTTTCAATCCACGCGCCTGCGGGAGGCGCGACTACCGTAGCAACGCATCTTCTGGCGTGTTGAATGGTTTCAATCCACGCGCCTGCGGGAGGCGCGACCTTTATCTTGGGGTGTTTTTAAGCATTTACCTCGTTTCAATCCACGCGCCTGCGGGAGGCGCGACTTTGGCCTTCTTCGCCGACGGGATGATCAGTATCGTTTCAATCCACGCGCCTGCGGGAGGCGCGACCTTCCTTTCTGGTTGGCATATCCCACATGTCGAGTTTCAATCCACGCGCCTGCGGGAGGCGCGACATAACCAAAAAGGCGGCTCTATCGAGCCATCGAGTTTCAATCCACGCGCCTGCGGGAGGCGCGACGTCAGTGAGCATGGCTTATTCGTCTCCGTCCGTTGTTTCAATCCACGCGCCTGCGGGAGGCGCGACTTTATGAGGCTTAACAAACCGCTTAAGGCGGACTAGTTTCAATCCACGCGCCTGCGGGAGGCGCGACTAAGAACAACATCGCGGGACCGTATCAGGATGTGTTTCAATCCACGCGCCTGCGGGAGGCGCGACCAAAGTATCAACCGGAAATTGAAGTGCTCAGTAGGTTTCAATCCACGCGCCTGCGGGAGGCGCGACGGACGCAAAGTAGCGGACAGTTCGGTGGTGTGAAGTTTCAATCCACGCGCCTGCGGGAGGCGCGACATGAAGCGACGCTGCCTGAAAACATCGAGCGCAGTTTCAATCCACGCGCCTGCGGGAGGCGCGACATGGCGGGACAAGGGCAAGTGATGCTCGATCTAATGTTTCAATCCACGCGCCTGCGGGAGGCGCGACCCAGCGGCCATGACATCCTTTCTTTCTGCACTGGTTTCAATCCACGCGCCTGCGGGAGGCGCGACGAGACTCTTGAGATTGAGAATCACGGCTTCGAGAGTTTCAATCCACGCGCCTGCGGGAGGCGCGACAAGGCGAATAAGGCTCTTGAGCGTAAGGTGCTTAGTTTCAATCCACGCGCCTGCGGGAGGCGCGACGAGACTCTTGAGATTGAGAATCACGGCTTCGAGAGTTTCAATCCACGCGCCTGCGGGAGGCGCGACGTCCACATCGGCCAATGTCGCTTCATGCGCAAAGGTTTCAATCCACGCGCCTGCGGGAGGCGCGACGTCGCCGTGGCCAACACGAAAACCATTGGGTAAGTTTCAATCCACGCGCCTGCGGGAGGCGCGACAAAATTTGTAATCAGCCTTCTTATTGGTTCCGGGTTTCAATCCACGCGCCTGCGGGAGGCGCGACGAGGGGCAACAAACTGCTTTGCTCTGTCTAGGCAGTTTCAATCCACGCGCCTGCGGGAGGCGCGACGTTAGCAAAGCGCTCAAAACCACCGATGACCTTGTTTCAATCCACGCGCCTGCGGGAGGCGCGACAGTCACAAATCAGAAAGGACTAAGCGATGAAGAGTTTCAATCCACGCGCCTGCGGGAGGCGCGACCTCTCAGCTTTACTACGTTAAGCGGACAATAAAGTTTCAATCCACGCGCCTGCGGGAGGCGCGACGGTTATCGAGCCCATTTGCCTGACTTTTTCCCAGTTTCAATCCACGCGCCTGCGGGAGGCGCGACCAACACGGTACCACCATCAGCGGTGGCGCTGGTGTTTCAATCCACGCGCCTGCGGGAGGCGCGACGTCGCGCAACATGGACAAGCTCAGCGGAGACGTGTTTCAATCCACGCGCCTGCGGGAGGCGCGACTGATTCGCTGAATTAGCCTCGCAGTATGAGCTTGGTTTCAATCCACGCGCCTGCGGGAGGCGCGACCGCCTATTGTGAAAGGCACGTATAAACTAGCATATATTATGGTTTGCCGCTAACTTTACGCGGTAGAAGAAAACTATTTGGTGTAAAGCTATAAAAATAAATATTTGCTCTATTTTTAAAGAACTTATGCAATCGCTAGCTCCCCGGTGTTTTACTGAGAACTCAAACCTAGCGATTATAAAATTAGGGTATCTCTGAATATATCTATCGCTTCTTTCGCGCCGTGGTGCTCCACTTTGTTTTGCCAGTTTTTGCCGAGCTTATAAAAACGCAAACTGTCGACTTCAGGGTCGTAAATTGACAACATCTTATTTTTAAAGCGCAGCCATTGCGCCGCATCTATCTCGCATTCAAATACAGAATATTGCACCCTTACACCATAATTTAAACACACCTTTGCTAATTGCCTGAGACGTTTTTGTCCATCTTCACTAGCAAAAGATACATCGTAGGTGACCAATACCATCATGGCGCACTCTCCTTATTTTTTGATCACAAATGGCGGATAATGGGCTAAATCACCACGTAAATGCCGGGCTAGTAACATGGCTTGGACATGCGGTAATAAACCAATTTGCACCTTTTCTTGCCAAAAAGGGTGTATGACTTCTTCTTGTTTTTTCGCTTGGTAAGCCTGAAAAACCAGCTTACGCGCGTCGTCTTTTATGCTGACTCCACCAAGACAATCTGTCTCAAAGTCTTTCGTGGTCAGGCTTTTATTATTAAAGAGTTTTAAGGCAATACTATCGACAATGTAAGCTCTAAACTCTTCTAAAAGATCGAGGGCGAGGCTATTTCTGCCGGGCCGTTCTTTGTGTAAAAAACCGACCTGAGGATCTAAGCCAACTCCTTGTAATGCGCCACTTATCTCTTGTCCTAACACAGAGTAAAGCAGTGAAATAACCGCGTTAACTGGGTCTTTAGGCGGCCTTCGAGTCCGCCTATCAAACAGCCGTCTACTTTCATTGCCTTTAAACATGTCAGCAAACGCGGAAAAGTAATGCGATGCGGCCTCCCCCTCTAGTCCTAAAATGGTGTCGTAGGCAATCACGCCTTTGAGTTGATCAATAATTTGTTTTAAACGCTCAATGGCTTTTTCTAACTGTGGCGTACTGTTGTGATTGCGCCTAAAGCGTAAAAGCAACATACGAGATGAACGTATTTTTGCAGCGACAATATGCTTGGCAAGCTCATTTGCAGCTTGCTCCTGAACATTAAACTGCTGCCTACGCAGCAATACATTGCCCGTTTGTTTCCCAACCACATTGGCGAGAAAACGGCCATGCATATCAAAAAAAGCGAGATGCGTACCATTTTCACCACAAAAGCCAAGTAACTGCGGCGAAACCATAATGTTGCCAAAACAAAAGATGCTACCAATCGAATGAATAGGAAGCTGCATCAGTTTTTGCTTTTCTCCCTCCACTTTCTGCTCAATGAGTAAGGTTTCGCGCTGCTTATGCAAATAGACGCCATCTTTGGTGATATAAAGTGAGTTTTGCAGTTTTTTCATTCCGCCTCCGTGTTAAACAATCCGGCTACGTAACCGCTTGAACCATCTTTATGGGTTAAATCTGGCTGACAGATCTCAATTAAAGAACATGCCTTACAGTGTTTACCTTTGGTTGGCGGAGGTGTTTTCCCGTTTGCAAACAACTGTTGTACTTGGGTAATCAAGGCGTTAGTTTGCGTTCGCAGTGAGTTATCGAACTCAACTTCAATGCGTTTGCGTGTTTGCCAATACCAAAGTGCACCATTTGTGACTTCAACGGATAACATTTCTTCGATACATAAGGCTTGCGCGCACAGCTGTACTTTGTCGATATCGCTGGCTTTTGGCTTCCCTCGTTTATATTCAACGGGAACAAATTGGTTGCTGAGTTTATGGTGCTCTAATAAGTCTAATTTGCCTGTTACGCCTATTTGTGGCGCAGTCACCACTACGCCACGTTCAAAACGCACCCCTTTACGAGTTTCTGGCTCGCCGTTATCAACGCGCTCATGTAACTGCCGCCCGTGTGCCGTTAGGTAGTTTTCTTGCCACACTTGCTCTAAGTGGATCAGCGCGCATTGGCGCTGACAAAAAGCAAAGTGCTGTAGAGCGGAGATGTTGATTAGCTGCTGCTCTTCCATGAAATGAACACTCCAGATAAGAGTAAAATCCATGATTCATAGACCTTACTCTCTGATTAACCAACTAGAAATATTGTTTGGCTTCAACGCCCAAAGCATCTAATCCCTCTGCATTAAAATTGATTTTGTAATCAGAAAATGCAGCGGCAGGCGTGCCTTCTTCGCCATTGATTCTTTCAACTGTAACGCGTTCAAACAATTTATGTGCAGGGGCATTACCTAAAGCGTTTTCATGCTTAAACACAATTAAACTACGTCCGACCATTTCTCCTCTGGCTGCGGAGTGATCATGCTCAAACATCATTTCCAAAGCTTTCCAAACTTTCTCTAAATCTCCTTCAGAGAAGCCTGTTTTCTCAGCCAATTTAGCGGAAACAAAGCCATGTACACGATAAAGTCCATATGGAACGATGTGCTTTCGGCCCATAGTGCGTTCTTTTTCCAAATCCTTTTCGTTGGTGACAGCCATACGTGTAATTGAGATTTCCAGTGGAATAATCGGATCGATGGACTTCGCAAATGCCAACTGTAATGGCCCGCGAACTTGACCAGAGTTCACTTCCGTGGTCATTACCGCGCCAAAGGCACGGACATCAAAGAAGTTAGCACACATCCAAGCCGTTAGTTCTTTTGCCTTAGCTTGATCTTTGGGCAATTTTTTGGACTCAGGTTTAATTTCCAGCGCATCATACGCTTTTTGATTTTGTTGATTTAAAACACTCTTCTCCTGCACGTAAATATCATAACCTGGTGAGTTTTCTTCAGTGAGCTGAATATAGTTTCTTATCTTGCGTTTAAGGCTTACATCGGTCACTAAACCTTTACTCGATTCAGGATCAAGACGCGGCATATTCCCCGCATCAGGATCTCCATTCGGGTTACCATTTGTTACATCAAAAAAGTAAACAAATTCACAGCGGTTTTGGATGGTCATTAGTCATTCCCTTCTGTCATTGATTCATCGATTTTTATTTGTTCGGATTGAGAAAAGCGTGCATTTTTTTGATGGTAATAGCCAATCGAAAAGCGGCCTTGGTGCTCAATTGAAAAATGCCGTGGAAATTCTGTTGGTAGCATCCCCATAATGTTGCCAAGTTCTTTTTCTAACGTAACGGCTAGACCAGGTTTTTCCTTGCGTAATTTCGACAGGTGGTGTTTGCTACCGGATAGTAGCCTTGGGTAAATTGAGTAAGGCACAGTCGATGCTGAGGCATAATACTTGTCTGTAATTGTCGCATTGACTTTATCACCCAACGCATTTCGTTGAATGTTTTCCAACACTGCAAATAGCCTCCCCAACAAATACGCTGGGTTGGTATTTAACTCATCTAAGCTCATAGAAATCTCCTCTTTTCCAAGTAATCTGAGTTCTCTTTGCAATACCGCTTTCACCATCACAACCCGTAACCCACTAATATCTCCGTCAGACCTGAATCGTGCTAGCAATTGAGCTAATATCGCTCTTGGGTAACGTTGCCCGGTTAAAATAGCGCGCATCAATTCACCAGCCAAATGGGCTGGAGCATCATCAATCTTTGGCTTTTGCCCCTCTCGATGAGGTGCCAATTGCAGCAATAAACGCCACACTGACGGCGCAGTTTTCCAAGGCAATGGATTTAACGCCAAATCTTGAAAATGTTCCGCAAATCTCTGCTGAATATGCCCAAGGTCGGTTTGTAGCCAAAAGCGGATAGAAAGACGGGCAGCATTAGGTGCCAAACCTAAGATGAAGAATTGCGTATTGGGATCTAGATCCGGTGATATTTCTGGCAATGGTCGCCCTTTTACCAGCTTTTCTAATTCAGCTCCAAGCGCCGCCACTTCGCTGTCATCGCTTGGCATTGGTGGGTTAAAGCCCCTTAAAAAAAATGCTTCAGCACTCTTGGCCTTGTGCTCACTCTCTGCCAATGCCCAAAACACCACAATGGTGTCGCCTAAATTGACGACCTGATCATTCTCTCGACGTAGCAAGTAATTTAATGCCGTTGTGTAAGCAAAGGCTGCTTGTTCAGATACAGGAGCATTGTCCCCTTGCCCTTTACCAAAAGATTCAAACGATTCTTTATTAAAAGAGACAATGGAAACACCAGAGCTTTGCCCACCTGCAACACCTTTAATAGCAGGGTGTAATCTGGAGATAGGCGCTTTTTTACCTGTAATTAAGCATGTGGCTTGCTTGACATCATCCGATTGCAGCAAACTACCCCAAATAGTTTTTGCTTCATCTGATTCGTGGATGTATTGACGCATTCCATCCAATTGGAAAACGATATTAGCGTCCAAAACATCTTGAGTAAGAATAGAGTTTCCAAAGTTCTCCGGCTGCCAATTTTGTAAGAATATCGCTAATGCTTTTAATCCTTTATCTTCAGAGTGCTCCAGCAGAGATAAATGCCATTCTCGAAAGGCTTCGAATGTGGGTACACATAAATCAAATACCGTATTACTGTCTTTATTTTTTGATGATGAAACGCCAAGAGAATAGGCTGTTTTATCCCACAAAAAGAAAGGCTTGGTAACTTTTCCGGGTCTTTTAAAGGATTGAGGAACCTGCATTAACTTAGGCTTTGGTTTTTTTTCATCCGTTAAGTTTGGAACTATATCGACCAACTCCCCTTGTTCTGAAAGTACGAGAACATAGCTTATTTTTTCTTCGCTAAAGCCAAATGTAGGAACCTTGCTTTGGTTACCGCTATTAAGGCGATCGTAGTATTGGTTTAAGGCTGATAAAATCATTGCACCACCTTCGAAGATCGAAAAGGAGGCACATCGATCATCCCATCCTTTAATTCTGCTCGAAAAAATCTAGGCTCAGCGCCGTTCGCAAAATCAATATCATGCAGCATCCAGCCGAGATCTTTACTGGCGGTTGTCAATTCTGATTTAGGAAAATCCCCTTCATGCTCAATTAGAGAAAAATACGCAGGGAATTCACGGTTTCCTAAACAAGGCTGATGAAAATACTGTCCCCTGCGAGCACGACGGTTAAAAATGTCGAGATGCTTTCCGATGGAATCCTCTGTGCCTGCTTTGTCACTCAACTCAAAATGCGCTTCAATCACGTAACTCACATCACGAAGCAAGGTTGTTGCCCTCTGTTGACGATTATCACCATCATCAATCAGGAAACTTAAATCTTGGGTACTTTTGCGCTTCATTGCGCCACTGACTTTGGCACTGGACACTTTGCAATTACCTAATTCATTGCGCCGAATAGACTCAAAACGCACGGGTTTTAATACATGAATACGGTCAATTACCCAAATAATGGCCGGTTTCCAGTGAATAGCTTCCAAAATCCCCCTTGCAGCCGATGGGGTAATAACATCGTAAGAAACACGTTCCACCTTCATTTCCGGTCGGGTAAAGCACGCATATTCACCCCAAACATGCAGCTTGATGCCGTAAGCCATAATGCTCTCCTTTTGGCTTCTCTTAATTCATAAATTAATCCACGCCCCTGCGGGAGAGGCGACATCTCCAATACAAAACAGACAAAGTTTCAATCCACGCACCAACAACAGGCGCGACACCAGCCTTTAGAAGAGAAAATGACCAGTCAAGGCCATCAATACGATGCTTAGGCTCCAGACAATGACTTTGGCCGAAAAAGAAAACTGTCCACCAAACCTGAAAACCAGTTTGTTGCTTTCATCTTTCTTAACATAGAACGACCATCGACTATTCACTTTAACTCTCCTCAACGTACCTTAAAGAAAATAGTACGCAGACAAGCACCTGTCAAAAAATGACTTCTTTGTATATTTAGTATTAACAAAAAACTAAGTTTTCAGCCTTAATAAAATTAGGATCAGACCAACTGAGTCCAGATTCTGGATCATATATGTCCATGTTCACTAACTCCCAAAACTGTTCTTCAAACCGATACGGTGCAACTGTTTGAACCACTTTTGCCAATCGCAAACTGTCAAAACCATTTTGTGGGATTTGTACTATGTAAGGCTGTAGCTTTCTTAAAACACAACTCACATCATCCGTGCTTTCAAGTTCGTTCAATAGCTTGCGTGCTTCATCGTTATAAGGGATTAAAACCGGGCACATAAAGCTGTCAATCATTCTGAAATCACTGGCAATACTCTGAAATGGGAAATCTAACTTCGAAGCACCAATTCGACAGGCTTTTAAAAGCTGTTTCTGATCGAGTTCTTCTCCTTTGCGCCAATAAACATTCGAGAAATACTCTTTGATAGCCAGTTGGTCTAATAAATTGTCATGGCCTTTTCGCAGCACCGCTCGCATATCTGCCGAGAGCCCTTTTAATTCAGGTGGGATGGGCCAATCCGGAGATCGAAAAATCCAAACGTGGCTATCTTCTTTTTTCCACAATCGTTCACGATTACAGCGCCCTGCTGCTTGCGCAATAGAATCTAAGCCAGCTTCGGCACGCATCACACAGGGAAAGCTAACATCAACCCCAGCTTCTATCAGTGATGTCGAGATGACTCGGCATGGCTGAGGTTTTTTGGGGTCTAACCGCTTACGAATCTCATCCAAAGTTGCTGTTCGGTGCGCTGGACACATCAAGGTTGTTAAATGAAACACCCCTTCTGTTTGCTGCGCATTTAGTGTTCGGAACAGCGATTGGGCATGGCGGCGATTATTAACTATCGTAAGAATGTGATTATTCGCTTGAATACGCGAGACTAACTCATCATCACTAACCTCGCCCACATGAGAGACATTGACCAAACTGAGTTCGTCAAAAAGTCTCTTAGGATTAGGGGCAATCTCACGCACATTTTTGAATCCATTAGTAAAATCAGGTTCACACAATGCTGGTTGAGTCGCGGTGCAGAGCACGATAGAACAGCCATAGTTACGCGCCAACTCATCGATGACCGCCATCACAGGGCGGAGAAATTTAAGCGGCAGAGTTTGTGCTTCGTCCAGAATAATCACACTGCCAGAAATATTATGCAGTTTGCGGCAACGGGAGGGTCGGTCAGCAAACAAAGACTCAAAAAACTGTACTGCCGTCGTGACAACCACAGGCATATCCCAGTTTTCCATTGCTAGTTTTAATTTGTCACGAGTTTCTTCAGCACCTTCTTTATCTTTTATTTTGCGATCATCAAAATTACTGTGATGCTCTAAAACAGAGGCCTCCCCCAGCTCGCCAAATGCGTCACGAAATACTTGAGCATTCTGCTCAATAATACTGGTAAACGGAATGACATAAATTACTCTACGCATGTTATGCGCCAGAGCGTGCTCTAATGCAAAAGCCATAGAGCTAAGAGTTTTTCCTCCTCCGGTCGGCACAGTTAAAGTGAATAATCCTGGAGTAAGTTTTGCTTTGAGACGGGCTGTATCAAGAATCTCTTTACGAAGTTGATTAACGGTTTTCGTTTGGTCAGTACTTTTGATCTTGTCAGCTAATTTTTGGTCAAACTGTATTTTTAACTCTGATAATTGAGGATAATCTCCACGCAATAAGGGCTTACCTTCAAGCCGTTTATAGAACTCATCAGTATCAATAAAATCCGCATCAACCAAACACGAAAATATCATCCGAATTAAAAACGCGTATTGGAAACCTTGCAAATCGGCGTCAGGGTTTGGTGATATCTCTGGTATAAGAGATTCGATTGATGGCAAGACAAGCTCTGACTGCCAAGCTTCACTATCCAGCACAGGTAAGTCTTTGCCAAATTGTAGCTCCAGTCTGTCTTTAAGCGCTCGACGTCCATCTCCTTCACCAATCCCATTAGATAATCCTGCATGGTGACCCGCTATGGCATAAGCAACAAATTTATAAAATGGAAATTTGTTAAATTTTTCGTCTGGCAAAATTTCAGCCGCGATTTTAGCGCCTGCTGTCGCGTGATCTACCTTGCTTGAGGCACCTTCAAGCCTTGCTTGAAATTCTGGAGTATATTTTCCTAGATCATGTAAAAGACCTGCAAGATAAGATAGTTTAGCTGCTTTAAAATATTTTGAGTTTAGTTCTGCGCACAAAGCCACTCGACACAGGTGATCTTGTAATGGCTGCCAGTCAGACTTATCTTCTTTATTACCTGAATGTCCAAAGTAGTTATTCATTAACATATCCTTTGCGCTAAAGTTAATTCATTTATCACTATCGGGATGGGCAATATAAAATTCACTCGGGTTTAATTCATTCATCAGCATCGCTCCCACGGTGTCATATTTTCGATAAAACGATGGCAAGTTAGCCGTTCAAACTTATATCGGTCGTAACTTCTCTCTTTCATAAAGCTCCAAAGGGGAAAGGAGCGATCGTGATTTTTAGTGGATGGGAAGAAATGCAGTCCAATCAGTTGATTTATCTCACCAGTTCAAAAGATAAGGAGCGCACTGCATAGATAAGCATAATAGCGCGACAGAGCAGCACAAACCAAAGTCCTCGTTAAATGAACGTTTAAAAATGAGAGCTAAGCCGTTGTTGACTCAAGCAACGGTGAGGCTGAAAGCCAGTAAAGCAAAATTGAGGAAAATAAGCAGCAAGTTGCGCAGTAATCCGCACAGAAGATGGCATTATTTTTCAAAGGAAAAAGTGGGAGCACTCTTATCTTTCGTTTTGAAGTGGCGATATAACTGGTTTCGCCAAGGTAGTCTGTAAGAATTTGCCTCACTTGAACTTACCGATGTTGTCTACGTGAGATGATTTGTTCGTTTGGTGAAACATAGCCAAGTTACTTTTGTTGTCAACCTACAACAAAAAAACAGACTATGAACACTTATGGTGCAAATATGAAGAAAGCCTGCAATTTATGCGAACATATATTGCAGGCTTCAAATTGTGATGCTTGCAGCGTAAGTCTTCATAGACAGAAATAGCTTTCAAATAGTTACGAAGACATTTGCAGAATAAGTTCGCATAAAATTGCATCAAAAATCTGCATATTTGAGTAGGTATCTAAATCCTACGTTGTAAAGTTACTACATCATAACCAATGCCCGTAGATAATAATGTCCAGAGCATACGTTTAACAAAGTTTTGGACAAAAATTAGTCAGTTATATTACTAAATTAGGATGCAACGGATTAGTTCACGTATGGAAAAGTAAGGGCGCGAACGTACTTTGTTAAGCTGATGTAAAGAGAACTTTTGCTCTATAATCTTTGTCCCACGTAGCCTTATTCATCTTCCTTGGTACAGACACGCTCCCTTCTGACTTCCTGAAGAGGTTCTGCACAAATCGGCGACAACAAGCCATATTCAATGCCGAGTCCCCAGCGTAAATTCGCTGCTCGTCTTCTTTGAAAATAACGTCCAAAGCCCAGTGCTGCTGGTTCTCGATGTGCCAGTGTTTCCTTGTTGCGTTTGAGGCTAACTCTAAAGACAAATGGTCTGTGCAAATGTAGTACGATGTTTCATAGCTTCCTTTCCCTTTGACGCTTCTATCTCTCACCACCGCAACAATGCTTTTTACAACACTCCACTTATCTTTGAGTTCTTCGCTGAAGGAGGCAGGAAGCACGTAAACCTCTCGAATCTCTTCTCTTCCATGCCCTTTATCTTCAGTGATATACGATTCCTGTTGTTCTTCTGGCAAAGCCCAATAGTCTTGGAACTGCGCATCAATCTCTGCTAACAAACTTGGCTGATTCAGTTTGACTTGCACTAAGAAATCACCACCTTTATCAACCACTTTATTCAGTGTTTCAACCTGACAATGAAGCGCATCAGCAGTTAATAAGCACCCTCTGACATCCAAAGCGTCGAGCATGTTTTTTATCGCTATTAGCTCCATACCTTTACCGTCACAAGGTTGATGTGTGAGAGTCAAACCTTCATCTACGTCAAATGCCGAAACCATATAGAGAGGGTGTTCTTGTTTGCTTGCTTTCGCTCCTTTTAGAACCTTCCCATCAACGCTGATTATGGGCTGAGCATGCTTTTCTCTGTGCAAATTGACCCAGCCTACCATCGCTTCCAAGAGCGTCTCTGGTACAACAGTTCTCATTATCGCGGCAATATTATGCCGAGTGGGGAGACCATTGTCGTAGGGGAGATACTCACGCAACCACTCGATATTTCCTTCGCCGAAATCCTTAATATCAGTCCACTTATTTTGACCACAAATCATGGCGGTTATGACCAAGAAAGCCACTTCCATAACAGGGTACACTTGGTTGATATGCGAACGGGTATCTTTCACTTTTTTTAGCTGCTCAATGATAATCATGTACGAGTTTCTCATATTTTTAACTTCATGATCAGATCGTGATTACCTTGAAAAGTTCCCAATAACATAAAGTCTTTTATTTTCAGTGGTTAAAGTTCGATCCCGCCCTTTGGAAAAGTAACGCTGCGCTCTGCGGCAAGTTTGGAGCGCAGCGTAAAATTTGTCCGACAGAAGCGCATTGTTGTGCGCTATTGAGAAAAATCCAATTTAGTTATTTTTCCTAATTTCTATTGCCTCTTCTACAGCATTAGCCAAGTGTTTGCTGATCCAATCATATTTCTCTTGGCTGGTTGTCCCTGTAGGGTTGTAGCACTTCACTATTGATGATAGTTTTTTCCCTGTGTTGCCATAACCAATATAATCAAACGGGTTGCTACCTT
This sequence comes from Vibrio navarrensis, assembly GCF_000764325.1. Taxonomy (NCBI): domain Bacteria; kingdom Pseudomonadati; phylum Pseudomonadota; class Gammaproteobacteria; order Vibrionales; family Vibrionaceae; genus Vibrio; species Vibrio navarrensis. The sequence continues at coordinate 1,227,486 of NZ_JMCG01000001.1, read as the reverse complement.
TTGATGAGGTGTTACCACCACTATCTTTAAGTCCATGGACATATATTCCTACGACTCCTTTGCCATCGTCCCAGCCCTTAACTATTTCATGATTAATCCACTTCCTATCTGCGGTATTGCTGCCGACAAGAACTACAACGCATGACTTTCCAGACATTTCATTTGCAATCCATTTTTTTATCGCCGCATCCCCTCCTTTTTTAACTGTTTCCCAATTGTTATCTGATGTAGGCTTATTTCCATCGATTGCTCCAATATTTCGTACTGTTCCCGCACGCCAGTTATCAGGCAAATAGTGAAAGCTGTAAAAACAGTTACGTTTAGGCATGTTAAGCGTCCTTATTTTAATGATTTTAGTAAGTCAATTATTTCACTCTGAATCGTGGTCAACTCAGATTCCTTGTCGCAAATTTTGTCTATAAATTTTCTTGCACTTTCAGGGAAAGCATCACTGTCAAAATACCCCTCTTTCAGAAGCTCGCAATAAATTTCTCTACTTGCATATTCAGTTGCTCCTACAGGGATTAATAGCAAACCATTTGACTTTGCTATTTTAAATTCCTTGATCAATCCATCTGCAACTACCACCTCTCCATCTTTCAATTTATTCCCAAATAGAAAAATGGCTATACCAGAAAATGAAATCATGTCTGTTCGGTAGTCGTGCCAAACTTGCGCGATTGGTCGAGTACCAACTTCAGTCTGAGGTGCATATTTCGGAGCATTCCGATCAGTCATTTCGGGATTATCCGATCACCCATTTCGGTTTAAACCGATCACTGATTCCGCGATTATCCGATCACTTTTAGCCTAACTCCGAAATCGGTGATCGGAATAGCGAAAACCGCGATCGGAATGCCCGAAATCCTTCCTTTTTCTCTTTTAAATCAATCACTCGCTATTCTTTACTTCTTAAACAAGAACGTAAGGAAGCGACCATGGCTAAAAAGAGAACTCCAATGAACAAAATTAAAGAGGTATTACGCCTGAAGTACGACTGCGGTCTCTCAAATCGCAGCATCGCTTCTTGCCTTAAACTCGGGCCGTCCACCATCTCGGAACTCCTCACTCGCTTTAAACAAAGCCAACTTGGCTGGCCTCTACCCGAAGGTTGCAGTGACACAGAACTCACTCAGGTGTTGTATCACGGCAAGAAAGCCTGTCGCGATAAGGTGATGCCAGACTTTACGCAATACGCTGTCGAACTCAGACGCAAAGGCATGACGAAGATGCTGCTCTGGCAGGAATATCATGAGCAATATCAAGAGCAGGCCTACGCTTACACTCAGTTCTGTGAACACTTCACTCGTTGGTTCAAAACCCAAAAGCGCAGTATGCGTCAGCTCCATGTGGCAGGTGATAAGCTGTTTATCGATTACTGTGGGCCTCGGCTTCAGGTAGTCAATCCTGACACAGGCGAAGTGCGCGAAGCAGAAGTGTTCGTAGCAAGCTTAGGCGCGTCCAACTACACCTATGTGGAAGCCTTCCCCAGCCAAGGGAAGTCTTACTGGTTAGAGGCGCATGCCAATGCCTTCGAGCACTTCGGTGGCGTCCCCCATCTCTTGGTCCCCGATAATCTACGCAGCGCGGTCACCAAAGCGAATCGTTATGAGCCGAGACTGAACGACAGCTATCAGAAACTGGCGAATCACTATCAAACCGCCGTAATGCCAGCTCGCCCCTACAAACCGAAAGACAAAGCCAAGGCAGAGAATGCCGTCCTCCTAGTGGAACGTTGGATCATGATGCGACTTCGCCATCAAACCTTCCATACCTTCAAAGAGCTGAACCTCGCCATCCGTGAGCTTATGAATGACTTAAACGAACGTGAGATGAAGCAGTATGGTGCGAGCCGCAAAGCACTGTTCGACAAACTCGATAAACCCGCGTTAAAGCCCCTTCCTAAACAGCGATATCTCTATACCGAAACCAAGCGAGCCAAAGTTGGGCCTGATTATCACATCGAATATCGCCGTCACTACTACTCGGTTCCCCATCAACTGGTTGGCCACCATGTCGAGCTGGAAGCCTCCAACCGTCTGGTGCAGATCTACCACCAAGGTAACTTGATCGCTCAACATCCACGCAGCCAAAGGGAACGTGGAAACAGCACTCAACCAGAGCACATGCCGAGTAACCATCAACATCAAAAGTGGTCGCCTGGACGCTTGCTCAACTGGGGAGCCAATATCGGCCCAGCCACACGAGAGGTCGTCAATAAGATGCTGAACGCCAAACCTCATCCAGAGCAGGCCTATCGTTCCTGTCTTGGGCTGCTCAATCTGAGTAAAACCTATGGCGAGTCGCGCCTAGAACAAGCCTGTAAAGATGCATTGATGCTGACAAAACCCAATTACACCTTCGTCAACAATCTACTCAAGAACAATCGTGAAGGACAACTGAGTAAAGATAAAGCGAATACGCCGAACCTTGTTCACAGCAATGTTCGTGGCCCGAACTGTTATCACTAGGAGAAAGGATATGAACGCACTGAATGACCAACTCAAAACCCTGCGCTTAAGTCATGCGGCGAAAGCGTTAGAGCAGCAACAAGAGCAACTGACCACCTACGCAGAGCTGGACTTCGAGGAGAGGTTAAGCCTACTTCTGGAAAGTGAAATCTTGAATCGCAATCAAACCAAAATCCAACGCCTGAAACGACAAGCCAAGCTGAGAGTGGATGCTCAGCCGAGCCAACTTATTTACAAGGAGGGACGAAACCTCAACCGCAAGCAGATGAGCGAACTGCTAACGGGTGGCTATCTGCACAAGCACCAGAACATCTTGATCACAGGCCCAACAGGCGCAGGTAAAACGTATCTTGGTTGCGCACTGGCAACCAGCGCCTGCGACCAACAGCAAACGGTCAGATACTACCGATTAACTCGCTTGCTCGATGACCTGACCGCAGGTCGTCTAGATGGTAGTTATCAAAAGCAACTTCAATCGTTGGCTAAGAAAGCTCTACTGATCCTCGACGACTGGGGGATGGAGAAACTGACTCAAGAACATGCAGGTCACTTGTTAGAAGTGCTTGAAGACCGCTACCAAAACAGCAGCACAATCGTCATCAGTCAACTACCCGTAAAGGAGTGGTACAACATGATCGGCAACGCCACCGTCGCTGACGCTCTCATGGATCGTCTCGTTCACAATAGTCATCGAATAGAACTGGGAGGCGAGTCAATGAGAAAACTGGCGCAATCCGATCACTTAGAGTAAAAATAGGAAGAGAGAAAAACGGCAGGATCAGGTGATCGGAATAAACCGAAACGAGCGATCGCAATCACCGAAATACGCACTGAGGGAATGGCCTAAGTATTAATTGGTCAGAATCCAAGCGCCTCCCGTTCATATAAACATGTTCTAGGGCCCCAGTAATTACAGAGCTACCAACACCTAAACCGAAACCAGATACAATTCTAAATCCTAAGCTTGATATTTCTTTTGCTAGAGAGTAAATGAAGTTTTCCGCAACTGAGGGCTCCCACCTGCCATACTCATGCGCTGAACCAGAAATGAAAATTGTATTTCTTCTAAAAGCCCACTCTAATTGCCTGAGAATATCCGTTATTTCTGCATAGCTAGATACCAATATTGTTTTTATGCCGAATCTAAGTAAGTCCTGAATAAATAGCTCTTGCTTTCGTGCTCGGTATTCCGTGTCAGCTTCTGGTTCACCATCCTCTGGCTCAACAAGTTTTTGAATGCAATAGTGCTGCCGCTGATCCGTAGAGTAAGCAACGCGTACACGACTTAAGATGTAATCTAAGTTTGGATCAGTAAAGCTAAAACCCAGGAACAAAAATGTTTTTGCTACGAGGTCACCACTAAGTGCATTTATGAATGGCTGCATTTTGACGTGGTATGCCTCGTAATCATCCTTTGTAAGTACAGCCTCATCAGGATGCTCAATGTCTCCATGCATTTTATAAACAACGGCATCTCGCCCTCGTTTAGTAAAGCTCAACTGCTTAATTCTATATTTTGTATCAGGAATTTTTCCTGTTTCTGTTAAAGCATTTTCAATGAGCTTATCGTAATTCGTTGTCCAATATGTTGATATTGGAAGCCTTGCAAGTATTTGATGATTCTCGGTAATTGTTGCATTGTCAGATAGCTCATTAATGAGTAACTGATTTAGTTTTCCACGATTAGCCAGGTTTGAATTACAGTGGTACTGGGCCAAAGCGACTAAATCAGTTTCTTTTTCAATTTCAAGTTCGAGCTCTTCTGCTACTGGCCGAAGCAATTCTGACCAACTAACAAACCCTGCTGGAGCCGATAGCCCTGCACCAGCAAAAATAGCTAAATTCTCTTCGCTGAGATCCTTAAGTAGCTCTTTCACAAATCGTTGACGTTGTTGTTCAGTGCTAGGTTTCAATAGATAACTCCATTGTTAATAATTGCGCATAACGCTTTATAGACGGATTTTTTCCGTTTTTGTATTCAGTCTATGTTGCTGCCGTTTACTATGAAACTCAACTGGTATCAACCTGTTATGTGAATCGGCATATAGTTGTGGGGTCGAATTACGGAAAAATTCCGTATAAGAGATCAAAGTACGGATTAGATTAACTTGGTCTATTGTTGTACTGGCTAGGTCATCCTCTCACTGGTTCTGAGAAGATTTGGTCGAGTAGACGACACTTGTTACCAAGTGCCGCCCCTCTAAGAACCGTACGTGCAACTTTCACTGCATACGGCTCAAGCCTCCGCTAAGGCGTATTACGTTACCCAGCAGCCTAGATAGCAGTTAAAGCAGGATCAAACCATGAGTGACGACTTTCCTTTTTCGGTTTCCTCATTGCCAAGTAATCTTGGTATTGAGGATCGAACGGTGTCGCAGCACTTCGGATCTTCACATGCCTTTTGATAGGCGTTTTGGCTATTTGAATAAGGTTGTAGTGACAGTCCATATTGGCGATTTTCTGCCAACCATGAAATTGCCAACCACCACTTCTATTCATGTAGTATTTGCGCCTCACCCAGTCTTTTGGTTTGGTGGGATGCCGTCTAACCGCCCATCGCCACAATAACCAGAAGATTTGATGACCGAGGTAACCGAAAGTACGTTTTGCAACGCAGTGACGATAATAATTCGCCCAACCTTTCAGTTTGGGATTCAATAATCTGATGAGATCATTGACTGGCATTGTTGCGTGCTTCTTGATGAGTTCACGCAAGTTTCTCAGGAAAGAGAGAACGTTAGTTTTACTCGGTTTGATGAGTAGTTTGCCCTTGTACTTCCTAAGGTTAAAACCCAGAAAGTCAAAGCCGTCATCTATATGAGTAAGGTGCGTTTTCTCTTCAGATAGAGCCAACCCTCTCTCTTTTAGAAAATCAATCAGTCGAGGTTTAACTTCGTTAACAAGAACATCTTTTGATGAACCCGTTATCACAAAATCATCCGCATAACCTATAAAGTGAACTCGTTCCCCCGATTTCTTAGCCACTTCTTTTACGAGCTTTTCTAAGCCCGCAAGTGTTAGTAACATAAGCGTTGGAGAGATAATTCCACCTTGCGGAGTTCCTTCCGACGTTCGGTAGAATAAACCCTTATCGATATAGCCAGAGTCTAGCCACTGCTTCAGCATCTTTTTGTCTATTTGAACATTATCAAGTAGCCATTCATGCCCAATCTTGTCAAAGCAAGCTTTAATGTCACCCTCTAGAACCCAACGACCTGAACGCTTAAGGCACAAGCATTTGAAGCATTGTTTAATTGCATCTGCCGTGCTGCGATTAGGTCGAAAACCATAGCTATTTAGATCTGCTACCGTTTCCGATATCGGTTCCAGCGCAAGTAAGTACAACGCCTGTTGCGCTCTATCTATCATGCATGGAATGCCTAGAGGTCTGAGTTTGCCATTCTTTTTCGGGATGTAGATACGTCTGAGGGGTTTGGCTCGATAACCTTTACGATTCAATTGATCTACTGCGGTCATTCGACGAGCATCTGTATTCCAGATGACACCATCGATTCCGGGAGTGTTACTGCCTTTGTTTTGGGACACTCGCTTCACAGCCAGTAATTTAGCTGATCTCGAGTGCGTTAAAATCCACTGCAAAGCTCTCACTTTACTGTGTTTTCCCTCTCGGGTTGCTTTTGCAATGCGCATTTGAAGCTTTAAAACGTGCGACTCGACGGCTTTCCAATCGACGGATTGCCACTGAGTGCCATTAGGAGAGGCACTAACTTCTGATGAAGCCATCATTTGCGTTTCTCCTTAAATAAAGTTCTTCAAATCATCTTGCAACGGGAGACCAGTTAGAAGTCAGCTCGCTTTCGCGCCAGATATCAATCTGTATCCGCATCATTACAACACGGCATTTGCTTTCTCTAACCTCCTTTACCTGCATACCTATCGGCTATCTTCACAGACGGCTTTCCCCTAAGGGAGATATACAGGCTTACCCTGTTCCGTATGTTGCGTAAAACATCAGGTTAGATGCCCACTCTAGTGCGGAGAGTTCAACGATCACGAAAGGGCACTGCCCAACTCCTTTCCGACTCTCATTGCCATTTTGGCCACAGCGTATAAACCACTTCCGCTGCTCAATCATATAACGCACCTTACGTGGATTCACTTACGTTCATCATACTGACACCCTAGCACTTACCCAATTTGTGGTTATCAGGAAGAACCTCCTCTCACGATTCAGTTCCCACTCGGTCTAACAACCGAGTTTCGTTACATTGTCGGATTCGCTGCTTTATTCAGAATCCTAGGGTCATCTGGTGATACAGATGGTTCACTCTTATCGTGGTGAACAACGCTTCATACGACTTCAGGTCGCACGGGCAAAAATGCGTCGCAGTTATTAAATAGGGAAGTGTTTTTCCTCATATTCTTCAACCAATGCAGCTAGCCTTTCAAGTTCGTCACCTTCGGGAGTGCCTGGTTCAGCTGCATTAAATAGAGATTCAATTCGCTTCAATGCGGCATTGTAATCACTTTCAGAAAGTTCAAGACCCAATTCATCCAATGCCACCGAAGCCAGTTCATCAACATGTGCAGTATAGGGTGTCATCCCCTCGACCAGTTCATTTTCTGACAATCGCTTTTTACTCTTAGCTCGCTTTTTCATTCAAAATGACTTTAGATAATTTATAGCATAATGAGTTACTAGCTGTATCGTAAGATCTGTCCTGGAACACGCAATGGGGTACTTCTGAGTTACGACGTGCCAACTGTTAAGGTTCTGCACAAAAGCGTTTTACGAACTTCGGGCGACATCTACCTTTCTTACTTCCAGATCGCAAAACGACATATCATGAAGCGGTGCCAATAGTGGCTGAAATTTGGGGAAATCACTCACCTCCACTGTGAAGTGTTGGATTCATTTTATACAAAATTTTTTCTGAAATGCGTACATGTGCATACGGATAGTAGTTTACCCACGAGCCCTGAGCTGTGCATCAGGATTTTTCTAATCCAAACGACCTGAATCACCAACAACCTTAATTGAAGTCGTCAATATCCGTTTGTAGTAATGTTGTAGATTGATAGAAAGGTACCCTGTAATCGCAAAAAACATCTCGATAATCGTCACTAGACTCAACAACAAAGATAACTCGTAAGTTCTCTGTTGATCGAACTGTTAGCCGACTACGTAACCAACCTGCAAAGTTCGTGTCCTTTAACGCTTCAACACCGTAAAACCAAATCCAACGAGGATATTCATTTTCTTTAATAGACTTGTTCAGCTTTTTTGACGACCTAAAATTGTCTCTATACTCTTTCAAATCAATGGATTCTACCGCAATACCCATAGATTCATTGATTCGGTTGATCTCCAACACAAATGTGTCTGGCAGGTTTGCACGAAACACATGATGCCTATACATGTTCAGGCCCCAAGTACACCTAACATATCGTTCAAGTCCTACGGTCGCGGTAGGAATAGCGGTCACCCGCTACCCCCCGCACAGATCCGTACGTGCGCTACTAACGCATACGGCTCCTACCTTGGGTCTAACGTCAAATCGCTGCTCAGGATAAGGGTGGACAATTCTTGCTTTGGGGATCCAGTAATCAACTAATTTCCTAAAACGTGACCATGTCATTTTATGACGCTGGCTACGCCTTCGCAGTTGCTTTAGCCATGCATTAGTGATCTCTGTAATAAACAGATTTAGGGAGCTACCATTCATTGGGACACCATAATAGTTGATGTGCCCTCGAATAATCTGATTCAGCCACTTTCCAACCTTCCACGGCGGTAAGTGAAGCCTTTTCTTTAGCTCCTGTCTGACCCATTTTATCTTACTGATAAGTCGCTTTTTGATTGTCTTCCGCTTGATCATTATGGCCTTTCGGCTCTTAGTCAGGTCACAGTAATGTGTGAATCCAAGGAAATCAAAGGTTCCTGGTCTTTGAACTTTCCCTCTTTTAAAGTCTTCAAAAGCGAATCGTCCAAAATGTATCAACTTGGTTTTGTCCGGATGAACGGATAAGCCAAATTGAGAGAGGCGTCTTTTCAACCCCTCTAAACACGCATTTGCATCATTTTTATGCTGAAAACCGATAACAGCATCGTCAGCGTACCTAACCATGATGACATCGCCAGTTGCACTTCGATGCCGTTCTCGGTTCAGCCAAAGATCAAAAGTATAATGAAGATAAACATTTGCCAACAATGGTGAGATCACCGATCCTTGAGGAGTCCCGAGGAGCGATTTAACTCGCTGGTTATGTTCATCAACGTACCCTACTTTTAACCATTTGGTAATAATTTTGAGCAATGGTTTATCTGCGACTCTGTGCTCTAAGAACTGGATCAACCAATCATGTTCTACAGTATCAAAGAACTTGGTTATATCTAAATCAAGCACCCAGTTTATCTTTCTCCGGTTGAGAGCAACATACAGTGCATCAAGAGCTTGATGCTGATTCCGCTCTGGTCGAAAACCATATGAAAAGCCCATAAAGTCGCTCTCATAGATCGATTCTAGAACTTTACTGACTGCTTGTTGAACAATTTTGTCCCTAATGCATAGGATATTCAGCGGTCGCTGACTACCGTCTTGTTTAGGGATATAAATTCTTCTGGCAGGTTTTGGCTTATATCGTCCTGATTGAATATCTTCACATAGCTGCTTGATGAGCTGTTTTGAGAATAATTGATATTTATCCCATGTTACCCCATCGATCCCTGCGGCAGAATCACGCTTGAGAGTGTAAAAGCACTCCATGAGCAATTCTTCCGTTATAAGATGAAGAAGGTTGTTAAACTTCAGTGTCTTATTTTGAGCTGCGAGTTTGCGTATGGCCACCAACTTTGACATCACGGGGATCCAGCTCTGTGTCTGGCCGTGGTTAGACTGTTGACCATTCCCCTTGGTCAGGATACTTCCCTCCGCAGACTCCGCGTCTGTTTTACGAGTTTTGTTCGTCTGTTTCATCAGTACTATTATCCTGTCCGACTTCCTATACCATATTTATCTTGCCTGAGAGGGTTCAATAATTATGCCCGGTTGATACTTACCGGGACTGTATAGGATCTCCTAGGTTCCGGCGTATAAATTTCTCTGTATGCATAAGGTCTCCGACCCCGGGAAGTGTGCCCAAGAACTCACCAAATTACGCTCTTGTCACTATTGGATTCTGCTTCGCTTAACAACATCTCCACTTCCAAACTGAATTTCGTGGCTCAATACTTAGCCTACAGATGCCTCTACTAACACTTCACTAATGCAGTTACCCACACTCAGCGCATAGCTCGAGGACCCAGCGGATGGTTAGTCCTTACTGAGATGGGACTTCCACCCATTATTTATTCGCCAGCTTTGCCTAGCGTTCTAAGCGCATCATAAACCCCGCATTCTAATCGTCTAGCCCGAATAATAAGATCAAACCTCCAACCCAAAGGAGATTTGAAATGGCCAAACGACGCACTAACCAAGAATGGCGAACCCTGTTCGAACACTATGAATCCAGCCAGTTATCACAACGATTATTCTGTGAACGTAACGGACTGAGCCTCTCCACTTTTTACGCTAAGCGCCAACAGTTAAAGCACATCGAAAAACCGAACACGGTTGGCTTTGTTAAAGCAGAAGTCGTTGAAAAGGCGACAAAGTATCAAACCACTCACGTTGTCGTTGCCAACATGACACTACTTGTAAACAGTGTTGAACTGAGCATTCCGCAAGGCACGCCAGCGGCCTATCTCGCAGAGCTTATCGGTGCGCTGTCATGAAACGCATGCTCAGTGCTCCCGAAATCTATCTCTATCGTGAAAGCGTCGATTTTAGAAAGTCCATCAACGGCCTCGCGGCGATTATCGAAAGTGACACCGACTTACCCTTGGGCAGTGGTGCGCTGTTCCTATTCACCAACAAACAGCGCGATAAAGTCAAAGTGTTGTACTGGGATAAAACAGGCTTCGCTCTTTGGTACAAACGTCTTGAAAAAGCGAAGTACAAGTGGCCATCAAAAGAGAAAAACGAGGTATTTACCCTAACTCAATTCGAGCTTGATAGACTGCTTTCTGGCTTCACGATTATCGGCCATAAACCCATTGAAATAAACGATTTTACAATGACTTAAGCGATAATAAAGTCTTATCCACCAAGCATTAGCGGCATGATTTTAGTATCATCAATGCCATGAAAAAGACGCCAAATATCAACCCAGAAAGCCAAGATGTTGCCGAGCTACAAGCGATGGTGAAAGCGCTGTTGGCGTCAGAAACCCAATTGAAACAAGAGCGTCAATCGCTGCTTGAACAGCTTAAACTTGCCTTCGACCGCCAGTTCGCTAAACGCTCGGAGGCATTAAGGCCTTACGATGAATCCCAAGGTGACCTCTTCAACGAAGCGGAATGTGAAGCCGCTAAGGAAGAAGAGGTTGACGTTGTCACAACGACCACCACAAAGAAGAAACGCGGTAAACGTCAGCCACTGCCAAAGAGCTTGCCTCGTGAGGTTATCGAACTCGATTTAGACGACAATGAAAAGCAGTGCGCTTGCTGCCAACATAACCTGCATAAAATCGGTGAAGACCGCAGTGAGAAACTGGAGTTTACACCTGCGGTACTTAAAGTGTTGGAATATGTTCGTCCTAAATATGCTTGCCGCCAATGCGAGCAAACTCAGGACAAAAACCACGTCGTTCAAAAGCCAGCGCCGCAAAGCATTATCCCTAAGAGCTTCGCCACAGAAAGCTTGTTGGCCAATATCATCCTCGGCAAATACCAATACGCGATGCCACTTTACCGCCAAGAATCGTTGTTTACTCAGTCGGGTATCGAACTCTCACGAACCACTATGGCAAGGTGGGTTATCCAAGTCAGTGAGAAGTTCGCTCCACTCTATGTCGCCCTAAAAGAGCACTTACTTCAACAAGTGGTAGTTCAGGCGGATGAAACACCGCTCAATGTCCTCAAGGAAGACAAGCAATGCTACATGTGGCTCTACTGCTCAGGTGCAGACTCGCCAGATGCCGCACTGCCCAATGTAAAAAATATCGTCTTGTATGACTATCAAAACAGTCGCGCGAGGTCGTGCCCTGTTGCCTTCTTGGGCGACTATGATGGGTATCTGCAAACCGATGGCTATGGTGTTTATGATGGGCTTTATCGAGTCACCAATGTCGGTTGCTTTGCGCATGCTCGGCGCAAGTTCATGGAGGCGAAAAAGCTTCAAGGCAAAGGTAAGTCAGGCAAAGCGGATAAAGCGCTGGCCAAAATCCAGAAACTCTATGGGATAGAATCCCGCTTAAAAGGTGCCAGTGCCGAAAAACGGAAAGCAGAGCGCCAAGAGCATGCTAAGCCGATACTGGATGAGCTTTATGAATGGATGACAACTCAGAAAGTGCTTGAGTCTAGCCCGCTGGGTAAAGCGATAAAATACACGCTCGGTCAGTGGCCGAAGCTCATTCGCTATATCGATGACGGTCACTTATCGATAGACAATAACCGTGCTGAACGCGCCATTAAGTCGCTGGTGATTGGGAGAAAGAACTGGCTCTTCTCGACCAATCCCAATGGAGCGGAAGCGAGCGCGATGCTTTACAGTATCGTCGAGACAGCGAAAGCCAACGGCCTTATCCTTTACGACTACATAGTCAAGTGCATGCAGGAGTTAGCGAAAGCAGAACCAGATATCGATGCACTCCTGCCTTGGAACTTCAAACACTAACAATATCGCCCCGTGGGTTCATGGGGCGGATACAGTCCTACCTCATAGTGATTGAAATTAACATCAATAGATTCAAGTCTTTTTAAATACATGGGAAGCCTTTTAAACAAAAAACCACCAAGAGAAAACTTGATGGTTTTGATTATTAACTGCTTGTTCAGCAGGTAGGTTGCTTTCTTCCTGACCTATTCTTGGCTGCCTATGCGGCAGGTCACATCTGTTTTGATCACAACCTCCGTCGGCTGTAATTATTGGCTGCCTATGCGGCAGGACACGACACAGTTAGTATGCTAGCTATTGCTGATATTTTCTTAGCTGCCTACACGGCAGGACACTGTAGAATATAGCTTCTAACCTTCTGATTTTGAGTGCTTAAAATCACAATCCACCAAAATATTCTTTTTCTTCTTACTTCTGTAAGTCCCTGTTTTTGCTTCTCTAAAAAAGAGCTTTAGCAAAAGGGTTAAAAGCGTAACTCAGGCACCGTTCCTCTTCTTTCTTGATTGGTGGCTAAACCATAGCTATTGAAGTTTGCTCCACCACGCTCACCGACAAACTCCTTTTGTACAAACAACATATAATCTTCCCCAGATGAACCGCTGGAGATTGGTATTCGATGAAAACTATCGATGACACGGTCTTCGTTCGTTACTGGTAATCGTTGTTCAGCCCCAGAAAGCTCGGCTCTCACCATGCTACGTTTAATTCGCCGTTTCTTCGAGCCTAAAAAGCTCTTGTTAATCGTTTGGTTGCGAACAAACCTTACTTCCCCCAAGTTCTCCGGTACCTCACAGATACTCGATAGTTCGAATAAACCTTCTTTCACCATCAAAGAGAAATAGGGCTGAAAAGAGAGTCCAATCATCATCTCTTTATCTTCAGCAACAAAGGCTATAGTTTGGCCAACCGTAACATCACTCCAGTCGGGAAAAATCACGCCTATTTTATTGATGGTTTGTCGGTTATTGACCATAAACAAGTGCATTTGAGAGATACAACGCCCTGCTAACAGCTCATAGTCGGCTTGAACAGGGGTATAACGTATACAGAAGTAGTAACGCTTCGTCATAGACATCCTTACTTCGCTTTAGAACAATTGAAGAGACCACCCTTGATAAAGACCGACATAATAAAGTGCACGTCATTTGGGATGGTCTGAGAAACTGTCATTATCTCAATCCAATTTTCTGTATTTCTGACTAATTGGTAAAAGTCATTTCCATGGGACACATGTCGCCTTGCTATAACGTACTCTCGGTCAGCGCCATATTCGTTCACTCTTAATGGCTTATCAGCCTCTTCATGCCACCAATCGTCAATCGATTGTAACGCCGCACCAACTTTTTGTCCGTGAAACGCAACGGTTTCTTTTCCGCTCAAAAGCTCTACTGTGGCTAGCTGCTTAGTAGGGATTCCATCTTCTCGACTATCCAAAAACTCTTGGCTTGGGTAAACCTCATCTCCCCAGCCAACCTGCATTTTCGCTTTGATGTCCATGTAGAAGTATTCGGTTGGGTCAGACAATGCTCGCTCCAGATAGGCTGTAAGCCTTTCTAAGCATTCTGTTGAATCACCATCCCAATGACCATACCAAGAGAGTTTTTGAGCATGTTCGACAACGAAGGTATCCAATTCACTGGTCGTCACTTCAATAGTGATATTTCTGCACTCACGATTTCGCCATAACCAAGTACCAAGCAAGATGTTCTTCGCATAACGATTAGCTAACTCTTTGTATCCGTTGAGCTCTTTATAAATCTTAGCAAACATAGACAGTTTACTGCGCACTTCATCATCACTACAGATATTCGGTGTTAACGAATTGGCTCGAATTCGAAGTGAAAATGCGCAATAGATTTCATCAACGCCGGGCTTTACATAGCACTCTTCGATGAACTGAGGGTTCGAATAGGCCAAGTCTTGGGGGGCAACATTCTTGTCTACGAACTTGTTCCCCTTGTATGCTTCTGAATAACTCCCTTTTGGTGCGCGCAATCGGGTTTTATCTACATTAAGGGGACACATCTCACCACTTTCGGATAGATAGTAGAAATAAGCTTTGCCAGCAGATAGTGATCGGACATAGTTCAACTGAGTGCAAAGTTCCATAAGCGATTAATCCCTATAGTTTTTTATAAGAATAGTTTCGCTACTGCATTCTATCGACCAAAAGGCGTGGTTTAAAAAGTGATCCCGTCCACTAAAACGGACCTCTATCGGGTTTATTCGCTTAGCTAGCCCTATCGCATTCTCAGCATAAGCATGACAACCTGTGATTGCGTTATCCCGCTTAGTTGGATGCTCTAATAAATGGTAACCAAGAGAAACGGGCAAGTTATCATCGTCTTGAGTGAGCAACCGCTCTAACTCATCAAAATTAGTAGGCTGCTTTTCACTTGGGTATAACCATCGCCCGTATGCAGGTAATCCTTTTAAAACATGGAAAAGTTCACTCATGCCTGTAAATGTTCTAAGCCACTCAATCTTCGTCGATAGCTGTGGTTGGTATAATGCCCCTCCGGCGAAAGCAACGGGAAGGGCCGTTTTAAGCGCTGATCTAAAATCTGAAATTCGGCTTTCACTATGAACTCTGATAACTAAGTCTATTTCTAGGTCCGCCAATCGTTCACTACGAATGGTCGGTCGTTTCGCATTAGAGACCGTTCGCGCTTTGGCCACTGAATTAGGTTCTGTCAACTTGGCTGTTGATTGAATATTCTCGTTTCGAACATAAAAAGCGAAACTCGAAAACTCAACTGGGGAGCCATTGTTAACTAATTGATTAAATTGCCTTTGATAATCGTGCATGAACCCCCAAATGGCCGCCAAAGACGGCACACCACACAAACAAGGGTTACTCATCGCTGCCGCATCTTGCACTCTCATTGACGACAGGTAGATATATTGCTCCCCCGTCACTGTATCTTGATTGTTAATTGGCTTACTAAGTTGCTCAAGCACCCATGTCACTTGTGCTTTAGCTACCTGCATCAGTTTGGGATGATAAGCAAACTTGGCTGAATACATATTATTTTGAAACGTGAGATGTAAGCGTCGGTTAAACTCACTAGCCAAAGAGCCAAGCTCCCATTCTGGTAACGACAAAAAGGCTTGAGCTAAGGTGTCGTCATGCTCTAGTTGTTGCTGATTGGGTTCAGATTCGGCGATATCTCTTAACTCAATGAGTGGCAGCATCCATAAGGCTATTTGCTTTCGTAAAATCTTACTTCTAACCTTACGAGCTCTTTCTCTTTGCCGCTGTGTTTTGGCTGGCTCAGACCCAATTAGGCGATTTAGCACCTGACAAATTTTGGCGTTAGTTACCTGATAGTCATCAAAGTAATGACCACTCTTTTGACGGTTTCCCGTTAACGTCCCACCCTTGGCCTGCTTAACACCTAGCGGGTAATTTAGGACTCTCATATACCCACCCAAACTGCCACACAGGTTCCCAATACTGGCAGAATTAGGTAGTGACGAAGAGACAAAACTGAACTTGTTTTCTGGACTTCGCGCTCTTATTTCTAGTTCGCACTGAAGAGCATGACTCACAACGGGGGTGATCGAAACATAATCATCACCCCATGGAAACCGTAATTGCTTACTGTAAGTACTAACACTGTCGGGAAAACTATTCTCAGGAAGCTGTTCTTCAATTGCACGTTGTAAGCGAGCAAGTGACTTCACATCCAAGCCAAATTCTGTAAGCAGATCAAGCCAAACTGGATTTTTCTGCTGAATAAGCGAAAGAATACACACTGGCTGTGATTGCCATTTAAAAGGATTCAGTAACCATAACGTGTGACGATAGACAGCAGAGTTATGAGCCCAGCCCAATCGCTGATCCAATACTGCACTTGAAATAAACTCCTCTGCTGTAGAAAGAGGTCGCGCAATTATCCGTTGGTCCTTAACACGACAGTCTGGAAACTTTAGGTTATGTGTGTGGAACCACTGGATTTCAGCAAGAGAGGCATCTAAGTTTTCGCGGTCTTTAAAATACCTTTGAGCCCGAGCTACATCCAACCAATCCGAGCACCTATCAGCTTGATGACTAGAACTGAGATTGAGCAAAATCGTCAACGTTTCTTGTTCATACCCATCAACACAAACGTCTTCTGTATAGGGCATAAACATCTTTTTTAGAGCAGCTTGTTTTATTGCTTCGTCTTCAATTGCTAGTAGATCACTTAATTTCGTCATAATTACCACTCAGGTAGATACACGCTTAAACCGTCATTTTCAGAGCACATGCGAGTCAGCTTTGTTTCGATGACACTTCTTAGGGTGAACGCCGATTCATGACTGGCAATTTTGGTATGCATCCGCGGCCTAATCGCTGCTTTAATCTCACCAAACTCATACAACCGATACACCTCATCCGTTGTGCAAGAAAGCAATGTAGACACTTCTAAGGGGCTCAACAGCACATCGCCTAAATTTCCTTTTCTGCTTGAAGGTAGTGTTGCCATTAACTTTGTAAAGTAGGCTAACACTTGAGTGAGCACGCTATTACGCTCTAACTGCCTACTTGGTAACTGGCGGCAATCTTTAAGCAAAGCGCCAAACACCTCATTGAAAAACGTCTTTTTCCAATCTTTGATTCGAATGAGATCGGCTTTGTTTACCAACTCATCAAGTTCTTCCTGCATCACTCTTGGCCAACAAGAGCAATACTCAACAAATGACTCAAAACTGATGTTCTCAATATCGCCGTAACGATTAACGTACCATAGTAAAAAACCATAGCGCTCAGAGAGTGTCATTTCAGCCTTCAGTAATCCCAAAGGTTTTGAGTCATTTCCTGATAACCATCGAGCAACCAGTAGCGCAGCCACTGGCGCATCTTCTACCGGTGAGTTGCGGAGTTCAAAACCGCATTCGCATTGGCTAATACTCCCAGTGGTTTGGTATTCCAATCTCGATTGGCACTCTGGGCAGTGATGAACCAATTTACAACCATGGCGCTCACAAGCTTGCTGAGAAAGAAATTGCCACTGCTGGCGAATGTATGGAGCCTCACTAATACATAAAGGGCAAATAGGCGTGAAGCGTTTAGCAAGAAAAACGAAAGGATAATCAGAACCTAACCGTAAGCGCATCATAAACCCCGCATTCTAATCGTCTAGCCCGAATAATAAGATCAAACCTCCAACCCAAAGGAGATTTGAAATGGCCAAACGACGCACTAACCAAGAATGGCGAACCCTGTTCGAACACTATGAATCCAGCCAGTTATCACAACGATTATTCTGTGAACGTAACGGACTGAGTCTCTCCACTTTTTACGCTAAGCGCCAACAGTTAAAGCACTGCGAAAAACCGAACACGGTTGGCTTTGTTAAAACAGAAGTCGTTGAAAAGACCACAAAGTATCAAGCCACTCACGTTGCCGTTGCCAATATGACCCTGCTCGTCAATGATGTTGAACTGAGCATCCCACAAGGCACGCCAGCGACCTATCTCGCAGAGCTTATCGGTGCGCTGTCATGAAACGTATGCTCAGTGCTCCCGAAATCTATCTCTATCGCGAAAGCGTCGATTTTAGAAAGTCCATCAACGGCCTCGCGGCGATTATCGAAAGTGACACCGACTTACCCTTGGGCAGTGGTGCGCTGTTCCTATTCACCAACAAACAGCGCGATAAAGTCAAAGTGTTGTACTGGGATAAAACAGGCTTCGCTCTTTGGTACAAGCGCCTCGAAAAAGCCAAGTACAAGTGGCCTTCCAAAGAGCAAAATGAGGTGTTTACCCTAACTCAATTCGAGCTTGATAGACTGCTTTCTGGCTTCACGATTATCGGCCATAAACCCATTGAAATAAACGATTTTACAATGACTTAAGCGATAATAAAGTCTTATCCACCAAGCGTTAACGTCATGATTTTAGTATAATCAACGCCATGAAAAAGACGCTAAATATCAACCCAGAAAGCCAAGATGTTGCCGAGCTACAAGCGATGGTGAAAGTGCTGATGTCGGAGAAAAATGAGTGGCAACAAGAGCGTCAATCCCTACTTGAACAGCTCAAGCTTGCCTTCGACCGTCAGTTCGCTAAACGCTCAGAGGCGTTAAAGCCTTACAATGAATCCCAAGGTGACCTCTTCAACGAAGCGGAGTGTGAAGCTGCTAAGGAAGAAGAGGTTGATGTTGTCACAACGACCACCACAATGAAGAAACGCGGCAAACGTCAGCCCCTGCCAAAGAGCTTGCCTCGTGAGGTTATCGAACTTGATTTAGACGACGATGAAAAGCAGTGCACTTGCTGCCAACATCACCTGCATAAAATCGGTGAAGACCGTAGCGAGAAACTTGAGTTCACGCCAGCGGTACTCAAAGTGTTGGAATATGTTCGTCCTAAATATGCTTGCCGCCAATGCGAGCAAACTCAGGACAACAGCCGCATCGTTCAAAAGCCAGCGCCGCAAAGTATTATCCCTAAAAGCTTCGCTACAGAAAGCTTGTTGGCCAATATCATCCTCGGCAAATACCAATACGCGATGCCACTTTATCGACAAGAGTCGTTGTTTACCCAGTCGGGTATCGAACTCTCGCGCACCACCATGGCAAGGTGGATTATCCAAGTCAGTGAGAAGTTCGCTCCACTTTATGCGGCCTTGAAAGCGCACCTACTTGAGCAAATGGTGATTCAGGCGGATGAAACGCCGCTCAATGTCCTCAAAGAAGATAAACAGTGTTACATGTGGCTCTACTGCTCGGGCGCGGACTCGCCAGATGCCGCACTGCCCAATGTAAAAAATATCGTCTTGTATGACTATCAAAACAGTCGCGCGAGGTCGTGCCCTGTTGCCTTCTTGGGCGACTATGATGGGTATCTGCAAACCGATGGCTATGGTGTTTATGATGGGCTTCATCGAGTCACCAATGTCGGTTGCTTTGCGCATGCTCGGCGCAAGTTCATGGACGCGAAAAAGCTTCAAGGCAAAGGTAAGTCAGGCAAAGCGGATAAAGCGCTGGCCAAAATCCAGAAACTCTATGGGATAGAATCCCGCTTAAAAGGTGCCAGTGCCGAAAAACGGAAAGCAGAGCGCCAAGAGCATGCTAAGCCGATACTGGATGAGCTTTATGAATGGATGACAACTCAGAAAGTGCTTGAGTCTAGCCCGCTGGGTAAAGCGATAAAATACACGCTCGGTCAGTGGCCGAAGCTCATTCGCTATATCGATGACGGTCACTTATCGATAGACAATAACCGTGCTGAACGCGCAATAAAACCGCTGGTTATTGGGAGAAAGAACTGGCTCTTCTCGACCAATCCCAATGGAGCGGAAGCGAGCGCGATGCTTTACAGTATCGTCGAGACAGCGAAAGCCAACGGCCTTATCCTTTACGACTACATAGTCAAGTGCATGCAGGAGTTAGCGAAAGCAGAACCAGATATCGATGCACTCCTGCCTTGGAACTTCAAACACTAACAATATCGCCCCGTGGGTTCATGGGGCGGATACACCTAACCGATGAACTGCTTTGTATTCGGGAGAAAATTGAGCTTTTGAATGTGACAACGCAAGGCGAAGTGCACCAAAGTTATTGAGTTTTAATTGGTTCTCAAGATGGATAAGAACTCGCACCCGCATTTGGCTTGTGGTTTGCGCATGGTAGATATTGATCCGGTTGAGCTCAAGAGGGAAAGCGCCGGGAATCGCTTCATGCTGATCCAACGTGTCGAACCAGATGTCTTCAGCAAAATGAGAAAATCGCTCGTAGCCTTGTTCTTGCGATAAGCGCAGCAAAAAACTTTCGAGCGATTCGTCGGGGTAAAGTTGAATGTCTGTATTCACATATCACCACTAAAACTTAGAGTATCTAAGTTTTAGTATGATCGTGAATCCCCAAAAATCAAACTCTATGGAAACAAACCGTTAAGTTTAATCAACTTTAGAGAGGTAACATTTTAGTACGTCAATAATTTACGTATGAAATAATGCGGCCGCAATGGGATCGATACTTTCAGGGTGAAGCAGCTGATTCGATTTAGCCTTTAACACCTCTTCACTTTTGACTTGGGCAACTTGAAACAATTCCTTTAAGTCCCGTCTACTACTCTCATAATATGAAATATCATCATTTTTCAGCCAGTTGCAAAAGTCTTGAGTATTCAGCGCAACCTCTTTATCCTGACAAACTTGGATAGCAACTAACTCTTGTCGCTGTCTAAGTCCAAGAGAATTTTGCCACCTTAAATATGAGCATATTACAGCACCTTCTAACTGGGACGCCTTGCCAATAGAAGCCGTCAGTCCACCAAACTCATACGATTTCGCTTTTTTAAGTAAATACTTAAACAAAAAGTTATCGAGATCCATCATCTCGCAATTTTCACGACTCGCATGAAGAGCTCGGTCAAACGTAATCTGCCACTTAGTTCTCCTTACCCCCAAATCCGTTGCTACAGCATCATTTAGTTTAATCTGCCAGATAAGATCTTTATGGGTTTTACCTACAACTTCAATATTCAATAAATCAAACATTCCTTGCATAAAATACATCACATGCTCCGATGTAATGTTTAGCTCTTCTTTTGCCTCTTTAGGATCAAACCCTGCCGCATATTCGAATAGTTCACGCTGTTTACTCGCTGAATTTTTTGCTTTTTCTAGTGCTTCTTCGATACGTTCTCTGGTGCGAACTATACCATCGCTTGTAGCTTCCAGCAGGATATCTCCTACATCAACAAGGTCCGCGACTTCTCCCAAAATGTCATCACTTAAACGTTCATTGTATTCTCCGCTCAATGAAGCTAAGTCACCTACAACTTGTTCAATTCTTTCGTGCATCAGCTCCATGATTTGATCATCCATTGACTCAGGAGAATAAAGGTTAAAAACTACTACACGGTGCTTTTGACCATAACGATATAGGCGACCAATACGTTGAACCAATCTCATGGGGTTCCAAGGCAAGTCATAATTAATCATAATATGACACTTGTCTTGAAGGTTGATCCCTTCGCCACCAGCTTCCGTTGAAATCAAGAACTGCCCAACGTCTTCAAAGTTTCTGATAGCTTCTCTACGAACCTGATGCTTCATAGAACCATTAATCAAATTCACACAACCATCGCCATAATATTCTTCAAGGGCTGTCTTTAGATACTCTTGTGTTGAGCGATATTCTGTGAATATCAAGACTTTCTCTGATTTGTTATTTGCGAGTATTGACGGTATCAAAACCTCTTTAAATTCCTTTAGTTTGGGATCCGTTATAAGAACTTGTTCACTCTCTGCAATCAAAATATCTAACTGTTCTAACTCACCGTCAAAGAACTCTTTTCCTTGTGTAGTTTTCAAGTGTTGTTCTTCTGCTTCGCCAGAATAGCGCTCATCTTGTACCAATAGCTCATCATCAACATTTGCTGATTGAGACTCTTCAAGAAGCCTTAACTTCCGATTATGTAATGCTTGATTGATCGCTTTTGCGCTGGATGCAGCTAGTTTTCGGTAGACAGTCATAACAAAGCCAATTGCATTACCGGCTTGCCCCATCTCACTAGCTGTTTGATAACCTTTTCTCAGATAGGATTGAAGTGAACAATCAAAATCTTTTAATGCCTTGTCGTGCGTAACTCGTATCGCTTTTGTAGTTTTGCCTTTAAAGATAAAATTGCCTTCCAAATCGGTCACATCCGATTTATTGTTCCTAATAATCATCTCAGACAGGATCTCAGGGTTCAGTGCCAACGTCTCGATCTCGTCTTTTCTATCTGGGTTTAATAGCATCAATAAGCTTTGAAACTTGTCAGGTTTGCCTTGATGAGGAGTAGCAGTTAATAGCACCATGGCTTTTGTTTTAGCTCTCAAGAAATTAGCAAGTTGAAATCTATTCGATGCATCATATTTCATTCCATACTGTCTTCGACTAAGGCGATGAGCCTCATCAAAAATAACAAGATCCCAAGGCTCTGCTCGCAATAACTTTTCTAAATGATTATCTTCTTTGAACCTATCAATTGAGCCTATAACGTGTTTGTACATGCCCCATTCGCGCGCTTCATCAATATTGAAGTTCTCGCCATATATTCGGAATTCACTTAAGCCAAATTTATTATGCAGCTCTTCTTTCCACTGAGAAGTCAAGCCTGCTGGTGTAACTAATAGAACACGATCTGCTTGTCCTCTTTGCTCTAGAGCTTTTAGTAACATTCCCGTTTCTATAGTTTTACCTAAGCCAACATCATCGGCAATCATCCAGTTGAGGTGACCAGATGCTAGAATATGGTGAACCAAATGCACTTGATGTGGTAAAGGGTCAATGTCTAAGCGTGATAAAGACCCTGTATTTTCGTTCCAATTCTCAATAGCATGTGCAAGAACCTTTAGCTTAAATTTCATAGGTGTAGTTACATCACCAAAATCATTAGTACAGAATCGATGTTCTACACCTTTAATCCAAGACAGCCGCTCAAATGGTAACCAGCGAGTAATTGACGATTCAGAAAACTTGACTAGGACTTGATGGAAACCCGCAATTTCTTTTACTTTGAGTACGATCCCTTCTTTAAGACATAGCTCTACTTTAGACACTGGAACATGCTGTACCTCCATGCCAACCATAAAACCAGAAGCTACAGATGAAGCTGAAACGAGAGTCTGGCCATATTCACGATTTTGCCAACCAACCTTTAATGTAACTCCGTCGATATTATCCAAAACTTGGCGCACAAGACCGCGACCAAATTTTTCGTGTAACACCCAGCAACCTATAACAGGCTTGAGCCTCTTTTGAACATACATGGCCTTTTCCTCTCGTTCTATTTATGCTGTTTGGTTCCATAGCTCTAACAAGTAGTCATCAGTATAGTCATCACTGATAAACGATTTTTTACTCACGAACTTATTCGCCAAATCAATACCCATATCTTTAAGTAATAACATTTCATCCGAGTGTGGCAAATGGACCGATATTGCGTCTAAACCATCAAAAAACTCCGGGAGAGCAAAACCTCCAAACATCGAATCTATATTTCTGTAATGGAGACGATAACTAAATAAATAGTGATAAAAAGCAGGAAAACAGCGTCTAAGAATAGTAGACGCATACCAATGCTCAAACTCAACTTCTAAGAAATTATATATTTCTTCAAAAGCTGGGACGCCATTAAACAAATGAATTAAACGCAAAGCTTGTTTCCAACTACAATGTTTATAGGTTGAATCCGCACTCTCTCCGCTCAACCACGCTTTTGAGAAACTAATCCAATATCGTGAGCTATCTTTCCAAAATTTTTTAACTTCAAAGGCCAACTTTAACTCTTCTACTGTTGTCCCAGACTGAACTTCTCTTAATAATGCGACTTTTGTATTACTCCAACCTGGCCCACTGAATACATCAACCAAAAATGGTAATTCTCTGGCATGCCAGCCAAACTCGATTATACAGTCCACGGCAACAAAACGTGCTCGCTCTTCAATACTTAGACTGTTTTCTAAAACACTATTTTTTTCATTATTATCTTCATCATTAGCTTGCTCATCATCAATCCACAAATCATAAAGATCTAACTCGTTATTATCAGTTACATATAATTCCTCGTCTGAAATTACTTCTTCTACATAACTATATATATCAATCGATATATCATCATCCGTTTCTTCTTCATTTAATATATCGAAGTACTCATCTAGCCCTTCCACCACATAATCACCTAAACCATCGACTAGACTGTGTGATTCTCCACGTTGAACTTCGATGCAACTCCCGCTCGGGCTTGACTCTTGTGTACCAATTTTGGGTACTTCAGTTGCGACTTGCTTTATGGATGATGATCTGTCGGCAAGGTCTCCTTCATCCGACAGGTGTGAAGGTTTGAGGGTGACATTCTTTCTCTTTGAACGATGATATATTTTAACCTCTACTTCATCAGATGAGTCATTCACCCTTTTGTTTAAGCTCAAAGTTTTTCTGGATAGTTTTTTTGGCTGAGAGTCAGAACTTTCAAAATTGTACTCAACATCCACTAGCTCATTTGATTTGTCAGCCAAAAAAGCAACATCACTCTCATTTGGCAATTCAATCTCAGGATGGATAGCATAATGAGATGAATAATCAAAAACGGCTACGGTATGTTCTTTTGCTTTGGCATGGTTTCCAAGTTTCCGATAGAGATCATTTAAGACACCAAGCAGCTTATCTGAACGAGGTTTTTCATTATGTGCTTGCTCTAGTAACTTAACAGCCTGCGCTATTTCACCTATATCTACTAATCGAGCTGCCCGTATTAGGATGTCAGCCTCACAAGCAAGAGCTATTGATACAGTTTTACTCACCTAGGTTCCTTCTATTTGTAGCCCAGAATAATCTGGACAGAGCAAAAGATAAGATCAAAATCTAATATCCTTCCCTTCCTGGGTTACGACTGTAGATCCAAGCATCTAATGATGTACTTTAAGCACTAATACTTTCATTAACCACTGCATTCGCATTCACCTTGCGAATCACCCCAAACAACTCGACTACGGTGCCTTCATCAAAGAAGCCGTAGGCGCTTTCGCCGTGGTTATCAGTAAAGGGTGGCTCGAACAGCTGTGACATATCGAGAATGCCGTTGTTAACGAGGTAGTCGATCACTTGGTCGATGAATTCAATCTGTTCAGCGTTATAAGACGCTTCATCGAGAAAGGCACTAAATGCTTCTCTAGCCGCATTCTGATCTAAACCCACTAATTGACGGATAAAAGTACCTAGAGGCTTCTCTTGTAAGATTTTCTCACGGTAAGTTTCAACATCGCTAATCCCACTCGCTTCCAATAGCAACCCTTCTAAAACATCCAAATCCGCTTGTGTGATGGCCTTATTGCGCTTTAGCTTTTGGATTGTTAAATGATCTTGGTGGTCTTGAATATAGAGCTCAATTTTTTTGCGATACTGGGCTAAATCAACACTCGGGTTCTTGTACACGTTTGTCACGTCATGGACACCTTGCACCTCATCTTCAAAGTTGGTGTACACCATCTCTTTTTTATCTTTGTCCAACGCAAACATGAGATTTCGTAATTTACGACGCAGCTCTTCCAGCGTGACTAAGTGGATGTCTTGCCAAAACTCTTGAGTCTGAACATCTTGAATTAGCGGTAACTGAGCCTGTACTGCTGGAATGGTTGATTTGGCTTCTAACTGCTCGGCGAACTCGATCACTCTTCCACGGATCGTTTCAGAGATCATCCCTTTCTCTAACAGGTCTAACTGCATGGTTAGAACTAAGCTATCAAAGCGGTGTGATAGGTGATTAAGTTGCTCATCAGAATTAAAGGCTTCCGCTTCCGTTGGCAGCTGTGAAATCTGATTCTCTAGCTCACTAAACTTAGCGTCATCAATGTTATCCCAATACTTACGGTCTAAAAACGGCTCAATCGCTCGACGCTTCGGCCTTACGATAAAGTTATCGAGATTCATCCCGCTGACAATGTGGTGCAACATATCCAGTTGATAACGGTTTAACTCAAAATAGCGCTCATAGTCTTCTGGGTTTTGCTCGCGGAAATCTTCATTATTCAACTTGCTGTTGAGTAATGTGCTGAGTAAAACGCGTTTTTCGAACACCTGTTGAGTCACTGGTTTCGCGACTCCTACCGGTAAACCTTCGGGGTTCGCATCGAAGTATTCAAAGTTCTGGCAGTAATCAAACACCTTGAAGGTTTTCTTGTCGTCATTCGGGCCAAACAAGTCTTTGCACAAACGTGTTCCGCGGCCAATCATCTGGGTGAATTTCACCTTTGAACGAACCACTTTGAAGAACACAAGGTTAACCACTTCAGGTACGTCGATCCCGGTATCAAGCATGTCGACCGAAATAGCGATCCGGCAGGTAGGGTTTTTCGGGTCAAAGTCTTTACGCTCGTTTTCGTCACCGCTGAATTCATCAATTAAGCTTTGAGCATAAGTTTCTTTGAAGGTGATCACTCGCGCTAGCTTGCCCGCCCACTTAGGGTAGTTCTTATTGAATACTTCTTGTAAAAACTGAGCGTGAGGGTTATTAGCAGCAAAGATGATGGTTTTACCAATTACATCGCCGCCTTCAACGTGAACTCCACCATGCTCATCTTTACTCATTAACTGAGCAAACATCTTCTCGGCAGTATCAGTATTAAATAAGAAGTTATTCACCTCGGATGGCAATACTTCATCTCGATCTTGCAGCTCCGCTTTGTTTTCCCACTCTTCTTGTTCTTCAGGTGATAAGTCTTTGTACTTTACCCCTTCACGTAGGAACTTGGTCGCGACTGAAATCTTGGTTGGCGGCACAAGGTAGCCTTGGTCATACGCTTTTTCGTCTTCGTAAGCGTAGGTTGGCATCCCTTTTTGCAGGTCAAAAATACCATAGGTATCTTTTTCGACTTCATCTTTGGGTGTTGCTGTTAAGCCTAGGAGAAAGCCGTCGAAGTATTCAAATATCTGGCGATACTTTGAATACACGGAACGGTGCGCTTCATCGACAACAATCAAATCGAAATGACCGACGCCAAAGGGTCGCTCATTCGCGCCACGATCAAGCAAATTCTTCATGGTTGGGTATGTCGAGAAGTACAAACGACTATCGATGTTGTCTTTGCTTTGGCTGGAGTCAAGAATTGAGCAACTGACACGAGGCAGTAGCTTAACAAAGTTCTTCTTGGCTTGGGTGAGTAGTGCATTACGGTCAGCAAGAAACAGAATGTTCTTAACCCAATTATTCTTCACCAACAAATCAACAAGGCTGATCACGGTACGAGTTTTGCCCGTACCCGTCGCCATCACGAATAGCCCTTTGCGCTCATGTTCTAGCTCAAAATCTTGCAATAGTTTGGTGATGGCTGATTTTTGATAATGGCGGTTGGTGATGTCGTTGTTAATAACAAGATTGCTGTTCGGTTGGCCATTTTCAAAGAAAGGTTTACGGTCGGTACGACGCTTTACCATAAGCTCAAGTTCGGCTTTGGTGTAAAAGCCTTGAACTTGACGTGGCGGGTAGAAATGATCATCCCACAGATACGTTTCATACCCGTTGGTATAAAAAATCACAGGACGCACACCACACTGTTTTTCTAAGCAATCGGCGTAAAGCTTGGCTTGTTGTTGCCCATCTTCGGCTCGGCGGTGAGTGCGTTTTGCCTCAACAACCGCGAGCGCCGTGCCGTCGTCACCCCATAGCACGTAATCAACAAAGCCATTGCCATTAGGGTTGGCCTGCGAAATGGGCATGCCAGATACAGGGTATTCACGGTCTCGCTTATGCTCTAGTTTCCAACCGGCCTCGTGCAGAAGCACATCGATAAGATAAGTGCGTGTTTCTGCCTCGTTGTAATCGTGGGTATCTGTGACTTTTTCCGCACTTTGTTTGGC